>NZ_KI421494.1:42349-43563 GCF_000473065.1 Bradyrhizobium sp. WSM1743
CCCGCCGAGCGCGCGTATCTGCTGGAGGAGCTGAACCGGACGGCATCGGCCTATCCGTCGGACGTGTGCATCCATGAGCTGTTCGAGGCACAGGTGCAAAAAGCGCCGGATGCGGTGGCGGTGGTCTATCAGGACCAGCGCGTCAGCTATGGCGAGCTCAACGCGCACGCCAACCAGCTGGCGCATCATCTGATCGGGCTCGGGGTGAAGCCGGACCAGCCGGTGGCGATCTGCGTTGCGCGCAGCGTGGCGATGGTGGTCGGGCTTTTGGCGATCCTCAAGGCGGGCGGGGCGTACCTGCCGCTGGACCCGGCCTATCCGCCGGCGCGGCTGCGGCAGGTTCTCGACGATGCGGCGCCGCGATTGCTGCTGGCGGATGCGGCGGGGCGATCGGCGCTGGGCGACGATGCGCTAGCCGATGTGAGCGTGGTGGATCTGGAGACGGCCATGCCGGAATGGGCAGACCTGCCGGCGTCGGATCCGGACCCGCGTGCGCTCGGGCTGACCTCGCGCCATCTCGCCTATGTGATCTACACCTCCGGATCCACAGGTGCGTCCAAGGGGGCACAGAATGAGCATCGGGCTATCGTCAATCGCTTGATTTGGATGCAGAACGCCTATGGTCTCAAGGCAACTGATGTCGTGTTGCAGAAGACGCCATTTGGCTTCGATGTCTCGGCCTGGGAGTTCTTCTGGACCTTGCTTGAAGGGGCGACCCTGGTGCTGGCGCCTCCGGGCACGCACAGAGATCCCACTGCATTGGTCGACTTGATCATCAGCCAGCGCATCACGACGGTTCACTTCGTGCCATCCATGCTGGTCAGCTTTATGGATGCGAAGAGTGTTGAGCGCTGCACATCGCTGCGACGAGTTTTATGCAGCGGCGAGGCGCTCCCTGCCGCCAGTGTGCATAGGGTTCGGCGCCTCTTGCCTTGGACAGGCCTGCACAATCTCTACGGTCCGACGGAAGCTGCGATCGATGTGACAGCGTGGAGTTGTCCGGATGAGTTTGATGCCGCTATTGTCCCGATCGGCCGTCCGATCGCGAACACGCGGATCTATCTGCTTGACGGTCATGGTGCACCGCTTCCGTTTGGCGCGGTGGGAGAGCTCTACGTCGGCGGGGCGGGGGTGGCGCGCGGCTACCTGAACCGGCCCGAGCTGACCGCGGAGCGGTTCATCGCCAGTCCCTTTGTGGACGGCGACCGGCTGTA
>NZ_KI421494.1:44213-218696 GCF_000473065.1 Bradyrhizobium sp. WSM1743
GGGGAGATCGCGGCGCGGCTTTGCGAGCACGCGTTGGTGCGCGAGGCGGTGGTGGTGGCGCACGAGGGCCCCGGCGGCGAGCAGCGTCTTGTCGCCTATGTGGTGTGCGCGCCGGAAGCAGCTTCGAACGGGCTGGATGGAAGCGAGCTTGCCGGCGCCTTGCGCGCCCACCTAAGTGCGCACCTGCCGGACTACATGGTGCCATCGGCGTTCGTGCGGCTGGCGGCGCTGCCGCTGACGGTGAACGGCAAGCTCGACCGCAAGGCGCTGCCGGCGCCGGACGATGAGGCGTATGCGCATCGCGCCTATGAGCCGCCGCAAGGCGAGATCGAGACGGCGCTGGCCGAGATCTGGGCGGAGCTTCTGGGTGTGGAGCGGGTCGGACGCCACGACCACTTCTTTGCGCTCGGCGGGCACTCGCTATTGGCGGTGCAGCTGCTCAGCCGGGTCTCGCAGGCCATTGGCTTCACACTGCCGCTGACCACGCTGTTTGCCAAACCGGTGCTGGCCGATCTGGCCGCGAGTATCATGGATGAGTTGAGCCGCTCCGGCGCGCAAGACCTGCCAGCCATTGCGCCGGTGTCGCGTGAAGCGCCGCTTGTGCTGTCGTTTGCGCAGCAGCGGCTGTGGTTTTTGGCGCAGCTGGATCAGAGCAGCACGAACTATCACATTCCACTCGGGTGGCGGCTCAAGGGTGGGCTCGACCGCAGGGCCTGGCAGCGTAGCCTGGACCGTGTGTTGGCGCGCCACGAGGCGCTGCGCAGCGTGTTTGTCGCGCCGGAGGGCAAGCCCTGGGTGGAGCTGTTGCCGCAGGATGCGGGGCTGCCGGTTGTGGAGCACGATCTGCGGGACAGGCCGGATGCGGACGAGGCGCTATTGGGTCTGTGCAGGGAAGAGGCGCGCACGCCGTTCGATCTGGCGCGTGGCCCGCTGATCCGCGGCCGGCTGATACGGATCGCGGATGAGGAGCACGTCTTGCTGCTGACGCAGCATCACATTGTCTCGGATGGTTGGTCGCTGGGCGTGTTGGCGCGTGAACTCAGTCAGCTGTACCGGGCGTTCGTGGCCGGAGAAGGCGATCCGCTGCCGCCGCTTGCAATCCAGTATCCGGACTATGCCGCCTGGCAACGGCAGTGGCTGTCGGGCGCGCGGCTGCAGACCCAGGCGCAGTATTGGCGCAGCAATCTGTCCGGCGCGCCGGCCCGTCTGGCGCTGCCGACGGACCGGCCGCGGCCGGCGCAGCAGTCGTTTGCGGGGGCGACGGTCCCGATCGTCATTGATGCGGAGCTGACGCGGGAGCTGAAGCGGCTGAGCCGGCGGCATGGCACGACGCTGTTCATGACGGTGCTGGCGGCGTGGGCCGCGGTGCTGTCGCGTCTGTCGGGACAGGACGATCTTGTGATTGGCGTGCCGAGCGCCAATCGCGGGCGCCGCGAGATCGAAGAGCTGATCGGCTTCTTCGTCAACACGCTGGCGCTCCGGCTGGACCTGTCGGGCGAGCCGAGCGTGTCGGAGCTGTTGGAGCGAACGCGGCGCACGGTGCTGGCTGCGCAGGAGCATCAGGACCTGCCGTTTGAGCAGGTGGTGGAGATCGTGCAACCGCCGCGGTGTCTTGATCACACGCCGCTGTTCCAGGTGATGCTGGCCTGGCAGAACAACACCGCTCCGTGCTTCGATTTGCCCGGGCTGAGCGTAGAGGCTGCGGGGGAGGGGTTCGATCAGGTCAAGTTTGATCTGGAGCTGAACCTTGGCGAGCATGGCGAGGTCATCGCCGGAACGTTTGATTATGCGACGGCGCTGTTTGATCGGACAACGATCGAGCGGCAGCGGGGTTATCTGCTGACGCTGCTGCGGGCGATGGTTGCCGATGCGCAGCAAGAGGTGGGGCGGATTGAGCTTCTGTCGTCCGCCGAGCGGGCGTATCTGTTGGAGGAGCTGAACCGGACGGCATCGGCCTATCCGTCGGACGTGTGCATCCACGAGCTGTTCGAGGCACAGGTTCGCCGTGCGCCGGGCGCGGTGGCGGTGGTCCATAAGGAGGAGCGGCTCAGCTATCGCGAGCTCAATGCGCGGGCCAACCAGCTGGCGCATCATCTGATCGGGCTCGGGGTCAGGCCGGACCAGCCGGTGGCGATCTGNGTTGCGCGCAGCGTGGCGATGGTGGTCGGGCTGCTGGCGATCCTCAAGGCGGGCGGGGCGTACCTGCCGCTGGACCCGGCCTATCCGCCGGCGCGGCTGCGGCAGGTTCTCGACGATGCGGCGCCGCGAGTGCTGCTGGCCGATGCGGCCGGACGATCCGCGCTGGGCGCTGATGCGCTGGCCGATGTGAGCGTGGTGGATCTGGAGACGGCCATGCCGGCGTGGGCAGACCTGCCGGCGTCGGATCCGGACCCACGCGCGCTTGGGCTGACCTCGCGCCATCTCGCCTATGTGATCTACACTTCCGGCTCAACCGGGACGCCCAAGGGGGTCATGGTCGAGCATCGCGGCTTGGTCAATCTCAGCTTGGCTCAGATCGGGCTTTTTGGCGTTTGTTGCAACAGCCGCGTGGTGCAGTTCGCCTCCTTCAGTTTTGATGCAAGCGCCTCGGAGCTTGTTATGGCGTTTGGCTCGGGAGCCGCATTGCATTTGCCTGCGGATGAGCACCGTCAAGCGAGTAACAAGCTATCGGATTATCTGCGGAGCGAAGCCATCACGCATGCGACGCTGCCTCCAGCCTTGCTTCAGGGAAGCCAGAAGCTGGAAGGCTTGGGATCGCAAGTTCTCATTCTTGCTGGAGAGCTGCCCAAGGCAGAACTCGTCCGGAGTCTGGCTCCAGCATCCATTGTCAATGCTTATGGACCTACCGAAGCAACAGTTTGTGCGGCGACCTGGAGTTGCCCCGATGAGTTTGATGGGGCCATTGTCCCGATTGGCCGCCCGATTGCGAACACGCGGGTGTATCTGCTTGACGGTCATGGCGCGCCCGTCCCGTTTGGCGCGGTGGGAGAGCTTTACATTGGCGGGGCGGGGGTGGCGCGCGGCTACCTGAACCGGCCCGAGCTGACCGCGGAGCGGTTCATCGCCAGTCCCTTTGTGGACGGCGACCGGCTGTACAAGACCGGGGATCTGGCGCGCTATCTGCCGGACGGCAATCTGGAGTTTTTGGGCCGCAACGACGACCAGGTGAAGATCCGCGGCTTCCGGATCGAGCCGGGGGAGATCGCGGCGCGGCTTTGCGAGCACGCGTTGGTGCGCGAGGCGGTGGTGGTGGCGCACGAGGGCCCCGGCGGCGAGCAGCGTCTTGTCGCTTATGTGGTGTGCGCGCCGGAAGCAGCTTCGAACGGGCTGGATGGCGCTGACCTTGCCGGCGCCTTGCGCGCGCACCTAAGTGCGCACCTGCCGGACTACATGGTGCCGGCAGCGTTCGTCCGGCTGGCGGCGCTACCCTTGACGGTGAACGGCAAGCTCGACCGCAAGGCGCTGGCTGCGCCGGACGATGAGGCGTATGCGCATTCCGCCTATGAGGCGCCGCGGGGCGAGATCGAGACGGCGCTGGCCGAGATCTGGGCCGAGCTGCTCGGTGTCGAGCGGGTCGGACGCCACGACCACTTCTTTGCGCTCGGCGGGCACTCGCTGGTGGCGGTGCAGCTGATCGAGCGGCTGCGGCGGCGGTCGCTGGGGGTCGACGTGCAGACGCTGTTCGCCAGGCCGGTGCTGGCCGATCTGGCCGCGAGCCTGGGCAGTCATCAGGAGGTGGCAGTCCCGGCCAATCGGATCAGCGAACAAAGTACGGCGATCACGCCAGAGATGCTGCCGCTGATCGAGCTGACGCAGGGCGAGATCGACCGGATCCTCGCCACAGTGCCCGGCGGGGTCGGCAACGTCCAGGACATTTATGGCTTGTCGCCGCTGCAGGACGGCCTCCTGTTCCATCATCTGTTGGCTGGCCAAGGCGATCCGTACCTGCTGGTCACTCAGATGGCGTTTGCCGAGCGTGGGCTGCTGGAGCGCTATCTTTCCGCGGTGCAGCGGGTGCTGGACCGGCACGATATCCTGAGGACGTCGTTTGTCTGGGAGGGGCTGTCGCGCCCGGCCCAGGTGGTGTGGCGCCACGCACCGCTGGAGGTGAGCGAGGTCGAGCTGGACGGGTCTGCTGGTCCTGGCGCCGCGCAGCTTAAGGATCGGTTTGATCCGCGCCAGCACCGCATCGATCTTGGCCGAGCGCCCTTGTTGCGGTTTGTGATTGCGCGCGAACCCGGCAGCGCGCGCTGGCTGGTCTTGCAGCTGCTGCATCATCTGATCGGGGATCACACGACGCTGGAGGTGATGCATGCCGAGGTCCGGGCCGAGCTGGAGGGGCGGGCGCATGAGCTGATGGCGCCGCAGCCGTTCCGCAACCTGGTGGCGCAGGCGCATCTCGGCGGTGATGCCAAGGCGGATGAAGCGTTCTTCCGGGAGCTGCTGGCCGACATCGACGAGCCGACCACGCCGTTCGGCTTGCGCGAGGTGCGCGGCGACGGCAGCGGGATCAGCGAGGCGCAGCGGATGCTGCCGCNAAGGCGCTGGCTGCGCCGGACGATGAGGCGTATGCGCATTCCGCCTATGAGGCGCCGCGGGGCGAGATCGAGACGGCGCTGGCCGAGATCTGGGCGGAGCTGCTCGGTGTTGAGCGGGTCGGACGCCACGACGACTTCTTTGAACTGGGCGGGCACTCACTGCTGGCGGTGCGGCTTCTCAGTCGAGCGCTCGATGCCGGGTTCAAGTTTACCGCCGCCGATCTCTTCCAAGCTCCTGTTCTGAAGGAACTTGCATTGAAGGTTCATTTGGAGCCACAGCCCAGTAGTGCGGGAGTGATTTGTGTTCGCGCAACCGGATCGCAGCCGCCGCTGTTCTTTGTTCCCACAGGCTTAGGAGATTGTTCTTATATCCTCAACTTGGTGGAGGAAATGGACGCAGACTGTCCAATCTATGGTCTACCGTGGCCTTCTTTCAGTGAAGTTTGCTCACCAACTCTTGAAGCGATAGCCTCGCAAGTAGTTCCGGCGATCAGCGAGATACAGTCCCGGGGTCCATATCGATTTGCTGGATACTCATCAGGCGGAATATTGGCTTATGCCATAGCCGAGCACTTACTGAGCCTCAATGAAACTGTCTCATTTATGGCGTTCATTGATGTTACGTTACCCGCAAAGCCAGCCGCCATGACGCCCACCCAGATGGTATGCGAAGTGGTGCTGGAAACTCTTGAATCCCTAGAGGACGAGCACTTCAAACTATTGAAGCGCTTTGCAAGGCACAGTTCAATTGCTCAACTACTTGAGAAGGGTCATCAAATAGGAGCTATACCTCCGGATCACAATGACGCTTTGATGTACGAAAGAATTGAGCAGTTTCAAAGGGCGCTGCAGCTATATCGGGCTCCGTCGCTGCCAATTAAGATACATCAGTTTTACGCGACGGATTCTTCCGTAAGTCGTCGCGCACGACTAGACAAGAGCTCAATAGCTCCAGAGAGGAGGTCGCCGATGCGAGGCTGGGACAGGGTTTTGAGTGCAGCGGCCATTGATACAACACCGATTCCAGGCGATCACGCGACGATGATGAACACTCCAGAAAACCGCAAAGTCCTGGCACGCTCGTTATCAAGAGCCTTAAACAGCTCACCGACGAAATGATCTGAGGCCGCCGGCGAACTCGACCATTTTTGGTTAGAGTTTTTCGCGATTTCCCCGGCCGGGAGGTGCGAAGAACGATGAAGGCTCGAAGTTTTCGGGCGCCCAGAAGGCGTTCATTTTGAAGCTCCACTGGAAGTCCTTGAAGCGGCGTGCGGGTTGATCGGTCTTCTCGGCCGTAGCCCGAGCCGCCGTCAGTTCGTCCGCGATCATGGCGAGCAGCCGCGTGTTGGGTCGAGCCCGAACAGATAATCCACGTGGTTGTCCTCGCACCACGCCATCAGCGGCTCGCGCGCAAAGGTATATCGGCTTCGCGCTTATGTCGGTGTTAACCACACGGACCAACTTGAGATACCGCTTCCTCACAAAGCGGCTATTCATGTATTCGCCACTATCGAAAAATGGACAACAAACGCTCTAAAACGCAGTGCTTGGACCATCTCGCGCCAGCTCTGGTGGGGTCATCGCATCCCGGCTTGGTTCGGTCCGGATGGCGCCATCTTCGTCCAGGAGACCGAAGAGAAAGCCAAAGCTCAGGCTCGCGCGCACTATGGCCATGACGAGCCGCTCACTCAAGACGGGGACGTGCTCGACACTTGGTTTGCCTCGGCGCTGTGGCCGTTCTCGACCCTTGGCTGGCCCGAAAAGACAGGTGATCTTGAGTGCTTCTATTCGGTGATCCCTGGCGCTTGTGCTGCTGATGACGCTGTTCTTCTGAGCGGAAATCAGGCGCCCTTCGTTTCCAGCTTCAATACTCGATTCGGCGTACCTTGCCGCGATGTCAGAGGCAGATCAAACTCGAGTAGATGGTGGCCGGCATGGCCTCGGCCCCACGAAGCACATCACCGCTGTCGATCGTGCGCGCGCCGCGGTCGCGGCCCGTCGAGCAGGCCTTCGAAGGGATGGCGCAGCGCGGCGAAGTGCGTGAGTAGAATGCTGCCTTCAAGGAAGCCGGAGCGTGGACGCGACCCTCCGCTATGCGACCTTCATCTCGGCTAAAAAAGCTGCCATGATCGAGGAGCTCGCGCGGCGAGAGCAGGACTTAGGATTTGAGCCAGTGGGCGGGCTCACCGAGTGAGAAGTGTGACCTCAATTCCGACTTTGAAGTTACCATGTCGGCAAGTAGGTAGGGGTGGACGGCCGGAGAAGCTGTCTGGAGGGGGGCGTTCAATGACACGATGGTCCGCTATGGCCTTGGGGCAAGGCATGCGAGTCGCGGGCGGTGCTGACCACGCAAGCCTAACATTCCTCATCCGGCATCCCATGGATGATGGACGAGAACTGGCCAACTATGTCGCGCATGCGATCACAATGCGATCCGAAAAAGCGCGGGTAACGGCACTCACCTCGGTTCGTGAGAACCCAGGAAGAGAGTTCCCGGCGCGAATGCATCCGGTGCCCGGGCGTAGTCTCGTCAGCTTCTCGAAAGCTTCTCCGAATACGGACTAACCCACTGATGTGATCCTGGACGGGAGACTGGCATGGACTCGCACAATTTCGACATAGCCAACACAGGACCTCCACCATCGGTACAGCACGCCGTCAGACGATCGGCAGCCGAACCACGCGGGAAATCGCCTTTGAGCTGCAATTGGATGCGGCGCGCGGGAACGATTCCGCTGGCCTTGCCCGACGCTCCCGCCGCAAACCGCCGCCGAATGTGTCCACGCTGATTTTGATTAGAGTCGCGAGATGATGAGCGGTGCCAATACTCGACGAAAACTGTCACGGTTGACCGCTTAGAACTATCTTCAAATGCTTTACAAGGTGGCTCGTTTCCCCGGCGAGCGCGACCAGTCGCTCGAAGCCGGTGATGACAATGCACGAAATCGGCTCTCTAACACCCTGTAGGTATGGCTTTGCGGGCGCTTCAAGAACAGCGCGGAGGTTCATCAGCAGTCAAGGTCAGGCGCGCGCGTGCCGCGGCTTCGGCGAGGTGTCGGGCGCACACCTGTTGCTCCCACTGAGGCGATCTGGCAGCGGCTAAGTAGACGAGCCTCAATCGGAGCGCATCGGATCGCCTTCGACAGCTCTTAGCGCCAGCGGCGGTGAACAGCCCATGTCCTTCGCGGGCGCTCGACCTCGATCTTGCCGCCGTGAAAGCCGATCGCCCCCGCGTTCGTCCAACGACGTGTGGCTACAAATCTTGCTGTGCGCCTTCCTGGCTGAACGGCGGCTTCGGTGACAGGTGTCCCTGGGCGCGCCTGTCACTTCTTGTAGTGCGGCTCTTCGATCAAAGATCGATGTGACGCAGCGTCGCGATTCACGCGCAGTTGTTGATGCCGAAAATCGGGGCCGGTTGGGCACTCTCTCAGTGTGAGAACGCTGAGAAGCTGTTTGGATTTTGGACTAACGCTTCGTCTTGTTCGCGCATAGGCAAGGTGCTGCTGCGCAATTGCAACGTTCAGGCCTCCTGCGTCTTATAAATGTCATCTTGCGCGGGCCACTGACGCGCGCGGCGACTCGATCGAGCCAGCGCTCAATACCAGACAAGGCACGCGGCAAGGATGCGCGTGACAAAGCACGAGCAGGTCAATGACGAAGCGTTTTCGCAACTGGGCCCTATTATCCATACTCGCCTCCATCGTTGTCTGCCCCGCCGCAAAAGCGCAAGACCGCCGGACTATCGTCGAACCTGTTGCACCTGATACGGTCTGCGATCGCCCTGTGCCTTCCGGCAAGAACGATACAGTTGGCTTACAGGACGCCATTGAACATTGCCCCGCCGGCGCTGCAGTTTATCTCGGGCGCGGCGAGTTTCACTCAGGTCCACTCGAGATGAAATCGGGCGTGACCTTATGGGTCGGACGCGGTGCGACACTGATCGCCATCCCTGAACCTGCTGCTTACGACAAGGGCCTCGGACAATGTGGTCGCATTGCGGAAAAGGGCGACGGTTGCCGGCCACTCATCAGCTTTTCTAAAACGCGCGGCGGCGGCATCTACGGAGAGGGCATCATCGATGGTCAGGGCGGCGCAATGATTGGTGGCGGCGCGGAAACTTGGTGGCAGCTAGCCCGCCGCGCCCAAGCCCAGGGCGGCAATCAGAACGCCCCACGCTTGATCCAGATCGATCATGCGCAGAACATCACGTTCTCTGGTGTCACTTTGCGCAACGCCGCCAATTTTCATGTCGCGATGAACCGGGTTGAAGGTGCCACGTTTTGGGGCCTCACGATCGATTCGCCGGCGGATGCCCGCAACACCGATGGCATCGATGTTGGCGCCAGTCAGGATGTGACCATCACCCACAGCCTGATCCGTACGGGTGATGACAACGTCGCAATCAAGGCCGGCGACAATGGCTCAAGCAGCCATATCTCAATCATTGATAATTATTTCGGCTGGGGGCATGGCATGTCGATCGGCAGCGAGGTGAATTCCGGGGCCAGAGACATATTGGTGCATAATCTGACGCTGGATGGTACGACGTCGGGCCTGCGCATCAAGAGTGATGTTAGTCGAGGCGGTCTGGTCGAGAGCGTGACCTATGAGTACGTGTGCCTGAGGGGCAACCGGTGGCCGCTGGCTTTCGATACAAAATATGATCCGCGCGCTCAAGGCACGAGGATTCCGGTCTATCGGCAAATCGTTCTCCGTCATGTGCATGGCGACACTGGTGTGCTGCTGATGCGCGGCGTAGACGAGCGGCATGCCCTGGACGTGACACTCGAAGATGTCCGATTTGCCAGTTCCGCGACTTGGCAACTTGAACATGCGAAGGTCACCGCAAATCACTCTGACGTATGGCCCCCGCTGCCCGGGCGAGCTACACAACCGCTGCTGCGCGGATCGGAGGTATGTTCCAGGGCATTCCGCGACGTCAATCGGTAACACTACACCCGGCGCCGAACACAGGTGGTGAGTTCCGCATCTGGGGCCAAAAGGTGCGGACGAGGCCGGGCTCATGTCCCGAGTTGGTGCAACTGGCCGACGGTTTTGCAAGGCCAGAAATGTCAACGTGACGTGCAGGTTCTGATTTGGCGATGAAAATCTCGTGTCGATGCGCGGCGGCTATCCCGCTGAGAAACGAAGTGTAAAATCACATGCGAATTTTCATTTCCTCGGCTGCACTTCTGGCGGGATGTTTCTGCATCCCCGCGGCGTACGCTCATCCACCGTTGGTTTCGCATGCCGGAAATGCAGACTATCACTCCGTGCAGCAAGCCATCGACGCGTTGCCGGCGGAAGGCGGAAGTATCCGGATCGCGCCGGGCGTCTATCGCGAGAAGGTCAAAATCTCCAAATCCGGTATTCATATCGAAGGGACTGGCAGGAAGCCGGAGGATACGGTCATTGTGTATGGCGACGGCGCGATCAATGTAGGAGGAACCGCCCGTTCGGCCACGCTGGATGCCGCTGGCGATAACTTCCGGCTCGAGAATCTGACAATCCAGAACGACTACGCCCTCGATCCGGCCAATCCACCTTCGCAGGCGGTAGCGCTGTCCGTTACCGGAGATAGGGACGTCATTACGCGCGTCCGCCTGCTCGGCGCCCAGGACACGCTGTTTGCCGGCAAGGGACCAAACGGCAGAATGTCACGACAATACTTCTCGAACTGCTACATCGAAGGGCATGTCGATTTCATATTTGGTAACGCCAAGGCTTGGTTCTGGCAATGTGAGTTGCACGGCATCGCCAATCAAGCGGTCATCTATACTGCTCAGAGCAAGGCAACGCCGGACGAGGACAGTGGCTATGTTTTTGATCATTGCAGGCTAAGTGCCGACCCTGCTGCGCGCTATATCGCACTTGGCCGCCCCTGGCGTCCCTACGCCACCGTGGTCTTCCTGTCCGCGAAAATAGATGCCCCTGTGATCGCGGAAGGGTGGCGCGAATGGACGCCCGGTAAGACCAATATGTTGAAGACAAGCTATTATGCTGAATATAGATCCTTCGGCGTCGGGGCTAACCCCTCAGGCCGCGAGCCTCATTCTCATCAACTGACAGATGGCGAGGCTGCGAGATGGTCGCTGAGCGTGTTCTTCGAGGGTGTCACAGATTGGCTGCCAATGAACCATCAGGATGGAACAAAGAGCAACGTTCACGGTGAAGGGGTTCGACGACGATCCTCGGATGAATGACGGGAGGGAGCCTGATTGTAATGGAGCGTCTTGTACAGCAAGCCAACTGCCGCCAGAGTCACACCGACAGAAGGGGTGGGCGCGTTGAAGAGCGACATCATTTCTCGGGTGTGTCGAAGTCAATATAATCAGATGCAAGAGTCGAGACGGCCCCGAGCAGGTGCTGACGAACCTGGATGCAGTATAGCCTCCTGCAGCAAAGGTGGCTTCACAGGGCGAGGTCTCGCGCGTCACCGACGTTGACGTTGATAGCGCAGAGACATGGGAAGCCCGTCCTATCATGGCGTCGAGTGTGGAGGAAATCACGCGGCATGCAGTTCGCCCGGTCTTAGTGCGCGATTGAAGAATTTCTTCGTGCGTTCGTTTCCATATTCGCGCACTGCGCGGCGCAGGCGACGACGGTCAGACGACATGGCGCGCTGCTCAACACGCTTGAGAACCTCGTCCTTGGCTTCGGCAAGCTGATCAACGTTGTTGACAAGATCAACAAGCAGAAACTCCTTGGTCAGAGATTTTGGAAAGCGCGGCTTCAAGCGGAAGGCAAACTCGCGATTGCCGAGCTGAAACACGCCGTGGCGCTTGTGATTGTAGACGACGGTCTTGTCATAAAGCTGCGTCGTCCCCACGCGCAGGCATAGGCGTTGGGGGAAGCTAGCACAAACGTATCTTCCTTCAGAAATGCGCTCACGACATCCTTATCAGAAGCGGGCGCCGGGCCGAATGCCGTTTCCTTCGGATAGGCATAGAGACCTCCTGAGAGTTTCTTGAGCGTGCCCTGCTCGACCAACTGCCTGAGATGTCGATCGACAGACGTCGACCAACGGGCCAGATCCGCACGACGATAGGCGTGGCCCGGTTTCAGGTGACGTTTGAGTTCCTCAAGCTTGCTCATGACCGCCACTTTAGTCCAAAAGCGTCCAATTTGAAGTTTTCTCATTAAAAAATCATGCAAATGCCCCCACTGGAGCTAAACGATTCTACCCGGTTCACCCGCAAGCTGGATTGCTTCGCTCATCAGTCGCAAACTGAGCAACTCTGAGGTTCTGCAGCGGCACTCGTCAGCTGATCGACAGGTAAGCCTGCTAAGGGCAGGACGTTACGCTACCCCGTTGACTGTCCTACCGGACTTAACTGTCAACGAAAGGCAGCAAGCTCGCAGCAGTATCGATCGATTTGCCGCAGTCGGCTCGTGTGAATGTGCACCCACTTAAGTCGGGCGGGAGCCGCAGAGCACGTGCACGGGCGGTCGAATGATCAACGCGCTGCGCTACCGCCTGCTTCGTGAGCTTGAGAAGCGGGGGGATTCTTGTTCTGACGATGGAGAAATTGATGAACACGGGACAGGCACTGTTGAGTGCAGGTTCTTCCTCCGCGCCTTCTGAAGACGCGGACCAGGAAAGCTACCTCGGCGGCTTCAATCGTGCCGTCGCGAATTTGATCGAAACCTTGACAGGTTATCGGACCCCAGCCTCCGCGCGCGCGCAGATCCTGGACAATTGGGTTGCCGAAGAGGGGCAGGGCGAGGCCGAGAATAGGCGACAGGGGCGCAGACGAATCAGGAATTCGGATAACACAGGCTCGCACTCGCTGGATTTGTCCTCGCTCTCGCTAACCGCGCTGCCCGCCGCGCTCCCGCCTAGGTTGCTGGAACTGCGCGCCAGGCACAACGAGCTAAGCAGCCTGCCCGCTATGTTCCCACCCGGTCTCCAGCATCTTCTCGTTGGCCATAATCGCTTGACCAGTTTGCCGGACGATCTTCCGGCGACCCTCTCTGAGCTGGAGATCGCTGATAACAGCTTGACCAGTCTGCCGGCAAACCTTCCGGCCGGGCTCCAGATCCTGAACGCAAACGACAACCGGCTAACCAGCCTGCCGGACGCTCTCCCGAGCGGGCTCACCTCGCTTGCGGTCAGTGGCAATCAGCTGACCGACCTCCCCGAGTCCCTCCCTTCGTGGCTCATAGAACTCGATGTCAGCGGCAATCAATTGGCCGACCTGCCCGGCCCTCTTCCGAGCACGCTGCAATCACTCAATGTCAGCGGTAACCGGCTGACCAGCCTGCCTGAAGGGCTACTAGAAGCTCTTGTACCGCATAATAGTCTTTACTACCCTCATCTGGAGAGCCTCGACTTCCGGGATAACCCGCTGCCGGACGACGTCCTCGGTCATCTGGCGGCGGCTGAAGCGCCACCGCAGCTTGCGCAGCAATCCCTGCATGAGGCGGCCGCACACTGGCTCGCAGACGATCCGGCCGTTCTGGCCGAATGGCAGCACTTTGCGGATGAGCCCGGCGCCCAAGACTACGCACAGTTCCTGGAGAGGCTACGAGGCACCGTGAACTACGGCAATGACGAATTTCGGCAGGCAGTGGCTGATGATCTGCGGCAGGCGGCCACCAATCCGACATTGCGCGAGCAGCTCTTTGCGCAGGCGTCCGAGGCCAACGAGAGCTGCGAGGATCGTGTCACCTTGCATTGGAATGGTATGCAGACCGCGCGCCTCAACGCTGACGTCGAGGACGGGGTATATGACGATCGGCTTGGCGATCTGATCCAGCGCGGCCGAGTCGCATTCCGTTTGGAGACGTTGGACGAGATCGCGCGCGACAGAATCAACTCGCTCGCCAACGGCAACCCGAACGTAGACGACATCGGAGTCTACCTGGCCTATCAACATCGGTTGCGCGAGCCGCTGGAGCTCAGTCATGTCGCCCCTGACATGCGCTTCCTGGCGGTGTCTCACGTAAGCGAGGATGATGCGACGGAGGCGCTCGACCTGATCCGGGAGCGGGAAGCAAGCCAGTTCACCGACTACATGGCAAGCCGCTGGCAACCCTGGGAGACGGTGCTGAGGCGCATCGCTCCGGACGAATATGCCGCGATGCAAGACCGGCTCGTCGAGGCCATGGGCGAGGAGTTTCAGAGCCGCTTGGATCAGCGACTGACCGAGCATGGACTTCTCGGCGATCCGGATGCCGAGCGGGTGCTCGGCGCCCACGTCCGAAACGAGATCGGTGGCGAGATCAAACGCGCGGTCATGCACCGTGTGCTCGCAGAGCGCGGCCTCAAACTATGAGGCTCCCAAACCGCGGCTGAGATATTTATCATTGCTCTGCGGGCGGTACGCTAAGATTGATCGTGAAGCCGCGCCCATCACTGCCAAGGTGCTTTTGCACCTTGCAAAGTGCGCTGCTTTCGATGAGGCGCCTGTCGGCGACGCGCGAGGCGAGGACATATCTGCGTCCCGTCGAAAGCCGCTTCGGGACGAGAGCTCAGTCGGTCGAAAAGTTGTTGAGGAGACCAAGGCGCGCAGCGGTGAAATCATCGTATGGAGGCGTTGCCTGCCAACCAGCTCGGTTTGACGAGGCCGCTGACTGTTCGGCAGGTTGACTTCGGGGGCTTCCCGCGAGCTCCATGTTGGCAAGCAAGTTGTGGAGTTCAAGCATGCACCGCGTCGGTAGCGTGCGATGGCTAAGCCGTCGTGCAGGTGAGGTCGTGCGCGCGCTCGAGCGGGGCGATTCCGAGATTGCACGAGAAGCCTTGCGGTCCCTCAGTCAAAGAGACTGAGCCCGATTGAAGTGAGCGAATCGAAGTCTGCCGGATCTTCATTGACAACTTGGCTTGTCAGGGCCCGTAAGCGAACTGCGCGCTGGATAAACTTTAAACCTATCCGGTCCCGAGAGGCGCTCACCGTTACTGCTGCGAACTCAGGACGGCCTACGCATCTTCTCAAAAAAAATGTTGGGGCGTTTTGATGCCTGAACGCGCTCGTCGCCACTGGGCGAGAATCTCGTCTTCAAGGGCGGAACGTCCCTTTCGAAGGCTGACGGCGCAGTTCGCCGTTTCCCGGACGACGTGGATCTCACATACGGCGTTCGAGCAATAGCTCCGGACCTGGCGAAACACAGCGAGGACAATCCCTCAGAACCGCAGTCAAAGCAAAAAAATGGAACTCCAAGGCACGAGAACGCCTCCCGGTTCGCGTGAAGGGAAAGACGTTGTGCGTCATCAATGAGCGCCTACAACAGGACAAGCTCACTACCAAAGTTGATGCCAACGACAACAAGATGCTCGTCACGTATGGTCCATTGGAGGCTGGTAGCGGCTATGTGAGTCCCGCCGTGATACTCGACTTGGCGCACGATCGACCGGCGGTCCATTGTTATATTGGTCGACCAATTTCGTAAGCTCGAAGACGAGGCCGGCGAAGAGGTGCGACAAGATTGGAGCAACCCGTCCGTCGTCAGGCTGGTGCCGATCCGAGGCCGGTCTCGCGCGCAGCAATATCCTGATCTCGTCAGCTTTTAGAAAGGTTGCGGCTACAACAATCGAGAATCTGAAGAGCTGCTATCTCGCCGTAATCCAGGCCGTACGGATTGCTGCAGGGTCTATACAAACATGAGGAGAACAGGATGGATCCGGTTGACCCATTCTTCGATTCAGGAGCCTGGATGCGGGAGTACGCCGCGCTGCAGGGGCGGGCGGGGCAGCGACGCAGCGACTCAAGCGAGCAAGGCGACTTTGAGAAGCGGATGGAGGATTTGCATCTCGATCCGTCTGATCAAAGCAAGTCAACTTCACCTGATCGGCCTCCCACAGGAGGTGGTCGAGCAGTCCGGCGGGACGATTTCGGCGGTTCGATGCGGGTGCCGCCGCACTCCGCTTTCAGGGCGGGTGCGCTAGGCGGCACGCGCCGGAGCGTAGACATTCCCAGCTTTCAGCTTCCCGCTTCGGCGCAAGTGCCGCAGTCCAGTTTGCGAGATGATCTGTTCAGCAGCGCACGCTACAGCTTTCCGGACGCCGAGTCTGCGTCGGCCAAGAGCGAAAAAAGCCGCGGATTATGGTCACGCTTCAAGTCGGGAATCGGCAAGGCCCTTGGCGGGAGCGGCAGCGGAAAGTCGTCGCGCGACGCGGGTCAATCTGACGTATTTTCGACGAATTTACGAATTGATTACGCTAGGCAGCCCGGTCGGACCCGCGGGGTCTCTGCGGCCGATGAGGAGCTTATTGAAGATTTCCGGAACAGGGCGGGTAACCTCAGCGATGGCACCATCAGGAATGCGGCAGCCGATTTGCGTCATTTGAGCGCGCGCCTGAGCGACGCCGGCAGGCCCTCGATCGCCGATCGAATTCGCCGGGAATTGGAAAACGCGCAGCTGGAAAATCCCGAGGTGGAAAACCACCAGTTGGAAGCTGAGCTCGATGAGGACGTCAACACATACGCAAAGGACCGCGGCAGGCGCATCAAGGCGGCCCTGAAGAAGCTTCGTGAAGTCGGTGCCGGAAACACCTTGGCAGCCGATCTCCGCCGGCTGGCTCCTCATGCTGAGGACGCAACCCTCATCCGCATGTGGGCGGCCGCGGAAAAGGCAACAGACAGGATCGATCCAAAGACGATCGACAGGCAAACTCGCCGCATGTTCAGGCTGAGTGAGTGGCTGCAGACGCATGACAGACAGCCGATCGCCGGCCGACTTTCCACCCCTGGGCTCGCTCAGGACGTCGAGGAGTACAAGCACGAGACCGGGGACAGCAAGATCAATGCTGATCTGGTGAGGCTTGGGCTCTACCAGCAAATCCTTGAGGCGAACAGGGCACTTGGATTGCCGCCTCCTGAGGACCCGGGTCAGCCTTCTGCGGAAGCTGCTCGGCAGGCCCACTCGCCACAGGACCCTCCCGCAACGCCAGCCACGCCGAGCGCGGGAGCTTGGGAATGGCTTGGAGATCAAATGCACGGATCTGGCTCATCGATGCCGGCGCCGCAAAGCGGATGGCAAGCCAGCTCGTCCCAGCTGCTTCCCGCAACGCCTGCGACGCCGAGCGCCGGAGCCTGGGATTGGCTTGGTGAGCAGATCCACGGACCCGCCTCACCGGTGCCAGCGCCGCACTGGGGCGCGCAGGCTCATCTGCCGCTCGAGCTTCCTGCCACTCCGGCCACCCCGAGCCAGGGAGCCTGGGCCTGGCTGGGGCAACAGATGCAAGAGCCCGCATCGCCATCATCCGTGAGGCCCCGATCGTCAAACATCTACGGCGGTCTCGACTCCTTCGTTGATCTGGATCCGCCCACGCCGCACGATTTGCGTGACGATGCGCGCTCTGCGCCGGCACCTGAATTTGCAGCCGCCTCGTCGTTCGCAGGACCGCCGGGGGCGGCTCCGGAGCTGCGGGATATTGGAGCGATCGTTGGCGCCAACTGGCGCCACGGCTCCCAGGCGGCTTCAGACGTGTTGATCGATGTATTGGGCAACATCAATTTGCTGCCAAACCAGTTCGGGCCAAGTCAGTTTGCGATCAATGGGGAGCGCTATTCCGCGACGTTCGGACCGCGAGGCAGCATGGATGTTCGCCTGATCCATCATCCTCGCGTGAGCCAGCCGGATGAACCCGGCCCGTCTCAATCGCTCCATCGTCCCCGGCCGATCGTGCCAGCCGCGCAATCCGGTGAGGGCCGCATTGATCTTGGCTATCTGATCCGCGGGCGATGGGAGCACCGAGAGCGATTCCTGCCACCTTACCTTGTCCGCGTCCTGGAGGGCCAAGGCATCCTGCCGCAGGCGGGGCAGCCAACCCATTTCGATATCCGCGGAGTGCCTTACAGGGGCGAATTGGTGGAAAGCGAAGGCCGCCAGCGCGTACGCATTTATCCTGAACGTGGCTGAAGAGGCAGCAGGGCCTGCAATCAGGCTTTCGGCGGGGCAGCTCGCGTAAGGCGTTCTATGGCGAGGCTTTTGGCAGGCGATGGACGGTTGCAGGGGCACGGCCTGAACCGTTCAGCCTCCTCTTTGTAGAATCTGCCAGGCGATTCTACGAATTTGCTGCATGTCGGGACCCGCTTTCTGCATCCCTGATCCTTTCACATAGTCCGCCAATTCTTGTCTTGGAAACCGCAGCTACTACAGATCCAACGCATTCGTGATCGACGGAGCACCGCGCCGAGTGCAGGCAATGGACAAGCGCCAAGAACATGGCCACGAAACGAAAGTTTGCTGACGAAGGCTTTTCCTGATTGCGGCCCAAATTCCTCGGCGGGCGCTGTACTTCGCAACCTGCATAGCTTAAGCCTTCATGCGCAGTTCAGTATTGAGCTATGCAAAGTCTCCTCGCGCGCTCTGCAAACGCCTGGTCCGCTCGGGAGCAGAGTGCAAGGTCCCGCTGGACTGGGGAAGCCGATGAAAGCGAGCTTGGTGCGACAAAAATCGATAAACCATCGTATAGCTCGCTTCCCCTTTCCTTTCGGTCTTATCGCAGAGTCAGCTATTGGAGCGTCGACTCTCGGTGGCAATTGTCTCCGCTGCCTGTCATCGGATAGCTCGACTTCCATGCAAACCGACTATGCAACAGCGACGTGCCCTTAACAATAGGTGTTGGCCAACCTCAGCTATGTATTCGGCTGGTTGGATAAGGTGTGCCGAGATGATGATACATCATGTAACAGGAAAGGTTTTGCCTGAGACAGCCTCCGAATCGCGATCTCGCTTTGGACTTCACCAAAGGAGTGCTCATCATTTTAGTGATCGTCGGTCACCTGATCCAATATATCCACTATCAAAATGCAGGATTTTGGGATTCGGCATGCTTCAAATGGATCTACATGTTCCACATGCCCCCCTTTATGGCGATAAGCGGTTATCTTTCTTGCCGAGCGCTCCTGGTAAAGTCGTTCACGCAAGCTATCGGCGATCGTGCGACGCAGCTCCTGGTGCCGATGCTGTTTTGGTGCTGCATTCTCGAGTCATTGAAGTTTGCCGTGTTTCCCCGATCGGCGGGCGCACCAGATACCGTTTTGCAGTTTGTGAATGAGTCCGCCGGCACATATTGGTTCGTCTGGGCCGCGTTCATTTGTTTTATTTTCGCTAAAGCTATTTCGATTTCCAAGCATTGGTCGCCCTGGGCCTTGTTCGTATCCGTCATTCTGGTCGTGCTTGCGCCTCTGACTTTTTCCATATTCCCTCTCATAAAGTATATGTACCCGTTCTACTGCCTGGGATTCTCATTTGCGCAGTCGAGAGAACGGTGGACGAGCATAATGCGCTCTCACAGGCCGTTCTTGATTATGTCTGCCTCAATAGCGGCTATGATGTGCTTTCTGGCCTGGCGCAACGACACTTATGCATACAACAATCTCGCTTTGGTCCAGGATTTGCCATCGGCAAAAAATGTTCTTCTGATGTTTCTCGGCTCCGCAGCTGCCTCAGTGGTAATGATCGAGGTCCTGCTTCGATGCTGGAATATTGGTCACTCAAATCGGGTGGTCCGCTTTATCGCCGCGAAACTGGGGCCGAGCACGCTCGTGCTGTACTTGATTCAGGGGCGGTATTCCGTCTCATGGATTCCATACAGTATGGAGAACTTTGGGGCCCCGCAATGAGGTCTGCCGCGGCTGCATTTCTCGGGACAATGATTGTTGCCGTCGCGCTAGCGGTTCGCTGGACGGTGCGCGACATTCCTTATCTGTCCCAGCTCATGCTCGGAGTGCCACCCGCTCACCTCGGTAAGTAGCTGTAACCGAGATCTGATCAGGAGGCTCTCGCAAACCCATCGTAGATTGCGTTTCTTGTACCCCTGCTGTCTACGCAAGGCGAGACAATCTGGCAAAATGTTCTCAAAAATTGGGTCGTTGCGCCACGTAGTTTGTTTCCCCCGAACGTCTAGCGCAGATGCAGCCGATCCCTGCGAGGGGATCGCGAAGGCCCGGTCCCATGCGGCACGATTACGTCGGAGCAGAACGGCGCTTGCGATGATCAGAAGAATATCAACGTAGATACCAACAGATTGAGCGCGTGTTCCGTTTGGGGCGTGTGTGTGATGCTTGTCGGGTAATGAATGTATGACAGTCCGACGCTTGCATATATCCCTGGAGCGAGATGCGCGATGTATGTTCCCGTAACTGCTGTGCTATCGCGGTGCGCAAGCTGGCCTTTAGCCAGAGCAGCATCCACTGCAAGCTTACTCCATGCCGTGTTGGTCGCAACGAGAGCAATCAGATCGCTTGGCCTGCTATCAAAAGGTCCCTTCGCATAAAGACGAAGCTCGTAATACCGGCTGATCCTGTTGCGCTCAGGTGGAGCTCCCATGACGGAGAAGCCGCCGTAGATGCCGCGAGACGGCGACCCAAGGGCGTCACTCTGCCAGAGCTGCCTGTCCGCAGCGATGTAGTGAAAATTATTTCCGCTCTCCCTTTGTTGCTTGGGATCCGCCAAATTCGTGTAGCGGCTACTGTTCAAACCAACGCCCGCCCGCAGCCACGTGTCGGGTACGCCGGGAGCAGCCTTGCTCTTGTAGCCGGCTTCTTCGACGAGAAGGATGCCTGCATTGGCCGTGCTCCATTTCAAGCCGGTGGGATTCTCGGTTATATGAGCATAGGTACCATCCGGACTGATTGAGCGCTGGACGGAGACCTTGTTGTACAAGCGAGCGTCAAAATTGTACTTCAAGTTGGCCGCTGGCGTGGGCGCGGCATTGGTGCTCATCCCAGCCTGGAACAAGGCAGACATGTTCGATCCTGTCCCTCCGAAAAATGTGCCGGTGAATTCATTTTGGTTTCTGAGATAGCCAAGTTTGAGTTCTAGCGTCCTGTCGAAGAAAGTCTGGTAGTAGGCGAGCGTATTGAGTCCCACTCGATCTGGCCCTGGGCGATCCCACGTCCAGTATTGCTGCTCGGCTCCTACGACAATCTGTCCGTCGGCAATGCCAAACCGGCTCAGATCGTAGGTGACGATCATGAAGTTCGCCGACGCGAACGTCGGATTCTGGCCCATATAGAGCTGGTTTGCGATAGTGCTTCTGGCTGCATGCGGTAGCTGGTTGCTTGCAAAGGAGTTTTGTGTCCACCCGATATAGCCGATGCCGACGTCCGCCAGCGCAGATCTAACGCCCCCCTTGTCCTGACCAATCGTATCTGCAGGACCAGGGATGGGGAACCACAACCCTTTTTCACGGAGATTGTCGTACCTTTGGAAGGGATCGATGGTCTTTTGCGGTCTCGTCTGAGCGGCCCCGTTCGCACTGCCGCGCTTCTCCAAAGGCACTCCGGGACCTGCTGCGGGCGCCGGGGCAGGAGGGCGGATTGCCTGACGGATCAGGTGGATCGGGAGCTTTGCGGCCCGGTCGGAAGACTTTCCTCTTTTGCTGGCCTGATCCACAGGGTGGTTACTAGGATCAAGTCCGCTTGCTGCTTGTGCCAGTACGGAATTGCCGACCAGACAAGCCGCTAGCGAAAATGCGATAACAAGCCCAGATTGCTTTCGCCTTGGTCTGGAATTGAAAGAAAGTGCTGCCGTAGCCGAGTATGTCCGAGGCGAGGTCGTCGCAAGAAGGCAATCACGCATGGCGTACTTCGGGTCGATGTCTGCCGGCCATGAATGGATTGAACTGCGGCCTGATTGGCCTGGAGTGAGCTCCCGGCGCAGTGTGGCACGCGCCTGCTTCCACATCGTCATTGCGAGCACAGCGAAGTAATCCAGAATCCCCCCGCGGCGAGGCAGTCCGGATCGCGTCGTCGCCAGCGCTCCTCGCAATGACGAGCAAGCGGCATCGCCGGCGTCGTTTCGCGTCCGAGGGTGAGGGGGACGAGCCAGAACTCGATCTATCCGAACAGAGCCACTCAGGCTTGCTGAACCCCTCAGCTCGCGGCGCGATGATGATCCGATCCGAAATTTGCTTGTGCACGACGCCGGTGCGCCGAGAGCCAGCGGAGAGTGCTGGCTCGGCAAATGCTCACGAGCGCGCGGGGGCTTGCTGTCCTGGCCACCAAAACATTGCGAATGTCCACCTTGCTCATTGTGAGTCAGGCGAGTCTGGCGGTGCCGCGCATTTGCATCCAAGGCAGCTTTCTGGACCAAATGACAGCTACCGGAAAGCAGGGCTCGCCGTGCAAGAGACTCGGCTTCACGAAGCTCTTCATCGGTATTGTTGTCAGCGAAACACGAGACAATCGGCGGGCTTGGCCGAAAGGCCTTTGAATTTGCGCGCTCGGCAACCAGAGCACAACATCCAACGTGAAGGCCCAAGAGACCGGAGGAATCAGCCATCCAGCTTTGGCGGACATCGGCGAGCAGTTGCTGCTTACCGTCAGCGCGGCAAAACTTGTCTTGCATCCGAATCCTTGACGTGCGCGGCGTTCGTTGGCCACGCTTGGCACGTGCCCGTCATCTCGAACAACCTGCCGGAACTGGTAGTTGATCAGGTGCAATGTTTGCCGGTCCAATCGCGCCATTGCGGCTCGGCCGATCAGCCGTGGCGCTTACGTGGCGCGTCCCGGACGAAGTTGTTGGTCTGGGCAATGCGTGAGGCGGGGCTCCATCGAACACTTGCAGGAATCAGTGGACGGTTTGCATTCGTGCCGGGGCAAGGTAAGAAAATCTGCAAGGTGCTTTTGATTGATGAGAAAATGTGCGCGCTGCGCCATCGCCAACGAAGACGAAAACCATTGCTCGCTGGTGGCGCTATCATGGAGAACGCGCGCAAATTGTCGCGTTGCATTGCTCAAGAAGGAGCGTTTCATAGGAGCAGGCGCAGCCGATCGGGAAGATCGCAAACATTGATTATTGTCGACGCGGTAACTCCTGGAGCGCGGGAGCATCGCGGGCTATCGAGTCGACAAAATAAGCCTGCTGCAATGGGATCTCGAGTGAGGGACAATGGACCTGATTGATCAAGCGGCTGCTTCCGACTTGCGGCCGCTCTTGCACGGGCCGTCAAGAAGGATTCTTCCGGTTTTGGTGCTCCCGCTTGTCCTCGTCGGCTCGTGTGCTGCTGGCGCCTGGGTTTGGGCTAACCTTGAAGATTTTGTCGAGACGCCGGAAAGCAGAGATGTCGCTTCAACAATGAGCCTGTCACTGGAGGACAGGGCATCCCTATTCGAGATAAAGTGGGCACAGCAGAAAACTGACGATGAGATCGCAGAACTCAACCGCCGGATTGATGCCCAGCGGGATGCCCTCAAAGAGATCCTGGATCAGATCACCATGCTGACTTCGCGGATCGATTCGCTGCAGAGTTCAACACCTGTCCCTTCTGCTTCCGAGCCGCCTTTGTCGCCACCCCGGGCTGTTTCGACCAGGAAACGCTTCGGGCGGTCCAAACCACGGGGACCTGTTTCCGTCGGAGGCGCGCCAGTGATCGCCGGACCGAAGACCGCCGAGCCTTGAGCTCTGAGACGCTGCAGGCGTGGTCGAGTCTCCAACTGTGCTTGAGGAGGTGGACCGTAGCTTCGCAAAGCGGCCGCCAGCCGTAAAATCCCGAAGCTTGTGCAGGCGCTGCCGTCTCCAGCGGCACGTCGCTGAAGCCACGCCATTATCAAGAGCACTCAAGGGAGGTGGGGCATAGCCCTTTAGGCATGATCGAGCCGTGGCCCTGAACGGGGGAATCCGCTGCGCCTCTCCTTCAAATCAGCTTCCTTTAGTCAGCCCTCCCGGTTTGAGGCCATATCTGAAAGGTCGTTGTCATGACACCGCCGCTGCATTCTCGAAATCTGGCCTGTCTGCCGGAGGTGCCTCTTCAGATCATTTCGTCGCGAAGAGCTTAGATCTTTGGGATCTGCTCACATGCGGAGCTTAGTTAATAGGGGTACGGTCGAGATAGGTGTCGAATGCGGCAGCAACAGCACGAATGAGAAACCGGTGTTCCTGCTTGACCCGAATGAATCCCTCTTCAATGTCCACTATCCCGTCTTCGGCAAGCATTCGCAACCGGTCGGCCGAATTGAGAAGAGGAATCGGATCAAATCCGTGAGCAGCACAGATCGCTGGTACGTCGGCCTGCAAATCGCACATCAGACGCTCGATAATTGCGGCGCGGAGCCGATCTTCGGGGGAGAGACAGTAGCCTTTTGAGGTTGCCAGACGACCAGCCTGAATGTGTTGGCGATAGGAAGCGGTTGCACTCTCGTTCTGGACGTAACCGTCACGCAGACGGCCGATGGCTGACGGACCTAAGCCGATCACGGTTTTGCAGGTATCAGCGGAATAACCCAGGGAGTTGCGGCGCAGCTGCCCGGCTTTCTGCGCCAGCGCGAGCTCGTCGTTCGGCAGGGCGAAATGGTCGAGCCCGATCTGGCGGTAGCCGGCCGAGACCAGCGTATCTGCAATAGCCGCGGCTTGCTCGGCGCGGGCGAGATTATCGGGCAGCGCCGTCTCATCGATCTGGCGCTGACGTTTCATATAGGAGGGGACGTGAGCATAGCCGAAAACCGCAAGCCGGTCTGGCCGCATGGCCAGAGCCGTCCGCGCGGAGTCCACGCAGGACCGCACCGTCTGATGTGGCAGTCCGAAGAGAAGGTCGAAATTGATGCGCCTTATCCCATGCTGGCGAAGGCTTTCGACGACAGAAGCCGTCTGCACCTCGCTCTGGACGCGGTTGACCGCCCTTTGAACCACGGGGTCGAAGCTTTGCACACCTATGCTCGCGCGGCTGATCCCCGCCGCTTCTAACGTTTCGACCATCTCGGCCGTGACCCCACGCGGATCGACTTCTATGGCGATGGTAGCTGATTTGCTGAACGCGAAGCAGCGGCGCAAGAGTTCCATCAAGCCAAGGAAATCGGTCGGCGCAATGGTGGTCGGCGTCCCGCCGCCGAAATGCACGTCACTCACCGGCAGAGGAGGCGGCGCTTGCTCTGCGACCAAACGTATCTCATCTCGCACCGCCGCCAAATAATTGCGGATCGGTCGCTCGCTGCGAGTGAGGCTTGTAGGGAAGCCGCAATACCAGCAGATCGAGCGACAGAACGGAACGTGGAGGTAGAGCGATACGGGTTCGTTCGGCGGCAGCCGCCTCAACCATGTCTCACAAATCTCGGGACCGATCATCGCGGAGAAATCCGGTACGGTTGGGTAGATCGTGTACCAAGGCAGGCGAGCATCGCAATACTTGTTTAGGAGGGAGGTCTGCAAGACTTAACTTTCCCATGCTCAAACAGCGTGAAGCTGACCGGCGCCCTCTCTTGTGTCTTTGCGTTATGTCAAACGCGCCCAACTGTTCTTGAGATTGGTCCCCGCTCTCGATGTCACTGCCAACCCAGCTTAGGGGCCGGGAGTGGGAGTGAGCGCCGCTCCTTGGCGATTATCTGGATGCTTGTGGGTAGAATGAAGGTCTCTTACGAGTACGGCCCAAGCGGCTAGAGAGCCTGCGTGCAGTGTCAATCATTCATCCGAGGGCGCGTTGCTTCTACACTCCCTGACATGCAGCCCTTTTGCGACAAAGACAGAGATCTAAAGGCATCACCAAAAGCGGGCCAGGCTGTCCCCAAACTCAAGCTGGTGTTTCCTGGAAAAATCGATGTGCATGCTCGCAGCATTTGACCGATGCCTCCGTCCAAGGCCGGCGTGTCACGGACAATACGTTGCTTGCTGGATGAAGAGCGCCAAGTTCGCGATCGTACAATGTGACGCTACGTGCGATTCAAGTCCTTTGGAGCAGCTCACGAAAAACATTGTCGAAGTTGAAGTACAAAACGCAATGAGCCTCAATTCCGCCACGCTACTTGTCTCATTGCCGGGAGCATCATCACGGATGTACTGATGATGTTGGGCGAGCCCGGCGCACTTTCGACACCCGGCAAAGTGCGTCGGGTGCGCCTTGGTTCGGCGGCGTCTCGTTCCGGCTCCAATGCAGCTCGCCAACTCACAACAACTTGCAGCTTATAGCGAACGCGCGCCAGGCCAGATACCTCACACGTGACACCATCTGCGATGTTCTATTCTGCTTCAGCGCTTGATGTCTTTTGTTTTTTGACAACGCCTTTGCGGCTAGCGGTCACCGTCCGAGCGCGCACATCGCACTCGGCCCCTCATTGGCCTCGCGATCAATCCGATGCACCAGCAGCTCTCACTGTTCACATAGACCGCCCGGTGAGGCGTCGATCATCCCGTCACTAGGAATCGTTCTCGCGCGGCGACCTGGAGGCCATCTAGGCAGAAGCCGGCTGGGAAATCTTGCGCCGGATCATTACACCAAATGGGAGTCGCACCCTGGCATTCCAGTCCATTCACAGGATTGAGAAAGCTTGTGCTCCGTAAGCCGATCGGGTCTGAAGATCATCTTCCAGGAATGAGAGCTGAGCCGATCAAGGCAGCGAGGATGATCGCCAAACAGTTTGATAACTTGAAACTGGGCACCCACCAGGGGCCCATAACTGAAGTGCTCGGCTCGCCGCGAGCCCTCCATCGGGTGACGACTACCCGCAAGACAGTGGCGGCAACAATCAGCGACGGCTGCCTACGTCAGTATATGATCTGTGGCGATCATCGCCTTCAATTTCGCTATTGAAACGTTTGCCAACTGTCGATACGTCACGCGCCCAGACCGCATGGCTCTATCAGCAGCCTTCAGCGAGACCGCGTGAGAGGGTCTCAGCTTTTTTCAGATGGAGAGGGGATCGAGGAATGATGGCGTCGACCCACCATGGGCCAGCAAGCAACATTCCTGCTGTAAAACGGCGTCGGAGAGCCGGTGAAAGGGTGACTTTGTCGGCGTGGCCGATAGGAGCATGCGCGACGGGGGCTCATTGCCGCGCCTCCGCATCCTTGCCCATTTCGAGTTGACTGCGACTTTCTGGCGCTCAGCAAATCATCTTCCCTGACAATCTCCATGAGCAGCGCGCCGCAAGGACGGACCCAACTTGCTCCGAACTTGGCTTGCAGACCGTCCTCACCAAGCTCCTCGACGTAGTCGACGCGCGAGCCGACAAAGAGATTGCCGCAGCCTTCCAGAATGCTGATAAACATCTCACCGCCCCTGCCGCTCTCGAGGGAGCCGAATGAGCCCCCTGGATCGATCCGCACGAGCGTACCTAGCGAGAGCGCGCTTAGTCGGGGATCCCGCGGCCGGAGGGGCAGTCGGTCCAAGTTCCTCGACGATTGTCATGTGTCGACCGCCCTCATCAATTGCCAAGGCTAATGCTTGAGTGGGCTGGGCACCGACGGTCGGACTCGAGGCCGCCGCCGAGAGAAGGCGTGCACCTTTCGTGGTCCAGGTCAACTCGTGCTGCGGCTCGCGCAAATGGCCCTGTCGGCTTTCCTCCCGATGTCATGATTGCTTCAATGCAACTTACCTTCTAGTCAACCGGCCGCCTTTCAAGCCCTTGTTTCGGCGGTGATTTTTGCGAAATCAGCAGTTGGTATGACACTTGCTGAACTGGTGCGATCCGATCTGGGGTCCTCTCCCTTCTGGAGATGCGCATGCAAAGTGTCCTCTGCATCAAGCGGGTCTCGCGACTGCGAGTATCTCCCATTGCGTCTTTGACGTGGCCATTTTCTGCCCCTTCGATTCATTTGCGCCGGACCTGCCGGACGGACCCGCTGAGACGCCGGGCAATCATGCGAGGAGTATGGCTTCGGCTGTTCCGTGTTGCTCATCGATCGCGTCCCCGACGCCGTCGCAGGGCGGAGCATCAGCCAACGGTTGACGATGGCAATTCGCAAGATTGGGAAGAAAAATGACGCTCCTGTTGTCTTCGTCGGCAAGCAGAGAATCGATACCGACAACGCGCAGGTCCGGTCCGGCACCGCTAACGGCATGGGCGTGCTCTACCTCACCGGTATCGCGGAGTTTAGTGCCCAGCATGTCCTCGTGCTTGGCCTCGATACAAAGCGAAGCGCCGTTCGGACAGGACCATGGTTTCTCGCCATCCAATCTGAAGAGAGCTGGGCCTGTGACCGCTCGTGCTGTTTGGTTCGTCTCGCCAGCTGAGTCGTCAGGGCCCTCGGACTTTCTATCACTGCCAAACCAACAACATGGACGACCGCCCGGTGATCTCCGGTTTCGCCAGTACGCTATCGGCGAGCTCGATCGATCACTTCGCATGTGCAACGGCGCTTCGATTGCGGCGTGCCGTTCAGCCTCGGACTAGGGCATGATGGCGGGAGCTCGGCTGTTTGACGGGACGACCATGCCGGCGCAGCCAGCGGCGGGGCAACGAATCCGGGAATGGCGTCTGACGCAGGATTCGGCGCTCGGACTTCACGAAGAACAAACCCAAGGGTTCAGGTCATGGAATTGAATTTGGCTCCGCCTGAAACAAGCGCAAGCGAACACACTGACCGGGAGCTTGAACGAAGTTCTGAGGCGCCCATCAGGGATCTCTTTAGCTTCACTGAATGCGCGAACCAGACGCATTCGCTCAGAGCGCTGTTCCAGCTTCTTGTAAGCTGTGCCGCCGATGAAGGCTTCAGTGAAGTCGCTTTCGGCGCTCTCAACTTCGTCGAGCCACTTCGGCTGGCGGAATATCCACCTCCGGCTGTGGCTGTGAAGTGGCCGCCAGACTGGTGCGACCGATACTTCAAACGCAAGTACCATACTATCGATCCGGTGGTCCGGAGGACACCGATGCTTTCGCGGCCGTTTTTGTGGGACCAACTCGCCGACCGCTATCAACTTCAAAAGGACGAGAGACGCGTATTGGACGAGGCGAGAGAGGCGGGCCTGAAGCATGGCATGAGCGTGCCATTGTTTGGCCCGTTGGGTCGGGTATCTGTGGTGTCGTTTGCATCTGCGTCAGATGATGCTGATCCTCAGGACCACATCGGTCATCTTAACGCCCTGGCCTGGCAGTTCCACACCGCCTATGGCGAGATCGCACGTCCCTGCAACAATGGCTGCGAAAGAAAAGTTGCACTATCGCAGCGGGAGATCAATTGCTTGCGGTGGGTGGGAGAGGGGAAATCGTCATGGGAAATTGGGAAGATCCTGGACATCAGCGAGAATACAGTCAATTTTCATATCAAAAATGCAATGCGAAAGCTGGGTGCGACCAGCCGGATTCAAGCGGTCCTCATTGCGGTTCGCCTCAATCTTCTTTGAATTCATCAGTCGAATGGAAGGAGCACCAAGTGCCAAATCTTGCTTCAGCTTCTGGCAGGTTCAATCGATGCTTATGGAGCTCCACAACCTCACGCGGCGGGAGGTTTCAGACTTGCGGAGTGCTGTATTTGCGGCCTCGCCGAAAGTGCCATCAGATGTTGAATCGACTGACCTGGTCCGCCAGTGTTGAGGTCAGGTGGCGTCGTTCCATGCAGCCGTTGAGCCCTGCTTAGACGAACTCGAACCTGGTGCTTCGGAACTGCGGGAGGGGTGCCGGAGGGGGAGGAGCGTGTGAAGCAAGAACCCCGACCGCGGTCGGGGTTCCCGATTCACGCAACCGCGTGGAGATCACTATTTGGCAAACCCTTGGCCGAACTTGTAATTGAGCCGTGCCGTGATGAGATCGACGTCCTGGTGGACGCGATCGGCAGCAACGGCCGCTGGGAAGCTTACGTTGCTGCGCTGCATGAACAAGTGGGTATACTCGACGCCAGCTGACCAGCTGGGCGCGAGGCTGACTTCGGCACCGGCGCCCAGCGCGCCACCCCAACGCACATCATTGTCTTTGGCAATCTCGGTGCCAGTAGCCACCGAGTTCAGGTGATAGGTGTTGCTGGTGACCGCAGCACCGCCCTTGGCGTACAGCAGCACGGCATTGAACGCGTAGCCAATATGGCCGGTGAGCAGACCGAATGCATCTGTCTTGGTGCCAATGGTGTCTGCTGGGAAGGCGGTGCTGACATTGGAGCCGCTAAAGTCGGCCCAATTGCCCTGGCCTTCGATCCCGTAGACCATGTTGAAGATGTGCCAACGATAGCCAATCTGACCGCCAATGGTACCGCCAGTCGAATCATGGCAACCCTCGGGTGTGACTCCATTGAAATCCCAGCAGTTGCGGCTCGTTCCCCAGCCGCCATTGACACCGATATAGTAGCCGGACCAATCGATGATCGGAGCTGCGACCGGCGGCGGTGGCGCCTTGACCTGGACGGGCTGCCTGGCCAAGTCCGCGCCGAATGCGGGAGCGGCTGCACTGAGTGCGCCGATGCTTGCGGTCAGAATCAGAAAATTCTTCATTCGAGTGTCGTTCCTTTCGGTGCTCCCCGGCGCCGTGCGTTTAGCAACATGATCGCGAATTGCTGTAACTGCCGCACCACACGTCTTCGAAAGAAATGGGTCGAATCGCACGCCGCGTCAGATTGTGGATCGCGCAACGTGCCATGCACTGCCTCGGCGAAATGCTGCGGCCTGACGTGGTCGCTTCGCGCAGATGCTTCTTTGAATGCGATCCGTTCGTTATGGCCTGTGATGGGACGCAATGCTGCGAGGTGCTTGGCTCCATTTGTCGACAAGGCCCGTCTGCGCCAACCCGTCCCGTGCATGCTCGCTGTTCAGAGAGTTCGGCAAATGAAGACCGCTGATCGAAGACGCGTCTCGGGTGCTCAAGCTCATTCTTCCGGCAGGAGGGTCGTGCTGCCGCTCGCAATCGTGGGCGATGCGGCGATGATCGATCACAGGTCTGGATCGCTTTGGCTCCGGACCTATCATAAGTGCAGCACGATGTTGCTCAACCTCGACCCCCGATCGACGGTTGTCAAGAAGCCGATGCGGCCGTGCTTGACGCGGCTCTTGCCTGAAGTTGCGCAACCGTCCCATCGCCGACTTGCTCTGGGTTCCAGGTTACTGGTCTGGGGTCACCAGAAGAGCTGCGTAGGCAACAGTCGTCGCGAACGTGCTCGTCTTCAGCGGGGCTGAACATGAGTGGAGGAAGGTCAGCTCGACCACGCTCTGCCCCGGTGTTTTCCCGCCGCATAAGGTCCCCAAGAGCCTTAACGAAGCTGATCCTATATGGCAGTAGAGGTGCATTGCTCCGCCGACAGCGCCAGTTCAGCCCGCAAGCTGCGTATCGCGTCGTTTGCCAGATTCAAAGTATTCCGTTCGCCCTTCCTTATCGAAGACTCAAGGAAAGTGTGCAACCGGCTATGGAGGACCGTCTTGGGATTATGCGCCAGCAACGGATCCTTCTCAACAAAGCGCCAGGCCTTGTCAAATGCGACGCTCACGATAGCATCTGTCGTCTGCACTTGCTCGAGTAAGAACTGATCCACCTCAACACTCCACGACGTCCTGATACAAGGAAGTACCTTGGCAAAAGCTAACCGAGAGCCTGTGGCTTGTCCCAGCAAGTAAGACATCAGAGCGGCAGGACGCTCGGACACCGAGCTGCTCTCGGTGCTTCAATGAATTTATAGATGTTTGTTGAAGTTCCGATGACCCCGCAGTCGTATCGTCAGGCGCAATTCGAATAATTTTGAAGCGGCTGAAACGAGTACGCGTTGTTCGCGCGGCTTCGTTGCCGCGTGTGACGTTTTCCGAACACTGCCTGTTTGCTTTCTGACATGTGTCCGCGGCCCTTCGTCCTTTGCTCGGCCCTGCGCGTGACCTCATGCTCTCGGTGCAGGCTGCAGCTTTCGAGCATGGGGACAAACAGTTGCGATATGGAAAAGCCAGCGGAACGGGCGCGCTTACGTGACGGTGAGCCCATAAACGTCGAATCGTCGATCCCTGGTGCGTACGGCCGTAGCAGTCAGCCCAGCGATAAACGTTCAACAAGCGCGCCATCAACCGCAGAAAAAGGCAAATGAAAACTCAATCCGCTGCTGAACGTGACAGAATTAGTTTCGCGATCTTCATTCGATTGGCAGGAGTTCGGAGCACCGCCGGTAATGCTGCCACCGCCTGATCGAGAAGGTGTCCCAAAACCTGAAGGTCTTCCGGGTAGTAAACGCCAAGGTCTCGCGCCAGTCGCGTCGTTCGCCGGTCGCTGGCGCGGCCCCCGGTTCTGGTATCGCCCAGCTGGCCGAGCTCCACTTCCGCCGTAATCATTTGGTTTGTGAGTGCGTTTAGCAGTCGGATCGCTTCGAGCTCGTTGCCTTCTTCGCGTATGAGAGCGGCCACGATGTCGAGTTGCAGGTCGATGCGTTCCGCGAGGTCCTCTGCGCGTGAATTGGAAGGGTCAAGTTCCACAGTGTTGCTCCAAAGTAGTTAAATGCAGGCAGCTGGCTGATTAACGGTTGTGGCAGACGGCGATAGAACGAAGGGCTGCTGCACAGGGCAAGGTGCGCACGCACGGTCGCTGAAGGACGGCAAGTCGAGAAGCGAGGCCCGAACTGCTTCGGGATTGCTTGCCGCCTGACATAGCGATCTAGACGTAACCGGAGGCCTCGCCAAACAAGGGATAACCGCGTCGGGATATGGTTGAAGAGCGCCGGCGCATAGAATGAGACAACGTGGCGTCAGTCTGTAGGAAGTGGGTGTCGGGGCGGCCCGCCGACGAAGACTGTGCATGTGAGCAGAGTGAGAATCCGCGATCACACGAGGTATGGGCGTGGGCAGTAAGGTCGCGAGGCTGGTCTCATCACGCCGATCGACATCAGTGCATCGTCCTGGCCGGAGGATATGTCGCTTGCACTTACCCTGGTCAGATAGCTGATCGCACTGCTTTGTTTGAAGGCCGCGACAGCGGCGGATTGTCGACGCTGCCCGCCTGGTCAGGGCGAAAAGTCCAGCCCGCACCGGTGTAGAGGGCAGTTCGCCTGCCCGAATTCTATGCTGCGCACGCATTTACTTTGGCCAAGCAGTGTGCGTGAGAGCTGATCTTCTTGGAGGGCCTTAGTGAGATTGCAAAGGGGGAGGCGACCGCGCGATAGGTTGCGCGCCAGACGTTGCGGTTGGCCATCCAACTGGATTTGCGCCGCACGCGTCTCGATTCCAAAGATTGATGGGTGTCGTTGGGGATGCAGCCACAAGAAGCGTGAATCGGCCTGCGACTACGCTGAAAGCAAAAAGGATCCATGGTCACGCGACATTCGTGAAATGTGCTTTCCGGAAACCGGCGATCGACTTATGGGGTATTTGGCTGAAATTGGTAAAATCGAAAGTGTTGATGGGATGCATCCAGTTCGTGGATCGCGTACGCGAGTAATCTTACCGCCTACATCGAAAATGGGTTTTTGGTCTTTTCCCGCTGTCTTGGTTCAGTGAGTTTGTGAGCCTTTAGGCGAGCCTGCTGATTCGTTGATGACCGGCCATGATAGAGAAGACAACAATCGCAGCGAATGCCTCTAAATTGGACTCCAGATGTCACGAGGGTCCCGCAAAAACTCCGTTGATCCGCGTAAGCCGAGGAGAAGGCCATGGAATCTCGACGGCGACTATCCACCAGCTCCGGCCTCCGCAGATGCAGGATGCCCCTGAGCAATCGCTGGCCTTCATTGAAAAGGCCCGCGAGATCGAAGCGGACAAGGGCGGCGTCAGCCTGCGGATGAGTTGATAAAGGCTCGCAAACACTCCCTAAGCCAAAGCTCGCTCTCATAGAAGCGCCAGGCGGGTCAGACGTCGCCGATTTCTCCAGTATAACGTGTGCGGGACTACCCTCAATCATGAGCGCCTGTGGCTTCCCATCTGAGAAGTTGGTAGGCCAATCAAGCGTCAGGCTCCTGCCGGTACTTGAGCGCCAATTACAAGCGTGCTGCCGGTTGGCGCATATAGGTGACAGTCCCCTTTATGCGGCGGCCTTGCTCGATATAGGTACCACTATAGCGAAGGTTTCCAACGTCGCCCCCCGACAATCCTGCCGTTGCCGACGTAGACGGCACCCCCCGGTTCGCCCATGCCGACAGTCCATTGCGTAAAGCGCGCTCACAACGAGGAATTCTCTTCGAAAGCAGAGTGTCATGTGCCGAAGTAGGAAGAAGCGCAGTCAGAAAAGTGAATGCTTGATCGCTGCCATTGAGGCTGACGATCGCTTTCGCTTGCAGCGCAAACGACAACCAAAATCGCAACCGGCTTCGGACAACCTCAATGCGCCGGTCTCCTTGCCAAGCATATGATTTCCCAATGTAGACATTAGCCACCAAAGCCATCGAGAATTTCAGCTTTGATTGCGGTTGCCGTGTACAGGGAGATCTCCAGCGGAAGGTTTCCAAATGCAAGCTGGCAGAGCAAGTAGTTGGCACCTGCCTCTTCCATCTGCTGAAGAAGAAGCTGCCGGACGGAAGCTGGCGTTCCAACGACACACAATTCGCTCTCAAGTGCTGCATCGAAGGTCAGCGGAAGGGCGGGCGGCGTCGGAATGGCATTCAGGTCGTAAAGAAACTTGAAGCTCTCCAGCCATCGTCCATACGCAGTTTTGGCCGCCGTATGAGCGTCTTGGTCAGACTTAGCAATTACGACCATGCGGGCCAGGCCGAGAAATGACTCGCGGCCTTGTGCTACTGTATCGTGGGCTCGATGGGAGCGGTAGGCGTCCGTAACTTTCCGGACAACAGAGGCGGGGCCTATGCACGCCAGATTGGCGCCATTTGCAGCGGCCCACTGCGCCGACTCAGCCCGATTGCTTGCGATCCAGGTCGGCGGATATGGACGTTGGTGAGGCCTCAACGTCAAGGGTACCTCGCTCAACTGAAAGTGGTGTCCCTGATAAGATAGCGTATGTCCCTTCAGCGCAATATTCAGGATTTCACTGGCTTCCGTATAACGGCTTGGTGCGGCATCCGCACCGATGCCGAAATAACCCCATTCAATCGGCTGGGAGCCGCGGCCTATCCCGACCTCGAGCCTGCCGCCGCTCAATTGGTCAAGCATGCAGATCTCTTCGAATGCGCGCAATGGATGATAAAGGTTGAGCAACAGGACGAGCGGACCAAAGCGCAATTGCCGGGTGCGCTGCGCGAGGCTTGATAGAAATAGGTTCGGCGAGGGCCCTCTGCCATGAGGCGTGCAGTGGTGTTCGGCCAGGTGATAAGCGTAGAAGCCCAGAGAATCACAGACCTCCGCCAGCTTGAGACGATCTTCATATTGTCGTGCGGCATCTCGACCGTCGTCATCCAAATGGTCGAAAATGCCGCACGTTAGTCTTGAAGGAAGGCCACTCTTCACTCGATCAATCTCCGATTATGGACGGGGCGGCGAGCCCCGGTTGCTTCATGCCGTCGCGTTCAAAGAGGTGTTGTGCGTCATTTGACGGCTTAGGGCGTTTCTCTTTGGGTGCGTGGATCTGAAGTTGCACGTGTGATTGGGTCACGAGAATGCGTAGATGGCGCAGTGACTTTGAAAGAGGTGGCGAAGCGCCTCCACACCGAGCATGTGCTCGACCGGAAGCATCGTTAGCTTCGCGTTCTCCTCTTTCTGGGCCTCACCCAACGCTTGGCCGCAGAAATGTCCATGCCCGAACCTAGCACAACTGTAGATGGCTGCTTCAGAGGTCATGTGCCCGCGAGCCGGATCAGCGCGACAGGGCTGCTATTTGTCTATGGTCGGACGCAGCGTCTCCTTCAGGTCGACATCAGGTAGCCCTGCGAGGGCTGCAGCAAACGCGACGAACGCTACGAAAGCTGCAAGAATAAGAGAGCTTGCGAGTATCGCTGCTCCAACATCCTGAGGGCGTCTCATCATCCGTGTCACTTTGGGTTTGGAGAGACGGCGTTAACGCCAATCAGTTCTGCTCGACAGTTTCAACACGGCCGTCGCGCCAGCGGTAAACCAGAAAACCAGGAACCGCATTGTCTCCCTTTGTATCGAACCGGACTGGGCCAATCACGGTATCGATCGCGCGTGAACGAAGTGCGCTGGCGACGCGCGCAGCATTGAGCGAGCCGGTCCGGTTCACCGCCTCTGCCCATGCTTGCACGGCGGCATAGGCGTAAAGCGTGTAGCCTTCAGCAGACAGGTTGGAAGCTTTGAGTCCGGCGACCACGCCGGCCGCATTGGCATTCCTGGCGGGGTCCGGCATGAAGGTAAACAACGTGCCATTTCCAGCGGTGCTGGTAATGGCCCAGAATTCAGAGGTCATCAACGGATCGTTGGCCATGACGATGAGGCCCGCTCCTGCCTCTGATGCCTGGCGTACAAACAAGCCAATTTCGGTATGATAGCCGCCGATATAGACGACGCGCACCCCATCCTGTTTTATTCTTGAGACCAGCGCCCTGTAATCCTTTTCGCCGGCTACGTAGCTTTGCCGAATGACTTGTTCACCGAACCTCTGAAGCTGTGCCTCAACCACGTCGGCAATACCCTTGCCTGCGGTGCTCTTGTCGTCGAGCACTGCGATCTTGGCGTTAGGGTAGTTCCTACGAATGTACTCAGCGGCAGCGGTGCCCTGTTGGTCGTCGCGGCCGCAGATCCGAAAGACGGTCTGAAGGCCTCGTTCTGTTAGCTGAGGATTTGTCGAGCCAGGGGAGACCTGAACGATGCCTGCTTCGGCATAGATGTCGGAGGCCGGGATCGACGAAGAGGAACAAAAATGGCCAATGACCAACCGTACCCGCTCTGTTGTGAGCTTATTCGCAACTGCGACAGCTTGCTTCGGGTCGCAGGCGTCGTCGGCGACACTCATAATCACCCTGGTATCGGGAAGTAGGCCCGAAGCGTTCAACGCCTCGACCGCCGCAGCCGCACCGTCGCGCATTTGCAAGCCGAACGCAGCGCTGCTTCCGCTCATTGGGCCAGCCACGGCAATCTTGACTTCGGAGCCGCGCGCAGCCGAGGCGAGGGCGCAGAAGAGAAGCGCTGCACTCGCAGCAGAAGCGTAATGCCCATTTAACATTGTAGAGCTCCCAATGCTCACCTGAAGTGAAACGCCAGCAGCTGTGATCAGAGGTGCCTGCACGTTGAGGCTGTCTGCCAAGCGAAGCTTGCGTTAGGTCGGCCAGGTTGCGACCGCGTAGGAGCCTACAATTTGACGTTACGTGCGGTTCAAGCCCCTTTTGAAAGGAGCCTCGATCATGCGTCAGGGAGCGCGGATCGGCGAGGTCATGATGACTGTCCGCTTGAGTCCATAAAATTATCGGCGGCATCAGAGCCGCCGATCAACCAAGCGTCGTTGCATCTTCAGATTGCCAGGGGGCGATTGGCAATGCCATGCGGGGTCAGCCATGAGGACGTCAATACGGCTGATCCTCCAACCCGCCGAGGGCGAGATCGAGATATTGCATGAGGCAGGGATCCCAACCAGCCAGGCTACGGGGGGCGCTTAATCGTGCAAGTACCTTCAGGATCATCGAAACGCGTGAATCGGCGCCGGCGATTTCGCTGATCAGCAAGCGTGCTGCAACCGCGACAGCCTTTGCCCGCTCGCCGCAAGGATGCTCGCCCCGATCCATACAATCACGCAGGTCGTCGCGGATCCGCCGCCACCGCTCCTCGCGATCTGCAGCTAGCTTGCAGGTGCATCGGGACGTCTGACTACGCGTCTCGACCCGCGACATGGCATTCAAGGCAGCAGGCAGCTCATCCACACTTACCTGGATCTCGCTGTCGATGGTCATGTTGCGCAGGCGATCTCGCAACAGGGTTGCTCGAGCTACCTGAAGTTCTATCCGCTCTAGATGCTTGCGCAGCAGGTCGGTGAGCGAGGTCGTGCCCTCCATAGCTTTACGGATCTCGACAAGGGAGAAGCCAAGCTCACGTAGCGCCCGAATCTGGTGAACCCGTTGGACGCTTTCGCGGTCGTACATCCGGTGGCCGCCGTCAGTACGCTCTGAGGCTGCTAGGAGTCCCGTATGTTCATAATGATGCAGCGTGCGCACCGTTACTCCGGTCGCCTCTGCAAGTTCGCCAATGCGCCATCGACGCCTTCGTGGTGTAGCTTTGCTCATGTTGTTCAATTTCAAAGCCTACAACCTGACGTCACGTATGGTTCAAGCTATTTCAAAGCTCTAGCTGGATCGTCTTCCATTCCAGCGCGAGAGTGGTGACTATCCTCAGAATGGCGGGGGATCAACCCTGAGGGGAAATGGTGATCAACAAGTTCGTCAGGCATGCCAGTTGAGCATCGCCAGCCGCTGTACGCTCCAAGATGAGTTTGGCGATTGCAGTGCAATTTTCCGGAGTTTGCATCGATGGGGGTAGCGCGGTGACCGCACTATCATAAAGGTTTCCCAGGGCGGAAAGCTCTTCCGGATCGAACACGCCGCTGCATTGCTCCAACGTTCAGCTCCTTGTTTGTCATTGCGTCATGGCAGCGCACGTCGACAAGACGTTTGGCGGCGATAGGGCAAAAAGAAGTCAGACCCGCGGCGCGGAGCGACGAAGATGCGATGTACTCCAGGCTGATGCGATAGGGCAACACGCGTGCGCGATGCTTGCGTCGACCGCGCAAGAGATCGTGGTCATGTGCATGATCGATGACTTCCAAGCCCACAGTGCGTGGTGGTACGACCTCGAAAATCAAGAACCGTCTCCGCTCGTCGGGAGCCACTACTGATTCGGAGAGTTGACGACGACAGCCCAACGCCGATCCTGCTGTATCGAGGCAGGTGCGCCCGACGGCCAGGTGCAACGTACGTCCCTGTCTCTAAAAGCAGGCCAACGGTCCAGCGGCTGCTCGCACGTCGAGCCTAATGCCAACGTGCAAAAGACCTACACAAGGCCAGCATGATAGCCGTTCGCTCCGACGATCTTTATAGAGCGACCATGAATACGAGCGAGGCGAGCCTAAATTGTGCTTGAGACATTCGTTGGGATGTGAGGTTCGCACATCTTGAGATCGTCCCTAAGACAGCGGCGAGACAGATCGTGCGAAATCTCCGGCGGTATCCGCTCGTTCCGAAGTGCAGATGATGGAGGGGTCTTGTCCAGTTGTCATGCGGGTAGCCTCCTGCAACAATATCTCTCGCATCCACAGGCTTTCTGGATCGCAATTGTGAAGCACGGGCCATTGGACGGACTCAGTGAAGGCGGGGAATGGCTGCGGAAGCTCGGCAATCCGAAGGGGAATCGTTTTTTGGAAATGCTTTACGAGCCTTAATGGCATCGTCCCTATGCGGCTCGTGCCTACCAGCAGGGGCGGGATCATGCTGAAGCTCTGCACGAGAATGTCGATGCGCCGATTGAGACAGAGATCGAGTAGAAAAGAATCCTCGACCGGCGTCTTGCGCGCGCCTCCGAGCTTAACCGCAACATGGCCCATCGACATATAACGATCAAATGTAAGCCGCCGTAGCAGTTGGCTGTTCGTGCAGCAACCTACGCAGACGAGTCTCTCCTCGAATAAGGCCGCCCTGGGGTGCGCTCTGGACATGAATAATTCCGGCAAAATAACAAAATCGACTTCGCCGCGGCGGAGAAGCTCATCGTGCCCATCAGTGAGCGCCATGAGTTCGAAGCTGACGGCAGGTGCTTCTCGCGCGACGCGCTCCACGACATTTCGAAAGAATACGATTGTTATAAAGTCAGAAAGGACGATCCTAAATCGCCGGTTCGACCGAGCTGGGCCGAACACGTCCCGCGCGATAATTGAGAGCTCAATGTGCGTTAGAGCCTCGCGCACAGGAGCTGCGAGTCCTTCCGCGCGTGAGGTCGGGACAAGTTCCCGCCCCCTCATCCCAAACAGCTCGTCATGGAAATAGGAGCGCAGCCGGGCAACGGCTGCACTCATGGCCGGCTGACTAAGGTTAATCTTGCGTGCCGCTGCGCTGAGGTTGCGCTCCGTCATTAGGGCATCCAGCGCGACGAGAAGATTTAGATCCAGACCTTTGAAACGCATGTCTTCTTATCCGGCATGAACACAATTGCGACGCATACAACGAGCGGTGACGGCTGCGTCTGGAGAGGTCCTATTGGCTCGCCCGACTGGACATCGTTTCCGTCGTGCGATCGCGAGAAGACGCTCGTGAAATGACCGCCACAATGGAGAGCGAGGCGGTAGGCGAGCCAGCAGCGGCCGGAAACCGTCGGGAGTCCCGAAGCTGATCGGCTCGCCGCTTCCAGCGAGCCACGCAACAGGACTGGGTCAGTTGGTTAATGGCAGATCAACCAAGTGTCCGGCCAGCGCCATGAGTTCGCCAAAGCGCCCAGTCCACGGCCGCGTAGCGCAGCGTTAGTCACGGCGGCCAACCTACAACCTGACGCGGTGTGCGATTCAAGCGATATTATCGGGCAAGCCAAACATTATCGCACTGGAGGAGGCGTGTTCTGCCGGGATAGTACCGGATGTCGCCTGTTTGCGGTGCAAGTGCACCAAACCTCAGCTGCGAGGTCGTCACGCTCGCCACTCGACAAGTCCTCGCAACCGATCGCCCTCTCCGGCAGCTTCGCCCCAGAGACGTTGAAGTGACGAAAGCGGCCGAGCACGTCGAAGGATTGTTAGCGTATTTGGAACGTGCTGAGAGCGGCTTATGATTTTAGCAGCGCCTGCGAGTTGGAGGCTCCTGAGGCCCAGATGCCATCTTGGATGCTTCCTCCAGCAATATCCGCCGCATCCAAATGCTCGCCGGGTCCGTGTTGTGGAACGCAGGCCACTGCACAGCCTCGGTGAATGTGGGCAGGGGGAGCGGTGGTGCGACGATCCGCAGTGGCATCCGCTGTTCGAAGTGTTTGGCGAGTCGTAAGGGCATTGTGCCGATACGGCGCGTGTCTAACAATATGGGCGGAATCAGGCTAAAGCCCTGCACAACGATCTCAATGCGTCTCTTGACGCCGTGCTCAAGCAAAAACCATTCTTCGAGGTTTGGTCTGAGCGCCCGTCCGAACTTCGCCGTAACGTGGCCCATCGAAATGTATTTCTCGAACGTGAGTTGCCGCGATAGCTGCTTGTTCGCGCGGCATCCCACGCATACGAGGGTCTCGTCGAACAGTGTCGCTTTGGGATGCGCGCTCGACATGAACAGTTCCGGCAGAATGAGAAAGTCGACCTCGCCCCGGCGGAGCAGCTCATCGGGTTCATCGGAGAACGGTAGCAATTCGAAGCGCACCGCGGGAGCTTCCTGTGCAAGACGGTCTACAATCTTGCGCAAAAAGACGATCGTCATGAAATCGGAGAGAATGATCCTGAAGCGTCGGCTCGACTGTGTCGGGTCGAACGCGTCCCGTGATATGATCGAGTGTTGGATGTGCAGCAGCGCCTCGCGAACCGGATCTGCAAGCGCCTCCGCGCCAGGTGTCGGGACGAGCTCGCGACCCCTCATGGTAAATAGGTCATCGCGGAAATAGGTACGCAGCCGCGCAATCGCAGCGCTCATGGCGGGCTGGCTCAGGTTAATTTTGCGCGCCGCCGCTGTGAGGTTGCGTTCCGTCATCAGAGCATCGAGCGCAACGAGAAGGTTTAGATCAAGTCCCTTGAACCGCATCTTGTGAGTCTATCCATCGTGTGGATGTGTTCTATCGAAACAATCGATTTTACCAAATCGCGGAATGTTGGATAGCAAACATCAGTTTGGAAAGGTAATAGGGCATATCACGATGGTTGCTGCTCGTTCACGCGGGCTCAGAGAGAAACTCCTGGACGTGCGAGCTGTCGCCGCATGGGCGTCGAGAGCGGCTATGGGCGCGCCGTGCGAGGCGCGTCGCTCCTTCTCTGTGCGAAGCTCGCTCGATCGGGAGTTCAGGCAGATCTCGATAAACGTTGGTATGCGTGCTCCATCCCTTTCCATATTGCAGGTTTACCCGCGTACACTTGAGAGCGCGTTCAGCGGCATTCTAGTGTCGCGACATAGCGGCAGGCGCAGATTGCGGATGCCAAGCAATTCAGTCGAGTCTCCAAATGGCCCGCCTGTCTACCGCATTCAGGGCGTGTCGAAGATGCATAAGAAACAGTGTGATTTGATGCCACTCCGATGTGCCATCGATGAGGCCCCGCACATCGAAGATCGGCCCTCAGACGTCAAAGCGTCGACAGCGATGCTAGACGAAGCGAAAAAGCTCCGTGCTACAGACAGGCCCTCGCCAGTCCAATCGCCTCGTCGGCATCTTTCAGCATATCTCGCGCAGGGCATTTGCCGGATCACGAGCGCGAACCATGCGCTCGCTTCATCGCGAGAAGGCGCACGGCGCGGTGCAGGCGGGCAGTGCCGCGCTCCAATGGGTCATAGCAGCGCATTTCACCGTTGACCAGCGCTTCGGCGACTAGCGAGTTCAAGTGACCATCTCCGCTCTTCATTCCACGGCGCAAGGAAGCCCGCCATGAATATTGCCGTATCTCGGATTGCGGAAGCTCCTTCTTCACGCGCTCAAGTGCAGTGGAGCTGTCGTTGGGAAAGCGAATTGCAGCTCACCGATCATGCCGAACTCGCCGAGTTCTTCCGCAAGAGTTACGGGCCGACCGGTGCGTTCAATGCGCAGCCATTTGAGGGCAACCGAAGTTGGGCCGGAGCGAGGCCTGAGGTCCGCGTTATCGGTTACGACGCGCGCGGGGTAGCCGCTCACCTCGGGCTACTACGCCGCTTCATCAAGATTGGTAGTGTCGATCTACTCGTTGCCGAACTGGGGTTGTATGCGGTGCGTCCGGATCTCGAAGGGCTGGGAGTCAGCCACGCAATGCGCGTGACCTATCCGCTACTGCATGAGCTTGGGGTTCCGTTCGGCTTTGGTACGGTCCGGCCTGCGCTTGAGAAACATATGACCCGACTGGTCCAAAGGCGTGGGCTCGCCACCCTCATGTCTGGCATTCGCGTCCGCTCCACGCACCCGGATGTCTATCCCAACTTGTCGCCGATCCGCATCGAAGACGTGATCGTGCTGGTTTTCCCGGTTGGACGCTCGATAAGCGATTGGCCGATCGGGACGATGATCGATCGGAATGGGCCTGAGTTGTGAAGGAGCGTTTGCCCCTATCTGCTGTCCGTTGCGACTACGCTGACGTGAGCGGAAGTCGCCCCGTCTATTTGACGTTCGATGACGGGCCAAATCCATTTTGCACGCCAGAGGTGCTCGATGTGCTGGCGCAACATGGGATTCCGGCGACGTTCTTCGTGATCGGCACGTACGCGGCCGAACAACCTGAACTCATTCGAAGAATAATCGCGGAAGGGCACGAGGTTGCGAACCACACGATGACGCATCCGGATCTATCCAGATGCGGACCAGCGGAGATACGTGATGAACTTCTGACGGCGAGCGAGGCGATCCGTTCGGCGTGCCCGCAGGCCTCACCCAGGCACATGCGAGCACCTTACGGTATGTGGACGCAAGAGGTGATCGCTGTCTCAGCGAGCGCCGGTCTCACAGCTGTGCACTGGGCGGTCGATCCGAGAGATTGGTCCCGCCCCGGGGTCGATAGAATTGTGAATTCAGTACTGGCGAGCGTTCGTCCGGGTGCAATTGTGCTCCTGCACGACGGATATCCTCCTGATGAGGAGCGACCGTGCACTGATGCCACGCTGCGCGATCAGACAGCGATGGCCCTGTCACATCTGATCCCGGCACTTCAACGGCGCGGGTTTGTAATCCGTCCACTCCCTCAACTTCACTGAGCGAAAACTGAAACCCTATGGACCTGCTCGCTACAACCAGTGCTGTCGCTGTTTCGTCTTATGCGCTGCTCTCGACGATCTACAAGAGTGCGCAAGCGCTTTATGCCCAACCGGCGATTAACTCATCGTTGCAGGACAACCTGGGACGATCGGAGATGGCCCTTCCCAGTGTAGACGTCATCGTGCCGTGCTTCAACGAGGATCCAATCACGCTCGCCGAATGTCTGGAGTCGCTAGCGAGTCAAGACTACGCCGGAAAGCTACAAGTCTATGTGGTCGACGACGGATCTGCAAATCGCGATCTTGTCGCGCCTGTGCACAAAATCTATGCGAACGATCCGAGGTTCAGCATCATCTTGCTGGCAAACAACGTTGGAAAACGCAAGGCGCAGATCGCTGCGATACGCAGCTCATCCGGTGACCTGGTCCTTAACGTCGACTCGGATACGATACTTGCCGCTGACGTTGTCACGAAGCTGGTGTCGAAGATGCATGACCCGCAAATCGGGGCGGCCATGGGTCAGTTGATAGCGAGCAATCGCAGCCAAACCTGGCTGACCAGGCTGATCGATATGGAATACTGGATGGCGTGCAACGAAGAGCGCGCGGCGCAGGCGCGTTTCGGTGCCGTTATGTGCTGCTGCGGCCCATGTGCCATGTATCGTCGCTCCGCGCTCGCCTTGCTTCTCGATCAATACGAAGCGCAATTCTTTCGTGGAAAGCCGAGCGATTTCGGCGAGGATCGCCATCTAACGATCCTCATGCTCAAGGCGGGGTTTCGAACCGAGTACGTCTCAGACGCGATCGCAGCAACAGTCGTCCCGGACCGCCTTGGGCCATATCTACGTCAGCAACTCCGCTGGGCCCGCAGTACCTTCCGGGACACGTTCCTCGCATTGCGCCTGCTACCAGAGCTCGATGGCTATCTGACGCTGGATGTTATCGGGCAAAATCTCGGCCCGTTGCTTCTCGCTCTTTCATCACTGGCTGCGCTCGCGCAACTCCTAATCGCAGGCTCTGTACCCTGGTGGACCGGATTGACGATTGCAGCAATGACAATGGTCCGGTGCAGTGTGGCAGCCATTCGTGCTCGCGAACTGCGGTTTCTCGGCTTCTCGCTCCACACACCGATCAATATCTTTCTCTTACTTCCCTTGAAGGCCTATGCGCTTTGTACATTGAGCAACAGCGATTGGCTATCGCGCAAGGTCGCCAACGTGCCGGCCGACGGGGAAAAGCAATCTGTCATTCTGCACCCGAACGCTGGACGAAGTGCTGCAAGTAAATTGGGAAGGTCTAGTACAAGTCGTAAGGCAAGGGTTTCCCAGTGTCCCTCGAGCCTGACGGCAACAGAGAGTGTTTGCGGTAGCGATCGTTCGACTGCCTGCAAGTAGGTAATTGGCTCATGATCCAGGACGCAAACCATCAGCTATTAGAGCGAGAGCTGGCTGCCGACGATCCATGGCGGCTCGACAGTAGTTCCTTCGAGCAGGAGCGATACGCGCAAATGCTCCGGATGTCGCGTTGCAACGGAGATGTTTCGTGTGCCCTCGAAGTAGGATGTGCAGCCGGTGCATTCACGGACATGCTGGCTCCGCTATGCGAGCGGCTCACCGTTGTCGATGTCATGCCGCAGGCGATCGAGCGAGCGCGACTCCGGACCAGGAAGTGGTCACATATCACGTGGGTGACCTGCGACATTCAGCGGTTCTCGACCACTGAACAGTTCGACTTGATCGTGGTGGCTGAGGTTCTTTACTACCTCAAGGACATTGTCGAGATGCATGCGGCTATCCGCAACCTGGTGAGTATGCTTGCGCCAAATGGAGCTCTGATTTTCGGGTCCGCACGTGATGCCACATGTCAACGATGGGGGCATGCTGCTGGTGCCGAAACGGTGATCGCTCTCTTCAACGAGAGCCTATCGGAGGTCGAACGTCTGCACTTCAAGACCGAGTCGGTCAACGAAAACTGCTTGATCGTCCGGTTCCGGAAGCCGGGTCACTCGTCAGAACAATCAAACGTCGGCCACTAGACCAGGGGATCGTATGCGTATCTGCGGCATCAAGTTAACACATGACGGGGCAATTGCTGTCGTCGAGGACGGGCGGCTTGTCTTTTGCACCGAGCAAGAAAAGCTCGGCAACGGTCCACGCTACCAATCCGTCGAGAATCTCGATGCAGTCGTGCTCGCCTTGGCGGAGCATGGCCTGGATCCGCGGGACATCGATCAGTTCGTCATCGACGGCTGGGATGGGGAGATTGAGTCGCAGTTCCAGGTCCTAAGTGGAGCTGTGCCGATCGCGCTGAAGGGGGCGCCATATGTCGAGCGCCATGCTGAGGCCCTTCTTGATTCCGTCGACGGCTTTGGCCTGATCCTCGGAGGCAAGGTGTTTCCATATAAGAGCTACCCGCACGTCACAGGCCACGTCGCGTCAGCATATAGCACCAGTCCGTTTGCCAGCGCGGGAAAACCCGCGTTCTGTCTGGTATGGGACGGCTGCATCTTTCCACGTCTTTACTATGTCGAACCTCGGGGCGCACGGCTCATTGCATCCCTGTTTCCGATGATCGGACATGCCTATGCTGCCGCGGGCCTTCACTTCGGCCCATACAAGCAGCCGAACCGCTCCAGTTGGGATTTGGGCATCGCCGGCAAGCTGATGGCTTACATCGCGCTTGGCTCTGTCGACGAAAGCATCGTCGCAGTGTTTCAGGAGCTCTATGAAAAGCGCTTCGCCGCTGACACGGAGCAGGCTCGTCGCTACCGCGCTGAGATCAACAATGCGGAAGCGTCTCTTGCGGCTCTGCACGGCTTCTTCGAGGCAAGCGCTTTGCGCCTGGCGGCCAAGCGAGCGGAGGACGTCCTTGCGTCGTTTCATGTGTTCGTGGAACGTCTTCTTGTCAAGGAAATGGCGATGGTTCTGCTGCAACACTCGTCGCTTCCGGGAGCGCGAAATCTATGTATCGCCGGAGGCTGCGGTCTCAACATCAAGTGGAACAGCGCGCTTCGTGCGACTGGATTGTTCGATGATGTTTGGGTGCCGCCGTTTCCGAATGACAGCGGCTCGGCAATCGGCGCTGCTTGCGGCGCGATGGCGGCGCAAAATGGCTTCGGGCCATTGGAATGGTCAGTCTACAGTGGTCCGGCCCTGCAAGACAGCGAGCTTCCGCCGGATTGGGAGGCGGCGCCGTGCAGTCTGCGTGAACTTGCGGCGATTCTCGCGGACGACAAGCCGGTCATCTTCCTTTCCGGGCGCGCCGAACTTGGGCCGCGGGCGTTGGGCGGCAGAAGCATTGTTGCAGCCCCGACCTCGCCGGCAATGAAGGATCATCTCAACGACATCAAGCGTCGCGAGCACTTCCGGCCGGTGGCGCCGATCTGTCTGGAGGATCGGGCGCCGGAGATTTTCAGCCCTGGTACGCCAGATCCCTACATGCTGTTCGATCACCAGACCCGCGCGGAATGGCGCGACAAGGTCCCCGCTGTGGTCCATCTCGACGGTTCGGCGCGGCTGCAGACAATCTCCCGCAACTCTCCGCACAAAATCGCCGAGCTTCTCGTCGAATTTGAAAAACTTACCGGCATTCCGCTGCTCTGTAATACGAGTGCCAACCTCCACGGACGTGGCTTCTTCCCGGATGCTGCCGCGGCATGCCAATGGGGACGCGTTGAACATGTGTGGTGCGACGGCCTGCTCTGGACCAAAACGGTCGTAGGGAAGCCATCGTCGGCTGAACGACTTTTGCCGGCCTAAGGTGAACATGTCCACCGTAGCAATCGACCTTGCCGGGGTAAGTAAGTCATTTGGCGGCAAGCTCATCGTCAATGAGCTGTCGTTGTCGGTTGCGCGCGGAGAATGCTTCGGCCTGCTCGGGCCGAATGGAGCTGGCAAGAGCACGACTGCACGTATGCTTCTCGGCATGATCTCGCCGGACGCAGGCAAGATTACGGTCCTGAATGAGCCTGTACCTGCACGTGCTCGGCTAGCACGTGTGCGCATCGGCGTGGTGCCGCAGTTCGACAACCTCGAACTAGGATTCACCGTAAAAGAGAACCTGCTTGTGTTTGGCCGTTACTTCGGCATGAGCGCCCGCAAGATCGAGGCGGTCGCTCCCTCGCTGCTCGAGTTTGCGCGCCTCGAAAGCAAGGCGGATGTGCGTGTCGCTGAGCTGTCCGGCGGCATGAAACGGCGGCTGACGCTGGCGCGCGCCCTAATAAATGATCCACACCTGCTCGTGATGGACGAGCCGACGACCGGTCTCGACCCACATGCACGTCACCTGATCTGGGAACGCCTGCGAGTTCTGCTTGCGCGTGGCAAGACGATTCTCTTGACCACGCACTTCATGGAAGAGGCCGAGCGCCTATGCGATCGGCTGTGTGTGCTTGAGGGGGGGCGCAAGATCGCCGAAGGCAAGCCCGACGCCTTGATTGACGAGCATATCGGCTGCGACGTGATCGAGATCTATGGTGGTAATCCACATGAGCTCAGTGAGCTGATTAGGCCTCATGCGCGAAACGTCGAAGTGAGTGGAGAGACGCTGTTTTGTTATGCGGCACATCCGGAGCAGGTACGCGCGCAACTGCGCGGGCGAGCGGGCCTTCGCATTCTGCAGCGCCCGCCGAATCTCGAAGACGTGTTCTTGCAGCTGACCGGGCGCGAGATGGAGAAATGATCGATGGGTGAAAGCTATGCCGCGGTGATGCCGGCTAACGCGTACAACTGGATCGCAGTGTGGCGTCGAAATTGTCTTGCGTGGCGGAAAGTCGCTCCTGCGTCGGTGCTCGGCAGCCTCGCAGATCCTCTAACCAATCTATTTGGCCTGGGCCTTGGCCTTGGCGTAATCGTGGGAAGCGTCGAGGGTACCTCGTACATCGCGTTTCTGGCGGCTGGCGTGGTCGCGACCAGCGCGATGACTTCCGCGACCTTCGAAACCCTCTATGCGACCTTTGCGCGCATGGACATGAGCCGCACCTGGGAGGCGATCCTGTCCACGCAGCTCACGCTTGGCGATATCGTGTTAGGTGAGCTGGTCTGGGCGGCCAGCAAGTCCGTTCTCGCCGGAACAGCAATCGGCACTGTCGCTGCCACGCTTGGTTATGCCTCCTGGCCGTCCATCTTCTATGCGATGCCAGCTGTCGCACTTACCGGCCTTGTCTTCGCCAGCCTGGCGATGGTCGTCATATCTCTCGCACCAAGCTACGAGTACTTCGTGTTCTACCAGACGCTTGTGCTAACGCCCATGATGTTTTTGTGTGGCGCGGTCTTTCCGATGAACCAATTGCCGAGCTCGTTTCAGCACTTCGCCGGCTTGTTGCCCCTCGCACATTCGGTCGACCTCATTCGACCTGTGATGCTTGAGCGCGGCGCCGGCGACGCTGCTCTGCATGTCGCCGCGCTGTGCATGTACGCAGTATTTCCCTTCTTCGTGTCGACGGCGCTACTTCGGCGTCGCCTGCTCCGTTGACATGAAGTGCCGGGAGAGCAAACCAAACTCGATGAATGCGGTCTCTCGATGCCGTTTGCCGCGGCATGAGGCGGTTCGAACCGTCGCGGCCGCGCTGATTGTTAAAGGACGCGATCAAGCCGGGAGTAGGGCCTGTTGGTCCGAGATTCCACTACCTCGATAGGCGCTAAGCAATGAGACGGACTTGGACGCTTGGTCGTGCTGTCTGTCCGTCGCAGCCGCCGGAGCGTGACAGGACAGATAACGTACGGGGAATGGCAGCTAGCCTTTCCGTAATGATCAAATGGAGAGCGAGATGTTGTGTCTGGGAATAAGTGGTGGTCTAGACAGAATCTTTGAAAGTTCGCCTGAGTTGCCGAATACATTTCTGCACGATGGCGCTGCCGTCCTTGTGCGGGATGGTCGCGTGATCGCTGCCGTCGAAGAGGAGCGGCTCAATCGGGTCAAGCACTCCAACAAGTTCCCGAGCAACGCGATCCGATACTGCCTATCTAGTGCAGGCGTTGAGCTTGGCGAGATCGACCGGATCGCGTTTTATGCGACCGAAGCCTACTGCAACGCCATGCTCGAGCGACAGTTTGTGTCTCGGCCGGTTGAGTTGAACGCCAAGCTGTTGGCGCGGCATCTGCTGGCACAGGTGTTCGGCACCGATGTCGATGCGTCGCGGGTTTCATTCGTGAATCACCATGAAGCCCATGCCGCGAGTGCGTTCGCGATGTCCGGGTTCGAGCAAAGCCTCATTTTTGCGGTCGACGGCGGAGGCGATTTTTGCTCCGGTCTACTGGCGGTGGGGTCTGGTACCGAAATTACGCAGCTCGCAAGCTTCCCAGAAAGCGACTCTCTCGGGCTGTTCTATCTCGAGACGATCCGATATCTCGGCTATGGGCTATTCGATGAGTACAAAGTCATGGGGCTTGCCCCCTATGGTGACCCCGCTCCCTATCGCGAGCTCTTCGCGCAGTTCTACGAACTGTTGGACAACGGTGGCTATCGCCTCCACCTGGACCGAATAGGGCCGGCCTTGATCCGCAATATCGAGATCCGGCGAAAGGGCATGCCATTCACGCAGCAGCATCGAGATGTCAGCGCTACGCTGCAGGAAGCGCTGGAGCGGATCATCTTTCACATCCTGCGGCACCATCGCGAAGCGACGGGTATGACGCGTTTGTGTCTGGCTGGAGGGGTGGCCCACAACTGTACGGTGAACGGTAAGCTACTCTATTCGGGGCTTTTCGAGGACATCTTCGTCCAACCCGCTGCACACGACGCCGGTTGCGCACTCGGCGCTGCATTGATGATGTCAAACGAGCTGGGCCGGCCTGCGCCGCGCGAGCGACTGCGGGACGTCTATTGGGGGCCCGGTCTCGGAACCGAGCAAGCGGTGGAACACGAGCTCAATGCATGGTCCGGCCACCTCGATATTCGACGCAGTGACGACATCGCAGCTAGTGCGGCTGACTGGATGGCAAATGGTGCTGTGATCGGTTGGGTTCAGGGCCGTTCTGAGTTCGGACCACGTGCGCTTGGCAATCGCAGCATTCTCGCCGACCCCCGGCCGGCAGAAAACAAGAACCGGATCAACGCGATGGTCAAAAAGCGTGAGGGCTATCGTCCCTTTGCCCCATCCGTGCTGGAGGAGGATGCAAGTGAGTTCTTTGAGCTCCCAGGCGGCAAGCGTGAGTTTCCCTTCATGAACTTCGTGGTTCGTGTGCGTGAAGCCCACCATAGCGTGCTCGGTGCGGTCACGCATGTTGATGGTACCGCTCGGCTGCAAACGGTCTCGCGCAACTCAAACCCCGCCTATTGGGATGTCATTAATGCATTCAAGAATCGAACCGGCATCCCGGTTCTTCTAAACACGTCCTTTAACAACAATGCCGAGCCGATCGTAGATTCTGTTGCGGACGCCATCGTAACGTTTTTGACGACTGACCTGGACGGACTTGTCGTTGGACCATTCCTCGTCAGCAAGCGGGCGGCAACGCTGCAGGATTGGTGCACACTGAGCGTTTCCTTGCCGCCGTATGCATCCCTTCATCGCGTTCGCTCCCACGTGGCGGAAGATCGCCAGGAAACGGTCTGCGAGATCCGCACGGGACATTCGGGCGGCGACGGCGTGCGCATATCACATGAGCTTTTCGAGCTGCTGATGCGGATCGAGGGGGAGGCGTCGCTCGGTGATCTTCTTGACACAACCATGTTGGACCAGGCCAAGCGCGAAGATCTCGTGAAGGAACTGCGGTTCGTGTGGGAGCAGCGCCGCGTTCGGCTGCATCCGTCACGCGCTGCTTGCGGCCGCCTTAAAGCGCAAGGCGAAGCAGAACCGCGGTCGTGAGTATGGTCATGGCTATGCCTCCGTGCACAGGAGGTCAGGCTGAGATGTAGTAGGGCACAATAGGCATCCGGCTGAACTCGGGCATATCAGCGCAATAGCCCTGAATGGAAGAAGGAAAAGTGTTGAGAGAGCTCGCTACGAGGATAGCACTGCTATGAAGTTCTACCGACGCAACTCGCGAGCAGCACACACGCCGACTATAACGTCGGTCAAGAGCATATGTGACGTGTCTCCCGTGACGTCTTTCGTTCAACCAGGAGCACGGAAGGGGGCAATGCAGATGCACGGCGGTTCGAAAAATGATCGGTTCGTTGTGTCCCGACGACGTACGGGGTTGGGCGATTGCCTGTGGTCGCTGGCGGCCGCCTGGCGTTTTGCAAAGCAGACGGGGCGGACGCTAGCCATTGATTGGCGGGGATCTTGTTATCTCGATGAGCCATTCACCAATGCCTTTCCAGTTTTCTTCGAACCGGTTCAAGACATTGCTGGCGTGCGGGTGATTTGCGGTGACGAGATCAACCAGTGTTCATTTCCGGGACCATTCTTCCCGGCATGGTGGAACAAGCCATCCATCGATTGCGTCTATCGCCCGGACGAGCAGATTTTTCGGGAACGCGACGAACTCGATCAATTGTTCCAAAGTCAGAAAGATAGTGACGCTAACACGGTTGTGTGTGACGCCTGCCTGATGTGGCGCTGCGATCAGGAGGCCGAACGAGAAATCTTTCGGAGCATCAAGCCACGACCTGAAATTCAGGGTCGGATTGATGCTATCTACCGCGAGCACTTTGAATCGTACAGCGTAATCGGCATCCATGTCCGGCATGGCAATGGCGAGGATATCATGGGGCATGCTCCCTACTGGGCTGACCCGGAGCGCGCCTTGCGACAGGTCTGTAATGCCATTGATAAGGCCAGGGGGCTACCCCACGCAAAACCCGTGAGGGCTTTCCTGTGCACGGACAGCGCGCTCGTCCTTGAGAAGATTTCGACTATATTCCCTGATGTTTTCACGATCCCAAAACGATTCCAGGCGCCTCAGGCTGGCCCATTGCACAACGCGGCGCTCGGAGCCGAGGGCGGCTTTTCCGCCCTCATCGAAATGTATCTCCTTGCGCGCTGCGACACTGTGATCCGTTTTCCCCCGACGAGCGCCTTCACGCGCTATGCGCGTCTCTTTGCCCCACGCGTTATAGAATTCGACTTGAATGATCCGAGCCGATTGATCTTGATTGAAGAAAAATCGAAAGATCTCGTAGCTTCATGAAAGTCGTAGCTCGATTGATCGATCTGATTGCCGCTCTTTGCATCCAGCAGTACTGGCAGTTCTTTTCGGGGCGGCAAATGTCTGTCCAAAGGGATGCGCTGCCGCGAACTTCCAGCGGAGAACAGAACGATGCGGAGGCCGAATGCCTTCCGCAGAAGCTCGACGTCGACAACAATGGCGTCAACGTTCTGCAGTCGCGTTAAACAAGTGGAACACGTCTTCATCTTCGCCTCGGGCGGACCCGCAAGTCGAAGCTAATCGGTGGTCGATCGCGGATGAACATATCGAAAGGTCCGCCGTTCAGCCGGTGCGTTCCGTCGTGGCGGTCGGGCGCTCGCAGGTGCGGACGGGCGCTCTCGAGATCCACTATTTTGGGGAAACGTTCAGCACGCCAGGTCGTGGTCCGGAATCAATCCGGCCGGCGATGTGCCAGTGTTGGACGTGAAGTCAGCATCAGTTGCCAGCGAATCTAACGTAGAAGCGCGTAACGTCAGTTTTCGAGTTGACGCGGCTACTGGCCGTGGCCGCTATCCTGATCGATCGTTGCTTCGACGAGGGGCGCTGGCCTCCGCTGGCTCTTCCGGCTGTGCAATCAGGAGATAACATGCGGATTGCAACCTGGTCTTGACGCAGGCGTCGTGAGCTCGTGGCATTACGTAGCTGATGCACCATCACTGTCACAAAGCAAACGCACTGTGTCTTGAACCCGCCAAGCATTCCGTGCTCGCGACATTAAGACGCAAAACGGAAGGGGATTTAGCTGCATCGCGATGGCCCAAATCCTGCTACGCGTGCGGCGCGCAACAGGAGAGGAGGCGGGCGTGGGTCTCGATCTGCCAAATGACGATCTGATCACAGGCTCGCTGCCCGAAACACATTTGGGTTGCCTCCTTCACGCCGATAAAGCCCGCATTCGTGGCGGAGAACAGAAGGCGATGTTGCTCACCGGAGCATCGCGCGGAATTGGTCATGCCACTGCTAAGCTGTTCTCTGAGGCGGGCTGGCGCATCATTTCTTGCGCGCGTCAAGCGTTCGACGGGGAGCGATGTCCCTGGCACGAAGGGGACGAGGATCATGTCCAGATCGACCTCAGCAATCATCGAATGCTGCCGCGCGCGATCGCTGAGGTCAAGAAGCGCTTGGCCGGTGCACCTTTGCACGCGCTAGTGAACAATGCCGGTGTCTCGCCGAAAACGCCCGCTGGCGATCGGATGACATCGTTGACGACGTCAACCGAGACCTGGATGAGGGTGTTCCATCTCAATTTGGTGGCCCCGATCCTGCTGGCGCAGGGTTTGTTTGACGAGCTAAGAGCCGCGTCAGGATCGATCGTGAACGTGACTTCGATCGCGGGCTCGCGGGTGCACCCGTTTGCCGGCAGTGCCTATGCGACCTCGAAAGCTGCGCTTGCGAGCCTCACCCGTGAAATGGCGCACGATTATGCGCCGCATGGCATTCGTGTGAATGCGATCGCGCCCGGCGAAATCAGGACGGACATGTTATCGCCCGACACAGAAGCGCGTCTCGTGCCAAGTATCCCGCTGCGCAGAGTGGGAACCCCGGATGAAGTGGCCAAGGTCATTTTCTTCCTGTGCTCGGATGCGGCGAGCTATGTCACGGGGGCCGAGGTGCCGGTCAATGGTGGGCAACATCTGTGAATCGGCCGCCTTGGCGACACAGCTGACTTGAGCGGCAGCAGCGGCACTTATGTTCTCCGCTGACGATGCGCACGCAATCCGCAAAAATGAGTGAAGGCACACTGTAAGTTTATCGTCGTGCCATGAAAAGGTCTTACGATTCTATGTCATCTCGTCAAGACTTGGCGTTAGATCGAGAGTGACATGCAAAACGAAGCTCGCCAACCAGGACAAGGTACCAGGGAGGACGATCAAGACAACGGAGGCCGCCTCATGCTGGATATCCCTTTCTCACACGAAAGACCCGCCTCGCAACCTGAGCCGGAGGGTAAGCTCCCGGGGGAGCCGTTGCGTGAGAGCGCGCTCACCGGCATCTTCGAAATATCGAAAATTCTTACCGCTCCTTGTCGGCTCGAAGTCACGTTGGCCAACGTTGTTGGTCTTTTGCAATCGTTTGTGCAGATGCGACACGGCATCGTCTCACTCTTCGACGAGGACGGCATGCCGGATATCACAGTAGGCGCCGGCTGGAACGAAGGCAGCGACGAAAGTTACCGGATGCGACTGCCGCGGAACGCAATTGACCAGATCATTGCGACGGACAGGCCTCTTGTTGCCGAGAACGTGGCCGCCGAGCCGGTATTCAGCGCTGCCGACCGGGAAGTGCTCGGCGCCTCCAATAGTATCCCAGTGTCGTTCATCGGGGTTCCCATTCGCATTGATCGCAAGGTCGTGGGTACGCTGACGGTCGACCGCATCCAGGACGATAGGTCGAGTCTTCGGCTTGAGTACGATGCGCGACTGCTCGCCATGATCGCCAACCTGGTGGGACAAACAGTGAAGTTACACCGCTTGTTCACCTGCGATCGCGAACGACTGATGGCGGAGAAAGACCGGCTACAAAAGGAAGTACTAGAGCTCAGGCAACCATCTCGGGAGCGCAAGAAGCTACACGTCCATGGGATCATTGGCGACAGTCCGGCGGTGCGAGGGCTGCTCGAGAAGATTGCGGTTGTAGCCAGATCGAACAGCACAGTTCTGCTGCGTGGCGAATCCGGCACCGGAAAGGAACTCGTAGCCAAGGCCATTCACGAATCATCGCCCCGCGCCAAGCGCCCGTTCGTTAAGCTGAATTGCGCGGCGCTTCCTGAGACCGTCTTGGAATCCGAATTATTTGGTCATGAGAAAGGCGCCTTCACCGGAGCGTTCAGCTCGCGCAAGGGACGCTTCGAACTTGCTGACAAAGGAACGCTTTTTCTTGACGAGATCGGCGAAATCTCAGCTCCGTTCCAGGCGAAGTTGCTGCGCGTTTTGCAAGAGCAGGAGTTCGAGCGGGTCGGCAGCAACCAGACTATTAAGGTCGATGTTCGAGTGATAGCTGCGACCAACAAGAACCTTGAAGAGGCTGTCGCAAGGACCGAATTCCGGGCGGACCTTTACTATCGCATCAGCGTAGTTCCCCTACTGTTGCCACCGCTACGCGAAAGACGCAGTGATATTCCTCAGCTTGCCAGGGAGTTCCTCAGAAATTTCAATAACGAGAACGGCCGTACTCTGACGTTGGAGGCGAGTGCAATCGATGTACTGATGAACTGCGGCTTTCCGGGAAATGTCCGCGAACTCGAAAACTGCATCGAGCGGACAGCGACGCTGTGCGGCGGATCATCGATCGTGAGAAGCGACTTTGCATGCTTCCACGGGCAGTGCCTTTCCGCGATGCTGTGGAAAAGCACGTCGGACGAGAGTAAAGAGCAGCCCGCACCTATGCCGCCGGTGCAGGCAAAGGCCATCATTCCGCTAGCTGAAGCGACCCAGCCGGTCCAGTCTGTCGGCGGCGAACTGGCCTCACTGGGGCCTCCCGGCACAGTTCTCGTTAGCGGCGCGAAGATGGCCGATCGCGAACGGGTCATTGCGGCCATGGAAAAATCTGGCTGGGTGCAGGCAAAAGCAGCGCGCCTGCTCGGACTAACGCCGCGCCAGATCGGCTATGCGCTGAGGAAATATGGAATCGAGATAAAGCGGTTCTGAACGACGACATCGGCCGGAACTGCTACTGCCAAATAGCTATATGAGGACGATCTTCGATAGGCGATCTCATCGCAATCCGAAGGAATGGTCCGCCCTCGGCGGCAATTTGGCCCCGAGCGAAACCACCCCGCCCACTTGCGGAACTGCTGTCGAAAGGCGAGCTCACCTGGTTCGGTGAGACATGGACTTGCGCAATGACATACCGAGCGTCACCTGCGGGCCATACGATCGCGAACCGTCGATTGCTCACCTGAACAAGCTATATACCTATCCGCCGATCAAGCTCGGACTAGGGCATGATCCGCAAAAGTGTGAAGCGGATTTCCGAAAGATCATGCTCAAACAAAGGATCTAAAGCGCGATGGCGATTTCATCTTAATCTCATCGCGCTTTAGTGAGCGGCAATGACCAATGAACGTCAATCGGTCCGCCGCCCGCTGGTGATTAGCGGCGGTTAATCTGTCGCAAGCTGGCCTCACTCAGCTGGCGTGCCCTGCGGAACAGCGCTGTCGCAACCCTGACTTATGTTGGCATTGTTCGTCGGGAAGAGCGGGCTAGAGGGGCGGATCACCCGGTCTAAGCCTGTGTAAAGGCAAGCCGACTCCAAAAGGGCGGGTGATGGTACAACACTTGCTCTGCTCTTCGCAGCTGTCGCAACTGTTGGAGCAACACCGTGCACAATGTCGTCTGCATCAAACAGGTTCCGGACTCGGCGCAGATCCGCGTGCACCCCGTGACCAATACAATCATGCGTCAGGGGGTCCCGACCATCATCAACCCATATGACCTCTTCGCGCTCGAGGCCGCGCTGGAGCTGCGCGATCGGTTCGGCGGCGAAATTACCGTGCTTACAATGGGACCGCCATCGGCGGAAGACTCTTTGCGAAAGGCGCTGACTTATGGCGCCGATCGCGCCGTCCTACTCACCGATCGCTGCTTTGCGGGCTCCGACACCCTGGCAACAACGTATGCACTTGCAACAGCCATCCGAAAAATTGATAAGGAATATGGCCCGACAAACCTCATCTTCACGGGAAAGCAGACCATCGACGGCGATACGGCGCAGGTTGGGCCCGGCATCGCAAAGCGGCTGGGCGTACTGCAGCTAACTTACGTTGCGAAGGTCAGATCCTTAGATCTCGCCAACCATACGATTGAAGTGGAACGACGCTCCGAAGGTGGTATCCAGGTGCTGCACACGAGACTGCCTTGTCTCATCACCATGCTGGAGGCGACGAATCAGATTCGGCGTGGCGCGATGGCAGATGCCTTGCGTGCCGCGCGTGCCCAAATCGTGAAATGGAGTGCGCACGATGCCGGTATCGAAGACGTCTCCAAATGCGGCCTCAAGGGATCGCCGACCGTCGTCAAGCGAGTGTTCGCTCCCTCTGCGCGGGCTGAGAAGGCGGCGCTGGTTGAGGCCACCGAACAACCGGCGCAAGCGCTGATAGATGCGATTTTCAAGCGTCACCCGAAGCTCGAAGCTGATCTTGCAGCCCTCGTCCGCGACGCTTGACCTGGAGAGTCCGGCAACGACAGTTCGAAACGGTCCAAGGATGTACCAACGCCAAGAGGCACCCGCGTCAAGTGAGCGCGCTAGATGTAGCTAGGCATCTCAGCCCGCAACCAGCGCATTCCGGGTGCATGGCGTTCTCGATTGCTTGCGATCACCTGGGACCGCATGTTCCGTAGACCACGTTATGGCCTCGATCAATGTCCGGAGTTGGCCGCGATTGTCAGGCAGATCGACAAAGGCCTGCGCATACGACCAGATCCGACTGCATGATCGTGTTGGATCACCATACTAGCGTCCGAACGCCCAAAGCACTGTAGCGCTGTCGAGGGCGCGAAGCCCACCTATGTGGCACCTTTGGACTAATTTTCGCGATTCAACAGCCCTATACCATTGTGAGTGGCGCTTCGCCGTCTGGTTTTTGACTGCCGTGCAAGCGCTGTCAGGTTCAATACACTTGCAATGAGAAATCGGTCGCTAGCGTTTTGTCAATGTAGTCAGAATCTGTGGGGTGAGTGCACGAGTTGGCACGGTGATTGCTGTAAGCATGCAAGAGAACGGCGGGGTGGTGCTCGCGAACGCGAAACCTAGCGGCGGTCTCTTTGAGAAGCTCGTGCCGGCCAGCAGCCGGCATTTCGCGCGGCTTGCGGCCGAAGGCCCCAAGAGCCAGGTAGAGGCGGATAGTCCTTGTAATGTTGTATGAAGCTCATAGCGGTTCGACCAACTGGCAGGAGCAGAAACCGAGAGGGCCTGGCGCGGCGCAAATCTCACCATGGCTCTGCAAGCGAATGCTGGCCGTGCCGGGAATTCGCGTCGCGGACCGGCATCCGTCTGGATCGCCGTTGCTCAGTTGATGAACGCGTTGAAGCGCGTGAGCAGGACTGAGCATGCCGATGTCTGCTGCCGCGAAGGTGGCCACCAAGAATGTCGCCCGAGTGGTAAACGCGATCACAAGCCCATGGAAACCAACGAAATCGCAATAGCCCATAGTTGGCCCGGAGACGAAGTTGCTCCGTCAAGGACCGTTCTCTCCTTATCGCCAGGGGTCAAATGACATCTCAAAGGTCTCGATTTACATCCGATCAGCATCCGCAGATATGCTGCGAGTATTTGACTGAGCAAGCGCGAGCCCTGTTCGGCCCGCACCCGTTTGCTGCGCAGATGTCCCAGGGCCAGGTCGCAAGCCTGCTGCCCGAATATCTGGCCATGTCACAGGCGTTCCCGTACCTGCAGGCGGGGTCGCAAAAGGATCTCATATTCGATGCGATGAATCACAATCGAGATCTTGCGAGGGACGTTGAACTGACCAGCGTGGTCGCAAATTTCATCTGTTGGGATGAGACGGGTGGTTATGGCCAGATTCTCCAGGGCGGAAAGGCGGCGCTACCCGATATTCTGGTGACTAAAAACTTCCACTCGAACCTGTTTAGAAAGGATGCGTCGCAACTACTCGGCAGAGCAATACGGCCCAACTACAGCGCAACGACGAAGCGGTACTTGCATTCTCTCTATGCCGGATTGTCATCGAAAGATCCCTTAGTGCGTTGCGCCTACATGGTCGCTTTTGAACTACATGCTGCGGACATGATCCAGTCGCTATGGACAACTCTGGTCAAAACCTTTGAGGTGCGGTCTGACGACCTTGAGTACTTCCGCAGCCATGTCGGCGGAGAAGATCCCGCGGAGAAGTATCACGGAGAAATGACAAGCCGGCTGATTGGCGAACTTGTCCCGGCTGACCGTAATGATCGCTTTTTGGATGAATTCGATCGAGCCTATCGGCTCAGCTTACAGTGGTGCCGCGATCTGCTCCGAATTGTCTCACTTCAGGGAGATGATCATTCGGAGATCGAACACCATGGCCGTTGTCATTGTGGTTCTGTCAAGTTCTACGTCCAAGCGCCGCGAGAGCTCTCTGCAGTTCGATGCAATTGCTCAATCTGTCAAATGTCTGGATTTCTGCACTTGCTCGTACCTGGCAATAAGCTTGGCATTGAGTGCGGCGAAGAATTCCTCACGACGTACCAGTTCAACAAGAACATCGCTCGGCACACGTTTTGTCGGGTTTGCGGCGTAAAGCCATTCTATAGGCCGCGGTCGAACCCCTCCGGTTTCAGCGTAAATATCCGATGCCTGGATAACAGGACCATCGAACGCATATCAATAAGCGAGTTCGATGGCGAGCATTGGGACCAAGCATTCCGCTCGATGCACCAGGACCTAGAGTCCTGCGTCGAAGATAAAACTCTGGAGTGAACTCGAATGACGCGCGCAATGAATCACAAATCCCGTCTGCTTTCAGAAGAAGCTTTGACAAAATACCGCATAGAGCTGTTGGTGAAGGGGACGGTCGTGATTGGTCCCCAGATATTGTTCACCCAAGAGGACTTGGCCAAGATCGATCAGCTGCAGGCTGAGATTCCCGAAGAAGAAGTGAGGGAGGGAGATGCCGGCGACTCGCACAATGTTTTCGTCAAACGCGTGAGGATAGACCCGCCCGGCCGCGCTCCTAGCGACGCGAGTGGTGCAGCTCCAGGCCAGCTCATGGAGCTACTTGAAAGGAAAGACCGCAGCTTCGCGCTAAAAAAGATCTTGGGCGCCACGTCAGATTGCGTGATTCGCCGGTGCCAAATGCATCGGATGCCTCCGGGTTCCTTTGTTGGCATCCATCTGGATGCTGCGAGCGACCCGGATTTCGAGTACTCGGTGATTGTGCAGCTCGCGAGAGACTTCGAGGGGGGTGAGTTCGTGGTATATCCAAGCGGGTACGAACAACAGGTGTTCCGACCGCCATTTGGTGCGGTACTTGTCACCACATGTAAGCTCCGGCATGAAGTGAAGCCTGTGCTGACCGGGGAGCGCCGATCGCTGGTCTACTTCTGTTCAAAGCGCAGCGGCGCGAACCGCCGGATCATCGAAAGCTCTACAGGGGCCTCTGATTGAGGGGGCTGAACTGGTTTTCGAATGACTTGGGTAACGGGTGAGCTCTCAGGACAGATTGGTAGCTTGCCCATCTTGTAGTCAGACTGTCCCTCGCAAAGGCTGCGACAATGCAGGTCGGAAGCCACAGCTAGCTTTGCTGCCTGTAAAGGCGACCACGCGTAATCCGAGCAAAGGTTTGCTCAGGGTAGGTGTGGTAAGTCATCGTCGCTGCCTCGAACCGAGAGGCGTGTCGGCGCGTGCGCGATGGTGTAATCGCGCCGCGCGCAGGAAGGCCCTGTTGTCGTCACGTTCTCGACAGCTACACACCCAGCAAAACTGCCGAATGCTCGGGCTGATTTGGGACGGATGTGCGCGAACTGGGCCTTTGCAGGGTCCATCAGAAGAGAAGTCTGATCTGAAGGCCCTAATCGCGCGCGGTCTTTTGCTCGATCGTCCTGCATTGGTCGAGACCTGAGTATTCATTTCGAAAGTGAGAACGGATGGACTTTACCTCAACTCGCGGGAGGCTCCATGGGTCGGGCAGCCCGGGCCAGCAAGAGAACTTGTCGGCTTCCCCGTCGGCAGACGCCCGGCCGACCGCGCTCTCGTGGACGAGTTGCACAGAAGGATCCGGATCTCACGGCCTAGACCCGATTCGTTCAACCCGCGCAAGCCCAGCTGCTGCGCTTAATCCGGAGCCGGAGCGACGATGCACAAACCTTCCGGCAGATCGTCAATGATCAGGATGACAACGGTAGCGCCAACTTCCTGTTCGTGACTGTGAACGATGGTGGTGTTACTGACGGCGGCGCCGACTGGTCGCTGCTGCCGGTTGATCGCCGCGTGCCCGCCGCCCCCCATTGCATATCACTATGACTCTGCCGGGTCTCACAACAGCACCGTCGCAGAGCAGCTCGCAGCACGTCTCGGCTCCCGCCTGCAAGCGGCCCGCATGGCCCGGCAGCAGAACGGCTGATTGCGGAGTACTTTGTGGTAGACGCGAAGCGAGCGCTGATTAGACGATTGTCGCAGGGCGAGCGGCCGGACGATGAGCCGCTGCGCATCGAACGCCTCATCGCCGATCGTGCCCAGGGAGACGCAGGGGAATCGCATTTGGCTTTTCTTTGCCTATTGCATTGGAAAGCAAGCCGGATTTTGAAGCCGACTCCCGAATCATGGAGGGGGTCGGATGCGCAAATTCAAGAAGGCGTTTTGTCGGCTGCAAGACCCGCGGGCAGCCAATGCCAGGCACGATCTTCTGGAGGTGTTGGTCATCGCGCTGGCGGCAACGCTGTGCGGGGCGGAGTCGTGTTCGGACATGGCGGACTTCGGAGAGGCGAAGGAGGAGCTGTTTCGACTGTTCCTTCGCCTGGAGCATGGCGTGCCGAGCCACGATACCTTCAGCCGTGTGTTCCGCCTGCTCGAGCCGGAGGTCTTCGAGAAGGCATTCCGTCGCTTCATGGCGGCCTTCGCCAAGGCCAACGGGGTCAAGCTCACAGGAGTGGTGGCCGTGGATGGCAAGGCGTTGCGCGGCGCCTACGAGCGCGGCGAGAAGGCCACGCCGCTGCATCTGGTCAATGTCTTCGCGGTGGAAGCCCGCATGGCTTTGGCTCAACAAAAAGCGCCGGGTCGCAACGAGACGGCAGGCGCCTTGGAAGTGCTGGAGCTTCTCAGCCTGGAGGGCTGTATCGTCACCGCCGATGCGCTGCATTGCAGCCGCGCCTTTGCCAGTGCGGTGCTGCAACGAGGCGGCGATTACGCGCTTGTGGTCAAAGCCAACCGTGGCCCCTTGTTCAAGGCTGTTATGCAGCAGTTTGCGCGGTCGGGCAAACGCAGCAGTGCCGCACAGATCGACCTCTCCAGTCACGATCGGCACGAAGCGCGGCGTGCCACTGTCATGCGCAATACCAGTCTGGCTACGAACCACAAGTTTCCTGGCGTTGTTGCGGTGGGGCGCCTCACTTCGCGCAGGCGCCTGCGCGGCAAGTCGGCCGATACGCCGGTCGTGCGCTACTATCTCTTGTCCAAATACCTCTCCCCCAAGCGACTGCTGCAAGTCACCCGCAGTCATTGGGGCATCGAGAACCAGCTCCATTGGGTGCTCGACGTTCATTTCGCCGAGGATGGCAATCGCGCCCGGAAGGACAATGCTCCCGAGAACCTCGCCATCTTGCGCAGGCTTGCCCTCAACATCCTGCGAACTCACCCGGACCGCGCCTCGATCCGACGAAAAATCAAGCGCTCCGGCTGGGACGATGCCTTCCTTCTCAGCATGCTTGGCCAAATGCGATAGCCCTGCAGGGAGACGGTAGGGCATGTTCTGCTCTTGCGCAGCAAGTAGCCAAAGAGTCCCGTTGTGTTCCTTCCAGGGCGCCGAGATTTCCTTCGTGAGGCCCCTCGTTCAGCGTTGAACCGTAGCGCTCAATGCTCAATGAAAACCGTTTAATACAACAAATCCCGCATGGGCGCCTAAATTCGGCGTTCCATCGCCTTCTTTCGTGGTTTTGTTGCGCGTATTATCGGTTTGTCCCGCAGAGCGCGATGTTTGATCACTGCGCCTGCTGTGATTCATCGATGAAAGCCCGCCATGTAGCGGATTACGAAGAAAGTCACGGCGACGACGGCGGACGTTACAGCGAGCGAAAACGCTACTCGCGCCAAGAACTGGCCAGGGCTAAGTCCGTCCCATGAACTCATTTTCGTGCTTTGCGTTACGACTCGGATTTGCGCCTGCAGCATGATCGTTACCATACGAACTTTGCGAGTAATCAGCGGAATTCGGTTTGTGCGCGCCGCGAATCGTCGCGCCTCTTGAGGCAGTCACTCTGCAACCCTAAGCTCCATTAGGGGTACAAAATTCCGCTGCTGAGCAACTGACGATGCACAGCTTATTGTCGGCGATACTCGGAAATAAAACCTGGACTCTCGAGTAATTCCCATCGCTGCTTGGGATCGGCAGGGTCGTAGACTTCAAGCGTCAGCGCTACTTCCGGAGCGGTGCGATCGCCTTTCCGTGCGATTGCGAGCTTACCTGCGCTTGAGTTCAACGTTCACACGCGAATGTCGGGTTGCAAACATTTTGCCTCCTGATGGACAGTGGGACAGAACAAAATAGGACAAACTCGAGAAGTACACACAGCCAGGCGAGGTACAGCAGCCTTTTGACAAAAAAGGCACGTTGCTTGCTTGGGTGCAGTGAGCATCACTGGTCTTGCAGGGGCTGTGATGCTGGGGCGGGCCTGACATGATCCAGGGCCATTTCGGGTCCGCCCCGTTATTGCTCGCGAGGCAACATGGAGCAACGTATTCGAGCAGCTTCAGCGGCTATCGCGTTCGCTCATGCGCTCGGTCGCGAAGTCCTCAGCGTGTACGAACATGAAGGCCGTAGGTACAACAGAATCAGAGTCGGTGTAACCGGGAGCATAACAAACGGTTACGACTTCGAAAGTGAATGTCACATCGCCGGTGCGCTACCGAGTATATATCACTTCGGTACGGAGTCGCATTGGCTACTGACGCCCAGGTACCCACGACTCTACAGCGGCCTTGATTATTGCACCTCAACCCACTTCTCCGTGAGAGTGACGGACAATCGTGTCCAGATAGTCGATTGGCGGAGGAATTCCTTCACATACACCGTCTGGTGGGTGGTCCGCGCAATAGAAGGAAGCCGACGATGGAGATTGCGCTAGCAATCGGCGCTGTACTCGTTTTCACCGCAATCACGGTCGCTTGCCTGTGGGCGCTTGGAGGCTGGAGTGGCTGAGTATCTTGGTGAATGAGGCCGATAGAGAAAGCGTTTGTTAGATGGTTCCGGCCGCCTTTTCCGAGATTGGCCGGCGCGAATGCCTCCCGGCTACAGGACCGTGGCCACGTCAGGTTCTCGAAAGCTTGCCCGAGTAGAAGACCTGCTCAGGTGTTTTTGGACGTGAGGCTAGCGTGGACCCGCAAAATTTTGACCCATCGAATTTAACAGCGTGGCCCCAGGTGCAACACGCTGTGCCGCAAGAACATCAAGGGGACCGACCCGGGCAAGAGGCCTTTGAGCAGCAATTGCACGAGGCGCGTCAGGCCGATAATGCGCGGCCCGACGGAGGGCCACGCCGTAGTCCCCGTCCCAATGTGTCTAGCGACAGCCAGCAGTCCCCGGACGAGCTGATGGGTACGCTTGCCAGGAGCAACCTCCTGCCAAGCAAGGAGGTCCTCATCAACAATGAGCATGAGACAGATCAGTTGAGAGCAGCGAAGAGGCCGAGGACCCTGGAGAATCCGCAAGGGATTGCGATTGAGCGGCAGCTGAGCGACGTCGCCGATTCAGGAGGAGGTGGTGGAGCAATGCCGGCCGCCTCGGCGCTGCAGCCGGCTCAGTCAATGGGGATTGTGATACGGGGGCATCAGCGGGACATGCGGCCTGTTTATTCCGAGGATGCTTCCGCTATCTTGGGGCTTGAGGAGGCCCTCATCAAGGGCGGGATGCCCCCCAGCGGGGTGAAGCAGCATGTAAGCGCTCTTCTTAGCTATAGCCGTTGGCTCTTCGAAAAACGCAGACCGAGCATTGTTGCTCGGATGGACAGTAACTCGCTGAGCGATGGCGGTGACGTACGCGAGTTCGTCGGTAAAGGCAATCCCGCGAGACTCATTGCAGCATTAGACCATCTCCGCACCTTTCGGTCGACGGGCGAAGTCAAAGTCGTCGTACGCCCAAGGAGCGGTCGCGCCAAGCTCAATCCTGCCACCCCGAACGTGGCCCCCATCCATTCCGAAAGCGCGGCACTGATGGAACAGAGGCGCCTCGACAACGCCGTTGCGCAGCCCAGCGCGCGCTCGGCGCCGCAGCCGGGTCAGTCGACGGGGATTGTGAGAGGGCACGACATGCGGCCTCCTTCCGAGGATGCTCCCGTTGTCCCGTGGCTTGAGAAGGCCCTCATCGAGGCCGGGACTAGGCGCCTCGACATCGCCGCTGCGCAGCTTAGTGCGTCCTCGGCGCTGCGGCCGGCTCAATCGAGGGGGGTTGTGACAGGGGGGGACATGCGGCCTCTTTATTTCGAGGATGCTCGCGATATCTCGGGGCTCCAGGAGGCCTTCATCAAGGCCGGGTTGCCAAGAGACGCCGCCTGCCAATATGCAAGTCCTCTTCGTAGCTTTGGCCGTTGGCTCTTCGCGAAAAACAAACCAAGCCTTGTTGTTCAGCTCGACAGTGGTTCGTTGAGCGGTGATGTGTCCGGGTTCATGGGAAAGCGTAATCCCGACCGACTCCTTAGGGCAATAAACCATCTCCGGACCTTCCGGTCGACAGGCACGATCGTACGCCCATTCACCAAGCGCGATCCTCACCCCTCGGACGCGGCTCCCATTCATCCCGAAAGCGCGGTACTGATGGAGCCGAGGCGCCTCGACCACGCCATTGCGCAGCACAGCGCGTTGCAGCAAGCCAGTCGGCCCGAAGAGATTCGGGGACTGCGGGATGATCAACCCGCCCCGTCGGCTTTCGTCCAAGGGCAGGTCGCGTTCGATCCGGAGCAGATTTCGCAGGAGGAGCTTCGGCAAGTGCTGGATAATCAACCCATCCCCTCGCCAGTTTCCGTCTCTTCAGAGGAGCTTCAGCGACTGGAAAAAGATGTACATGACGAGCTTGACGTCCGAACGGACGATCACCCTGCCCAGTCGTTCTCCGTCGATCCAGAAGAGTTTACTTTCAATCTAGACCAGTTCTCTCCAGGGGAGCTTCGGCGACTGATTGATGATGACTCCGCGCAACTAGCGGAGCTTCAGGAACGGCGGAATGATCAACCCGCCCCGTCGGCTTTCGTCCAAGGGCAGGTCGCGTTCGATCCAGAGCAGATTTCTCAGGAGGAGCTTCGGCGAGTACTCGATCATCTGGATAATCCCATCCCGTCGCCAGTTTCCGTCCCTACAGAGGAGCTTCAGCGACTGGAAAACGATTTGCATGACGAGCTTGACGGCCGACGGGACGCTCACCCTGCCCAGAACTCCGCGCAACTAGCGGAACTTCAGGAACGGCGGAATGATCAACCCGCGCCCTCGGCTTTCGTCGAAGGGCAGGTCGCGTTCGATCCAGAGCAGATTTCTCAGGAGGAGCTTCGGCGACTACTCGATCATCTGGATAATCCGATCCAGCCGCCAGTTTCCGCCCCTTCAGAGGAGCTTCAGCGACTGGAAAACGATGTGCATGAGGAGCTTGACGTCCGAGGGGACGATCACCGTGCCCAGTCGTTCTCCATCGATCCAGAAGAGTTTAGTTTCAATCTAGAGGAGTTCTCTCCAGGGGAGCTTCGGCGACTGATAGATGATGACTCAGCGCAACTAGGGTACGTTCGGGAACGGTGGAATGATCAACCCGCGCCGTCGGCTTTCGTCGAAGGGCAGGTCGCGTTCGATCCAGAGCAGATTTCTCAGGAGGAGCTTCGGCAAGTACTCGATCATCCGGATAATCCGATCCAGCCGCCAGTTTCCGTCCCTTTAGAGGAGCTTCAGCGACTGGAAAACGATCTGCATGACGAGCTTGACGGCCGACGGGACGATCACCGTGCCCAGTCGTTCTCCATCGATCCAGAAGAGTCTACTTTCAATCAAGAGCAGTTCTCTCCAGGGGAGCTTCGACGACTTCTTGATGATGGACTCCCACAGTTGGAAGTGGATCGTCTAGCCCGCCAGTCGCTGACCTTACCCCCCGGGGCTTAATCCAGTTTGAAGTTCGTTCTGGCCCACGACGAGGACCAGAGCATGAAGCGTAGCCGCTTTACGCGAAAAGCAGATTATCGGGATCTTGAAGGAGCACGAGGCCGGGGTGTCGGTCGCCGATCTATGCCGCAAGCACGGCGTGAGCGCACGCCAGCATCGTTTGTTACCTTGCCGCCCCTTCTCGTTGAATTTCTCTGCCGTCCCACTCGATTGGCCTGACGGACCTCCCTAGCGGTCGTGCTGTTGTGGGTGTTGATTGTGTGCGAATGCCGCCGGAACAAACGGGTGCTCACTCCTCGCAAACCTATACGGGTGCGGTGAGCTAACTCGCGGCCCGCTCTCACGGCCGCGCGTTTTGAGCGGATCACTCTGCAAGCTTAAGGTTCAGGTAGTTCGGGGAGTAGGGCAGGTCAGCGGTTTCGTTAACCTGACAGCACCGAAACGCCCATCTTGGAGGCCATGATCTGATTGGCGCGTCCTTTGTAGAAGACAAGGCAGTCATCATCGCTCAAGACGTGCGCTAAATTGGCTCCATTCAGTGGAAGCGCCTCGCCGCCGACAGCTTGAATGCGCCGATAGCTGTCTTCGTGATGCTTTGGGATGCACCTGTTCTGGCGAGGGGCCATCTGGCTGACGCCGGTGGCTGACTTACTTCTAAAATCATACAGTTCGCTAGAAAGGCGCGACAATTCCAACTTAAGTAAGCCATCTCCCAATGAGCCTGCGAATGCGTGCGTTATCCTCGCTTGCTGATCGTCCCGTGGAAGAACGGGCGGTCTCGGCTCAGTGGTCATCGTGCGGTTGCTCTCTCTTCGGTTTACCACGGCTTTTGGCGGATTCACCAACTCTCCCGCTCGTTTGTATCCATCCGAGCTAAGCCACGGATAAGGGATTACGGATTCCACCGCTTGAGGAGTTCGGGGTCTTCCTTGTGCATCCTGATAAGCTCGATCAGGTTTTCGATGCCGAAGTCGGTGAATGCCAGGACGTCGTCTTCACCTATGCCTTTGCGACGCGATCGATGGTGAAGATGGCATGAACTTTATTGACGTGCATAGCTACGCAGCCCGGGTGGAGAGAGTGTCGACGCAGGAGGCGTCCAGTTCCAGGGCAACAACTCGCATAGGCGGCTCTGTGGGATGTTGGCAAAGCGCGCAAGAACGTCGGCAAGCCAGGCGTTCGGATCGATGTCGTTGAGACGCGCTGTCATGATGAGCGTGGCCACCACGGCAGCCCGCTCGGCTCCACGATCAGAACCGGCGAACAACCATGCCTTTCTTCCTAGTGCAAACCGCGCAGCGCTCGTTCGCCTGCATTGTCGTCAGACAGATCCTTCCCTCATGGACAAAGGGGGCAAAGCCCTCCCAGCAGTTGAGCAGATAATGATTGGCTTGAGCACGTTGGACGAACGCGAGAGCCGGGCAGAGTCCGCCTGGAGCCTAGCCTCAAACGTCGGTCAGCAGTGGTGCGCTTCTCTTCCGGCGGATCTGCAGCCGCTCCTCAGCGTTCAGCCCATAGATGTCGCGTCGATGTCGAACAATTGGTCAATCCGACGAACCGCTTCCAAGAGCGTTGAACCCGCTACAGGCATCGGCCTGCAGGATGCCGGCGAAGTTCTAAAGTTGCCGCCCGGGATGCTCGCCCCGCCGATCACGTGAGGCGTAGAACAGGGCCGCCGGTGGATCTCGCCCACCGAATTGCGCGGCGGCGATCAGGGTGAGACTCCGTATTGCCTCACATATGGATGCTCCCGAGTGCGATCGGATGCCTCATTTATTTTGCTCCCGACTTGGGTTGAGGAGGAGGCCGGGTGCGGAGATGGCCGGGGTTTCGGAGCGCCCGGCCTCCTCCGCTGGCGCCTGGCACATCATTGGGTTGTTGTGACCTCATACCCCGGCGGCGTCTTCTCCGTAGGAACGAACAGTAATGCGTTCGCTTGCTCGCTGCGCCAGGATTTAAGCCGACGTTGAAGCGTTCGAAGAAGCTTGTTCGGATAGGCTCCAGGATATTCCACCTGCAACCGGCAAAGCAGTTCGCTACCAGTCCGCCAGGGCTCGGCCTCAAACCATTTTCGCAAATCTGGCGTCGCGCGGATGAGCGGGTCGGGACGCCGCCGGCCTGTTTTCGCTTTTACGATTGGCCGATCAGTCGGTCACATAGCTCCGTCCTTCCAGGCGGTTCGTAGGCTTGCCAGGAAGAGATCGATCGATTGCGATGCCGCAGCGGGATGGGCGATTGGCTGGGTATCCGCGAGCGCCGCGAGGCGCTCCTGTGCAGCGCGGATATCTCGCAACAACGCGACCGGGTCGAGAGCGGCATAGATTTCTTGGAGATGGGCGCGAACCGCGTCAGGCGTGCGGGCGTCGGCGGCCAAGCGCTGGTGTGGAGTTGCCGGCGCGCTGTATGTCTTGCGCACACGAGCCCCGTCGCGCTGCTTGGCTATCAATTTGAACGAGGGTTGGAAGAAGTTCACGAACAGCCGCGCCGATCGATAGAGTTCAGCCAGCACCTTGGCCGCTTCCAGGCCCTCGAACCGACGATAGCCGACCATCCTGCGCACGACGGCGCCGTTCTTCTGCTCGACGAATGCCTGGTCATTCTTGCGGTAGGGCCGGCAGCGTGTGAAGACTATGTCGGCCGCCTCGCAGTAGGCTTTCAGCGTCTCGTTTATGAACACGGTATCGTTGTCCGTATCGAGGCCGAGCAGCGCAAAAGGCAATTGTTTGCGCAATTCCGTCAACACCGTGCTCAACAGCGTCTGTTCGCGTACGATCAGAGGGGCGCAGTCCGTCTAGCCGGTAGCAATGTCGGTGAGCACGAGGGTCTGGATGAAGCTGCCGCGCGCAGATGGACCGCTATGCGCGACGAGGTCAGCCTCGACGAATCCCGGCGCCGGATCGTTCCAATCTGCCGACGTCCGTATTGGAACACTGCGGCGCAACGAATGCGTCGTGTACCGCCGGAGCTTGCGACCCAATCCTTCTCGGACCCGCACCAATGCGCGGTCGATCGTCGCAGCGCTCATCGCCAAAAGGTTTGGCGCGGATCTCGGGGGCAAGGTCGAGGTGGCCGTGCCGTTCCATCGCCTCAATCAGCGCAGGCATTAACCGCCTTCAGCCGCTTCCCGCAAATCCGGTCTGACGCCTCCCAAAGGAGCACGAGCGCGTTGTGTTCCGCCTCGTTATAGACCCGACGTCGCGCCCGCCGGCCTGAGGGTGCGTCTTCCCGACCTCGAAGTAATCGCATCGCATGCTTGCGATGGAATCCGGTGATGTCGACGAACTCGTCCAATATCCGCGCCTTCTTCGCGCGATCCGAACGCCGATAGCGCGCCTCCGCCGCCGCCGTTAGTTCCTTCCGCGTTGCCATGCTTAGCCACCCCATCTTCGCCCCCGCTCGTTCCCGATCCAAGAGAGCAATTTACGTGAGGCAACGGCTCAGCATCCGGTAACAATTAAGCCGAGGCAATGCGCAACCAGGCGTGGCTCGGACATGCTTTCCAAAACAATCCGAGCCTTATCCTCTTCAGACCAACGCCGCCGCCGGCCGGTTTCCACCACTTCAAGTCGATTCAGCGCATTGATCGTATGGCTGTCCATACGTACAGTTCTCAACCATCAGGCCAGTCCGCTGCACGGCGTTTCTTCTCGGAGGCTTACCGCCGATCGGCACGCACTTCAGAAGCGACTTGGTCTTCAATCAAACCATGCTCAGTAGGCGGTGCTGCAGATCGCGGGCCGCCGGCCTGTCGCGCGCAATCACAAGGCACTCCACCGTGCCAGCTTCTTCGTCTGCGGCAAGCGGGATCACGCCCTCCTTGCGTGTGCGGTCGAATAGAAATCCTTCCTTACCGAAACGATCCCGCGCTGTTTGGAGGGATCGTGATCGAACATTTCTCACGGATAAAATGACGTTGCAACCGGAATAGTCGAAGCCCAGCAGCCGGACGGCAATACTATGTAACACCGAGCCGCCACCCCAGCGGCCGTTCGCTTCATTAAACAGCAACCGTCCGTTATTCGCGAAAATCGCGTCAATGTTGATCATCCCGCGATATCCCAGGTCTCGCGCAAGCGCCACAAATCGATAGGCGTGCGCCTGGGCGGTCAACCATTGCTCGTTCCTCAGGTCACTTGGAAGCTCAAGTCCTGTCCAGATCAGAGCTCTTTCGGATCGATCTGTGCTTTTACGCAGACGTATGTTTCCACTGTTCATGAAAATGATTGAACCATCATCCTCGATTTCATACTCGAGATAGAAAAAAGACCGGGCCAGGTGGTACGATTCCACGACCAGCGTCTTACACGATGGTGTTGTCATCTCAGACCAAAGCGCGTCAGGATCAAACGACGGCCATGGAATTCGCCGGGTATCTCTTGCTCCAGGTAGTGGATCGCTTTCATTGCCGGTCAGGATGACATTTCCGACTCCACCGGCTCCATTGTCCAGCTTTACGATGACGCTGCCGGTCTCGATTCTGAGGGAAGTGACCGCTCTGAATAGTTCGTTTGAGTCCGTCGTGACGGATCCATTGGGCAGCGGAAGTCCGACGCTTGTCGCCAATTGACGGAAGTGGCTCTTGCGGTTCAACAGATCAGGCCCTCGCTGCAAAGCGAAGTCGTCGCCGGTCTGCGGTATGCCCAGCATGGCCGCCAAGCGTGCGACGCCTTCAGTAGAGTAGCAGGGATACAATCGCCAGTTTGATTTATCACGAATATGTCTTTTGATTCGCTCAACGACAGTCTTGGACAGCAGTGTGCAATCGTCAAGGACCGGCGATTGGCGGCCGCCTTCAGGTACAAGCAGACAAAGACTCGATGCGTCGAAATCGAGCGTCGCGCCAATGAAGGATAGCAGATCCGCCGGGATGACTACCGGGGAGACTATCAGGTCGCCGTGCTGGGCAAACCACGCTGAACGGTATGCCGAGTTGGCGGCCAGCGAAAGTTGAGCTGCTGTCAGATCGGCGCCCGACATTTGAGCCGTACCGGCATTCATGATTAAGATCCGCGGCATCCGCGACCTCCGGACATCTGGACGCGATCAGACAGGGATCGTCACGCCAACAATGTTGAACTTGCTGCGCCGTGGTGAGGCGCTGAGCGAAGGTGATTTTGCGCCGTCTCGATGTCACCTGCGATGTAGCGGGAGAGCACTGCCCGCCTCCGATCTGCCGATCTCAAGTGATAGCTCCTTTCGGGCGGATCGCGTGGCGATTTCCTTCAGCAAAAAATGCTGGATCTTGCCCAACGCGGTTTTCGGTAGTTCTTGTGTGAAGATGATTTCGCGCGGCACCTTAAAGCGGGCGAGCTGTGACTGGACATGCGCCGTCAGCGCTTCCGCCTCGACCCGGGCCCCCGGTCGCTTGATCACATAGGCGACCGGTACTTCTTCCCAGCGCGCATCGGGTCGACCGACCACGGCGCATTCCGCGACATCCGGATGGTCCGTAAGCACACGCTCTACTTCTGCCGGATAGATATTCTCTCCGCCCGAAATGATTAGGTTTTTCTTACGGTCGTGGACCCAAATATATCCATCTGCGTCGCAGCGGCCAATGTCCCCAGTGCGATACCAACCATTGCTCAGAGCCTCACGCGATGCCTGTTGATTGCCCCAATATCCGCAGAAAACGTTGGGCCCACGGATTGCGATTTCGCCTGGGGTACCGGGCGGCAACTTGCTGCCCGAATCATCGATGATCGCCGCTTCGCAGCAGAGACCTGCCAAGCCGCTTGAGCCCTCAGGCACGAGATTTCCGCCGAGCTTCGTATACACAGCGATCGGGCAGGTCTCCGTCGAACCGTAAACCTGCAGGACCGGAACGCCGCGCGCGACAAAGCGCTCGACAAGGTGCTGAGGCACCATCGTCGATCCGGTACAGATTGCTCTGAGCGAGGATAGGTCGGTGCTTTCCCATCGACCATTGCTGGCCAGGGCTTGCATCATGGCTGGCACCAGGGCTGCCAGGCTCGGCCGGTCACGCTCGAACGCATCAAGCATGGTCTCCGCCCCAAAGCGGGTGTGGATACTCACCGTCGCGCCGTGATGCAAACTCGGCGTCGTCTGGATGTTCAAGCCACCGACGTGGAAGAACGGCAAAACAGCCAGCGTGTGATCGGCCGAGGTGAGGTCATGCATGTGCTGACTCATGATGCCGTTCCACAGCAACGCTTCCTGACGCAGCACGGCGCCTTTCGGTCGCCCTGTGGTGCCCGAAGTATAGACGATCAGAAGCGGGCAAGACGGCTCCGCGCGAGGATTGCGTCCGTCACCACAGTCTCCGTCCAGGAGATCGTCCAACTTGCAGCCGCCGGGAGGCGTAAAGTCCAATCCGACAAGAGAGGGATGGGGCACTTGCTTCGTCAGGACAGGCAAAGCCGCGCCGAAGCACTGCTCAAGAACGAGCACTTTTGCCCCCGAGTCCGACAAAATGAAAAGGTGCTCGGCGGCCGCAAGACGCCAGTTCAATGGCACGAGGATTGCGCCGAGCCTCGCGCATGCATAGAGCAGCGCCAGATAATCAGGCCTGTTGAGGCTGAGGATCGCGATCCGGTCTCCCCTTTGGACGCCGAGCTGGCTCTTGAAGGCGCGAGCGATCCGCTCGATCCGTCGATTGAGGCTGGCGTAGCTGAGACTTTTCCCTTCGAAATGGATCGCGGTTTTGCCGGGAGTATACGCAGCGTTTCGCTCGATCAGTGTGCAGAGATCCAACTTGTTATCCATGCGCCCCGGGCCCGCACATTACATTTGTCCCGATGCGCTTCAGCCGCAGCCCGAAATTGCTCGGCGAGGCTCCGATCACATGCTTCGGTTGGCCTTTGTACAGGCTATGATCACACGGCATAGGCCGGACCGGGTTCTTGATGGATGTCATGGGTTGCGAACGATGGATATTGCTTGAGGCATCTCAGTCGACTGATCACTCACTCTGTTCTGCTCGGCGGCGGTCGTGTGCATCTGTCGGTAGTGATAGGCACACCACGAAGACAGTTTCTTGCCGCGTCTTTGATATACAGGCTCGCCGCACATATAGGCCGCTCTGGCATCTCCATCTTTGAAGCCGATAATGCAACGGCATTGGCCTTCAATATGGTCGATTAAAAGGACCTTCTTGACGCCGTTGGGCTCTTTCAACGTCCTGCTCCAGAATGCCAAGCAATATCTTCCGATGCCGCGCTGGTCACGCCGAGCGACGCTTGCAGCTCAGGCTCCTTGAGAACCTGCGCCGTTCTGAGGCCCGCCGTCTGTCGCACGTTTGCGCGATGGAAATGCCTTGCCAGCCACGGGAAAGCAGTTTGAACAGAGCGGAAAGCCGGTTCGGCGAACTGATTTTGGCGCGGTGTCGCGCCAGAGGAGGGGCTTGTTTCAGATTCGGGAAGCCGGCGCCCCTCCCTAGGGGCTTCGGATGGAGGTCTGCGTCGATCAATTCTGACCTCATCGGCTCTCAGGTGGCCCGCCCCAGGACAGCCACGTAGTTTCAATTCCGGAGTGGCGAACCATTCAAAGCCGCGTGCGAGCCATCGCGCCGCAATCGGGACTCGCTGCATAGCCCTTTCGGCCGACCCGCCACCGGGGACGAGGATCATGACCGACCATCGGGGCGGCGTGGACCTGACCAGCTGAGACATTCGCAATCCTTCACAATTCCGGCGGAAGACCAAGATCCAACCTCAAGACCGTACAACTTAACGTTACGTCCGATTCAAGCCCTTTTGGGCAGCCGGTGTGAACGCGGCCAAGCTCTCGGGCTGCCGGAAACGGGCCGCCGGCTGGTCTGGTGTCGCACGCATTCAGCGCTGCGAATTCGCGTCAGGAAAGTTCGCCATCCCGTTGAGATCGGCGTTGCTGCCGATGAGCCCATTATCGGAAACGCTCGCCCTTCCGCGACCAAGTGCTCGCTGCCCTTGCAGCCGATTGCGCGCCTGATGTCCTGCGCCGTCATTGAATAGCTGTCACTTCTATCCGGCGCTGACCAAGTGCGGCATCCGACCGATAGTTTTCGATCTGGTGGGCCTGCTGGGGGCGTAGCCTGTAGCCCTTGGGCGTTCGAGGAACGATCGCGCGAATGTTCGGGCGGCCGTCATCCAACGCACGTCGCGGTCGCTGACTTCGCCTGGTGCCGGGGACTATCGCAGCGTCTGATAAAGGCGGTATAGCAGTTGCGCGCGAGGTCCAATCGACGAGATGTAGAGTTGCTCATAATGCGTATGCGCGCCCTTGCCGTCGACGCCAAGGCCGTCAAGTGTCGCGGTATGCGGCGCGGTGAAATTGCTATCGGAGCCGCCGCCGCTGAACGCGTCGAGCAGCTCGAAGCCGAGCTCGGCGGCAAGCTTTTTGGCGTGTTCGTAAAGCGCGGCACCGGCGCTGGTTTTCTCATATGGCGGACGGTTCAATTTGCCTGATACCTTCACCTTGACGCCCTCGGTGCGCGAGCTGATGCCGAGAATCTTCGGCAGCAGCTCGTCGGCATGGGCCATGGTCGGGACGCGCATGTCGACTTGCGCATAGGCCAGTTCCGCGATCACGTTTGGCCTGGTGCCGCCGCGGACGACGCCGACATTGACGGTGATACCGCGCGTGAGATCGTTCATCGCCTCCAGCGTCTGGATCACATGGCCGAGTTCCCGAATCGCGCTGCGGCCGTCCTCGGGTCGCGTACCGGCATGCGCGGGCGCGCCCTTGATGAATACCTCGAAGCGCACAACGCCCTTGCGCCCCGTGATGACCTTGCCGCCGTCGTACGCCGGCTCGGTCACGAGCACGTATTTGGCCCTGCGGCCCTCGGCCTCGATCAGCGCGCGCGAGGTTGGGCTGCCAATCTCTTCGTCCGAGACGTAGAGCTGGGTGATGCCCAGCGGTGGGCGTACGTCATCGGCGCAGATTTGCCGGAATGCATGATAGGCGAGGTAGGCGCCGCCCTTCATGTCGTAGATGCCGGGGCCGAACGCACTGTCGCCGTCGATCTTGAATGGTAGCCGTTCGATGGATCCCATCGGATGGACGGTGTCGAGATGGCTCAAGACTAGAATGCCCGGTACGCCCTGCCCCCAAGAAGAGCGGGTGACCAAATGATCGCCGCAGCCGTCACGCCCCGCAACGCGCTCGACGCTGGCCGGCAGGTCGCGATAGCCTGCTGCGACGACATCAGCCAGTTTGTTGATCTGATCCGGCCGCTCCGTCGGAGATTCGATCACGACCCAGCGGCGAATGCCCTCGAGAATCGGGGCGATTTCGAACGGGTTGCTGGACATCTGACGCCTTTGAATTCGATTGTCATCACGCTGCAAGATGATGAAATATCTCTCACGTCAGAATCGAGGCCGAACATCTAGAGAGTCACCAACCGTTGTGACCCAGGCGTGCCTCTGGATCCGATCTTGCTGCGGCAAAGATGTACGCGCCTGTTGATTCTAACTGAGCTACCAAGGCTGGTAGTTTTCGACGGGGATTATGTGGCCTCAAGAAGAAGGCCCCTTCTGGACTTGGCCGTTCTGGTGAGCTGTAATTATTCTGATCAGGACCTTCCCTGCGACATCCGCGCAAATCGCATTGGCCTGACCAGTTGACCCCCACGCGTCCAAACGCGGGAGGTCGCCGGCCAGCGCCAGCATAGCACGAGCGGCGAAGCGCCGAAATCGCCGGAGCTGAGGGACCTCTCAATACGAGCTCTAATCTGTGAAACAGTTGCAGCCCGGTCGATTGTTCGATGACTGTCGCTGGAAGCGACCAGGGATCGAGGCCATCCATCGTTCTGCTCTCCCGAGGGCATCTGCGCAACCCGCGCTCAGTCAAGCATTAGGGTTCGAAGCGCGCCCGCAAGTTGATCAATGGATTGCCACGGCCTTGTCGGTCGCGATAATTCGGTCCGATAAAGATGGTATGGGTGCCAAGCACCTTGTGATCATACAAAACGCATTCGAGCGCGCAAAATGCGTTCGGCAATAGCGGTACATTGAGAACGCCTTGGGTCTAGGGCGCTGTATCGAAGCGGTGAACGCCTTGGGGCCCCCCGACCGCCAAAATGCAGGGCAAGGTCTTCCTGGTCAGTGCGGTGAAGACTGACTCCAAAGCCGCCACTGGCGAGGATCATGTGCCTCGGAGCAGGCATTGATGCCAACGACCAGGCACGGCGGCTCCATGCAGATGGACGTCACAGAACTCACCGTCAGTCCACGTCGTCCGGCTGTCGTTCCGGTCGTCACGATGGCGACACCGCTCGCCAAATTACGCAGGGCCTGACGGAACTCTGCCGCTTGGATAGACGGCATTTCAAACTGGCGACTCCCGACCAGCTGGGCTGAAACCTCGCTGCGCCGCCGTGCGGAGGGGATGGCCGATTGCGGTACCGGCGCGCGCCTGCCAGAGTTTCTCCGCATGCAGACGGCATCGGCGCACCTAAAGCGCCTTTAGGAGAATACGTTTTCTTGCCTCGAGAAGATGCTTATCCAGCGTCGCGTGCAGCTCACCCCGCAACTCCGGCGGGATCGAGCTATCTGTATCGATCAATTCCCGGAACTTCCGAATGATGTGTTCTAACACTGCAATAGATCCTTGTGTTTCAATCGTCAGCCAGGACATCATCGATTCTCTCCTTTGCGCGCAGCGCGCTTCGTCGTGTGTCCTCACCGAGGCAACCCTGACTGCAACAGGTTCTCGTCGATAAAAAAGTTGGCGCTCGGGGCCGCGTGCTCAGCGCGAATTGCCTTGGTGAAGGCGAGCGCAGGCGGCACAAGCTCCTTGAAATCCTGCAGAAATGACGCGCATTCGCGCCTGCAATACTTTCGCGCTCGTGAGCAGCAGTCTTGGTCGGAATACTGGAACATCGGCCAGCTCGGCTGTCACGCGTTCGAAACCGCGATCAGGCGCTTCAGTCGAGCGGCTGCGGCGCCGCCATCAAGTGATTCTTGTCCAAGTGCTACGCCTTCCTGCAGGGTCGAGGCCCGGCCGGCCACAACCAATGCCGCCGCCGCGTTCAAAAGCGCGGCGTTGCGAAATCGACCTGGTTCGCCATCGAGCACATTTTGCAGAGCAACGGCATTAGCCTCGGCATCGCTGTTCTCCAGCGCGTCGTTGCGGCAGCGGGGGAGCCCGGCTTCTTCCGGCGTCACTTCGAAGATGCGGACTATACCCGCCTCAAGCGCAGCAACAAGGGTTGGACCGCTAATGGTTATCCCGTCGAGCCCGTCCGAGCCATGAACAACCCATACCGACTCGGCACCAAGGTTCTTCAAGACGTATGCCAGAGGCTGGACCCATTCAGGAGAGAATACCCCAACGATCTGCCGCCTGACCCTGGCCGGATTGGACAGAGGCTCGATTAGATTAAAGATCGTGTGGGTTCCAAGTGCGGTCCGGATCTGGCCGACGCGCTGCATCGCCGGATAACGGGCTAACGCAAACATGAAACCGATGTTGGCTTCCTGTACACAACGTGCAATAGCTTCAGGCTTGAGATCGACCTTCACGCCGAGGCGCGCCAACACGTCTGCGGCGCTTGAACCCGAAGGCGCAGCGCGGTTGGCATGCTTGGCGACAGGAATGCCGACCCCGGCGACGATGAAGGAAGCACACGTCGACACGTTGACCGAATATATTGGGGTGTCGCTCGTGCCGGCGATACCGACGGCGTCGCATGCCGCCTCCACGCGCGGCATTCTATTCCGCATCGCGGAGGCGGCGCCGGTGACTTCTTCGACCGTCTCGCCCCGGACCCGCATCCCCATCAACAAGCCACCGATTTGCGAGGGAGTCGCGTGCCCCGACATCATGCTGTCGAAGGCTGACGCAGTTTCCTCGCGCGTCAGAGTGGCGCCAGTGGCAACTTTGCCGATGATCGATCTAAGCTCTTCCATCGAACTTTACACGTTCCTTGTCCAAACTCTCGATCTCTTCCGCGACGCTTGAGGCGGCAGTCGGTTGAGTGTGGACGCCCCTGGCGAGGCTACAACCTGACGCTACGTGAGGGTCAAGCTCTCCTTTTCGTGGTGCCGTCGAGAGGAGATCGTCGGCGAGTTTGAACGCTGTAGTTTCTTGCCAGGATCAATGGCACTGTCTTGCGCCCGCTTGCCGCGTCCGCAGCGGCCTCTTTACCGCGGTGTTCCGGCCGGATCACCGCATCCTTCAAACCCTTTTAGCTTTCGGGCGCCGCCGTCGCGGAGCGTTGAAGCGGCTTCCTCTACCTGCTTCGCGAGTATTGGTGCTGCGATATGGACCCGATCTCAGCTGGGCTCTACAAAATAGCCCCAAATGATTGTGAATGAAGGTGCGCAGGACAGCCTTCATAGAGCGATCGACGCGTCCCGTTGATCCGCCCGCATGAGGCGGTGAGCCACCCGTGTTCGGTCCTGCCTTACAGTCGGAATACGCCGTACTGCGGCGCATCGATCGGCGCATTGAGCGAAGCGCTCAATGCGATTGCGAGGGCAGTTCTGGTATCGACAGGATCGAGAATGCCGTCGTCCCAGATTTCCGAGGTCGCATAATAGGCACTTGACCGCTCGCGATATTCTTCAAGAATTGGTGCTCGAATGGCTGTCAATTCCTGCTCCGAGAGGCGCCCTCCGGCGCGAGCCAATTGTCTCGCCTTGACGTGGGTGAGAACTCCGGCGGCCTGCTCGGCGCCCATAGCAGATATCTGAGAATTCGGCCAGCTGAACACGAATCGAGGGTCAAACGCGCGTCCCGACATGGCGTAAGTTCCTGCGCCGTGCGAGCTATTGCAAATGATCGTAAACTTCGGCACGGACGCTCCGGACACCGCCATGATCAGCTTGGCGCCGTCCTTGGTGATCCCACGCCGTTCATATTCGCGCCCAACCATAAAGCCAGTGACGTTCTGCAGGAAGAGCAGGGGCGTCCGGTTCTTGTCGCACAATTGAATGAAATGAGCCCCCTTTAGCGCGCTGTCGCCGAACAGCACGCCATTATTGGCAAGGATCCCGATTTGATATCCATGAAGTCGCGCAAGGCCGCACACGAGTGATGTCGCATAGCGCGGCTGGTATTCTTGAAATCGGCTGCCATCGACCAGACGAGCGATGATCTCTCGCATGTCGAACTGCGCTCGCGCGTCCTTTGGAATGATGCCGTAGAGTTCGGACGCGCTATAGGCGGGCGGCTCGGGGGCCACTCGATCGATCGAGGCCTTCGCCGGTTGGTGGAAGCGAGCAACGACGTCGCGCGCAATCGCAATCGCATGGATTTCGGAGCTTGCGAAGTAATCACAGGTACCCGACACGCTGGTATGCATGAGGGCGCCACCAAGTTCGTCGGCGGACACTTGTTCACCGGTGGCAGCCTTCACGACCGGAGGGCCCCCGAGAAAAATCGCTCCAGTGCCTTCGACAATAATGTTGTATTCACTAAGCGCAGGGACGTAGGCCCCGGCCGCGGTGCAGTGGCCCATGACGATGGCGACCTGCGGCACCCCCATCTTCGAGAGAACGGATTGATTGCGGAGAATTCGACCGGCATGGTAGCGATCAGCAAAGAATTCCGCCTGCAAAGGCAGGAATCCGCCGGCGCAGTCGCACAGGTGAACCACCGGCAGACGGTTCTCGATGGCTATATCCAGTGTGCGCACGATCTTCTTGACCGAGAGTGGATACCATGCGCCGCTCTTCACGCTGGCATCGTCGGCGTGAACAATAACCTCTCGCCCCGCCACAATGCCGATGCCGACAACCTGGGCGGCGCCGGGCACCTCGCCGTCGTATGCCTTGTTAGCCGCCAGCGTCGAAAGCTCTAGGAACGGAGTCTCCGGATCGAGCAAGGCCGCGAGCCGCTCACGAACAAACAGTTTATTCTGCCGACGCAGCCGCTCGAAGTCCCGCTCAGGCCTGTGGAAGCGGGCAACGCGTTGGCGCTCCTTCAATTCGGCGGCAAGTTGTCTGTTGTGCAGGTCGTTGCGACGAAAATCCTGCGAGTTCACGTTCGCCACGGAACCGATCCGCTGCATTTCAGCGCCCTTCCTTAGAGAGCGTGACCAGCACAGCGTCGTGCTCGAAGCTCTCACCTTCCTTGACGTGAATTCGATCGACGATGCCATCCTGTGGTGAGCGTATGATCGTTTCCAGCTTCATGCTTTCAATCCGCATCAGTGCCATTCCCGCCGAGACCGATTGACCAGACGAAACTGTGACCGCAACAACAAAGCCAGGCATCGGCGCCCGGGCCACCAGAGCGTGAGTCTTGTTGTTCTCGGATGCGCACGCTCGCAACGGGTCATTGTAGCGCAAAATGCGCGTCCTGCCGCGGATGTGGAGGTGAATGAAATCCTCCTCGATGGCGAACCTGACCGGTTCGCTCTGGCCCGCAATGGTCAAGATGCCGCTACTCTCATTGCGATGGGTGAACGCGACAGGGGTAATCACCTGGTCTCGGAGATGGAGCCGGTAGCCCTGCTGGCTGGGTGAAAGCCACAATTCATGATATACGCCGTCGACCTCGAATGAGTGATGCACGTCAATTTCTCCAACTACCGAGCGCTGCGTGAAGCTCGGGCACGGCATCGGCCGCCTCGCGGACCGGTCTTGTCAGAAGAGCCGCAGATGCCAGGAACGCAGACATTTCGGCAGTAAAGTTGCCGGCTGCGAGATGTGGGTTTTCTTCTAGGTATCCCGTATGGAACTGACTGCCAAGAAATGCCTCGTCGCAAAGAATCTGGGCGAGCAAGCTCGCGTTGGTCTCGCACCCAAGTAGAACCAGTTCGCGAACGGCGCGATGGGCTTTCAGCGCAGCCTCTATGCGGGTCGGTGAATGCACGATGATCTTGGCGAGCATGGAATCGAATGCCGGCGTGATGTGCTGGCCTTGCATGATGCCGCTGTCGATTCGTACGCCATCCGGATACTCGATAAGAAGTACTTTGCCGGTGGTCGGGACGTATCCGCGTTCGGGAGCCTCCGCGCAAAGCCTGAGCTCGATTGCATGGCCATTTGAAACAATGTCGGACTGCGAAAGTGCAAGTTTTCGGCCCGCTGCCGCATAGAGTTGTTCGGCGATCAGATCGACGCCGGTGATCATCTCGGTCACCGGATGTTCGACCTGAAGGCGTGTATTCATTTCCAGAAAGTAGAACTCTCCGCCACTGAAAATGAACTCGACCGTTCCTGCATTCTGATAGTTCGCTGCACGGGCGATGCCGACGGCGGTTTCGCAAATCCGGGTCCTCAATTCTGGTGATAGCGCTGGCGAGGGCGTTTCCTCGATGATCTTCTGGAAACGGCGCTGCACCGAACATTCGCGCTCGAAGAGATGGACCAGGTTACCGAAGGAGTCACCGAGCACCTGTACTTCAATATGTCGCGGGCTTTCGATATATCGTTCAACATAAAGTCGGCCATCTCCAAAGTGGCGACGCGCTTCACTGCTCGCCTCCTCAATGGCCGCCTCCAACGTAGCGGGGTCGCGTACAATCCGCATTCCCTTGCCGCCACCGCCACCTGATGGCTTCACGAGCAAAGGAACTCCAATAGCCCGGGCTCTCGAAACGAATGTGGCCGGATCATCTTCCTCGATGGCGCAGGGGGCGACTGGAAAGCCGTTGCCTTGGACGAAATTACGGGCGCGGATCTTATCGCCCATTAGCTCGATAGTTTCTGGAGCGGGTCCGATGAATACAATGCCGGCCTTTATCACTCTACTGGCGAATTCCGCATTCTCGGAAAGCATTCCATAACCCGGATGTATCGCGCCGGCATTCGCCTTGTGGGCGGCGGCGATGATCTGCTCGATATCCAGATAGCTTGCGATTGGCGTGCGGCCGCTGATCGGAATAGCCAGGTCGGCCATTGAGACGGCCGGGGTTCCCGCGTCAACCTCATGGTAGGCAATTGCAGAACGAAGCCCAAGCTTGTTCAAGGTTTTGATGATACGTGCGGCTATCTCACCCCTGTTGGCGATCAGAACGGTATCGAAGGGTAACTTATGCATTCGCCTATCCGGAAAAGCGGGATTGGACCAGAGCGTCGGTCAATTGTAGGCGGCCATGCTCGTCACCTGACCTCGGGTGACCGTCCTGCCGGTCAGGCTGGGGCCACTCTGTGGATGAGGCAAACGAACAGGCCGCCACATCTTCACTTCGAGTCGCTGCTTTTCTTGCCAGTGTCTCGCACGGAGATCACGTAGCGACATTGCTGACTGAGGCTCGCTTGCCTGGATCTGAGGCAGGCAGTGATAGCGGTGGGATCTGGTATGTGGCTGCTACAAAGGCGGAACACGTCCTCCATGCAAGCCTCTTTCTCCTCTGCGGTCGGCGCTTGATCGCGCGCGTTGACCAGCCTGGGCATTAGAGCCGTCATTGCGACGGCAAGAGCGACGGCGCAGTAGTAGAGTTTGAGGCGCGAAGGCAGCTGAGTTCGTTGATTTTGAGTCATGATATCCCTTTAGGTCGGTAGGCTGCGGTATTGTTCTTCCTGCGCGAAGCGCCAACATGACCTGTCAACCGCGAAACAGGCCGGAACTGCTTAAGTGCGGTGCCGGCAAGCTCGTCCTTTCATTTTTGCGGTCTGACTGTACGGTGCTGGTCATCTTTCCGGCATAACGAAACGACGCCTGCCCTAGTGGCGGAGCTCCGCGAAGAGGGGAAGCACTGGGGGTGAGCTGGCCAAACAAGTGAATCATTTGGGAGCTTCCAGTGATCGTGCGGTTGGTGCATGCTTGGATGTCGCGAGGCATTACTTGGGCGGGACATGTGCTTAGGTGCTCTGGCTCAGCCTACTTGCCAGCCGACTAATGACGCCGTAGCAGGCGCGACGCCGGGTTGAAGGGGCCGGGCCGCAAGGCAGAGAGATCAGGCAAAAGCTAGGTGCGCTCAAGCCATTGTTGATGATGCATTCGATCGTGCAGAGCGAACCATGATGGCGCGCGCCCAGACTGTGTTTGGTGTAGTCGCGCCTGTGTTCTGCGTTATGTGAAGACGTTGGGTGGGGTATCTGGGCCGGAGCCTCCGTCTTGCGTCCGTTCCGGTAAGGCTACGGTGATGGAAGCGCCTGCCGTGCAGATCTCGAAACGTGCGATTTCGTCCAGCCGCGACAGGAACAGCTCCGACGAAGTGCGGACAAGGATGCGCTTGAAGGATCTTATCGTCCTGATCGAGTTACGCCAGGTGAGTTTAGATGTTTGAAACATTCGCAATTCTCATGACGTGTCCGGACCACCTGGATTGTCGGACGTGGTTCCAACTTGTCCAGGATCGTACAATCTAACGCTACGTGCGATTCAAGCCCCTTGTGCATCCCATCGTCTGAGGAGGTCGCGGCTGTGCATTCTTCGTTCGAGCCTCGGCTGCAAGGCGCGCTTTGGTGCTTCAGAATTGCGGCTGTCCATGACGATCGTCGGCGTGGGCAACCGAGGGCACGAGCGTCGCTGTTACGTGATTATACGGAGCGCCGGTGTCGCACTTCTTTGATCTGCAAATTGCATGCTCTCGGCATGAATCCGAAAAGTAAACTATACCAGCCCGACCACTGGCGAGGCCGTGCGGAAGCAACGCGAAAGAAAGCGGAAGCGCTCGCTGACGGAAAAGCCAAGGACAGGCTGCTTAAAATTGCCGTGGAATACGACAGGTTGGCTCGGCGTGCCCACGTGTGGCAGATGCACAAAAACGAGGACGATACGTGGCCTGAGGAAGAGCTGTAAAACGTCGCTGCGGATCATCAAAAGGGGCCCCCAGCCTGTTGATCGCTACCCGACCCCATGGCCCGCGCAAATGTCGCTCAGCAAGCAAGTCAGTGCTTGGAAGGGACCTTGACGCTTCTGTGGCGCGCTCCAGATCGCGAGGCGGATCAGGCCGCCTGCCAACGCTCCTTCAGGTCTACTTGGTTAGTCAGCTTCTCGAAAGCTAATCCTGCTATCACGAAACTGCGAAATCCGAGACCTCAATTTGCAGTCACTGCGTCGCAGCTAATGCGGAAGCCCGGATGACATCCGCGCGGGGACATGTTGAGCCGTTACAGGTCAGTGTTTGGCACTTCGTTGCGGCTGCAATGGCATATCAGTTTCGCCAATTCGAGGTATCTGCGGCATGCCTCAATATTCCTTTGCGTTCGTCGGAGGGGGCGGATTTCCAGGTAGTCGCGCGAAATGTGCATTGGAAGCAAGTCCGTGAAAGAGGTGTCCACGTTCGAATGGCGCGCATACGGTCCGGCCGCGGCATGCGAGAGGCGTCTGTAAGCTCCTCCCGCCTTGCCATCCGCGAGATCAGAAGAGCGCTGAAATGATCCAGTAGATAGCGGCCCAAAGCAGCGCATTTATGAGGAGTGCGGCCAGCGGCCAAAGGTTCCACCTCCTTTGCACCTGCCGAGAGCGACAATTGGCGCCGTAATGCTTGCCCGTTGGTTGCTTTGGTGCGCGCCAATGCGTCATTTTATCAGACGTCGCGCTGGTCCACAGAAAAATGCCAGGCTTTGCATGCCTCGTACCACTCATAGGTTCGCGGTCCTCTTTCATAAGGCGAGTATCAGAATCGCTGTTGTCTGCGCGCGGCGAGCATCCGGCCAATGGTATGCTCGTGTATCGTCGGTGCATTGAACGTCGCGTTCCGTTGCCACAGCAATCTACATGCCACCACGGAAAAGTGTCGGCACCGCTTTAATGCATACGAAAGCGCGTCTGTCGGGCGTTGGCCGACAGGGAGCCGCAGTCCAAGGTCGGATTCGCGACGTACATGTCTGAAAGACAACACCCGCATTAGCGGCAAAAGCGTGAGCGCTTCGTCGGGCGTCATCCCCTGAACAATGCGTTAGGAGTTGCATCGTAGTAACGCGGGAAAGACGGCCGACGGTCGCACCCATTGAGATCAACTAATCATTGTTTCTGACCGTCACCTTACGGGGAGACACCGAGATGGCGGGCGAACCGCTGGATGTTATCAGCGCAAAAACAGTTCACGCCCGGCGCCCGCCGCTCTGGTGCAAGCCCGTTCGATTTGGCCCCGCAAAAAGTCAGTCGTGCTCACGTAGACGGCGCATTGGCACTGTTCAGACTCGACCGAAAGCTGCGAATGGTCAAGTACTACGATCTCACCAAGCAGTAAGATCGCCGCGAAGCATCAACCGGTGCCGGCAGTGGCTTTGCGAGCCATCATGGAATGTGAACCTCAAACGTCACCATAGGGAGCATGCCATGATGACGACCAATTCATTGAAGAGGAGGTGACGGCCAAGAGCCGACAAGTTCTTGTGCTCAGAAGGTCACCATGAAACATGAATGGGACGCTAACGCTCGCTTGAAGAGCGATGGCGGACATTGCTGTTGCTGATGCGCGCTCTGTTCGGCGACGGACTGCCATCGCGCAGATCGTGCTATCGCGCATACTCAGGCAATCAGTGGCCGGCTGAGAGCGATCTTCGCCCACAATGCGAGCGTTAGAAGACTATAACAGGAGAACGAGTGGTGATGGACATCTGCGGCTTTCTCAGATGGTGCACTGAAGTGGGGTACCGGAGCGCTGGGCCGAGGATCGAGCCGGTTGACGAGTTGCGAGACAACGTCATCTGGGAGTTCAAGGCCATCCGAGGGGCAAAGGAGGGGGCATGCGGGCGCAGATGATTGAGAAGCTGGAGGCCGGCCGCGTGCAACACGGCCGATTCGCTACCGTTCCGGGATCAGGCCCTTGCGGCGTGTTCCTTGTGCAGGGGCCTTGCGGGTGTGAACTAAAGATAAGTGGATTCGTCCGTCCTGGCTGGGAGCATGTCGCTGTCTCGACGCCGCGGCGCTGTCCGAATTGGGACGAGATGTGCTTTGTCAAAGACCTGTTCTGGGATGAAGAGGAGTGCGTCATGCAACTGCATCCGCCACATTCGCAGTATGTGAATAACAGCCGATATTGCCTGCACCTGTGGAGACCCACTCATCGCGGCATCCCAATGCCGCCGCCGAGCTTTGTAGGCATCGTTGGGCTGGGGCCATCAGAAGCCGCAATGTTGTTCGCCCAGATGAGCGCGACAGCATGATGAGCTGAGAAGGATAACCGAGCGGAAGATGAGGCCGAGCGGGTGCATAAGCACCGGTTCGGCGCCGCCGTAACGCGCGTCGCAAGCGGGATATAGTCAGAACCGATCGCCCTGTTGCACTGTGCGGGGGTCACGGCTAAGCCGCGGTGCTGCAGCAGCGGTATCATGACTTAAGGGCGGCGGAAGGTTCTCACAATCGTCATGCAAGAAGCACGATGTTACGCGAAGCCGGTCTAGAGCCGTCCGCCGAACAAACTCGATATAGGTTTGGTACATCTTCGCGCATCGACCAGATCGTAAACGAGGTTACCCAGGATCCATCAGTCTATTTGGTCAGCTTGCGTTTCGCCCAAGGTGACGCCCACATGATCGCAACGTCGACATCGAATGAAGTGACGACCCTCTTTGATCCTAATTATGGAGAGTTTACTGTTCGGCCAGATCAGATGCGTGATTTGTTCAAAAGTCTTGCCGACCGTTACCGCAACCCGCCGAACGGACTTGATATATCGATGGTCGTCACACAAAGGATGAGGTGAGTGTTTCGGAGGTTCCGACTGACCTTGCCGATCCCACGCGCGGGTTCTTTCGTGATCGATGCCGGACAGCCCCAGGCGCATCGCGTCCGACAGTGCAACACCACGGCAGAGAAGACGGATTGGGGCACCCTGAACGTGCGCCCGACGTGGTAGCGGAGCTCACCGCGGCCCTTCGGACGTTGGAGGGGCACGCTCGACGGAAGCTCTCCGGGAGTAGTGCAGCGAGGGGAGAATATTCAGAGAGAGGCTGGCCGGTCACTCAGCTTCATGAGCTCGTGCCCTCGCGCGTCAAAGCTTGATGGGCTGCGCTTGCACGCAAGTAGGACCGTTGGCCGCTCGCCACGAGCTCCGCAACCATCCGCGCCCTGTCCTCGTGGCTGCACTTCCGCTGACGTCCGGCTTCTGGTGAAGGATCTCAAAACCGGAACCGACGCAGTGATAACACTATACACTGTGTTCGTTCCAAGGCTGACGGTCAAACTGCTGGGCTACAAGGTCGTTTGACAATTTGCTTCCCGGATAATGCCAGGTGACATGCGGCCCTGGAGCTCCTCGCCGCGGAGCGCGCGCAAACAGGCTTTGATCTGGAAGACGTCGCCCGATGGTTTAGAGTTGATCCCAGTCTCACACCGGAAGTAGCGCGGGCGCAACTCGGCGCCGGTCGGGCTGGATGGATCAGACGCTGTCCCTGCCACGCCCGCACTGATTGAAGTTAGCAGAAACGTGACTCGGCGCCCAAAAGCCCCACGCATACACAGGACAAGCGCTGTCCCTACCACGCGCCGCTAACTTCAACGGCATTGTACACGGACTAGCTTTCCGAAAGCTGACGAACCCGACGCGGTTCATAAAGCGAAAGCGGCCGGTGTCGATCGATGCCCTCCTGTCCGGAACGCACGCGTCTGTCCAGCGGACATCCGACTTAAGGGTATGGTTAAGCATAGACACAAGACGATCTCTTCAAAGAGGTCGTGGAACTCGCATATGCCATGTGCCGCGGAAGGTGGCAGCGGAAGCCCATCGATATCTGCAAGGCGCGGCGCTGCGACATCATTCGCGAAAGACGAATCCATTATCTCTGCGACTTCGACGACAGCTGGGCCCATCCGATCAAGCGCGAAAAGTGATCCGACAACAGGCCAACGAACGGCCTTCCACTCCTAATCGATGCCGCCGGTCGTTGTCCGCCGGAAGATGTCAGCGGTGTGTCGGACTATGTCGGAATACCTCGATGTCATAGGTGGCCCCTCTCGTCCCGAGCGCGAACATAGCGTCCGTGCGGCTCAGACAGATTGATCGCCACTTCATCGACCGGATAGCGCTCGAGGCCGGTGTCGCCGCATTGTCCGGAAAAGGGAAGGCGCATAAGCGTCGGCCAACGTCTCCCAAGTCCGGTCGCAAACCGTTGTGTTCGGCCAAACGCTCGGGGGTCTTCTCGCCATAGGCGGCACCGGTCTGGCATTCGATTTCCAGTCCATCGGGGGCTGGGCGGCAAGGCCGATCATCTCGCGCCAGAGATCGGAGTCTTCTCCAAGAGCGTGCGCAGGTTCATCATGTCGGCCATGGGTGGTTCCTCCGTTGCGTTGGCATGTCGCAATCTAATTCTACCGGAGAACTGCCGGTGACTACCGCAAAGCCGCCGCCCGGTACTGCGCCATTTGGGCGCGCGTCCGGGCGGCTTTGCTCTGTCGAACTACACCATCATTGGGAACACGACCATGAGATGATGATCGCCCTGGATCGGCTCTACGAGAGTGAGTGTGCCGCCCTTTCGCTGGACCACCTGCGAGTGTCGCAAGTTCAAGCGGGATTATCGAATGGTTCGACTATCTTGATGCTAGGCCAGACCGTTATATGGGCTTACACATGGCTGATGGGTTCAGCATAGTGGCTTTGCCGCTCTTGCCCGAAACAACAGAAGCCTCCTGGCACTGGCTAAGTTCGGTCATCTCGTTGCGGCATGCGCTTCGGTGCCCCCAATTCCAATGGAGCGAAACAGTGCCAGGAATGAAGGGGCGGGCTTTTTGAGTGTAGGGCGGAGCTTCGGTGGTACATAGCATTTCTCGGGCGCATTATGAGAAATGTCGGAACACGCATCCGTCTCGCGCAGTCGCCAGGCGCGAGTATCGACCATGGCGGACCACGAAACGGTGGCTGGCCACCATGGATGGGGGAGACGTGCTCAAGTTCATCGAGGCCGCCCATCCTTGTGGAGCGGCAGCGGGTCGAGGAGCGGTGTCGGGTCCTCATGAACGCGAAAGCCTTTGCTGCGGTGGCGCGCTGCCCGGAGCGAGATTAGGTTAGGCCCTCATAGCGGAGCCTGCGGGGGTTTAGACGTGGCCAGTGCTCAGGGATGCTTCGGCTTTCCGGAGTTGCATCGTCGCGCTCGGGACCACCAGGTGGAAAGACGTCCGGCATCCGCTAAATCTCAGACATACTGCACGAGCTTAAGGTAATCGTCTGTGAGAACGGGTGAGCGAATAGAACAAGCCGCGTCATGAAGGAAGGTGGTCAGAGTCCGACTGGCCCGATTGCGGACTTCGACAGATTGCCGCGCCGGCGCGCGAGTACGGAGAGTTGCTAGTTCGGAACTGACCAGGTCAGCCGCTGCTGCGGCGCAATCTGAGACAGAGAAGCACCCAGCAGACACGACAGCGTTTGCCAATCCCAATGTGGTGAGCCAACCCGCATAGATCAGCACGGCACCGTCTGTCTCATCGAGTCCAGAGAGCTCCTCAATTGCAGCAGCATGGCCTGATGCCGCACCAACAGATCGAAAGAGATCGGCTATTTCATCACGGGTGGCTTTAGAAAGGAGGCAGCGGCCGAGATGTGATAAGAGCGCCTCAGTCGGGCCTTCGAAGATGCGAAGGATGCGAGCGTCTCGATAGATTTTGGCCAAAGGCGTTCCCTCATCGTAACCACGGCCACCTAACAGCTGGACGCATTGATCAGCGACAAGGCCACACCACTCCGAGGACAAAACTTTCGTTGCGGACGCGAGGTAAACGTTGGGCGCGCCCTGCGCTGAAACAAGTCGGCAGGATGCTGCCAGCATCGCCTTCACGACTTCCCGCCGCAGCACCATCTGACCAAATAACTGCTCGATGTAGCTGTTCTCGATCATACGCAGTTTACCGAGCCGACGATGGCTTGCATAAGAGGCTGCGAGCTGGATAGAGCGCTCAAGCGCTCCAAGACCCATAGCAGCCACACCGATACGGCCCCGGTTCATACTAGATGACGCCGCGCCCCAGCCGTCTTGATCGCGAGAGAGCACGTAAGCACGCGGCACCTCGACATCCTGGAACTCCAGCGTATTCTGAATAATGCCACGTAGACCGAGCGTGCGATGCTCGTGCGTGACCTTTAGCCCTGGAGCCTGCCTGTCAACAAGTACACCAACGAGCCGACCTTTCGCATCGGGACCAGACGCGCGAGCAAAGCAAACGATCCAGCGAGCCCAGTCAGCGAGGCCGATCCAGATCTTGCGGCCAGAGATCCGAACTTTATCTTCGCGCATGAGAGCCGAAGCTTCTATATGCCTCGGGGCAGAGCCAGCTCCAGGCTCGGTCAAAGCGAAAGCGCAGAGATCGCCGCGTGTTGCACCCCAAATGATATGCTTTTGTTCGGGGATGTGCGGTGCCGCTTCGATGCAGGGCAAGGCTAGGAAGTTATGGATGACGAGGGTAGAGGCAGCGGAGACATCGAAGGATGCAGTGGCGGAGATGAGGTCGATGGCCTCTTGCAAGGGAAGAGCTAATCCGCCGAGCTCTCCTGGTGTGGTGAGTCCGAACAGTCCATGCCTTGCCAAGATGCTGTGTAGGGTTGGAGGGAATGCTCGGCGGTCATCCGCGTCTGCGAAATTCAGCTGACTGAGGTCAGCGATCAAACTGGAGTATAGTGCAGCTGCACGGCGCTCAGCTGTGCGTTCCTGCGCCTCACCGTATTGGGCGTAAACCTGAGTATACATAGCCATAAGGTCCACAATGACCCCGGCCCCGCTTCGTGCCAATTCATCCGCGTGGCTAGCTTGGCTACACATTGGTATAGCGTGGATGCAAGCGCAGCATAGGCACGTTGTCGGGACAGGTTTATTGCGGCCACCTTCGCTTCCGGGCCGATCTCAGCGCCGATCAGTACCTCAGCCTTGAGGACGCCCAAGAAAAAGTGGGAGATTTGGCGCAAAGACTACAAAACAATGCTCCCAGAGGGCAATTGGCAACAGATCGCCGATTTTGCCGCGAACCCACGTGGCGCAACCAGCCCGCCAACGTGTTCAGAGTCGTAAAACTCGACTTCTGGGTAGTCCAAAGTTCGGTCTCGCTGCATCCTCAAAAGTCATTCCCCGTGATTTGCCTGGCCGGATGCTCAACAGCATCAATTGCGCAACCTGCTGACACACACTCTCTCTAAAACAGATATCATGGTAGGACGCTTCGGCGCAGTTCCGGGGCCCGGCAGGCGAAGCGGAGCCCATCCGCGAGGACAAAAAGAAGCGTACACTAAATCATGGCACTTCCGCAGGACATCTTGTGGTTCTTGACAATGAGCATTCTCGCTGAGGGGTTTCAAACAAGCCCTCTCGCCATGAGATGTAAGTGCGAAATTGCAGGAAAGGGCATTTGGGCGCTTGGGACCAGGACAGGAAAGTAGGCAAGAAGGGTCGAAAGCGGGCAGGCTGCGCCGGATAAGCCCCAGACGAAACACTCAGCAGGGCAGCCCGTGAGACTCAAATAGCGATAGGCCCACTTTCCATCGCAGTGTTGGACCCGTTTAACGTTGACCGAGGCCAAGTCCCCGCCGAAGGAAAAGTCACAAGCAAATTAGGTCTGGGCCCTAGCGCCGTTCATATGGATAGGCGGATGGGTTGGGCCTTTGGCGCGGCTTGCAAGGCCTACGTTGCAAGCTCGCCCGAAGCAAAAACCCTGGCATTCGTGCCAGGGTTTTGATGTCATCGCCACTTTGAGAGAGCGGATCAAAAGTCCATACCGCCCATGCCGGCGCCTGGAGGCATTGCTGGACCAGGCGCGGCCTTCTTCGGCAGCTCGGCAACCATCGCTTCCGTCGTGATCAGCAGCGCGGCCACCGAAGAGGCGTTCTGGACCGCGATGCGCACGACCTTGGTCGGGTCAATAATGCCCTTGGAGACAAGGTTGCTATACTCGCCTGTCTGCGCATCGAAGCCATAAGAGTACTGCTCGTTGTCGAGGACTTTGCCGACCACGATCGAACCGTCTTCACCGGCGTTGATCGCGATCTGGCGGGCCGGCCAGGACAGCGCCTTGCGCACGATCTCGACGCCGGTCTTCTGGTCGTCGTTCGTGGTGCGCAGACCCTTGAGCTGCTCGGAGGCACGGAGCAGGGCGACGCCGCCGCCCGGCAGGATGCCTTCCTCGACCGCCGCGCGGGTCGCATGCATCGCGTCATCAACGCGATCCTTGCGCTCCTTCACCTCGACCTCGGTCGCGCCGCCGACGCGGATCACCGCGACGCCGCCCGCGAGCTTGGCGAGACGCTCCTGGAGCTTCTCACGGTCGTAGTCCGAGGTGGTCTCCTCGATCTGCGCCTTGATCTGGGCGACGCGCGCGTCGATGTCGGCCTTCTTGCCGGCGCCGTTAACGATCGTGGTGTTCTCCTTGTCGATCATCACCTTCTTGGCGCGACCGAGCATGTTGAGCGTAACGTTCTCGAGCTTGATGCCGAGATCTTCTGAGATCGCTTGGCCGCCGGTCAGGATCGCGATGTCCTGCAGCATGGCCTTGCGGCGATCGCCGAAGCCCGGAGCCTTGACGGCCGCGACCTTCAGGCCGCCACGCAGGCGGTTCACGACCAGGGTGGCAAGCGCTTCGCCTTCGACGTCCTCGGCGACGATGACCAGCGGCTTGCCACTCTGCACCACGGCCTCGAGCAGCGGCAGCAGCTCGTTCAGCGAGGAGAGCTTCTTCTCGTTGATGAGGATGTAGGCGTCGTCCATCTCGACGCGCATCTTGTCGGCGTTGGTGACGAAATAGGGCGAGATGTAGCCGCGGTCGAACTGCATGCCCTCGACGACGTCGAGCTCGGTCTCGAGCGACTTGGCCTCCTCGACCGTGATGACACCCTCGTTGCCGACCTTTTTCACGGCGTCGGCGAGGAACTTGCCGATCTCGACATCGCCGTTGGCCGAAATGGTGCCGACCTGGGCGATCTCCTCATTCGAGGTGACCTTCTTCGAGTTCTTCTGGAGATCCGCGACGACGGCTTCGACCGCGAGGTCGATACCGCGCTTCAGGTCCATCGGGTTCATACCGGCGGCAACCGACTTGGCGCCTTCGCGGACAATCGCGGCGGCCAGGACGGTCGCGGTGGTGGTGCCGTCGCCGGCAGCATCCGCGGCCTTCGAAGCCACCTCGCGCACCATTTGGGCGCCCATGTTCTCGAACTTGTCGTCGAGTTCGATGTCCTTGGCGACAGCAACGCCGTCCTTGGTGATGCGAGGCGCGCCGAACGACTTGTCGAGCACGACGTTGCGGCCCTTCGGACCGAGCGTGACCTGCACGGCATTGGCGAGGATGTCGACGCCGCGCAGCATGCGGTCCCTCGCGTCTACTCCGAATTTGACTTCTTTGGCTGACATAAAGAATTCCTCAGTTTCTTATTTTCTCATCCTTCAGCGCGCCCGGCGGGCGCTCGTCAGGGGGTGAGCTGTGCGAGCGCCGGGTTAGGCGGCATTCTTCTTGGAAAACACATCGGTGAGAACGCCCATGATGTCGCTCTCCTTCATGATCAGCAGGTCCTGGCTGTCGATCTTGACTTCGGTGCCCGACCATTTGCCGAATAGCACGCGATCGCCGACCTCGACGTCGACTGGAATTAGCTTGCCGGTCTCATCGCGCCCGCCCGGGCCAATTGCAATGACTTCGCCCTGCGAGGGCTTTTCCTTGGCTGTGTCGGGAATGATAATGCCGCCAGCGGTCTTCTCATCGGCGTCGATGCGCTTGACCACGACGCGGTCGTGAAGCGGACGGAAATTCATACAAGTCTCCTGAGCGTCTGAACAAGTTGGAGATAGTCACATTGTGACGAGCCCAATTATAGCAAGAGTCAGGCCAAAAATGAGCTGAACGATCATGCCTGCAGTTCTGCTGAATCGTTGCGCGGCCTGCGCGTGTCTTTGTCCGTAAGCAAACGCCCTCAGGTACACAGCCCGCCAAGCTGTTGCGAAAATGACATTGCGTTTCGTCGGAACACCCGGTTGATCACAGGATTCCTCAACTTGGCGGCCCTTACACCGATCGACGCGCCGCGTATTTCGACGGCGGCGGCCTGGCTGCACACAATTGGTTCGTCTTACAGCAGCATCTAGTAGCCGGGGAAACGTACGGCGCACAAGATTCTTTCGAAGGGCGGGTTCGAACAATATGAGATCCTCGCGTAATAACAATTATGCCGACTATCTAGAGCGCGGGACCTTCAAGAATTGATCTGGACCGAGCTCGATCAGGTCATTGCACGCTGCGGCACGAACACAGCAGAGGCGCGCCATGACGAAGGCGCACGGCGGTCTCCAGACAGCGAGAGGCAATTTGCATTGCAGGGCAGTCGCTGCACCTATCGGTCCGAGAGGTTTCCCTTTTGATGTCGATGGCATCCAAATAGCCGTCATGGATCAAGGGGACTGAGGGGCATATGAACTATATACGTTGATATACGTTGTGCCGGCGCATCTGGCGTGTGATTGCAGCTTCGAAGTTCGAAATTCACGCGATCTCCGCGCCCAATGGAAAAAGCATCTGTGTCCTCTGTAGAAGTCCACCAGTACATCGTCTCACTTCTTCAGAAGCCGAATCCAGTCATCCTGGATATCGGCTGCAATGACGGGACCGATACGCAACAGTTTCTCAACCTCTGCCCGCAAGCTCAGCTCTACTGCTTTGAGCCGGACCCCAGAGCGATCGCGCGCTTCAGGAAAAAGCTGGGCTCATCCCTCAATAAGGTGAAGCTCCTTGAAATCGCGATCAGTGATCGAAACGGGATGATCGACTTCCATCCAAGCAACGCAGATGGTGATGCGAAGGAATGGGACCTCTCCGGCTCAATACGCCGCCCGAAGAATCATCTTACAGAGTATGATTGGGTCCGATTCGATCGCCCTGTCTCGGTTGAAACGCGGCGGCTGGACGACTGGTGCAGCGAGGTAAAGCTGAACACGGTCGATCTCATCTGGATGGATGTCCAGGGAGCCGAAGCCGATGTTATTACCGGCGGCATGCGGACCTTGAGCAACACGCGCTTCATCTACACGGAATATAGCGACCGTGAGCTCTACGAAGGGCAATTGTCCCTGCAAGCCATTTTGGACCTGCTACCATCATTCGAAGTGGCGGCCCAGTATCCACGCACAGTGGAAGGGGATATATTGCTCAAAAATACGCGCTTCTAGTGGCTGCTCGTATCGAGCGCCTCATTCATCGCTGGAAGACCTGACCAGCGCGCTCCATGCCCCCCAAAGCTGCACAACTGGTGGTCAGGGGATGTCAGTAGCCGAACGGGCACTCCGGTTTCCGTCTGCCATCGCAGACCGCACGCATCAGGTCGGCGTCGGGCGGGTGGTGGGTTCCGACTATCATTTATTTGGCGAGCCGGCCACAAGTGACGACTTCGTGGCCAGCAGGCCGCGCCGTTTCATATACTTGAATCAACACTGCCAGCTGGGGCTCGAAGCGTTAAATCACCTGAACGGCTGCTGTTGGTCTGGACCTCTTGTAAGCTGGTGCACTGCTTCGAACAAATGCCAAAGCAACTGCATGGGCTCTCGTAGTTCCTTGTCTCAATGGGAAACCGAACTGAAGCATGTGCTCATTCCATGAGGATCGCCGTGAGGCGTCCAACGTAACTGCAGCAGCCGATTCTCCAGCAAGGCGTCCTGGATACGGCGCAGGAGAAGGCGGCTGCGATCATCAGCGGCCGGTCTCGCGCCGGATCGAATCAAGACCGTCATCGTAATCGCGGTTACTTGCCTGCTCATTTGCCGCAGGCGGAGCCGATCATCGAATCTGCGAGCACGCTCGGCGTATGCGGCTGCGGCGCGATGACGAAGATCGGCGAGAACGTCAGTAAACGCCTCGACGTAATCCCGGCGCAATGGCCGAAGTGTCTCATAGCCGCGCCGCCAAATCACCCGCAATTCCAGATCGGCCCGATCGGCGTCCGCGTCCAGCATGGCCCGAAACTGCCGCCATTGTAGCGGCCGCCGCTGAAGCCGGGGCGGCCGAAATAGTGCCACTCGCCATCCCAACCGTAGTACTGAGGAACCGGATCAACATACCTGTGGCGCCGGTCGGCGCGTGAGAGCCGGCGCATCGGGTCCTCTTGCTTGTAGAGCGGAATGCTGTTGCTCAGGGGCTGGCGATAGCCGGGCAGGAAGCCGTAACTTTGCCAGACCGGCTTGGGTCGCTTTTGAGTTGACGCAGCGTTCGCGACGACCGACAGCAGCGACAGGATGATAGTAGCAGTTAGACACACAAGGCGCGACATGGATCGACAATAGTCGGTCGGTTGCGCGGAGGCCATTCAAATTTGGGTGCAGAGTCGTGCGCAATCTTGCATAGAATCGTTCTCTTAGCTGATCACGCCCTTCCTGATCAGTAAGCGCCCATATCCCGTGCTGTCACCCACCTGCACCACGCCGAAGCCCAAAGCCGTAGCACGAGAAAATCCGGACCTGAGAGCTTGCCGCGACTGAATGGGCGACCGGCCGAGCGCTCGATCTCGGCCAACATCGTGCGTGCGTCCGGGCACACGGTCGAGATCGTCGACCGGCATCATTACGCCGCGGATCGACGAAATCCTCGAGCGGATAGAGCGTTAGGATGGCGCGGACAGTCTTCTCCATACTCATGCCTGCGCTCCGAGCAGAGTCGCGGGTGGCCGGGTGGTTGGCGTCGACGGCCATGAGGTCGTCGCCATGGCCCGCGAGGCGAGCAACCGGAGCAGCTCGGGCGCTAAGATCGGATCAATCGATTTCAGGATGTGATGAACGATCCACCCGATCAATCTTACGTTTGTCTCTGTCTCCCTAGCCCTTCACAATCATCAGATACCGCGAGCCAGAACAGTCCGAACTGTCGTTGATAGGTGGCAAAAAAAGCCCGGCCTCATTTCGATAGCCGGGCCGAAGTCAGTCGTCGACAGAGGGAGAACTGCCGACGGTTATTTGCGGCAAAACGATCACCGCAAATTCTAATTACGAAACAGTCAATGACCGGAGAAATCTGGCGTCTTTTCCTTCCATCAGACGATTTGGCCGGGCATCCTAAGCTATTCGCATGGTACACCGTGACGTCACGTGCGATTCAAGGCCGTTTTAGCTCATCCGCAAAACTCCAAGCCGGCGACTTCTCACAGGCAGCCGCGTGGCTGCACGCAGCGGGATGCTGAGGGGCCGGGAGGGCAATGGCGGATCAGACGAGCCTGCCGGCGAGCGTTGAACAGCAATTGAGCCAGTTGCAAACAACTGTGCCCCGACCGCAAGGTCTCTCTCTCTTGCCCTTTAAAAAAAGGCCGGCAGGCCGCCAGGTCCTGTAGCTGCAGGCCGCATCACATCGCAGGTCGCAGCAATCCGTTGCTGCGGAGCGTGCGGGAACGTGTGTGAACCACTTCATGGAAAGCCCGGCTGTGCTGCGCTTCCGAGCAGTAGGCGGCCGGCGCTCTGGAGCGTTCCCTCGTTTAGAGCTGCGTGCTGGGCAACCACGAAGCTGTCGCACATGGCGCGCGTCAGATTGCTGGTGGTATACAGCGACCCACTTCCAGCGAGACCGCTCGCAATCCTACAGACCTCAGCGCTCTGCCGCGCGGCGTTCGTCGCGGCGAGTCGCATCAGCGTCGCCGTGCTCGGGTTTACCGCTCCCTTGAGCGCTTCCTTCCACAGCTCCTCGGTGGCCTCATAGAAGAAGGAACGGGCGGAGCGCAGCATGGCTTCGGCCCTGGCCATCTCCAGTTGGACATAGCCGCGCTCTGCCATCACGGGCGCTCCAGTGATCGAGGCGCGACTTCCGGCCATGGCGATCACCTCGTCTAGCGCGGAGCGCGCGATACCGATGCCGACAATCGCATGCACCTGCGCAGCGAAAGCCACGGACGGATAACGATAGACCGGCCCGTCGAGTGTCGGCGGACCGCCGCGGATCAAAGTCCATTCCTCCGGCACAATGACATCGTTGACAACGACGTCGTGGCTGCCGGTGCCTTGCAGGCCGATGACGTCCCAATTGGGGCGGATTGTCACCTTCTCGGCCGGCATTACGGCCACACGCACAAGACCACCGGTTGGATCGTCTTCCACAGTGATGCCAACGCCTATCAGGTCCGCGCCCGGTGACCCGCTGGCAAATGGCCACACGCCGTTCACGACAAATCCGTCGGTGCTTCGTCTGGCGGGCTGGAGTGGGAAAACCGCACCTGCCAACACCACGTCAGGTCCATTCGCGTATACCTTGCGAAGCGTGTCGTCCGGAAGAGCAGCGAGGTAGCGAGCGCCATCGCCGAAGCTGGCGACCCAACCGGCGGAGCCGTCGGCTTCGGAAATACGCTCGATCAGGCGACAAAAATCGGCCGGCGTTCGCTCCTCGCCGCCGAATCGCCTGGCGGCCATAGCCCGATAGACGCCAATGCGCTTGAAGCCGTCGATGATCTCGTCGGGAATCCTCTGCGCGCGGGCGAACTCGTCTCGACGCGCGCGGATATCGATCAGTAGCGGCGACAGGTTATCCCAGGTCGCAGCCGTAGCGTCGGTTTCTGCAGTGATCTTCTCTGGTGGAGCGTTCATAAACTGTCCTCGGTGTCTTGGGCCGATCGACGGCGCGCGTCATTGATATGGATTGCGCGTGCATCGTGAAGCCGGCCGGATTGAAATCCGAGCCGGAAGGAATCGTCGAAACTGTCGCAGTTGATACTCGACTGTGATGCGATTGCAGGCGGTTGCTGGTCCAAACCGCACGCCGAACGGATTGGCTCAAAGAAAAGGAGTTGAGGGCCGGCAAGGCTGACGGAGAGTTGGCCGTCGAAGTTGTCATTGAGGCTGAACCCGCAATGCAGCCGACATGCGGCGGCGAGATTGATCCGCCTCTGCAGCACTATGTCTCCGACGGCTGAGGGCAGCGCTCGTATTGTCATGTCTTCTCCAACGGACGATTTGTCACACTTGGCGCCCGGTTGGCTCGAACCACCTTGTGAACTCCTAACTTGGCGACCCCTACGTCGCCCAAGCCTGCGGCTCTTTTCCATGTTGCAGCAATCGACGTGCCATCAATCAGGGTCTGCCGGTCGTGTCTGAATCGAGCGAGATCACGTGGCCCATGCTGCGCCAGCAGGATGCTCGCGCCTCCCGTGTCTGATTCCAGGCACAAGATGTCATCAACCGAACACGGCGGGAGGAGAACGACTGAAGTGGACCTCGACCGCGGACCGGTCGGGCGCGGCTTGCCTGCCGGAGTTTCAGGCCCGCTCCGATCTCCTGAGATTGCCAAAGGCGCAATTTGCCGCAGTCAAGGAGCTGTCCGCATCGGCAAAACGAACTCAAAGGTGCGGGCCGCCGCGAAGATGCTCCGTTCCGATGCGCCACTTCGGAACTCCCAATGACAAGACCCGCCTGCGCAGAGCCACGAATGCCCTTTAGATGGCACGTCAACGCGTCTGTCGATAGTTGACCGCCAGGCTTGACGCACTCCGGCGAGGACATAAGAGAGTGTTCTCCGCTCGACCCGGTGGTCGCAATTGTCGTACGCCCCACAAGTTTCTGTTTATGCTGATCCAAGGTACAGGCCCAAATCAGATGCAACGAGGCTGCTTTTCCGAGACTGGCGGTCTCCCAAATGGCTGATGCGGGAGAGACGTCCGATGCCGACGGGAGTAGCTTTTGTCTTTACGTCGGTGGGTGGTTGGTCACGGCGGTCGTAATCCTGCTCTATTGATCTTCGGCCCTGGCTGAGCCTTGTGATCATAAGCAGGACCATAGATGACTTGCCGGGTCGGGCGTGAGAGTCTACCGGAATTGTCGCGTGTTCCGGAGGCCGAGAGCTCAGACCCTGCATGCCTCGCACTGCGATCTGCCGCTTGAACCACGTGCGTCGGCCTAGCGCGTTAAAGTGCAGGCATAAATAAAGTTGGCCGCTGTATGAGTGTTTCTTGGTGCTGGCCTCGCGTTGCCAACATGAGCACGTAGAATACGAGGAGAATTAAGAGGCCGCGCATACCTAAGATCTTCCCGAAGCTATCACAACTGTGGAGCGGATTGTATCCGGTGCATTTGATGCAGCCGATGCACGAGTGAATTGCGCGGAACTCGACCGGAGCCCTGTATCAGGCGGCAAACGACCAGCCGGCCGCGCGAAGGTGCCAGCGTCAACTCAGCAAATCGACCCTGCCGGTGTCGAGCCGATACAGCCCCCCGACGACCTTCAGTCTGTTCTGCTCCACTGCCGCGTTCAGAATCGGTCCCGTCGATTTGAGTTTGTTGACATTATCGACGACATTTTGTCGGGTTGCTTCTGCGAACGTGTCACCGGTTTGCTGGCGAGATGCTTTTACTGCAGGCGCAAGCGCGCCGACGAGGGATGAAATGTGCCCCGGCGGCGGCCTATCGTCGTGGAGCGACTTGATCGTGGCGTCAATCGCACCGCAATGATCGTGGCCAAGTACCAGGATCAGCGGCGTGTTCAGCACGGCGACCGCATATTCCATACTGGCGAGCGTGTCATCGTTGGCGAAGTTGCCGGCGAGGCGGCACACGAACAGATCACCAAGTCCGCTGCCGAAGACAAGTTCAGGCGCCACGCGAGAGTCGGCGCAGCTCAGAACCGCGGCATATGGATTTTGCCCGTCCACCAAGACAGACCGCTCGCGCGTGAAATCGTCACCTCGTGATACGCCCTGGACATAACGGTCGTTGCCTTCCATTAGCCGCTTCAGGGCAGCATCCGGCGAGAGTAGGTTATCCGGCTTGGGCGGCGCTTTTGCTTCCTTCGCATCGACAATGTTGTTGCCAAGCCGCCGGCAAACCGCCGAAACAGCGAACAGCAAAAGCGAGCGGCGCGAAGGCGCGATCTTGGTCAGATAGGACATATTCGGATAATGGCCTGAACGCATCTCACCTCATCGCGCGGCTTTGCGCCACCCGGTGGCTTCGGCTTCCGCTTCGCTGCAGAGCCAGCGTTCACCGGACTTCTTCGTCATGTCGATTTCTTCGTAACCGAGTTGCCCGGGCAAGTAATAAATACGCTCGCCGTTGCGGTCCACGGTGCCTTTTATCAGACACTCTGACGAGGGCGGGTCCGATAGCAGCGCGGATCCGAGCAGGAGTTCCTGAGCGTCGATCGGAACCGAGCTCGCGCCGATGATGATCGTCCCCTTGTTGCGGCGACGCCAGTCCCAGGGCGCGATGAACGCCCCCGACCACAGTCCCGCATAGGCTTTGCTCGCCACAACCTCATATATAGCGTAGGTATGGGTCGAGAGACCCGATAGTGCCCACCCGGAGCGTACCATCCAGGCGTTCACGTCCTCGCCTTCGATGAAGCAACTGCCGCGCGACCTGCCGTATTCATCAACTCCTGTGGTATGACAATCCCACGTTCGTCCGTTCGAATGCTTGATAAGCTCGTCGCGAGCCGCTACGCCGCAAGCCCATTTCCGGCCGTGTGCGTCGAGGCAAATCTGGTCAGTCTCAGGAGCGTCGATGCCTGAAAGCCGAAGCTTGGTTTTCTCGAGCTCGATCGTATTGCCGTCGAGGATGCGCGGAGGGCCGCTGAGCTTCGCCGCGCAGACCGGAGATGTGATGATAGCGAACAATGCGACCATCATTACGCGGTGTTTCATCCCGACAATAACCTTTCGCTCTTGATTCATATTCACGCACGATCCGGCGCCGCCACATTCGACTGCTTGAGCGCACTATGCCCATTATTGGGCCGCATCTTGGACGTTCGCTTTATGAAAGCTTGGCCCTCATTTCCAAGCTACGACCTGACGCTGCGTGAGGTTCAAGCGATTTCTTCCGGTTGCGTGTCGCGATATCCTGCGAGCCTCGCCGGTCTCACTCACTGGGCGCGCACTGCACCCTCTCGGCCTCAGGAGGAGGTCCCCATCCCTCAGCCGCCAACTCGGTATGCGGGAGAAAGCCGAATCTCGGAACGCTGTTTCTCACGCGATTGAAGAAGAAAAGCGCCTGTGAAATTTGACGGTCGAGTTGGAAGTCAGGCGTGGAGGAGCAACCTGGTTATGATTTGTGCCAACCCTCATCGGCAGACAGAAGGCTGCCGGCGGTCTTGGCGAGAGCGATGACATTTTAAGTTCTTGTCACGAAAAGACTGATGTTCGAAAGAAATCTGGTCTCGCGTCCTGTCTGAGATTTAGTCGAAAGGCGCCACGGAGTTCAGCTCAACGCTCGCTGCGCAAGTGAATCGGTATCGTTTGCCCAAACCGCGCAAAACCCCGGAGCCCTCTTTCGGAGAGCCAGCCGGGATGCTCGTTGATGCAAATCTCATTATGGCTTTTCGCACCTCTGCGCCATAATTGGTCGTGGTGCCGCGGCCCCGTTCGTAGCGTTTGCGCCTGGGAAATTTGGAAGGACAACCATGTGGAGCCGTGGCTTCGTCGCATACGCACCGGCGAGGGGTAAGCTGCCCGCGTGTTCGGACGACCGCGAGTGCCGTCCTGATGCCATTCGGTGCGAGGCGTCAATCCACAACATGGGTTGGCCCCCAACGCGGCACCCGAGCAGGTAGCTCTGGTGCGGTTCAGCCGACTCAAGCTACACATGATTCTCAACCACCTCACTACACAATGGGAATGAAATGGTTGCAGCCCCGCGGGAATTGCCGGTCTCTTCTTACGCGCTTGAAGTGGATGGCCGACTCAGAGCTGAATTCGCAACCAAAGACGGCGCCAAGGCAGGTGGAGCAGAACTAAAGAAGCGTTTTCCCATGCTTCAAATCCGGATCTATGATGCGCAGACGAATGCGCGCGAGGAAATCTAGCGGCCCCACTCAGTTCGGTCCTCGATGCCTCGGGCACGGCTCCGGGCTCCTCGCCGGGGGCACTCGGAAAAGGAGCGGTGGTCAGGGGGTATGCCGGGGCCGCTAACACCGCCCCATTACCCTATTAACCGGTTTCCTCGCAGCACTCGATCCCGCGTGCCGTCTCGGCCTCGGAATGCTCACGCTCTTGCGGGTGCCAGTCAGTCGCGCGATGGGCGGTTCGCACGCCGGATCGGGCTTGGGCCCGAGGCATCTGCAGGCCCGGTCCCGTGAAGAATGGCATGGAGAGCTGGTTCCCTCGCAGATAGTGTCCTCTCACTGCGTGGGGTGCGCTGGGGACCAAGCCACTTCTCGCCAGCTGGCACGCGCCGCTGAGCTCGACTCCTCGCAGAATGGGTCGGAGGTAATCGTGCTCCCATTTTTCGATGCTGGCTGAAGTCCGCGGGAAGGCTCGCGACTGCTCAAGGCGTAAACACCCGAGATTTTAGAGCTGATATGTCTTGCCGTTGCTCTGATCGTTCGGCCCTACAGGAGCTGCGGCGCGATCTTGCTCTGCGCGATCATTTATCGAGGCCTTTCGCTCCCCTCTACTCTTCCCGTTCCTTTGGCTCCATGCGAGCGAACCAGGAGCCAGGAGGAAAACCCGCGATACGCTTGGCAAAGGAGGATTGCGGCTCCCAATCTTGTCCTTCGCTCTTCTCGAAAGTGATGACCCCGTTGTGTATAAAATAACGCGGCCCTGGGATATTACAGTTCACCAAAAGCAAAACGCGCCACAGATCACCTTTCTCGGTCGGCTTGTCATTCTGCTTCGGCAAGTAGTCCACTCCAACAGGGTCAACGATAGTGCAGCGGCCCTGCCGCAGAAGATCGCCGAGCCGGCCTTGCTTGGTCGTCACAAAATTGAAGTTGGTCGTGTCATGCAGAAAGCCAAGATTTGCGTCCCTTTCGCCATCCGAGACTTCACGGGCGATCAAGGAGAGCGCGAAGGCGCGCCAGCCCAATTCCATGGGCTTTGCATAGGTCGACGCAAGTTCAATCGTCCCGTCGAGCGCGACCTTCCAGGTGATAACGTACTGATCGTCTGATTTATCATTCCGATGCCTGGTCCACGAAACGAAAACATGTTCATTTTGGTCAAGTTCAGCGACGCCCCACATTCGAGGGACGAACTGTGCCACCTTCGAGACGTTGGAGATCACTTCTTCTATTGTCTCACCGTCTTGCGCTCGCCACGTTGACTTCACTCTTTCGATAAGGGGGTTGTTGTTTTCGATAAGGGGGCTGTCGTTGGCGCGAACACTGTTGCTCGCCGCAGCCAGCCCGGCAAGGCAGATCAGGAATCGACCGAGGCAAAGCCATAGCGCGCGTCTTCCAGACATTTTCTTCATAACCGTCGGCCTATCTGGTCTCATCCACACGTCATTCCAGAGCGGGCAACCTTCAACCTGTTATGCGCGAGCGCAAGAAGTTAGCGGCGACGCGACGGGGCGACCGCCGGTTTCCCGTGCGAGCAGGCGCTCCCCTCTATGTCACGCGCCGCTAACTTCACTGCCACCGACAGCCTCAATTTGCTGTGCTGGACATGCCCAGCAGGAGGACTGGGCATAGCGAGGACGTGCATTCTTCGTGCCAGGTAACAGACGTCAATTCGCACCGGTTTTGTGTCCTCTTTGTCGACTTTCCGACTGGCGCACGTCTCGATGTTTCCATTCAACCTATCCACCCGGGCTTATGCATCTCCGTCGCGCATCGGATATTCGACGGCTCAGCGGAGCGCCTCGGTGCCAAGTTCCTGATGAGAAGTGGCAGCACGTTTGCCATCACTGAACGGTGTGGTTCGGTTATCGTTGCCGGAATGTGGGCTTTCGATCTCTGTCACGCCTTGGGCACATGTGGCGCCATGGTGTCTTTTGCGCGCCTTTCGCGACGTGCGGCGACTCCGGAAGTCGAGAACAGCCTCAGTCAGGTGCGCTTTGTACTCGATGACGAACGACGCGAAGCCGATCTTCACCGCGGAGCATTTGGAATCTGGCCGGCGCCGCAAACCAACGTGCTGGCCGGGTATGTTGTTGGCTTCACAGGTGTGTTGGGCCTACGGATCCTGTTGGTCGAGAAGGTGGCTGGTGGCGAACGTGCTCCAAGAACCGCTGGCAAGTCCGGACGCGCAACAGCTCCATTCTGCTCGAGGCAGCGGTCCCGACCGCGGAAGCCGCATTTGTTCCTTCCGATCTGGCGTGCGGCCGGCAGATAGCTGTGATCGCCATTCCGATATCGCTGACTTGGAGAGCACTTCTGCATCATCTCAACGATAGAGATGCACGGTCATTCGCGTAGCAGATGTCGCAGCATCTGCTTGAGACATAATCTGAGAGGTTGACGGAAGACTCCTCTTGCCGATAATCCAAGTCGTCGAGGTTCTCCGGTTTCCATTTGATCCGGAGCTAAGAGGGAAGCCGGTGAAAATGCCGGCGCTGCCCCCGCAACTGTGAGCGGCGAGCCGCTGTCCAACGATGTCACTGAAGCCTGCGCGGCTTCGGGAAGGCCGGACAGCAGCGATGACCCGCGAGCCAGGAGACCTGCCCCGACAATATATTCGTCCACGGGCGGGGTGTCCGGTGGTGCGCCAAGCAGCCGTCGCACCGCGCGACTTCCCCTGCCTGCGTCCGCCATGGCCTTTGCCCCCAACATGGGGTTAACGCTATGTCTCTTCTCTCCCTTCCTGTTGCCACGCTCGGAACGCCACGCATCGGTCCAAGGCGCGAGCTCAAATTCGCTCTAGAAAGCTACTGGGCCGGAAAAAGCAGCGAACAGCAGCTGCTCGAGGACGCAGCTGGCCTGCGTGCCGCGAACTGGGCTCGTCAGAAATCTATCGGCGTCACGGTCATTCCATCGAACGATTTCTCGCTGTATGACCAGGTGCTCGACACAAGTTTCATGGTTGGCGCCATCCCGCAGATCTACGCCTCGAAAGCCGAATCCGTTTCGCTCAAGACGTACTTCGCCATGGCCCGCGGTTCACAATGCGACGACCAGGAAGCGAGTTGCGGTCACGGACCGCGCGGATTTGGCGCACCCGCGCAGGAGATGACCAAGTGGTTCGACACCAACTACCACTACATGGTCCCCGAGTTTCACAGGGGACAGACTTTCAGGCTATGCTCTCGCAAGCCGATCGAGGAGTATGAGGAGGCCAAGGCCCTTGGCTTTCAGACCCGCCCTGTCCTGATCGGGCCGGTCACATTCCTAAAGCTCGGCAAGAGTCCCGATTCCACATTCCAGCCACTCTCACTGCTGGATGAACTGATACCGGCCTATATCGAGGTTATGCAGGAATTGGCCAAACGTGGGGCAAATTGGGTTCAGTTCGACGAGCCCTGCCTAGTTCTTGATCTGGATGAGGGGGCGCGAAAATCTTTGCGACATGCCTATGACCGGCTCGCCAAGGAGGGGCCGGCCATCAAGATCATGGTTGCCAGCTATTTCGGCGACCTCGGCGACAATCTGGACACTGCCTTGAGGCTGCCAGTTGCCGGATTGCACCTCGATCTTGTTCGAGCGCCACAGTTGTTGAACCAGATTATCGCTGGCGGCCGAAATGATCTCGTCATGTCGCTCGGGGTCATCGACGGTCGGAATGTATGGCGGTCGAATTTGTCGTCGCTGCACCAGCGGCTCGAACCAGCGATTGCGAAGCTCGGCAAGGATCGTGTACAGATCGCCCCATCCTGCTCGCTACTTCATGTGCCGGTCGATGTTGAACTCGAGACTCGGCTCGCTTCCGACGTGAAGAGCTGGCTTGCTTTCTCGGTCCAGAAGATGCGGGAGCTTGCGATCCTGGCGCGGGCACTCGCAGGCGACCAGAATGTTGCGCTAGCTCTTGCCGAGTCGGAATGTGCCGCGACTGCCCGCCAGACTTCGCCGAAAATCCGTGATGCCAATGTCGCTGTCCGGATGAGAGCGATCGACCAGACCATGCGTCGCCGCGCGAGCCCATTTGCCCGTCGTGCCGAGATCCAAAGCAATCGTTTCGGACTACCGGCTTTTCCTACCACGACGATAGGATCGTTTCCGCAGACCACAGAGATCCGGAATGCCCGCGCGGCGCATGCGCGAGGTGCGATAAGCGACGAGCAATACGACAGGTTCCTCAAGGAGGAGACTGCGCGCGCCGTACGTTGGCAGGAGGACATCGGTCTTGACGTCCTCGTGCACGGCGAGTTCGAGCGCAATGACATGGTGCAGTACTTCGGCGAGCAACTCGCCGGCTTCGCATTTACCAGGAGCGGATGGGTGCAGTCCTACGGCTCGCGCTGCGTCAGGCCACCGATCCTGTTTGGCGATGTAGCGCGACCGAAGCCTATCACCGTGGACTGGTGGCGCTATGCGCAATCACTAACCAGGAAACCGATGAAAGCGATGTTGACCGGGCCGGTGACGATCTTGAACTGGTCCTTTGTTCGCGATGATATTCCCAGAAGCGAGGTCTGCCGCCAGATTGCGCTCGCGATCCGAGACGAAGTCCGCGATCTCGAGAATGCTGGTGCGACCATGATCCAGATCGACGAAGCGGCAGTCCGCGAAGGATTGCCGTTGCGTCGATCGGAGTGGGCGGCTTATCTCGACTGGGCCGTCGATTGCTTCCGCATCTGTTCATCGGGCGTCGCCGATCAAACGCAAATTCATACACATATGTGCTACTCGGAGTTCAACGACATCATCGGTGCGATCGCTGCAATGGACGCGGATGTCATCTCGATCGAGACATCGCGCTCGAAAATGGAACTACTCGACGCGTTCAGGAACTACGATTATCCAAATCAGATCGGGCCGGGCGTGTACGACATCCACTCTCCACGCGTTCCCGAGACGGACGAAATGAAGGAGCTGATGGCGTTGGCTCGGACGCGGCTGCAGGATTCGCAGCTCTGGATCAATCCAGACTGCGGCCTGAAGACGCGCAGGTGGGAGGAGGTTCGGCCAGCGCTAGCGAACATGGTCGCTGCCGCCCGCGAACTGCGCGCTGCACTCGATCCGCGAGGCCGTTAATCCGGGCTTCGGTCTCTTCTCGACAAAGCTGATCCGTCTGTGATCATTTGCGCGGGAGCCTTGGGAACACAAAAAAATGCCCGGCCCCGCTTAGCGGGCCGGGCGAAAGTCTGGAAGGAGCGAAGCTGACGCAGCCGCGCGGACTTCCATCGGCGGAGGGAGGACAGCCGCCGGTTCGATCACGGCGAGGACATTCGCCGAAAATCTGAGCCGAGTTGAAGCACAAGCTCAGCGCAGCTCAACTATGCTGTGGTATGCGACCGTATAGCCTGAGGGTTAGAAATCTACACCAAGGTTTGTGGCTCATGAGCACGTCGGCACGATTACGACAGCAGCGAGGGGGCATGCCGGGCGGTCACCGCAGGGCACCAACAGCTAACTTGGTGCGCTTTCCTGCCTGGAACCTTTATGTTCGATCAGCGAGACTTAAGCCGCGGCTCCAAGAATCTCGCAAGCTTAGCCAATGCATAAGCGGTTACTATTGATTTGAACCTCTGCTTAAGGCAGTCCTTGATCGACCGGTTCCATCCGATGTCGGGGTTCGGCTTGGGCGCTGAGGAGCACCCTATCGGCACCGCGGCATCTTCAAGCTCGTGATATCCCCCGCATGGTCCGCTCATCGATCTCAAATAGAAGTTTCTGGACCCGATCACCGGAGTGTCGCCGATGGCTATGACGGCTCCAAGGCGCAATGGGAGGGCATGCTGCACGCCGCATACACGTATGTAGGATCGCGATGAAGCAGTCACGCGTCAGGAATGAGCATCTTTTACGATGTGGATCCCATAGCTTGTTGAAATCCAGTCGCGCCAGAACTGCTTGTGGCGATCCACGTCCAGCGCCTTGCTGTTGGTGCTGAACGTACCCGGGTCTGGCAGTGCCTCGCATTTCGCGTGCAGTGAGTAGAACCGGCTGCGGCTGGACGATTCAGAGCGTATGGGGCGGGGCTCAAAGAGTGGGAGTGACTTCGCCGCACCCCGGACGGCCGCAATCGTCCGTCCTCATCCGTCGGCGGACATGAGAGGCGTCCGTTTCGCGCGATATCATTGCGCAACTACCGGACCTGCGAGGGTTACATTGTGGTGCCGGAACCAGAGCTCAGCCAGGATCGGCCAGGCTGCTTGCACCGGTGGTCGACGAAGCGATCATCTTGCGCAGAAGTCATTTCGGGGGACGGCACTAGTGCCCGCGAGCAACCCCATTTTCTTTCGACAGGATGAGCAAGAGGTCCACTTCCTGCTGTCAAACGGCCGCGATCAATACGGCCCGTCCGTCTCGGCGCCGTGTCAGGGCTTGCCGGCCTCGGCGGACGAAAACGCGACCGAACTCCGTTCGGTCTCAGCTTCTTGCTCCAATCGCAGAATATGCGCTCTTAGCGCATCGGAAGTCGCTGCCGCTGTCTCGCTGAACAGCGGATCTCCATCATTGGAGAGGGCTGAAGCGATTTCGGTCCAATCCCGAGCCGAGAGAGCCTTCAGGGCGGCGGGAAAGAAATCTCGTTCTTCCCACATCATGTGGTGCCGCTCGCGTATTATAAAATCGCGTATGATATTGCCGACGTCTTGCCGAAGGAGGTCACGATCCGCGAGGATAGCGTCAATAGCTCGCGCGAAGTGGTGCAAACGGTCGATGACTTCCTGGTGTTCAAGCGCGAGATCGCCGACGATTGCAGCTGCATCCGGATCGCGAGACTTAAGCTTGGAAAAAATCAAGTCTTCCTGTGGATGATGGTACACCTCGGGGTAAACCTCGAAATAGCTGATAATGGCGCGAATGACCTCATAATCCGGACGGATCCCTTTCTCAAAAATCTCCAATTCGCGTTGAAGAGCGACCAGAAGCAGATCAATGTTGCGATGCTCTCGAAGCAGAAGATCGATGATCATAGCGGTGCTCCTGGAGGCACAATCTAGGCACGAAGCGTTTCAGCCATTTGCAAGACTGTCCAAGCCGAATTCGGTGTCCTTCGCTGCGCTGCGATTTGTCCGCGCCGTTCGACGCAAAAAGTAGCGCGCTTCAATTTGAGCTGGCGTAAATCAACTTAGCCGAAGTGTTGCACGAAGCTCCTGGGCTCCGTCGTTAGCAGCGCGACTCGGCCTGAGGTCGGCAGGGCGATCACGCGTCCACGACGATGAGCTTGCCCACGCAAGACGCTGGTCGGATGGCGTCTCGTCTCGCTAAAACTGGCGGCCTGGGCGTGCATGGCGGACCCTATCTTGCGAATGGCGATGGGACGCAGATTGGCTGCTCCTGACGAATTGGGAAATTTGGATGTTTTCCCTAGGTAGAAACCCCTAAGTATTTACACGTAAGGCCCATGAGGAGGGCGTCTTGAATTGGGGGCGCCGCGGTCACTTGGTCTCAAACATGCTCAAATCGGATTAGAAAGCCGCATGCTGGCTTCGTCGGCCGCGTCCATGGAAACAGTCGGAAACGCACTGCCGTACCCCCGAAAAGCTCCAGTCAGCCGAAACGTTGTCGTCCACCGCCACTTTCGGGCTCACCGCAGGAGGTCTTGTTCGGCGCCTTGACTTTGATCCTCGTCAGCATCGGTCGGCCGCGGATCTGACGGGGCGGATGTTGATGGCATCCTTATCGATGTAAGCTGGCATGGTCGACGTGCTTGATGATCATGCGATAAGTGCGCATGTGAACCGAGGTGGGGCCTACCCCCGGATCATAGGACTCGGCTTGCGTGACATATTGACGCCTGGCGCAACGGCCGGCCTGCGTGTTTTGCATCGGCAGCCGTCACCGAAAACATGATCGGCTCGGTGCGCGCGAAACCCACCGTTCGTCGTCTGGAGAGCGCAGCTTGAATGCATGAATAAGCCATTTACGCTATTTGCGCTGCTGCTAGAGTCCCGCGGTAATGGCGATCCGCATCAACTCGGACATGCTGCGGACATTGGTCTTGGCCATCAGGTTCGCACGGTAAACCTCGACTGTCCGCGGACTTATGCCGAGATCATGGGCGATCACCTTGTTAATCTTGCCGGCTAATAGTCCCTGCAGGACGTCGCGCTCGCGCGACGACAGGTCCGCGAGGCGGGCTTCCGCCTGCAGTTTCGCTGCGTCGGCTGGCTTTGTTGGCCGCGCTTTCAAAGCACTATTGATCGCACGCAATAGCACCTCCTCCTTGAACGGTTTCTCGATGAAGTCGACCGCACCCGCTTTCATCGCTTCGACTGCGAGCGATACGTCGCCATGACCAGTTATCAAGACGACGGGGCAGTCGACGCGATCGGCTTTCACTTTTCTGACCAGTTCGAGACCGCTCATACCTGGCATATGGATGTCTGACACAATGCAGTCAACCGGACCGCTTGCGACGTCATTGAGAAACGCGGTCGCCGTCTCATAAGTTGCTACGTAGAAGCCATTAACATCAAGCAGAAACGCGAGCGAGTCCCGCATGGCGGCGTCATCGTCGATCACGAGAATGCGCCGCCAAGTCATGTGTCTTCACTAAGCTCCGCAAATCGCGCGGTGAACTGAAAGATCCTGCCGCCGCTCGGATTCGTCCGCGACGATGTGGCTAGCATGTGACTCGATGATCGTCCGGCAGATTGATAGCCCCACACCCATGCCATGCGTCTAAGTCGTGACAACTGGCTGGAACAGGCTGTCGCTGATGCAGAGCAGGGTAGCGAAGCTCGCCCAGTCCGCAGCCGCGGCGAAAGCGGTAAAAACGACGACCGGAAGGTAGATGATCGTGAACGTGCGGTCCTGAAGATACGGATTAACGCCGGGCGCAGCACGAGAGCCAACGCGGCGTCTGCCGCGCCAGTCCCATAGCCGTACCAAATGTGGTCCGACATGTTTCTAGCAGGCCCTCTCATTGATCAACTCTACATTGTTTCCCACGAGAGGCCAGCCCGAGGCAGTCCGGGCCTCAACTCACGCCAATCTATTGTGCAGGATGGCCGCCGCTATCCGGGCCAGATGCGCCAGTGCGTCGGCTGCACGGCGACGCGTTCTCCGGTCTTTGCCTTGATCCAGCCGTCGAAGATCCAGCGGCAAGGAAAGACCACCCGGTGAATGGTATTACCCTCGATCACGGCAATCTCCAGATCCTGATCAAAGGGCGGCGCAGTTTCGAGCCGCTCCCAGGTCAGGTCGGCACTAGATCCTGGATGGAGTTCATCGCTGCGGGCTGACAAATTCAGGCAACCTTCTGAACACTACGGACGAGATCGCTTGGCCGCCGCGCGAACAGGCTCAACTCAGTATAATCCAGGCTGCGCGTGCTCTCGATGGGGGCGGCCCGGGCCGGGATCTTATCGGCTGTGGCGTCGTTGAACGTATCGTGCCGGGACATGAGCCGCTCGCCAGCCGAGATATTAGGGTTGGCGCTGCGAAACAACTCCCGGGCTTCGGTCGAATCGATCTGGATCAGCTCAAGCCCACGGCGGGTGGTTTTCATCGCTGTTCTGTAGAAGTTAAACTGGACTGCCGCTCCCGCCATCTGGCCGGCGCCGGGACAAAGGTCGCCGTGGTCTGTCATGTCGAAACACCTCCGTGGTGAGAAAGCTCCTTGTCCCACGGCTTCAGCGCGGGGCGTTGGGTTGTGATGACGTCAGCCGCGCCCTTGCGAGTGGGACGGCATCCCAAGACGCCGGAATTCCCTTGACACCATTCGGATGGGCCTAGTTGCGCTCGGCGCCGATCATCCCGCCCGTCCGCAGGTCGATGACGTGGACGCTATCGCATGCGGCGCAACTTATTGTGTGCAGGTCATCGGCACGCGGCTCGGGTGCGTCCGGCAGCAGTCCTTCTCGGTCGCCGGTATCTGGACATGAAGAGATGATGGGGCGCCAAGTCTTTCTGTCTGCCATGTGTCTGACCTTGGACTGGAAACTCACTTCTATCAGTAGCAAGTCTCTATCAGTAGCAAGTCGCCGCAGAATTGATACAGCTCAAAAGAGCTGATGCGCGTCCAGAACGGCCAAGCTCGAGCGATCGCTGCGAGCCGGACAGGCCGGCGTTGGTAGGCGACATGTCCCAACTCGGGCGATCCGCCAGGGCCTCGCCTTGGTCTGCAACACTCCAGCGTGTAGCTGGGTTGATTTGAGGCGCACCGCTCGCGGTGCGCCACCGCAGCATTTGTCCTCAATGCTGCGCTAGCCGGCAAGCAGATAGTCAATTGATCGCTCGCTTCGCATTGTCGGTAGCCTTGCCGGCGCTGATCCCAGCAATAGTCTTTGGCGCTGAAGGCCGGAATCTTCGGCTTATCGAAACGTCGGTTGCGACAAGCCTGATCATCGGCTTTGCTGTCGGGGCGGCAGGGTGGACCGTCAGAGGGTCGGAGCGGTTCGCCCTATTGGCCCACGATCACTTCGCGTAGGTCTCGCCGTCGATAGCCCTGGCCGGCGGCACGCCTCAGAAATGCCTCTGCCCGGTCATCGGCGCAATGACCTGGTGTTTGCGGCAATGCCTCGTGAGGCACCAAATATCGCCTGTAAGGTTCGCGCCGTCTCGAGCCTCCATATTGCCAGCGGTTGAGTATGGGATCGATAGAGATCAATAGCCGGCATCTTGGGCGTGACGGCGCATGCTGCTCTCAATCCTCTCTTCGAGACATTCCCCGATTCATCGGCCCCCCAATTTGTCGGTCTCGAGCGCTTGAGCAGACCAGAAGACGCTGTCCCTCGGCTCAAACAGAGTGCGATCTGCCAAGCTAGACAGATAGAGATCGCGTGGTTTGCGGGACAACAGGAGCGCTCGGGCCGCGCTGCCGAAGTCTCGATCTTATCTTGACGCAGCAGCGGACAACCTCTTGGGGATGCTGCTTGAGGCAGATCAAATACTCTTGAAGCGTCAATGGCAGAATGGTGGATAAGCGAACCCATAAGAAGAGGGTGCCATGCCTTCATTTAACGTTCGGTTCATCAAGACCGTTTGTGACGATGCCGGACACGAACATCGTGCCTGTGAGGCAGCGTTTAAGATCGATGCCGCCTCGCTAAGTGCTGCTGCAAAGCAGGCGGAGACCGATTTCTGCAAGCAAAAGAGTGTCCGCGATTGGACAGTCTTCGCCGATGTGATAGAGCTTCGAACCCCGCCTGCATTTCCGCGGGCATCGGCTGGTTAGCTTGACTTTGGCAACGGAAGTCTGCGAATTGAATTTTGGGGTCAATCTGTAATCTAACCGTGATCCCGGACAGGGACGTGCCGATGGTCGATTCGAGAGAACACCTGGCAATGCTGTCGTCAATTCGGCGGGCACCCTGTTGTCTCACGATAAGCGGATCTCGCTGGAGGGTTCGCCGCCTGCCGTTCAATTGGCTCTGCAGCGCTCCGCCAACCACCGTACCGGCAGGGCCATGCGGATCGAAGGATCTCGCACAAATCGGTCTTGTTTGATTGAATGTCAAAAGCAAGTTTGCCTCCGCCGCTATGGCTGTTTCGAAGGGTATGCCTGATTGACCATTCTGCACACATACCCTTGACGGTTTAGGCATCTTCTCAGCCGGTTACGCGCGAGCCTGTCCCAGACATCGGAACCGGCTTACTTGAGCCCGCAGGACATCGGTGCGATCGCACGTGAGCTTAATCTGTCCGCATCCGCCTTTCGAACCATGGCGCAAAGACCGAGCTCTCCTGAACTCTTAAGCAAGCGCCTCGCACTTGCCGGTTTTTCCGAGAATGCGCTTGCTGCCGCCATCGAGACGTATTGCGCGATGTGCAACGCGTGTGCGGCCCTGTGTCAGACCAAAGTCCGATGCGCGGCCGACCTCAAGAGGCAAAACCATGCAAGTCCGCGCAAAGACTGCTCGAACGAAACAGACCCTTCGCGCTCGCTTGTGAGATATCCTCCGGCTGCGCTTTCGCGATTGATCGCGCTCAATCAGTTCCTCACCGAAGATGTTGACTCCTGAGCATGCCCACATTCAAAGAGAAAACCGACACAGGACAAGCCTATCGCCGCCTCGAAATTCACGACATCTGTGAAGCAGTCCTTCTGTCAATATTTGCTGTTTCCGCCTACGTTTTCTTCTTTGCCACAGCGATGGGACAGAATCCGGCGTTTGCCTTCTGCGATTGCTGGCTTGCGCCGCCAGCCTGGCCGCCGCCGTCATCCTCAATCGCCGCTATGAACGGCCGGCGCGTCTACCGCCGGCGGAAATCAAAGGTCGGCCGAACTACAGCTCGGTCCGATCAAATTCGGCTCGGCGACGGCGATGTGGCCGCTGCGTAACAAGGACGGCAATATTCTTCAAAACGCGGACGGTCACTATCGTGTCGATCTGACGAGGCCCCGACAAGTGGATCTGTTAGCAACAATAAGGCGTGCGAAGCTCCTGCGTTCTCGGCGATGTGGAGCACCTGAAGGAGCAGCGGAATTGCGCCCTGCACGCCCAAGTGCTGGCGACATCCGGAGAAAACTCGCGTAGAGTTTCTTAATCGCGAGCTGTTGCTTCGATGTCACCAAATATATGAACCGGCGATCTACGCTCGTGTCAAACGAGGTACGGCATGTTCGATATTTATTTGAACGGAAGGCGCGATCTTTTGGTCCTTCCGCGAGGCTTTGCGATCCCGGCGGGGTTGGACGGCAATTGGAAGCGAAAGAAGCGGGCGGTGCGTTCAGTGAGCGATGCCATTCGCCAAGATGTCCAACAGCGCGGTTACCACCGACGTAGTTTGATCTCAAATCGGTCGGAGACGGCAGTGGAGACCTCGTCACAAACGTAGCCAAAGCGGATATCTATGACCCATGCTTAGAAACACTATGCGCAGAAAGCATGACCGAACTTATACGCTGGCGCGAGTTCCGATGATTGCCTCTTTTTTGCGGTCGTCGCTCCAAAAAAAATGTGCTACAGGCGCTCCTCTCAGAAGGAGCATTCATCGTGAAAAAAGCAACCAAGAAACGCGTTAAGCGGCGCGAGTGGACGAAGGCAGATATCAAAGAGCTCAAAATCCATTCGAAGGCTCGGACCCCGGTCATAAAACTAGCCAAAATGACCAAACGCAGCGAAGGTGCGCTACGCCAGAAGGCCTTAAATCTCGGAATCGGACTCGGACATCAGCGGTAATGGTGAGCAACGCTGGCTAGTGGCCCAGTAGGGCGGCTCGCGGGCCGCCCTCGCTGGCCATAGAAACTTTCGTCGCACATTCGCTTTGCGCGACCCGCGCTGAGAGAGTTTTTCACGCACGTGCTGGATGCCTTCAATGTCGCGGAACGTGCTCCAGCGCCTCCTCATGTTTATGTTTGATCAAGTTTCTTGGAAGCCTGTTTTCGACAGCCGCTTGCGATGTATGATCGCGAGTGAAGAGATAGTCTTAGCCATAGCCCTGTTTCGAAGATGAAACCCCGAGACACTCGGCCCCGGAACGCATGCGATGGGGCCACAACGCCCAGTCCTAGGCGCGTTAGTTCGAGAAGCTGACCAGTCTCAGAGGAACTCCTGTAGGGAATCTAGCATCCGTTCGGCCAGCAGCTTCTTCAGCTTCGGCGAGGCAGTCTTGGCCGCCCTGGGCCGAACACATCGGCTGATCGCTTTATCCAAATGGAAACAAATCCTCCTCGAAGCTCATGAAAGGCTAAAGTTTGGGCGTAAGCGGACCTCGCCGAGCCTGTTCGCTAGCTCGAGCTCCGAGGCGATATGGCGCGCTCAACAGCAATTGAAAAAGCGCTCTGTTAGCTTGATAGATGGCGGCGGAGCGGTTTCGTCCTGAACCCGTCATCACCTGACCGCATTCGGCGTTGTGAACGGACCACAACCACCTTCGACCGCGCTGCTTCAAGACATATTCGAACGATGGCAGACTCATGTTAGCGAGCTCGATTTCTGACAGTCGTGCGTTTGATCTTCTGAATGCCAGCGCGGGCCCTTTCCAGGCGAAGCCTCACCGTAGCAGCGTTGGCAATGAACTCGCTTGATCGGTCAACGCCGCTTTCATCAAAAGCGAGCTCATCCAGCGCCGCCTGTCGTGGCTCCAGAGTCGCGAAATGGTTGCGCGTTTTGGCCGTCAGCAACATCCGCCCGATCCGGACATCGTTTGCGGACGACTTATGCCGCAGCAAATTGTTTTTATCTAGCAGCTTTGAGCGGGTTGTTAGGAAGGAAGGGTCGACGAGCATCAATCGTGACACCAGGTTGACCGGTACACCCGTTTCTCTGCCCAAATAGGTCACAGCCATCAGGATCGTCTACGGCGGCCAAGTGATGCCCAGCACATTTGATTTGGCAAGTTCTTCGAGACACGCCCGGATCGATTTGATCTCCCACATGAATGACCGGACATGCGGCCAAGCGCGCTTGCTGGATCAGGTAGATCCGCAGGCATCTTAAGTCAGGTTCCATCGTTTACAAGCCTCCTTAGCGCCGATTGGGGCAGGGGCAACGCTCCAAGGGCAGGCAAATCAAACACTTGGTATAGTTCGGAAGGTAAGCTGGCGAACAACAGGCTGGCTGGAGCTATGGCTCAGTGTCTTGGCGGACCAAGGGCAGCATTCACGGTTGCGTCGGCAGCGATACGCGTTGACAAGATTGCTGCACCTTGCCGCGTGAGATGTCCGCGACATGATCTGCCTTCTTTGCCGCGCTCGCCGAGCTGTCCCGCTCTTTTGCCGAACTTCTTTGGTGTATGCCGAGCATCAGAGAGGTGCATGTCGCATTTACGTCTTCAATGCCTCGGCAACAGGCAGCTGTGATTATACGTAATAACCTTCCATGTGCCGTGGGCGGTCTTGCAAACGTCCGTATAGTTCGTTCCAACCTTCCCATATCCGCAATCAATCTTCGTGTACTTGAGCTGGCTCGTGACTTCGTTTCAACCGTCGAGTAATCGAGTGGGCGATTGCGGTGTCCTCCTGTCCAGCCGATCGATCGAACTGAGCGGTTCTCAAGTCATGAGTGGCAGACAAAAGTCTTGTCGTTTTAGCGCTTTGCGGCTGGCTTTGCGCCGCTCAATCGAGCGAGCGCTTACGGGGCGTGTTTTTCAAGCACGAGCGTCTGGCCAATGAGCGGACGTTTTGGCCGTTCGCCTGCGGTGTGCTTTCTCCTCGGCCTTCCACGATCCGGGACGACACTCGTGGCGCATTTGCTCCAGCACCATCCAGACATTGTGGCTCCGCCTGAACCCTGGTTGATGCTGGCGCTTGAAGCATTTGGCAGGGTGGATCAGCGCCATCCGGCGGGTAGCTCACTGATTGAAGCTGCGACCTCTGAATTCCTGGGGCGCATAGATCGCACGATCCCCAGCCGCGCTTTTGCCGATGCAGCATATGATCAGTATCTGGCACAAGCGGGCAAGCGCATCATCCTAGACAAGACACCACGCTATTGGATGGCGCTTGAGTTTCTTGAATCTGTCTATCCAGAAGCGCCACACATCCTTCTGATGCGCAATCCCTATGCCATCGCGGCTTCACTGAAATCGACGTGGGGCATCCCACTGCAGGCAGAAAGCTCGCATCCTGTCAGCGTCTCCAGTCTCGTCGATCTCATGCTCCGTCTGCCCGACGGCATCATAACTTCACTCGCCGATTTGGTTCTGGGCCTTCCAAAGCTCGCCGCGCAGCGCACTCGCCCGCACACACAGTTCGTGCAATACGAAGTCCTCGTGGCGCATCCGGACGAGGAAATCCGGCGTCTGTTGACGGGGCTCGGCTGTGATCCAGCGGCCGTCGCATCGGCGGGGATGAGACAAGCGGATTATCTTCGATCGAGCAGCTTCGGAGACCGAAAAATCTTGGAACGAAACGCCGTCGACCAGAGCTCTGTCAAGGCATGGCAATCTCAATTGAGCGTCGAAGAGATGCAAACCGTGACCGATCTTATCGGCGCCGAGCTTTTGCTAGAACTCGGATATGAGCAGGAACTGGTACATGCACAGCAAGCCGGAGTCCTGGATAGGGGAGGGGAAGTAACTGAACTTTATCGTCAGATATTCCGAACTTGGTGGGATTTGCGAAGTACCAAGGCGGGAGCATTATCCGGCTTATCTGACGCCGGAGAGCCGGTCCACGCGATGGCTGCCCAGTTGCAGCAGATGCCGTTAGCGTCAGAAGTTGATCGAGCTGCGGGGCTGGATGGCATTCGCAACCGCGACGCGGCTATCGAGATGTTGCGAGGCGAAGTCGCGCGGCTTGAGCGGATCCTCAATATCCACTAGGGGATCTGAATGCTTGCGAACAAAACACGCTGGCTGATTTAGCCAAGATCCTTAACCCGCACGAGGCTGATCCCCCGATCAGGTGTGACGCAGGCGCCGGCCGCACTAGCGGCGGAATGCGATATGCTCCCGCATCTGCAAGTCTGCTGCCCAGCGGGGCTTGAGCTTATCGACGAGCCAGCGTCTCGGCCGGCCATTTCCGCCGCGGATATTCGAACTCTAGGCTGGAGCCATAGAACGGCGAAGAACAGAGACCTGCATCGAAAAGAAGACATATGCTACCGAAACATCTGCGCCGCCTCGAAGCTGAAATCGATTGAAATCATGCGTGAGGTGTTCGCCGAGTTCAAAAGGCCGGTCATGCTTTACTCGATCGGAAAAGACTCAAGCGTAATGCTGCACATTGCAATCAAGGCGTTCTATCCGGCAAATGCCTTTTCCCCTGCTTCACGTTGATACGACCTGGAAGTTCCGCGAGATGATCAGGGGGACGCGACAGCCAGGCGACTCGGCCTCGACCTGATGTCCATGTCGGCCGGACACGTATGGGATCCCCGTAACCAGCGGCCGGAGCTCTGGAGCCTGTTCAACACACGGATCCCCAGGCCGAAACCATGCGCGTGTTTGCGATTTCAAACTGGCCCGAGCTCGAGGTGTGGGAATACATCATGATCGAGAAGATTCCGGTCGTTCCGCTCTACTTCGCAAAACAAGACCCATAGTGCGTCGAAATGGTGCGACGATCAGGGTCGATGACTAGCGATTGCCCTTAACCGCGATGAGACGCCGGAAATGCGGATGGTCCGCTTTCGCACGCTTTGGATGTTATCCTTTGAGCGGGGTCTATTGAATCCGATGCGGCAACGATCGAAAATATCGTCGCGGAAATGCAGACTACGACTGTGTCGGAGCGCCAGGGACGCCTAATTGATACCGACGAAGCTGCTTCAACGGAGAAGAAGAAGCGGGAAGGCGACTTTTGATGTTTTCGAATCCGACAACGGAACCGGTCCTGGCCAGGACAAAGGATCAGCTGCGATTCATCACATGTGGCTCGATGGACGACGGCAAATCGACGCTGATCGGCCGATTACTGCACGACAGCAAGATGATCTACCACGATCAGCTCACGGCACTGGAACGCGACAGCCTCAAGCACGGTAGCACCGGGAATGACATCGACTTCGCGCTGCTCGTGGACGGGCTGGAGGCCGAACGGGAGCAGGGCATCACGATCGACGTCGCCTACCGCTTCTTCACGCCGCCGCGGCGCTCCTTCATGGTGGCCGACCACTCCCGGCCACGAGCAGTATACCCGCAATATGGCTACCGGCGCCTCGCATGCCCAGCTCGCCATCTTCCTGATCGATGCCCGCAAAGGCGTGACGGTTCAGACCCGCCGCCACTCGTTTATCTGTTCGCTGCTCGGTATTCGTCATGTCGTGCTGGCAGTGAACAAGATCGATCTTGTCGCATATAACAAAGAGTGCTTCGATCGGATCGCCCGTGACTATCTGGCCTTTGCCGCCGGTCTCAGCGTCACCTCGATCGTTCCGATCCCGATCTCGGCCCGCTACGGCGACAACGTCGTGGACCGCTCCGCTCATGCCAACGGGTATCATGGTCCCTGCCTGCTCGAGCATTTGGAGAGCATTGACATCCAGTCCGGCACCGCAAGCCAAGCTTTCCGCTCTCCGGTCTAATGGGTAAATCGGCCAAACCCGTATTTTCGGGGCTATGCCGGGTCGGTGGCGAGGATCTCGACAGGAGACGAGATCGTTGTCGCTGCGTCGGGGCGGACCACGCGCGTCAAGCGGATCGTGACCCACGATGGCGACCTTGTCGCCGCCGAAGCCGAGGATGCGGTTACCATTACGCTGGAAGACGAAATCGATATCAGTCGTGGCGACATTCTGTCGCGACCGGACGACCGACCGAAGCTGGCCGACCAGCTTGCCGCTTATATGATCTGGATGGACAGGGAGCCGCTCGCTCTCGGACGCAATTACGTCCTGCGGATTGGATCGCAGACGATTTCCGGCAGCATTACAGCAATTGGGCATTGAATCGACGCTAACACTTGGGAGCATCTGGCCGCCGGGACGCTTTTCCTCAACGAGATCGCCTTCTCCGATTGTGACCGCAACGCCCGCAATATTCGATCCTTACGACCTCAATCGAAAGACTGGATCATTCATCGTCATGGATCGTTACACGAATCGTACGGTCGGGGCCGGCATGATTGCCTTCCGCTACGGCGGGCCACCAATATTGCCAGGCAACCGCTATCCGTGGACAGGATGGAGCGCGCCGCGCTCAAGAATCAGAAGGCCTTGCGTCATCTCGTTCGCTGGCATGTCTGGCGCGGGAAAGTCGATGATTGCCAAGCTCGTTGATCAAAAGCTGTTTGCGATGTCGCGGCATACCATGCTGCTGGATGGCGACAACCTCCGGCACGGATTGAACGCGGACCTCGGCTTCTCGGAGACGGACCGCGTGGAGAACATCCGGCGCGTCGGCGAAGTTGCCAAGTTGATGGCGGACGGCGGCTTGATCGTGATCTGCTCGTTCATCTCGCCCACTAGGGCCGAACGGGACAGGCTGCGCAGCCTGGTTGGCAAGCAAGAGTTCATAGAAGTCTTTGCCGATACGCTGCTCGAGGAATGCGCGCGGCGAGACCCAAAAGGCCTGTATTCAAAGGTAAAATCCGGCAAGATCAAGAACTTCAGTGGGATCGATTCGTGCTACGAAGCACCAACGACACAGGAGGTTCATCTCAGGACCATGGAGCAGATCCTAGAGCATTCAGCGGAAGCGGTGGTGGATGTTTTGATGGCGCGCTCAGTTCTTGATGGTTAGAGGTCCTCGCGTCGCACCATCGATTCGCACAGTATCCCGCAGGCCCGGCCAAGGCCATCCAGCTCAGGCGAGCCTCCGATCGGACTTTTTGGCTCTAAAGGAACAAAATGGTCTCACCCACTCGTCGATTGCCCCTTTCCGGTTATGTGCTCGAAGTGGATGGTCAATTCAAAACCGAGTACGCGAGCAGAGATGGAGCATGGGCGGGAGCGGAGGAGCTCAAGAAACGCCGTCCCATGCTCCAGATCAGAATCTACAATGCGACAACAAAGGCCAGAGAAGAAGTCCGACTTCCAGTAAGTTGAATTTTTGCTTGGCGCTTCTTGCTGCGCGTGCGGCCAGCGACACGCCGAGCTCCCGTTAAAGCCGAGCCGGGCAGCGTCTCGGCCGGCTTCGATCTCTCGCGCAGTATGAGGGACCTCGATTTCCGGACCTGGCCGCATCCGGCGAGCGGGCACTTGCTTTCCAGTATATTGACCAATCCGAACTTGGCAGTCGACCGCGACTCCCTCCTGTCGCGGCCATGCCGGATTTCGTCAAGCTTGCTTCCTTTTGGCCCGCTCGATGGCGGACAACGCCTGCCTACGCCCGCGCCTTCGCATTGCGAGACAAAGTAGCCGCGAACCTCAGCAATCCCGTGCTGCGCTAAGGACCTCCGCCGCGATTTGGGTTCTGCTACCGCCTGCCATCGTTGATCGCCATGACGGCGGCCATGGCGCGGCCGAAAAGGCAAGCGAGCTCATCCATGCCAAGCCGCGAGGACGATCTCTTGATGATCTGCTCTGGTCAACCGTCAACCTGTTCGACCGTGCGGTAGACCGCGTCGAACGCGAGCTCGCCATCAACGAGCAGGCGCTGCAGAGGGGCCAACGCGAGCAGAACGGCTGGGAGGTGCGATTCGTCGAACCAGAGCGCCTCACCGCCGAGGTACTTGCGCTCATTGATTGCTGGGCGCGATGGAACTCCGTTCACCTTGGGGCTTACGGTTCGGACCAGCCGTCAACCGCGGCACGCTCGCCACGGCGATGATTGTCCGCGAGACTTTCTCGCGCGAAGCGGCGTGCTGAACCCGCCATTCTTACCTGCTGGTATGCGGTCGCAGGCGGAATGCCGACGGTCTTGATGTCGAACTCTCAGATTATTTCAGCTCGCTGTGAATCTCCGCACTCTGCTGCCTACGTCGGCTTGTCGCCGAAAGATGGGAGTACGTCAGGAAAAAAATCTCACGAGAAAATCCCCGGAGAGGGTTGAAACGCCCCTAACGTCAAGTTGTACGATTTCGAAATGGACAACGACAAGTCATCAGCGTCCCAAACCCTCCAACGATCTACGAAGTGCGAATGCATCAAGTCCAAGCCCATGCATCACACTCCCGCTGCCAGCGACGTCATCAAGTGTGCCATGCCTTAATCTGCATCCCGGCGCGATGATCCGGCTGCATCGCGTTCCTAATGTCAGGTTTGCCTGAATGACGCAGGTTCGCACGTAAGTCGGTCGGTCGACCTGCCGCTTCCCGACGCAAGAAGGCGACCGCGCTCACGCCTGCGCGTGCGTGATGGCTAGATGACAGCGCGGGTCGCCGCCGGTTGTGTTCGAGGGCGGTCGCAAGGCCAATTTGTAGGAGGTGATGAATGGTATCGGTGAGGAGCTTTGTGAAAGATCGCCCTGCATCTGCGATGAGATATGGAGGCTGCCATCCGGCAGGTGTTTCGGGCGCCGACCCGAAACGCGCCCGCGATTTATGGCGCTTGCCCCGAAGCTGTTGACCCGAGGAAGTCGACTCTCGCCACAGGGGCTCCCTGGTGGGGTGGGCGTACTCCAGATCCATTGACGAATACAACTTGAGGAGGAATGGTTTGATAAGACAGCGCTCTTTGCTGACGCCTGGTCCATTGTCGTTATCGCCGGCGGTCAGGAGCCAGATGCAGCTTGATCTTGCATCGCGCGATTGCGAGTTCAAGGAAGTGACCGCCTGCATGAGGCGGCTGATGCTCAACTTGCTCGGAAACGCTGACGACTATTCGGTCGTACCTATTCAGGGAGGCGGCTCCTTTGCGACGGAGGCCGCTCTCTCTTCATTTGTGTCCCGAGCCCACAGGCCGCTCGTTTGCATAAACGGCATCTATGGCGAGCGCATTTTGCAAATTTTGCGGCTGTGGGGCGTCGAAGCGCTGAAGCTTGTGAAGCGAGCGACCGATCCTTTGGATCCTCAAGAAATTGGCGAGCATCTGAGCCGAAATCCTGGCGTTACGCACCTGTGCTTCGTGCATTGTGAGACGACAACCGGAATCGTCAATCCGCTGGACGCAATCGTAGAGGAGGCGAGAAGACGTGGCGTAAAGACCATCGTCGATGGGATGAGTTCCTTCGGCGCCCTCAATATCGACCTGAGCCAGCGTGGACCTGACGTCCTGGTCACGTCGAGCAACAAGTGCATAGAAGGGCCGCCGGGAGTGGCGTTTGTCATCGCCTCCCGCGAGCTGCTGGAGAATGCGGTTCAAGAACCGAGGTCGTTTGTGCTCGACGTGAGAGATCAATGGATCTCGCTCGAGCGCACCGGTGAGTGGCGCTCGACCCCTCCCACCCACATTGTTCAGGCAACGACAAAGGCCCTGAAGATTCTGCACGAGGAGGGCATCGATGCCAGGCGCTGCAGGTACGAGAAGGTCCGGGACGATCTCGTCAAAGAACTCGAAGGACTGGTGTCTCCGCTGCTGTCCGCGGACTTGCAGTCGCCGGTCTGCGTCGCGTTTACTGCGCCGTCGGGAATCGTAGACCAGACAGGATTCGATGGGCTTTATCGCCACTTGGCGGCCCACAACCTTTACATCTACTCAAAGCTGCATCTTGCCACGCGGAGTTTTCGCGTCGGTTGCATTGGGGAAATCCAATCCAGCTGGATCGAGCAGTTGGGGTGCGCTTTTCGTACATATTTCCGGTCCGGTCAGGCTCGGTTAGCAAGGCCGATGTCGGGCCAAGAGGCATGCGGGGCTCGCGTAAAGATGCCGGCTCGAGCGGCTGAGGACCCGCGGCTGCCGTTTTCGGCCGAGACTGCTGTTCTGCATGCGGGCTATCGGCGAGACCCGGTGACGAAAGCCGTCGCAGTGCCGATTTACCAGAATACGGCTTATGAACTCGATGGCGATCTAAACCACATCGCTGACGTCTACAACGTCAAGGCCGATGGGTTCACCTACACAAGGATCATCAATCCAACGACCCGCGCGCTTGAAAGGCGCTACGCCGCCGTCGATATGGGAAGCGACTCGCTCGCCGTTGCGTCAGGTCAAGCAGCGACGTTCCTTGCGATCGTCAACCTGTCAAGTGGCGAAGTGGGGGACAATGTCGTCGCCTCGCCGTATCTATATGGCAATACCTGGAACCTGCTCCACAACACATTAAAGCGTCTTGGGATCAGCGTGAGGACGGCCGATCCTCGAAGGCCCGAGACGTTTGAACGTGCCATTGATGATCGCACGATATGCCTGTTCGGAGAGGTGATTTCGAATCCTTGTCTGATTCCGCTCCCGGTCAAACAGCTGGCGGAGATCGGCCGAAAGTACGGCGTGCCTTTGGTCGTGGACAATACGACAACGCCACTGGTATGCCGGCCGTCAGATCTCGGCACTGCTATAACGACGTACTCCGCAACGAAATATATATGCGGCCACGGGACGACGCTCGGTGGACTGATCGTTGACAACGGCGAGTTTAGCTACCGGGGAGCCTCTCGCTTTCCCTTGTTCAACCGTCCCGACGATGCGCATGGCGGAATTGTTTGGCATAATGCGGTGCGCGATGTCGACGATCTTGGAAAGAGCGAGTTTCTTCTTAAGGCTCGCATGACCTGGTTGCGCGATACCGGGGCGGCCATCGCCCCGTTTGCGAGCTTTCAACTTATCCAAGGGCTTGAAACGCTGCCACTTCGCATGAAGCAGCACTGCGCGAATGCCAGGATCGTGGCCGACGCTCTCAAGGAGCATCCAAAAGTGCGCCGTGTCTTCTACCCGGGACTCTTTGAAGGCGCCGATCGGGAAACCGTTGAACAGACACTCAATGCTGCATACGGACACGGGGCCATGGTCATGTTCGAAGTGGAGGACGAACAAGCCGGGCGCAAGTTCATCCAGAACGTCGACTTGATGTATCACGTTTCGAATGTAGGCGATGCCCGCACGCTCGTGACCCATCCTGTCTCGACGACCCACACCACCGTCCCGCGGGAAAAGCGCGAAGCCGCCGGCATATTTGGCGGCTCGATCCGGCTTTGCGTCGGCATTGAAGATGTCAACGACATCCTGCGCGATCTGGACAAGGCGCTTTCCGCAATCTGACAACCTGCAAGGCGATCAGGAGGAGGTTCTCATGAATCAGGCAGACGCTTGGAAATTGAGGTCATCACGCTATGAGGCCGTTCAATTCAGCCGAGAAATCAACAGGCAGCTCTCCGAGCTGAGGCCCGACAACATAACGGGAGCGGCTTATATTGGCAAAGATTACGCTGTCATCACAGCGTGTACGCTTGCGACTGTGTCGGTCTCATGGTGGCTCTACCCGCTGGCCGTCCTTCTGATTGGTGCCTATCAGCGCGGATTGACAACCATCGCTCATGATGCGGCTCACCGCACGCTCGCGAAGAACACGACCTGGAACTACGTTCTGGGCATTCTGTTCGCCTCCTATCCCTTGTTCCAGCGCCACTGGGCCTACCGGATCTCGCACGTCTATTTGCATCATCCCTATCTCGGAGATCCGGACAAGGATCCCGACCTGAAGTTCTTCCTGGCCAGCGGCGTTTACGACGTGCAGCCTCCGGAGCGGTACGCTTTCAACATGATCTGGAAGCCGATCTTCGGGGGCGCGACAATAGCGTATCTGAAGTATCTTTGGGCCAATCGATTCTCGATCACAGATGTCGAGGATCAGAGCCGCTCAGGCATACTTATCGACAAGTATGGCTTCTATCTCTTCTGGATCAGCATCCTGGCCGGATCATATGCTGTTGGGCTGCTCCATATCGTTGTCCTGTTTTGGATCGTGCCCTATCTCACCACGTTTCAGGTCCTCGGATGGTTTATCGAGCTAGCCGAGCACTCACCTATGTGCGAAACCGAGACGCAGAACGTCTATCTCACCAGGAATCGGAAAGGAAATTTCCTCGAGCGGGCCATCCTCGGGCAGAATCTGGATGAGTACCACCTTGAGCATCACCTTTCGCCGGGGATCCCGTTTTGGCTGCTGCGCAAAGCTCAGAAAATCCGAATGCAGGATCCGAACTACGCCAAGGTTGCCGCGACCTGGGGCGGGCTCTTTGTCAAGGGACCTCAAGGTCAACCCAGCGTCATCGCTCAGTTAAAAGAGCGAAATCGACGCTTGTATGAGCAGGCCGTTGCCGAGGTTCGCGCGCGAGGGCAGGTCGCGTGACGTTGCTACGGCCAGAGAGCGCCCGAGTCGTGGTCGGCGTCACTTCGAACCGTCTTCTGGTCGATGGTGTGCATCGCGACTGGTTGCGGCGCAAGTACTTGCAGGCACTCCATCGTCATGCGGGAGTGGCTTGCGTCATATTGCCGACGGTCGACGCCGAAGATGCGAGGGAGGAGGTCGCCCCGGCGATCATCCGCCGGCTCGACGGCTTGGTGTTGACAGGTGATGAATCGAACATCGACCCCGCCGTCCTGAGAGCGCCTGCGTCCTTGACGCAGGCTGATCGGCAGGACATTGAGGTTGGGATCCTTGACCGTCCGCGGGACAGGCTCTCTGCCGTAGCCATAGAGAGCGCCATCGCGCTCGGAATGCCTATTCTGGGCATCTGCCGTGGGCTTCAGGAACTCAACGTCTATTTCGGCGGCACGCTCCGCTCATCGCTTGCGGAGTGGAGGCCGGAAAGTGGCGCGATGCATGCCGAGAAGCCAGATCGTCCAAGAGACCGTCAGTACGACGCCGCGCACAGCGTCAGGATATGTTCCCATGGCGCGCTTTTTCCAATCGCGCGGACGATCGAAGCGCAAGTCAACTCGCTGCACAATCAAGGCATCGAGGCGCTTGCCCCGGCGCTGAGGCGGGAGGCGTGGGCGCCTGACGGCTTGGTCGAGGCGGCTTCGGTCATTGGCGCCCCGACCCTCCAAATCGGTGTGCAATGGCACCCCGAATGGCACGTCTCAACCGATCTCCTCAGCAAGCAACTGTTCAAGGCATTTGGAGAGGCGTGTGTTGGGTACTACCGAACTCAGAAGAACTAGAGGCCGGTTGTGACATTTCAAACGAAACGTGGTCCGTGCACGTCGAAAGGACAGTCCCTCGGAGCAGATGCACGCGTCCGGTCCTGCGAGGGCCGGGCGCCGCCTCGCGGGCACAGGAAGACTGGGCGATTGGCGAATAGCTTCGCTCTGGGAGTTCTATTTGTGGCGCTTTATGTCGTCGTGAGCGCGGCAGGCGAGGTTTATGCGGCGTCGTATTTTCAGCAAGCGGATGTGTTCGTCGCGCTCCTGCTGTCCTTCGCTGTGGTTTGTCTGATGTTCAATCTCCTGGCTCGTCACGAGGGAGGCGGGGCAACGGTGGCGAAATCGTCGCTCCTGGTCTTCGTCGCGCTCAATGTCGTGACAGCGATCAACTGGATCGGCCTATTTATCGGACTGAAATACGCTGAACCTGCGATCGTCGTCGCCTTCATGGTGGCGCTGGGGCCCACCGCAACAGTGTGGTTAAACGCACTGATCAGGCGCCAGGGTGCCCCTCCGGCATCCGATATTTCCGTGAGCGTTACGATCGCAACGATCGGGAGCTACATGATTTGGATCTCGGCCAGCGGCAACGCAGGCGTGGAGTGGGGGGCACGATCGTGCTTTGGCATCATCTTGGCGATCGTGGCCGGCCTATCGCTGGCCCTTACAAATATACTTGTCAAACTGCTGTTCGACCGTGGGTTTTCTGGCCGGAAAGTCCTGGCGCATCGCTTTTATGGAACGATTCTCTTGCTGCTGGGACTGGTCGACCATTCATCTATCGTGCCTGAGATCTCGCAGCATTGGTTTGCGATCGCGGCAATTGGGCTATCGACGATCATTGTTCCTTTGCTCTTGATCCAGCAGGGCATTCGCCGGGTAGAGCCCTTCACCGTCAACATGGTGCTGTCCACTGCCCCTATCATCACCTTCCTGTTCCAGTACTTCGATTCTCGCATCGTGCCTTCGTTACATACGTTCATAGGAAATGCTCTCATTACGGCTGTCGCTGTCGGCAACATCTACTTGCAGTATCGGAGATCCGCATGAAAGAACGGAATTGTGTAATCGTAGACGCATACTCTACCGGCCGATACCTACCGGAAGAATTCAAGCGCTATGGAATTGGAACTGTGCATGTGATGTCGGCTGCACAGATTCCGCCGATATTCCAATCGCATTTCAATGCGGATCTGTATGATGAAGTCATTCGCCCCAGCGAGCGCATGGGATATGACGACATCGTTGATTATCATCTTCAGGCTCTCCATGGCCGGGAATTGGAGTTCGTTATCGCGGGCTGCGAGACCGGAGTTGAACTCGCCGATTCTTTGTCGGAGCGGCTGGGCTTACCATCAAATGGGACCGCACTATCCGCTGCTCGGCGTGACAAAGCGCGATTGTCTTGCGCGCTGAGCTCTGCAGGCGTGCGATCGATCAGACAAGTCGTGTCCGACAGTCCTGCAGAGATCGCGAGGTGGAAGCGTGAAGCGAAATTCGATCAGATCGTGATCAAGCCGCTAAACAGTACGGGTACCGAGGATGTATTCTTTTGCTCGACAGATGCTGATATTCAGCGGGCTCTGAGCGCAATTGTCGGGAAGACGAACCGTGTCGGAGCGTTGAATCGCTTTGCCCTTGGCCAAGAAAAAATAAACGGCCAGCAATATACCGTAAATGCCGTCTCGATCGACGGGGAAGCCTTCGTTACGGAGGCCTGGACCTATGACACGGTTCCGATTGAGAGGGCATCATCGGTCTGCTCACTTGAGAGATTGTTGGAGGGCAGCGAACCAATCGTTCAGGAACTGTCCGACTACTTGATGCGTGCGTTGCAGGCACTACAGATCGTCGACGGACCGGCTCATGCTGAGATCATCGTCGATCATCGGGGACCGGTTCTGGTGGACTTCGGAGCAAGGCTTCAAGGGACCATGTCGGCAAAAGCACGAACGATGGCGTTGGGGCACAACCATATGAGCCTGACGGCCTGGCGCTACGCAGATCCCAAGGGCTTTGGTGAATATATGCGGTTGCGCGGGCCCTACAAGCGGCAGGCTCACGCACTTTGCGTCTCGCTGATCTCAGATATGGGCGGTGTCGTTGCCGGTTATCCGGGACTCGAAGAAATCCGCAAGCTCCCGAGCTTCGCGGATGCCATTGCATTCGTTCCGATTGGTCAAGAGCTAGTTCCCACGATTGACTTGGCGTCGACACCAGGCATCGTTTATCTCGTGAATAGCGACTTGACTCAGCTTGAGAATGACTATCGCAAGTTGCGAGCGATGCGGATGGACCAGGTGTTCGATTTGGTGATGCAGGATCGCGACTAATGCCAACTGATCCCAGGTTAACCGGAGCGAATCGAGCCCGCGCGGCAATGGTCGGCGTAAGCGACTTCGATGGCGTTCTGCGAGGCAAACACGTCTTGGGTGATGATCTCTCGGACAGAGATAAAGTTATCAAGTTCTCTGAAGCGGTGCTGGCGTGGGATTGCATGGACCGCGTCATTCCGGCCAGTTTCACGCAAAAGCCGCTATCAGCGTTCGGAGATGCTGACCTGCGTATTCTGTCGGGCTCCGGCCGTTCGGTGTCTCATCTCGGCGACCAATATCTCTACCTCGCGGAGTTCGCGGGCGCACATGAGAACATCTGCCCGCGCGGTGTCTTGCGTAAGGTCCTGCGAAGAGCTGCTGACCACGGATACGACTGCACTGCCGGGTTCGAGTTTGAGTTTATGCTGTTCAAGGAGAACGCAGACACGATTGAAGAAAAGCCGTTCGGCGAATGGGCTCCCTTAACGCGCGGCCCGTTCGGCTACTCGATTGCGCGCTCTGTCGCGCAACATGAGCTGTTCGATGAGATCTTGGCGCTTTGTGAGAAGGCTAGAATACCTCTCAGCGGACTACACTTTGAAACGGGACCTGGCGTGGTCGAAGCGTCACTTCGTCATTGTGATGCGCTGGAATCTGCCGATCGGGCAACCATATTCAAGTCAATGATAAAAGCCTGGGCGCAAACGCGTGGCATGATGGCTACATTCATGGCCAAGGTTTCCGAGAAATGGCCCGGCCAGTCCGGCCATATTCACATCTCGATGTCCTCGGATAGTCAGAATGCGTTTTACGACGGTGATGCGTTCGCCAACGTCTCGGAGCTTATGAAGCAATTCATCGCCGGACAACTAGAATACATGAATGAGTTCTGTGTACTCGCTGCGCCGAACTTCAACAGCTACAAGAGATTGGTGCCTGGCTCCTGGGCACCAATCTGTCCAAGCTGGGGAGTTGACAACCGCTCCTGCGCGGTTCGCGCCATTCCGGGAGAGCCATCTGCCCATCGTCTGGAGTATAGGCTGCCTGGCGCAGACGTGAACCCATATCTCGCGCTCGCATGTGCGATTGGTTCGGGAATATTGGGCGTCGAGACAGGTCCGGCACTACCCGATTCGAGCGTCGGTGATGCAAGCGTGGAAATGTGTCGTTCGTCCGCGTCGCTGCCTCAAAGCTTATCGGAGGCAACATCTCGGTTTGCACGGTCTGCAGCGGCCAGTGATGTCTTCGGAGAAAGCTTTGTTGGAGCGTTTTCTTGCTCGCGCCGTTGGGAGTGGGAAGCCGTTCAACATCGGGTCACCGACTTTGAACGTCAAAGATACTTCGAGATCATTTAGCTTGAGCTCTTCGACAGTTCTGAACCTCATTACTCTGGCCGGTGCCGGCGGGGCTACTGCGGCTGTCTGCGCCGCTGATGTTGGACTTCATACAGAACAAATGTGCTTACTCGTTAAGTGATGACCTTGGGACGCTGAGGAGGTCTGCTGTTAGCTGCTCTGCGGTGGCAACCGCGATTGCGTTTGCGACGCTAGGTAATTCTAGCAACGAACAACACCATTTCCATTCGCATCAATGAAGACGTGCTCGGCTCTTTCAAGAGGGAAGGCAAAGTCGATTATGCTCAGAGGCGAGCCGAAGAGGCCCGTGATGCGCGACGCTGTAGCCAAGCCGCGGAGCCACGCAGGACGCGAGGCGCAGCATCAATGGGGGCTGCGCGACCAGACGATGGCTTAGCCGCCGCCGGCTACGACGAGGCTGGCGTAGATCGGTGCTGACTAGTACGCGCTTCGCGCGGCGCACGTGAATTTATGGTCGTCCGCCCAGTTTGAGATGGCGGCCAGCGAAGTATGCCGATCGGCTCCTTGAGCTTGGGTGTACGCCCGGACTTTAGTGCGGCTACGCCAGTTCCGCAGTGACATAATGACGTAACTGTCCCTAGGCTGGGGAGGAAGATGTGCTGCCTACAGCAGCGGTGCAGATCGCAAGCTGAGTCTGAGTAGTTGCCTAATACTGATGAAGTGCGTCAAGTCATTGCGGACAGAGGCAGGTGCTTGGGTTACGGCACGTCGACCGGGGGCATGGATGCCGTCGGACGTGGCACGAAACCATTGTGGTGCTGGTCACGTGCCGCCAACATGATCGTAAAAGCCGCGAGGAGCATTAGGAAAACGCGCATGCGAAGGATTACTCGAAACGATATATCGCAATTATGAAACGGCTCATATCCCGTGCCTTGGAGGAGGGGCGGCTCGTACGGGGCATCCCGCGCACGCAGCCTATTGGCCAGCAAACACCTCACAAGTTTTGATACTCGTTCGTTCTCGCCTGTAGCCGCCGAACAACGGGGCGATTGCGCTCAAAAAATGCATTTTCCTTTGCATGCCGCAGGAATAGTGCAGCGAATTTGAGTAGTAATCCGGTGATTGGCTACTCACCGCGAAGGCAGCCACCCACTCGTGCTGCTTCCGGGCGCCATGAAGGACGGTTCATGCGCAATCATGACATTGTGTCCGGCAGCCTGTTGGCGCTGACCGCCGCTGGGCTTGCGCTGCTTTGCTCTAGCCTGCTCGCATTTGCTTTCATTTAGATCCCGCGGTCGACCTTCGCTAGGATCCCTGCGAGACCTCACGCAAGACGGTACGCAGCCGGACAGGGGCGCTGGTATGGTTTTCTACGTATGGAAGCCTGGCGGTTGCAGATGATCTGCTCAGGCATCCGTAGGGATTAGCTTCCTCCGATCCCTTCATTTTCGCATGTAGTGCCCGTCTTTCTGAACGGCCGACCCGATCTCGTGGCTGGGCTTCGTGCAGTTGCCCACTAGCAACGTAAGTCCTCGCCATCGAACGATAGAGTTAGTCTTATGGTTGCGCTCGCATCACGCATTTTTTGCGTGGGTTGGGCAGCATTTTGCGCCAGGTCAACTTCGGCGCTACAACAATCGATTCTCGAACAATCAGGCACAGGAGTGCTGGAGCGTCACCTCGCAAATCCCCGACGTGCACAGCCTTTCGGTGAGGCGGCCCTCTCAAGGGCAAGCAGGTATGAATGTGCTTCACGGGTAATCCCCTCTACCGGCCCTCATTATTTACCTCGTCACCTGCAGCGCAATGCCTGGCCTGTAAAACCCCTGATGCCATCAAGACCCGGCTTTGGGGACAACGTTGCTGAAAACGATGCAGGGGGGCGGCTCGCGGCAGCTCTTGACCATCTTCTGCTATCGCGGCAACGAGAACGATCAAACCAGATGATATGACGAGAGCGGGGTGATGGCTGTGACGGAACAATCCCAAGCATCGGAGTTTCCGCCGGTCCTGCAGAGACCGTCAAAAGGCTTTCGGTGGATCTTTGGTCTTCTAGCCGTATTGCTCGTTCTTTGCACCGGAGGAGCCTATTTTTTGACGAGAATCGAAACGTTTGCCGAGGCGGCGCCGGCGCATGAAGTCGTGCCGCCCACGCTTGGCTTGTCAACTGAGGATAGGGACGCGCTTTTAGGGATCCAATCGAGGCAGCAGAAGACAGCCGATGAAATTGTCGAGCTCAATCGCAACGTCGGTGCGCAGCAAGCCGAGCTAAAGCGGATCTTGGATCAGATCGCAACCCTGACCCAAAGAATCGAGGAGCTGCAGAATGCGGCGCCTGTTGCTTCTCCTGCTCCTGCTGCTTCCTCGCCGCCCGTGCGCACCACATCCAAGCCGGCCAAGAGAGACGTCCGTCCCTCGAAACCACAAGGTCCGGTTTCTGTCGGAGGCGCGCCGCTGACTGCGGAGCCGAGCACGGAACAGCGCTGATTACCACAAAATGCCTGCCACATGACGCTGCGCCTTCCAACCACGTCAGAAACCAACGGTTCACCATCTTGATCGGCAGGCGAGCCTCTCATTGCTCCGCGTGATTTCGAAAATCCTCTATCAATCGCAAGAAGTTCATAAGCAGGACGTGCCCCTGTGAGGTAAGTATCGACTCGGGATGGAACTGGACCCCATAAGTGGGATAATAGCCGTGCGTGAGGGCCATGATCTCGCCTTCCTCCGAACGCGCCGTCACGATGAGGTTCTGCGCACATGACTGATCAAGCTCGACGATAAGAGAATGGTAGCGTCCGACGTCAAGCGGGGTTGGCAGCCCCTTGAATAACCCTCGGCCGTCATGCGCAATGTATGAGCGCCGACCGTGCATGGGCCGATGCGCACGCGCCACCCGTCCTCCGAAAACGCTCCCAATACACTGATGTCCAAGGCAGATGCCGAGAATTGGTACGCGTCCTGAAAGTTCGCGAACCACTGTTGTCGATATTCCTGCCTCATTTGGGGTGCAGGGGCCGGGCGATATGACCACCGCGCGCGGGTTGAGACCAACGAGCTCGCTGATGCTGATAGCGTCGTTTCGGATCACTTCCGTTGCTTCACTGAGCTTGTGGAAATAGCGGGCAATGTTGAACACGAAGGAATCGTAATTATCGATGATGACAATCAAAATGCACCAGCTGGTTCAGAACCAAATGCGTGAAAGATTCGCTCTGCCTTGGCGAGCGTTTCCTCATATTCGGCCTCGGGCTCCGACAGGGCGGTTATACCGCTGCCCGCATGAAACACAGCCAGGTCGCCGTCGATCGTGACCGTGCGGATCGCAATACTTGTGTCCATGTGCCCGTTGAAGCCGATGAAGCCGATCGCCCCACAATAGACCTCTCGCGCTATGCGCTCGATTTCTGTAATAATTTCCATCGACCGCAGCTTTGGCGCTCCCGTAATGGAGCCGCCGGGAAAGCAAGCACGGAGCAGGCTAACGGCGTCTTCGTCTCCGGCAAGTTTCCCCGTAACGATCGACACGAGATGGTGCACTGAGGCATAGGACTCGAGATTGCACAGGGCCGGAACCTCGACCGAATGCGCGGTGCAAACGCGTGACAGATCGTTGCGCAAAAGGTCGACAATCATCGTGTTCTCGGCATGATCCTTTTCGGAAGCGAGGAGAACAGCCGCACGGCGGTGGTCTTCCTTGAAATCAGGAGAACGCGCGATCGTGCCCTTGATTGGTCGTGTCTCGACTTGTCGCCCCTCAAGCTTCAGGAATCGTTCCGGCGAACTTGATGCGATGGTCAGCTTTCCCCATCGCAGCAGGGCCGCAAAAGGCGCCGGATTCAATGATCGTAGCTGGCAATAGAAGGCGAGTGGATCAAACGAGGTCGGCAGGCGGATGCTGAAACGCTGCGCAATATTCGTCTGGAACACGTCCCCCGCCAGGATCAAGTCGATCACGCGTTGTACCGCCGCAATGTAGTCCTCGCGGCTGAAGTTCGAGCGCCATGCGCCCGCTTTGCTGGGACACCCCTTCTGTGGCGCCCTTGGACCGGCCAGCAATGCTGCAAACTCGTCGGCTCGACGACGCGCTCGTTCGCTCCGTCGCACGCGATCCTGCTCCGGCCATCCGGTCGAGACGATCCAGCATTTGTTGTCCCGGTGGTCGAAGCTGATGACCACATCATAGAAGTGCAGGATAGATTGGGGCAAACCCAGACCGGCAATTGCCGGCGCAGACAATCGCTCCAATGTCCTGTTCATGTCGTAGGCAATGTAGCCTGCCGCTCCTCCCTGGAACGGCGGGAGATCGGGACGATGCTCTTGCGGGTACTTCGCGAGTAGCGTGCGAAGGACCTTCCATGGATCGGCCTCGAGAGTCAGCCCGCTCCAACTGACTTGGCCGTTCGCGACCCTATAGGTGCTGAACGGGTCGCACGTTAGATATGAGTAGCGCCCAAGCAGCTCGTGCCTTGCTACGCTATCGAGAAATGTGACATGCGATCGATGCCCAAGACGTCGCATCGCTGTGACAGGTTCAACCCACTGCAACTCGCGAACATACATCGGGTTATCGGTCACCTGCGGCTGACGTCGTGAAAGTGCCGTTCCATCTGTTGCCCCACCCGATGAGAACGACGCTTGTCTGCGATCGGCCGAAACTTGAGGCCCATTGTCAAGTTAACCCGGCGGCGGACGTTGTACTGCGACGGCACCTGGATCATCCTGCCGTGGAGGCGAAAGCGGTATCTATTGATGCATCGTAGTCGGCCGCGAACCGCAGCTCGCGGAGCGGTCGGACCCGTTTAATCGACTGCTGGTAGAGATCGTGCGCCTTGTACGCTGCGAGCTCCGCCTCGCTGTCGAACTCACCATAGACCACGATGTCGATATCGTTGCCGAGCTGATCGGTCTTGCGGTTGCGGGCAACCTCAAGCCGGCGCGCATGTGGTATCGTGGTGAGAAGCGAAAGACCTTCGATGATATGGTCGATATGCGCCTCGTCCTTGGCGCTGAAGAAGACGATGTGACGAATCATAGCTGTCCGTGGAGATGTCGCTAGCGGATGCGATAACTATCTGGGAATAGAGCCCGTTGCAATGAGGCTAGTCGCTTGCAGCATGATCCTCGCTTGCGATCCTCGGCGATCCGCAATCGAGCTTGCCAGATTTGCTCAGGACGCCGGAAGGGCAAGGCGCTCAATGGTTTGAATGTGCCGCGTGAGCAGGTTACAGGCTTGATCGACGTTGCGCGTTCGCAAGGCTTGCAGAATCAGGCGGTGATCTTGATTGGAGCGCGGTCGCCAGCCCACCGATCGCGCCATCGCGAACACCAGTCGAGAATTGGCAAGCTGCAGTCCATCGAGGCTCGCGAGCAGACGCGGCATTCCGCACGGCGCGACCAAGGCTTGGTGAAAGGCGCGGTTGGCTATCTCAAACTCTTCGATCGTCTTTGCATTGTCTCCTTCGATCAGGGCGAGCTCGATCTGAGCCAAATGAGCTGTTGTGAGCCTTGGCCCCGAATGGCGCAATGCCACCACTTCGAGCGCGGCGCGCATTTCGGCGATCTCCTTCACTGAGCGGGTATCGAGCGGGGCAACCCGAACACCGCGACGCGGCACAGCGACAACAAGATGTTGTGCCTGCAGCTGCCGAAAGGCCTCGCGCACGGGGACGTGGCTGGAATTGAATTCTCGTGCCACGTGATCCTGACGGAGTGGCGCGTCTGGCTCTAAGGCGCCACTGATAATGCGCTCAGCGATTGAGTCCGCGATGCGCGCGACCGTCGTCATGTTGTCAGTGGTGATCATAGATTATCTACCGCAATAACCGGTGCATTTGCGAGACAGCTCGATTAGCATCTCTCCGAGAGCAATGACTATAGATAATTGACGCGATTATCTACAATTGAGCGGGAGTGGGTTATGGATGCTGCTGCGCAAGTCCAGATGGAAACAGGCAATGGGGCGCAGATTCGTTATCATTGGAACGTCGAAGAGGCTAAGGCGCTCTACGACCTTCCTTTTGCCGACCTCATGCTTCAGGCGCAGCGCGCTCATCGCAAGAACTTCGATCCAAACCACGTCGAAACTGCGAGCCTGCTCAGCATCAAGACCGGCGGCTGTCCGGAAGATTGCGGCTACTGCTCGCAAAGCGCACATTACGAGACCGGCCTGAAAGCCACCCGTCTGATGCGTTGCGCCGATGTGGTTGCGACCGCGCAGCGCGCGAAGGATGCCGGCGCCACGCGCTTCTGCATGGCCGCGGCCTGGCGTACGCCAAAAGATCGCGATCTTGATTCCGTCTGCGACATGGTCAACGCGGTCAAAGGACTCGGCATGGAAACGTGCGTCACGCTCGGCATGCTGACACCGAAGCAGGCCGCGCGCCTCGCCGAGGCCGGCCTTGACTTCTACAATCACAATCTCGACACATCGCCCGAGTTTTACAGCAAGATCATCACCACCCGCAGCCTGCAGGACCGCATCGATACGCTGGCGCATGTGCGCGATGCCGGGATCAAGATCTGCTGCGGCGGTATCATCGGCATGGGCGAGCGCGTCGAGGACCGCCTAGGTATGCTCGTGCTGCTCGCCAATCTTCCCAACCATCCCGAAAGCGTGCCGATCAACCTGTGGAACAAGATCGAGGGCGTGCCGGTGGAAGACACCGCGCAGCCTCCCGATCCGATCGCGCTGGTCCGGCTGCTGGCGACCGCGCGGATCATGATGCCGAGGAGCGTGGTTCGCTTGTCCGCCGGGCGGCAATACATGACCGACGAATTGCAGGCGCTTTGCTTCTTGGCCGGCGCAAACTCAATCTTCGTCGGCGACGTGCTCTTGACCACCAAAAACCCGAAAGTTGATCGCGACGCGGATCTGCTGGCCCGGCTCGGCATCACGTCCGGGCTCGCCTGACGGAAGCAGTGCGCTCAATATGTTGCCCCTACATCCAGCCTAGGTGAGAAATGCAGATAACTTTGATGAAGGGAAAAATCCATCGCGCCTCAGTGACCGAAGCTGATCTGCACTATGAAGGCTCGATCTCGATAGATCGTACGCTCCTGGACGCAGCAGGAATGGTGATCAACGAGCGCGTCGAAATCTACAATGTCGAAACAGGGGCGCGCTTTGCCACCTACGTGATCGAGGCGCCGCCGATGTCTGGCACGATAAGCCTGAACGGTGCGGCCGCCCGACTGGCGATGCCCGGAGACAAGGTCATTATCGTTGCATATGCCTCATTCGACGAGGTCGAAGCAAAGATATTCAAGCCACGCATTGTGCGTGTGGACCGAGACAATCGCATCCTGGCAAGTTGAACCTAGCGGGCCATCCTTCCTTCTTACACGGCCAACTCACCTTTTGCGTGATTTGATGCGATCCTCGGAGTGATGAATGCGGTCAGTCCAAACAGCTAGACTTGGTCCCTACGTCGCAGCGTTGAATGCCTTGAACGAAGATAAACGGCTGCGCTGCCTCAAGCCGCGCGTGGGGATCGATTTCGCATCGAACGACTATCTGGCGCTCGGGAACGCCTCGCGCATCAAAAAGGCGATGGTTGCCGCGCTCGAGGCGGGCACTCCGGTTGGAGCCGGCGGGTCGCGGCTTCTGCGCGGCAATTGCGAGGAGCATGAACGGCTCGAAACGGAAGCGGCTCAGTTCTTTGGCGCGGAGGCAGCGCTTTTCTTTGGAGGCGGCTACATCGCAAATTTTGCCCTCCTGACAACGCTGCCGCAGCGCGGCGATCTGCTCGTTCTCGATTCGCTCGTGCACGCCAGTATTCACGAGGGGGCGCGGGCCAGCCGCGCAGAGTGTCGAATTCACGCGCACAATGATCCCCAGTCAGTCGAAGACGCAATTCGCGACTGGCGAAACAAAGGTGGGGCGGGCCGCGTCTGGATTGTGGCCGAAAGTCTCTACAGTATGGATGGCGACTTCGCTCCACTCGAAGAGCTGGTGGCGATCGCCGATCGACAAGACGCGTTTCTGATCGTGGATGAGGCTCATGCCACAGGCGCTTACGGGCATCAGGGACGAGGGCTCACGGCCCCTTATGACAGGCGCGAAAATCTCATCGTCGTTCATACCTGCGGCAAAGCGCTCGGTGCGGCGGGTGCACTTGTTACGGCCTCCGGCATCTTGCGCGATTTCATGGTCAACCGCTGTCGTCCGTTTATTTTTGCCACCGCCCCATCACCATTGATGGCCGTTGCCGTTCGAGAGGCACTCCTCACCCTGCAGAAAGAGCCGGAGCGGCAGCAACGGCTGACCAAACTCGTTGCGTTCGCGCATCGGCAGATCACCTCGCTTGGTTTGCGCACACCATCGACTTCTCAGATCGTGCCGTACATCGTAGGTGATAATGCTCATGCAATGCGACTTGCCTCTGCTCTGCAGGCGCGCGGCTTCGATATCCGCGGAATTCGGCCGCCAACCGTCCCTGCAGGCACCGCCCGCTTGCGAATTTCGTTGACACTCAATGTTGGGGAAGCGGACGTGCGCGCAATGCTCGATGCACTGGTCGAGGTGACCCGAGGGGCTCGTTTGGATGAATAGGCGAATCGTCGTGACTGGTACGGACACCGGGGTCGGCAAAACGGTATTTTCCGCAGGGCTCGCCGGCCTTCTCGGCGCGAATTACTGGAAACCGGTCCAGGCTGGACTCGAACAAGAGACCGACTCCGAGTGCATCCGCCGCCTCGGGGGCCTCTCGTCCGATCGGATTGTCCCGGAGCTCTATCGACTTCGGACGCCTGCGTCGCCCCATTCCTCCGCGGAGATCGACGGCGTTCGCATAGATACAGAGACGTTTCGACTGCCCGACAGCGGCGAGCGGCAACTCGTGATCGAGGGCGCCGGCGGACTCATGGTGCCGCTGACAGCGCGCACTCTTTACATCGACATCTTTGAGCGCTGGCAGCTTCCCGTCGTGCTTTGCGCAAGGACCGGACTGGGCACAATCAATCACTCCCTGCTCTCCATAGAGGCTCTGCGGAAGCGTCAGATTCGAATCCTTGGAATTGCGTTCATCGGCGAAAGAAACGCCGAAACTGAAAGCGCGATTTGCGAGATCGGGAGAGTGCGTTGGTTGGGACGGCTCCCGTGGCTTGTTCCCCTCACGGACGATAGGCTGCAGGCTGCTTTCAAAGACTCCTTTGTTAGTACCGATTTCCTGCACCTATGAAGACAGTCAAGAGGTCGCCGATCTGGCACCCGTTCACGCAGCATGCTCTACAGCGGGACATGACGAAGGTGCTGCGGGGAGAGGGGGCGTATCTCTACACCGAAGATGGCCGACGCCTTATCGATGCGATCTCCTCCTGGTGGGTCGTGACCCATGGCCATTGCCATCCATGCATCGTGAACGCGATCCGAGAACAGGCAGGCCAGCTCAACCAGGTCATCTTCGCCGGATACACTCACGACCCAGCTGAGCAAGTTGCGACGGAACTATTGAAGGTTACCTCCCCGGCGCTCGAGCATGTGTTCTTCTCCGATAGCGGGTCAACCAGCGTCGAAGTCGCGCTGAAAATGGCGCTCGGCTACTGGCGCAATACCGGAAGACAGCGAACCCAAATTGTGGTGATGCAGCACTCGTACCATGGCGACACGATCGGGGCGATGTCGGTAGGTAGCCGAGGCGTCTTCAATGCGGCCTACGGGGCGCTGATGTTCGAGGTGACCTCGATTCCGTTCCCGGCAAGGGATCGTGAGCAAAGAGCGCTCGATGCGCTTGAAAACGCGTGTCGAAGCGAGCATCCCGCAGCCTTTATCGTTGAGCCCCTGATATTGGGTGCCGGTGGAATGCTGATGTATTCTCCCTCGGTACTAAGAGAGATGAAGCGGATCTGCGAAGCCTTCGACGTCCTGTTCATTGCGGACGAGGTCATGACCGGCTGGGGTCGGACGGGTACCTTGTTTGCGTGTGAGCAGGCCGATGTGACGCCCGATATTGCCTGCTATTCGAAAGGACTCACGGCTGGGGCGCTGCCGCTCGCCGTCACACTCTGTCGTGCCGATATTTTCGATGCGCATTATTCTGAAGATCGCACGCGTACGTTTTTTCATTCGAGCTCATATACGGCCAATCCAGTGGCCTGTGCCGCCGCCAAGGCGAATCTGGACCTATGGAACGATCCGGAATATCGCGGGCGGCTGGCATCCTTGGCCAGGATGCAAGAACAGGCACTCGCGCCATTCCGCGCCGATTCGCGGTTCGCAAACGTCCGACGCACAGGAACAGTCACAGCGCTTGAACTCAACACGAGCGATGCCGGCTATCTGGCGGACATCGGTCCGAGGCTTTTGGCATTCTTCCAAGCGCGGAACCTGCTGTTACGCCCACTCGGTAACACAATCTACGTGATGCCGCCTTACTGCGTTACGGCGTCCGACCTTGATGAAATCTATACTGCCATCCGCGACGCCGCTGACTTGCTGATGTGAGATGCACAAGACTGTGCAATCGTCTGCGGTGACAGGATCTTGCAAGGTGGAAGTGTCCGTATTGCTGCCGCTTGATAGTGCAACGAGAATGCAGCACCCAAGGCTCGCAGGCTAATCGTGCTTTAAGCACTTAAGCCCTCCCGATCCAGCTGCCGCAGCTATCCTGCGGGCTAGCCATGAAAGGCGCAGCATTTGGCCGAAATGTCGGGTGAATTGCGTTAACCACGATAGAGAAATCCATTATCTTGAGCAAATTCTCGGCGAGGCTTTCTGCGGAAAGTACCTGCTTCGCGAGGCAGCCGCACATCAGAGTCGAGGCTCTTGATGGCTGCAAGAACCAGGAGACGGACCGCCGGGCGAGCGCACCTTTGGTGCGCGCGTGGTGCTGTGGTCGGAGGGCAGCGGAGCTTCCCAAGTAAATGTCTGATAGGAGGCGAGAATGCACATTGGCTTGCGTAATTCCCTCGACCATCCAGCCACATGTTGCGCGATATGCGGCGGAAAGTTTGGGCTGATCCGCCATTACTGCTGGCGAACGGCCCTTTGCTCGAAGAAATGCGTCAACCGCTTCAAGGCGCGGCGGGAGGCCGATCAGAAATGGTTTCGATGGCGAGCGGCTTAGGAATGGACTGAGTTTGTGCTGGTACGGCCCTGGTCAGAGGATTCGAGTGGCCCTCTAGAGCGCGTGGAAATCAAGTGACAGAAACATCTGCAAAAATAATCGACTTTAGGGCCTACAGGGCCAGCAGGCTGGCTCGGTCTGAGCGCCTTCGCGACGACATTTCCTCGACCGCGACTCTCGCTGCGCTTACAGCGGCCTATCACCTTTGGACGTTCCTGGCCTGCCATCCGTTTACTTTGCTCGGTGCGCCAGCGCCGAAGCAGGAGTCTAAGGAGTACCCCTAGAGGGGCAGACACGCAGATGTGCCCTAAAGACGAAGTCCCCACTGCGTGCATCTGCAGCTCGGTCCGGTCGAGTCGTTACCGTTTGGAGAGACTGCAATCAGCCCAGAAACGCGTGCAGATGGTGGCTCGTCGCGAGCGCGCTCCTCGATTGAGGACGCGGCTGGCATAGCCGCTGAAACTGCACGGGAAGCCGAGCCATCGAGTGATGAAATCGCGATGAGAAAGGTCTTGTCTCATGGTTGCGCGATCATTGGGCTGTTTTTGTCCTGTTCTCCAGTTCTAGAGAACTGGGGTCTCCATCCTCCATGCCATTGACAGGTTTCTCCCGCCTTCTCTAGGAAACGCTGACGGTGTGTGGGGAGCGCATCCAATATGAGCCACAGTTCAGAGCAACCGCTAGAGCGCGTCACGATTCCGGCGCTGCAGCAGTGGAGGGATAAAGGACGGCGTGTCGTGATGACCACCGCCTACGATGCGGTTGCGGCGCGCATCGCGGATCCCATTGTCGATATCATCCTGGTCGGCGATAGCGTTGGAAATGTCTGCCTGGGATTCGACAACACGCTGCCTGTCAGCGTGGCCATGATGAATCATCACCTGGAGGCTGTTGCGCGCACGAGGCCTCATGCGCTGCTTGTGGCCGACATGCCCTTTCTGAGCTTTCATGTCGGTTCTGAGGATACGATTCGCAATGCAGGAGGTTTTCTGCAGCGTGGCGCCGATGCTGTGAAACTCGAGGGTGGCGCCAAACGCATCGAGATGGTACGGGCCTTGGTCGACTGCGAAATTCCTGTGATGGGACATCTCGGTCTGACCCCGCAGAGCGTCAACGTTATGGGTGGATTCAAGGTGCAGGGACGGACAACGGATACCGCCTTGCGGCTCCTCGATGACGCGCACTATCTGCAGGAAGCCGGTTGCTTCGCGCTGGTCTTGGAGGGCATTCCTGCCGAGCTCGCGGCGCGAGCGACCGAATGTCTCACGATACCCACCATCGGGATCGGAGCAGGACCTGATTGCTCGGGCCAAGTGCTCGTGTTTCATGATGTCTTGGGGCTGACCGAAGGTCATCGCCCCAAATTCGTTCGTGCCTATACAAATGGATTCCAGCTGTTCCAGGAGGCGCTGTCGCGCTGGGCTACCGATGTCCGCAAAGGTGCATTCCCGGGCTCAGAGGAGTGCTATCGTCTTCCTGATCAGCTTCGGCATGCCGTCGCCAACTGGGTGCCCTCCAATTCAAGCTCAAGGTAAGAAATGCAAGTAATTACGAAGGTCGCCGAGCTTCGTCGCGCCCTTGCAGACGTTCGCAATGCCGATAAGCGCATCGGATTCGTTCCGACGATGGGATACTTGCACGACGGCCACCTGGCCCTGATCTCGGCTAGTAGGGAACACTGCGACGTCACTGTCGTTAGCATCTTCGTCAACCCCACTCAGTTCGGCCCAAATGAGGATCTCAGCAGGTACCCTCGCGACTTCGCGCGCGATGAAGCGTTGTGCCGCAGTGCCGGGGTCACCATCATCTTCGCGCCAAGTGCAGAGGAGATCTATCCGGCTCAATTTCAGAGCTTTGTCGAGCCGGGCGAACTCGCAAAACCGCTCTGCGGGGCTTTCAGGCCTGGACATTTTCGTGGTGTAGCGACTGTCGTCTGCAAGCTATTCAACATGGTGCAGCCGGACGTCGCGTACTTTGGACAGAAGGATTTTCAGCAATGCGCTGTGATACGCCGCATGACGGTTGACCTGAATCTTCCGATCGAGATTGTCACTGTGCCAACCGTGCGGGAGCCAGATGGGCTGGCAATGAGCAGTCGCAACCGTTATCTCAGCCCGGAAGAACGTGGTCGGAGCCTTGCGATCAGCCGTGGTTTGTTCGCCGCAGCGCAAGAGTTTGCCTCAGGGGAGCGCGACCCGGCAACGCTGATTGCGCTTGCAAGAAAGCATTTGGAAAGGGTCGATCGACTGCAGTACCTTGAGCTTGTCGATGCTGGGACCTTAACGATTGCCGAGAGTCCTCTGCGCTATCCGGCGGTGCTCTGTGTGGCAGCGTACGTCGGCTCGACTCGGTTGATCGACAATGTAGTCCTGTCCTGGTCGCCATCGTAGCCAGATCCGCAAGTGATTGCGCTCAGAAGCCGTCGAACCGGGGGGCACTGAAATCCTCAACATCCTGGAAGAACTCTCGAAGGCGATCCGGAACTGCCCTTTGCGCGCTAAACAACTGCCCCACGCTCGAGCTCATGATGTCGGCTGGAGATTGGCTCTGCCGCTGACGGGGTGGAGCGAGTCGGGGCCGCGCCCACGCTGCCGAGAGCAGCCAAGCGCGAGTTCGCTTTCCGTATTATGACTTCGGCGGCTCCCTCAGACACTCCGGGACGTTCCGACCGCTTTGCGGGCTTTTTACGAGGTCGCGCAAAGCAATTTCAGAAAGTCGTACAACCAGCTGTTTGAGGCGCTCAATCTCCTGCTTGCAGCGCTCCAGCTCGTGCTGTTCGTCTGTCATCACAGATGGTGTGCGGCGATGGCTGCTACCGAGATGGTTCATGTATTTCCCTTTCCGATTCGACAAACACAGCAGATAATCTGAACAGCCCAGTCGCGTCTCTTCCCTGACGAGGCGCCTCGGCGTCAGATTGGAGCGTTTCACACGCCCGCGGTGGGCTGGTTGCTAGCTCACTCCCTGCAAAGAGCTTCCGCCCAGCTCGCAGATACGACGGCACTTTCGGCGACGCCACCTCGCTCGCCGCTCATGCTCAGTTGCAGTAATGGCCCCAACAATGTAGCCGCGGAATATGCCGCCCTAAGGCTGCACGTGATTGCTCTGGGCGGAGACTGTAACAAAGTGGCAATATCGATTAATGCAACGAGCCGCGCTCTCGCGCTCAAATCCTGCATTACGGCAGCGCCCCCGATGATTTTCACGCGACGTTCGCGTGTCCGTGCTGGGGTCCTTCAGCTACACCAGGCTTATATATCCAAAACGCAAGTCGCTACCGAGATCACCGCCTGCAAGCGGACATTGCCAAAGGAGTTTCACTCAAATCGTGTGCTGCCAATACTGCGATTATGGATCAATAACCACACGCCCATGACCATGAAATTACTTCACGATCGCGCAGACGACCTCCTAAGCTGCATAAAGCCGAAGTTCCCTCCAAGAGCGGCCAGGGGGCGAGTCAACGGGGCACTGAGGCGGGCGCCGGATCCTGGCCCGATTTCGTCGCCAGACGTGGGGCGGGCGCTGGTTTTTGACGCACTTCACCGCATGAATTGAAGTCCCTCTACAGTGCGGGATGCCAAGCGCTCGGGTTTGGAGCCGATAGGGGCGTGTCGTGAAACGACATCGGAGCAGGGCAATGGTAAGCTATTTCTGCCAACTCCATCGGGCAGGTATGCCAAAGCATTGGTTGGACGCAGCGGGCGCGATAAACGGCAAATCCTCTAGCCGCAATTGAACCTGATGAGGCACGGCAACGAACTAGCGCCGTCCGAGCATTGGCCTGCCGCAGCCGCCCAGTCCAATCGCATAGCATGATCGCAGGGCGCTCACATTGGCCTCTGAGCTGTAGCAAGCTTGTCTGTTAAGCCGAGACGGCCGACGAGAAGACAAAAGCAGGCCGATCAAGCGAGCTGCCGCAATGGTCAGCGATCAGAGGTGCTGGACATTGCACCGCGCCGGAAATCCGGTGATCGTCAGTCGCGGAGGCTCATAAGATCTGATGTACTTGAGTTCTGGTCCAGCAAATGCCCATTATCTTCCTCGATGGTATGAGGGAGATCTCCCAATGCTGGACGGTGCCACGACCGCGCTTCTGCGTACGATCCTGGATGAGGTTTGTGAAAGCGTCTCACCGTATGACGCCGGCGTCCGCGCCTACGTTGCCTCCAAAATCCTGGAGGCTGCCACCAGAGGTGAAACGCGCCCCGATCTGCTTAAACAGATCGGTCAGGAAGCTCTTTCCAGAGCACCAACGATGTGGCGACAGATCTAGAACGTGGCTTGTCATTGAGGTGAATTTCCAAATCACAGTGCTGAAGATCCTGGCCTTGCTATCCAGGTTCGCGCGCGGCGTCGCGTCGCCTGCGGCATAGTGATCCGGCCACCTCGCAGAGGTGTATCGTGGTTGCACCCAAGACGCGGCGTTATCCGATGTGAATCGGTTGGCGCGTTGCTCGCTGCGAGGCCGTTCGTTGAAACGAGAGAGCAGCTCGCACAACAGGCAGCGCATCAAAGCCTTGGCGCACGCAACCTTGCGCGCCACGATGTCGGTGAGGCCTCGCGCTAATATCCTTCGTCCGGAAACGAGGGCGAACTCAGTGTTCGGCGTCGGAGCGCCATCACTCAAGCGAGCCGATGCGCCATTGCTGTTTACTCCTGTGCGAGCGCCGCAAGTGCCCTTTCGATCACTGTGATGTCTTGACTGACCTGAGCGATCGCTGGCTTCGGATCAACTCCGGTAACGCAGTTCAACTGCTGCAGTAGCTCCCGCCGATGCGCCAGAAGGTTCTCCAGCGCGCTGCGGTTGTTTAGTTTCACATAGCCGTCGACAACCAATCCAATCGAAAGAGACATCGAAACTCTCAAACAAAGCTGTTCTCAACGAAGATGCGTATAGCACATCGGCAAACGATGTTCTGCTCGTCGAGAGAGAATACTGACGGGCGAGCTTGCTGGCGACAAACGTCCAGCGCCGGGGACGTGACCGCCTATTCCTTGCGCCTTACAAGCGTCCAGCTCTGTTTGAGCGACTAGCCGAGCAGAAAGACGGCTATGGCGAGCCAAAAACGCTGCGGATCGTCGCGATGGAAGTGCTCAGTTCCTGCTTCAAGTTACGCTCTGGTCTCGTCAATTTTGCGAGGAAATTGCCAATCCTACGATCCAAGGAAGGAAAGGTTTACTTTCAATACGGCGCTGACATCTTAGTTCGGTTTTTAACAGCCGCGCTGTGGCGTCGATGCCGCGTCGAACGCAACCTGAAATTACACATGATACTCCACTTCGCCTTGCCGATGCCGTGAAGATCGCATTCCCTTTGGGAGGAATGACGGTCGCGGGTTTGCGTCGTGAGCGCGACCGTAATCGACTGGTTATCGAGAAGATTGCCGGCAAGGAATTTACAACGCTAGCTCATATCGGACGGATGAGAGAGCTATGCCGCCAAGACGCAAGGGCGCCCGACTTCAGCTCAAGGCTGCCCGCCGAAACAAGAGCGCATAAATCACTCACCTTGCAACCTGGATCATCAGAGACAACGGCCGGGATGTCAGCACAGGCTGCGCTGCAGATGAGATTGCGGCCGCGGAGGAAAAACTAGGAGATTACATCAGCTCTAAACACGAGCCAAAGCGAAGAAGCGCGAGCAAATGAACGAGGAACGAATCGCGGAAGGCTGGTCGTGGATTTGCGAGAACGATCCGGATCAACTGTGGCGTGGCACCCATACTTGCACCTGCGGCGCCGCCGGTATGCCGTTTTGCAACCCGAGCAATGACGAGCCGTCGGCTCCCATGCCGCCGCAAGACTTCATCGGGCGGGAGGAGGGCGGGTCCTGAAACCCATGAAGGCCTGCGACGATCGAGAGCCGCGGGGCAGTTTCGTTTTGCAGATGTCGCGATGCATTGCCTCACGAGCAATGGCCTCGTCAGCTTCTGGAAAGCCAGGATGGCTCCAGCCGGTGTCGGATTTCTTACTCGATGTCCTGGATAACATCGGGGGCCTGCCGGCCCGGTTCAGCGGCCCAGCCCAGGTCTCGATTAACGGTGAGACCTACTCGATCACATCGGGGCCGCGAGGACGCCGCGGTGCGCAATTCATCCACCATTCTCGCCCGTCCCCTGTCCCGAGTGCTCAGATCCGCCCCTCGGCTACCGTTGCCTCTTCCGACCACCGCAGCGGACCCGTGCTGGGGCCCACAGTGGCTGGGCGACGAGCACATTCTACGAGGCGGTGAGTAGTCTTAGGGTCGGGACCCTGATACCCTGTCGGCGATTGCGGTGTTCGGACCCGTGCCCGACACCGCGCAGCTTGCACAGGCTTGAGCAGGTCGGCGCGCCGGGACGGCGGGACGACCCACTGTCCGAAATGGGTCTTTCCGGCTCAGATGGTCTCTCGCGGGCGCGCAGCATTCGCTCCAGTATGTCTCAATCCGTCTCAGAGTTCAGCGCGGCGTGCAGCCGAGCCTTCTCCAACCGAGACCTGAGCCCACTCAAACAGCCCGCCAGTTTGGCGAACTCCTGAATGCTGAGATAATCAAAGACGAACTGCTCGAGCTCTTCCTGCTGCCTTGCAATGCTCGCGAGGCTCTTGCGAGCAATGTCCGTGAGCGACAAAAGGACGTACCGGGCATCATTCGCGTCAGATTTCCGGCGCACGAACCGCTTGCTCTCGAGCTCCTTGGAATGCTTGGTGATGAAACCCGACTCAACTCTCATCAGCTTCGCGACAGCGTTGACGGGAACACCATCATCTTCTTCCAGTTCCGTCAGCGCCATCAAGATCATCATTTGCGGGCCTGTAATGCCAAGCGCATTCGCCTGGTAGGACCGAAGATCGTCGAGACATATGTCGATCGATCTGATCTCCCATGTGAAGCGCCTCAGTAGATCTTGACTCACGCGCTGCTCCTTCCGGAGGCGTGTTGCTAATCCAGGCAGCTTCGGTGGCATCTGATCTCAGGAGCTCCATCCTCGAAACGATTGGCTGCTGGCCGACCTCAAAAAACGGGACCGATTTTCGCTGATCGCTTCGACGTCCCCGGCGCGCGATCTAAAATCAATCGCCACACTCAGACGAGTTCGTCCCGTTTCGATATCTAAGAGGAGGAGCCCCGGTCCAGGTTCGAGTGTACCACGTAACTTCACCTAGTCGTTGTGATTAAATTCGTCAAATACTTGAAAATGTCCGCAGGATTTCCGTGGATCGCGCCTCTTGTGCGCGGTTATTCCGCAGACGTCTTCTATCTGATGTCGCGAATCGCAGGCACCGAGTTCGAGTTCGGATAGGACGGAGGAGCAGTTGATTCACCGTGCCCACCAACGCCGGTATCAAACCCACTGTTTTCTAAGCCTGCTAGGATTGCCGGCATCGTCTCCCAGTGATTTGGTCCTCTCAGAGCGATGTCCGTCTCGACGAGGCAAGTCATTCTATACGGAGATTTTCTGCCAACACTTTACCCGAGTTGTCCGTCTTGGGCTCGAAGCTGATCCGGGACCCTCAGCACGGTGTAGTCCGCCTTCTCGACTGCCCTAATGTGCCCAAATACGTCGGGTTCGCCATCAACCGGCCTGATAAAGCCATAGCCCTTTGTCGCACTAACCACTTCACAATGAAGGACATAAACGAGGGCGTTCTAAGCAATTGCTGAGGCATCAAGGTCCTGCGGGGATGCTCTATGAAATGTTGCCGGCCCCGCAATATGCAGCCACATCGTCGCCGGCCGTGAGCTAAAGGGCTAGGTGGACCGGCCATCGCGCGTCCTCAGGCGCTTACGTCGACGATGCCTACGACTGGCGCTGTGATCGTGTCGGCCCGGGGCCAGCGCGGGAAGCTTACTTGCGAGAGGTTTCTCATCCGTGCCTTCGAGCGCTCGCTCCTGAGAGGTCGGTCGGCCCGTCTGTTCCAGCAAAGCAAGAAAGGCCCGGCCTTTTTCCGTTATGATCCAGTGTCCGGGTTCTCGCGCAACCAGCCCTTGTCCGAGAATGTTGAGATCCGGTGCTCGCTCTGCCAATCGCTTCATACGAGCCGTCCACTCCGGACCGCTGGTGTAGAACACCGCCAAGTAGTCCTTCAGGACGACGAGACTCGCACGGCCTTCCGGTTGGCCGGCGAGAATTTTAAGTATCGAGACCTGAAAACTCAATTTCTAACCAAGCGCGATAGAACGAACGCCGCACATCTTAGCGGCACCTGCCGGACCCCTCGCTGGACTTCAAAACAAGAACCTGAAAACAAATGCTGGTAAGCGGATCATCCAGCAAAGTTGGATGAGGCTTAGACTGTCCTGTCTGATCTGGGGAGGCCCTTTTGATGCAATTCTCGGCCCTTCCTGGATGGCCTGCAGGCTGTCGAGCATCGAACCTGACTGATCGTGGACAGCCCAGAGCCTTGCGAAACGAACTTGCGCGTCTCACGTCAGGTCGAAACTCGCGAGCGCGAGTTTTCGATCTAAGGTCGATGTCGCAAGAAAGCTGAAGACTACCATACGCGCGTAAATGTATCGGCGCCCTTCAGCTTGCTGGGCTTGCCGTTCTTATCAACGTAGAACAGCGTCCATGATGTTGGCATTTTAGGACCGTTAATCTTTCCAACCCACTGGGTGAAAGAATTGCACTGACTAAAAGTAACAATAAAATATAGTCCGGTTGGACGGACGGATCCCGATGCGGGATAAGGGATACCTTGGCAGGCAAACCCTTGAGCATGGTTTGTGAAGGTCCCTTGTATAGCGCCGCCATTGGCGGACCAAACAAACAATTCCGAGCCCCGTTCATTCTTCCAGTATGAGGGAGCAGGAAGCCCCTGCGCCCAGGCGTGACCGACGGCCAAGAAAAACTGAGCGATCAACAAAAATGCCAGAAGTCTCTTCATATTGAAGCCCCAAAAGTGTTCGCGCCTAAAGTAGCAATTTGGATCGCCAGTCTGATACAATCTCAGTAACGTTCGCTGCTCTTATCTCGCGTTCAGCGATGGATTGCGGCGCATACGCACTAGTTCGTGCTGGATGTCGACGTCGCTCCAGCTCCGCGGCCCTGCATCCGCAAGCCAGTCCGCCCAGCGGCCGAACTCCGAGCCATGATTGATTGGTTAGCTGCCCGTCAAAGTCTGATCTCTAGAGGCAACGCTATTGTTGGTAGCGATAGGGCCCGACTTTTGGCTGAGATTGCGCTCAGCATCCTGCCTCGCCCGCAGCTCTTGATATCGGTGCGCTGCAGGCCAAGTTGAGACGGATGGCGGACCAGATCGAGGCGCTCACTGCGAAGATCGAATCCTTGCAGAATGTACCCGTCCCTGCCTCTGTTCTCCCGGCTCCTTCTCCGCCGGCCGCCCATCCCGTTTTGAGGCCACCCAAGAGAGCGGTCTAACCCCCAAAAGCTGAAGGGCCGACCTCGGCCGGGGGCGCCCCCTGGTTTCGCAACCAGGCCCGACCAGCGTAGCGGCTTTGTCGTGAACGGGTTTCGTTGTTGCAGCGCTCTCGGCCGTTCTCGCCATGGCGCGTTTGATGGTTCTGTGCGTCCAAAGCACACACGAAGAAGATATGCAGATTCAACATCGTTATTGATGCGCTATTCTCAGTCGGTGATCGTATACGTCCGGCGATTGACGCTTTGTGTGTAATTTGCAGCAGATGATAGGCGCGGGGTCTCGATGACGGTCCGGATCGTCTTGAGAATAGCGTGGGCGATGCCTGCCTCTTCCAGCTCCATCAGGAGGCTGTCTGCCCGTCACTCGTCCGAAGCTTCGAAGAAATGTTCGAGCTGTATAAGGGGTGCTTCGTTCCCATGCACTAGCGTTACCCTTGCAATTTTGTGCCTGAGATGGGCTTTGCGCGCGTTGGCTTGATGAGCCCTGCGCCAAGACGACCATGCAAGGATGGGGGCGTGCGAGATGCGCGGCTGGGCAAGCTTCATGGCGATGCGGCGGATTTCCTGGATCGACCAGCGGATCAAGAACGATGCTTCGGTCGAGACTGCGGTCGCGTGTTTTTGAGCAACGGCCCGGTGTTGGCCCGATGACGGCCATCATCGCGAAGGCCAGCATGACGCCGCTTGACTGAGGATCTCCAAGCCAAGGCCGGACGGCGCCGTCTTCTTTCTGATGCTCGACTAGTTCCCGGCGCTCGGCTTTTCCACCTAAGACGCGCGGCTTGTTTCAAAATCCACCGATCTTGTTGCGAAGACAACATAGCGATCGAAAAACCGCAGGAAATGCGCATTGCGTCCGCTGGCCTCGATCCTGCACACCACAAGCGCCGTGGAAGCGGAGCCAACAACGTCGGCTATTCGGCCTTCGTTGCAGGTTGGCGCGCGTCATGTGTTCGTGAGGTGAAATGCGATCTGAACTTCTTTTCTGCGGGGTCACAACAGCTGCGCTCGTTGCAGGCGGTGCCGTCAATTCGGCCAATCTTAAGCCGGCAGTAAAAGTCCCACCCGCCGTCTGGAACTGGACCGGCGGGTACATCGGCGGGCACGTCGGCGGGGGCTACGGGCTGACATCATTCAGTGATCCCTATGGTCCGTCACTCTATGGGGACGTTGTCGACACCCCCGTGTTTCTGGCCGGAGGTCAGATCGGCTACAACTGGCAGAGGGAGCGCTGGGTTTTTGGCCTTGAATTGGATGCTAGTGGCGCTGCGTCGGACGGTAAAAACACCTGTCTTGCCGTTTCCAGCTCTGTGGTGAGCGCGAACTGCAACGCCAGCCCGAACGTCTTTGTCACCGGGACGGGTCGCCTGGGATATGCGTTTGGACCGCAGGGCCACACGCTGGCTTATCTCAAAGGGGGCGTGGCCTGGCAGCACAACCGCGGCGATGTCACCAACAACAACGAATTCCGTGGCTGGGCGCAACAGAATGCCACCCATTTCGACTATGGTCGTGTCGGTGGCACAATCGGGGTGGGCGTCGAGCACGCGCTCACGCCGGCTTGGTCCCTGACACTTGAGTACGACTATCTAAGGTTCGGCGGAGCAAACGTGGCGACCCCTCCGACCCTACGGTACCCGCCGTTGGCAACGGCGCCAGCCAACGTCAGTAGCCTATCCAGCAGCTACCACGTCGGAAAGCTTGGTCTGAACTACCATTTTGACGCCGGCCCATCGACACCGGCATGGTCAGATGCGCCGCTATACCCGACAAAACCGACGTTCAGCGCCTCGCCGATTGCCCTCGCTGATGGGTGGTCGCTGGAAACCGGCACACGGCTGTGGTTAAGCCGAGGAAAGTATCAATGGGACCACGGGAGCAGTGATCTCGTATCAAGACTCTCCTATCATGGGCTGGATGGGATTTCCGGCGAGTTGTTCGAACGTGTGGACAGCCCCTGGGGGTCTTCCTGAAGGGCAATATCGGGATCGGGCGCTTCAACACGGGAAATATGAACGATGAAGATTGGGGCCTACGCCCTCCGTACGCGAGCGCCCCCATCGCCTACGTCAACACGATATCGGGTCAGGCCAACGGAAGGTTCACCTACTACACCGCCGATGCCGGCTACGATTTCCTCCGCGGCAGCACCTACAAGGTCGGCGGGTTCATGGGCTGGAGCTACTACGGCCAGAAGTCCGACTCGATAGGCTGCGTTCAGATCGCCGCCCCCGACCATCCATGCCTCGCGCCGGGCGATAGAAGGGTCATCGGCAGCCAAGACACTGACTGGAATGCGCTGCGCATCGGCCTCAGCGCTGAGACCATGTTGCTCGACCGTTGGCGCGTAAGTGCCGATGTTGCTTACCTGCCGTGGACGGATTTCCAGGGGCGCGACAACCATCTGCTGCGTTCATACACGAAGTTCACTGATCAACGCGGGAGTGATGGCAGTGGTGTGCAGGTCGAGGCAGTCCTATCCTACTTCATCACTGAAAACTTCAGCGTCGGCGTCGGTGGCCGTTATTGGGCCATGTGGACCCCAAATGAGCGTAAAGGATACGTCACGCAAGCCCCGGACGCGGACCACGCCCCCGTTACCAAAGGGCCCTTTGCTGCGGACCATCGCATGGAACGATGGGGCACGTTCCTGCAGGCCTCCTACAAGTTTGACTGAAACTGCTTGCTCCTCGCTCTAAGCTTGGCACGGCCGAGATTACACAATGACGACGGCGCCGCGCTCTTGGCTAGGCTGGAACTAAGCGAAGGACCGGGACTAAAGCTGCAAGCTTTGTGGGCCGTTCAAGCCCGAAAGCTTGCATCGACGCATCAAAGGTGAAGGCCAGGCGCCGCGGAGGTGGTGCAACGTTTGATCTTCGGTGTCAGCGCCGTCATCCCGCCCACGGCAAGCGCGCCGTCAGAGCTTTGATTTGCGCCGCTTTGTTGTCGTTTGCGGTGCGCGGGTTGTCGTTATCAACTTGCAGCTTAGCGATGACGTCGTGATCGGTAGGGACACGGTCGCCGGACCGATGTCAATCGTTTGCATTGACCCCTTGCATTGGCGATAAATCCCTATTGTGGAGATTTGTCGAGCGCGGGGAGATGGCATTTTCGCTATCGAGTTGCGCCACGAGCCAATCTGCAAAGGCTCGTACCGCAGATCTCTGTCGGCTGGCCCGTGGGTAGATCAGGCGATGGCCGACGTAGCGGATATCGTTGGCGCGTCCTGTCAGCGGCGCAACCAGGCGCCCGCTCGCCAGTTCGCGTTCGGCCAGAAGCGTTGATTCCAGCGCGACTCCCAGACCTTCCGCCGCTGTCGCGATCGCGAGAAAGCTACGATCGAACCTCATGCCGTGGAGTGCAGGGGCCTCCATTCCATTGGCCGTGAACCATTGGTGCCACTGAACCTGCTTCACGTCGGAGCGGATCAGCGTCTGATCGAGGAGATCGGCAGGCTTCCGGATCGATTTTGCGAGGGCAGGTGAGCAGAGCGGGGTGACCGTCTCCTCCGGAAGAGGGACGACCTCGACGCCTTCCGCCCGCGGTGGACCGTAGACGATATCGATGTCGAAATCATCGTTGCTGAACCGCGCATAATCCGTATTGGCAGCCAGTCGAACTTCGAGCTTCGGGTAAGCGGCGAGAAATTGTGCAAGCCGGGGTGCGAGCCATTGTGCGGCAAAGCTGGGTGCGGAGTGCACGCGCACCAATTGTGGTCCGCGCGCGGCGACTTCCTCGAGGCCACGGCGAAGCTGATCAAATGCCGCTCCCGTGTGTCGCATCAGATTTTCTCCGGCCGGTGTGAGTCGCACCGATCGCGCGCTGCGCTCGAACAGAACGGTGCGAAGCGTGTCCTCCAGCTTGCGGATCGCATGACTGACGGCACTCGGCGTCAGGTGAAGCTCATTCGCCGCATCGCGGAATGATCCCGTGCGAGCAGCGGCTTCAAAGGCGCGAATTGCCGATATCGGGACATTCGACAGCATTCCACAAGTGAACCAGATTCATCGATCCGTGACAACTGTGCGTTTGTCTGTTGTGCGTCCGCGGGGCATTTCTAGCCTTGCCAAGGAAAAACAATCTGCGGGAGGAACTGATGCTGCTCAGCGGTAAGACGGCCATCATTTCGGGTGCGGCATCGCCGCGCGGCATCGGGCTTGCCACGGCACGGCGGTTTGCCACCGAGGGCGCTCGGGTCGCCATTCTGGATATCGACGCCGATGCTGCGGCAGATGCTGCGGCATCCCTCGGAAAATCCCACATCGGAATTCAGTGCGACGTCGCCGACAAATCATCCTGCGAGCAGGCGGTGGCTCGAGTGATCGAATTCTTCGGCGGCGTCGATATCCTGATCAACAATGCTGGCATCACCCAGCCGGTCAAGTTCCTACAGATCTCGGCGGCCGATTGGGATCGCATCCAGGACGTCAATCTGAAGGGTGTCCTGTTCCTCTCCCAGGCTGTGATCCCCCATATGCGCGGACGGAAGTCTGGATCGATTGCATGCATGTCGTCGGTCTCGGCTCAGCGCGGCGGCGGAATCTTTGGCGGCCCGCATTATTCGGCGGCCAAGGCGGGCGTGCTTGGTCTCGCCAAGGCGATGGCCCGCGAGTTCGGCCCGGACGGCATCCGCGTCAATTGCGTGACGCCCGGCCTGATCGGCACCGATATCACCGCGGGCAAGCTGACCGACGAGATGAGGGCGAAGATCTTGGAAGGCATTCCGCTCAATCGCCTTGGCACGGCAGACGACGTCGCCGGCATCTACACCTTCCTTGCCTCGGATCTCTCCGCCTACGTGACTGGTGCCGTGATCGACGTTAACGGCGGCATGCTGATCCACTGAGCCAGCAAGACAAGGTCCAGATCGATGGAAACGCTGACAAACATGCCCAAGCTGGCGGATCGCGCCTACAATATTCGCCGCAATGCGCTGCGCATGGGCGAGGTCCAGGGCCAGGGCTATATCGCCCAGGCGCTGGACATCTCGGACGTTCTCGCCGTGGCCTATTTTCACGCGATGCGCTACCGGCCGGAAGATCCCTCCTGGGAGGACCGCGACCGCTTCCTGCTCTCGAACGGGCACTACGCCATCGCGCTTTACGCGGCTTTGATCGAGGCGGGGATCGTCCCCGAGGAGGAGCTCGAAACCTATGGCAGCGACGAGAGCCGCCTGCCGATGTCGGGCATGGCCTCCTATACGCCCGGAATGGAAATGTCGGGCGGCTCGCTCGGGCTTGGGCTCAGCATCGCCGTCGGCATGGGCCTGGGGCTCAAGCGCAAGAAATCCGACGCCCGGGTGTACACGTTGTTTTCCGACGGTGAGCTCGATGAAGGCTCCGTCTGGGAAGCCGTCCAGTCGGCGGGCCACTACAAGCTGGACAATCTGATCGGAATCGTCGACGTCAACAATCAGCAGGCGGATGGTCCTTCGACGCAGGTGATGGCGTTCGAGCCGCTGGTCGACAAGCTTCAAGCCTTCGGCTGGTTCGTACAGCGCATCGATGGCAACGATCTCGATGCCGTGGTTGCTGCGTTCGACGCGGCCAAGTCCCACCCCGAGCCAAAACCGCGCATGATCGTCGCCGACACGCTGATGGGCAAGGGCGTTCCTTTCCTGGAGCAGCGCGAGAAGAACCATTTCATCCGCGTCGAGCAGCACGAATGGCAGCTCGCGCTGGCCGCGCTGGAAGCCGGGAGGCAGGCATGAAGACCGTCAGATCAGCACCCCAGCCGGGCAAGCCGCGCCTGACCACCTCGGCCATGATCGCCTCGATTGCGGCGGAGGGACAGAAGACGAAGCCGGCGCCGTTTGGACACGCGCTCGTCGATCTCGCGCGCAGCCGTCCCGATGTGGTCGGCATGACGGCCGATCTTGGCAAATACACCGACCTGCACATCTTCGCAAAGGAATTTCCGGACCGCTATTATCAGATGGGCATGGCCGAGCAGCTTCTGTTCGGCGCGGCCTCAGGTCTTGCCGCCGAAGGCTTCATGCCGTTCGCGACCACCTACGCCGTGTTTGCATCGCGGCGCGCTTACGACTTCATTCACCAAACGATTGCGGAGGAAGACCGAAACGTGAAGATCGTCTGCGCGTTGCCGGGCCTGACCTCGGGCTATGGCCCGAGTCATCAAGCCGCGGAGGATCTCGCGCTGTTTCGCGCGATGCCGAACATGACGATCATCGATCCCTGCGATGCCCATGAAATCGAGCAGCTGGTGCCCGAGATCGCGGCACATCAGGGGCCAGTCTACATGCGCCTCCTGCGTGGTCAGGTGCCGGTCGTGCTGGACGGATATGATTACAGGTTCGAGCTCGGCAAAGCCAAGCTGATCCGTGACGGGAAGGATGTCCTTATCATCTCGTCCGGCATCATGACCATGCGTGCGCTCGAGGCCGTGCAAGTCCTTAAAAACGACAGCGTCGATGCTGCGGTGCTCCACGTTCCGACCATCAAGCCGCTCGACGCCGAGACGATACTGCGTGAAGCCGGCAAGTCAGGCCGCCTGGTCGTCGTCGCCGAAAACCACACCACAATCGGCGGACTTGGCGAGGCGATTGCCGCACTCCTGATGCGTTCAGGCGTTCATCCGCCTTTCCGCCAGATTGCATTGCCGGACGAGTTTCTTGACGCCGGCGCACTTCCGACACTGCACGACCGCTACGGCATTTCCACCGCAGAGGTCGCAAGGCAGATCAAGCTGTGGCTCTAGCGCACCGGCACTAGGCGCCAACCAGGCCAAGCCCGAGCGAAGAGTTACGCCCGCTGCATGTTGCGACGGGCGAGCGATGGCTCTTGCCCGGAATGCAGCTGTCCGAAGAGCCCGGAAAGCTGAAAACCAGCGCAGGCTGATGCAGCCGGCACAACGCCAATAAAGGATCAGGAGGAAAACATGACTGTCTCGAAACCCGGACGCATCAGCCGTCGTTCGTTGTTGCTGGCGGCCAGTTCGGTACCTCTCTGCGGGATTCTGACCCGCCCGGTATCTGCCGCAGAATTCGTCTACAAGCTCGCAACGGGACAGGATGCAACCCATCCGGTGAACATCCGGGCGCAAGAGGCGATCGACCGCATCCGCGAAGCGACCAGCGGCCGGCTGGAGATCAGGCTGTTCCCGGCCAACCAGCTCGGTTCCGACACCGAACTACTGACCCAGGTTCGCAGCGGTGGCGTCGAGTTCTTCAATCAATCGTCCTCGATCCTCGCCACCCTGGTGCCGAACGCGGGTATCGTGAACACGGGCTTCGCATTCACCGACTACGATAGCGTATGGAAGGCGATGGACGGCGACCTCGGCACCTACATCCGGGCGCAGATTGCCAAGACGCCGATCATGGCGGTCTCGAAGGCCTGGGACAACGGCTTTCGCCAGGTCACCTCGTCCGGCCGCGAGATCCGCACCCCGGATGATCTGAAGAATTTCCAGATCCGCGTCCCGCCCGCGCCGCTGCTGACCTCGCTCTTCAAGGCGCTCGGCGCCGGGCCGACGCCGATCAACTTCAACGAGGTCTATTCCGCGCTGCAGACCAAGGTCGTCGATGGCCAGGAGAACCCGCTCCCCATCATCGCGACCGCCCGTCTCTATGAAGTGCAGAGCACGTGCAGCCTGACGGGGCACGTCTGGGACGGCTACTGGATCCTCGGCAACAAGCGCGCCTTCGAGCGCCTGCCGAAGGACGTCCAGGAGATCGTGACGCGCGAGCTCGACCGCTCCGCCCTCGATCAGCGCGCCGACATCGCGAAGCTCAGCCAGTCACTTCGCGCCGATCTCTCGGCGAAGGGCCTCAAGTTCATCGACGTCGATCGCGCCGCCTTCCGTCAGGCCTTGTCCAAAACCAGCTTCTACGCCGACTGGAAAGCCAAGTTTGGCGAGGAGGCATGGTCGCAGCTCGAAAAAGCCGCGGGCCAGTTATCATGACCAGCGTGAGCCATCCGCCCCACGTCGATGTCGGCATGGCGGCCAGCGCCCAGCAGGCGGGCCGGCGCAGTTGGGTGACAACGGCGAACACGGTGCTTGGTCATGTCGTGGCGGTCCCAGCAGCACTGCTCGTGCTGGCGGAGATTGCGGTGCTGTCTGCCGGCATCGTGAGTCGATACGTGTTCCGCTCGCCGATCATCTGGTCCGACGAGCTTGCCGGCATCCTCTTCCTCTGGCTCGCTATGTTCGGCTCCGTGATCGCGTTCCAGCGCGGCGAACACATGCGGATGACGGCTATCGTCGGCGTTCTCGGCGCGGAGCTTCGCGCGTTTCTGGATGTCATCGCGGCCGCAGCATCGCTGGCATTTCTTGCGCTCGTTGTCTGGCCGGCCTATGAGTTTGCGGTCGACGAGGCCTTTGTCACGACGCCGGCGCTCGAGATCGTCAACAGCTGGCGGGCGGCGGCGTTGCCGATCGGCATCGGCTTGATGCTGGCCGCAGCGGTCCTCCGGCTGATCCGGATCGCGAGCCTGCGCAGCCTGCTCGCGTCCTTGGCGATCGTCGCGGGCGTCATTGCGACCTTCGTTCTGCTGGCGCCGGTCTTGAAGACGCTCGGCAATCTGAATCTTCTGATTTTCTTCGTTATCCTGGTTGGCGCCATGGTCTTCGCGGCCGTGCCGATCGCGTTCGCGTTCGGCCTCGCCACGGTCGGCTATCTCGCCCTGACAACCAGCACGCCCGACGTGGTGATGATCGGACGAATGGATGAGGGCATGAGCCACCTGATCCTGCTTGCGGTGCCTCTCTTCGTCTTTCTCGGCCTCCTGATCGAGATGACGGGCATGGCGCGCGCCATGGTCAGCTTCCTGGCGAGCCTCCTGGGCCACGTGCGCGGCGGATTGCACTACGTGCTGGTCGGAGCAATGTATCTGGTCTCTGGCATCTCCGGCTCCAAGGCAGCGGACATGGCTGCGGTGGCTCCTGTCCTGTTTCCCGAGATGCGGCAGCGCGGGGCCAAACCGGGAGACCTCGTTGCGCTTCTCGCGGCGACCGGCGCCCAGACCGAGACGATCCCGCCCTCGCTGGTCCTGATCACGATCGGCTCGGTGACCGGCGTGTCGATCTCGGCATTGTTCACCGGCGGGTTGCTTCCGGGCGTGGTGCTCGCGGTCATGCTCGCTGCCGTAGTCTGGTGGCGATACCGCCGCGAAGACCTGTCTCACGTCAACCGGGCTACCGGCCGGCAAATCGGGCGGGCCTTTGTGATCGCGATACCTGCTATCGCGCTGCCGTTCGTGATCCGCACGGCGGTCGTCGAGGGCGTTGCGACGGCAACGGAGGTCTCGACGATCGGCATCCTGTACTCGGTCTGCGCGGGTCTGTTCATCTACCAGCAGTTCGACTGGCGTCGCATCTATCCGATGCTGGTCGAGACTGCCTCTCTATCGGGGGCGATTCTGCTCATCATCGGCGCGGCGACAGGCATGGCCTGGGCGCTGACCCAGTCGGGATTTTCGGCCTCTCTGGCCAAATTCATGACCAGCCTTCCCGGTGGGGTCCCCGTCTTCCTAGCCGTAACGATCGTGACCTTTGTGATCCTTGGCAGCGTGCTGGAGGGAATCCCGGCCATCGTCCTGTTCGGTCCGTTGCTGTTCCCGATCGCACGGCAGGTCGGGGTGCACGATGTCCACTACGCGATGGTCGTCGTCCTCGCCATGGGAATCGGCCTGTTCGCTCCGCCGTTCGGCGTCGGCTACTACGCGGCCTGCGCCATCAGCCGCATCAATCCGGACGACGGCATGAAGCCGATCGTGGGCTATATGGTCGCGCTCCTGATCGGCACGCTGATCGTTGCCGCCGTGCCCTGGCTATCGATCGGCTTCCTTTGATATGGGCGAGGCGCCCTCGCCGGAAACGTCGCGAGGGCATCTCGTCAGGCGAATTTCGGCAGATGCAGCGGCAAGCCATCGCAGGCCATGTCAATCTCCTCGACCTGGCCCTTGCCGATCTCGCTGACCCGTAGCTTCCTGCCTTCGAGCGCAAACGCACAATTCGTCGGCTGCGGTCCGTCCAGCACCAGACGATCGGCGACCTTGCCTCGGCAGTCGAGCACAGTGACGTTCTTCTGGTTGTAAACCCGCGCAGTAGAGCCGACCGTCCGTTCCGAAAGCCATCCCGTCCGGCCCTTTGAAATCCGTATTCGAATCCGGCTGCAGCACGTTGCCGAAGACGACGCGTTTCGGCGCTGCCTCGCCAAGCACGTCATATCGATAGATCTCGCCGGTGAAGGACGCGTTGGCGTAGAGGTGGTTGTCGGGACCGAAGGCAATGCCGTTGGTGAAGCGGACCCTGCGATCCAGCACGCGGAGCACCTTCATGGCTGCCGGATCGATCTCATACAGACGGCCGTCCCAGTCCAGGTCCATATAACCGTCGAAAGGCCAGGCCGTTGATGAAATCCTCGGCGGCCATCCCGGAGTCGGTCATATACAGCAGTCCGTTCGGACCGAAGCAGAGGTCGTTCGGAAACAGAACCGGTCCGCGTCTTCGCCCTGCATGCGTCGGACCTCGTTTCCGCTTTCGTCGATGCAAATCAGCGCCCGGAGGCCGGCTTCCGCGATCCAGATCCGTCCGTGGCCGTCGGTCGTCAGTCGCCCGCCCGTCGTGCGGATGACGCGGCGATTGCCGCGAGGATCGAGCCGCGTGACGCAAAGGGTCGACGCGGACATTTCTGTGACATACATCGACCCGTCGGGCAGGCACACCGGACCCTCCGGCGCGCCAATTCCGGTTGCAAACAGCCTCGACGCCATTCATCCCTCCCGTTCTCGAATGTTGCTCCCGTTATGCGATGACCAGGCCGCTGGCCGGATCGATCAGCACCACGCGATTGAGGTCGATGGCGAGGTCGATCCGCTCGCCATGGCTGCTGACGTCATGGGCCTGCAGCTCGGCAACCGCATCCACGCCGCCGATCTTGATCATGGTGAAGGCTCGGGTCCCTGTCGGCTGAATGAGATCGACGACGGCCGAATAAGAAACCACCCCTTTGCGGAAAGGTCCTCCGCCGGCCCGACTGAAGTGCTGGGGCCGAATGCCTACGAGAATCTTTCGCCCTCGCGCCGGCCAGTGACATGACCTTTCCGCTCGGAAGCTTCAGTTCACCGCCGGACTGAAACACAACGGCTGCGGCGGGACCGTTGTCTTGAGGGGCGCCGGGATGAGATTGATCGAGGGAGAGCCGAGGAAGCCTGCCACGAACCCCGTACGGGGGCTGCTCGAACAGATCGAGAGGAGCCCCCTGCACCGACATTGCCGCGCGATTGACGTCATTTCACAAAGGTCGACTGATACAGCTCCTTCACGCCTTCGACGTTCACGACCTCGGCGATGGGCCGAGAGACGTGGCAGCGAAGGTGCTCGACTCCGAACACGCACAGCGCTGACCGGTCGAGTGGAAGGATTCGCGTGCATGGGACGGACCCGCATTGGCTTGTTGCTCCAAGTTCGTCGTGCTGCCCGGGCTGCTATGTACTGCCGTACGCGAACGTTGTCCTCGCGAGCCTGTTATGAATGTGCACTATCTCATAAATCCGTTACCGATGTTTGCGTTCGACGCAGCCGCAGATCAGCCGCGCGCAATTTCTCCACTCGCATGTTCGCAGGGCTAACTGTGGGAAAGCTGATCAAGCGCCGAGCCAAGCCGCATTGCCCTCATATCTAGGACAGCCTGCCGGTCCTCGCTTTGGGCGTGGAGGCCCACTATTTACAAGACGATTGGGTTTCCTGCGTATTGTGGTCTGACGTCCAATTCGGCCCCTGACCGGGATGTAGTCATGGCACTGGGGAACGACCGACGAGAACGGTGAGCAAACCGCCGCCCCACAGGCGCGCCGCTGCTCTCTTGGCATCCTCCAACGTTACCGCATCGACGACGGAGTCGTATTTTTCGAGATAGTCGATCGGCAGCTTATCAAGCTGATGCTGCAACAGCGTTCGCGCAAGCTTCGATGTTGTGTTGAGAGCTAGCATCTGCGAGCCCTTCAGGTAAGACTTTGCATCATCGAGTTCCTGCTGGGTCGGTCCTTTCTCGGCAAGGTGGCGGACCTGCCTCTCGATCTCTTCGACTGTCCTGCCGGCGCGGTCAGCCCGCGTGCCGCTATCGCCGACGAACACGGCTGAATGATCCATCCAGACCAGCCGCTCGCTGACGAAATAGGCCAACCCGCGCTTCTCGCGGACTTCGCGGAAGAGCCGCGAGGTCAAACCGCCGCCGCCAAGGATGTGGTTGACGACATAGGCTGCCATGAAATCCGGTTCGGTGCGCCGGACGCCGGGACCGCCGAATGTCACAAACGTCTGAGGTACATCGAGCGGAATGAAGATGCGCTGCGGCGGTTTTGCTGCGACCACGCTCGCAACCGGCGTCGAATTCGAGTTGGCCGGCAGGCCCCCAAAAGTCATGTCGAGCAATTTGCAGAGGACCTCTGGATCGATGTCGCCGACGACCGCGATCTTGAGTGTGTCTTTTGCGATTACGCTTCGGAGATAGTTCTTGAGATCGGCTACATCAATCTTGGGCACGCTCTCGAGGGTGCCTTCGGCCTGCCGAGCATAAGGATGATCCTTGAAGGCCACCTCGAAGAATTTACGATTTGCGAGCGACTCCGGATTGGTCGATTCATGTCGAAGGTTCGCAAGCACGCCGGCACGAATTCGTTCGACATCGGCCGGGTCGAAACGTGGTGAGGTTAGCGCCATCCGTAAGAGGTCAAAGGCGTCCTCCTTGCAGTCCTTCAGCGTGTGCAAACTACCGCGGAAGTAGTCGCGATGCGATGCAAAGCTCAACTCAATGGCGCGGCCATCGAGCCGCTCATGAAACGTCTTGGCGTCAAGATCGCCGGCGCCTTCGTCGAGCAGGCTAGCCACCATGTGTCCAACACCGGGTTTCTCGGTGGGATCCTGCGTCGCGCCGCCGCCGAAGGCATATTCTACGGCGATCAGTGGGACAGTCGCATCCTGCACTAACGTTGCCTTTATACCGCAAGGCGAGACCAGGCGTTTGATCTTGGTCGCGGCAAGCGTGCTGGTGGCAGCAAGCAAACTTGGTGATGCGAGGATTGCGATTGAACCCGACGCCCCGGCGAGGAGGACGTCACGTCGTGTGCAAGACTGGGTCATTATCGCCTCTCCGCGTGTCTTTGGGTGGGTTCCTTGACGAGATAGCCTGTCACCGAGCGCTTTTTGTCGAGCCATTTGCGCGCGGCCGCGAGCACTTGCGCGGCACTGACTTCGCGGATGCTGTCCGGCCAGCCTCGGATCTCGTCGATGGTCAGTCCTGTCGTGAGCCGGCGGCCGTACCAGGCCGCAAGCTTTGCTTGGTCGTCCTGGGCATAGATTGCTTGAGCGACCAGCCGCGTCTTGGCCAGCTCGATATCTTCTGTGCGCGCAGGATGCTGCGCAATACCGCCAATCACGCCGTCGATGGCGTATTCAATCTGCCCGAACTCGATGCCGGGTTCTGGTGTAACAGAAATTGTGAGTAGCGACGAATCAAGGGCGGTGGGCTCGTACCTCGCCGAGGCACTACTCGCGAGCTTCTTGTCGATCACCAGCGCGCGATAGAGATATGAGTTGATGCCGCCGCCCATCAATTGCGCGAGCACGTCGAGCACCGGACTCTCGCCTGCGACCGCAGTGCGCGCCGACGGCACCAGATAGTAGCGGTGCAGCACTGGCTGCTCAACGCGGGGATCGGCCAGTGTCACCGTGCGTTCCGCGGCCGGAGGCGGCTCCTGAGGTCGCAAGCGTTCCGCCGGGATCCGTGGTTGCGAGGGAATGCCGCCAAAACTCGTCTCCACCAGCGGGCGGAGCGCGCCCGCCTCTACGTCACCGGCGATGATTAGGATAGCGTTGTTCGGTGCATAGAACCGCTTGTAGAACCCGAGCGCGTCTTCACGGCCAAGCTTTTCGATCTCCTGCCGCCAACCGATGATGAGCCGACCGTAGGGGTGGTTGAGGTAAAGTGCCGCCAACATCTGCTCGATGAGCCGCGCACCTGGATTGTTGGCGACGCCCATATTTAATTCTTCGAGCACGACGTCGCGCTCGGATAGCACGTCCTCATCTTTAAGAACAAGATTGGTCATGCGATCAGCTTCAAATTCCAGCATCTTGCCGAGCTGATCGCGCGGAACATACTGAAAATAGCTTGTATAGTCGGTGCCGGTGAAAGCGTTTTGGTAGCCGCCGACGCGCTGCACGGCCTGGGTAAATTCACCCGGCGGATGTTTGGATGTGCCCTTGAACATCAGATGTTCGAGGAAATGCGCCAGCCCCGATCTTCCGGGTGGCTCGTCCGCGGAGCCGACCTTATACCAGATCATCTGAGTTACGACGGGCGTCCGATGATCCGGTATCACCACAACCTCGAGCCCATTATGAAGCGAAAAGATGGCTGGTCGATCCCACCTGGCCTGAGCAAGAACGCCGCCCTCGTGAGAACCGTATTGGTTAGGAGTAGTGCTATCCCTCGTTCTCTCTTCGACTGGTGTCGTCCGTGTCATCGGGAAGGCACGTGCGGCGATCTCCTTCGTGTTGGCGGTGACCGAACTCCGATCGCTCATGGTAACGCCTTTCCTTCCATACATATGCATCGACTGTGGCGGAGCAGAACAAGGCTTGGCAGCCGCTCACCGTCCGAATTGCAATGAAGCAAAGGCTGGGCCATTTGCCATGGGATGCGCAAGGGCGTGCGCCACCTGGATATAAAGCAGAACCAACGCCTATCCTGTCGAAAGGCCGCTGTCGCCATGTCGTGAACACGACATGGCAGGGAGCCTTACAAGTTGGCGAGATTGTACAGCGACAACTTACTCACATAGATTGGGCTGAGACTTGATAGGCGGCTCCACTTGTTGGAGTTTGCTATTAGACGTTTTGCTGCTGTGGCTTTTCCATATTGTGAAGCTACTACTCTGACGGTTGGTTCGCACGGAAACGGTAGAGCCAACGAGCGCCAGCTCGTTCCGGCATTCAACCGTTATGGGCGCCCGCTGAAAGCGGCGACGACGCTCTCAAGGATCTCCCTCTGGCTTGGCCATTCAATCGCTTACTTCCGTCATTAGTGTCAGCATCCATCAACGACCAAGAACGTCTGATTCAATTAGGGTCCAAGGTCGTGGCCCCAGTGATGGTGTAGCTCGCAAACAGCGCTGTAGCGGGCGGGCGGCTTTGCGGTGGTCATCGATGATTCGTCGGTAGGGTCGGGTTGCTAACCCCAACCTGATTCGAGGAGCCGCCGATGACCGACGAGATGATGAACTCTTCCAAGCTAGCGCGCCGATTCGCTTCCCGACGCGGGAGCCGGTTGGATGATTGATCCGACTCAGCTTCTTGGTCATCCAGGGACGACTATTCTAAGTGGACCCAACCGGCTCATATCATGCGGCAAAGTCGGGGGCCGACTTCCTCGAAGCCGTTGCGCAGATAGAAGTCGAGGGTACGCTTCCATTTCGGCTGCCACGGTGCTCCGACCTCCAACCGCTTCCATCCTCGCACGCGTCCTTCGGACAGAGCGACCGCGATCAGATGAGGCGCAATGCCCTGCGATCTCATGTCGGGGCGAACATAGAGCTCCGAGATTTCTCCGAACTTGCCGCCCGCGTAGATCGCAGTGCATTCGTTTAGAAGCATGACGCCAGCCGGCTCGTTGTCTCCGCAGGCGATCACCGCGACGACGCTGACATCCGCAAGAACTGCCGTCGCGCTTCGCGTGACGATTTCGATCCCGGGGGCCATCCGGCCCAAGAGCTCGACTTGGAGAGCATGAACGAAGCGGGCGACGGTTCCGGCATCTGTGACTTCAGCGCGGCGTGTGGATATGACCGGCATCTTTCTTTCCTGTCTGCTCCGCATCGGAATGGAATCACTCTGCGCCACGAGCGTCAGCGTGACATTTGTCATCTGCTAGACAGAGACAAGCCTAGCTGAGAATCCCGAACACCTCGAACCACAGCCGATTGGAGCACTTTTCAATTAGCTGATCTCTGCTGCGGGTCTTGGTTGAGTGAAAACGCCTGATGACCCGCGATTTCGGCTGTCAATCAGCGTCCACAACTGAATTTCGATCCAACCGATCGCTTTCACGTCGCAGGGTACACGAAGTAAAGCTCGCCTCTCCAAGATAGGATCATGATCATCGCGAACCTCATTTGTCGAAACGGTCCTTCAAGCGGCTGCTGATCTTGAGCCGACAATCCGATGAGACGATCACGTGTTCCAAGTCAAAAAGCCGATGGATGTCGGTACGTAGAAGGAACCGTTCAGAGGTGTATGCGCTCCACCGCATTTTGACTCTCGGGAACCGAGCTCATTGGCCCGTGACCGCAGTCTATCGATATTGGCCATCTCCTTCCTCGATGCTGAATCCTTTACCAGTCACAATGTTTGGAGGCCAGCTCTCTGGAATGGTAGCCATGAATCCCCGGCCAGAAGGACCGCTGGGGTAGGATTCGACAGCCGATAACAGGATCCTCTCGGTCGTCGACAGCGATGGGATCGAGACTATAACTCCCTAGGAGGGTGGCGCAACAAGTGGCGAGAGTCGCAACATCGCCAAGGCAGTCGGGGCGCGGTCGGGCGAGATCGACCGTACGGTCACCGCCTTTGAGCACGACGATCTCCGGCGATCGCTGGCGCTGTGACGAAGACTCATCTTGGCGAATCCAAGTCGATCTCAATCTCGCCCGGACGCTGTTTGATTGAGTCCCGCGAAGAAAACTGGAGAAGGCAAGCGCCATGGGCGGGCTGGCGGGCGGGATCATCACCCGCGGGAGGCCAGTCGTCGACACCGGTGTCGCGCCCGCCGACCAGGAGGGACTTGCTCGCCTCCACCTCCGGCGATCCGCACCATTAGTTTGGCCGCAACCTCTCGCCCCTCGCTCCACAATCTCGAGGCATAGCCGAGCAGCAAGTACAGCACAAGCTCGCGGCTGATGCGCCCATGCATCAGCGAAACTGTCGCTACGTAGACCAGGGCGGCGGCAACGAAGCAGTATTCGGGCGCGATCGGCGCGAGCTCGCGGACTACGCGCCAGCCTCCAATGACGAGCGCCACGAGCGCGAGCCCGGCGAGCCAGCCGAACTCGAGCGCCGCCCGCAGGAAGACGTTATGCACGCCGATGCTCTCGATGCAGCCCGTCGCCTCAAAGCCATCGAGGCTGATTCCAGACGGACCTGCCGCCAGAAAGAGACGCATAGCATCGGAAAGATCCGGCCGCGGATCGCAATCCGGATGTCGCGATCGACCGCATCGCAGGCGGTCGACCAGGCGCCGGCGGCTGCATAAAAGGCAAGGTCGACAAATACCCGCGTGGTCTGCGAGCGCAGCGCCAGCGCGCCGACGATCGCGAAGAGCGCCAGGGCGGTCACGGCCGCAATCACCTTGCGGCTCTGCACGCGCGGGCTGAGCACTGCGGGGACGAGCAGCGCCAGCGCCACAAAGCTAAACCGCACCATCGAGGCGGCGAAGATCGCAGGCGGCACCATAGCAAGAACGCCGAGCGCGATTACACCAGAGGCACGGGACGGGCTCGTCAGCCAAGCCAGCAGGTAGAAATCCATCAAACTCGCGAACTGCGGCCGGCGCGGGGTCGAATTGGCCAAACACCATTGACTTGCCATGCGGCGCCAACCATTGCTGGATTAAGGCAACCACGTCGCCAGCGCGCCGGCCGCCATCACCGCGGACTCGATCATCATCAGTCTCCGCCGGATCTCGCGCTCGCCGCAAAGGCGCCCCGCCAGGTAGCCGCTCAGCGTGATCACCAGAAGCGTCAGCTCCTTGAGGTCGACGCCAATCACCGGGTCGATTAACTGTCTGATGGCTCCGGGGCGGGTAAGATTTGGCTGCTTTTGCTGGAGCTTCAATCGTGTCCGCTTGTCGGCGTGTATGTCTGAATCCCGACACGAAGGCGCAGATGATCGGCCTGCGCGGCACAGTGCATTGATTTTTTCTTCCCCAAGCAAGTGTCGCACAGATACGTTTGCGGCATGCTGATTGCAGGGAGGCGAAGGACCGTTTCGGCAATAGTGGCCTCTCGGTCAACGACGCAGGAGAGATGAAAGTTCTCGATCGTCACAAATTGATACCAGACACTGGCCCCGGTAAGGCACCTCCCCAATTGAAGCTTTGTCCGTCGCGGGTCCCTCCGTCGTTCTTCACGACGACCGCAGATCATGTCGTTCACGCAAACTAAAAGCGAAGTGCCGGCACAGGATTTCTGATGAGCTCTACGCAAGCAATTCGTGAACGCCTGCGCGACGCCGGCGTGTCGTTTGCGGCAAACGACAATATCGCAGAATATCTGCTGCCTGGCGACATTGATGTGATCCAAGCCGAAGTCGAGCAGCACGTGCAGGCTGTGCTTGAAGCCCTGGTTATCGACACCAGCCGCGACCACAACACCAAAGCGACCGCAAAGCGCGTTGCCAGGATGTACGTGCGCGAGGTTTTTGCCGGCCGCTTTGAGCCCGCGCCCGAGATTACGGGCTTCCCGAACGCGAGCGGCCTGAACGAACTCTACACGTTGGGTCCCATTGCCGTGCGCTCGACGTGCTCGCATCACCTCGTACCCATGACCGGCCGCATGTGGGTTGGCGTGGTGCCCGGCGAAAAAGTGATCGGTATCAGCAAACTGGTGCGCGTTGCCAACTGGATCATGTCGCGCCCGCACATCCAGGAGGAGGCCGCTGTTATGTTGGCGGACGAGCTGGAACGCCGCATCCAGCCGAAGGGATTGGCCGTCATCGTTAGGGCGCAGCACCAATGCATGATCTGGCGGGGTGTTCGCGAGACTGACACCATCATGATAACCAACATCATGCGCGGTGCTTTCCGCGACGACAGGACATTGCGCAGCGAATTTATGGCACTGATCAAGGATCAACCGTGACCTACCTATCGACGAAGACATACGGTCATGAAATGGGACTATCCACTACATTTCGCCAGTGGCGCGCGCTGTCACACTGTCGTCTGCTGCACGGTTACTCGTTGTCATTTCGCTTCGAGTTCGAGGCCGACACTCTAGACGACAAGAATTGGGTCGTTGATTTTGGTGGCCTCAAAGAGCTGAAAGCGATCCTCGAACACACGTTTGACCATAAGACCGTCGTAGCTGCGGACGATCCAGAGCTTGAATGGTTCCACGAAGCGGCGCGGCGTGGCGTCGCGGATATCGTTGTGCTACCTGCTGTCGGCTGCGAAAAGTTTGCCGAGCACGTCTACGGCATCGCGAGCAAGTGGCTGCTGACAGAGCGACTTGCTCCGCGTTGCCGGCTTGCATCTGTCGAAGTCAAAGAGCACGGTGCGAACAGCGCGATCTATCGGGGAACGAGCCGTGCTGCCGGTCAACGAGATCTATGAAAGTATCCAGGGCGAAACCTGCAAGAGCGGGACGCCGTCCGTGTTCTTGCGGCTACAGGCTGGCCCAGTTGGTTGCCCCGGGGTGTGACAGCAAGCGCACATGGATCGCAGATCCAGCACGCCAAGTGCCGATAGCCGAGATCACCGCCAAGATCGAGGACGCCAACACCTGGGGCTATGATGTCGCCGGAGGAAATGCTCGCCGTGCAGGGGTTTAGGGCTCGGCATGTCATGATCACGGGCGGCAAGCCCGCAGGATACGACCTTTAGCCATTGATGACGCTACTTATCAAGTCTGGTTCTGGCACTGAGCCGCTCCCCCACGCGGAAAGCGTCCTGAACAGGACCTCTCCTACTTTCAGCTATCGCTTCGGTGGCGACGCCGCTAATATTTCAATTTTTGGCACCTTTAGGATAAGGCTCTTTGCAAAATCGCGCCAGAAATCTCCCCTGTAGTGAGTCGTGACTATCCGAATATTCCTTTTGCAGGCGGCAGACAGGAGACTATCGAGCAGGGCGCAGCCGGTTTTCAGACTTTCTTGTTCTGCCGCTGGTTCGACAGCCTGGGCGAACAACAGGAGCCATTCCGCGCCGATGTGCAATGCAGCGGTAGCCATCAGTCGAGTAGAGGCACCTCACGTTTCGGATCTCGACAAGCCTCTCAATGAACGTTCCAGGGGCGACATCAAGGTGATCTGGATCATGGATTTCGGAAGCGGTCTGGCCGGGGTTGGCAAAGATCTCTTTAATATGAGCTGTCCCCAATTTCCTAAGAAGGCGAGTTGTCTTTAGGGCTGCGGCCGCTTTATCGACGCACAGCAAGCGTTGCTTTTTGTTCTTCACTGTCGCGCAGTCCGTTATTGGCATACTGGCCCGCCGTACATCGGCTGCCAATGCGGGCGAAGACGAAAAGAGGATGATTGCGGCGCTACAAAGGTACGAAGCATCTCTGCTTCTGAATTGGCTGCTGAGACTCATCCGGACTCATCTTTCCACAAAGAGAAGGCATGAAGGCTGCTCGAAACTCGGCAACGGCCCTCCGTGGGCGGTTCGCCCGGGGGCTGCGGCGCCGCGCAGCCTACGCGTTGCAGGCTTTCATCGCGCATCGGTTAGGTTAGCTATAAGACTTATGCGCTTGCAGACCAATTCACTGAAACTTGTAGGACGCCTCTAAGAAGGTACCCCATCGCTCCATGCTGTACTTCGCGAGTGCAGGGATCTGAATGAACGTGGCTCGGCCGCTGCAGCCGCTGCAGTTGAATATGAAATCGCTGTCGTTCTTGGTCCACATTGCCCAGTACCGAGCGCCGACGCCGATACTGATTCTGCCGACGAGGTACGACAGCGTTCCTCCCCCATCTTGCCTGCGCTGATCGTAGAAAGTTGTTTCAGGACGGACGAGATGGTTATCGCGACCGGTGAAGTCGGTCCAGGCAGGTAAGCAACATCTGCGCTCACGCGCCAGTCCTCAAACAGCATAGTCTCGGCTTTAAGCCCGATGCGCAGCGCATCCCAATTGGCATGTTGAGTGCCGATGATTTGCTGGGCCGGAACCGCCATGCCCCTATAGCGAGGCTGTGTGCACGGTCGAAGTAAGTACCACCGATAAATACGCGCGCATGCGATCGAATCCGACTTCTGGCCCGGGAGCGGATCGGCATTCAGTATTGGGGCAGCGCCTCGACGGTCGCTGGAATGTCGAGCGGGCATTGCGGAGAAAGTCCTCAGTCTCGCGGCCGCTTCGCGCTCCATTAGCCTAAGCCGGGATGAGCTCGAAGCCGGTCCTGGAGGGACCGCCGATTGGCGACGAGGTTGTCAAGGTGCAGCAACTCGTGCCCTGGCCGCTCTCCTTGGGCCAATCGTCGAACCAGCGCCCGCGTGCCGTCCACCACGAAGACGCCGCAATCATAGGTGTTCCGCTGCTGGACCATCCTGGGTGACTCCAGGCGGGCGCGCAGCCGTCGTGCGAGCTGCGCTGCCGCCTCGTGGTTATGTCCCCGGACAGAGTCGTAGTGATAGGCAATCGGCTCTCCTCGCGTGCGGCGATCAAGGAGCAGCAGCGACCAATGCGTGCCGAGGCGATTAGGATCCATCGCATCGTTCACCGGCAGGAACAGGAAGTCGGCGGTATCATTACCATTCGGATCGTACACGATACGCTGGAATGCACGGAGCATGTCGGGGTCGGCGCCGAAGCGCAGTTGATAGTGAGCTATTAGGGGGTCCACCAGCTGCGTCAGGGCGGCGAGTTCCGGACGGCTCCGCCGCAACTCCTCCGCCAGGAGCTCGTAATCCCTGTTGATATGCTTGTCGCCCAGCCATTCCTTGGCACCGAGCTCTAGTTTGCTGCGGCCGTAGGAGGAGGCTGTCGGATCCATAGCCCCGATTTGAGCATCGTCGGATCTGCGCGGGAAGGGCGCAGAACGAGCATCATCACGCAGCTCCTGCAGCGTGGGCGGATTTAGATCAATCACCTGCGGTCTGGGCGCATCCCGACCAACAAATGATACAGAACCAGCGTAGGTGTCTGAGCGAGCCCTGGCAGGATCGGCTGGCGCAAAGTGAGCATCGTCCCGCAACTCGGACGGCGTTGGCGCATTCAGATCAACAAATGGCTCAAGACCAGCGTAG
>NZ_AXAZ01000045.1 GCF_000473065.1 Bradyrhizobium sp. WSM1743
CTTGCCGGCGAGCTGAACCAGCTCGTGCTTCATGTTGATGATCTGGTCCAGCCTGGCCCGGAACAGATCGCCCGATCCCGTCGCTTTGGGCTTCTTCGGTCGCATCGCCACCTCCGATGCGAGGACGGAATCATGACTGGCGATTCGATGGAATCCTCAAAACGAAATTGCAGGGTTCCGATGCCCGAAGCATCAAAACCCTGCAATCCCAAAACAGGCCACAACGAACAATGCGATCCCAGCTCAATCGCTTAGCCGCTCTTCACGGACGACTATGGAGAAGCTGCGGCGTACTGGATGCCCCGGTCAAGCCGGGGCATGACAGCGGAGATTTGCGGCGCGGGGTGTGCTCTCCTGACGTCTCAAATCTTCTGATTGTACTCGCCGACTTCGGGATGCGTGCGCAGCACGCTGTTCACCATCTCGAACATGTCGTGCATGCGCTGCTCGGAGACCGGGCTCTCGACCACGACGACGAGCTCGGGCTTGTTGGAGGAGGCGCGCACCAGGCCCCAGCTGCCGTCCTCGACGGTGACACGCACGCCATTGACGGTGACGAGATCGCGGATCGCCTGGCCGCCGATCTTCGCATCCTTCGCCTGCAAGCCCTCGAAGTGCTTCACCACCTTGTCGATGACGCCGTATTTGACCTCGTCGGCGCAGTGCGGCGACATCGTCGGCGACGACCAGGTTTTTGGCAGCGCGTTCTTCAGGTCGGCCATCGACTTGCCCGGCGCGCGGTCGAGCATGTCGCAGATCGCGATCGCCGACACCAGCCCGTCGTCATAGCCGCGGCCGAACGGCTTGTTGAAGAAGAAGTGGCCGGACTTTTCGAACCCCGCGAGAGCGGCCATCTCGTTGGTGCGGCGCTTCATGTAGGAGTGGCCGGTCTTCCAATAGGCTACCTTGGCGCCCTGCTTCTGCAGCACAGGATCGGTGACGAACAGGCCGGTGGACTTCACGTCAACGACGAACTGCGCGTCCTTGTGGATCGCCGACATGTCACGCGCCAGCATCACGCCGACCTTGTCGGCGAAGATCTCCTCGCCGGTGTTGTCGACGACGCCGCAGCGGTCGCCGTCACCGTCGAAGCCGAGGCCGACATCGGCCTCGTGATGCAGCACGGCGTCGCGGATCGCGTGCAGCATCTCCATGTCTTCCGGGTTCGGATTGTATTTCGGGAAGGTGTGGTCGAGCTCGGTGTCGAGCGGGATCACCTCGCAGCCGATCGCCTCCAGCACCTGCGGCGCGAAGGCGCCGGCTGTGCCGTTGCCGCAGGCCGCGACGACCTTGAGCTTGCGCTTAAGCTTCGGACGGGAGGTGAGATCGGCGATGTAGCGCGCCGGGTAATTTTCGTGGAATTGGTAGGAGCCACCCGCCTTGTTCTTGAACTCGGCATTGAGCACGATCTGCTTCAGCCGCGTCATCTCGTCGGGGCCGAAGGTCAACGGACGGTTGGCGCCCATCTTCACGCCGGTCCAGCCATTGTCGTTGTGCGAGGCCGTGACCATGGCGACGCAGGGCACATCTAAATCGAACTGCGCGAAATAGGCCATCGGCGTCACCGCAAGGCCGATGTCGTGCACCTTGCAACCCGCCGCCATCAGACCGGAGATCAGCGCATATTTGATCGAGGCCGAATAGCCGCGAAAATCATGACCGGTGACGATCTCTTGGCGGACACCGAGCTCGGCGATCAGCGCGCCCAACCCCATGCCGAGCGCCTGCACACCCATCAGGTTGATTTCCTTCTGGAACAACCAGCGCGCGTCGTATTCGCGAAAGCCCGTCGGCTTCACCATCGGCTCGGATTCGAAGGCGTAGGTGTTGGGCAACAATACGGATTTCGGCTTCGGGAACATTGAGACGGTCTCGTGAAAAGGGGGCAGGATTGCTGCAGCCTTAGCGAATGCCGGGCCGCAACGAAAGGCGGGAATGAAGGCTTATGGCCGATAATTGCGGCAGTTTGGTAACGAAGAAACGTTACCGCGAGGGCGGCAGAGCAAACATATCTTTTTGAAACTGACCGCGCGATCGCGCGGGGCGCCTCTACTCCTCAAGCACCAGCTGACCGTTGGAATATTCGAACCGCTTCAGGCGCGACAGGAAGGAAAGGCCGAGCAGGTTCTCGGACAGCGCCTCGTCCGGCAGCACCATGGCATCGACATCGCGCACGATAAGACCGCCGACCTCGAGCATGGCGATGCGCGTGCGCGCGGCCTTGATGGTGCCGTTGGCGGTGGAGACGGTGGCGTTGTACTCGCCGCGCGACGGACGCAGGCCGAAGCGTGCGGCCGAGGTCTCGTTCAACGCCACGACGGAGGCGCCGGTATCGATCATGAAGGCGACGCGCTGACCGTCGATCCGGCCCTCGGTCTGGAAATGACCACGGCCGTCGCGGGAGATGGCGAAGCTGCGGCCGCCGGCCGAAGCTGTGGCCGCAATCGCGACTGTCGTGCGCGGCGCCGATGTAGCGGAGGCCGAGCTCATCTTGTCCGCCATCTGCGCCATGAAGGTGCCGAGGCCGATCATGACGACCGCGATGATCATAATGTTACGCATCACACCATTTCCGAGCCGAAAGCTCGATTTCATCACGCGGCACGCCCGCCCGCGAGCAACGCCGCGGTCAGCACGATGCTATTTTGACGAAAAGGATGAGCGGACGGTTAATACGCCAGTTTAAACCTCTCCCCGCTTGCGGGGAGACGTCGGATTGCGAAGCAATCCGGGTGAGGGGGTACAGGTCTATCGATGGAGAAGCGCCTGAAGAGAGAGCCCCTCACCCCGACCCTCTCCCCGCAAGAGCGGGGCGACGGAGAGGACGTCTCATGTCCCGCGCGGCTTCGCCCGCCTTGTCGGCACTGCGCTCGCGGGATCATCGGGCCAGGGATGGCGCGGGTAGCGGCCGCGCAGGTCGGAGCGCACGGCCGCGTAGCTGCCGCGCCAGAAGCCGGGCAGATCGCGCGTCACCTGCACCGGACGCTGCGCCGGCGACAGCAATTCCAGCACCAAGGGGACCTTGCCGGCCGCGATCGAGGGATGGGTGTTGAGGCCGAACAATTCCTGCAGCCGCACCGCGATCGTCGGCCCCTGCTCGGCCTCGTAGTCGATCGCAAGCGCGCTTCCGGTCGGCGCCTCGAAATGCGTCGGCGCCTCGCGGTCGAGCCGTGCGCGCATCTCCCACGGCAGCAGCGCCATCAGCGCGTCGGAGAGATCGCCCGCGGAGATATCCTTGAGCGCGACCTTGTCGTAGAGCGCCGGCACCAGCCAATCGTCACGTCGTGCGACCAACCCGTCGTCGGACAGATCGGGCCAGCTGTCGCCCTCGGCCTTGCGCAGGAACATCACACGGTCACGCCACTGCTTGGCGGCCTTCGACCAGGGCAGCCGGTCGAGGCCGGCGGCGATCAATCCATCGGCGAGAATGCGCGCGGTTTCCTCGGAAGGCGACAGTGCGAGGGTGGCTTCGGACAGCGTGATCGCGTGCAGCACGCGCTTGCGCCGCGCGCGTAGCGCCATCGCGCCGCGGTCGAAGGAGATCTCGTCGGCGGTCTCGATGTGCTCGGCGAAATGCCGTTCGATCTCGTCCTGGGTGATTTGCGCCGCGAGCAGGATGCGTCCGCTCGCCGCCGTCCCCGTCATCTCGCCGATCGCGATGTAGGGCGCGCGGGCGAGCGAGGCGGTCTGCTCGACGGCAGCGCCACGGCCGTTGGCCAGTACGAAGCTGCCATTGCCGCGGTTGCGCGCGACGCGATCCGGAAACGCATAGGCGAGCATCAGGCCGGTCGAAATATCCTCCTGCTGCCCTGCTTTCTCCGACGCCGCGACTTGCGAGGCCCAGCGGCGCGCCAGATCGCGCGCGCTCGCTGCGCGCGGCGAGCGGTCTCGGCGGAACTGGTCGCGCCGGTGCTCGAGATCGACGCTGTCGCCCCCTAACCCGCGCTCGGTGATGATGGCGGCGATCTCGGCGGCGGCCTCGCCGCTGCCTGCACGGTGCGAATCCACGATCATGCGCGCCAGCCGCGGTGGCAGTGCCAGCGCACGCAGGCTCTTGCCCTCTGCGGTAATGCGGCCGTCGCCATCGAGCGCGTTCAGCTCGGTCAGCAAGCTCTTCGCTTCCTTCCAGGCCGGCTGCGGCGGCGGGTCGAGGAACGACAGCGTGGCGGGATCGCTGACACCCCATTGCGCGAGATCGAGCACCAGCGAAGACAGATCGGCGCTGAGGATTTCCGGCTGGGTGTAGGGCGCGAGCGAGGCGGTCTGCGGCTCGTCCCAGAGCCGGTAGCAGACACCGGGCTCGGTGCGGCCGGCGCGGCCGCGGCGCTGGTCCACCGCCGCGCGCGAGGCGCGCACCGTTTCGAGCCGGGTCAGGCCGATGTCGGGCTCATAGCGCGGCACGCGGGCAAGACCGCAATCGACGACGATGCGCACGCCTTCGATGGTGAGCGAGGTCTCGGCGATCGATGTCGCCAGCACGACCTTGCGCATGCCCTTCGGCGCCGGCGCGATGGCGCGGTCCTGCACGGCGGCATCGAGCGCGCCGAACAGCGGCACGATCTCGATGGAGGCGTCCTGCACGCGCTCTGAGAGAAAATTCTGGGTGCGGCGGATTTCGGCGGCGCCCGGCAGGAACGCCAGCACCGAGCCGCTGTCGGCGCGCAGCGCGGACGCAATCGCATCCGCCATCTGCCGCTCGATCGGCGCATCCGCCTTGCGGCCGAGATAGCGCGTCTCGACCGGAAAGGCGCGGCCCTCGCTTTCGACGACCGGGGCATCGCCGAGCAGTTTTGCCACGCGCGCACCGTCGAGCGTGGCCGACATCACCAGGATGCGCAGATCCTCGCGCAGGCCGGTTTGCGCATCACGCGCCAGAGCGAGGCCGAGATCGGCGTCGAGCGAGCGCTCGTGGAATTCGTCGAACAGGATGGCGGCGACACCGGAGAGTTCGGGATCGTCGAGGATCTGGCGGGTGAAGATTCCCTCCGTCACCACCTCGATGCGCGTCGCGCGCGAGATCTTCGAGCCAAAGCGGACGCGGTAGCCGACAGTTTCGCCAGTGCGCTCGCCAAGCGATTTGGCCATGCGGTCAGCGCTGGCGCGCGCGGCGATGCGGCGCGGCTCCAATACGATGATCTTCTTATCCTTCGCCCAGGGTGCGTCGAGCAGCGCCAGCGGCACCCGCGTGGTCTTGCCGGCGCCCGGCGGCGCCACCAGCACGGCGGCGTTGTTGGCCTCCAGCGTGCGCGACAAATCGTCGAGCACGGCATCGATCGGGAGGGGCGTGTCGAAGCTGCGGGGCAAGGAAGCATCCGGTCGTCATGCCCGGCCTTGTCCCGCCTGCGCGACCGAAGCCGCTTCGGCGGGGCGAAGGCCCGGGCATCCACGTTCTTTCAGGCGAGAGTGAACAAGACGTGGATGGCCGGGACAAGCCCGGCCGTGACGGTTTCGTTCAACAAGGATGTGCGATCAGCCCTGCACAGCGGGCCGGCCGACGCTCTCATAGGTGAAGCCGGCGGCCTCCATCTCCTCGGGCCGGTAGATGTTGCGGAGGTCGACGACGACCGGCTGCGCCATGGTCGCCCTCAACCGGTCGAGATCGAGCGCGCGGAACTGCACCCATTCGGTGACGATGACGAGCGCATCGGCGCCTTGCGCGCAGGAATAAGCGTCCTCGCAATAGGTGATATCGGGCAATTCGCCCTTGGCCTGCTCCATGCCGACGGGATCGAACGCCTTGACCTTCGCGCCCATGTCGATCAGGCCGGTGACCAGCGGGATCGACGGAGCATCGCGCATGTCGTCGGTGTCGGGCTTGAAGGTGAGGCCGAGCACGGCGATGGTCTTGCCGCGCAAGGAGCCGCCGAGCGCCTGGCTCACTTTCCGCGCCATCGCGCGCTTGCGGTTCTCGTTGACCGCCAGCACGGATTCGACGATGCGCAGGTTCACGTCGTAGTCCTGCGCGATCTTGATCAAGGCTTTGGTGTCCTTCGGGAAGCACGAGCCGCCGAAGCCGGGACCGGCATGGAGGAACTTGGTGCCGATGCGGTTGTCGAGGCCAATGCCGCGCGCGACCTCCTGGACATTGGCGCCGGCCTTTTCGGACAGATCGGCGATCTCGTTGATGAAGGTGATCTTGGTCGCCAGGAACGCGTTGGCGGCGTATTTGATCATCTCCGCGGTGCGGCGCTCCGTGAACATCAGCGGCGCCTGGTTCAACGACAGCGGGCGGTAGATGTCGCCCATCACCTTGCGGCCGCGCTCGTCGGAGGTGCCGACCACGATGCGGTCGGGGAATTTGAAATCGCGGATCGCCGCGCCCTCGCGCAGGAATTCGGGATTGGAGGCGACCACCACATCGGCCGCAGGGTTGGCTTCGCGGATGATGCGCTCGACCTCGTCGCCGGTGCCGACCGGCACGGTCGATTTCGTCACCACCACGGTGAAGCCTTGAAGCGACTGCGCGATCTCGCGGGCGGCGGCGTAGACATAGGAGAGGTCAGCGTGCCCATCGCCGCGGCGGGAAGGGGTGCCGACCGCGATGAACACGGCATCGGCATCGGCAACCGGCTTGGTCAGGTCGGTGGTAAAATCGAGCCGCTTGGCTTTCACGTTGTTCGCGACCAGCTCGTCGAGCCCAGGCTCGTAGATCGGGATCTCGCCGCGATGGAGTGCCGCGATCTTCTTCTCGTCCTTGTCGACGCAGGTGACGTCGTGGCCGAAATCCGCAAAGCAGGCGCCGGACACCAATCCCACATAGCCCGTGCCGATCATCGCAATTCGCATGAAAAATCCTGTTCCAGCTTGGTTAACGGAAGCCCAATTCGGGGCGGTTTAGCATTTTCCAGAGGTCATGGAACAGTCCGCATGCAAAAACCGGCCCGCGATTTGAACCGGTAAAGAAGTCGGAAACCACTGCGCTCCAAACTGCCCCACACCCGCACAGGGGCGGGCGGAAGCGCCTCGAAAAGGGACATCATGGCACGATCGGGCACAATCGCGGCGGCCGGGCTTTCCAAGGTCCCTTCGGCCGCGCGCATCGACTGGGTCGACTACGCCAAGGGCATCTGCATCATCATGGTCGTGATGATGCATTCGGTGCTGGGGGTCGAGCTCGCCGCCGGCCAGACCGGTTTCATGCATGTCGCCGTGGCCTTCGCAAAGCCGTTCCGGATGCCGGATTTCTTCCTGATCTCGGGCTTGTTCCTGTCTCTGGTGATTGATCGGGACTGGCGAACCTATCTCGACCGCAAGGTGGTGCATTTCGCCTATTTTTATGTCGTCTGGGTGACAATCCAGTTCGGCTTCAAGGCGCCGGCCTTTGCCGCAGAGACCGGCTGGCGCGCGGTCGGCCTGCTGTACCTCGAGTCCTTCATCGAGCCGTTCGGCACGCTGTGGTTCATCTATCTGTTGCCGATCTTCTTCGTCGTCACGAAACTGACACGCAAAGTCCCGCCGCTCGCGATCTGGCTCGTCGCCGCCGCGCTGGAGACGGCACGGATCACGACCGGCTGGACCGTCATCGACGAGTTCTGCGCGCGCTTCGTCTATTTCTATTCGGGCTACCTGTTCGCGCCTTACGTGTTCGCCCTGTCGGATCGCGCGCGGACACGTCCCGTGCTTGCGCTCGCGGCGCTCGCGACCTGGGCGCTGGTCAATGCCGGCCTGGTCGCATGGGGCGCCAGTGAATGGGCGCTCGTCTCGCTCGTGCTCGGCTTTGCCGGCGCCTGCGCCATCATTACGACGGGCACGCTGCTCGCGCGCGCGCAGTGGCTCAATTTCCTTCGCTTCTGCGGCGAGCATTCGATCGTGATCTACCTCGCCTTCTTCCTGCCGATGGCGGCGACGCGGACGCTGCTGCTCCGCACGGGCATCATAGCCGACATCGGCACGGTATCGCTGCTCGTCACCATCGCCGGCGTGCTCGGAGCGCTGGCGATCTGGCAGGTGGCGCTGCGCCTCAATGCGCGCTTCCTGTTCGAGCGGCCCGATGCGTTCTGGATCGCGCCGAGGAAGGCGGGAGCGGTGTTGCAGGCGGCGGAGTAGCTGTATTCTCGCTGTCGTCGCCCGGCTTGCCGTCTTCGCTAAAGCTTCGCCGGCCCAACACCGAAGAGCCCGACGAAGCCTTCGCGTAGCCGGGACCGGGCGACCCAGTATTCCAGAGACAGCGATTGTTGATCGATAAGCCGCGGCGTACTGGATTCCCCGGTCAAGCCGGGGAATGACAGTGGGGATAGCGGCGGCAGCAAGCCAAAAATCCGCCTCCCAAGGCTGTCAAAGCCCGCAAAAATTCATACATTGCAGCCATGCCCAAGACATCGCCGAAGACCACCGCCAAAGCTGACACCAAGGCCGCGCCAAAAGCTGCCGAGACCAAGCCCGCTGCTGCGACAGCTGCTGCCAAACCGGTCGCGGCAAAGGCGGCCGGCAAGGGCGACCACATCTTCCTGGTCGACGGTTCCTCCTACATCTTCCGCGCCTATCACGCGCTGCCGCCGCTGAACCGCAAGTCCGATGGGCTCCAGGTCAATGCCGTGCTCGGCTTCTGCAACATGCTGTGGAAGCTCTTGCGCGAGATGCCGGAAGACAACCGGCCGACGCATCTGGCCATCGTCTTCGACAAGTCGGAGATCACCTTCCGCAACAAGATCTATCCGGACTACAAGGCGCACCGGCCGCCGGCCCCTGACGATCTGATTCCGCAATTCGCGCTGATCCGCGAGGCCGTCCGCGCTTTCGACCTGCCCTGCCTGGAACAGACCGGCTTCGAGGCCGACGATCTCATCGCGACCTATGTGCGGCAGGCTTGCGAGCGCGGCGCCAGCGCCACCATCGTGTCGTCCGACAAGGACCTGATGCAGCTCGTCACCGATTGCGTCACCATGTACGACACCATGAAGGACCGCCGCATCGGCATCCCCGAGGTGATCGAGAAGTTCGGCGTGCCGCCGCACAAGGTGGTCGAGGTGCAGGCTTTGGCCGGCGATTCCACCGACAACGTGCCCGGCGTCCCCGGCATCGGCGTCAAGACCGCGGCGCAGCTGATCACCGAATATGGCGATCTCGACCAGTTGTTGTTCCGCGCCGGCGAGATCAAGCAGCCCAAGCGGCGCGAGGCGCTGCTCGAGAACGCGGAGAAGGCGCGGATCTCGCGGCAGCTCGTGCTGCTCGACGACAAGGTCGATCTCGAGGTGCCGCTGGACGACCTCGCCGTCCACGAGCCCGACGCGCGCAAGCTGATCGCCTTCCTGAAGGCGATGGAGTTCACGACGCTGACGCGACGTGTCGCCGAATATTCGCAGATCGATCCTGCCAACGTCGATGCCGATCCCGGCTACGCAAAGGGTGCGAGCGTATTCTCGCCGCTGCCGCCCTCGGACGTCGTGCCCGCACCAGGGACCGGCACACCGGCGCAGACCGCGCCGATCGAGCGCAACAAGTCGGCGGGCAAGGAGGACAAGGCTGCGAGCCCGAAGGGTGCGCCGATCTCGCTCGCCGCCGCGCGCGAAGAGGCGCTGCGCAAGCTTCCGGTCGATCGCAGCAAATACCAGACCATCAAGACGCTCAACGAGCTCGAGGCCTTCATCGCGCGCATCCATGATGCCGGCCATGTCGCGATCGAGATGAGAGCCAACTCGATCGATCCGATGCAGGCCGATCTTTGCGGCATCGCGCTGGCACTGGCGCCGAACGAGGCCTGCTACGTGCCGCTGGCGCACAAGCAGTCCGGCGGCGGCGCCGGCCTGTTCGATGCCGGCCTCGCGCCGGACCAGGTCAAGCATGACGACGCGCTGCAAGCGCTGCGGGCGGTGCTGGAATCAGCCGGCATTCTCAAGATCGGCTTCGACGTCAAGTTCACCGCTGTGATGCTGGCGCAGCACGGCATCACGCTGCGCAACATCGACGATGCGCTCCTGATCTCCTACGTGCTCGATGCCGGCCGCGGCTCGCATGCGCTGGAATCGCTGTCCGAGCGCTGGTTCGGCCATGCCATGCTGAAGGAAAACGAGCTGCTCGGCAGCGGCAAGGGCAAGATCACCTTCGACCAGGTGCCGATCGACAAGGCCGCACCGCTGTCGGCGGAAGCCGCCGACGTCGCCCTGCGCGTCTGGCGCGTGCTGAAGCCGCGCCTCGTCGCCGAGCACATGAGCGCGGTCTATGAGACCCTGGAACGGCCGCTGGTGTCGGTGCTCGCCCGCATGGAGCGGCGCGGCATTTCGATCGACCGCCAGGTGCTGTCGCGCCTCTCCGGCGACTTTGCCCAGACCGCAGCGCGGGTCGAGGCCGAGATCCAGGAGATCGCGGGCGAGCCGGTCAATGTCGGCAGCCCCAAGCAGATCGGCGACATCCTGTTCGGCAAGATGGGACTATCAGGCGGCACCAAGACCAAGACCGGCGCATGGTCGACCACCGCCCAGGTACTGGACGAGCTCGCCGAGCAAGGCCACGCCTTCCCGAAGAAGATTTTGGAGTGGCGCCAGGTCTCCAAGCTGAAATCGACCTACACCGACGCGTTGCCGACCTATGTCAATCCGCAGACCCATCGCGTGCACACCACCTACGCGCTGGCCGCGACCACGACGGGCCGGCTGTCGTCCAACGAGCCGAACCTTCAGAACATTCCGGTGCGCACCGAGGATGGCCGCAAGATCCGCCGCGCCTTCGTCGCGACACCCGGGCACAAGCTGGTGTCAGCCGATTATTCACAGATCGAGCTGCGGCTGCTCGCCGAGATCGCCGACATCCCCGTGCTGAAGCAGGCGTTCCGCGACGGGCTCGACATTCACGCCATGACCGCGTCGGAAATGTTCGGCGTGCCGATCAAGGGCATGCCGAGCGAGATCCGCCGCCGCGCCAAAGCGATCAATTTCGGCATCATCTACGGCATCTCGGCGTTCGGCCTCGCCAATCAGCTCGGCATCGCGCGCGAGGAGGCCTCCGCTTACATCAAGAAATATTTCGAGCGCTTCCCCGGCATCCGCGCCTACATGGACGAGACGCGCGACTTCTGCCGCAACCACGGCTACGTCACCACGCTGTTCGGCCGCAAGTGCCACTACCCCGACATCAAGGCCTCCAACGCCTCGGTGCGCGCCTTCAACGAGCGCGCCGCGATCAACGCCCGGCTGCAGGGCACCGCCGCCGATATCATCCGCCGCGCCATGACGCGCGTGGAGGATGCGCTGGCCGCGAAGAAGCTGTCGGCGCAGATGCTGCTCCAGGTGCATGACGAACTGATCTTCGAGGTGCCGGACGACGAGGTCGAGGCGACGCTCCCCGTCGTGCAGCACGTGATGCAGGACGCGCCGTTCCCGGCCGTGCTGCTGTCAGTGCCGCTGCATGTCGATGCGCGCGCCGCGACCAATTGGGACGAGGCGCATTGAGGCTGCTTTCCCCGGATGCTGCGCAACGCGCCGCCCTTCGCGGCGTGGTGCGCTGCTGATCCGGGCTCCACGCCGCACCAGCTGGGTCCCGGCTCTGCGGCGCACCGTTTCACGCTGCGCCGCGTCCGGGACACAGGATCTGAATTGTCCTCCGAGCAATTGCGCAATGGCTCGGTGAGGCAGCGCATATTAGAACCGTGCCGTCTCCCGCACCGGTTCACCTATGCCCCACACCTCCGCCCTGCTCGGCTTTGCCCTCGTCTGCCTCGGTCTCGTGCTCACGCCGGGACCGAACATGATCTATCTGATCTCGCGCTCGATCACGCAGGGCGCTGCGGCCGGCATCGTCTCGCTCGGGGGCGTCGCGCTCGGTTTCGTGTTCTACATGCTGTGTGCAGCGTTCGGCATCACGGCGCTGCTGCTCGCCATTCCCTTCGCTTATGACGCGCTGCGCTTTGCCGGCGCCGGATACTTGCTGTGGCTCGCCTGGCAGGCGGTGAAGCCGGGCGGGCGTTCGCCGTTCCAGGTGAGAAAGCTCGCGATCGACAGCCCGCGCAAATTGTTCGCGATGGGCTTCGTCACCAACCTGCTCAACCCGAAGATCGCGATGCTGTATCTGGCATTGCTGCCGCAGTTCATCGATCCCGCCGCCGGCAGCGTGCTGGCGCAGTCGGTGGTGCTCGGGTCGATCCAGATCGCGATCAGCGTCAGCGTCAATGCGATGATCGCGCTCGCGGCCGGCTCGATCGCGCTGTTTCTGGCGAACCGGCCGAGTTGGATGCTGGTGCAGCGCTGGCTGATGGGGACGGTGCTGGCCGGGCTCGCGGTGCGGATGGCGGTGGAAGCGAAGAAGGTGTGAGGCACACTGTCATGCCCCGGCTTGACCGGGGCATCCAGTACGCCGCGGCCTCTCGGCTCAATCACTGCCGTCTCTGGAATACTGGGTCGCCCGGTCGAGCCGGGCGACGACAGCGTCTAGCTAATCCAGCTTCGCCTCCATCCCGCGCTTCACCGCCGGACGGGCCATCAGGGTCTCGTACCAGCGCTTGACGTTGGGAAAGTCGGCCAGATCAACCTTGTGGCGAGGATGACGCCAGGCCCAGCCCAGGATGGCAAAATCGGCAACCGAGAGCTCGCCGGCGACGAAGTCGCGCCCCTCCAGGCGGCGATCCAGCACGCCGTAAAGCCGGCGCGTCTCAGCCATGAAGCGCTTCAGGCCGTAGGCCCGGTCCTGCTCGTTCTCGAGTGCGATGAAATGGTGCACCTGGCCGGGCATCGGCCCGAAGCCGCCCATCTGCCACATCAGCCATTCGTAGACCGGGATGCGCTGGCTAAGCGATTTCGGCAGGAATTTGCCGGTCTTTTCGCCGAGATAGAGCAGGATCGCACCGGATTCGAAGATGCTGACCGGCTTGCCGTCGGGCCCCTCGGGGTCGACGATCGCGGGGATCTTGTTATTCGGAGAGAGCTTGAGGAACTCGGGCGCCATCTGCTCGCCCTTGGTGATGTTCACCGGGATCACCTTGTAGCGCAGCCCCATCTCCTCCAGCGCGACCGAGATCTTGCGTCCGTTCGGCGTGTTCCAGGTGTAGAGCTCGATCGTCATTCCGGTTTCCTTCCCAAGGGGCTTGCCCCCTCAACTACTCCAGAAGGTTGCGCCCTCACAACCGGCGGACCGGGATGGCCGATCCCTGTTGACGGGAGACGCCCCCTCTGGAATGTCGCGGCCGTCGCGGATAAATTCCGCCTCCACCAAAAACGCTGTTCGAGGGACCGCCGTGTCGAAATCTGCCTCCCGCGCCCGCCTGTTCGAAATCATCCGCCGGCGCTCATTCGGCCGCGGCGAGGTGACGCTCGCGTCGGGCCGCAAGAGCGATTTCTACTTCAACCTCAAGCCGACCATGCTCGACCCCGAGGGCGCGACGCTGCTCGCCGAGCTGACTTACGAGGCGCTCAAGGACGACCAGCTCGATTTCATCGGCGGGCTCGAGATGGGCGCGGTGCCGCTCGCCGGCGCGCTGGCGCAGATCTCCTGGATCAAGGGCCATCCGATTGCAGCGTTCTTCGTGCGCAAGAAGCCGAAGGAGCACGGCGCCAAGCTCGCGATCGAAGGCCTGCCCAAGGGCGAGACGCTGGCGGGCAAGCGCGTCGTGATCGTCGAGGACGTCACCACCACGGGCGGCTCGGCGATGAAGGCGGTGGAATCGGTGCGCGAGACCGGCGCCAATGTGGTGCTGGTGCTGACCATGGTCGACCGCGAGGAAGGCGCCACCGACACGTTCGGTGCGGCCGGCCTGCCGTTCCGCTCGCTGTACAAAGCGTCGGAGTTTTTGAAGGCCTAACGGCTTTGGTGTCCCGGGCGCGGCGCAACGCGTAGCGATGCGACGCTGAACCGGGACCCACCTTTTTCGCTATCGACATGGGCCCCGGCTCTGCAGCGCATCACGCCGCGAAGGGCGGCGCGCAGCGCTGCGTCCGGGGCATGAGAAGCCGCGGAAATCGCCTCCGTTCAACCGCTCATTTACCATCCGGTCTTATGGTGAATCATGTGCTGAGACCCGAAGGGTTCCAGCCGGTTCAGTAGCGTCGGGTGGAGTAGGCGTTTGCGTACAATCTCGTCCCATGCGCGCCGGCGGCGTCGCGCGATGCTTGTGGCCGCCATGCTTGCAGCCCCGTTGCTTGCGGCCCCGGCCCCGGTTTCGGCCGAAGGCCTGTTCGATTTTCTCTTCGGCGGCATGCAGCAGCAGCGGCCGCAGCGGGAGGTGCCGCAGCAGGCGAGCTCCTACGCCGATCCCTTCACCGGGCAGCAGAATGCGGCAACCCCGCAATATGTGCCGCCGACCCGCTCGGCGGCAGCCGGCGGTTCGGGCCCGGCCTTCTGCGTGCGCAGTTGCGACGGGAAGTACTTTCCGCTGATGCGCGGCGTCGCCTCGCCCGCACAGATGTGTCAGGCGTTCTGTCCTGCCAGCGCGACCAAGGTCTATTTCGGCTCGTCGATCGACGGCGCCTATTCGCAGACCGGCGAGCGCTACGCCGACAGCGAGAACGCGTTCGCCTATCGCAAGGCGCTGCGCGCCGACTGCACCTGCAATGGCCGTGAGCCGGCTGGTCTTGCTCCGGTCGATCTCGCGCTGGATTCCTCGCTGAAAGCCGGCGACGTGATCGCCACCACCGACGGCCTTGTCGCCTATACCGGCATCCGCGTCGGCAACGACCAGGCTGCGGAATTCACCCCGGTTGCCTCCTATCCCGGCCTCACCGCCCAGGTCCGCGCGCGGCTTGGCGAGATGAAGGTGGCGCCGGTGCGGGCCGAGACGGTGTCGGCAGATGCCCCGGCGTCAACAGAGATCGTGCGTGAGGCGCTGCCGGATGTTTCAGTGCCGAAGGCGACGGCGCAGAAGCCGGCGAAGCGGGCGGGATTGGATTAGGAGAATGAGGCGTCATTCCGGGGCGATGCGTCAGCATCGAACCCGGAATTTCGAGATTCCGGGTTCATCGCTCCGCGATGCCCCGGAATGACCGCGTGTAAGGCGTTACCTCCCGATGATCACCCCGATCACGTTCGGCGCTGCCAGATATTTCTCCTCGATCGCTGCGCGTGCAGCGGCGCGGTTTTCCGGCGTCAGGAGGCCGCGCTTCTCGGCCAAGATCATCCAGCAAAAGCCCCACCAGTCGGTGAGCATGCCCTGATCGCCAACGAGGTCATAACCCTGCTCGGCCGCGAAGATGCGCGCATGCGCCTCGTCCAGCGTGTCGAGAAACAGATGGTCCTCGGTCGAGAACAGATCGTCGCTGACGTCGTCGATGGTGTAGCCCCAGATCGACTGGCACACCGCGTTGAACTCGCGATCGAACTGGTCGTCATCGACGGCATAGCGCCGTGCCGCCTGATGCAGTCGTGACAGCGAGCGCGCGAAATCGGCGATCCGGGTGAGGGCAAACTGGTCGAAGGCAATGGTGGACATGTAGTCCTCGCAAAGTCGGACAGACGCTAGATATTGTGTCGGCGATGCGCCGAATCACAATGATATATCAAAGACTTGCTAAAGTGTTCTTAATTTGTTCCAAGCCGCAGCCCATGCCTCAATAGCAGCGCGAGGCCGCAATGGCGTGGACGCGGCGGTCGCCGAGGAGATGGGCGACAAAGCCGTTCTTCGGAAAGATCTTGGCGAAGGCAGCGTCACGGATGCTGAGGCCGCCGGCATAGGCGCCGAAGGCCGGCATCACGGCACGCATCCCGTCACTGGCGAAGCAGCGGCGCTCCATCGAGCGGCCGCGCGCGGAGACGCGCGCCTTGGGATGCAGATGGCCGGCGATCTCGCCGCGCGCGCCGGTCGGCTCGTGGCGGAAGGTGATCGGGCCAATCGCGACTTCGTCCGCGATGGTGCCGCCGAGATCGCGCGGCAGCATGGGATCATGATTGCCGGAGATCCAGATCCAGTCGCGGCCGGTCTGGAGCGCGGCCACAGCGTCGCGGTCCTCGGCCGACAGGCGCTCATGCGCGGTGCGATCGTGAAAGCTATCGCCGAGGGCGATGACAATTCGCGGATCATGGCGGGAGATAACAGCAGCGAGCCGGCCGAGCGTCGCGATGGTATCGTAAGGCGGCAACAGCACGCCGCGCGTGGCGAAGCTGGACCCCTTTTCCAGATGCAGGTCCGAGACGACCAGCAGGCGCTGCTCTTCCCAGAACAGCGCGCCGGAGAGATCAGCCGCGAAGGTCACGTCGCTGATGGTGACTGTGGAAACGCGCATGTCCTCGCCATCCCCTGAAACCAGCGCGCCTGCCGTCACGTCCTACCCGCTTCTATCCATCGCCTCTTTGACCAGCTCGTCGGCGGCTTCCGCCAACAGCTCGTCTGCAGCTTCGCCATAAACTGACTCGCGGCCGATTTCCAGCATCACGGGCACCGCGAGCGGGGAGACGCGGTCGAGTTCCCGGTGGGTGATGCGGCCTTTGATACGAATCAGCATGTCGCCGAGGCGGCGCAGGTCGAGCAGGCCGGTGGCGGCATCGGCGCGCGCGGCGCGGAGCAGGATGTGATCGGCCTGGTGCTTGCGCAGGACGTCGTAGACGAGGTCGGTCGAGAACAGCACCTGGCGGCGGCTCTTCTCCTCCCCGGTGTGGCGGCGCGCGATCAGGCCGGAGATGATCGCGCAGTTGCGGAAGGTGCGCTTCATCAGCGCGGATTCGGCGAGCCAGGCTTCGAGATCATCGCCGAGCATGTCTGGATCGAACAGCGCATTGAGGTCGATCCGACCGTCGCGGATCATGAAGGAGAGGTCGCCGAGCCCCCAGATTGCCACCGCATATTCATTGGCGACGAAGCCGAGCGGCCGCGCGCGGGCGCGCTCGAGGCGGCGCGTCAGCAGCATGCCGAGGGTCTGATGTGCGAGACGTCCCTCGAAGGGATAGCAGACGAGATAATGCTTATTGGCACGCGGAAAGCTCTCAACGAGAAGCTCGCGGACCGCCGGCACGCGCGAGACGTCCTTTTGCAACGACAGCCAGTCGCGCACCTGCTCCGGCAAGCCGCCCCAGGCGCGCCCGTCGTCGAGCAGCCGGCGCACGCGCTCGGCGAGATAGGTCGAGAGCGGAAACTTGCCGCCCATATAGGACGGCACCTTCGGGTCCCTGTCATGCGCGCGCGAGACATAGACCTGATCCTCGACCAGGGTTTCGTAGCGCACCACCTCACCTGAGAACACGAACGTGTCGCCTGGGCTGAGGCCTTCGATGAAGGCTTCCTCGATCTCGCCGAGCAAGCGGCCGCCCCGCGCGATCACTCCGGTCGAGCCCGTACCGCCGCCGCGCGATCGCACCAGGCGCACCTTGAGCATGTCGTCCTCGACGATGGTGCCGACATTCAGCCGATAGCTCTGCCGCACCTTGGGATTGGCGACGCGCCAGCGGCCTTCCTTGTCCTGCTTGATGCGGGCGAAGCGCTCATAGGTTTTCAGCGCGTAGCCGCCGGAGGCGACGAAATCGACGACGTCGTCGAAATCCTGCCGCGACAGGTTTGCATAGGGCGCGGCGGTGCGGACTTCGCCATAGAGCTCGTCCGAGAAGAAGGGTTCGGCGCAGGCGCAGCCGAGCATGTGCTGGGCCAGCACGTCGAGCGCACCGAGGCGCAAGGGCGGCGTGTCCTGCGCATTCTCGGCGATCGCATCGATGGCGACGCGGCACTCCAGCACCTCGAAGCGGTTGGCCGGCACCAGCACCGCGCGCGAGGCCTCGTCGAGACGGTGGTTGGCGCGGCCGATGCGCTGCATCAGGCGCGAGGAGCCCTTGGGCGCGCCGATATTGACGACGAGATCGACGTCGCCCCAGTCGACGCCGAGGTCGAGCGAGGAGGTGCAGACCACGCCGCGCAGTCTGCCCGCCGACATCGCGTCCTCGACCTTGCGGCGCTGGGCGACGTCGAGCGAACCGTGATGCAGCGCGATGGCAAGGCCGTCGTCGTTCATGCTCCACAGATTCTGGAACAGCATCTCGGCCTGGCTGCGGGTGTTGACGAAGACCAGCGTGGTCTTGTTGGCCTTGATTAGCTCGTAGATCTCGGGGAGCGCGTGGCGCGCGCTGTGGCCGGCCCAGGGCAGCTGCTCGCGCGTATCGAGCATCTCGACCACGGGCGGCGCGGCACCGCCGGCGACGACGATGTCGGCAGCCGCTTCCCTGCCGTCGGGCTGCGGCACCAGGAAGCGCGCGAGCTGATCCGGCTCGGCTACGGTCGCCGACAGGCCGATCGCACGCATCTGCGGCGCGAGGCGCCAGAGCCGCGCCAGCCCGAGCGAGAGCAGATCGCCGCGCTTGGACGTCACCAGCGCATGCAGCTCGTCGAGCACGATGCGCTTCAGGGAGGAAAACAGGAACGGTGCGTCGTCGGAGGAGAGCAGCAGCGCGAGCTGCTCGGGCGTCGTCAGCAACACGTCGGGCGGATAGCGCCGCTGCCGCTGGCGCCGCGACACCGGCGTGTCACCGGTGCGGGTCTCGACCTTGATCGGCAGCGCCATCTCCGCGATCGGCCGCTCCAGATTGCGCGCGATGTCGACGGCGAGCGCCTTGAGCGGCGAGATGTAGAGGGTGTGCAGGCCGCCGCTGCGTTGCACGCTGCGGCCGGTGGAGACGAGGTTCTTCTTCGCGCGCGCGTCTCGTATGAGCGACGGCGCCGAAAGCTCCACCAGCGTCGGCAGAAATCCCGCGAGCGTCTTGCCGGCGCCGGTCGGCGCGATCAAGAGCGCGCTAGCGTCCTCGCGGGCCTTCTCCAGCAGCGCCAATTGATGCGCGCGCGGCGACCAGCCGCGGGCTGCGAACCAGGCCTGGAAGCGATCCGGCAGCAGCGCGGCAGGCTCGGCCGATGTTTGGAGGATACGGGGCGGCACGGCATGACAGGTAAGCCGTGAGGGCGGCTTCGTCGAGGGGTGGCCCTCCCCGCCTGCGGCGAGAAGGGCTATCACTTAGGCATTTTGCACGACCTGAGCGCGCGCCTCGTGCTTCGAGACGACCGCTTCGCGGTCTCCTCAGGATGAGGCTAAGCAGCATCGCGCTCGCTGAAACTGCTGCCACGCATTCCGCCCTCATCCTGAGGGCCCGCCAATGGCGGGCGTCTCGAAGGATGGCCACAGCGGAGGTCCCTCCCACAGACGACGGCCAGCGCTCTCACGCCCCGGCCGGCACCTGATCGAGAAACCCGGTCACGCTTCTGATCCGGCCGTCCTTTAGCACGGCGAAATCCGTGCCCTTGATCGGGCTGTCGGCGCCGTCAGGACCAAGTCCCCACGAAAAGCGGATGTGATCGCCGTAGCCATTGGGCTCGCCGATCAGCTTGAATTTGAAATCGGGAAAGCGCTGCTGCACGCCGGCGATCAGCGCCTCGATGCCGTCCTGCCCGTCGCCCTTCATCACGGGATCGACATAGCTCGCATCCGTCGTCCAGCTTTCGCTGAGCAGCTCGCGGCGCCGCTCGGCCGTGCGCTCGTTCCAGAGCTCGATGTAGCGGCGGGCGATGGTGACGGGATCGGTCATGATGTTCTCCTTCGATGGCGCCGTGTGGTCCGGCTGACCTGACTATCGAAGGTTCACGCGCGTTGATCGATTACCTCGAAGGTCATCAACGCGCGTGAAGTTCTCGCGAAATTACTTCGCCGCCGTCACCATGATCTCGACGGTATATTGCGGGGCCGCCAGCTTGGCTTCGACGGTGGCGCGCGCCGGGGTGTTGCCGGGCGAGACCCAGGCGTCCCACACTGCATTCATCTCGCCGAAAGTCTTCATGTCGGTGATGTAGATCGTGGCCGAGAGCAGCTTCGACTTGTCGGTGCCGGCCTTGGCGAGGTGGCCGTCGATGGTCGCCAGGATGTCCTGGGTCTGCTTCGTCACGCTTTCGCCGGCAGCCTTGTTCGCAACGACGCCGGCGAGATAGACGGTGTTGCCGTGCACGACGACCTGGCTCATGCGCGGGCCGGTTTCAAAACGCTGGATGCTCATCTGGGATCTCCTGGTGGAATGGCGGCCCTGTCTAGCCCAGCGATTTGCGGTGTGCCACCCCTGGCACGCATGCGTTGCCTGGCACGCATGCGTTGCCCAGCAATGCATGCGTTGTTCACTCAAACTGACTGAAAAACGTCCAGATCGTTTCGGCGCCGTCGATGTCGCCGTTTTGCGATCCAAGCATGCTCCTGGCAACCTTCGGGAAGCGGGCATCCGGAGCGAAGCCGGGCATGCGGTGGCCGCCATGGTTGATGCGATAGAGCACGACGTCGTGCCCAGTCGGACAGCGCGAGCTGATCCGTGTCACTGTGGACTGGTCTGCGGGCGCCCTGTCGGGCATGTCGGTCACCCCGGCGTCATCGGTCTCGCAGCCATTGAGCCTGCGCCAGAACGCCAGCGTCTCGTCGGTCGACCAGAATCCGTCTGCGGCGAAATAGCTCGATCCGCGCCCGCCCTCGTAGGGGACCAGCGGGTCGGCGGTACCGTTCATGAGCAGCATCGGCACCGGCCGCGATGGATGACAGGTGACGGCGGCCTCGTCGGTGAGATTCATGATCACGCTCGCACCGGCGGCAAACAGATCGGCGCGGGCGCAGAGGAGTGTCATCGCCATGGCGCCGCCATTGGAGATCCCGGCGACATAGACGCGGCGAGGGTCGGCCGTGCCGTTCGCCACCAGTTTCTCGACCAGCTTGCCGATGAAGGCGACGTCGTCGGTGCCCGGCGGCGGGCCTCGCAGCGCGGGTCCCGCCTTGGTCCTCGCATCGGCCCAGGCGTGGTTGAGGCCATCAGGAAAGACAACGGCCAGACCCTCGCGCCTGGCAAGCTGCGGCCACGCCGTCCGCGCGACCATGTCGGCGCCACGTTGCGTCTTGCCATGCAGCACGATCACCAGCGGTGCGGGCTTTTTCGCCGGCAATTGCGCGATGTAGGAGCGCTTCACGCCGTTAACATCGACAGTGTCGGCCCATGCAGGAGAGAAGCAGCAGATCACCGCCAACCAGAACAGGGCAACGTGCAAGGCGGGTCGCATCATCCAGGCCATGATCGGTATCATCGATGGCGTTTAGCCGGGTTCGACGCACGTAACCAAGTTCAAGATCTCGGCGCGACCTTCGACCGCATGTATATACCGTCTGATGGCACAAATATTCTGCAGCAATCGAGCGAAGTGAGATAGACTGCAATTAATAGTTGAGACCTAATTTTCACGACGGGGGGCTGAATTGCGCCACCTGGAAAACTACCTCGACCCTTCGGAGATACTTCGTCTTTTTGAAGAAAAATTTGGGGCGGGCGTCTGGCGCTGCGATGCTGAAGGCCGGATGCAGTGGTCGCGTGGCTTCTACGGCCTGCTGGGCCTCGATCCCAATGCCGTCGCGCCCAGCTATGCGGAAATCGAGAGACGAATTCATCCGGAGGATCGCCGCCCGCAGCGCGATCCACGCGGATTCGCGTTCGACCGGTCTTTGCTCGACGGCGAGTTTCGCATCATCCGGCCGAACCGTGCACTGCGCTGGCTCCGTATCCAGTCCGAGACTTTTCTGAACTCCGCCGGCGAGCCGGAATGCGTGGTCGGCGTCGTCGTCGACATCACCGAACAACGCAGATCGCTGCAGCCTCTCAAGACAGATGCGGGTCGCTACGCGGCGCTCACGCAAGTCGCAGGCGGACTGCTGTGGGTCGGCAGCCAGGACGGCCGGATTACCTCGCTCTTGAACGCGGAGAACAAGCCGGACGCGCACCGGTTCTTCGGCAAAGGCTGGCTCGATCTGCTTCCCGAAGAGGAGCGCGAAACGGCCTTGCGGATCTGGGCGGCTGCCGCCGAAACGGGACAGCCCTACGATGTCGAGCATCGACTGCGCCAGTCCGACGGCTCCTACCGCTGGTACCATTGCAGGGCTGTGCCGGTCCCGGACGCGGATGGCAGTATTCGGGAGTGGTTGGGAATCTCCACGGACGTGCACGAGGAGCGGCTCTCGACCGAACAGGTCTCGACGTCGAGGTTGACGGGCGCGCAATTGCGCGCGGCCCGCGGCATGCTGAACTGGTCGGTGAAACAGCTCGCCGCACGCACCGGGATTTCTGCTGCCGTGATTCGCCGGCTTGAGGAGCAGAATGGTCTCCTGCGCCTGCCCGACGAGACATTGAGGACTCTTTGCGCCACACTCTCGTCTGCGGGCATCGAGTTCATCTTCGGAGCCGGAAAACCCGGCGTGAGGCCAAGATAATCGTCAAGCAGCAAATCGCGACCGCCATCGATTTTTGCGGAGATCGAGGTGAGATCGAGCCCGCTTTTCACCAGTTTTGGTGTTGGCGCAGCGCTCTGCCGATTGAGAGACAAAAAATCGTGACAGGCGTCGCCTCTGATTCCGGCAGCACCAAGCAGCGCTCAATTTTTGCGCGTTGAGCGACCCTCGCGAACAAATTTTTCTTAATGTCGCGATAAGCAATTTTGGTCACCTTGACCGCACACGTCAAAGTCAGGGTCGGAGGGACGTAAAACTGGCGGTAGTAGCAGGGTACGGGCGCTGCATCGTCCTCGGGATTGCTCAAACGGCTCACGCCTCGATCTGTCTGGGATCATTTGCCAGCCGGGTGCGCCAATGCTGCCGCGATCGGAATAGTGGGGTATCGCCCGATCTGGTCATGTCAAACGATCGTATCGGTCTGCGGCATCGTCCACGCGGGGATTTTCATGCGACGTCTTAGGCCAAAGCGGCCATAGCTGCGGAGTATTTGCCAATGTCTTCCTATTTCAATTTTCGTATCGGTGGCCGGTTGATCGCAGGATTTGCTGCAGTTTGCGCCATCATCGCGCTTTCCGTCGGGTACACGATGCTCGAGGTCGGGCGCATTTCAACGACGGTCAATCGCATGACGAACCTGCGCACGCCAGTCGCGCTGGCGAGCACCGAGCTGATCGGTAATCTCTATTCCACGCTCGCCACCTTACGCGGCTATTTGCTGAGTGGGAATCCGCAAGGCAAGCTCGATCGCGCGTCGATGTGGAAGGAGATGGATAGGACAGTAGCCGCATTCGACGAGCAAGCGGCGCAGTTCACCAATCCCGAGAACAGGCAGAAGTGGGAGCAAGCCAAGCTGTTGCTCGCCGAATTTCGCGCGGCGCAGGACAAGGCCGAAGCGATCGCTTTCACTCCTGATGCCTACCCCGCGACCAAGCTCATGGTCAGCGAGGCCGGCCCGCGCGCAGACGTGATCTTCTCCGAGATCACGAAGATGATCGATCAGGAGGAGGCACAGGAAGCGACGCCGGAACGGAAGAAATTGCTCAAGGCTATGGCCGATACGCGGGGCAATTTTGCCGCTGCCACGGCCCAGCTCCGGATGTATCTGCTCTCGGGCGAAAAGACCGACAAGGAAAAATTCGTGAGGCCATGGGAGGCCTTTGAGAAAGGCTATGCCGGAGTCAATGCACGAAAGGACCTGCTCATTGCCTCGCAACAGGCGTCCTTCGATAAGATCGCGAAGGCAAAAAGCGAGTTCGCGCCCCTCTATGAAAGGATCTTCGCGCTTCGCGAGTCCCCGGACTGGAACGCGCCGGTTCATCTGCTGGTGACCGAAGCCGCCCCGCGCGCCGCAAGGATTCTCGACCTGCTCGACGGACCCAAGGGCGTCGACGGCACCCGCTCGGGAGGCATCAAGTCCAATCAGAAGCGGATGCTCGCCATGGAGACGCTGGGCGTGCAGGAGAGCATCTCGCTGCTGAAGCTCATCTTGTGGACGCTGTTGGCAGCGGGAGTCGGCCTTGGCGGGACAATCGCATTGTTCACGTCCCGCTCGATCGCCGCGCCGATCCGGGGGATGACCCTTGCCATGGGCAAGCTCGCCGGCGGCGACACCTCCACGAACGTTCCCTGCGTGGGCCGCACCGACGAGGTCGGCGAGATGGCCAATGCGGTCCAGGTGTTCAAGGACAACATGATCGAGGCCGACCGTCTGCGTGCCGAGCAGGCACAAATGGAGGCTCGCGCGGCCGCTCAGCGCAAGGCCGACATGCACAGGCTCGCGGGTCAGTTCGAGGACGCGGTCGGCGACATCGTGAAGACGCTGTCGTCCTCGGCGACGGAGCTCGAAGCGGCGGCCCGGACCCTGAGCAAGACAGCGGAAAACACCCAGGAGCTGTCGAGCGTCGTCTCTGCCGCTTCCGAGGAAGCCTCGACCAACGTTCAATCGGTTGCCTCCGCCACCGAAGAGATGAGCTCGTCAGTGACCGAAATCAGCCGCCAGGTGCAGGACGCCGCCAGAATTGCCGGCGCCGCGGTGGAGCAGGCGCAGAGGACCAATGATCGGGTCAACAAGCTGTCGCAGGCGGCCACCCGCATCGGCGACGTCGTCGAACTCATCAACACGATCGCGGGGCAGACCAATCTGCTCGCTCTGAACGCCACGATCGAAGCGGCGCGAGCCGGCGAAGCGGGGCGCGGCTTTGCTGTGGTTGCATCGGAGGTCAAGGCGCTGGCCGAACAGACAGCGAAGGCGACCGGAGAGATCGGCCATCAGATCGCCGACATTCAAGCCGCCACCCAGGAGTCGGTGGTCGCGATCAAGGAGATCAGCGGAACAATCGGCAGGATCTCCGAGATTTCTTCGGCCATCGCATCGGCAGTCGAAGAGCAGGGAGCGGCGACGCAGGAGATTGCCCGCAATATCCAGCAGGCGGCGCAAGGCACCGACCAGGTCGCAGCCAACATCAGCGATGTGAAGCACGGGGCAGCGGAGACTGGTTCGGCTTCGACCCAGGTGCTTGCCTCTGCGCAAATGCTGTCGAGGGACAGCGCGCGATTGCACTCCGAGGTCGAGCAGTTCCTGACCACGGTTCGCGCCGCCTGACCCGAAGAGACGAGTACCCTGCCATGATGCATGAGGGAACGCGATGGCCGATCGAAACACGCAAGAAGCGCTAGCGGGCGCGCTCGATAACGTCATCGCGTTGCCGCTTCGCCAAACCAGCCTGGTCGCCAGCACCATGAGAGACTGCGACTCGCTGCGGCAAGGCATCGTGACGATGCAGCAATGTCTCAGGGCGCTCGGCGACCTTTTCCGAAATCTCGATGACAGACCGGTCGAGGCCGAGCGACTTCGAGCCCACATGGCCGAGCTGAACGAGCTCTTGTCTCTGCGGCTCGATCAGCTCTCGCTGACCGAACGCCTGTTGCAGGAGATGCTTCGCCGCGGCTGAGGCCGGTGCGCGCCGTGCACCGACCAGCCTCGTCGGTCACCCCACCGCCTTCGCTGCGGAGCGGCCGGCATTGCGCCCGGAGAACAGGCAGCCGCCAAGAAAGGTGCCCTCCAGCGAGCGATAGCCATGCACGCCGCCGCCACCAAAGCCGGCCGCTTCGCCGACGGCGTAGAGACCAGGAATGACGCTGCCCTCTTCCCCAAACACGCGGGAGTCGAGATCGGTCTCGAAGCCGCCCAGCGTCTTGCGGGTGAGGATGTTGAGCTTCACCGCGATCAGCGGCCCATGCGCGGGATCCAGGATGCGGTGCGGAGAGGCAGTGCGGATCAGTCTGTCGCCGATGTAGCGGCGCGCATTGTGGATGTTCATGACCTGCGCATCCTTGACGTAAGGATTGGCGATCTCGCGGTCGCGCGCCTCGATCTGCATTTTGATGTGCTCGAGCTTGAGCAGATCGCTGCCGGCGAGCTTGTTCATGGCCGCAACAAGGTCCTCGAGCTTGTCCCGTACGATGAAGTCGACACCATGGCTTTTGAACGCCTCCACCGGCGCTGGCGCGCCCTTGTTGGTGGCGCGGCGCAAGGTCATGCGCCAGCTCTTGCCGGTCAGGTCGGGGTTCTGCTCCGAGCCCGACAGCGCAAATTCCTTCTTGATGATGCTCTGGGTCAGGATGAACCAGGAATAATCATAGCCCGTCGACATGATGTATTTGAGCTGGCCGAGCGTGTCGGAGCCCGGGAACAGCGGCGCCGGCAATCTTGTACCGGTCGCGTCGAACCACATCGACGAGGGACCCGGCAGGATGCGGATGCCGTGGAGCGGCCAGATCGGCGACCAGTTCTGAATGCCTTCGACATAATGCCACATGCGGTCGCGGTTGATCAGCCGCGCGCCCGTCTTTTCAGTGATGCCGATCATGCGGCCGTCGACGTGCTCGGGCACGCCCGAGATCATGAATTTCGGCGGCTCACCTAACCGCTCCGGCCAGTTCTGCCGCACCAGCTCGTGGTTGCCGCCGATACCGCCGGAGGCGACGATCACGGCCTGCGCCTTCAGCGCGAACTCGCCGACGACGTTGCGCGAGGAACTCTTGCCGCGCTCGATCGTGTCAGGGGCGAGGATCGCGCCGCTGACGCCATCCACGGAGCCATTGGTCACGGAGAGCGCATCGACGCGATGGCGGAACTTGAAGATCAATCGGCCAGTCTTCATCGCCTCGCGCGCGCGGCGCTCGAACGGCTCGACGATGCCCGGCCCGGTTCCCCAGGTGACGTGAAAGCGCGGTACCGAATTGCCGTGGCCCATCGCGTCGTAGCCGCCGCGCTCGGCCCAGCCGACCACCGGGAAGATGCGGTGGCCCATCGCGCGCAGCCAGCCACGCTTCTCGCCCGCCGCGAACGCCACATAGGCCTCGGCCCATTGGCGCGGCCAGAAATCCTCGTCGCGGTCGAAGCCGGCGGTGCCGAGCCAGTCCTGCATCGCGAGCTCGTGGGAGTCCTTGATGCCGAGCCGGCGCTGCTCCGGCGAATCGACCAGGAACAATCCGCCGAACGACCAGAACGCCTGGCCGCCGAGCGACTGCTCGCCTTCCTGGTCCACGACGATCACGCGCTTGCCCGCGTCGGCGATCTCGGTGGCGGCAACAAGGCCCGAGAGTCCCGCGCCGACCACAATGACGTCCGTTTCTTCAGCCATGCGTCTCCCCCTCCATGAGTTCCCCCCTGTAATTGCCCGGATTGAAGCCAGCGGTTGTAACTGAGATCAAGGGTATGGGGCGTAAGACCTCATTAACTTGTTCCACTTTGAGATAGAGACAGGCGGAGTGCAGCGCGGACGCAACACTGGACTTGATTTTGTTTCGTGCCAGCCGGTCTGCCTAGACAAAACCTTGGTTACGACAGACGCTAGTCGCGCATCACCACCTGACACGCAGATTCGAATTCGACTGGGGCGGGGGACAATGAAGTTTCTGACGGGGTTGCTTGCGGCGGTTCTCTTGATCGCGGGCATGGGGGCTTCTCACGCGGTGGTTCGGATCGCCGATGACCGCGGCGGCCGGATTGGAACCTACGTCGACAGATACCAGGACCTCAGGCAATCGGGCGAGACCGTCATCATCGACGGCCTTTGTGCCTCGGCCTGCACCATCGTCCTCGGCGCCATCCCACACGATCGGATCTGCGTGACCTCGCATGCGACGCTCGGCTTCCACGCCGCCTGGGATTTCGGCGCCAACGGCCGCGCCGTCACCAATCCTGAAGCAACCCAGATGCTCTATGCGATGTATCCCTCGCAGGTGAGGCGCTGGATCGGCCAGCGGGGCGGGCTTACCCCGCGCATGCTCTTCCTGAGGGGCAAGCAGCTCGAGGCCATGTACAAGCCCTGCTACCTGGACGCGCAGGCCTCGACGGCCAGGCCGTCGCGCCGATCGCTCCCGCAAGCGGAGCAACTCGAATCCGCTCGGGGCCAGCTTCTCCACTGATATTCTCAGCCCTGACGGCGTCTTTTGCGCCGCCGGCGGCGTCTTGCCCGCAGGCGGCGCAAGGCCTATCTGAGAGTCAGGGAACCGGGGCCTTCGTCCCGGTCGTTGTCATGGCTCAACCACTGCATCCAGCGCATCGGCTATCGGACAATTCGCCCACTGCCGGCCGGATGTCATCCGTGCTGCTCTGGGCTGGCGCGACAACCGCCAGTCTCGTCGTGATCGGCGCGCTGGCGCTCTGGTTCCACTATGGCAGCCAGGTGTTCTTCGAAATGATCAGGACCGGCTTTGCCGCCTGCTTCTGATCTGCGACAGGAAGTTTCCGCCCATGAGCCCCGCCGCCCGTCCGCTGGTGATCGCGACTGCCTTCGCTGCAAGCCTCATTGTCGGGCTCCTGATCATGTTCTGGGCCATGGGTGGGGTCAGCAAGGTGGCGCAGCCGGCCGCGATCGGCGGCCCGTTCCAGCTGACCGACCAGAACGGCAAAGCCGTCACGGACAAGAGCCTCAAGGGCAAGCCGACCCTGATATTCTTCGGCTACACCCATTGCCCCGACGTCTGCCCAACCTCGCTGTTCGAGATCTCGGAAGTGCTGCGCGCGATGGGCAAGGATGCCGACAGGGTCAATGCCGTCTTCATCTCGGTCGATCCCGAGCGCGATACGCCGGCAGCGATGAAGGACTACCTGTCGAGCTTCGATCCGCACCTCGAAGGCCTGTCCGGCGATCCTGCCGAGACCGCCAAGGTCATCACCTCCTACCGGGTCTATGCCAAGAAGGTCCCGACGAAGGACGGCGACTACACCATGGACCACACCGCGCTGGTCTATCTGATGGATCGCGAGGGAAGATTCGTCTCGCCGTTCAACCTGAAGCGCACGCCTGAAGAGGCGGCGGCTGAGCTGAAGCGGTATCTCTGAGGTCTCGATTCTCGGGCGCACTGCATACCACACCGTCATGGCCGGGCTTGTCCCGGCCATCTACGTTCTTAGGCTGGGCGAGAAAGTCCGTGGATGCCCGGGACAAGCCCGGGCATGACGACCGTGAGCCCACATTCCGCGCTCGCGTTCCCGGCCGGATGGTCTATAACGCCGTCCGATCCCAACGAAATTCATTCATTTCCGGCCGATGGCTTCATCGCAACAGGCGAAATCGTTCAAATCTGCCCGTGGCTTGCTGATGGGGTTGGCCGCGGCCGCGTACCTGCTCGCGAGCCCCTCCGCCGAGGCCCAGACGCCCGCCAAGCGGCCTCCGGCAGCGCCACAGACCACGCCTCAGGCCGCACCCCAGGCCGCCCCGCAAGCCGTGCCCGGCTTCTGGGACCCGCGCCGGCGACCGGAGCGGCCGGACCTGTCGCGCCTGACCGTGATCCGCTTCCTGACCGAGACCGACTATCCGCCGTTCAACTTCACCGGCGCGGACGGCAATCCGGCCGGCTTCAACGTCGATCTTGCACGCAGCCTGTGCGAGGAGATCAAGGTCACCTGCACGGTGCAGATGCGCCGCTTCGAGACGCTGGTCGACGCGCTCACCTCCAACCGGGGCGATGCCATCATCGCCTCGATGGCGGTGAGCCCGCAGCTGCGCGCCCGCGTCGATTTCACCGATCCCTATTACCGGGTGCCGGCGCGTTTCGTCTCGCGCAAGGATGCAGTGATGCCGGAGATCCGGCCCGAATATCTCGAGGGCAAGAAGGTCGGCGTCATCGCCGGCTCCGCGCATGAGGCCTATCTCAAGGCGATGTTCACCGACGCCGAGCTGCATGCCTATCCCAGTGACGATGCGATGCGCGCAGCTTTGCGCAGGGGCGAGGTCGACTTCATCTTCGGCGACGCCATCTCGCTGGCGTTCTGGATCAACGGCACTGATTCCGGCGATTGCTGCGCTTTCTCCGGCGGTCCCTTCGTCGAGAGCCGCTTCTTCGGCGAAGGCATCGGCATCGCCGTGCGCAAGGGCAACGACGTGCTGCGCCAGGCCCTGAACTGGGCAATGTTCCGCGTCTGGGAGAAAGGCCGCTATACCGATCTGTGGCTGCGGTATTTCTCGGTGAGTCCGTTTTAGTTTCTTCGCAGATCTCTCCGCCGTCATTGCGAGGAGCCCTTGCGACGAAGCAATCCAGACTGTTTCCGCGGAAAGATTCTGGATTGCTTCGCTCCGCTCGCAATGACGGTGCGAGAGGCTACACCGCCCACAAAATTGCATTCTGCCCGGAAATCGCTATTTTCCGCGGCCCGGAGGCCCCTGATGTCCGTTATCGATCTTGCCGCGAACCCGAGCGACCTGCGTGCGCTCGCCGAACAATCCAACGCCTGGCCGTTCGAGCAGGCGAAGGCCATTGTCGCGCGGCTGAAGAAAAGCCCGAAGGACGAGGTGCTGTTCGAGACCGGGTACGGGCCGTCAGGCCTGCCGCATATCGGCACGTTCGGCGAGGTCGCGCGCACCTCGATGGTGCGCCATGCCTTCCGCGTGCTGACCGAGGACAAGATCAAGACGCGCCTGCTCGCTTTCTCCGATGACATGGACGGGTTTCGGAAAGTGCCCGATAACGTCCCCAACAAGGAGATGCTGGCGGAGCATCTCGGCAAGCCGCTGACGCGGGTGCCGGATCCGTTCTCCAACGAGTACCCGTCGTTCGGCCACCACAACAATGCGCGGCTGCGCGCCTTTCTCGATCATTTCGGCTTCGACTACGAGTTCGCGAGCTCGACCGACTACTACACGTCCGGCCGCTTCGATGCGACGCTGCTCAAGATGCTCGCCGCCTACGACAAGATCATGGCGATCATCCTGCCGACGCTCGGCCCCGATCGTCGCGCCACCTACTCGCCGTTCCTCCCTATCAGCAAGACCACGGGTGTCGTGCTGCAGGTGCCGATGATCCGCCGCGATGTCGCTGCGGGCACGGTGACCTATGTCGATCCCGATACCAACCAGGAAGTCGAGACATCAGTCACCGGCGGGAACGTCAAGTGCCAGTGGAAGGCCGATTGGGCGATGCGCTGGGTCGCGCTCGGCGTCGATTACGAGATGGCTGGCAAGGATCTGATCGATTCGGTGAAGCTCTCCGGCGCCATCGCGAAGGCGCTCGGCGGCACGCCGCCCGAGGGCTTCAATTACGAGCTCTTCCTCGACGAGAAGGGCCAGAAGATTTCGAAGTCGAAGGGCAACGGCCTGACCATCGACGAATGGCTGCGCTACGCCTCGCCGGAATCGCTGTCGCTGTTCATGTATCGCGAGCCGAAGGCGGCGAAGCGGCTGTATTTCGACGTCATCCCGCGCAACGTCGACGACTACCAGCAATTCATCGATGGCTTTCCGAAGCAGGATGGCAAGCAGCAGCTCGGCAATCCGGTCTGGCACATCCACAACGGCAAGCCGCCGCAGGGCGACATGCCGGTCACGTTCCAGCTGCTGCTGACGCTGGTGTCGTCGTCGAACGCGGAAAACGCCGAGACGCTGTGGGGTTTCATCGGCCGCTATCGCCCCGGCGTGAGCCCGCAGACGCATCCGAAGCTGGATGCGATGGTCGGCTACGCCATCAACTACTACCGCGACTTCGTCGCGCCGACGAAGCAGTTCCGCGTGCCGACAGACAGCGAGCGTGCGGCGCTCCAGGATCTGCGCGATGCGCTGTCGCAGCTTCCGCAGGACGCCTCGGCCGAGGACATCCAGAACGTCGTCTACGAGATCGGCCGCCGCGAGCCGTTCCTCGACCAGGTCAAGAAGGGCAAGGACGGCCGCCCCGGCGTGACGCTGGACTGGTTCAACATGCTCTACCAGGTCCTGCTCGGCCAGGAGAAGGGCCCGCGCTTCGGCTCCTTCGTCGCGGTCTACGGCGTGCAGAACGCGGTCAACATGATCGACGGCGCGCTGGCGCGATCAGCGTAACCCCGCAAAGACATATAGCCCGGATGGAGCGGAAGCGAAATCCGGGGTCTTCGCGAGAGGCACGACCGGTCCCGGATTACGCTTCGCTCCATCCGGGCTACGATCGTTTGCTCCCGCTCAGATCGACCGCAGCACGTAACGCCTGTTGTCCTTCTGCACCGGGCGCGCGTTCATCGGATAGAGCTTTGCGAACGCGGCGATATCGGTGGCCGACACCTGGATCGGGGTGGTGAGCAGCAGCCATTCGACCGTTTCCGAGCAGGGCGGCGTCGTCAGCGAGCCGGGGTAGCGGTAATAGCTGAGCTTCGTTGGCAGCATGGCGAGCGGATCGATGCTCGGATCGGCCTTCACCGCGGGGCCTTCCGCTGCCGGCATGGTCTTGACGATCTTGCCGAAGGCCGCGTTCGGCCTGCCCTCGGTCATCAGCACGCCGACCACGGCGAGCCCGCCGGCCTCGTTGCGATGGACGAAATGCGCCTCCATCGGAAAATTCTTGCCGCCGATCATGTGCTCGCTCGGCCGATGGAAATGCACCTGAAGCAGCTTGTACTTGACGTCGCCGAGCGTGAGCGTGCTGCCTTCGGCAAAGTTGAGCTGGATCGTATGCCCGTTGTTGACGATGGTGTCGGCGCTCTTGCCCCAGTTCAGCTTCAGAACCGGCAATTGCGACTTGATCGTCGCCTCGATGTCGATCGGCGATTGTTGCAGGCCGACCGTGCAGGCCCTGTTGGCCGCGTCGAGATCGCCCCATTTGGCCGGGCCGCCGGCGCCCTCGTAACTCCAATGCGTGCCTTCGGCGGCGAAGGCCGGCTTGCAGAGCGGACAAAGCGCGAGACCCGCGAGGGCCTTCAATGCGTGACGGCGATTCATCGTATTCCCCTAAGATAAAGCTGGACCGGGAGTATCGGCCGCAACCTATGTGAGAGGGGCGGTGAGTCGCAATGGCGATCGGAATGAAAGACGGCCCGCAGGAATGCGGCCTCGCCAAATCACGACATCCAGTCGCAAGGTCGGTCGGGGGCGGTCACTGACTCGTCCACACGATCCGCGCAATCCACGCCACCTCACCTGCCGCCATCATGTGCCCGGCCTGCGATGCATCGAGCGACTGCAGCTCCAGTGCCTTCGCAGTACGGCGCTTCAGTGTTGCGACCGTCATCTCGCCCGCTTTGCTCCTGACCACCACGCGATCGCCCTTGCGGATCGGCGCGCCGGGTGAGACCAGGACGATGTCGCCGTCACGATAGATAGGCGCAAGCGCGTCGCCGGAAATCTCCAGCGCAAACGTGTGGCGGTCCTCAGAGGTGGGAAGCGCGATTTCGGTCCAGCCCCTGCCGGATGGAAGGCCGGCCTCGTCGAAAGCGCCGCTCGTTCCGGCCTGCGCGAAGCCGAGCAGCGGCACCGAACGGCCGTCGCGCACGCCGTCGTCGTCAATCAACTTCGCAAAGCTGTCGATCGAGGTGTCGGCCGCGGCCAGCGCCTTTGCGATCGATTCGGTCGAGGGCCAGCGCTCGCGGCCGTCGGCGGTGACGCGCTTGGACCTGTTGAAGGTGGTGGGATCGAGCCCGGCACGCTTGGCGAGGCCGGATGGCGACAATCCGGCGCGCGCCGCCAGCCGATCCAGCGCGGCCCAGATCTGGCAGTGAGTCAGCATCCTCTGCGCTTTGGCCTGTCTGACCATGGAAGGTCCAGCCCGTCGCAACTCAGGAAAACTGTCCTCAAATCAACCGGTTTTCCGTTTTTTGCGCAAGGGGCGGCGGCGCAAAGCGTTTTCAAGCGAAGTGAGTATCGGTTCGCGGTCAGAAAACGCGTCAAAACAGGAATCTGGAGCCTCGTTCCGATTTCATCGGAACGGAAAAGGCTCTAGGTCTTGAGTTCGGAAGGGACGGCCTTTACGGTCGCGCCCGGGTTTTGAGGACCCGCGAGAGACGAAAAAACCCAAAAGACTCAAAGAACAAACAAGGCTGCGTAAGCGGTGGTCAAGATCTACAAAATCTGTCCGGCCTCGGCCTGGCGCGAGGCGGAACGGCAGGGTGTCTACCGCGGCAGCGCGGACGATGCGCGCGACGGTTTCATCCATTTCTCGACCGCCGCCCAGGTTCCCGAGACCTTGCGCAAGCACTATGTCGGGCAGCGGGCGCTATTCCTGGTCGAGGTCGATGGCGACGTGCTCGGCAGCGAATTGCGCTGGGAACGCTCGCGCAATGACGAGCTGTTTCCGCATCTCTACGGCGAGCTCGATCTCGGCGCGGTGATCGCGGTGATCAACCTCAACATGCGCGCCGACGGTAGTCACGAGGTTCCGGAGCTGTTGCCGTGATCCGCGCGTTCGACACCTTTTCGCTGCCGGTGCTGCGCTGGCTCGATCCCGAAGACGCGCATCGCCTCGCGATCCAGGGCCTGCGCTTCCTGCCGCCGGTCAAGCCGCGTGCCGATGATCCCAAGCTCGCGGTGCGCGCCTTCGGGCTGAACTTTCCCAATCCGATCGGCATGGCCGCAGGCTTCGACAAGAGCGCCGAGGTGCCGGACGCGCTGCTGCGGCTCGGATTCGGCTTTGTCGAGATCGGCTCGGTGACGCCGAAGCCGCAAGAAGGCAATCCGCGGCCGCGATTGTTCCGGCTCGAGCGCGACGAGGCCATCATCAACCGCATGGGCTTCAACAATGACGGCGCGGAGGCAGCTCTGCGCCGGCTTGCCGCGCGCGCGCAGCACGGCGGCATCGTCGGGGTCAATGTCGGCGCCAACAAGGATTCGCCGGACCGCGTCGCCGACTACGTCAAGCTGATCGAGACCTTTGCGCCTGTGGCGAGCTATTTCACTGTCAACGTCTCCTCGCCGAACACGCCGGGCCTGCGCAATTTGCAGGAAGGCGCGCTGCTCGACGATCTCCTCGCACGCGTGATCGACGCCCGCGAGCGGATGCGTCAGAAGGCCGGCGACACGCCGGTGCTGCTCAAGATCGCGCCGGATTTGAGCCTCGCCCAGCTCGACGACGTCGTGCAGGTCGCGCGCTCGCGCCGCGTCGACGGCATGATCGTGTCGAACACCACGATCGCGCGGCCGAGCACGTTGCGTGAGCAGATGCGGGCGAAGGAGCAAGGTGGCCTGTCCGGCCGGCCGCTGTTCCGTCTGTCGACGCGCATGGTCGCGGAAACCTATGTGCGCGTCGAGGGTGCGTTCCCGCTGATCGGCGTCGGCGGCGTCGACTCGGGCGGCGCCGCACTGACGAAGATCCGCGCCGGCGCCAGCCTGATCCAGCTCTATTCGTCGCTGGTGTACAAGGGTCTCGGCCTCGTCGACGAGATCAAGCGCGACCTCACCTCGACGCTGCTGCGAACGGGCCGGGATTCGCTGTCCGAGATCGTCGGCGCGGATGCGGCGGCGCTCACGGCGGAAGACTGGCCCGGGATGTAGCTAAGTCTCGTGCCCCGGGCGCAGCGCGGCGCGCCACTTCGGCGTGATGCGCTGCTGAACCGGGGCCCGTGCGCCTGCTGCTGGGTCCCGGCTCTGCGTCGCATCACTGCCGTGCTGCGCCGCGTCCGGGACACGTTCGTCATTGGAGAGACTTCGTAGCCCGGATGGAGCGCGGCGCAATCCGGGAAACTATCGGCGTGCACGAAGGCCCCGGATTACGCTGCGCTCCATCCGGGCTACGGTTCGTCTACGGTTTCGAAAACGTCGTCCGGTACAGCGCCGGATACCTTGCCCCCTGCAAGCCGCCGCGCGCCAGGTAGAACGCGATCAGCGCGCACCACAGTCCGGCATTGCCGAACGATTGCAGCCCCAGCCAAATGCCGAAAAAGATTGCCAGCGATAACAGCATCAGATTGCGCATCTCGCGCGCCCAGGTCGCACCGACATAGATGCCGTCGAAGCCGAAGGCGAACACGCCGGGGATCGGCGCGAGCACGATGAACGGCAGGAAGTCGCGCGCGGCGCGGCGAACGTCCTCACTGGCCGTCATGACATTGATCAGGTTGGGGCCGAACAGCGCGAACAGCACGGCGACGACCAGCGCGAAGCCGAGACCCCAGAGCAGCACCAGCTTGGTCGAATCCGCAAATCCCTTGGCGTCGCGTGCGCCAAAGGTGCGGCCGCAGAGCTGCTGGGCCGCGTTGGCGAGGCCGTCGAGGAAGAAAGCGCTGACCAGGAGGAAATTGTTGAGCACGGAGTTCGCCGCCAGTGTGACGTCGCCGGCGCGCGCCCCCTTGGCGGTGAAGAACAGGAACACGGCGATCAGCGCCGCGGTACGGATCATGATGTCGGAATTCACCGCCAAGAGCCGCATCAGCTTGGCGCGATCGAACAGCGTCGCGCGGGGCACCTTGAAGCCGCCGGCCGCATAGCGGCGGCAGACGATCACGCCCAGCACGAAGCCTGTCACCTCCGACAGCAGCGCGGCGATGGCCGCGCCGGCGATGCCGGTGTCGTAGACCAGCACCAGCAGGATCGTTGCCACCATGTTGATGAGGTTGATGACAACCTGGAGCGCGAGCGCCGGATTGGCGCGGGCCTGCCCGACCAGCCAGCCGAGCACGACGTAATTGGCGAAGGCGAATGGCGATGACCAGATCCGGATCATGAAGTAAGCCTTCGCCGCACGCGTCACGCCTTCGCTGCCGCCCATCAGATCGAACAGCACGCCAGTCAGCGGCAGTTGTAGCGCGATCAGCGCGGTGCCGATCAAGCCGGCAACGATGAAGCCGCGCACCAGGATCGCGGTCTGCTCGCGCGTCTCGCCGGCGCCTAGCGCCTGTGCGGTGAAGGCGAGCGTGCTCATGCGCAGGAAACCGAACAGCCAGAACAGGCAGTCGAAGATGACGGAGGCCATCGCGACGCCGCCGAGCAGCGCGGCATCGTCGAGCCGTCCGATCGCGGTGGTCGAGACCACGCCGATCAGCGGCGTGGTCAGATTCGCGACCATCGCCGGTCCCGCGATGGCGAACACCTGGCGGGAGCCGATCCTGGGATGAACCGGTGCGTGCATGTCAGAATACGAGCACCATGCCGTCTTCGGCGGCGAGGTGCTCGATGTCATCCAGACGCGACAGCATGTCATCGCTCATATGGGTGAGGACGAGCCGCTTGGCGCCGATCGCGGGCAAATGCTGTTCCAAGGTCTTCAGGCTGAGATGGTTCTTGACCAGCTTCTCGTACATATAAGCTTCCGCGATGAAAAGGTCCGCGCCATGCGCCAGCGGAATGAGCGTCTCCGTCCATTCGGTGTCGGCGCTGTAGGCGAGCGTGCGGCCCTCGGCCTCGACGCGATAGGCCAGGAAAGGCCCGCCGGATTCGCCGTGCACGACAGGGTAAGATGTCACCGTCACGGCGCCGAAGCTTTGGCTTTGCTCGGGTGCGAGTTCGACCACGTTCAGTTCGAAGCGCTGTTCGGTCTTCGAGGAGTGCTCGAACAGGGCCTCCATCACTTGGGCAAGCCGCGCCGCGATGCCTTTCGGACCCGCGATCGTCAGCGGCCGCGTCCGCCGTGAGAATTGCGAGTCGAGCACGACAAACGGCAGCCCGGCAAAATGATCGCCGTGGAAATGCGTGATCAGGATCAGGTCGATGTCGTTGCGCTCGATCTCGAGCCGCTTCAGCGCCGGCAGCGCCGACGCGCCGCAATCGATCAGGAAGTTGGCTTTACGCCCCGAGACATGGAAGCAGGTGTTGAGCCTGCCGCCGGAGCCGAAGGCGTCACCGCAGCCGACGAAACGCAGTTGCATCGGCTGCGCACTCCCCTAGAGCATGATCCGGAAAAGTGTGAAGCGGTTTTCCGACAAGATCATGCTCAAAAAAATAACGTCTCACCGGCCGCGCGGCGCGCCGAAGACGCGCGAGAGCAGCCAGATCGGGATCACGATCACAGCACCGAGCAGGAAGTAGCGCCACAGCCAGTTCACGGCATCGAAGCCGAGATCCCACAGCCGCTGGAACAGGAGGCGAATGCTGTGGATGATATTCCAGGGGTCGAAGCCGATCGCGGCGAGCACGACGCCGACAAGGATCGAGAGCAGGACCAGCCGGAACGCGACCGCCAGCGGGGAGCCGCCGAGAAAGCGGTGCAGACCGTCGCTGCGGCCGGCCGGCAAATCTCTGACGTCTTGGACCATCGCAAACTCCTCGGGGGATTCGTCCCCATTATAGGCACGGCGAGGCACATGGGGAACCCGCGACGGAGCGTCAATCGGGTTACCGGAGTTTAATTCAGCGAGCACACGCCGCGGGCTGGCTGCAACCTCTCCCGCTTGCGGGAGAGGTCGGCGCGCAGCGCCGGGTGAGGGCTTTCTCCTCTAGGGGATTCTCTTGATAATCCCACTGCGGAGACACCCTCTCCCCAACCCTCTCCCGCAAGCGGGAGAGGGGGCGCGCCGTCTTCTTGGCGGCATCAAGCCTCACACTTCAATCTCCGCCGCCTCCGCCTTCAGCATCTTCTCCAGCGTCTCCAGCCGGTCGGCCTCCCGCGGCGGCTTGTCCCAGCGCAGGCGGCTGATGCGGGGAAAGCGCATGGCGACGCCGGATTTGTGCCGCGGCGAGCGCTGCAGGCCCTCGAACGCCACTTCCAGCACCAGCCCCTTGTCGCTCTCGTGCACGACATGACGCACGGGGCCGAATTTTTCGGTGGTGTTACGGCGGACGAAGCGATCGATCTGCAGCAATTCCTCGTCGGTGAAGCCAAAATAGGCTTTGCCGACCGGCACCAGCTCGTCGCCCGTCTCACCCTCGGTCCAGACGCCAAACGTGTAGTCGGAGTAATAGGACGAGCGCTTGCCATGACCGCGCTGCGCATACATCAACACGGCATCGATGATGTGCGGATCGCGCTTCCACTTCCACCATTGGCCCTTCGGCCGCCCCGGCAGATAAAGCGCATCGCGCCGCTTCAGCATGACTCCCTCGACGGCATCCGCGTCGTCGCCAGCGCCGGCACTCGCAGGGTCAGCGCGCGCGGCAGTCAGCGCCTCCCAGCTTGTGAAGGGGACGGTGGGCGACAGATCGATGCGGGAATCGTCGAGCTTCTTGACAAATGTTTCCAGCCGTTCGCGCCGCTCGGCAAAAGGCAGCTCACGCAGATCGTTCTCGTCGTCGCCGAGCAGATCATAGGCGCGCAAGTGAATCGGAAATTCCTTGATCAGTTTTGGCGAGACGACCTTGCGGTTGAGCCGCTGCTGCAAAACGTTGAAGCTCTGCACGCGGCCTTCGCGCAGGATCAGCAGCTCGCCATCGATGGCGCCGGGCAGGCGTAGCGACGGCATGAGATCCGGAAAGCTGCCGGTGATGTCCTCGCCGGTGCGCGAGTAGAGCCGCGCCGTGATGTGGCCGCGATCGTCGCGGCCAGCCACCGCCTGCACGCGGATGCCGTCCCATTTCCATTCGGCGATGTAGTCGGAGGGATCGAGCGCGGCGAAATCGCTGTCCTCGATCGCATGTGCCAGCATCACCGGCCGGAACGGTGCGGGATCGCGATTAACAGGTTTCTCGCCGCGACCTTCCAGCCAGGCGAACAGGTCGAGATAGGGCGGCGCCAGGCCCGGCCAGATCAGCTCGACCTCGTGCGGGTCCTTGTCGCCGAGCGCCGCAGCCGCTGTCTTGGCGAGGCGCGCGGAGATGCCGATGCGAAGCGCGCCGGTGACGAGTTTCAGGAGGGCCCAGCGGCCGGTCTCGTCCAGCTCGTCGAGCCAGCGCTCGAGCTGCTTTGGCAGCTCGGTCTTGCCGAGCGTGCGTAGCGTGGTGACGACCTCGGTAAGGGATGGGGGCGGCGGGTTGTTGTGGGCGGCCATCGCTGCCTTCGGCCACATCAGCGCCACCGTCTCCGAGAGATCGCCGACATAGTCGTAGCTCAACCCGAACAGCACCTCATCCGTGCGCGCCGCGATGAGTTCGCGGACCAGCGCGGGCTTGGCATGCTTGAAGCTCAGTGCGCCGGTCAGCGCCGCCAGCGCGTAGCCGCGGTCGGGATCGCCGACCTCGCGAAAATAGCCGGTGATCAGTCGCAGCTTGTTATTGCGGCCGGGCTCGTAGGCGAGGCGGTCGAGCAGTTCGGCGAAGCGGTTCATGCCTCGGCCTCGTCTTGAATGGGCGTCTCGCTCTCCTCCTCGTCGCCATAGCCGACGAGGTCGAGCGGCTGCGCTTTCAGGCCTTTGCTCCGGCACCAATGCACCAGCGCATCTTCCTGGCCGTGCGTGACCCAGATCTCGCCGGCGCCGGTTGCGTCGATGGTGGCAGTGAGGCCGTCCCAATCGGCGTGGTCGGAGATCACCAGCGGCAGCTCGACGCCGCGCTGCCGCGCCCGGGCGCGCACCCGCATCCAGCCCGAGGCGAAGGCGGTGACGGGATCAGGAAAGCGTCGCGTCCACAGATCAGATGTTGCCGACGGCGGCGCCAGCGTGATGGTGCCGGCGAGCGCCGCCTTCTTCACGCCTTTCGCGGGCCTGAGCTCGCCAAGTTCGATGCCGCGGCTCTGATAGTAATGCGTGATCGTCTCCATCGCGCCATGAAGGTAGATCGCCGCGTCATAGCCGGCCGCACGGAGCAGCGCGATCACCCGCTGGGCCTTGCCGAGCGAATAGGCGCCGACGAGATGCGCGCGTTCCGGAAACAATGCGACCGAGGAGAGCAGCTTCTTCACCTCGTCGCTCGCATCGCCATGCCGGAATACCGGCAGCCCAAAGGTGGCCTCGGTGATGAAGACGTCGCATGGCACCAGCTCGAACGGCGCGCAGGTCGGATCGGGCGCGTCCTTGTAGTCGCCGGAGGCGACGATGCAGGTGTCCTTGCAGCTCACTGCGATCTGTGCGGAGCCCAGCACATGGCCGGCCGGGTGAAACTTGACGGTGACGTCGCCGAGCCGGATCTCCTCGCCATAGCGGATGGCTTGCGTCGATCCGGCAAAATTCTCGCCGTAGCGCAGCCGCATCATGTCGAGCGTTTCCTGCGTCGCCAGTACCGCGCCATGGCCGGCGCGGGCATGGTCGGAATGCCCGTGGGTGATCACGGCCCGCTCCACCGGGCGGACAGGGTCGATATGGAAGCCGCCGGGCTTGCAGCACAGGCCGGCAGCAGTTGGCAACAGGATGTCTTGCGGACGCATGCCTGATATATAAGCCCTGCCACCGCATCTTCGAGTCACCCGCATTTCGCTCCTGGTTCCTCAATGCCCCTGCGCCTGTTCCTGACCTCCGGCGATCTCATGGCCGACCGCCGTTTCGAGTTCGCGCGCGACCTGCAGCTCAAGGGCGACCTGCCCGCCGCCGCTGACCTCCTGGAGCAGGCGATCGAGCTTGCGCCTGATTTCACCTCGGCCTGGTTCACGCTTGGCGAAATCCATCAGCAGCTCGGCGAGCGCGACAAGGCCATCGCGGCGTTCCGTGAGGCGCGCCGAATCGATCCCGAAGACCAGCACGGCGCCGGCCTGCATCTGGTGCGGCTCGGCGACGCAGAGATGGCGGAGATGCCCAAGGCCTATGTGCAGGCGCTGTTCGATCAATACGCGCCGCGGTTCGAGCACGCGCTGATCAACGATCTCGGCTATCGCGCCCCCGCGCTGATCTTCAAGGCGGTGCTGGCCGCGCGGGTCGCCGCCAAGAAACCCGCCTACTTCAAGCGCACCATCGATCTCGGTTGCGGCACTGGTCTTGCCGCCGCCGCGTTCGTCAAGCAGGTCGATCATTTCATCGGCATCGACCTTTCTCCCGGAATGATCAAGGAGGCGCGCGCCACCGGGCTTTATGCCGAGCTCGAAGTTGCCGACATGATCGAGGGCCTGCGTACGAAGAGTGACGCGAGCGCGAACCTCGTGGTGGCCGCGGATGCGTTCGTCTATCTCTCCGATCTCGCACCGGTGCTGAGCGAAGCCAGGCGCGTGCTCGTATCAGGCGGCGTGCTCGCCTTCACGCTGGAGACGCATGACGGCAGTGGCATCGTGCTCGGCGACGGCCTGCGCTATGCCCATTCCGCGGAATATGTCCGTGGCGCGATCGCCAAGGCGGGCCTCAAGCTGCTGACATTGGAGCCGGCTTTCCCGCGCAACGAGAACAACGAGCCGGTGCGCGGCCTCGTCATCGTCGCCGAGAAAACTTGAGTCTAGGCGCTAACGCCCCCGCGATTTGAGCGTCATTGCGTCGCAAAGCTGCGACTTCCCACTTGCGAGCCGAGCTGCGTTCCCACCACAATGCGCGCATTAGGGAGAAAACAACAATGACCAAGAATCCATCGCGGCGCGATTTCAGCGCCGGCGCGCTCGCCACCATCGCGGCATCCACTTTGCCCGCGCCTTACGTCTGGGCGGCGGAGAAGAAATACGATGCGGGCGCCAGCGACACCGAGATCAAGATCGGGCAGACCGTGCCGCATTCCGGCCCCGGCTCGCTCTACGGCGTGCTCGGCCGCATCGGCGAAGCCTATTTCCAGATGCTGAACGAGAAGGGCGGCATCAACGGACGCAAGATCAAATTCCTCACCATGGACGATGCCTACAGCGCGCCGAAATGCGTCGAGGCGACGCGGCGGCTGGTCGAGCAGGAAGAAGTGCTGGCGCTCTACGGCTCGCTCGGCACCGCACCGCAGACCGCTGTGCACAAGTACCTGAACTCCAAGGGCGTGCCGCAGCTTCTGCTCAACACCGGCGCATCGAAGTGGAACAACCCGAAAGAGTTCAAATGGACAATGGCGGGCCTGCCGCTCTATCCGACCGAGGCGCGCATCCTGGCCCGGCACGTCGTTGCCGTGAAGCCCAACGCCAAGATCGGCATCCTCTACCAGAACGATGACTTCGGCCGCGACTTCTTAGGGCCGTTCAAGAAGGTGCTGGCGGATGCCGGCGGCACCGCGCAGGTGATCATGGAGCAGACCTACGATCTCACCGAGCCGACCGTCGATTCCCAGCTCATCAACCTCTCCAAGTCGGGCGCCGACGTCTTCTACAACATCTCGACCGGCAAGGCGTCGTCGCAGTCGATCCGCAAAGTCGCCGAGCTCGGCTGGAAGCCGCTGCAGCTCTTGTCCGCAGGCTCCACGGGCCGCTCGATCCTCAATGCCGCAGGCCTCGAGAACGCCACCGGCATCGTCGCGATCCGCTACAACAAGGAGGTCGGCCTGCCCAAATGGGAGAAGGATCCCGACGTGATGGCGTTCGAGGAACTGCGCAAGAAGTACACACCGGCCATCGACCCCGACAACACCATCGCCTTCGCCGGCTACGGTCAGGCCGTCACCATGGGCGAGATCCTGCGCCGCTGTGGCGACGACCTCACCCGCGCCAACGTGCTGAAGCAGGCGTCGACGCTGGCGGGCTTCCACTCGCCCTATTTCCTCGACGGCGTCACCTACAGCTACACGCCCGAGAACTACACGCCGATGAAGACGCTGTTCATCTCCACCTTCTCCGGCAAGGACTGGGACATCTCCGACAAGCCGATGTCGGAGTAGGGCTCCGCCGTTGCTTCCCCTCTCCTGCTCTGCCAGGAGAGGCAGGAGTATGCCGGCGCTTCGCGCTAACCTGCGATAGCCAGCCGATACGCCCGCGCCGCATTCACACCAAAAGCCTTGTCCCGCACCTGCGGGCCAAGCCTCGCCAGGCAGGCTTCCAGCGCGCGCTTGATCTCGCCGTAGCTTCCCGCAAGCAGGCACACTGGCCAGTCCGAGCCGAAGATCAGCCTGTCCTCGCCGAAACAGCTTGCGGCATGCGCGACGAACGGAAACAGCCGTTCCGCATCCCAGTCATTCCAGACCGCCTCGGTCGCGACCCCTGAGATCTTGCACCAGACATTGCCGCAAGCAGCTAGTGCGGCGATGCGGTCAGCCCATTCGTCGCTTCCACCGGCGGCGATTGGCGGCTTGGCGGCGTGGTCGAGCACGAAGCGCGCTTGCGGAAAGGCCTGCGCGGTTGCGATCGCCGCCGGCAGCTCGCGGGCACGAACAAGCAAATCGTAAGCGAGCTCGCGGGCGAATACAGCCGTGAGGCCGCGCTGGACGTCCTCGCGCAGCAGCCAATCGGGATCGGCCTCGTCGTGGACCTGGTGGCGGATGCCGACCAGCTTGCCGCCGCCCGGCAAGGCGCGCAGCCGATCGAGTGTTTCGCCGAGGTCGCCGTCGGTCAGATCGGCCCAGCCGACGACGCCAATCACCGAGGGCGTCGCATGCGCGATGCGCAAGAATTCCTCTGTCTCCTCCAGCGCGGAGCGGCACTGCACCACGATGCTGGCATCGACGCCGTTTGCTTTCAGCAATGGCGCGAGATCGGCAGGACCGAAGGCGCGACGGATCGGCGCGAGCTCGTCCGCCGCCATCCAGGGATAATCGGCGCGCGCCGGATCCCAGAAATGCTGGTGGCTGTCGATGATCATGCCCTTACGCTCCGCCGGGAAGTGGCGCCCGCGCATCGACGAGCTTTCGTGCACGCAACTCCTGCCAGAACGCGGCGGGCACCGCCTTCTCCGACATCGCGATGTTGTCGGCGACTTCCGCGGCATTGCGCGCCCCAAGCACGGCGACCGTCACCGCCGGATGCGCCATGCAGAACTGCAGCGCGGCGGCTTTCAGCTCCGTGTCGTGGCTGCGGCAGAGTTCATCGAGCTCCAGCGCACGCGCAACGAGCGCCGCATCGGCATCCTGATAGTTGAATTTTGCCCCAGTTCGCGGATTGGCCAGGATGCCGCTATTGTAGATGCCGCCGAGCAGGATGCCGATGTTCCTGGCCTGGCAGAGTGGAAACAGCACCTCCAGCGCGCCCTGGTCGAGCAGCGTGTAGCGCCCGGCGAGCAGGAAGCCGTCGACCGGCACGGCTTCGGCAAAGCGAACCATCATCTCCGATTGGTTCATGCCGGCGCCGATTGCCTTGACCGTGCCGCCCTCACGCAACCGCTGGAGCGCGCGGAAGGCGCCGGCGACGGCATCGTCATAATGGTCATCGGGATCATGCACGAGCAGGACGTCGACGCGGTCGAGCCCAAGGCGCTCCAGGCTCTCCTCGACCGATCGCATCACGCCGTCATAGCTGAAATCGAACACCGGCCGCTCGCGCGGTGTGCCCTTGTAGTGCTCATCCTCGGCAGCAGCGCCGTCCGGTGCGCGCAGCAGACGGCCGACCTTGGTCGAGATGGCGTAGGAGTCCCGCTTCTGTTGCCGCAGGAATGCACCAACCCGCCGCTCCGCGAGGCCAAAGCCGTAGAGCGGCGCGGTATCGAAGAAGCGGATTCCGGCCGACCAGGCACGTGCGAGCGTCGCTTCTGCATCGGCATCGCTGACGGGGGTGAACAATCCGCCGAGTGGAGCGGAGCCGAGGCCGATTGAGGTGACGTCGAGAGGGCCGAGCCGCGAGCGTTTCATTCCCATTGCCTTACAACATTCTTCATTCCGACAGTCCAAAGATCATCTCCCCCGCTCGCGGAAACCGCAAGCGGGGGAGGCACGCAGGAGCACGGGGCTGGCGGCGCTCCTACTTCAGCATCTGCGCGACGTTGTCCTTGGTGACGAGATCGAGGCCGGTGTAGACGATCTCCGGAACCTTCTCGCCCTTCTTGATGGCGAGCAGCGTATCCATCGCCTTCTCACCCATCTCGAACGGACGCTGGCCGACCAGCGCATTGGCATAGCCGTCACGCAGCAATTCCAGCTGCATCTTCAGCGTATCGGCGACAACCAGCGTGAACTTTCCGGAATCGATGTCCTTCTTGTTCCTGCTCGCGAAGGCCTTGAAGCCTTCCGGCGCGAACATTGGCCAGCCGCCGATGGGAACGATGGCGGCGAGGTCGGGCGTTGCCGTGCGCATGTCCGTCATCTGCTGGACCGCCAGCGCAGGATCGTCGTTGCAGAACGTCGGCGAGCCCGCGACCTCGGTCCATTTCGAGCCTTTCAGCGCCTCGCGCACGCCGTCGACGCGCTCGGCGAGGTTCTTGGCACCGGGGCCGCCCGAAACCATCGCGTATTTGCCGCCGTCGGGCCGCATTTTCAGCAATTGCTTGCCGAGGGCCAGGCCGAACTCCTTGTTGTTGGTGCCGATATAGGCGATGCGCTTGGAGCCCGGGGCATCGGCATCGAAGGTGATGACGGGGATGCCGGCCGCGGTTGCCGCCTCGATCGACTTGGTCATGGCCGCGACGTCGGCGACCGAGATCGCGAGGCCGTCGACCTTCTGGGTGATGAAGTCCTGGATGATCTGGGCCTGCGTCGCCGGCTCATGCTCCACCGGTCCCTTGTAGATGCACTCGATGTTGCCGAGCTCCTTGGCGCGCTTCTGGCAGCCGTCGCGCGCGAAGTCGAAGAACGGATTGTTCATCGCCTTGGGCACGATGACGAAGCGGTAGTTCGCCGCGAACGCCGGTGTCGCCATCATTGCGACGGCTAGACCGGCAAGAAGAAGTTTCCTCATTGTCTCCTCCACCTTCTCTTGCGCCTATCCTCTCTGAGATTGGTCCGGGAAGCGGACAGGCGGCATGTTCGTTGCCTTCCCGAAAACGACGTCACGTCAGGTCATCCGCGAGCGGATGCGATCGACCAGCACGGCCAGGATGATGATCACGCCCACCAGCGTCTGCTGCCAGTAGGAGGAGACCTGCGCCAGCACGAGACCGTTGCGGATCACCTCAAGCAGCACGCAGCCGACGATGGCGCCTAACGGGCCGCCGATGCCGCCGGCGAGATTGGCACCGCCGATCACGGCCGCTGCGATCACGTTGAGCTCGTAGGACGTCGCCATGTTCGCCGGCGCCGATCCCAGCCAGCCGGAGATGATGATGCCCTGCAAGCCCGCGGCGAGCGCGCAGATCACATAGACCTCGATCTTCACCCGCACCACAGGAATGCCGGTCAGCTCCGCCGCCTTCTCGTTGCCGCCGAGCGCGAAGACATGACGGCCGAAGGACGTGTGGTGCAGCACCACCGCCATCGTCAATGCAAGGATCATGAGATAGATGAACGGCACGGGCACGCCCAGCACGTCGCCCGAGGTGAGCGCATAGAAATAATCGGCATCCGGGCCGCCCGGAAAACTGCCGCGACCATTGGAGACGACATAGCCGAGCCCGCGCACGATCGAGAGCATGCCGAGCGTGGTGACGAAGGGGGACAGGCCGAGCACGGCGATGCAGAAGCCGTTGACGAGGCCGGCGATCAGCGCGACGCCGAGGCCGGCGAGGATCGAGACCAGCAGGATCAGGCCGGGCACATTGGCCAGCACCGTCTTGCCGTCGGCGGCCATATGCACGAACAACGAGGCGCCGAGCCCGCCCGGCGTCGACAGCTCGGTCATAACCATCGAGGTGATCATGGCGGAGAAGCACATCATCGAGCCGACCGAGAGGTCGATGCCGCCGGTGATGATGACGAAAGTGACGCCGAGCGTGGCGATGGCGATGAAGGAGAAATTCTTCGCCACGTTCTGCATGTTGCCTTCGGTGAAGAAGTACGGGCTGGCGAAATGCATGATCACCAGCAGCACCGCCAGCGCCAGCAGGACGTAGCCGGTCTGCGAGGCGAAGATGCCGCGCTGCCACCATCTGATCTTGCCGACGTTGGAGAACGTGATCGGGGATTCCATGGGCATAGCCATCACGCCGCCTCCTTCGCGCCGGTGATGAGGGCGGTGACTTCCTCCGGCGAGGTCTCGTGGATCGGCTTGTCGGCCCGCTTCTCGCCGCGCCGCATGACGACGACGCGGTCGCACACCGCGAACACGTCCGGCATGCGGTGCGAGATCAGCATGACCGCGACGCCCTGCTCCTTCAGCCGGTGGATCAAACCGAGCACCTGCTCGACCTGGCGCACCGAGATCGCCGCGGTCGGCTCGTCCATCATCACCAGCCGCGCATTGGAGAGCCGGGTCCGCGCGATCGCGACCGCCTGTCGCTGGCCGCCCGACATCTGCTTGACGAGATCGTCGGGGCGCGTCTCCGAACGCAGCTCGCCGAACAGCTCCAGCGCACGCGCCGCCATCGATTTGTGGTCGAGCAATGCGATGGGTCCAAACCTGCGCTTCAGCTCGCGGCCAAGGAAGACGTTGGCGGCCGCCGTCAGATTGTCCGATAGCGCGAGGTCCTGGTAGACGACCTCGATGCCGACGGCGCGGGCATCGACCGGGCGGTTGAAGTGGACCGCGCTGCCGGCAAAGCGGATCTCGCCATGGCTGGGGCGAAAATTGCCGGCGATGATCTTGACCAGCGTCGACTTGCCCGCGCCGTTGTCGCCCATCAGGCCGACCACCTCGCCAGGGAAGACCTGCAAGTCGACGTCATGCAGCGCACGGATCGCGCCGAACTCCTTGCCGATCCCGGTGAGCTCGAGGACCGGTGTCGCGTCAGCCTTTGTCATCAGCGCGCTTCCTCAGACATAGCGGTTGACCAGGGATTCCAGATATTCCTGCCGGCCCGAGCGCGGCTGCGGGTCGAAGCCGGGGGCAAGCGCACGGTCGGCGAGATCGGCGAGCGAACGCTGGCCGGCGAGAATAGCCCTGCCCTCAGGCCCGGCCCAGCCCTCGTAACGCTTGGTAAGCGGTGTGGTGAGCACGCCGGCGTCGAGCATGTCGGCGGCGGCGAGGAAGGCACGCGCGCAGGCATCCATCGAGCCGACATGGGCGTGGATGAGATCATCGGGGTCGATCGACTGGCGGCGGATCTTGGCATCGAAATTGAGCCCGCCCGTGGTGAAGCCGCCGCGGTTCAGGATCTCGTGGAACACCAAGGCGAGTTCCGGCACATTCATCGCGAACTGGTCGGTGTCCCAGCCAAGCAGATCGTCGCCGCGGTTGATGTCGAGCGAGCCGAAGACACCGAGCGCCTCAGCCAGCGCGACCTCGTGATGGAAGGAGTGGCCGGCGAGGATGGCGTGGTTCTGCTCGATGTTGAGCTTGACGTCGTTGAGGAGATCGTAGCGCTTGAGGAAGCCGTAGCAGGTGGCTACGTCGAAATCATATTGATGCTTGGTCGGCTCCTTCGGCTTGGGCTCGATCAGGATCGGGCCCTTGAAACCGATCTTGTGCTTGTGCTCGACGACGAGCGAGACAAAGCGGCCGACCTGGTCGAGCTCGCGCTTGAGATCGGTGTTGAGCAGCGTCTCGTAGCCCTCGCGGCCGCCCCATAGCACATAGTTCTGGCCGCCGAGCCGGTGCGTCACCTCCAGCGCGGCGCGGACCTGGCCGGCAGCATAGGTGAAGATGTCGGGGTCCGGATTGGTCGCCGCGCCCGCCATGTAGCGGCGATGCGTGAACAGGTTCGCGGTGCCCCAGAGCAGGCGGACCTTTGCCGAGGCCATCTTCGCTTCGAAGACATCGGCGATCGCGTTGAGGTTGGCGACAGACTCGCTGAGCGAATCCCCTTCCGGCGCCGCATCGACGTCGTGGAAGGTGAAGAAGGGCACGTCCAGCAGGCGAAACAGCTCGAAGGCGACATCGGCCTTGGCCCGCGCCATCGCCATCGCGTCAGTGCCGTGGTGCCACGGCCGCAAAAAGGTCTCACCGCCGAAGGGATCGCCGCCGGGCCAGCAGAACGAATGCCAATAGCACACCGCAAAGCGCAGATGCTCCTCGAGCCGGCGGCCATGCACGAGGCGGTCCTTGTCGTACCAGCGAAAAGCGGGCGCGTTTTCCGCGTCCTTGCCAGCGAAGGCTATGGGTGCGCTTGCATAGAAGAATTTGGCTGACACGTTCACCTAAACAGACTCCTTCAATGCTGGATAAAGCGCGCGCCATCGCCGATAGGCCTCGTCATAGGCCGAAGCGACGGACGGGCGGGGTGTGAAACTGGCGAGCCGCCGCGGGCGCGTGCAGACATCCGCGGGATCTTCGCCGGTCGCGGCGAGCCGGCCGAGACGCGCAGCGCCGAGCGCGGCGCCCACCTCGCCTTCCTCGACGCGGTGGACGGGCATGCCGAGCACGTCGGCGCAGATCTGCGCCCACAGCGGCGATCGCGAGCCGCCGCCGACGAGAGCGACCTCGGCAATCGGCCCACTCGCTACGCTCAGCGCCGCCAGATTGTCGCGCGCGGCAAAGGCGACGCCTTCGAGCACGGCCTGCACGATCTCGCCGCGCCCGGTCGCACCGCGCAGGTCGACGAAGGCGCCGCTCGCGGCCGCATCGTTGTGCGGCGTGCGCTCGCCGTCGAGGTAGGGCAGGAATTTGACCGGGCTTGGTCCATCGACGCGCTCGCCAAGCGGCGTCAAGAGCGCTGCGGCTGGCGTCTCCATCACGCCAGACAGCCAGGCCAGTGAGGCCGCGGCCGACAGCATCACACCCATCTGGTGCCAGAGGCCGGGCAGCGCGTGACAGAAGGCATGCACGGCTGATGCGGGCGCGGGGGCGAAGCGATCGGTGACGCGGAACAGGACACCCGAGGTTCCCAGCGACAGGAAGGCATCGCCCGGCGCGATGGCGCCGAGCCCGATTGCGCTGGCCGCATTGTCGCCGGCGCCGCCCGCGACCACGACATCTTTCGCCATGCCCCAGCGCTGCGCGTAATCAGGCGCGAGCACCGCGCTCACCGCACTGCCCTCGACGAGGCGCGGCATGTGGTGCAGATCGAGCCCGGTGGCATGCAGTAGCAGGGCCGACCAGCGACGCAGACCGACATCCAGCCACATCGTGCCGGCCGCGTCCGACATGTCCTCGACCATCTCGCCGGTGAGACGATAGCGGACATAGGCTTTCGGCAGCAGCACCTTTGCCACGCGGTCGAAGTTCTTTGGCTCATGCCGCGCCACCCAGAGCAGCTTCGGCGCGGTGAAGCCGGGCATCGCGAGATTGCCGGCGATCGCGTGCAGCGAGGGACAGCGCCGCTCCAGCGCTGCGCATTCGGACTGCGAGCGACCGTCATTCCAGAGGATGGCCGGACGCAGCGGCCGGCCGTCCTCGCCGAGCAGCGTCGCGCCATGCATCTGACCTGACAGCCCGATGCCACGCACCTGCGCGACTTCGCGCGGATGACGGGCGGCGAGATCGTCGATTGCGCCGATCGTCGCATCGACCCAGGCATCGGGGTCCTGCTCGGACCACAGCGGCGCGGGATGCGACAGCGCAAGCTCGCGCGCCGCGGTCGCGACGACCGCGCCGGCTTCGCTCACGAGCACCGCTTTCACACCGGATGTGCCGATGTCGATTCCGAGATACACGTCACCCTCCCTTTTGCCTGCTGCAGTGCGCGATCTTGCGTCGCCTTGCCCCGCAGCGGGCCTTTTCGAAATCCACCTGCCGCTAAGGCAGATTGTCCCGCATCACGATGTCGATCCTGATCTTCTCCTGTTCGCGCAGGATCGGCTCGCCGCGGGCGAGCGCCAGCAGCACGCGCACGGCGGCGCGCGCTTCATGTCCGGGGTTCTGCGAGATCGCGGCGTCCATCACGCCCTGCAGCAGCAATCGGCGCGTCAAAGCGGTGACGTCGTGCCCGACGAACACCAGCTTGTCGCGGCCAGTCTCGTTCAACGCCCTGTCATTCAGCGCTTTGGCAACGCCCTGCGTGCCGGCGCCGACGTTATAAAGGCCGACGATGTCGGCATGCCTGCCGAGCAGCTGTGCCAGCAGCTGTTCCGAGCGGTCGTCCTCGTCGCGCCCTTCCAGCACCGGCAGCACGTTGAGGTCAGGGAATTCAGACGCCATCACCTGGTTGAAGCCGAAGATGCGCTCAGCATGGTCGCGCAGGCCCTGCGAGCCCGCGACGATCGCGACCTTGCCGGACCGCCCGCCGACCAGGCGCCCGATCAGCGCGCCGGCGGTGCGGCCCGCAGCGATGTTGTCGATCCCGACATAATGGTGGCGGCGCGAGGACGGCACGTCGGAAACCAGCGTCACCACCTTGGCACCGGCATCGACGAGGTCGTTGATCGCGGCGCGGACACCGGGATGGTCCAGCGCCACCACGGCAACGCCGTCATATGCGTCCGACAGCGCCTCCAGCGAAGCGGCGAGCACGGAAGGATCGAACACGTCGGTCGGGACCATCTCGACGCTAAGACGGCGGGCCGAGAGCCAAGCAGCCATCTCGCCGAGATAGGCCTCGATCTGCTGCATGAACGGGTTCGGCCCGGACGGCATCACGAAGGCGAAACGGCGGGCGCGGCCGCGGGCGAGCTCGGCGGCGGCCACATGCGGCTGGAACGAATTGCGCTCGATGGCTGCCTTGACGCGGCGGACCGTGTCCGGGCGTACCCCCGGCCTGTTGTGCAGGACGCGGTCAACCGTCGCGAGGCTGACGCCGGCCTCGCGGGCGATGTCCTTCAGCGTCAGTGCAGTCGGGGTGAGCGTCTCGGTCATTGGCTGAAGGCTAGCAGAGGTGTTTTGAGGTGCGCAACTCATTTTGAGGGAGCGGCAGCGATTTGCCCGCCTCCGGAAGGAACGGCCCTTCCACTCGCCCGTTGCCGCCGGATGCGTAACGACATCACCCATGATCCGGGCGAGGGGCTGAGCCCGACGCTCGAGCGCAACATCCGGGCGCTGGTCGAGCGCCGTCAGCACGAGCAGCGGACGGCGACGACCCAGGAAAAGCTCGCCGACGCGATCACGGCCTTCACCGGCAGCATGACGTTCGTCTACCTGCACCTCGCCGTGTTCGGGTTCTGGATCATTGCCAACCTGCATTGGCTGCCGGGGATTCCGGCCTGGGATGACAGCTTCGTCGTGCTGGCGATGGTTGCCTCCGTGGAAGCGATCTTCCTCTCCACGTTCGTCCTGATCTCACAGAACCGCATGACCGCGGCAGCCGACAAGCGCGCCGACCTCGACCTCCAGATCAGCCTGCTCGCCGAGCACGAGCTAACCAAGGTTGCCCGCCTGCTCACCCAGGTCGCGGAGCGGCTCGACGTCAAGCCCGACTCCGAGCGCGATCTTGAGGAAGCGGCCCGGGACATCGCCCCCGAACGCGTGCTCGACAAGATCGAGGAGACGCGCTCCTGAGCTACCGGCGCGCCGGAGTCGACAGGTCGAGCGTCAGGAACAGGCTGTTGGGATCCTCGACATAGCCTTCGAACGGGCTGCAAGCGACGAAACCGTGCGCCTGATAGAGCGCGTGCGCCGGCTTGAAATAGTCCCAAGAGCCGGTCTCGAGGCTGAGACGCATCATGCCGCGTGCACGAGCCTCAGTAATGATGTGGCGGAGCATCTGGCCGCCGAAGCCGCGCCGCCGCGTGGTCTGAAGCGTGTGCATCGACTTCACCTCGCCGTGGTCAGCCGAGTGCGTCTTCAACGCACCGGTGGCGACCAGCATCTCGCCATCCCAGCCGGTCCAGAACGCGACATCGCTGGCGCGCAGGCCCGACAGATCGAGCGCATGGGCGCTGCCCAGCGCGGTATGCGCCCGCGCGACTGCGACGTGATGATCGAGCAGCGCGATGACGCGGGGATCGTAGGTGTCGCCGGTGCGGATCTGCATCGTCATGGTCTCCATGGTCTCACATCTTGCCGTAGGAGGCGCCGCGTGATGATGATGTAGCGCGCGTCCTGCTTCGTTTCGTTCTCGAAGATCACGGCGCGCATCACGTCGAAATCCAGGCAATCGCCCTCGCGCAGCCGCACCGCCTTGGCATCGATATGCACCGCGATCGCGCCCTCCAGCATCAGCAGCTGCTGGGTGAAGGCGTTGCGGCCCCAGGGGCTGTACGGCACCCGCGCGCCAGCCGGCAGGTCGACGACGATGATCTCGATGCCGCTCGCCGCATCGGTCGGCGAGGCATGTCGCCTGCGATAACCGCTCTCGGGATCGCGCCAGTGCGGCTGGTCGACAAGCCGCACCAGCCGCTCCGGCGGCTTCTCGGCGAGCGCGACGACATCGCTCAACGACACGTCGAGCGCGGCGCAGAGCTTTCCGAGCAGCGCCGCCGTCGCACTGCTCTGCGCCCGCTCCACCCGCCCGATCATGGCCCGACTGACACCGGAGCGGCCTGCAAGCTCGTTCAACGTCATCCCCGCCTGCGTCCGCAGCGTCTTCAGGCGCCGGCCGATCGCGCGGTCGAGTTTCTGCTGGTCCATGGGTTTCATCAAAATATTGCCCGGCGCAAGTACGCCATCCACCAGGCGACGGTGAGCTTAGGGTCGACGAGGCAGACGTGCCGAGAACCAGAGGCTAACATATTAGAATCTTTGCCGGCAGTCGCACCTCTTCCGGCGGCTAAATGACCGGAAGCCTATGCTTCATGTCGTGAGTTCTTTTCGCGAAGAAACTCTTCCATGTTCAGAGCCCCGCCCTTGCCTGCATCGAGCGAATGGATGCCGCGGTCTATTTCAGACCGAAGGGCGCTGAGCTTTTCGACATGCGAGAGCAATTTCCGGCCAATCTCTTCCTGATCGGCGACCGGCAGTCTGGAGATTTGCGCAATGGCTTGTTCGAGCGTCCTGACCACGGCTTCAGCCTACCACATTCCGCATAGCGGCCGGGTCGAAAACTTGGAGCGGGCGAAGGGAATCGAACCCTCGTATGCAGCTTGGGAAGCTGCCGTTCTACCATTGAACTACGCCCGCGGATGCGCAGCTTACGCCCCTCCTGATTAGCCGAGACGGCGCCGCGCGCCAAGCGGTTTGGCGCGCCCGGCCGGACGGTTGTTAACGTCTTGATAAGATTCCAGGTGCGCCGGATTGTGGCGGTGTTATGATTGATCTGTCGGGGGAGAAAACGTGCACTGAGTGGGGCGTGTGCATGGTGGGGCGCGCGTACGCGATATTCGACACGGCGCTGGGGCGCTGCGGCATCATCTGGAGCAGCACCGGCGTGGTTGCCGTGCAATTGCCGGAGGCGCGGGAGATCGACACCCGCCGCCGGATTTTCCAGGTCCATCCCGAGGCACGCGAGCAGCGCCCGTCCGAGAACGCCGAGCTTGCCATCGAGGGCATCAAAGGCCTGCTGCAAGGCAGTGATCCTGATTTCTCCGACGTCAGCCTCGACGCCGGCGGGGTGCCCGGCTTCAACCGGCGCGTCTACGAGTTCGCCTGCACCATTCCACGCGGAGAGACGCGTACCTATCACGAGGTAGCCAAGGCGCTGGGCGCCTCCGGCGCGGCGTATTCGGTGGCGCAGGCGATCGCGAAAAATCCCTTCATGTTGATCGTGCCTTGCCACCGGGTGCTGGAGGCCGGCAATGACACCGGCCGGCTCTCGCCCTATGGCGGCGTGATCTCCAAGCGACGGCTGCTGGCGCTCGAAGGCGCCCATCCCGTCGCCAGCAAGACGCTGTTCGAGGTGCTGCTGCCGGTTGCCCCGCCGCGCGCTCCTAGCTGAGGCGCGAACTTGATCGCACCTCAGCTTTGTTTTTTGGCATGATCTCGTCGGAAAACCGCTAACACTTTTCCGGATCCTACCTAGATAGGCGGCATGGACGCGATCACGCTGCTAACGACGCCATCGATGACAGTTTCCGAGTTTCGCTGCGATGCGGGGCCGGATGACACGCCGTTTGCGGAATGCCGCACCGGCCATTCCATCGCCTATGTCCGCTCTGGCAGCTTCGGCTGCCATTGCCGCGCCGGCTTCTTCGAGCTGGTGGCGGGCTCGATGCTGATCGGCGCGCCCGGCGAGGAATACACCTGCACGCATGAGCATGTCAGCGGCGACGTCTGCCTCGGCTTCTTCTTCAGCGAGAATCTGGTCGAGGCCCTCGGGGGACGGCGCGAGATCTGGCAGGTCGGCGCGACGCCGCCGCTGCCCGAGCTGATGGTGCTGGGCGAGCTGGCCCAGACGGCAGCAGATGGCAACAGCGACATAGGTCTCGACGAGATCGGTCAAATCCTTGCGGGCCGTTTCATTGATGCGGTTTCGGGCAAGGCGCGCAAACCGGCGACGCCAACCGCGCGCGACCGCCGCCGTGCCGTCGAAGCCGCGCTGTGGATCGACGACAACTCGCATACCGAACTCGACCTCGAGCAGGCGGCAAAGCAGGCCGGCCTCAGCCCGTTTCATTTTTTGCGGCTGTTCTCAGCCGTGCTCGGCGTCACCCCGCATCAATATCTGGTGCGCTCGCGGCTGCGGCACGCTGCGCGCAAGCTTGCCGACGACGACATCGCGGTGACCGACATCGCCTATGACGTCGGCTTCGGCGATCTCTCCAACTTCGTCCGCACCTTCCATCGCGCCGCCGGCGTGTCGCCGACCAAGTTCCGCCAGGCGTCGAAGGGGGAGCGCAAGATTCTCCAAGAGCAGCTTGCGCTCAACTGACTAGGGTCGTCTCCGGCGCGTGCCATTTGCGGCACGCTTCTGCAATGGAGACGATCATGTACGACCATATCGGATTGCGCGTTGCCGACCTCGACGCCGCCACGCGCTTCTACACCGCAGTGCTGGCGCCGCTCGGCTATAGCCTGTGCTCCAGTGGCGACGGCTATGCCGGCTTCGGGCCGAAGGGCGAGCCGGCGCTGTGGCTGCACCTGAACAAGGGCCGGAAGGCCGATGGTGCACATATCGCGTTTCGCGCCGGGGATCACGACGCGGTCAAGGCGTTTCACAGCGAAGGACTGAAGAGCGGCGGCCGCGACAATGGTGGCGCCGGGCCGCGGAGGGATTACAGCCCGACCTACTATGCGGCGTTTTTGATCGATCCCGATGGCAACAATGTCGAGGCGGTATGTGTGTGAGACGCCAAGGCGCTCACCACTCATTCGCTGTCATGCCCCGGCTTGACCGGGGCATCCAGTACGCTGCGGCCCCTCGATTCAATCACAGCGGCCTCTGGAATACTGGATCGCCCGATCAAGTCGGGCGATGACACCTGTGATGACGGCTCGACCACTCGCCTTTCCACATCGTAAGGATCGACCATGGCCTCCATCCACAACGACATTCCCCTCCCCGTCCCCGCGCGCGTCGTCTGGGACGCGGTGCGCGATTTCGGCGCGCTGCATCAGCGGCTGGTGCCGGGCTTCGTCACGGCGTGCACGCTCGACGGCGATGCGCGCATCGTCACCTTCGCCAATGGTTCGGTGGCGCGCGAGGTGCTGGTCGATTGCGACGATGCGCGACGGCGCCTCGTCTATGCGATCGACAACGAGCGGCTGAAGCATTACAGCGCCTCGGTGCAGGTCATTGCCGAGGGCGAGACGAGGTGTCGCCTCGTCTGGATCATCGACATGCTGCCGAACGAGCTCGCGCCTTACGTTGAGGGGCAAACCAAGGAGGCTGTGGCCGCCATGCACAAGGCGTTTCCAGCTGCGGCGGCCTAGCACCCATCGTCGCCACAAGCACCGCTAGTCGGCAGCCGAAAGCGCCGGCCTGATCGCAGCTTTCGTCTTGCGCGGCCCCCAGCGTGTCAGCACCACGCTGGAGCACGACAGCAGGCCGAGCACGACCATCGAGCTTGCGGCCAGCCAGAAGAAGCTCTGCGCGCTGGCGTCGTGGGTCGACAGCCACCAGCCGACGCCTGCGATGTAGATCAGCCGCGCGGTCTGTGCCAGCACCGGCCCGATCACCTTGGCCGCGCCTTGCGAGGAGAAGTACATCGTCGTGGCAAGGCCGAAAAAGGCGTAGAACGGTCCGACCGTGGAGAGGTACTGATGGCTCGCCGCGCGCACGGCCACGCTGTCGGTGAAGATGTTGACCCAGAGATCGGGGAAGATCGCAACGAGGCACGCTGGCGCGCCGACGGCGACGAAAGCGGCGGCACTGGCGGTCCAGGCGATGCGCCGGGCCCGCTTGATGCGGCCCGCCCCGATCGCCATTCCGACCATCGGCACGCAGGCGATGCCGAACGAGAACGCGATCGAGGTCAGCAGGAATTCGAGCCGCGCGCCGATGCCATAGCCGGCGAGGATCGCGGTGCCGAACTTCGCCAGCATGTGGGTAAAGATCGAGATCGTCAGCACCGATTGCAGCGGCGAGAAACAGGCGATGGCGCCGACCTTCAGGATATCGAAGAACATCACCCATTGGATGCGCAGGCCCCGCAGCTTCGGTGCGATCCGCGCGCGGCCGGAGAACAGGTACCAGCCCATGATGCAGATGTTCACGGTGTAGGCGATCAGCGCGCCGGCCGCGACGCCGCGCATGCCGAGCTGCGGCACCGGCCCGAGCCCGAGGCCGAGCGTGCCACCGAGCACGATCTGCCAGGCCGCGGAGTTGAGAATGAGGAACGACGGCAGCTTCATGTTGCCGGTGCCGCGCAACACGCCGGCCATGGTGTTGAGCAACCAGGGCAGCACGGCGCCACCGAAAAACACCTGCGTGTAGGCGATCGCATGTGCCAGCACATTGCCGCGGCCGCCAAGCGTTTCGAGCAGCCTGGGCCCGAAGATCAGCATGCCCAACATGAAGACGAGACCGAAGCTGATGCCGATCAGCATCGCGTGCACGGCGAGCGAGCCGGCACGCTCACGGTCGCCGGCGCCGAGCGCACGCGCGATGGCGGAGGCCACCGCGCCGCCCATGGCGCCGCCCGACATGGTCATGGTCAGGATCACGGTCGGAAACACCAGCGCCATCGCGGCGAGCGCCTCGACGCCGAGCCGGCCCACATAGGAGGTCTCGGCGATCACCACGCAGATGCCGGCCGACAAGCCGATCACGTTCGGCCAGGCGAGGGAGAGCAGCGTGCGCAGGATCGGCCCGTCGGTCAGCGCGCTCCTGACGGGACGCGGCGGCGGCGGCAGCGGTCGCTCTTGTTCATCGACCGGGATTTCGGCGATGTCGGACATGTCCTCTCCCGGGCGCGAGCGCCATTTGCGGCGCGGCAATCACTTGGTGTGCCAATGACTTTGTTCGCGCGAAAGGCGCGGCAGGGGCTTGTTAGCACGGCGATTGCCGATTCCTCCTGCGCCTGATGCAGGCGTGCCCTGCGGCAGCGCATTTCGATGAATGGAATTCGGCTCTCGTCGCCCTCTCCCCGTTCTTACGGGGAGAGGGCGGGGTGCGGGGCTCTATCCGCGCAACCGGTAACAGCTGGGACTCGCGGAGCCTCCCCCTCACCCGCCGCGCTACGCGCGTCGGCCTCTCCCCGCACGCGGGGAGGAGAGGCGATGGCGAGACCCTGCATATCGCTGGATTTTGCACATCCTGGCACACATTCGGTGTCATCGCCCGACTTGATCGGGCGATCCAGTACTCCGAGACGGCAGTGATCAAATCGAGAAGCCGCGGCGTACTGGATGCCCCGGTCAAGCCGGGGCATGACAATAGAGTGTGTAGCTACACCCGGAAATGCTTGCTCAGCTTCAGGCCCTGCGCCTGATAATTCGAGCCGATGCGCTGGCCGTACATCGCGTCGGGACGCGCCAGCATCTTCTCATAGACGAGGCGGCCGACGATCTGGCCGTGCTCGAGGATGAACGGCACCTCGCGCGAGCGCACCTCCAGCACGGCGCGCGCGCCTTGTCCGCCGGCACCGGCATAGCCAAAGCCGGGATCAAAGAATCCGGCATAGTGCACGCGGAATTCGCCGACCAGTGGATCGAACGGCACCATCTCCGCGGCGTAATCGGGCGGCACCTGCACGGCTTCCTTGGAGGCGAGGATGTAGAACTCGCCGGGATCGAGGATCAGGCTGCCGTCGGGGCGCGCCGAGATCGGCTCCCAGAAATCTTCCACGGCATAGCCGGAGCGGCGATCGACGTCGACGACGCCGGTGTGGCGCTTGGCGCGGTAGCCGACGAAGCCGCCGCCCTTCTCGCCGGAGAGATCGACAGAGACGGCGACGCCGCCGGAGAGATCGGCATCATCGATGTCGACGAGGCGCTCGGCGGCATGCAGCGCGTCGAGCTCGTCGGCGTTGAGGATGGCATCGCCGGTGCGGAAGCGCACTTGGCTCAGGCGCGAGCCCTCGCGCACCAGCACCGGAAACGTCTTCGGGCTGATCTCGGCATAGAGCGGCCCGTGATAGCCGGCACCGATCATGTCGAAGCGGCGGGTGCCGTCAGCGATGACGCGGGTGAAGACGTCGAGCCGGCCGGTCGAGCTCTTCGGATTTGCGGCTGCGACGATCTCCGGCGGCAGCGCCAGACTCTCGAGCAGCGGCACGATGTAGACGCAGTTGGTCTCCAGCACCGCGCCGTCGGCGAGGCTGAACTCGTGCAGCTTCAACTCGTCGATGCGCTCGGCGACCGTGGCGCCGGGACCGGGCAGGAAGCTGGCACGGACGCGATAGGCGATGTCGCCGAGGCGCAAATCGAGGCTTGCCGGCTGGATCTGGCTCTCGACGAAGTCGTATGCGGGCAGGATGAGGCCTTCTTCCGCCATCGCCGCGATCATGCGGTCGGGCAGGATACCATTGGCGTCGGCGGCGACCGTGAACGTCAACCGGGGGTCCTCATCAGGGGTCAAACGCATCCCGAAATGCGGGACATACCAGCCTTTTACGGCTAGCCGATGGACGCCTTGACGGAAAGGGGATTGCGGAATATGAGCATCACTTATCCCGTGGTGATTTGAGCCGGCCGGCTTGCAGCCACGTTAAATAAGTCGCTAAACAGGCCGGGGACCTCTGTGATCCCGGCCAGTGGAGATATCCAGGCCGGTTTTTTTGTGACCATTTTTGCCCGATGGTCATGTCGGAGGACCCTATGTCGAAGTCGCCTGCCAACTACCGCCCCGAAACCCGCCTGGTCCATTCCGGCACCCTGCGCTCGCAATATGGCGAGACGTCGGAGGCGCTGTTCCTGACGCAAGGCTATGTCTACGCGAGCGCGGAGGAGTGCGAGGCGCGGTTCAAGGGCGAGGACCCCGGCTTCATCTATTCGCGCTACTCCAACCCGACGATTGCGATGTTCGAGCGCCGCATGATCGAGCTCGAAGGCGCCGAGGCCGCGCGCTCGGCGGCGACCGGCATGGCGGCGGTGACGACCGCGATCCTGGCGCCGCTCAAAGCCGGCGATCATGTGGTCGCCTCCCGCGCCCTGTTCGGCTCGTGCCTCTACGTCATCCAGGACCTGTTGCCGCGCTACGGCATCGAGGCCACGCTGGTCGACGGGCTCGATCTCGACCAGTGGCAGCGGGCACTGAGACCCAACACCAAGACGTTCTTCCTGGAGAGCCCGACGAATCCGACGCTCGACGTGCTCGACATTCCCGGCATCGCCGAGATCGCACACAAGGGCGGCGCGCGGCTCGTCGTCGACAACGTGTTCGCAACGCCGATCTGGCAGAGCCCGCTGGCGCTGGGCGCCGACGTCGTCGTCTACTCCGCGACCAAGCATATCGACGGCCAGGGCCGATGCCTCGGCGGCATCATCCTGTCCTCGGAAGCCTTCATTGCCGAGCACATCCACAATTTCATGCGCCAGACCGGCCCGTCGATCTCGCCGTTCAACGCCTGGGTTCTGCTCAAGGGCCTGGAGACGCTCGGCGTGCGCGTGCGCGCGCAGACCGACACCGCGGCGCGCATCGCCGAGGTGCTGGCGAGCCATCCGAAGATCTCGCGACTGGTCTATCCCGGCCGCGCCGATCATCCGCAGGCAGCACTGGTGAAGAAGCAGATGCGCGGCGGCTCGACGCTGGTCGGCTTCGAGGTCAAGGGCGGCAAGGCCGCGGCGTTCCGCGTGCTCAACGAGCTGAAGCTTGCGAAGATCTCCAACAATCTCGGCGACGCCAAGAGCCTCGTCACGCATCCGGCGACCACGACGCATCAGCGTCTCAAGCCGGAAGACCGCGCCGCGCTCGGCATCAGCGAGGGTTTTATCCGCCTCTCGGCCGGACTCGAGCACGCGGATGATCTGATCGAGGATCTGACGGCCGCGCTGGAGAAGGCGTGATCTTCTTACCCTCCCCCTCCAGGGGAGGGTAAGCGAAGCCTCACATCGGCCGATACGTTCTCACATCCGCCGGCACGTTCACACCGATCCTGATCTGGCCGACGGAGCGGATGATGTCGTCGCCGAGCAGCTGGGCGAAGCAGGCGTAGCCCCAATCGTTCATGTGCAGGCCGTCGGCGATCACGAAGCTCTCGACCGGGATCGATTGGTTCTCGTGCCAGTCGCGCATCACCTCGAAGCGCGGGAAAATGCCGACGTGGCGGAGCTCGGCGATCTTGCCGAGCAGCTTCACCATCTTGCCGGCACTCTCCTTGCGCTGGTTGACGGCCGGCGAATATTGCGGATCGACCAGCACGATGTCGGCGCCGCCAGCGGCCTGAATGCGGCTGATGCCGTCCTCGACCAGTTTGGCGGTGTCGGCGGGATCGAGATTGCGCAGCACCGCGTTGGTGCCGACCTGCCAGATCACGAGATCCGGATGCACGTCGATCACCTGCGTCTGCAGGCGCTTCATCATTTCGGGCGCATCCTCGCCGCCGACGCCGGCATTGACGACGGTGATGTCGGCCGTCGGATAATGCCGGCGCAGCTGCGCGGCGAGGCGATTGGGGTAATTGAATTCCGGCGAGCTCGCGCCGAATCCTGCGGTCGACGAGGAGCCGAACGCGACGATGACGACGGGCTGGCCGGCGACGAGCTTGCTTGCGACATGCGGCAGCGAACCCATGGCCTTCGAGCTGCCCTTCGGCGGCAGGCAGGGCACGCGGCTGAAGATGTCGGCGGCGGACTTTGCGACCTCCTTCACCTTATCGACGGCGCGCGCCGCGACGCCGCGCTGCTCGGGCGACGTCGCGGCGACGGTGGTCTGGGAGGGCGAAGCGGACGCGGGATCAGCCGGCTGCGGGGGTGCGGGTGTCGCCTGTGCGGCTTGCGTCTGCGCATGCGATTGCGAGGCCGGCGTCAGCAACAACAGCACTGCGGCTGCAGGCGCGGCCAGCCATGACGTCAGGCAAAAAGGGCGGAGAGAACTCATTAACGCTAGACCTCAATTTTGCTGCTGGGCCGGCTCCAGATGAGCTGCGTCAATCACGAACTGTGCCAACGCGCGGCCAAGGCAATCATGGACCTGCTTCGCCAGCTCAGGCCCGCGGGACGGGCTGAACAGGTCGAACTGGCCCTGATCATTCCACTGCCGCATGATCGCGAAACGATCGAATAGCGGGATGTCGTGCTCCTGCGCCACCACGCGCATATTGTCGAGAAAAGGCTGCGCCGAGATCATGGTTTCGGTGCGCGGGCTGTACTGTAGATTCATCAAGACGACGTCAGCCCCTGCCTTTTGCAGCGCAACAACCCCGTCGGTCACCGCGCTGCGAAATTCGTCGGGATCGATGGATCGAATAGCATCCACGGTCCCGGTCTGCCAGATCACCAAAGTAGGCGTTTTTGCTTCCATCAGCTTAACGAAGGTGGAGGCGGCCTCCTCTGCCGTTTTCTTGCTCTGTATTTCTACGGAGACGTGCACCACCTCGGACGCTGGCAGCTTCTCCTTGAGGTTCGCCTCCATGCGCGCCGGATACGAGCTGCTCTCCGACGACGGTATCGTGGTCGAGCGACTGCCGACGACCAGGATATCGAGCGGTTTGCCGGCCTTGACCGCGTGAGCGACCTTGGGCAGCCGGCTTTCGCTGGTCAGCAGATAGGACGGCAATTCGCAGGCCGCGGGCGGAGGGGAAGCAGCAGGCGCAGCATCGCCCGCACGCGCCACAGGCGCGGCGAGGCCACCGCATAGCAGGATCAGGCTCAGGAGAACCTTCGCCTTCATCAGCCCCCTCCCGCCAGATCGGCGTTGCCGACGGCGTTTTTGGTTTTCGCACCGCTCTTGTCAGCCACGCGCTTGTACCACGAAATCACCCAGGCCACGCCCCACATGATCAGGACCCCGGAGAGACTAATCAGCGCATGCATGGCTGCGCCGCCGGACACTTCAGCGAGAATGAAGTGGCCGGCAAAGGCCAGGAAGACGCCGAGACAAAAGATCTCGAGAGAATGCTGACCACATAGAATCAATGGTCGTAGCCAGCGCGATTTCAAGCCCGGCCAATCCCGGGAGAGGAAGCGCACGGTGAGCGCGGCCAGCGCCAGGAAATGCGTGAAGCGCAGCACGTCGAGGTCGGTCTTGTCGATCGGATACATCCATTGCTCGATCCGCTTCGGCATGAACTGCGAGAGCTGCGGCACGTACCAGGTCAGCGTGACGTAGAACGCCGCGGCAAGATAGGCGATCGCGATCCACATCGTCACCGGCGAGGCCAGAATGCGCGACATGCGGCGCGCACCCCCGAGCGCGCACCATGCACCGAACACGAAAAGCAATTGCCAGGCCAGGGGATTGAACGCCCAGAAGCCGTTCGGATAGGCGGAGAAATAGAGGTCGTATTCCCAAGTCACCGCGTAGAGCACGACCGACAGGCCAAGCGTGACGTCGGGCCGCCATTTCATCGACCACAGGATCAAGGGCAGCGCCAGCATCAGCACGATGTAGAGCGGCAGCACGTCCATGTTCACGGGGCGGAAGCGCAGCAGCAGCGCCTGCACGATGGTGATGTCGGGCTGCTTGAGGAAGTCCATGATACCCATCTCTTCGGTGTAGAGCGGGTTCTCGAACCTGGTCGCCACATAGGAGATCTCGGCGAGGAAGATCGTGAACAGGAAGACGTGGGCGACGTAGATCTGCCAGACCCGGCGCAGGATGCGCGCGGTGGCGATGACGACGCCGCTCTCCAGCATCGCCCGGCCATAGACGAAGGCGGCGGTGTAGCCGGAGATGAAGATGAAGATCTCGGTGGCGTCGCTGAATCCGTAATTGCGGATGGTGAACCAGGTCAGCAGGCTCGTCGGCAGATGGTCGATGAAGATCAGCCACAGCGCGAGCCCGCGGAACAGATCGAGCCGTAGCTCGCGCTCGCCGATGGCGGGCAGCGTGATGGCCGGCGCAGCGGCGCGCGGCTTGGTCCCCGCGGGCTTGGCCCCCGCGGTTCCCGCGATCGTCGATCCCGTCACTTGGTCGGCAATGGTCATCGGGGCCTAAAAACCCTTCCGCAAATCGCGACGTTCAAGGAGTGTAATGGTCCGGCTGTCGTCTCGCAAAGCGGCCGGATCACATAAGAGTGTCTCCCTTTGGGGGTGTCCTTCACGTCGAATTCTGGCGGGACGATGTCGCCAAAGCCAGCCGCGGCGTTTGGTTCCCGGGACGGATTTCGGTATGATGGCAACCATGTACCGCGCCGTGACCCGCCAGATCGAAGTGACCGTCGAGCCGAACTTTGTTCCGGAGCAGTCGTCGGCCGACCGCTCGCGCTACTTCTGGTCCTACACCATCGTTATCACCAATTCGGGCGAAGAGACCGTGCAGCTCAAGACGCGGCACTGGATCATCACCGATGCCTCCGGCCGGCAGCAGGAGGTGAAGGGCGAGGGCGTGGTCGGCGAGCAGCCGATCCTGGCCCCCGGCGAGCGCTTCGAATACACCTCCGGCGTGCCGCTCTCGACCGCCTCCGGCTTCATGACCGGCCGCTACCAGATGGTCAGCGAAACCGGCGAGCGCTTCGAGATCGACGTGCCGACGTTCTCGCTGGACAGCCCGGACAACAAGCGGGTGTTGAATTAGCCGCGCATCGTTCACCTCGTGTCCCGGACAAGCTGCAGCGCGTCAAGCGCTGCGGCGCAGAGCCGGGACCCAGGGCAACACGGCACGCTGCGGATCGATGGGCCCCGGCTCTGCAGCGCATCGTCGAAGTGACGCTGCGCTGCGTCCGGGGCACGGGAGCGGAGTTTGGCGCGCGCTCTCTCTTCCTCGTCATTGCGAGCGCAGCGACTTGTCCGCCGAAGCCTCGGCGAAGGCGGAAGCAATCCAGAGTGTCCCCGCGGAGGGATTCTGGATTGCTTCGCTGCGCTCGCAATGACGGAGCAAGGGGCGACGTCGCATTCTTTCAATTCACATTTCAA
>NZ_AXAZ01000046.1 GCF_000473065.1 Bradyrhizobium sp. WSM1743
AAAATGCAGCAACGACTGGTGCTGTGCCGCCGTGCGCGCCGGAGCCGTCCGCGCCGCCATTGGCTCGACGCTCTTGCGATCACCCGGCAACATCAGGCCAGTGCAATAATCGCGCAGCGGTCTCGTCCGCTCCGCGTGACCGATCACGCTACCAAGCCCCGCCACATACTCCGCAAACCGGGTTTTGCTGTCTCCGCCTTGATCGAGATTCATCTGGCCCTCCGCGCGCCAAACATTGAATCCCTACAAATACTTGATTCTCAGCCTCAACGGCTGCGGCCGGATGACTCAGTAAGACTAACCCACCCTACGAAACCGTTCTTGCGTTGACCTCCTCTCACTCTCGCGCCAATCTTCGCGAAAATATTCGGGAGGATCAGCCATGCTCCGCGCCGAGGACAACAAATTCCTCACCGAGTCCGGCCCCGGAACGGGAATGGGCGAGCTGTTGCGCCGCTTCTGGATTCCCGTGCTGCTGTCTGAGGAGCTCCCCGAGCCTGACGGCGAGCCGAAGAAGATCATCGTGCTCGGCGAGGAGCTGCTCGCCTTCCGTGACTCCCGCGGCGTCGTTGGCGTCATCGACCAGTATTGTCCGCATCGCGGCGCCAATCTCTGGCTCGGGCGCGTTGAGGAATGCGGCATCCGCTGCGTCTATCACGGCTGGAAGTTCGACACCGACGGGCGCTGTCTGGACATGCCGACCTCCTATCCCGATCTCAACGCCAAGGATTTTATCCGCATCAAATCCTATCCGGTGCGTGAATGGGGCGAGATGATCTGGGCCTATATGGGTCCCGCTGACGTCATGCCCGAGCTGCCCGACCTCGAAATGGCACTGCTGCCGGCCTCGCATCGCTACGTCAGCAAGAAATGGCAGGACTGCAACTGGGTGCAGGCGCTGGAAGGCTCGATCGACACCGCGCATTTCACCTTCGCCCATCTCTCCTTCGACAAGGAGGAGAACGAGATTCTGGATATCAAGAAGCACTTCGTGAATCCGCTCGCGCGCATGAATAACGACCACATGCGCTGGATCGCAGAGGATCCGCGCCCGGTCATCAAGGTCAGTGCGCATGAGGCAGGGCTGACGATCGCGGGGGGGCGCCTCACCGGCGGCGACAACATCTACTGGCGCATCGCGCAATTCCTGCTGCCGTTCCATGCCTATGCGCCGAGCGCGATGCCGGGCGAGAACATTTTTGGCCAGACCTTCGTGCCCGTGACCGACACCAATTGCTGGATCTACACCTATGCCTGGAATCCGGAACGACCGCTGACGCAAGCCGAGCGTGACGCTTACGACTACGGTAATGGCGTGATCGCGGAGGTCGACGACAATTATGTGCCGCTACGCCATAAGGGCAACGATTACATGATCGACCGCAAGCTCCAGAAGACCAGGAGCTACACCGGGATCAAGGGCGTGTCCGAGCAGGACGCGGCTGTGCAGGACAGCCAGGGCCCGATCGCCGACCGGACGCGCGAGCATCTCGGGCCGACCGATCTCGGCATCATGCATTTCCGGAAAGTCGTGATGGATCTGGCGCGGGCGCTCCAGCGCGGCGAGCCGCCGCCGCAGGCTGCGCATCAGGACCGCTATGCAGTGCGCTCCGGCGCCTGCGTCACCAGCAAGGCCAAGGACCTGCCGGCCGTGATGCTGGAACGGTTCGGCGACGTTGCCGGCTTCGTCGGTCGTCCCAGGATCGCAGCAGCGGAGTAGCGCTTGGGGCGGTCGCGAAGCGTCATCGTCGGGCTGGTTGCGTCGATCTTGCTGTCGCCGCTTGCGACTGTTGGCAGCAGCGAGGCCGTTGCCGCGCGAAAGACTGCGAGACCCAATGCCAAGCAGCTGTCACCGGCCAAATGTGAGATGCCGAAATTCCGGATCGTCGTGGATGTCGGTCACACCCCGGACTCCTACGGCGCGCTGAGCGCGCGCAATGATCCGGAGTTCGGCTTCAACTTCCGTCTCGCCAGATTGATCACGACGAGGCTCAAGTCAGAAGGCTTCGCCGCAACCCGTCTGCTCGTCACGGACGGCAAGGCGCGGCCGAGCCTGTTCAAGCGCATCAGTGCCGCGAGCGAAGGCCGCGCCGATCTGTTCCTGTCGGTCCATCATGATTTCGGTGCCGGACAAGCTGCTCGAAACCTGGGAGTTCGACGGCGCAAAGAGTTATTTCAGCGACCGTTTCTCGGGTCACTCGCTGTTCGTGTCGCGGCAGAATCCGCACTTCGCCACCAGCCTGATGCTGGCCCGGATCATCGGCAAGCAGCTGAAGGAGCAGGGCCTGCACTATGCCAGCCAATACACCCTGCCGGTGATGGGCCGCTATCGGCACCAGCTGCTCGACAGGGATGTCGGGGTCTATCGCTATGACGGCCTCGTCGTGCTGTCGCGGACGCGGAGCGCCGCCGTGCTGCTCGAGGCGGGCTCGATCATCAATCGCGACGAGGAAATGGAGATGAACTCGCCGGAGCGGCAGGAGGTCGTCGCGGGAGCCGTCGCGGCTGCGATGAGAGAGTTTTGCGAGAGGCGGTAGTTGACTCTGCCGGTTCATCAGCCGTCATTGCGAGCCACCGGGCGCGGCCCTGGTGGCTCGCAATGACGAGAAGCTACAGCGGTCCGCCCCGATACTCCCGGTTGGCCAGACTGGCCTCCTCCAGATCCAAATCGCGCTCGATCCGCCGTCGCGTCTCGTCGGTGATCTGGCCGTCGCGCAGGAGGTTGTGGATGAACTTTCTTTCGGCGGCGATCAGGTCGCGGGTCAGCGCGATACCGGCGGCTGAGACGTCGTGGTGGTTGGGATCGAGCGAATCCGGCAACTGGTTGAGGCGGATCTCGTGGCGAGCGCGCAGCAGCCGCATCACTTCTTCGGACACGTCCTTCTGCGCTGTCAGCGCGTCGAGTGATTCCAGTGCGGCATCGAGCGCTTGGCGGCGGGCGGCGATCTCGGCTTCGTGCGCGGCGGCATGCTCGTGGCGGCCGGCTTCGGCGACGCCGAGCCAGCGCACGACCGGCGGCAACGTCAGGCCGACGCCGATCAGCGTGACGAAGATGACACCGAAGGCGACGAACAGGATCAGGTCGCGAGACGGAAAGGCCTCGCCATCAGGCAGCGTGAACGGCAGCGCCAGCGCGGCCGCCAGCGACACGGCGCCACGCACGCCGGTGAAGGCGAGCACGAACGGCCATTGCCATGGCGGCGACGGGTCGCGCATGCGTAGCGACTTGGAGAACACGCGCGGCAGATAGGTCGCGGGATAGAGCCAGGCGAAGCGCGCGATCACGACGATGACCAGCACCACCGCAGTCGCGATGAGAATGTCGTCGAGCGGGAAGGCCTTCGATTTCTCGTAGAGCGCGCGCATCTGGAAGCCGGTGAGCAGGAACAGCATGCCTTCGATCAGGTAGATCACGAGGTCCCAGAAGAAGATGCCTTGCAGGCGCGTCGCCGACGAGATCAGCAACGGCCCGTTCCAGCTCACATAGAGGCCGCAGGCGACCGTCGCGATCACGCCGGAGCCGCCGACGTGTTCGGGCAGCCAGTAGGAGACGTAGGGTGTGATCAGCGACAGCGTCAGCTCGACCTGCGGATCCCCGGACCATTTGCGGAATCGTAAGGAGAGCCAGCCGACGCCGATACCGAAGGCGATCTCGCTGGCGACGATGAGGAGGAACTCGCCGGCCGCGAGCGGCAGCGAAAAACTCCCGACCATGATCGCCGCGAGCGCGAAGCGGTAGAGGATCAGCGCAGTGGCATCATTGGCCAGTCCTTCGCCCTCGAGGATGACCAGGAGTCGCCGCGGCATGTTGAGCCGGCGCGCGATCGCGAGCGGCGCCACCACGTCGGGTGGCGCAACGATAGCCCCGAGCAGGAAGCCGATGGTCCAGGGCAGGCCGATGATGTAGTGCGTGGCGGCCGCCACCATCGCCGTGGTGAAGATCACCGCGCCGACCGCGAGCAGCACGATCGGACGCAGATTGTTCTTGAACTCGCGCCAGCTCATGGCGACGCTCGCCGAGTAGATCAGCGGCGGCAGCACCATGAGGAGCACCAGCTCTGGTGGCAGTTCCACCGGGGGCATGCCCGGCACGAAAGCGAGGCCGACGCCGGAGAGCATCAGCAGAATGGCAGGCGCGATGTTGAAGCGGCGCGCAGCAAGTGCGGTGCCTGCCAGCACGGCGAGCAAGATGAGAAAAGTCTGAAATTTCGCTTCCATGGTGGTCTGACTTGACCCGGAAGCGGCCAGGAGGTCAATGCGTGGACCTTACGCCAGCCGCTCCGCCACCATGTGTCCGATGCGGGCAAACACGGCCGCGATCTGCGCCGGGGTCGGCGTGCCGCCTTGGACGTAGGCCGTGATCAGAACCGGCGTGTCGGGCTTCGGCCAGGCCACTGCGATGTCGCCTGCTGCGTCCTTGCCGTTGTAGCCGGTCTTGTCGCCGATCTTCCAGCCTGCGGGCAATCCGCCGCGCAGCCGTTTTGCACCGGTCTTGCAGTTCACCATCCATTCGGTGAGCTGCGCGCGTGATGCCGGCGACAATGCCTCGCCCGTCACCAGCCGCCGCAAATTTCCTGCCATCGCCGCCGGCGTCGTGGTGTCCCGGGGATCACCCGGCGGAGAGCGGTTGAGCTCGGGCTCGTTGTGATCGAGCCGCGAGGTGGTGTCGCCAAGCGACCGCCAGAATGCAGTCAACGCGGCCGGCCCGCCGATCCGCGTCAGCAGCAGATTGGCGCAGGTGTTGTCACTGAGCTCGACGATGGCCTTGCACATCTCGCCGACCGACATCTTGCCGGCCGCGAGGTTTTCCCTCGCCACCGGTGCGTATTCCAGCAGATCCGCCTGGCTATAAGGGATCATAGCCGCCAGTTGCTCCTCACCGCGATCGACCCGCCCCAGCACACAGGCCGCCAGCGAAGCCTTGAATGTCGAGCACATCACAAACCGCTCGTCGGCGCGCCAGGCGAGCTTTGCGCCGGTGGTCAGATTTTCCGCATAGACTCCGATCCGCCCGCCGCTTTCACGTTCATAGGTTTCGAGCTCTGGCGGCGCCTCTGCGGCCAGCACGGGAGAGGCGGCCATCCAGCAGAGTGAGGCGAGCAGGGAACGGCGGTCGAGAAGCATGGCAGACTTTCAGGTGAGTGGAGGCGGGAAATGTAGCGGATGCTGCATCCGCGTCGTCATTGCGAGGAGCGAAGCCGACGAAGCAATCCAGTCCGCCTCCTCATCAGGGATTCTGGATTGCTTCGTCGCAAGGGCTCCTCGCAATGACGGAGAATGGGAAGCGAGCGTGGCAGACATAATGGGCAGCGGGAGGTTGAAGCTTGCTCACTCCCTCAGGTCGTACCGGTACGATTTCGACACGATCTGCCAGCCGTCGGCGAGCTTCATCGCCACCAGATAGTCGGTGAAATAGCGCGGCGGCAGCTGGCAGCGCACCTTGACGAAGGCGGTCTTGTCGTCGGAGCGGTCGATGGTGACGATGAAATCCTCGCGCGGCTTGCCTTCGGCTTTGGCCGAGGCGCGCTTGCGGACGCGGTCGAGCCAGTCGGACACCGTCAGAACCTGGAGCTCGCCCTTCTCGACCCAGCGCAGATCGGCGGAGGGATGGAAGATGGCGCCGAGCTTGTCGGCGTCGCCCTCATAGAGTCCGTCAAAGTAGGATTGCACGACGGCTTCGACGCTCGACCGGTCCTGGCTCATGGGTCATTCCTTTGCATGATGGCTTCGGGTGAACTTAGTCGTGGACATCAAAATGCGCTATGGGTGTGTCAGCCATTTGCAAGAAGGCGTCGCCATGACTGCATCAGAAAATTCGAACGCCCGTATCTTGATCGGCGAATGCTATTGCCGCGCTGTGCGCTTTGAAGTGGCGGATGCGTTCTCCTATGCGATGAACTGCCACTGCTCGAACTGCCGTCGCACCACCGGCGCCGCGTTCAAGCCGTTCGCCGGCATTCCGCAGGACAAGCTTCGCATCGTACGGGGCGATGACCAGCGCATGATCTACGGGGACGACACCACCCATGACGCCCACTGCGCCCGCTGCGGCTCGCTGCTTTATTCCCGGGTCCGTGAAGGACAATGGGTCCATGTCGCCATGGGAACCCTGGTCGATACCCCCTCGATCCGGCCGAGCGCGCACATTTTTGTGGGCTCGAAGGCGCCCTGGCACGAAATTACGGACAATCTGCCGCAATATCGGGGGCACGTCGGTGACCCCTAGGGGAACCCGGGCCACTGGGGCGAACCCCCGCCGCGCTGGCGCGACAAACCAGAGGGGACGTTCGTTCTGTCGTCGGACGCCGCCTTCGTGACCTCCGTCACAGCCGCTGGTGTTCGATCCCGCTAAAGCGGTGCCAAACTATCGGAAGTCGTGTCATGCGCAGTTTGCTCAGGCTTTGTCCGCTTTTCGTCGCCCTCGGCCTGCTATTCAGCGCCGGGCCCGCTTTTGCCGGAAAGCGCGTCGCGCTGGTGCTCGCCAATTCGGCCTATCAGCACGCGCCCTCGCTCGCCAACCCGGTCAATGACGGGGCGGTGATGGCGAGGACGCTGAAGGAGGCCGGCTTCGACGTCGTCGAGTCCCGGCACGATCTGTCGGCGCTGGACACGCGGCGCGTGCTGCGCGACTTCGCCGACGCGACCCGCGATGCCGATATCGCCGTGGTCTACTACGCCGGCCACGGCATCGAGGTCGAGGGCTCGAACTATCTGATCCCGGTGGATGCCAAGCTCGAGCGCGACACCGACGTCTACGACGAAGCACTGTCCCTCGACCGTGTCCTGGTCGCGGTCGAGCCTGCCAAGCAGCTTCGTCTGGTGATCCTGGATGCCTGCCGCGACAATCCGTTCGGCAAGAGGATGAAGCGCACGATTGCCTCGCGCGGCATCGGCCGCGGTCTCGCTCAGGTCGAGCCGACGAGCCCCAACACGCTGATTGCCTATTCGGCCAAAGCCGGTTTCACGGCGCAGGACGGCGACGGTGCCAACAGCCCGTTCACGGTTGCGCTGTCGAAGCATCTGACGACGCCGGGGCTCGACGTGCGCCGCGCCTTCGGCTTCGTGCGTGACGACGTGCTCAAATCGACCGGCAACAAGCAGGAGCCGTTCGTCTACGGTTCGCTCGGCGGCGAGGACGTGCCGCTGGTGCCAGTCAAGGTGGCGGCCGTGGCGCCTGTGGCGAACCCGCAGGCCGACATGCGCCGCGACTACGAGCTCGCGCTCCAGGTCGGCAACAGGGCGGCCTGGGAAGCCTTCCTCGCCCAGCATCCTGACGGCTTCTATGCGAACCTCGCCAAGCTCCAGATCGACAAGATCCAGGCCGAGCAGGCCCATGCCGCGGCGATCGAAAAGGCGAAGCAGGCCGAGGCCGAACGCGATCGTCTTGCCGCGCTCGGCGCGCAGAAGGATGCGCAGGTCAAGGCCGCGGCCGATGCAAAGGCCGCCGAGCAGGCGCAGCTTGCCGCGCAGAAGGCCAAGGAGCAGGCGCAGCAGCAGGCGGCCGCCGCCGAGCAGCAGCGCGTCAATCTCGCCGCCACGGCACCTAGCACTGCGCCGGCCAGCACGACGAGCGCCGCCGGCACCAACGTCGCCTCGCTGACTCCGGCGACGGCGCCGGCAGATCTCAACCGCTCGGTGCAGACCGAGCTCGGCCGCGTCGGGTGTTTCTCCGGGCAGGCCGACGGCAATTGGAATACATCCTCGCAGCGATCGCTGTCGCAGTTCAACCGCTATGCCGGCACCAAGCTCGACGTGAAGGTCGCGAGCACCGACGCGCTCGATGCGGTCAAGTCAAGACCGTCGCGCGTCTGTCCGCTGGTCTGTGAGCACGGCTTCAAGGCCGATGGCGACAAATGCACCAGGATCGTCTGCCGCGAGGGCTATGCGGTCAACGACGACAATGAATGCGAGAAGCAGCGTGTCGCCAGGCCAGCCAAGCCTGCGACCGCGAAGCGCGACGACAGTGACGAACGTCCTGTACGGCAGCGTCGTCAGGCCGGTGGCGCTGCTGCCGGAGCAGTGAGCGGATATGGTGCCGCCGCCGGCATTGCTCCTGCCGCTGGTACAGGCCGCCCCACCGCTGGTGGGCAGGTCTTCTGCAATAGCGCGGGCTGTCGCCCCGTCAGCCGCGGTTGCCACCTGGAATATCGCGGCGGCGGCGGCCCCGGCAATGACGCGAATGCAGAGGTGTGTCGTTGAAGGCCGTGCCTGATCGAGATCGTCGTCCGGACCGCCGGGACGACATCAGGTCGCAATCGCGCTCGCGGCGATATTGACCGTCAGCGCCAGCAAGGCCGTGTTGTAGATGAACGACACGATCCCATGCGCCGTGGCCGTGCGGCGGATCGTCTTGTCGGTGATGCCGACGTCGGAGACCTGCGCGGTCATGCCGATCACGAACGAGAAATAGACGAAATCCCAGTAGTCGGCGTGGTCTTCCTTGTCGCCGCTCGGAAACTGAAGGCCACCTGCCGTACCGTGCCGATAATAATCATGCGCGTAATGCAGCGCGAAGGTCGTGTGCACGGCGGCCCATGACAGCGCGATGGTGGTGATCGCGATGGTCAAGTCCAGCACCCCGCGACGCGGCGTGCCGAGCTCGGAGACAATCGCCGCAATGCTGGCGAAGGCGCCGGTGGCCGTCACCAGCAGGATCACGAAGCGGCCGTCGTCCTGCATCGCGGCGGCGCGGCGGATGTGCTGGTGGTCGTTGCACAGCATCATCGCATAGACCAGCACGAGATAAACAGTGATCAGCGCATCCCAGCCGAGCAGGAGGCGCGTGACCAGCCGAAGCGAGCCCGGCAGCAACAAGCAGACGAGGATGCCGACGGCGAGCGCGATGAAAGTCCGCGGCCGCGCATAGATCAGCCGCATCGGCCGCGACATCTGGCGGAAGCGGACGAGGACGGGATCTTCTTTGTCCATGCGGATCGTCCGGTGAGGCCTGAGCGGCATCGGAGGTGCGCTCCCTCCCCCGCTTGCGGGAGGGCGGGGGAGAGGGTGCCTCCACAAGCGAGGACCCCCGAGAGGAGGGAGCCCTCACCTGCGCCTTCGGCGCGACCTCTCCCGCAAGCTTGCGGGAGAGGTGAAAACCCTACGTCAGTTCTTCCTCTCGGCGACGAAGCGCGCGGCGGCTTGCAGCACGGCGGCGCGATCGCCGAAGATCGACACGGCGCTGTCGGCCCGCGCGAGCAGGTCGCCCACGCGCTGCTTGGCGCCTTCGATGCCGAGTTGGGTGACGAAGGTGGTCTTGCCGAGAACCGCGTCCTGGCCGGAGGGCTTGCCGAGCGCGGCGGCATCGCCTTCGACGTCGAGCAGATCGTCTGCGATCTGGAAGGCCTCGCCGAGCGCGCGGCCGTAATCGTCGAGCGCCTGATATTCCGCACTTGAGGCCTGGCCGAGGATCGCGCCGGCGATGCAGCCGTAGCGCAAGAGCGCGCCGGTTTTCATCTGCTGAATACGGGCGACGTCGATCGGCTCGTTGCCGCCAAAGCGGCCTTCGCCGGCGAGGTCGAGGATCTGGCCGCCGACCATGCCGCCGATGCCGGCGCAGCGCGCCAGCGCACGCGTCAGCAACAGCCGCACATTGGCATCGCGATGGATCTCGTCGCGAGTGACGATGTCGAACGCGAGCGTCAAGAGGCCGTCGCCGGCGAGGATCGCGGTGGCGTCGTCGGTCTGCTTGTGCAGGGTGGGGCGGCCGCGGCGCAGGTCCGAATTGTCCATCGCCGGCAGATCGTCGTGGATCAGCGAGTAGCAATGGATGCATTCGAGCGCAGCGCCCACGAGCAGGGCCGCCTCGCGCGGCACGCCGAACACGGCGGCGCTCTCGGCCACCAGGAAGGGTCGCAGGCGCTTGCCGCCGTTCAGGCTCGAATAGCGCATTGCGTCCATCAGTCGCTTGGGCCGGGCGATTTCGTCGTGCAGGATGTCGTCCGACAGCAGGCGCCCGAGCAGGGCTTCGGTGTCATCAGCGGTCTTGTCCAGACGTTTGGCGAAATCGGACGGGGACGTGCCGGTCATCAAGAGGGGCTCCAGAACCAAAAATTCGGCGGGACAATCCTTTATGCGCCCGCCCCAGTCAATCGTTTGGAAGGCCTAAAAAGTGCTGGAAAAGGCCCGAATTATCACGGACTTAATGCTCCAGCCCGTGGCTGCTCTTCAGTTTGCGCCGGAAAGGTCGATTTGCGCATCGTCAAAATCCTGCTGGTGGTGCTCGCGGTTGCAGTTCTCGCACCCTATGTGATCGCGCCGTTCTACCGCACCGGCCACCCTGTTTCGACGCTGATGGCCTGGCGTTCGCTGCGGGGCGCGCCGATGCAGCGGGAGTGGATCGATCTGGCTGATATGTCGCCCTATCTGCCGCGTGCGGTGGTGGCAGCCGAGGACGCCCATTTCTGCAAGCACCACGGCATCGATTGGGGCGCCCTGCGCGAGGCGATCGACGACGCGAGGGAGGACGGCACTGCCTTCCGGGGCGCCTCCACCATCACCCAGCAGGTCGCGAAAAACCTGTTCCTGTGGCAGGGGCGCGATTTCATCCGCAAGGCGCTGGAATTCCCGCTGGCACTGTGGATTGACCTCGTTCTGCCCAAGCCGCGGATTCTCGAAATTTACCTCAACGTCGCCGAGCTCGGCCCGCAGGGGCAGTTTGGGGTGGAGGCGGCCAGCGTCTTTGCCTTCGGCAAATCGGCCGAAAACCTCTCCCCCCGGGAGGCCGCGCTTCTGGCCTCGATCCTGCCGAATCCGGTCAGACGCAGCGCCCGGACCCCCGGTCCAGGCGTCAGGCGGCTGGCGGCCACCTATATGGCGCGGGGGCAGGCGAGCTCGCTTGCGACCTGTTGGCGCGAAAATCGCTGATTTTGGGCCCATTCCGGGCGTATTTTCCGGCCCAAGAGCCTAGCTTTACGGCCAGCCTTCCTCTATAAGCGCGGCCTTGATCGGCATTCAGCTCGCCTCGTATTGCGGGTGCTGAGCCGTCCCTTCGCGGACGATGCCCTGATGACACCAATCCCTAGAGGATATTGAAATGGCCGTTCCGAGAAGAAAAACCTCGCCGTCGCGCCGTGGCATGCGCCGCTCGGCAGACGCCATCAAGAAGCCGACCTATGTGGAAGACAAGGACTCCGGCGAGCTCCGTCGTCCGCATCATCTCGACCTCAAGACCGGCATGTACAAGGGCCGCCAGGTCCTGAAGAAGAAAGAGTCCTGAAGGCAGGACCTTTCCTCAGGCGGGAGATCAGACCCTCCTGATTTCGGCCAACCCATGAGATAGACGGTGACGGCGGCGGAGCAAATGCTTCGCCGCTGCATTGTTCTGTCCGGATATCTTGATCGAGAAGGCATCTCGCCGATGGTCGGTTTCCCGCTGCTCCTGATTCCGCTCGCGGTCTACAACATCATCGCGTTCCTGATGCCCAGCGTGTCCTTCTCGGATGTGCTGTTCAAGGTGCCGATGATCACGGGCGAGGCTTGGCCGGTCACGCTCGCCGATCTCCTGCTCGCGCTCGGCGTGGTGCTGCTGCTGCTCGAGGTGGTCAAGGGCGCGCGACCGGGCTCGAAATTCCTGATGGATCACTTGCTGTCGCTGATTGTGTTCGGTGCCGCTGCCGCCGAATTCGTGATGTGGCCCAAATTCGGCAACTCCACCTTTTTCCTGCTGGTGCTGCTGGCGATGGCCGACTTCCTCGGCGGCATTGCCCAGCGCACGCGCCGCCGCGTCACCTATGTCGCCGAGACCACGGTGCCGGCGCCACGCAAGGCCAAGCGCAAGGCCGACGCGCCTGCGGATGATGCGGAGGCCGCATCCAAGTTCGAGCCGGTGATTGCGCCGCAGCCGGCGCCGCCCGCCCCCTCGGCGCAATCCGTCGCCGAATCCGTGCTGATGGATCATCCGGCGCCAAAGCCGGTGCAGGGCGCACCCTCGCCGGAAATTCCCTCGCCGCATCTTCAGCCGGGCAACGGCACGCCATCCTCGCCTGATGCACCGCCGCGCTGATCAAGCCACCTGCCGCGTCCGCGCGGCGACGCTTCCCAGTGGCCGCTTGCTGCCATAGGCCGTCCGCGCATCTTCGGAAGAGGCGCGGCGGAGCCGGGTGGTCTGGGACAGATATTCGGCATTGGCGATGAGCTGGGTGACGAAGCTCGGATCGGGGCGCGGCAGCGGTGCCTTGTGAACCCATTGCAACGTCGGCATCAGCGGCACCAGGGCCGTGCCTGTGCCGTTGTCCGCCGCGTCCGATCGATCCGTACTCAACATCGCAATCACCATTGATCCGGCGAGACTGTCGCGTTTCGAGACGCGGGCGCCGGTGCGAGTCCTGTACTCGCAAGGCCTATGCCGGCCGGGCCGGTTTGGTTCCCTGCGCCGGGGAAACGTGGTTTCCAAATTGTTTATCAACTTTGCCTAGGGTCGAGGGCGAATCTGGCTCTATTCTGGGCCGGCTCAGGACTTCTCCATTGTGCCAAAACGAGGCGATTTTGACCCCCGCATTGCCGCAAGCCTCCGACATCCTTGCCGCGCTCGGTCAGGCCGTGTTCGCCTGGGACATCGCCAGCGATGCCATCGTCTGGGGTGAGCAGGTCGCCAGCATCTTTCCCGGCATCCCCGCCGAGCGACTCGCGACCGGCGCCGAATTCGCCAAACTGATCGAGCCCGCGCAAACGCTGCGGACCGCAGCTCTGGCGCAAACCTCCGCCGTGCACGGCGCCGATGGCACGCCGTATCGCGTCGAGTATGGGGTGCGCATGAGCGCCGGCGATCCCGTGATCTGGATCGAGGAGACCGGCCGCTGGTTCGCGGGTCCCGACGGCCGCCCCGTGCGCGCGATCGGCTCCGTCCGCATCAACAATGAACGTCACGCCCGCGACGAGGAGCTGACGAAGCTGGCGCGTCTCGATCCGCTGACCGGCGAGCTCAACCGCGCGCATCTGATCGCGGCACTCGCCGAGACGATCGAGGAGACCACTCGCTTCCGCTCGACTGCGGCCTTCATGCTGGTCGGTATCGATCATCTCGCCCGCGTCAACGATGCCTTCGGCTTCGACGTTGCCGATGCCGTGATCCTCGACATTGCCAAGCGCATTCGCTCGCGCCTGCGCGGCGGCGACGTGCTCGGGCGCTTCTCCGGCAACAAGTTCGGGCTGATCCTGAAGAACTGTACTGTCGACGACATGAACGTCGCCGCGGAGCGCTTCCTCGCCGGCATCCGCGACGAGGTGGTGCCGACGAAATCAGGCCCGGTCTCGGTCACCGCGTCCATCGGCGCGGTCAGCCTGCCGCGCTATGCCCGCAACACGGACGAGGCCGTCAACCGCGCCCATGAGACGCTGGATGCCGCCAAGCGCCGCCGCGCCGGCTCGTTCGCGGCGTGGCGCCCCGATGCCGCGCGCGACGCACAGCGCCGCGTCAACATCCGCGTCACCGACGAGATCGTCACTGCGCTCAACGAGCGCCGCATCAAGCTTGCCTATGAGCCGGTGGTCTCGGCCGCCTCGCGCGAGGGCGCATTCCACGAATGCCTGGTGCGGATGGACCAGGGCGATGGCCAGGTGCTGCTCGCGCCCGACATCGTGCCGGTCGCCGAGCGGCTCGGCCTGATTCGTCTGGTCGACCATCGCGTGCTCGAGCTTGTGGTCGCCGAGCTCGCGGCCGCGCCTGACATCTGCCTCAGTCTCAACATCTCGCCTGATACGACGATGGATCCGGACTGGTGGGCGGGAATCGAATCGCTGATGCTGGCTCATCCCGGTGTCGCCGCGCGGCTGATCGTCGAGATCACCGAGACGGTCGCGATCCAGGACATCGACGACGTTCGCGCCTTCGTCAGCCGCCTCAAGCATTTCGGCAGCCGCATCGCCATCGACGATTTCGGCGCCGGCTACACTTCGTTCCGAAACCTGCGCAAGCTCGGCGTGGATATAGTGAAGATCGACGGCGCCTTCGTGCAGAACATCACCCATTCCGCCGACGACCGCGCCTTCGTGCAGACCCTGATCGACCTCGCCCGCCGCCTCGACATCAAGACCGTCGCCGAATGGGTGCAGGATGAAGAGGCCGCAAACATGCTGCGCGACTGGGGGTGCGATTACATCCAGGGGCGCCTGATCGGGCTGGCGTCGGCCGAACGGCCGTGGGGGACTTCAACGGATAGCGCGCTGCCTGCGGCAAGCTGAGAAGCCGTAGGGTGGGCAAAGCGAAGCGTGCCCACCATCGTGCTGTGTCGTTGGAAAGGTGGCGGGCACGGCGCAAGCGGGCCTTTGCCCACCCTACGAGATCTCCTCACGCCCCCTCATCCAGCGCCACCAGCTCGCGCTTCTTGCGCAGTGACGGCTGCAGCGGCGCGGTCAGCAGCACCAGCGCGAGCACAAGACATGCCCCCGAGATCGGCCGCTGCACGAAGGTCCAGAGATCGCCCTGCGACAGAATCAGCGACTTGCGCAGGTTGTTCTCCATCATCGGTCCCAGCACGAAGGCGAGCACCAGTGGCGCCGGCTCATAGCCGAGCTTGCGCATGAAATAGCCGATGATCCCGAACGCGATCATCACATAGACATCGAACACGTTGTTGCTCGAGCAGTAGACGCCCAGGATCGTGAACAGGATGATCAGGGGAAACAGGATGTTGTAGGGCAGCTTGAGCAGCTGCACCCACATCCCGATCATCGGCAGGTTCAGGATCAACAGCATGACATTGCCGATATACATGCTGGCGACGATGCCCCAGAACAGGCCGGGGTTTTGCGTGATCAGCAGCGGTCCCGGTTGCAGGCCGTGAATGACGAAGGCCCCTAACAGCAGCGCCATCACCACATTTGGCGGGATGCCGAGCGTCATCAGCGGAATGAAGGCGCCGCCCGCCGCGGCGTTGTTCGCCGACTCGGGCCCCGCGACGCCTTCTATCGCGCCATGTCCGAACCGCTCTGGCGTCTTCGATAGCCGCTTCTCCAGCGCGTAGGACGCAAATGACGCCACTACCGCGCCGCCGCCCGGCAGGATGCCGAGGAAAAAGCCGAGGATCGTGCCGCGGCCGACCGGACCTGCGCTCACCTTCCAATCCTCTTTGTTGGGCAGAAGATGGGTGATCTTGGTGTTGATGATGTCCCGCTTGATGGCCTGCTCGGTGTTGAGAAGAACTTCGGCGACACCGAACAGGCCCATCACGACGGGCACGAGGCCGATGCCGTCGATCAGCTCCATGCGGCCGAAGGTCAGCCGTGGCTGCGCGGTGATGCTGTCGAGCCCGACCAGTCCGAGCACGACGCCGATGCAGGCCATCAGCAGTGCCTTCGGCATCGATCCCTGGGTAAGGAAGGTGAGCACCACGAGGCCGAGCACCATCAGGCTGAAATACTCGGCCGGGCCGAAGGCGATGGCGATGCTGGCAAGCTTCGGGGCGACCAGCATCAAGGCGACCAGCGCAAAGGTGCCGGCGACGAAGGAGCCGAAAGCTGAGATGCCGAGCGCGGGGCCCGCGCGGCCCTGCTTTGCCATCTGGTGGCCGTCGATGCAGGTGACGACGGAGGCTGCCTCGCCGGGGATGTTGACCAGGATCGACGTGGTTGAGCCGCCATACATCGAGCCGTAATAGATGCCGGCCATCATGATGATGCCGGATTCCGGCGTTCCCGACAGCGTCACGGGCAGCAGCAGCGACATCGCCGAGATCGGCCCGATGCCCGGCAGCACGCCGACCAGCGTGCCGATGAAGACGCCGATGAAGCAGTAGAGCAGGTTGATCGGCAGCAGCGCGACGCCGAATCCATGTGCCACGTTGACGAGCGTATCCATGGGGTCAACCGATCCCGAACAGGCCTGACGGCAACTGGATCAACAGCAGCCGCTTGAGCACCCACCACATGCCTGATGGCACCAGCACGGCGATCGGGATCGCCAGCGTCCATCGGACCGGATCGATCAGCCGCAACAGCAGCAGCATCAGCGGGATCGACGACAGCAGGAAGCCCAGCGGCTCCAGCGCGAAGGCGAATGCGGTGAGGCAGGCGATGAGGACAAGCGGCTTGCTCCAGCGCACGTTCTCCCAGCGCGAGGCCAGCGTCGGCCCGCCCTCGGTGATCGCCGAGACGATGATCGCGCCTGCGAACACGCACATCAGGATGCCCGTGTAGAACAGCACGTAGCCGGAGCCGGGATCGTTGATGGTGCCGAGCTTGAGCTTCAAGCCCGACCAGATCACGAAGCCGCCGAGTCCGAGCCCGATCAGCCCGCCCCAGAGTTCGGAGTTGCTGAGGCGGAGCTTGACATTGGTTTGATCGTTCATGTGATGCGCTTTCGGATCGCCGTCGTCCTGAGGTGGCGGAGCGCAGCGTAGCCCTCGAAGGGCGGCGGTGCCCCGAGCTATCCTTCGAGGCGAGCCGCAGACGCGGCTCGCGCCTCAGGATGACGTCAGCATGTGTGGCCGTACAACTCTACTTCTTCGCAAGCCCGAGCGTCTCGATCACCTTGCGCTCGGACGCCGTGACCTCGACGACGAACTTCTTGTAGTCCTCGGTGTTCTTGTAGTTCGGGACCATGTCGTATTTGGCGAGCGTGGCGATGACCGCAGGGTCCTCGACCGCCTTCTTGAAGGCATCGTGCAGCTTGGCGACGATCTTGGGATCCATTCCTTTCGGCCCGGCGATGCCGAACGGGGAATCATAGACCATGGGATAGCCGAGTTCCTTCAGCGTCGGCACGTCAGGATAGTTCGGCGAGCGTGCGCCGGTCCACACCATCAGCAGCCGCAGCTTGCCGGCATCGACCAGCGGCCGCCATCCCGTGGAATCAGCCTGCAGCATGGTATGCTGCCCCAGCACTGCGGCATTGGTCTCCGCCCCGCCCTTGAAAGGGACTTGCGTCAGCTTGATGCCGGACATCGCGGCGATCTGCTCCATGCCGATATGCAGCGAGGTGCCGGCGCCCGGTGTGGCGTAGGTCACCTTGCCCGGGTTCGCCTTTGCGAACTCCACCACGTCCTTCCAGCTCTTGAACTGCGACTCCGCGCTGGTCGTCACACCGAAGGTGTAGCCGGTGAGATGGATGATGTAGGTGAAATCCTTCGCCGGATCCCACGACACTTCCTGCATCAGCGGAAGGCGGAACACCGTGATCGGAATCTGCGAGATGGTATAGCCGTCCGGCTTCGCCGCTGCCGCCATCGTCGCCGGTCCCACCGTGCCGCCGCCGCCGGCCTTGTTGTCGATCACGATCGGCTGGCCCAGCACCTTCGAGGCGCTGTCGGCGATCGCGCGCATCGAGATATCGGTCGATCCGCCGGCCGGCCATGGCACGATCAACGTGATCGGTTTGGTTGGATAGTCCTGCGCACTGGCGGCAGTGGAAAGCAATGCGCCCATGACAGCGTGCGCCGCGGCAAATGCGATCGTCTTCAGCCCGTATCCCGACATCGAAACGCCTCCCTCGCGGCGGCCTCTTTGGGACCGCCGTCGCTCGTTCTTATGAGGCGATTGTTCCTGAAATTGAGGGAGAAGAAAAGCGCATTGCGCGGACCGCGCGCGGCAGTCGGTCGGGCAACGCCGGCGGAGCGGCTACATGCGACAATTCGTCGTTTGGTCGCGTACCGAGGGGCGGAATTTGAGGGGCCGAAGCCGTCAGGCCACGCGCCGGACCATGTTCAGCGTCTCGATGGTGCGGCCGACCTCCGATGCGAGACACGGCTTGCCGAAATAATAGCCTTGGACGGCAGTGCAGCCGCATTCGCGGACGAAATCGAGTTGCTCCTCGGTCTCCACCCCTTCCGCCGTGGTCTCGACGCCGAGCACGGAGCCGAGGCTTGCGATCGTTCTGACGATGGCAACACTCTCAGGGCTTTCGCCGAGCGTGCCGACGAAGGAGCGGTCGATCTTGATGCGGTCGAACGGAAACTTGCGCAAGTAGCTCAGCGAGGAATAGCCGACCCCGAAATCGTCGAGGCTGACGCGCACCCCTAACGCGCGGAGCTGGTGCAGGATGTCGATGGTCGCCTCGCTGTCGTCGAGCAGCGCCGTCTCTGTGACCTCGAGCTCGAGCCGCTCCGGCGGCAGGCCGACTTCCGCCAGCGCGCTCGTGACCATCGCCACCAGCCCGCGGGAGCGGAACTGCACTGGAGACAGGTTCACCGCGACGGTGACGCCGGGCCAGGACACGGCGGCTGCGCAGGCCGTGCGCAGCACCCATTCCCCGATCGGAACGATCAGCCCGTTCTCCTCCGCAATCGGAATGAATTCGGCCGGAGAGACGAAGCCGCGCGAGGGATGCTTCCAGCGCAGCAGTGCCTCGAAGCCGGTGAGCTCGGAGGAATCGAGCCGCATCTGCGGTTGAAACACCAGGTGGAATTCACGTCCTTCCAGCGCGCCGCCCAGATCCTGCTCCAGCGCGTGCCGGCTGCGCGCCTGTTCCTCCATCTCGGGCTCGAACAGCTGATAGGCTCCACGCCCCTTGGCCTTGGCCTGGTACAGCGCAAGATCGGCGCATTTCATCAGCTCGTCGGCATCGAGCCCGTGGTCGGGCGCGATCGCGATGCCGACGGAGACGCCGACATGGATCGACTGGCCTTCCAACGGCGGGGGATGACCGATGATGTCGACCAGGCGGCGGGCGAGCTCCTCAGCCGATTGCGGCTGCGGTCCGCGCTGGAGAACGGCGAATTCGTCACCGCCGAGCCGCGCGACGGTGTCGTGTTCGCCGACATTCTCCCGCAGGCGCGCCGCGACCCAGCGCAGCAGGCGGTCGCCTGCGGCGTGGCCGAGGCGGTCGTTGACGGTCTTGAAATTGTCGAGGTCGAAGCACAGCACCGCCATGGCGCCGCCGGCGATTGCGACCTGGTTCAGTCCCTCGCCCATCTTCTCGCGGAACAGCGTGCGGTTGGGCAGGTCGGTGAGCGAATCGTGCCGCGCCATGTGCGCCACCCGAGCCTGGGCCTTGTGACGCTCGGTGACATCCTCGTAGGTGACGACCCAGCCGCCATGCTCCATCCGCTTGTGATTGAGCTTGATGATGCGGCCGTCGCTCAAATGCCGGTGCAATGTGTGCTCGCCCTCGCGCAGCCGTTCGACATAGTCGGCATAGAGCTTGGCGCCCGTCATGTTCGGATGGTTGCCGAGCTCGCAGCTGTGCTGCATGATCTCCCGCATCGAGACGCCGGGCTTCACGATCTCCGGCGACAATCCGTACATCTCGATATAGCGGCGGTTGCAGACGATCACGTGCAGGCTCGCATCGAGCATGCACAGACCCTGGCTCATATTGTTCAGGGCCGCGTCGAACCGGCGGTACTGTTCGCTCAGGTCCTCGATCGCACGCTCGCGCTCGGTAATGTCCTCGTAGGTGGCGACGAAGCCCCCGTCGGGCAGCGCGCAGTAGCGGACCGAGATGACGGTACCGTTGGACATGCGGCGGCGCATAGGCGATGAGTCGCGGTTCGCGATCCTGGCGCTCGCCGCCGCGAGCAGCTGTTGCGGACTGTGTTCGGAGGAGAACGCGCCGTTCGCCATCGAGCGCTCGATCAGTTCGGAAAGATGCGTGCCGGGCCTCGTCTCCTCCGGCGAGAGCAGGTAGATCTTGCGGTAGGTCGTGTTGCAGACCCGAAGCCGCATGTCGCTGTCGAAGAAGGCGAGCCCGTGCGCCATGTTCTCCAGCGCCGCATCGAGGATGAAATTCTGCTGCCGCAGCGTTTCCTCGTATTGCAGCCGCTCCGTGACGTCCTCGTGCACCGTCACCCAGCCGCCGTCAGGCAGGAAACGGGAGACCGCCTGCACCATCCGTCCGTCGTAGCGCATCACCAGCAGCGTCTTCGGCTTCCTCGTGCGCACATCGTCCAGCCGGCTCTGATAAAAATCGTCGCCCGACATGCCCGGCAGGTTGCCGCGCGCCATCCAGTGCTCGATTACCGTACCATGCGAGGCACCCGGCTTCACGATGTCAGGGTCGAGGTCGTAGAGCTTCAGGAACCGTTCGTTGCAGACGACCACGCGGCCGTCGGCGTCGTACATGATGAGGCCGTGCGACATGTTGGCGAGCGCGTGCTGGCTGCGCTCGGTCTGCACGCGCAATTCCGCTTCGAGCCGGGCGAGGCGGGTGACGTCATCGCAGATCGTCATCCAGCCGCCGCCGGGGAGCGGCTTCAGCTCGAGCGACATGACGAGGCCGCTCGCCAGCCGTTGCTCGGTTTGGAACGGCTTTTCCCCCGCGATCTGCGCGATCCGCGCCGAATACAGCGCGTCGAGCTCGCTTTCCGGAAAGTTACCACGGCTTGCGCTGTGCGCGAGCACCTCACGGTAGCTCGTGCCGACCCGCACGATGTCGGTCGACATGCTGAAAAAGGAGAGGTAGCGCTGGTTGACCAGAACGATCCGGTTGTCGGCATCGTAGACGCAGACGCCCTGCTCCATGTGGTCGAGCGCAAGCTGGCTCAGCGTGACCAGGGCTTCCGGGCCCTGCTCGCTGCGTGCACCAGGCTCGTTGTCGCGGGTCGACATCATGGGCTCGGCGGGACCTCGACAGGCAAAAGACTTAACGCAACCTATTTCAGCCGCCGAGGGTAGCGAAGAGGCCGGAAAATTCTCTTAAGCACAGTAGTTTACGGGGGGTGACTGACGATAGAGAGCTGTGTGTGGTGAGGCCCAATCCCAAGCCACCGGCCTTTCACCGTCATCCTGAGGTGGCGGAGCGAAGCGAGGCCTCGAAGGACGACGGCCCGGCTGCATCCCGGCCGTTCATCCTTCGAGGCTCACCACGCTGCGCGCGGTGAGCACCTCAGGATGACGGTGCTGGACTGCTGGCTGCAGGTCGAATTACGGCCCGTACAGCACGAGCTCCGTGTCGGTGAGGTCGGCGAGCTGCGGCCGGTGCGGCCCTTTGAAATATTTGCGGCCGCGCCGCTCGGTGTAGATGCCGACGAGGCCGGGAATCGGACCGTTGGCGTCGACGGCCACCGAAATCTTGCCGAGCCGCAGCAGCAACCGGCCGATGCGGCCGGCGCATTCGGCATATTCGGCGGCACTCCGGCTATAGATCAGCTTCATGGCGGGCGGTGCGATGAAACCGCGGCGGATGCGCACTGGTTGCAGGATGAAGGGGAACGTTCCCTTCGGCGTGCGGCAGACGAGGCTGAGGCAATTGTAGCGCGCATGCCGCGTCAGGAGCTCGGTCTCCACTTCGGAAAGCCCCTGGATCTCCTTGGCGTGCGGCGGGATGACCTCGATCTCGCTCCAGCGCGGCGCGCGCGCCAGCGCAGGGACCGAGAAGAATATGCCGCGGCAATAGGCGCGAAAGCCCTGCGTCTCGATGATCGGCCAGGTCCACGGGGCCGGACTGATGTTGAAATAAGTGACGTCCTTATGCCGCTGGGCGATCTTGGTCAGCAGCGGGGCGTAGTTGCGGTAGGCCGGGTCGACATACCAGCTCGACAAATTGCACCGGATGGCGGTCTCTTCGCCATCCTTGCGTGCCGTATAGATCAAGAGCAGCACGCCGACCGGCGTGCCGTCGTCGTCGAGCATGTAGCCAAAGCGCGGATAACCCTCCGGCACGGGTCGGAAGGCCTGCCGGCGTAGGCCTTGAATCCAGTATTCGCGTGAACGGCCAACGAAGCCGCGCGTCAGCAGGTCCGCGATCTTATCGACGTCGGACTCGGTGATCTCGCGGCATCGAACCTTGGTATGGATCACGCTCGTCTTGCCTGTGGAAATGGTCTGCCTCGTGAGTTGCGTTAGCGCCAGCCTTCGCCGTGGGCGCCTGCCGCAACATGCGGCTGCAGGCCCAGGACGTCCCGTACCTTGGCCGGCCAGGCCGAAAGATCGGTGCCGTGAGTGTGGAACATGGCGACGGCCAGACGGTCTATGCCGAAGGCAACGCAGCCGGTATGGGCCGGCTCGCCATTGGCGTCCTGAATGCCCCAGGTCGTGCCGAAATGCTCGCGGTGATAGTTGAAGCTCATGCAGGCGGTTGGCTGCTCCTCCGAGCGCAGCGGAATGAGGAGCTCGAACTTGAGCTGCTGCTGCTTCTGGCTCACCGCCTTCATCTGGCCGACCCGGCCGAAGAACGGATCGCTGGCATAGTCGACGCGGAAGGTCAGGCCGAGGTCGCGGGCGATCGCCTGAGCGCGCACCATCCAGCGCTCGCGGAAATCGGCGACGTCGTCGGGCGTGCCGATGCAGACATATTCGCGCATCCGGAACGATTGCAGCCGGTCGAGATGTTTCGACGGCTCGCGGCGGAAGCAGTCAGCGGCGACATCGAAGCGCAGGCCGCCCTTCGGCAATTGGCCACGGCTCGCCGCGATCGGGTAGACGGGATAGCAGGCGGCCGGGGACAGCACGAGATCGGCCGGCGAGAGCGACGAGGTCCAGTCGCCGCCGGCGTCGAAGCGGCTCACCGCGGCGTTGATCTCGCGTTCGGTGCCGTGCAGGCCGCAGACGCAGCCGAGCAGGTTCGGAAAGCTCTTGAGATAGCCGGATTTTTCCAGCTGGGCGCGGCTCATCACCGGCGGGAAGCGCATCACCTCGGTGCCGGTCTCGCGATGGCTGGTGATCAGCGCAGCGAGCTTCTCGACGATGCCCTCGTAGAGCGCGGTGCGGGCATAGACGCCGTCGGCGCCCATGCGGTGGAACAGCTTGTCGGCGAGATGATCGAGCGGGTCGATCATCTGCGGCGCGGTATCGGGCGAATTGGGGAGGACGGCAATGTTCATGGTTCGATGTCCTGCTATCTCAAAATTGTTCTTGTTGATTCCGTCGCCAAGGCACTTCAGTCGAAGGCACGTCAGTCGCGAAGGCTTGTCGGCACCCCGCTCATCAGTGTCGATGTCGCGGCGTTGGCCAGGATGCGGTCGTTGTTGATCATGATCGGCGACGACAGCACGTCGCGCAGATGGCGGCCCATGGTGAACTCGCCGTCGTTGCGGTAGCCGGAAAGACCCGTGGTGCGCATCGCATGCATCACCGTCTCGACCGCGAGCTCGGAGGCCTGCACCTTCAAAAGCGTGATCGAGGACTGGAAGTCGAGCGAGCCGAGTGCACGCTCGTCATGCTCGGCGCTGGCGAAGGCGTCGATGTTGGCGGCGATCAGCGCGCGCAGCTTGGCCAGCGACATCTTGGCGGCGGTGAAGTGCGCGGCGGCCGGGGGCATCTGGCCGCCGGACGAGCGCGCTGCCTTGCGGATGAAGGCCTGCGCGCGCGTCACCGCCGCAGCGGCGATGCCGGCCCAGGCCGACGACCAGCACAGATGCGCGAACGGCGTCATGGTCTGGGCGTGGATCTTGTCATAGGATTCCGGGAAGACGCGGTCGGCGGGGCAGTCGACCTTCAGCTCGAACCCGGTCGAGCACGTGCCGCGCATGCCGAGCGTTTCCCAGCCCAGTGTCCGCTTCAGCGAATAATCGTCCTTGGCGAGCGCCAGCAGCACCTGGTCGGAGGCGGCGGCGTCGGTGGCGCGGCGGGCGATGGTGACGAGACCATCGGCTTCGGCGCCGTAGGAGATCACGGTGGCGTCGCGCATCAGCGAGACGGTGTCGCCGGCGTGGTCGACGGCGGCGGCGCTGGCGCGGATGTTGCCGCCATTCTGGCCCTCGGTGGTCGAGGAGGCGAGCAGCCACTGGTCGCGGGCGACCCGGCGCATCATGGTCTCCATCCAGGGAATGCCATGGCCGTGCCTGATGACGCAGGCGACCTTGGTCTGGTGCATCGCGTAGATCATCGCCGTGGAGGCGCAGGCGCGTCCGAGCGTGTAGCAGATGTCGGTGACGTCATAGATCGAGGCGCCGAAGCCGCCGAACTCGACCGGAACCATCACGCCGAGCAGCTTTTGCTCACGCGCGACCTCGAAAGCCTTGTGCGGGAAGCGGGCGTCGCGATCGACCCCGTCTGCGTCGGCCGCGGCCGCTGCGGCGGTCCGGGCGGCGCGCTCGATCAGCGAAGGACCCTGCTCGAGGAAGCTCGTCTGTGTTTCGTCGACAGTAAGGACCGCTTCACGCACGTTCATACTCGTCCGCCTCCGGTTTGCCGTTCGAGATCGCCAGCGTCATTCGCGACGCCGCTTGAAGCGATCCTCCGGTCATCTTTGCTTGTGAGGCGAGGCTACGGATTTAATTCAAATTCGTCGATGAAATAGAGGGTAAACAAAATCCAATTCCGAACGAACAGTTAAGGTCGGGTTGTCTGCATCCCCCGATTTTCCAGCATCGCGTTAGGACTCTGGAAGAAGCCCGAATTTCAGACAATCTGAGTCATCGTTTACTAAGAAACGCGAACTATTGGTGCGGCCCATTGCAGGACCGGCAGGCCGTGCCCATCGTAACCGGCAGTCCGGTCCAACCCCGATACACAAATGGGAATTTGCCGATGCAGGCCTTCGATACCGATTTGCGCAATCGCATCATCAAGCTAGTGAAGGGCATCCTCGAACAAAACTCGCTCACCGCAGACGTCACGCCACAGACGAAGCTTGTTGATATCGGCCTGACTTCGATGGACATGGTCAATTTGATGCTCGGCGTCGAAGCCGAGTTCGACTTCACCATCCCGCAGTCCGAGATCACGCCGGAGAATTTCCAGTCGGTCGGGACGCTGGAGCGGATGGTTGCGACCCAGCTGCAGCCGGCGACGGCGGCTTAGTTCGGGCGCACAGCTCCTTCCACGGCGTCGTCCCTGCTTAGTGCGCAATCGCTGCTCACAGCGCCAGCATTACTGCAGCAGCCCGTTCCAAAACCGCCGCAAAACTGGCATAGCTTAACCATGTCACATGTAGCGGACAGGGTGGAGCAGACATGGCGCAGGCGGTATTGGGCATCATCGGGGGCTCCGGAATCTACGACCTGCCGGGTCTCGAGGGCGCGCGCGAAGAGGTGATCGAGAGCCCCTGGGGAGAGCCCTCTGCGCCCTTGCGGCGCGGCTCCATCGCCGGTCTGCCGGTCGTGTTCCTGCCGCGGCACGACAGGGGTCACCGGCTGTCACCCTCCGACATCAACTATCGCGCCAATATCGACGTGCTCAAGCGCGCCGGCGTCACCGATTTGATTTCGCTCTCGGCCTGCGGTTCCTTCAAAGAGGAACTGCCGCCGGGCACTTTCGTTCTCGTCGACCAATTCGTTGACCGTACCCACAAGCGCGAGAGCTCGTTCTTCGGCCGCGGCTGCGTCGCGCATGTGTCGATGGCGCACCCGGTCTCGCCGCGGCTGCGCATCCATCTCGCGGCAGCGGCCGAGGCCGAGGGCATCGCGATCGCGCGCGGCGGCACCTATGTCTGTATGGAAGGGCCGCAATTCTCCACTTACGCGGAAAGCATGACCTACAAGACGCTTGGCTATTCAGTGATCGGCATGACCAACATGCCCGAGGCGAAGCTCGCGCGTGAGGCGGAGATTTGTTACGCTACCGTCGCGATGGTGACGGATTTCGACTGCTGGCATCCCGACCACGATGCCGTCACCGTGCAGGATATCATCCGCGTGTTGAACTCGAACGCCGACAAGGCGAAGGCACTGGTGGCGCGGCTGGCCAAGGAGTTCCCGCGCGAGCACGAGCCGTGCCCGATCGGTTCGGACCGCGCGCTCGACAGCGCGCTGATCACGGCGCCCGAGGCACGCGATCCGGAGCTTCTGAAGAAGCTCGATGCGGTGGCAGGACGCATCCTGCGCAGCTGAAGTGAAAGGCAGAATGCCATGAAGGTCGACGGCAAGCATTTCCGCAGCATCTGGCGCGAGCGTGACGGATGGTCGGTCGGCGCGATCGACCAGCGCCGGCTGCCGCATGAATTCATCGTCGCAAGGCTGACATCGTGTGAGGACGCGGCAGTTGCCATTCGCGACATGCTGGTGCGCGGTGCGCCGCTGATCGGCGCTACCGCCGCCTACGGCATGGCGCTGGCGATGCGCGAGGACGCCTCCGACGCCGGGCTGAAACGGGCCTATGACACGCTCGTCGTGGCGCGGCCGACCGCGATCAATCTGAAATGGGCGCTGGACGAGATGCGCGCGGCGCTCGCGCCGATCGATCCGATTGAAAGAGCGGAAGCGGCCTACGCGCGCGCCGACGAGATCGTCGAGCAGGACGTCGAGATCAACCGCGGTATTGCCGGCAACGGTTTGAAGTTGATCGAGGCGATCGCGGCGAACAAGCCGGGCGAAGTAGTCAACGTGCTGACTCATTGCAATGCCGGTTGGCTTGCCACCGTCGATTGGGGCACGGCGACCGCGCCGATCTACCTTGCACATGAGCGCGGCATCAAGGTCCATGTCTGGGTCGACGAGACCCGCCCGCGTAACCAGGGCGCATCGCTCACGGCGTGGGAGCTCGGCCATCACGGTGTGCCGCACACGGTGATCCCGGACAATACCGGCGGGCACCTGATGCAGCATCGCATGGTCGATCTCGCCATCGTCGGCACCGATCGCGTCGCCGCCAATGGCGACGTCTGCAACAAGATCGGCACGTACCTTAAGGCGCTCGCCGCGCATGATAATGGCGTGCCGTTCTACGTCGCGCTGCCCTCGCCGACGATCGATTTCGCCGTTCATGACGGCATCAGGGATATCCCCATCGAGCAGCGCAGCGGCACCGAAGTCACCGACATGACCGGCCGCACCGCGGACGGAAGGCTGGAGACGGTGCGTATCGTGCCGGAGAACTCGCCGGTCGCGAATTATGCATTCGACGTGACGCCGGCGCGGCTCGTCACCGGCCTCATCACCGAGCGCGGTGTGCTGAAGCCGGATCGTGACGCGCTGGCGGCTGCGTTCCCGGAGCGCATCGTCGCTGCGGCGAAATAAGCTGTTTGCGAGGAACGTTATTCCGATCCCGTCATTGCGAGCGTAGCGAAGCAATCCAGAGTCTTTCCGCGGAGACAGTCTGGACTGCTTCGCGGCGCTCGCAATGACGGAGTATGATGCGCTACCCCAGCTTCAGCCCCGTCGCCTTCTCGAGATCCGCGATCGCCTGCGCTCCACTCGTTACCTTGATCGTGGTCATGCCCATTTCGCGCGCGGGCTTCAGGTTGACGCCGAGATCATCGAGATAGACGCAACTCTTCGGATCGACCTTCAGCGTCTCAACCATCAGCTGGTAGATGCGCGGATCAGGCTTGCGCAGCCCGATCTTGGCGGACTCGATGACGTGGTCGAACAGCACCATGACCTCGGCGATGTAAAGAGAGCGCCCGGTCAGGCTGCCGATCGCGTTGGCCGGAAGGTTGTTCGTGATGCAGCCTGTCTTGAACTGCGCCTTGATGCGCTTCAGAGCCTCGACCATCTCCGGGCGCAGATCGCCCTGCAGCAGCGGCAGCACGTCACGACCGCGCACTTCCGCGCCAAGCGCGAGCGATTCCGCGGCGAACAGTTCGTCGAAGGTGTCGATGTCGACCTCGGCCCGCTCGAATTTGGCCCAGGCGTTCTCCAGATGATTGGCGGCATTGGTGCGCCGGATGATGTCGGCGGGCAGGCTGCGCTCGGTCTCGAACCGGGCGAACGCCTCGAAGGGCGAGCTCGTCAGCACGCCGCCAAAATCAAAGATCACCGCCTCGATCGTCAATGTCCTGCCCTCGTCAATTCCTTTCCAAGAGGGCTAGCATGCGCTATCGGCAAGAGCCAGCCCGAAGCCTTCCCTCTCCCTTCACCGATGCCGACGCTAAAACGTGTTCCCATGAAGAAGCTTGCCACGTTCATCTCAGCAGCGCTGCTGCTCGCCACGCCCGCCCATGCCATCGTCGGTGGCGGCACGCCGCAGGCCGATGGTGTCGCGCGTGCCGTCGTCACCATCGTCGGCTCGCGCGGCAATTTCTGCACCGGCAGCCTGATCGCGCCAAAACTGGTGTTGACCGTGGCTCACTGCGTGCAGCCCGGCGCCGACTACAAGATCGTCGACCGCGGTGCCGACGGCCCGCCGCAATTGCTGAACGTCCGCACCGTCACGATCCATCCGAATTTCAACATGCAGGCGATGCAGGCGCATCGCGCCACCGCCGACGTGGCACTGCTGCAGCTGGAAATTCCACCGAAGGGAAAATCCACAGTGTCGGTCGGCATGCCGAATATTCCAATTCAGGTCGGCGGCCGCTTCGTCATTGCCGGCATCGGCGTCACCGTTCGCGGGGACGGCAAGAGCGGCGGCACCACGCGCGTTGCCGGGCTCATTGCCACCGGGCAGCCCGGCACGCTCCAGATTCGCCTAGTCGATCCCGTAACCAACGGTGTTCGTGACGGAATTGGCGCCTGCACCGGCGATTCCGGCGGCCCTGTGTTCGAGGACAAGCCGAATGGTCCCGTGCTCGTCGGTCTCATCAGCTGGTCGACCGGGCCGAACGGCGCCGCCGGTTGCGGCGGATTGACCGGCGTCACGCCGCTGACGCTCTATCGCGACTGGATTTTGCAGACCGCGCGGAGCTGGGGTGCGGCACTGTGATTTGACCGCGACCTGATCTATGTCATTTTGAAGCGGAGGCGCGGCGAGTGATCATGCCCGTCGCGGAGGAAACGCGCCGTCCGGTCAAGGGCGGCCACAAAAACAAGCAAGGCATAGAAGCAACAATGAATGTCGCTGTTCGCAGTCACGCCACCACCAAGCAGGCCTCGGAACATTTTGACGTGCTGATCGTCGGCGCCGGCATCTCCGGCATCGGCAGCGCCTATCATATCGAAAAACAGCTGCCGGGTACGAGCTACGTCATCCTCGAAACGCAGGCGACGTTCGGCGGCACCTGGAGCACGCATCGCTATCCCGGCATCCGCTCCGACAGCGATCTCCACACCTTCGGCTACAGCTTCAAGCCCTGGGTCGGGCCGCCCATCGCGACTGCCGAGGAGATTCTCTCCTACATGAAAGAGGTGATCGACGACAACGATATCGCCCGCCACATCCGCTACAAGCACAAGATCAATTCCGCGAGCTGGTCGAGCGAGCAGAATCTCTGGACCATCGAGGCGACCACCACCGATACGGGCGAGGCAAAGACCTTTACCGCAAACTTCCTCTGGATGTGCCAGGGCTATTACCGTCATTCGGACGGCTACACGCCGGAATGGAAGGGCATGGACCGCTTCAAGGGCCGCATCGTCCATCCGCAGACCTGGCCGGATGATATCGATCTCGCGGACAAGAAGGTGGTCGTGATCGGCTCCGGTGCGACCGCGGCGACGTTGGTGCCGAACATCGCGGACACATGCGCCCACGTCACCATGCTGCAGCGCTCGCCGACCTATTTCCGTCTCGGACGCAATGCCATCGAGATCGCCGAGGAGCTGCGCCGGCTTCAGGTCGATGAGGCCTGGATTCACGAGATCGTCCGCCGCAAGATTCTCTTTGAGCAGGACGCGTTCACCAAGCTCTGTCTGGCCAAGCCCGAACAGGTGAAGAAGGAGCTGATCGGCCAGATCAGCGCCGTGCTCGGCCCGGACTATGATGTCGAGAAACACTTTACGCCCAGCTATCGTCCGTGGCGCCAGCGCATCGCCTTCGTGCCGGATGCCGATCTGTTCAAGGGCATCGCCAGCGGCAAGGCCTCCGTCGTCACCGACGAAATCGAATGCTTTGTTGAGAACGGCATCCAGCTCAAATCGGGCAAGGTACTGGAAGCGGATGTCATCATCACCGCGACCGGCTTCAATCTTGCCGCCCTCGGCGACATCGCCTTCGAGATCGACGGCAAGCCGCTCGCCTTCGGCGATACCGTCACCTATCGCGGCATGATGTTCACGGGCGTGCCGAACATGGTCTGGGTGTTCGGCTACTTCCGCGCCAGCTGGACGCTGCGCGTCGACCTCGTCGCCGATTTCGTCTGCCGGCTGCTCGGCCACATGAAAGCCAAGGGCGCGAAGAAGGTCGAGCTGCGCTTGCGCCCCGAAGATCACAACATGCCGATCCTGCCCTGGATCGATCCGGAAAACTTCAACCCCGGCTACATGATGCGCAACATGAACCTCCTGCCCAAGCGCGGCGACAAGCCGGAATGGCAGCACAGCCAGGACTACTGGACCGAGAAGGACGAGATCCCGAAGACGGATCTGGACGACAAGGCGTTTGTCTACGGGTGAGGGGGCTGTTCGCGTAAGGCGGTAAAGCTCGCCACAAACTCCGCTGTCGTCCCGGGGCGCGAAGCGAACCCGGGACCCATAACCACAGGCAGAGGTGGCTAGGGGGATTCGGAGTTACCAACCCGCGCCAAACAACACCCTGTGGTTGGGTCCCGGAACAGCGCTCCGCTGTCCCGGGACGACACCGGTTGTTGGGTGAGCGGCGTCTCAACTCATCACGAATTCCGTCTTGTCGCATTCGCCGCGATCGCCGCCGCTGCAGTGCGGTTCTCCACGCCGAGCTTGGCGTAGATCTGCTCCAGATGCTTGTCGACCGTGCGCGGGCTGAGGCCCAAGATCTGGGCGATGTCGCGGTTGGTCTTGCCCTTGCTGAGCCAGGCCAGCACCTCTCCCTCCCGCGTGGTGAGGCCGAGCTCGCTGGTGAATTCGGGGGGCAGCGCGGTGCCGGACTCCCTGGAGAGCCGCAGCAGGAACTCGTTCGGCGCAGTCTCGCCCATGTAAAAGAGCCGAAGTTGCGGATTGTCGGGCAAGGAAGCTCCTTGAGACTTCGCGCTGCCCCTGGCCTTGGCCTGCTCCAGCCATTGCAGCAGCGATGGCGGCAGGACGAAATCATCGGCCTGTGCGCCGTGATGGTCCGATAGCAGCTTCTGCGCCTGCGGCGTCGCCCAGAGCACGTTACCCTGGCGATTGACCGCGAACAGGAAGCGGCCGGAGACATCGAGTGCGGCGCGCGCGCTCTGGGTCAGCCGGGCATTGCCGAGATGGACGCGGATGCGAGCCAGCATCTCCTCGATCACGATCGGCTTGGCCACGTAGTCGACGCCGCCGGCTTCCAGTCCACGCACGATGTGCTCGGTCTCGGCAAGGCCTGTCATGAAGATCACGGGGACATTGGCAAGGCCCGCATCGCGCTTCAGCCGGCGGCATGTCTCGAAGCCGTCGATGCCGGGCATCACGGCATCGAGCAGAATGATGTCGGGCGTGATCTGATCGATGATGCGCATCGCCGCGGCGCCATCGAGCGCCACCATCACCGTCATGCCGGCGCCGTCGAGCGCGTCGGTGAGCAGCCGCAGCGTCTCCGGGGAATCATCGACAACGAGCGCGACGTCGCGCTTCTTTGGTTCAATGCTCATAAGCATGCAACGTCTTCAATGTGGCCATGTACTGGTCGAGATCGAAGCGATCGATCAGCGACCGCATCTGCGCGACGAAGTCGGCATGTTCAGGATGCTCGCTGCCGATCTCGTCCAGCTTTAACTGGATGCCCTTGACGTAACCGATCCGGCCGAGCCCGATCAGCGCCTCGATGTGCCGTGCCGGTGGCCGCGAGCCGCTCTCGGGCCGCCAGAACGGCACCGCGATCTCGTCCGAGCCGTACTGCCATTCGATCTTCAGGAGCTGGCGGATCGTCTCCATAAGCCGCGGGATGTCGATCGGCTTCATCAGGTAGCCGTCGTGGAAGGGCTGTGCCAGCGGCGCGCCGTGGGCCTCGATCGCGCTTGCCGACACCATCAGGATGCGCGCTTGATGATGGCCGCTCGCGCGCAAGGCCTCGGCGACAGCCCAGCCGTCCATGGCCGGCATCGAGATGTCGAGCAGGAACAGATCGGGCCGGCAATGCTGTGCCAGTGCAAGGCAGCCCGCGCCGTCGGGCGCGCTGAGCAGGATAAAGCCGAGCGGCGTCAGCACCTCGCGCAGGAGGTCGCGATGCACGGGATCATCGTCGGTGACGAGGATGGTCTTGCGCGCGCCGAGATAGCCCGAGACCGGCGCCTCCACCGGCGCGATGCGCTGCGGATTGGTGACCTCCGACAGCAGGATCTTGACCTTGAACGTTGAGCCGGTGCCGACCGTGCTCGTGACCCTGATATCGCCGCCCATCACGCCGGCGAGCAGGCGACTGATCGTCAGCCCGAGGCCGGTGCCGGTCTGCGGCTGCGAGACGCCGAGGGCGCCGCGTTCGAACGGCGCGAAGATGCGCTCGAGATCGTCGCCCTGGATGCCCGGGCCAGTGTCGATCACCTCGAACTCGGCGACGGGGCTGCGGTAGTGCACGACGAACTGCACGCTGCCGGTCTGGGTGAATTTGATGGCGTTGGAGAGCAGGTTGATCAGCACCTGGCGCAGCCGCTTCTCGTCGGCATAGACCACGGCCGGCAGGTGCGCCGGCCGCCTGAACACGAAGTCGATGCCCTTGGCGGCGGCCTGGAGGCGGAACATGCCGACGAGCTGGTCCAGGAACTCGCTTAAGCGCACCTCGTCGCGCGACAGGTACAGCCGCCCCGCCTCGATCTTGGAGATGTCCAGGATGCCGTCGATCAGGCCGGAGAGGTGATCGGCGCTGCGGCGGACGACGCGGACCTGGTCGCGTGGCTTGGTGCTCAGCGTCGCGTCCTGCTCGAGCAGCTGGGCATAGCCGCTGATCGCATTCAGCGGCGAGCGCAGCTCGTGGCTCAGACCCACTACGTAGCGGCTCTTGGCCAGATTGGCGGATTCGGCGACCTCCTTGGCACGTTGGAGCTCGGCGTCGGTGCGCTTGTGCGCGTCGATCTCCTGGATCAGCAGCGCGGTCTGCCGCCGTGTCTCGGCTTCGGCCGCGCGGCGGCTCTGCTGCGCCAGCACGAACAGCCACGCCACCACGCCGATGATGATGCTGAGCGAGAAGAACACCTTCCAGAGCACGTTCGAGACCAGCATGTTCTCGCCATGTACGCTGGCGGAGGTCTGGAGATAGATCAGTCCGAGCACCAGCGCGACGAGGCCGGCGGAGACCACGAAGACGCCAACGTAATGGCCGAACTGCGAGTTGATCCGCGCGTAGATCGGCTGCGGCAGGATCTTGCCGAGGGCCTCGGAGAACTGCGCCTGCGCCCGCCCATGCGGCTTGCAGAGATCATGGCAGCGGGCGTCGAGCGAGCAGCACAGCGAGCAGATCGGACCGGCGTAGGCTGGGCAGGAGGTGATATCCTCCGGCTCGAAGCTGTGCTCGCAGATACAGCACTGGATCGCCTCGATGTTGGCCCAGCTCCTCTTCGGCTTGCGCGCGATGTAGAATTTTCCGTCCGTCAGCCAGGCGATCACAGGCGCGGTGACGAAGGCGACCGTCAGCGCGACGAAGGCGGCCAGCGCCTTCATGGTCGGGCCGAACAGGCCGTAGAACGCCGCGATCGAGACGATGATCGCGAGCGTCATGGCGCCGACACCGACCGGATTGATGTCGTAGAGATGCGCGCGCTTGAACTCCATCTGCGGCGGACGCAGGCCGAGCGGCTTGTTGATCACGAGGTCGGACACCAGCGCGCCGACCCAGGCGATCGCGACGTTGGAGTAGAGCGCCAGCGTCTGCTCCAGCGCCTTGTAGACGCCGATCTCCATCAGCAGCAGCGCCACCATCACATTGAACACCAGCCAGACCACGCGACCGGGATGGCTATGGGTCAGACGCGAGAAGAAATTCGACCAGGCGATCGAGCCGGCATAGGCGTTGGTGACGTTGATCTTGATCTGCGACAGGACCACGAAGATGCCGGTCAGGGCCAGCGCCAGGTCCGGCTCGGACAGCACGTATCGAAAGGCCACGAGATACATATGCGCGGGCTCGGCGGCCTCTTCGGGCGGCACGCCATGGCTCAGCGCAAAGAACGCGAGGAATGAGCCGGCCAGGAGCTTCAGCGCGCCGAGCACGATCCAGCCCGGCCCCGCGCTCATCAGCGCGATCCACCACGATGCCTTGGAGGCGCGGCGGTCGCGCGGCAGAAACCTGAGGAAGTCGACCTGCTCGCCGATCTGCGCCACCAGCGAGAACACCACGGACGAGGCGACACCGAACAGCAACAGATCGAATTGCCCGTTGAGATCGCCGTGCTCACCGGAGAACTTGCGCCATTCCGTGAAGGAGTGGGGATTGGCCCAGGCGATCGCGACAAAGGGCAGGATATGCAGGATGATCCAGAGCGGCTGCGTCCAGAGCTGGAAGCGGCTGATCAGCGTGATGCCGTAGGTCACGAGCGGGATGATCGCCACCGCGCTGATGAGGTAGCCGATCGGGCGCGGAATGCCGAGGCACATCTCCAGCGCGGTCGCCAGGATCACCGCCTCGACCGCGAAGAAGATGAAGGTGAAGGAGGCGTAGATCAGCGACGTCACGGTCGAGCCGATATAGCCGAAGCCGGCGCCGCGGGTGAGGAGGTCGATGTCGATGCCGCATTTGGCGGCATGATAGGCGATCGGCACGCCGCAGCAGAAGATGATGGCAGAGACGACGAGGATCGCGGCCGCGGCGTTGGTGACGCCGTAATTCAGGGTGATGGTGCCGCCGATCGCCTCGAGCACCAGGAAGGAGATCGCGCCGATCGCGGTGTTGGCGACGCGGGCGGCGGACCACCGCCGCGCGCTCTTGGCGGTGAAGCGCAGCGCGTAGTCTTCCAGCGTCTGGTTGGCGACCCATTGGTTGTACTGGCGCCTGACGCGGTCTATTCGCTGCCGCCCTGCCACTTAAACCCCACTCCCGATACGGACCCGGAGCCCTCGCAAATTCCGTACCAAAAGCCTACGTCGGCATTTTGCGGTGCAATATACGCGATCTTGCGTATGCTTGGCCTGCATAAATTCGAGCCATCCTCACGGCACCAATCGCGTGTTCTCGAACAAAAGTGGGGTGCTCATGTCAGACGAAGCAAACAAGGGCCTGTTGTCGCCGTTGCGGCGCAAATTGTTGATGGGAATGGCTGCAGTGCCGGCTATCACGATGCTGCCGCGGGCGTCCTTTGCGCAGGCCCCGGCGACCTCGGCGGTCAACACCACGGGTCTGGCGGTCACCGACACCGAGGTCACGGTCGGCATCCTGCATTCGGCCACTGGCACCATGGCCATTTCCGAGACCGGCTCGATCGAGGCCGAGAAGCTCGCTATCGAGCAGATCAACGCCATGGGCGGCGTGCTCGGGCGCAAGATCAAGTTCATCCAGGAAGACGGCGCCAGCGACTGGCCGACCTTCGCCGAGAAGGCCAAGAAGCTGCTGGTCAACGACAAGGTCGCGGCGATCATGGGCTGCTGGACCTCGGCCTCCCGCAAGGCGGTGCTGCCGGTCATGGAGCAGTACAACGGCATGCTCTATTACCCGACCTTCTATGAAGGCCTCGAGCAGTCCAAGAACGTGATCTACACCGGCCAGGAGGCAACCCAGCAGATCCTCGCCGGCCTCAACTGGATCGCCAAGGAGAAGGGCGCCAAGACCTTCTTCTTCATCGGCTCCGACTACATCTGGCCGCGCACCTCGAACAAGATCGCGCGCAAGCACGTCGAGAACGTGCTGAAGGGCAAGGTCGTCGGCGAGGAGTACTACGCGCTCGGCTCGACCCAGTTCAACTCGGTCATCAACAAGATCAAGCTGACCAAGCCCGACGTAATCTTCACCGACGTCGTCGGCGGCTCCAACGTCGCCTTCTACAAGCAGCTCAAGGCCGCCGGCATCGACCTCGCCAAGCAGCCGCTGCTCACGATCTCCGTCACCGAGGATGAGATCGACGGCATCGGCGGCGAGAATATCGCGGGTGCGTACGCCTGCATGAAATACTTCCAGTCGCTCGACAATGCCAACAACAAGACCTTCGTGCCCGCGTTCAAGAAAATGTGGGGCGAGAAGACTGTCATCGGCGACGTCACCCAGGCCGCCTATCTCGGCCCGTGGCTGTGGAAATTGACGGTCGAGAAGGCCGGCTCCTTCGACGTCGACAAGATCGCTGCGGCTTCGCCGGGCGTCGAGTTCAAGGGTGCGCCCGAGGGTTATGTGCGCATCCACGAGAACCATCACCTCTGGTCGAAGACCCGGGTGGGACGCGCCAAGCTCGATGGCCAGTTCGAGTTGATCTACGAAACCGCCGATCTCGTCGAGCCGGATCCGTTCCCGAAGGGCTACCAGTAAGAAGCGTTATCGGAAAGCGGCGGCATCGTCGCGCTTTCTCCCAGACACCAAGCCGCTCCCTGGCGTGGATCGCAACTCCATGCCTCAAGCCCCCGCGTCGCGAACCTGCTCGTGACGCGGGACCCTTTCCCGACGGAGGACATAGATGTTCGGCGATTATTCGATTGGCGACCTTGGCTCGATCTTCGTCATGCAGGGGTTTGCCGGACTGATCCTGTTCTCCGTCTACGTTCTGATGGCACTCGGGCTCGCGATCATCTTCGGCCAGATGGGCGTCATCAACATGGCCCATGGCGAGTTCATGATCCTCGGGGCCTACGTCACCTGGATGACCTCGAATATCTTTCAGTCCTATTTGCCAGGCCTGTTCAGCGGCTACTTCTTCCTCGCAATGATCCTCGCCTTCCTCGCGTCCGGTGCGTTGGGGATGGTGGTGGAATGGGTGCTGATACGGCACCTCTACAAGCGCCCGCTCGATACGCTGCTTGCGACCTGGGGCCTCAGCCTGATGCTGCAGCAAGCCTATCGTTCCGTGTTCGGCGCGCGCGAGGTCGGCGTCGAGCTGCCGCAATGGATGCTGGGCTCGCTGCACGTGACCGACAGCATCGAGGTGCCGATCAACGGCGTCTTCGTGATGGGTCTCACTGTGCTGATCACCATCTCCGTCGCCTACGTTCTCTACATGTCGCGCTGGGGTCGCCAGGTGCGCGCGGTCGTGCAGAACCGCATCATGGCCGGCGCCGTCGGCATCAACACCGAGAAGGTTGATCGCTACACGTTCGGGCTCGGCTGCGGCATCGCAGGCGTCGCCGGCAGCGCCTTCACCATGATCGGCTCGACCGGGCCGACGTCGGGCCAGCTCTATATCGTGGACACCTTCCTCGTCGTCGTGTTCGGCGGCGCCGCCAGCCTGCTCGGCACCATCGCCTCGGCCTTCTCGATCTCGCAGACGCAATCGACGCTCGAGTTCTTCATGTCGGGCTCGATGGCCAAGGTGCTCACGCTGCTCGCCGTCGTCGGCATCCTGATGCTGCGCCCGCAGGGTCTCTTCGCCCTCAAGGTCCGCAAATAACGAGAAGCAGGCAAGTCATGATCATCAACTCACGCTTCTTCAATCGATCCGAGCTCATGGGCTTCATTGCGTTGGCCGCCGTGCTGTTCGTGATCCTGCCCCTGACGCTCGACGTGTTCCGCCTCAACCTGGTCGCGAAATACCTGACCTACGCCTTTGTCGCGATCGGCCTCGTGCTATGCTGGGGATATGGCGGCATCTTAAGCCTGGGGCAGGGCGTGTTTTTCGGCCTCGGTGGTTATTGCATGGCGATGTTCCTCAAGCTCGAGGCATCGAGCGTCGAGAACACCAAGATCCAGTCGACGCCCGGCATTCCTGATTTCATGGACTGGAATCAGATCACGTCACTGCCGTTGTTCTGGCAGCCGTTTCACAGCCTCACCTTCACCGTCCTCGCCATCATCCTGGTCCCCGGCCTGTTCGCCCTGATCATCGGCACCGCGATGTTCAAGCGCCGCGTCGGCGGCACCTATTTCGCGATCATCACCCAGGCCGTCGCCGCGATCCTGACCATTCTGATCGTCGGGCAGCAGGGCTATACCGGCGGCATCAACGGCATGACCGATCTGCGCACGCTCAAGGGTTGGGACATCCGGCCCGACCACGCCAAGATCATCCTGTACTTCGTCGAGGTGGTGCTGCTGTTCGCCTGCATCGGCATCGCGCAGTTCATCCGCCTGACCAAGCTCGGCCGCATCCTGGTGGCGATGCGCGAGCAGGAGGACCGCGTCCGCTTCTCCGGCTACAGCGTTGCCAACTTCAAGATCTTCGCCTTCTGCATGGCCGCGATCTTCGCCGCGATCGGCGGCGCCATGTTCGCGCTCAATGTCGGTTTCATGTCGCCGTCCTTTGTCGGCATCGTGCCGTCGATCGAGATGGTGATCTACACCGCCGTTGGCGGGCGAATGTCGATCTTCGGCGCGATATGGGGGGCCATTCTGGTGAATTTCGCCAAGACCAGCCTGTCGGAATCTTTCCCGCAACTCTGGCTGTTCGGTCTCGGCGCGCTGTTCATCGCAGTCGTTCTCGCCTTCCCGAACGGTTTGTCCGGGCTCTGGGCCGATTACGTGCAGCCTCGCATCGATCGGCTGTTCGCCTCGCGCAAGGCGAAGACGAGCTGGAGCGAGAACTCGGTCGCCGACGGCGCGCCGGCAGAGTGAGGAGGCCATCATGCTCATCGGTCACCAACCCAAGGAATTCCTGCTCGCGGTCTCCGGACTGACCGTCTCATTCGACGGCTTCAAGGCAGTCAACGATCTCTCCTTTTACGTCGAGGAGAACGAGATTCGCGTCATCATCGGTCCCAACGGCGCGGGCAAGACCACGGTGCTTGACCTGATCTGCGGCAAGACCAAGGCGACGTCGGGTTCGATCCAGTTTCGTGGCAAGGAGCTCACGAAAATGAGGGAGAACGAGATCGTGCAGACCGGCGTCGGGCGCAAATTCCAGACGCCGTCGGTGTTCGAGGACCTCACCGTGTTCGAGAATCTCGAGATCTCGTTTCCGCGCGGTCGCACCGTGTTCGGCTCGCTGACCTTTCAGCGCGATCAGCTGGTGAAGGACCGGGTCGAAGAGGTCGCGGAGATGATCTTCCTGAAGGATAAGCTCAATACCTATGCCGACGAGCTCAGTCATGGCCAGAAGCAGTGGCTCGAGATCGGCATGCTGCTGATCCAGGATCCCGACTTGTTGATGCTGGACGAGCCCGTCGCCGGCATGAGCGTCTCTGAGCGCGCCAAGACCGCCGAGCTGCTCAATCGCATCATCAAGAACCGCTCGGTGCTGGTGATCGAGCACGACATGAAATTCGTCGAGGACATCGCGCACAAGGTCACCGTGCTTCACCAGGGCCAGATCCTCTCCGAGGGCACGATGGAAAAGGTGAAGAACGATCCCAAGGTCGTTGAAGTCTACTTGGGACACTGACGATGGCGAAGTCGATCGCGTCTACTGCGGCTATGACGGTCCACCTCTCCCCTTGTGGGAGAGGTCGGATCGCGAAAGCGATCCGGGTGAGGGGTATCTCTCCGCGCATTAAACTGCCTCTCGAATCCGCCGATGCATACCCCTCATCCGTCGCGGGCTTCGCCCGCGCCACCTTCCCACAAGGGGAGAAGGAAGGCATACCGCGCTTAGGAGCAGATCGATGCTGACAATTTCCGATCTCCACGTCGCCTACGGACAGAGCGAGGTGCTGCACGGGCTCAACGTCAAGGTCGCGCCCAACGAGATCGTCGCGATCATGGGCCGCAACGGCATGGGCAAGACCACTCTCATGAAGTCGCTGATGGGCATCCTGCCGGCGAAGAGCGGCTCGGTGACCATGGATGGAGCCGAGCTTGGAGCCTTGCCGAGCTACGAGCGCGTCGCCAAGGGCCTCGCCTATGTACCGCAGGGCCGCATGATCTTCTCGACCATGACGGTGAAGGAGAACATCGAGACTGGCCTCGTTGTCTCCGGCGGATCGGAAGTGCCCGAGGACATCTACGAATTGTTTCCGGTGCTGCTGGAGATGAAAGGTCGCCGCGGCGGCAATCTCTCCGGCGGCCAGCAACAGCAGCTCGCGATCGCCCGCGCGCTCGCGACCAAGCCGAAGGTCTTGCTGCTGGATGAGCCGACCGAAGGCATCCAGCCCTCGATCATCAAGGAGATGGCGCGCACCCTCAAGCGCATCCGCGACGAGAAGGGGCTCTCGATCGTCGTCTCCGAGCAGGTCCTGAGCTTCGCGCTCGATATCGCCGACCGCGTCCTGGTGATCGAGAACGGCGAGATCGTGCGCGACGATCCGCGCGACGCCGTCGATGCCGCGCAGGTCTCGAAATATCTGTCCGTCTAATCAACCGTAGTAAAAGGGGAGCATCTCGATGCCAGAGACACTGATCAAGGTCGATCTCACCAAGTCGGCTTACGAAAATGACATGGTGCACAACCGCTGGCACCCCGACATCCCGATCGTGGCCTGGGTCAATCCCGGTGACGATTTCATCATCGAGACCTATGACTGGACCGGCGGATTCATCAAGAACAACGATTCCGCCGACGACGTGCGCGACATCGACCTGTCGATCGTGCACTTCCTCTCGGGCCCGATCGGCGTCAAGGGCGCCGAGCCGGGCGACCTCCTCGTCGTCGATCTGCTTGACGTCGGCCCGCTCAAGGAGAGCCTGTGGGGCTTCAACGGCTTCTTCTCCAAGCAGAATGGCGGCGGCTTCCTCACCGATCATTTCCCGCTGGCGCAGAAGTCGATCTGGGACATCAAGGGCCTCTACACCTCGTCGCGTCACGTGCCCGGCGTGAATTTTGCCGGCCTGATCCATCCCGGCCTGATCGGCTGTTTGCCCGATCCGAAGATGCTGGAGACCTGGAACAAGCGCGAGGCCGAGCTGATCTCGACCAACCCGACCCGCGTGCCTGGTTTGGCCAATCCGCCGTTCGCGGCGACCGCCCATGGCGGCCGCGCCAAGGGCGATGTGAAAGCCAAGATCGGCGCGGAGGGTGCGCGCACCGTGCCGCCGCGTGAGCATGGCGGCAATTGCGACATCAAGGATCTCTCACGCGGCTCGAAGATCTATTTCCCGGTCTACGTGCCCGGCGCCGGTCTGTCGATGGGCGACCTGCATTTCAGCCAGGGCGACGGCGAGATCACCTTCTGCGGCGCCATCGAGATGGCCGGCTGGCTGCATCTGAAGGTCGAGGTGATCAAGGACGGCATGTCGAAGTACGGCATCAAGAATCCGATCTTCAAGCCGTCGCCGATCACGCCGAACTACAAGGACTATCTGATCTTCGAAGGCATCTCGGTCGACGAGGCCGGCAAGCAGCATTATCTCGACGTCCACATCGCCTATCGCCAAGCCTGTCTGAACGCCATCGAGTATCTGAAGAAGTTCGGCTACTCCGGCGCCCAGGCCTATTCGATCCTCGGCACCGCGCCGTGCCAGGGCCACATCTCCGGCGTGGTCGACGTGCCCAATGCCTGCGCCACGCTATGGCTGCCGACCGAGATCTTCGACTTCGACGTGATGCCGTCGGCGGTCGGCCCCATCAAGCACATCACCGGCGATATCCAGATGCCGATCTCGCCGGACAAGTAATCGGTCCGCTCCCTCTCCCCGTTCTTACGGGGAGAGGGTTGGGGTGAGGGGCTGTCTCCACACGCACGGTGGCGGCGAGTTGTGAACAGGCAAGAGCGTTTGGGGATGATGCAATGCCGGTCTACGAATATCTCTGTGACGACTGTGGTCCCTTCAAGGACCTTCGCCCGATGGCGGAATGCGATGATCCGCAGAGCTGCCCGCATTGCGAGACCATGGCGCCGCGGGTGATCCTGACCGCGCCGAACTTCTTCTGCATGCCGGCGGACAAGCGCAAGGCGTACGCCGTCAACGAGCGCAGCTCGCACGCACCGCAGACGCTTGCGCAATACAAGGCCTCGCACGGCCCCGGCTGTGGCTGCTGCTCCTCGGGCAAGATGGTCAAACAAAAGAGCGCGGCGGACAGGAAAAAGCCGGCGCGGCTGATGACCAAGACCAGGAGCGGCGCCAAGGGCTTTCCGACGGCGCGGCCCTGGATGATCAGCCACTAACCCACGCGATGACCTCGAACCAATAAAAGACAGGAGCGCTCAACATGCTTCACGGCGATATCTCCAGCAGCAACGACACGGTCGGCGTCGCCGTGGTCAACTACAAGATGCCCCGCCTGCACACCAAGGCCGAGGTGCTCGACAACGCCCGCAAGATCGCCGACATGATTGTCGGCATGAAGATCGGCCTGCCCGGCATGGATCTCGTGATCTTCCCGGAATATTCCACGCAAGGGATCATGTACGACTCCAAGGAGATGTACGAGACGGCGTCCGTGGTGCCGGGCGAGGAAACCGCGATTTTCGCCGAGGCCTGCCGCAAGGCGAAAGTGTGGGGCGTGTTCTCGCTCACCGGCGAGCGCCACGAGGAGCATCCGCACAAGGCGCCCTACAACACTTTGATCTTGATGAACGATAAGGGCGAGATCGTGCAGAAGTACCGCAAGATCATGCCGTGGGTGCCGATCGAGGGCTGGTATCCCGGCAATTGCACCTATGTGTCCGAGGGCCCGAAAGGCCTCAAGGTCAGCCTGATCATCTGCGACGACGGCAATTATCCAGAGATCTGGCGCGACTGCGCCATGAAGGGCGCCGAGCTGATCGTGCGTTGCCAGGGCTACATGTACCCGGCCAAGGAGCAGCAGGTCATGATCTCCAAGGCCATGGCGTGGGCCAATAACGTCTATGTCGCGGTCGCCAATGCCGCCGGCTTCGACGGCGTCTATTCCTATTTCGGTCACTCCGCGATCATCGGCTTCGACGGCCGTACCCTCGGCGAGTGCGGTGAGGAGGATTACGGCATCCAGTACGCGCAGCTGTCGAAACACCTGATCCGCGACGCGCGCCGCAACGGCCAGTCGCAGAACCATCTCTACAAGCTGGTCCACCGTGGCTACACCGGCATGATCAATTCCGGCGACAGCCCGCGCGGTGTCGCGGCCTGTCCGTATGATTTCTACAAGAACTGGATCAAGGATCCCGAAGGCACGCGCGACATGGTCGAGGCAATGACTCGCGCGACGCCGGGCACCGACGAGTGCCCGATCGACGGCATCCCGAATGGAGCGTCCCCGAGCAACTACTGAGTCATTGCCAGCGTACGTCACCCGCTCGTACGCCGGACGTCGTGCGCCACGTGGTGGAGACTACCGCTTCTGCTCCGTGGGCCTGCGCGGCGGGTGCGGGGGCGCAGGTGCCGGCGTGCCACTCATCTTGTTGGCGGCCTCGCTGACGTCGAGCAGCGAACGGCGGATGTCTTCGAGATAGGTCGCCGACTTCTTCTTCATGGTGCCGGCAAGCTCGTGCAGACCCCTGATTCTCTCGAACAGCTCGTCGGCCTTGCCGTCGACGAAGCCCGGCACCGCGCCTTCGATCTTCGCGACCGCCTTGTCGAATCCCGCAAAGGCGCTGTCGACCTTGGCCATGATCGAATCGATCTCCGCGCCCTTGCTCCTGAGGTCGGCAGTATAGGTCTCGAACGTGTGCAGGCCCTCCTTGATCGCGGGGGCGTTGTTCACGATGGTGCGGTCGACGCTGTGCAGGGTTTCGACGATGGTTTCGGCGTCGCTGAGATCGGCGGTCAGCACGGGGATGCCGTCTGCGTCCAGCGGCACCGGCGGTGCAGAGGGGGCGCCGCCGATCAGCGAGATCGCGGCAACGCCGGTGAGGCCCTGGAACTCGATGCCGGCCACGGTGTCCTTGCGGATCGGCGCGGTGTTGTCGAGCATGACGAGCGCCACGATCCTGCGCGGATTATCCAGCTTGATCGACAGGATCTGGCCGGCGGGCACACCGTCGAAATTGACCGGCCCACCGCGGCGCAGTCCGCTGGCGGAGCCGCCCTCGAACACCACGCGCAACTGGCTGCGGCTCTGGATCGTGCGCCATTTCTGCACGCCGAGCAGGCCACCGAACGCCACGGCGATCGCCGCCAGCGTTGCCGTTCCGATCACAAGATTGCTCGCGCGTGCCATGAAGCTGAGTCTACGGCCAAAGCGGGGAAGTTGGAAGGAAGGCCGCAATGTTACCTGAGACGGGTTAACGACTTGTCCGCCGAAGCTCGCAGAGCGAAGGCGGTAGCGTGATCCGCCCTACACCTCTCAATGTCCAGCCGCGCGCTTTGCCGCAGCATTGTTCAACACGATCAGGGCATCGACCGCCACGCCAGTCTTGGCATTGATCAGGAACGGGTTGATGTCGACCGAGGCGATCCGGTCCCCGGCGTCCGCGATCAGATTGGACAGGCCGACCAGCGCCTTCACCGCCGACGCCTCGTGCAAGGCCGGCCTGCCGCGATAGCCGCGCATCTTGATGCCGGCCTTGGTGCTGCCGATCAGGAGCCGTGCTTCGGCCTCATCCAGCGGCGCGCCGGCGAGGGCGACGTCCTTCAGTAGCTCGATGTCGATGCCGCCGGTCCCGAACAGCACGACAGGCCCCATTTCGGCATCGAGCGAGGCCCCGACCACCAGTTCGAGCTCGGCCTTGACCTGCTGTGCGATCAGGATGCCATCGAGCTTCGGCCTGCCCTTCAGCTTCTCGACCCGCGCCGTAATATCAGCGAACGCCTTCTTCACCTCGGCCGCGCTGTTGAGATTCAGCACCACACCGCCGATGTCGGACTTATGCAGGATCTCTGCGCTGACGACCTTTGCCACGACCGGAAATCCGATCTGCTTGGCAATCTTCACGGCTTCCGCCGCAGTATGTGCGATCGCCTCCTTCGAGATCGGGATGCCATAGGCCTTGAGGAGCTTCTTGGAGGCGACCTCGTCGAGCGCGGCACCATTCGCCGATCTCAACGTCTTCTCCAGCACGGCGCGCGCGGCGGGTTTCGAGCTCGAGACGATATCGGGCACCTCCTTGCGCAGTTTCGCGTAGTCGAGCAGCGACTTGATTGCGGTCACCGCGCGGTCCATGCCCTGCATGACCGCGAGATGCGGCAGCGATTTGCGCAAGCCCTTGGTGAATTCGGTGAAACCGATCGACATTGCGCTGATATAGATCACAGGCTTTCCGGCCCTGCTCGCCATCTCGTTGACGATGCGTAAATTGCGCTCGCGTAGCTCGTGCGGTGCCTTCGGCAGCTCGGCATCGATGATGACGATGTTGATGTCGGGGTCGTCGATCATCAGCTTGATCGATTTCATGTAGACGGAGGGATCGACCACCGCGGCAAACCCGGCGTCGAGCGGGTTGCCGACGATCGAGCCCGGTCCGAGCATTTTTGCCAACTCCGAGCTGACATGCGGACTCAGTGGCGCGAAGTTCAGGCCTTCCTTGTAGAAGGCGTCGATCAGCATGCCGCGCTTGCCGCCGGAGAGCGTGACGGCGGCGAGCCGGTCGCCTTTGGGCACGGCAGAATGAACGAAGCATTCGGTGGTCTCGATCAGCTCGTCGAGGCCGCCAACCCGGATCACCCCTTCGCGCGTCGCAATCGCGTCGAACGTCTCGATCGATCCCGCCAGCGCCCCGGTATGCGCCATCGCCGCTGCGCGGCCGCCTTCGGATGCGCCGAGCTTGAGTGCGATCACCGGCTTGCTGGCAGCGCGCGCCGCTTTGCAGGCATCGCGGAAGGCCTTGGTGTTGCGCACGCCTTCGAGGTAGACGTCGATCACCTTGATGCTCGGATCCTCGGCGAAATAGCGCATGAGGTCCGGGGTCTCGAGCCCGGCCTCGTTGCCTGTCGTCACCATGTAGCCGACCCCGACGCCGCGATCCTCCAGCGTCTGGCGGATCGCCATGACGATGGCGCCGGATTGCCCGGCGATCGCCACCGCGCCCTGTTCCATGGTGACGATGCGGTCGTCGATGTTGGTGAAGAGCTTTTCGCCGGCGCTCAAATTGCCGAGACAATTCGGCCCGGTGACGGCAAGCCCCGTCTCGCGCACAGCCGCCTGCAATTCGGCGGCGAGTTTCTGGCTTTCGTCATCCTGCAACTCGCTGAAGCCGGAGGTGACGATGGTGGCCGAACGCGCGCCGGCCGCAGCGGCGTCGCGGATCACCTGCACGGCGAAGCGCGCAGGCACCAGCACCAGGACATGATCGGGCTTTTCGGGAAGGCTCGCAAAATCCTTGTAGCAGGTAACGCCCCAGATGCTCTCGCGTTTGGCGTTGACCGGATAGAGCCCACCTTCGAAGCCGTATTTGATCAGATTGTTCCAGATGCGCTCGGCATAATTGCCGGGCTTGTCGGTCGCGCCCACCAGCACGATGTTGTGCGGGTGCAGCATGGCGTGGATTCCCTTGACGATGTCGCTGGCATCTGGCGGCGGAGACCAAGCACGGGACGCGGATGCAGCAGACACACGGGCTTCCATGGCGTGACCTCACCTGTTGTTATTCTTGGCGTGCGTCACTCTGTTCTATGGCGAGTCCTTCGGAGTGGCAACCATGTGCATGGGTATGCCGCGTCGTGGAATGAGCGCATCGGCTCCAATCAATGTTGCATGCAGGATGTAGCGCTCGGGGCCGGAGGTGACGGCGTCGAACGGCCAGCAGGTCGCGAGAATGAGCTCGAAACCCCCTGCCTTGGGATCGATGCCAGATGCATCGAAGTGGACCACGGCCGACGAATCCGCGCGATAACGAAAATGTCGACCGTCGCTGCGTGTGATATCGATGACGTCCCCCATGGCAACATTCCGCAGGAAGCGGAAATGAGTGTCACGATGGGCGGCATAGACGGCAAGCCCGCGTTCGCCCGCATCAGCCGTGTGCTGGATATGGCCCGGTCCGAAAGCGAGCGCCTGCCCGCTCGCGCCCTCCAGCACGATGGCGCTGGCGCCGATCCGCTTGACCTCGATGCGCGCGACCGGCCAGGTGTCGGCCCACGACCACGGCTTCACCGCCTGGCCCGTCGCGATGCTCCGGTCGAATGCCCGCTCCAGCAGCACCTGCGCCAGCCACGCCTTGGCGTGGATGTAAGCACCGTCGCCGAACAGGATGAGGCCGATCAGTGCCAATACCAGGGGAGAGATGAGGCGGAGCATTGTGTCTCTCTTGTTCGTCATTCCGGGGCGGTGCGAAGCATCGAACCCGGAATCTCGAGATTCCGGGTTCGGCTCTGCGAGCCGCCCCGGAATGACATTCCAAAAAAGGCGCGCGCGGCCGTTGTACGGGACGGGCAGCCGCGCGCGCTAACAGAGGAGTTCGGGGATGCTCCTCTCTCAAGCGGCGTCAGTGAGCAAGGGCTGACGCCGGTTGAACACGAACAGGAACAGGCGATCAGGATCAGGCCTGCAATCATCTTCAGCTCCGCCGTGGTTGCAGTCTTGGGCAGACGGATCGCGTCCGGCGCGGCAGGCGTCGGCCGTCGTGTCGCCGGCTGATTGCGCGCATCGGCATGACGTTCGCGCAGCTGTGTCGGCGTCAGATGCTGCCGTTCGCCGAACACTTTCTCGAAATCCCAGCCGGCCGGCAGATTGATCGGCAGATCGCTGAGCTTGAGCGGTTCGCCCTCGGGACGGCTCGGCGTCTTGTCGACCGCGACGAGGCTGGTCAGTCGCGTGACGATCTGATGGTCGAGCGCCAACGCCAGGATTGCTTTGTCGGCGTCATCGGGTGTCATCTCGCGTAGCGTGCGTGCCACCTCGGCATCGCCGATCTTGCGCCTCGCCCAGAGTTTCGACAGGCCCTTCCCTTCGGCGGCATTTCGCAGCGGCAGCGTCACCGACCACGGACGGTCGCCGACGCGGCCCTTGATCTCGAGCGAGCCCGCGAGCTTGTCGAGCCTCGCCGCCAGCACCAGGGGCTCGTCGCGATAGACGTCGGGGATGATCGCCGGGGTGACATCGGCCGTCGCCTCCGAGAATTTTGCGGTGAGGCCGGTCACGGCCGGATTTTCCAACTTGGCGAACAGGCCGCGCATGCGCTCCTCGACCTGCTCGACGGAGCCGATGTGAGTGAAGGCACCGCGGCCGAGCTCGGCGGCACGCGTCATCAGATAGGTGTTGGGCGCGGACCCGATGCCGACCATGAAGACGCGTGAGCGGCCGCGCATCGTCGTGATCGCATCGAACAATTGTTGCTCGTTGCCGATCGCGCCGTCGGTCAGGAACACGACCTGACGAACCATATTGGTATCGCCGAGCTTGTCGGTCAGCGCCGCGCGCATCGCCGGCACCATCTCGGTGCCGCCGCGCGCCTGCAAGGCGCTGACGAACGAGGTTGCCTCGCCGACATGCGCGGCGTCCGCCGGCACGGAGGTCGGAAACAGCACGTCCATGGTGTCGTCGAAGCGAATCACGTTGAAGCGGTCATTCGGCTGCAGGCGGCCGAGCGCATAGAGCAGGCTCGCCTTGGCCTGAACGATGGAGGTGCCGCCCATCGAACCGGAATTGTCGATCACGAACACGACCTCGCGCGGCAGCGGCTTCTGCGTCGCTTGCTCGGCGCTCGGCGGGGTGACGAAGGCGAGCAGGTAATCGGCATCGCCGACATGCTCGCGGAACAGGCCGACCCACGGCGCCTTGTCGGCGGCCGGCTTCCAGGTCAACTCGAAATCGCGGTCGGCGGGGACAGTGCCGTCGGCGAGCGTTACCACGCGAATCGTGTTGTCCGGGCTCTCGATCTTGACGTTATGATGGTGGCTCTTGACCTCACCGAGCGCGAAGCCGGCCTTCAGGCGTACCGTGATGCTGGTCGGATTGACCGGCGCATTCCTGGCGGGATCCAGCACAGGCGGCGAGATGCGGTCACGATCCGGCACCGGGTCCGACGTCGCTGCACCCCAGCCCGAGCCATCCTTGCGGAAGTCGACGCTCTGCACGATCGGCGCGGGATTGTAGCGTGGGGCAACCACCAGCGGCAGGCGCAGCGAATATTCGTTGCCGGATTGGTGCACCGGCTCCTGATACTCGATCTGCACCAGCACGGTTTCACCGGGCCCGATATTGGCCACCGAATTGGTGAAGATGTTCGGCCGCTCCTGCTCGGTGAGCGCGGCCTTCAGGCCAGCGCGGCGCGCCTGCTCGTAGATCACGCGCGCCTGCTGCCGCTCCTTGATGTCGCCGACGATGACGCGGTCGCCGACCACCATCTTCAACGTGTCGACGGCGCCGCCGGCCGCGAGCGGATAGACATAGGTGGCCTCGACCCAGTCCTTGGTCGGATTGCGGAAGACTTGCGTGACGCGGGCGCGCAGTGTCGGGCCTGACACCGTGATGTCGACGTCGGTCCCGAGGCGGATCGCCTCGGTGGTACCGGCGTCCTCCTTCAGCAGCAGGCTGCCCGAGCGAGCCTCGCCGGGCTGGAGCAGGCTGGCCTGCTCGGTCGTCGCCGACCAGCTCGCCCCAAAACTCACCAGCAGGGCCAGGAAGGCGACCAGCATCACTGCGATGCCCTGCGCGAGAAGGAACAGTCCGACCTTGATGAGGCGGCTCAACAGGGGGTGTTCGTCGCTATCGGCCGTATCGTAAGCATCCATTTGGCTTGCTCCCGAAGCGTGTTTGCTGGTCTCAGCATCCGCCGGCGGGGCGGCGTTTCGCGAGCAGAATGATCGGCAATGTTCCGCCGCGGCCGGCCCGCACTCGCTTCCGCCGGGGCGGCCATGTGCGGTTTTGTGCTGGTTTGTCCGCCCTGCTAGGATGGCCGTGCTGGAGCAGGGCTAACGATGCAGACGCAGGATAAACTTACCGACAAGCAGCTTTCGGACGAGCAGAGCCGTGAGATCGCCGAGACCATTCGCGAGGAGCTCGCCAGACGCCGGATCTCCCGGCAGGCTTTGGCCGAGCAGGCCAAGCTCAGCCTGTCGACGCTGGAGAAGGTGCTGGGCGGCCGGCGGCCGTTCACGCTGGCGACCACAGTCCGGCTGGAGCAGGCGCTCGGCGTTTCCTTGCGTAAAAGTGCCGTCGTCGCGACACCTCCGGCCGCAAACGACGTCGCGCCCGACAGCCTCGGCTCCTATGCGCATCGCGCCGTCACCTGGCTCGAGGACGTCTACATCACCGTGCGGCCGTCGTTCGGCGACAAGGATGCGATCTTCGCCTATCGCACCGAGATCGTCTGGGAGCCGAAGCTCTCCTCGCTGGTCTTCCGCGAGGGTGATCGGACCGATGCCGCCTACGAGCATACCGGTGAGGTCGCCGTGCCCCATCAGTCCGGCTTCATCTACCTCGTCATCATCAAGCACGGCCAGCATCGCGTGATCACGGTGTCGCGGCCGACGGTTTCCGGCGAGATGTACGGCATCATCTCGACGCTGCGTGCCGGGCCGGGCTCGCAGCTCACACCGATCGCTGCGCCGATTGCCTATGTGCCGCTCAGGAATATTCCAAAACCGTCCTTGGGACGGGTTGCGCCCGACGATGCCAACCATGCCTTGTACCGAAAGCATCTGCGGCGCACGGTCGAGGAGCCGTTCGCGCTGTTTCTACCCGGCTAAGCTCGAGCTCCTTCCTGGCGCGGGGCCGCCCCTGCAAGGAGCGGCTCCGATGCTTGGACAGGGACATATGCGAAGAGCTAGCCCCCGGTTTCGGCGCTGATGATGTCGCCAAACAGCTCCCACTGACCAGCCTTGAAGCGGATCATCTTGAGTTGCTCGATCGGCGCGAAATCGTTGGCGCCGGTGTTGATCTTGATGCCGGGGATCAACGTATCCGGCGCAAAATCCTTCAGGCTCGCGGCCTGCTTCATCACGTTCTCCCGCGTCAGGTTGTCCCCGCACTGCTTCAAGGTCTGAACCAGGGTCTGCGCGGCGGCATAGCCGTAGACGAGATTGGTATCGGAGACATTGGCGCCTGGCATGTACTTATCGATGAAGGCGAGAAACTTCTTCATGCCTTCGTCGTCCTTCCATTGCGGGTCCGATGCGTCCTTCAGGTAGCTCGCCGACAGCACGCCTTCCGACGCGTCGAGTCCGGCCGGCTTCATCACCGCGCCGATCGAGATCGACACGTCGGTCATCACATGCATCGGCTTCCATTCGAGCTCAGCGATCTTCTTGATCGCCTGTGCCGCGAATTTCGGCGTCGAGATGTTGACGAACACGTTGGCGCCGGTGCCCTTCAGCTTGACGATGTGGGAATCGATCGAGGGCTCGGTGGTCTCGTAGCTCTCCTCCGCCACGATCAGCGAAGATGCCTTCTCGCCAAAAATCTCCTTGATGCCGGCGACGTAATCCTTGCCGAAATCGTCATTGGCATAGAAGATCGCGACCTTGGCATCAGGCTTCGCCTGCAGGATATATTTCGCGAAGATCCGCGCCTCGACCCGATAGCTCGGCTGGAAGCCCATGGTCCACGGAAAGCCCTTCGGGTCGTTCCATTTGCTGGCGCCGGTGGCGAGGAAGAGCTGCGGCACCTTTTTGGCATTGTGATATTTTTGCACGGCGGTCTGGGTGGGCGTGCCCAGCGCGTTGAAGACCAGGAACACCTCGTCGCTCTCGATCAGCTTGCGGACCTGCTCCACGGTCTTGGGCGGCGAGTAGCCGTCGTCATAGGAGATCCAGTTGATCTTGCGGCCGTTGATGCCGCCCTGGTCGTTGATCATCTTGAAGTAGGCTTCCTCGGTCTTCCCGATGATGCCGTAGGCGGAAGCAGGACCCGAATAGGCCTCGACATTGCCGATCTTGATCTCGGTGTCGCTGGCACCCGTGTCGTATTTCTTCTGCGCGGAAGCGCCTTGAACCGAGAGAAGGGTCAGGGCCGTTGCCGCGGCGAGCAGGGAAAGTTTCTTGTTCTTCATGGAAATTCCTTAGGTTTCTTGTGGTCTCGGGCAGGCACTTCAAAAAAGAAAAGCACCCGCGAGGGCGCTTCGATCAGGCGTTGGCGATTTTCCTATCGACCTCCGAGGTGACGGAAAATTCCCTGCGCAAGGTCGGCTTGTGGATCTTGCCGGTGGCGTTGCGCGGCAGCGCGTCGACGAAGCGAATCTGGCGCGGGCATTTGAAGCGCGCCAGATTGGCCGCGCAATGCGCGAAGACGTCGGCCTCGGTCAGCCGCTCGCCCTGTTTGACTGCGATGATGGCAAGGCCCACCTCGCCCCATTGCGGATCGGGAATGCCGATCACGGCAGCTTCCGCGATCGCGGTGAGTTGGTGCAGGACGTTCTCGACTTCGGCCGGATAGACGTTCTCGCCGCCGGATATGTACATGTCCTTCCAGCGGTCGACGATGTAGTAGAAGCCTTCCTCGTCGACGCGCGTCGCATCGCCCGTATGCAGCCAGCCATCGGTGAAGGACGTCTTGTTCGCCTCCGGCCTGTTCCAGTAGCCCGGGGTGATGTTGGGGCCCTTGACCCAGAGCTCACCGAGCTCACCGACATCGGCATCGCTGCCATCGGGGCGCACGATGCGCACCTCGGTGTGCAGCACCGGCTTGCCGGCGGAGCCGGCCTTGCGCGCAGCATCCTCGCGGTCGAGAACCAGCACGGCCGGCGATGTCTCGGTCATGCCATAGCCCTGCTGAAGCGCGACACCGCGTGCCTCCCATACCTTGAGCAGCGGCACCGGCATCGGGGCGCCGCCGACACCGCCGACGATCAACCGGCTGAGATCGGTGGTCGCGAAGGACGGGTGCTGCGCCATGAACTGGTAGATCGCGGGCACGCCGAAGAACACGTTGATGCCCTGCGCGGGATCGTTGATCAGGCCGAGCGCCGTGCCGGGATCGAAGGTGCGCATGATCATCACCGTGCCGCCGGCATGCAGCACGGGATTGGTGTAGCAATTGAGGCCGCCGGTGTGGAACAGCGGCAGCACGGTGAGCAGCACCGACGACGGCCCGATGCAGGCGGGGCCGCCGAGATTGACGCAATTCCAGAACGTCATGCCATGGGTGATGGTCGCGCCCTTCGGATGTCCCGTGGTGCCCGACGTGTACATGATGGTCGAGACGTCATCGAGCGTGACTTCTTCGGCGCGCTCGAGCGGCTTTGCGGCGGCGATGCCGGCTTCGTAAGATCCGCCGGCGCCGAGCATCAGGCTCGTCGCAACCCCGCAAAGCTTCGCAACGCTGAGCGCCGTCTCGGCCAGATCAGTATCGTGGATCATCACCTTCGGCGCGCAATCGCCGGTGATGAACTGGAGCTCGGGAACGGTGAGTCGGGTGTTCAGCGGCACGAAGATCGCACCTAACCGGCCGCAGGCGAACTGCACCTCCAGCGTATCGGTCGTGTTCAGCGCCAGCACTGCGACGCGATCGCCGCGCGAGACGTCGAGCGTGTGGCGCAGAAAGGAGGCGAGGCGCGAGACACGAGCATCGAGCTGCGAATAGCTGAAGCGGCGCTCGCTCGCGAGGTCGACGACTGCGACCTTATCAGGCGCGCGGCGGCGATGATGAGCGATCCAGTCGTAGTAACGAACGGCCAAAAATTCCTCCCTCGGCGGTCTTGTGCCGCCCTCTCTCTTGCTGCCCGTGCACCATGCCCGGCGTGGCCCTTGGGGCCAGCCGGAGTCTGTGCAGCAACGTTTTTTTTGAGCCAGAGTTGGCCTGTGAGCGGCGAAAATCGTCTTGCGTTGAGTTGCTAGGTTGCTGCCTTGCCCGGAGCATCGGCTCCACTCAGCCACTCCGCGCAAGTGAGCCGCCAAGGTTCCGGCCATGGTTGACCAGACGAATCCGTCCGCGAGGCAAGTGTGCGATGAAGAGCCCGTTCTATACCGCCGAGCACGACGCCTTCCGCGACGTGATGCGCCGCTTCGTCGAGAAGGAGATCACGCCCTTCGCCCATGAATGGGACGAGGCCGGCGAATTCCCGCGCGCGCTCTATCGCAAGGCGGCCGAGATCGGGCTGTTGGGCCTCGGATTTCCCGAGGAATATGGCGGGATCGCCGCCGACCAGTTCATGAAGATCGTGGCCAGCCAAGAGCTGGCGCAAGCCGGCGCCGGCGGTATCAGCGCCAGCCTGATGAGCCATACGATTGGATCGCCGCCGATCGCGCGCGCGGCGCGGCCCGAGGTGAAGGCACGTGTGCTGCCGCAGGTGCTCTCAGGCGAGAAAATCTCGGCGCTGGCGATCACCGAGCCGGGCGGCGGTTCCGATGTCGCGAACCTGCGAACCCGGGCGCGGCGCGATGGCGATCACTACGTCGTGAGCGGGGAGAAGACCTTCATCACCTCAGGCATGCGCGCCGATTATCTGACGGTTGCGGTGCGCACCGGCGGCGAGGGTGCCGGCGGCGTCAGCCTGCTCCTGATCGAAGGCGACACGCCCGGCCTGTCGCGAACCAAGCTGAAGAAGATGGGCTGGTGGGCCTCCGACACCGCGACGCTGCATTTCGACGAATGCCGCGTGCCGGTCGAGAACCTGATCGGCGAGGAGGGGCAGGGCTTCAAGATCATCATGCAGAACTTCAACAGCGAGCGCATGGGCATGGCGGCGAGCTGCACGGCCTTTGCGCGTGTCTGTGTCGACGAGGCGGTTGCTTATACCAAGGAGCGCAAGACATTTGGCAAGCCGCTCGCCCAGCACCAGGTGATCCGCCACAAGATCGTGGACATGGCGCAGAAGGTCGCGGCGTCGCAAGCGATGCTGGAGATGCTGGCGTGGCGTCTCGAGCAGGGCGAGAGCCCGGTTGCCGAGATCTGCATGATGAAGAACCAGGCGACGCAGACCATGGCGTTCTGCGCCTCCGAAGCCGTGCAGATCTTCGGCGGCGCCGGCTTCATGCGCGGCATCAAGGCCGAACGCATCTACCGCGAGGTCAAGGTCAACGCCATCGGCGGCGGCACCGAGGAAATCATGAAGGATCTGGCCTCGAGGCAGATGGGGCTGTGACCCTTCTCCGTCATTCCGGGGCGACGCGCAGCGTCGAACCCGGAACCTCGATATTGTAGGACTCATCTCTGGATTCCGGGTTCGCGCTTCGCGCGCCCCGGAATGACAAAGGGGAAACGATGCTATTTACCGCCGACCATGACGAGATCCGCCGGAGCTTGCAGAAGTTCATCGCCAACGAGATAAATCCCCATGTCGATGAATGGGAGAAGGCCGACATCTTCCCGGCGCACGAGCTGTTCAAGAAGATGGGCAATCTCGGCTTCCTCGGTCTGAACAAGCCGGTGGAGTTCGGCGGCTCGGGTCTCGACTACTCCTACGCGCTGATGATGGCGGAGGAGCTCGGCGCCATCACCTGCGGCGGCGTGCCGATGGCGATCGGGGTGCAGACCGACATGGCGACGCCAGCGCTGGCGCGCTTCGGCTCGGACGAGGTGCGGCGTGAATTCCTGGCGCCATCGATATCAGGCGACTACGTTGCCTGCATCGGCATCTCTGAACCCGGCGCTGGCTCCGACGTCGCCTCGATCAAGACGCAGGCGCGCTCCGACGGCGACGATTACGTCATCAATGGCGGCAAGATGTGGATCACCAACGGCACCCAGGCCGACTGGATCTGCCTGCTCGCCAACACTGGCGACGGGCCGGTTCACCGCAACAAGTCGCTGATCTGCGTGCCTATGAAGAGCAAGGGCGTCACCGTCGCGCGCAAGCTCGACAAGATGGGCATGCGCTCCTCCGATACCGCGCAGATCTTCTTCGACAATGTCCGCGTACCCAAGCGCAACCGGATCGGTGACGAGGGCAAAGGTTTTACCTACCAGATGATCCAGTTCCAGGAGGAGCGATTGTGGGGCGCGGCCGCCTGTCTCAAGGCGCACGAATACATCATCGACCAGACCATCGAGTACACGCGCAATCGCAAGGCCTTCGCCAAGTCGATCCTCGACAATCAGGTCGTGCATTTCAAGCTAGCGGAGATGCAGACCGAGGTCGAGCTGCTGCGCGCGCTGATCTATCGCGCGGGTGAGCAGCTGGTCGCGGGCGAGGACGTGACGCGGCTCGCGACCATGGCCAAGCTGAAGGCCGGCAGGCTCGGCCGCGAGCTCACCGATGCCTGCTTGCAATATTGGGGCGGAATGGGCTTTACCAACGAGACGCCGGTCAGCCGCGCCTATCGCGACAGCCGCCTGACCTCGATCGGCGGCGGCGCCGACGAGGTCATGCTGATGGTCCTGTGCAAGATGATGGGCACGCTGCCCGGCAGCAAAGGAAGTGCTTGATGATCACACTCTACCACTGCGACGCCGCGCGCTCGTTCCGCCCGCTCTGGATGCTGGAGGAGATGGGGCTGCCCTATGAATTGAAGATGCTGCCGTTCCCGCCGCGGGTGTTTGCCAAGGATTATCTCGCGCTCAATCCGCTCGGGACCATCCCCTTCCTGATCGACGGCGAGACGCGGATGACCGAGTCCTCCGGCATCTGCCACTATCTCGGCATCAAATACGGCCCGACGCCGCTGATGGTCGGGCCGGAAGATCCCGCCTATGGGGCGTTCCTGAACTGGATGTATTTCAGCGACGCCACGTTAACCTTCCCGCAAACGCTGGTGCTGCGATACACCCAGCTCGAACCGGAGGAGCGCCGCAACCCGCAGGTCGCCACCGATTACGCAAAATGGTTCTTGGGGAGACTGCGCGCGGTCGAGGCAGCGACGGCCAATGCTGAAACCTTGTGCGCGGGCCGCTTCACTGCCGCTGACATTGTCATCGGTTACGCGCTCCGCCTCGCGAGCAATATCGGGCTCGCCACGGATTTTGGGCCAAATGTCGCAACCTATTGGGCGCGCCTGCAGCAGCGTGACGGTTTCAAGCGGGCTGTTGCGGCGGAGCAAAAGGCAGGCGTTGAGCAGAATGTCGCGCCAAGGGTGAGGGCGTAAGTTTGAGCCCGTCATTCCGGGGCGGTGCGAAGCATCGAACCCGGAATCCCGCGCGGCAATCTCCAGGTTCCGGGTTCGGTCCGGAGCCTGTCATCGGGCCGCGCTTTGCGCGGACCCGGTGGACCGCCCCGGAACGACGGCACATGTTTTCATGACAGCGCTATCCTATCGTGACAGCGCCCAAATTTCCGCTAAGGTGACCTCCATCCGCAGCGGCCAGAGAGCCGCGCGAGGAGGATCCCAATGGAAGATAAAGGTCGCGAATCCGACCATCTGATGCTGATCACGCCGGAGCGGGTCTTTTATGCCGGCCTGCTCGGCCGCCCCCGCAAGCGGACCCCCGGCTGCTGCCATGTCTATGTGGCGGTGAAAGGCAATCTGCACCTGACGATCGACGACGTCCTCGCCACCGGCGAGCTGTTCGTCACCCTGCCGAACCAGCGCCATTCCATTGCCAGCGACTATCGCACCGCGATCAGCGTGACGCTGGAGCCCGAGAGCATGCCGGATGGCGTCATCGAGGCCCTGGCCGAGCGGCTGACCGGCCCCGATCGGACCGCCTATGCCCGCAAGATCCTTGCCGCCTACGCGCTGCTGCGCCAGCGCCGCTACGGCGACATCACCACTGCCGAGTTCGACGAGATGTGCTTTGGCGAAGCGCTGCCGCGCCGCGTGCTCGACCCGCGCATCACGCGCGCCGTAGCCCGCATCGGGCGCTTCTCCGGCGAGCCGGTGACGGCGGATACTTGCGCGGCGGAAGCAGGGCTCTCGGCCTCGCGCTTCCTGCATCTGTTCAAGGAGGAGACCGGCATCTCGTTCCGCTCCTTCCGCGCCTGGAAGCGCGCGCGCCATCTGCTGCACTTCGCCAACCAGGACCTCAACCTCGCCCATCTCGCGCAGGATATCGGCTATCCCGATTCCACGCATTTCAGCCATTCGATCCGCCGCTTCTACGGCCTGAAGCCGCGCGCGATCTTCGTCGGCTCGCGCGACCTTGCGATCTACCGCAGCACCGAGACGGTGCGGCTCGCGGAGGCGAGCTAGCATCGTGTTTCGTAGGGTGGGTTAGCCCTGCAGATGCGCGAAGCGCAATCGCCCGGCGTAACCCACCTCTTCTGCTTCCGCGGAGATAGACAGTGGTGGGTTACGCCTTCGGCTAACCCACCCTACGGCATCTCGTATTCCAGCTTCTCCGCGCAAGAAGCCGCATGTCGCGCGTCACATGATTGTAACCGTTGAATTATCAACGTGCGAGACATTGAACGCATGAGCGACAAGGCCGTCATCACCTGCGCGCTGAACGGCGTGCTCACCGATCCGAAGCAGCACAATGTGCCCGTGACGCCCGAGCAGATGGCGCGCGAGGCCAAGGCTGCCTTCGATGCCGGCGCGTCCATCATGCACATCCATCTGCGCCAGCAGGCGCCAGGCAAGGGGCACCTGCCGTCTTGGGAGGTCGCGGTCAGCAAGGAGATTCAGCAGGCGATCCGCGAGGCCTGCCCCGGCGTCATCATCAATCACACCTCGGGCGTGTCAGGGCCGAATTATAGCGGCGCGCTCGACTGCATCCGCGAGACCAGGCCGGAGATTGCCGCCTGCAATGCCGGCTCGCTGAATTACCTGAAAGTGAAGGCCGACAACACCTGGGCCTGGCCGCCGATGATGTTCGACAACGCGGTCGAGAAGGTGAAGGACTATCTCGACGTCATGAACGCGGTCGGCACCATCCCCGAGTTCGAGTGCTTCGATGTTGGCATCGTCCGCTGCGTCGGCATGTACTACCAGGTCGGCATGTACAAGGGTCCGCTCGAGTATAATTTCGTGATGGGCGTGGCGTCGGGCATGCCGGCTGATCCCGAGCTGCTGCCGATCCTGATCAAGCTGAAGCGCCCTGAGGCGCATTGGCAGGTTACCGCGATCGGCCGCGAAGAGATCTGGCCGCTGCATCAGCGCTGCGCCGAGCTCGGCGGCCACCTGCGCACCGGTCTCGAGGACACCTTCTATCTCGCCGACGGCAGGAAGGTGACCTCGAACGGCCAGCTGATCGAAGCGGTCGCCGCCTGCGCAAGGCGCGCCGGCCGGGAGATCGCGAGCCCCACCGAGGCGCGGAAGATCTTTGGGACGAATCGGTAGTTCGTCATTCCGGGGCGATGCGTAGCATCGAACCCGGAATCTCGAGATTCCGGGTCTGGTCCTTCGGACCATCCCGGAATGACGGAGTAAATTGTGGCAGTCATCGAAAACACCATCTCCCCCGGCAGTGCCGCCTACCACGTCAATCGCGACGGCATGCTCGCGCTGATCGATCGCATGCGCGCTCTGGAAGAGCGCACGCGCGCGGCGTCGGCTGCGGCCAAGGATCGCTTCCACAAGCGCGGCCAGCTGCTGCCGCGCGAGCGCGTCGCGCTGGTGCTCGATCCCGGTGCGCCTTTCATCGAGCTGTCGACGCTCGCCGGCTACATGTTCGACGTGCCTGATCCTAACAAGAGCGTGCCTGGTGGCGGCGTCATCGCCGGCATCGGTTTCGTCTCGGGCATCCGCTGCATGGTCAGCGCCAGTGATTCCGGCATCGATGCCGGCGCACTGCAACCTTACGGCCTCGACAAGACGCTGCGGGTGCAGGAGCTCGCGCTGGAGAACAAGCTGCCTTATGTCCAGCTCGTCGAAAGCGCCGGTGCCAACCTCCTGCGCTACCGCGTCGAGGACTTTGTCCGTGGCGGCAACATCTTTCGCAATCTGGCGCGGCTGTCGGCGGCGGGACTGCCGGTCGTCACCATCACGCACGGCTCCTCCACCGCGGGCGGCGCGTATCAGACAGGCCTGTCCGACTACATCGTCATGGTCCGCGGTCGCACCCGCGCCTTCCTCGCCGGGCCGCCGCTGCTGAAGGCCGCGACCGGTGAGATCGCGACCGAGGAGGAGCTCGGCGGCGCCGAGATGCATACGCAAATCTCCGGCCTTGGTGATTACCTCGCCGAGGACGACCGCGACGGCTTGCGCATCGCGCGCGAGATCATGGCGGCGCTGGAATGGGAGCGGCCCGGCAGGACGGCTTCGCCATTCAAGCCGCCGCGCTACGACCAGGACGAGCTGCTCGGCATCATGCCGATGGATCACAAGCGGCCCGTGGACATGAAACAGGTGATCGCGCGCATCATCGACGATTCCGATTTCACCGAGATGGCGCCGAATTACGGTCCGGCCACCGTCTGCGGCCATGCCCGCATCGAAGGGCAGGCGATCGGCATCGTCACCAATAACGGTCCGCTCGATCCCGCCGGTGCCAACAAGGCGACGCATTTCATCCAGGCCTGCTGCCAGACCCGTACGCCACTGCTCTATCTGAACAACACCACCGGATACATGGTCGGCAAATCTTACGAAGAAGCCGGCATGATCAAGCACGGCTCGAAGATGATCCAGGCGGTGACCTCGGCGACGGTGCCGCAGATCACCATCTATTGCGGCGCCTCGTTCGGCGCCGGCAATTACGGCATGTGCGGCCGCGGGTTCCATCCGCGCTTCTGCTTTTCCTGGCCCAACGCCAAGACCGCGGTAATGGGCGGCGAGCAGGCGGCCGAAACCATGGCGATCGTGACCGAGGCCGCCGCCGCGCGTCGCGGCAAGCCGATCGAGAAGGACAGGCTGGAGGCGATGAAGGCTGAGATCATCGGCGTGTTCGACGGCCAGATGGACGTGTTCTCCACCAGCGCCCGCGTGCTCGATGACGGCGTGATCGATCCGCGCGACACCCGCGCGGTGCTGTCCGAAGTGCTCGCGATCTGCCGCGAGGGCGATGCGCGCATGCCTCAGCGCATGCAGTTCTCGGTGGCCCGCCCATGAGGAACGGATCAGTGCAGCACCGGCCGTTCTTCAAGGTTCTGGTAGCCAATCGCGGCGAGATTGCGTTGCGCGTGATGCGCAGTGCGCGGCGCTTGGGCTTAAGTGTCGTCGCAGTCTATTCCGATGTCGATTGTAATGCGCTCCACGTCAAGCAGGCCGATCAGGCCGTGCGCATCGGCGAGGCGCTGCCGGCGCAGTCCTATCTCAACATCCCCGCGATCATTGCCGCAGCCAAGGCGAGCGGCGCGGACGCCGTTCACCCCGGCTATGGCTTCTTGGCGGAAAACGAGGAGTTTGCGCAAGCGTGCAAGGAGGCCGGCCTCGTCTTCATCGGCCCGTCGCCGCAGGCGATCGAGGCCATGGGCAACAAGGCCGGCGCCAAGGAGATCATGAAGAAGGCCGGCGTGCCCATCGTGCCCGGCTATCAGGGCGCAGATCAGGGCGACGAGGTGATGCTCGCGGAGGCCAGGAGGATCGGCTTTCCCGTGATGATCAAGGCGGTCGCCGGCGGCGGCGGGCGCGGCATGCGGCTCGTGACCGATGCCGCCTCGTTTCCCGATGCGCTGCGCAGTGCGCGTTCCGAGGCGAAGGCCGCATTCGGCGATCCCACCGTCATCCTCGAGCGTGCGATCCAGAGTCCCCGCCACATCGAGATCCAGGTGTTTGGCGACAGCCACGGCAACGCCATCCATCTCGGCGAGCGCGACTGCTCGGTGCAGCGGCGGCACCAGAAGCTGATCGAGGAGGCGCCGTCGCCAGCCGTCACGCCCGAGCTGCGCGCGCAAATGGGCGAGGTCGCGGTATCAGCGGTGAAAGCGCTGCGCTACCAGGGCGCCGGCACGCTGGAGTTCTTGCTCGATCAAAGCGGCGAGTTCTACTTCATGGAGATGAACACGCGCCTCCAGGTCGAACACCCTGTGACCGAGGCGATCACCGGGCTCGATCTCGTCGAGCTGCAGCTGCGCGTCGCGCGCGGCGAGCCGTTGCCCGTGAAGCAGCAGGACATCCGCTTCGAAGGCCATGCCATCGAGGTCCGGCTCTGCTCGGAGGATGCCGCGCGGGATTTCATGCCGCAGTCCGGCCGCATGGCGCGCTGGGAGGTGCCCGAAGGCATCCGCGTGGAGCATGCACTGCAATCGGGCTCGGAAATTCCGCCATTCTACGATTCCATGATCGCCAAGGTGATCAGCCACGGCACCACGCGCGAGGAGGCGAGGGGACGGCTGATCGTTGGCCTCGAGCAGCTCACCGCGTTTGGCGTGACCACGAACCAGGCGTTCCTGATGTCCTGCCTGCGTCATCCCGGTTTCGCCAAAGGCGAGGCGACGACGGCGTTCATCGGCGCGCATCGCGACGAGCTGCTGGCACCGCGCGCGAACGCGGCATTCGACGTGGCGCTGGCGGGCTTGCTGCTCTACGTCACCAACCCACGCGCACCGTCTTGGCAGGGTGGGCGGAGTCTCGCCGCCACCTTTCCGCTGCCGACGAAGATCGAAATCGCCGGCCAAGCCCACGAACTCGAAGTCACGCGTGAGCGCGATGGCAGCTACAGTGTCGTCGACTGTCGCCAGGATAGGTTCGAGATCGACCAGCTCGATCCCGATGCCATCCGCTTCCGCCACGATGGCGTGATGGACAGCGCTAAATTTTTGCGCGACGGCGATCGGCTGTACGTCCAGCACCGCGGCATTCCGCTCGCCGTCACCGATCTCACCCTCGCCGCGCCGAAAGCGGCTGCAACGAATGGCGGCGACGGCAAGGTCCGCGCCGCCATGAACGGCCGCGTCGTCGCCGTTCTGGTCAAGCCCGGCGACCGCGTCACCGCCGGCCAGCCGGTGCTGACGCTGGAAGCAATGAAGATGGAGCACGTCCACAAGGCCGGTATCGACGGCGTCGTCGGCGCGATCGATGTTGCCGAGGGCGAGCAGGTGACGACGGGACGGATCGTCGCGGAGATCGGGGCAGCGTAAGCGCGGCGAACGCGGTCTGGTAGGGTGGGCAAAGGCGCGAAGCGCCGTGCCCACAAATGTCGATCGTAAGCGAGATGGACGCCTCGCATTGCCCCCTACCGCGTCTCCTGGAACGCAAACGATTTCAATGAGGTTTTCGCTCGCAGAGCTCGCGCACAATCTCTATTGAACATTGTTCATTTCGGAGATATAGATGTTGAACTTTGTTCAATTGTCCCGGAGCCTCGCATGTTGCACGCCGATGATCCCGCCCAAGCGACCACTGCCAAGCTCCCTTCAGTGTCTCGCCGTTTTGCGCTTGGCGCGCTGCAAGCCCGCGAAAAATACCTGCTCGGTGCACTCCTCGTCCTGATCCTGGCCGCGCTCTTTGCGCCCGCATTGCCCGCCGCCGCCTGGCACATCCCGCATTTCGTCGACGACCACACCTGGCTCGGAGTGCCCAACGCCGGCGATGTGCTGAGCAATCTTGCCTTCCTCGCCATGGGCGTCTGGGGCTCGGAGCGGCTGCGTGCCCGCCATGATGCGCCCATCGGGGCGAGCTGGTTCTTCGTAGGGCTGATCCTCACTTGCCTGGGCTCGGGCTTCTACCATCTCGACCCCGACGTGCCGCAACGGCTCGTGGCCGATCGTCTCGGCATGGCGGTCGCGTTCGCAGGATTTCTGGGCATCGCGGCCAGCGAGCGGATCAGCACGCGCGCCGGCGAAGCAGTGCTGGTGCTGGCGATGATCGCGGGCCTGTTAGCTGCCTGGGTGGCACGCGAGAATCTCACGCCCTGGTTGGTGGTGCAGTTCGGCGGCATGGCGCTGGCGGTGGGCCTCGCGTTGACGCGTCCCCGGCCCGGCGCGCTTGGCGTGCCGCTCGGCGGCGTGATCGTCTTCTATGTGATCGCTAAACTTCTCGAAATGGGCGACGTGACCGTGTTCGAAGCGACCGGGCACATGGTCTCGGGCCACACGCTCAAGCATCTCGCTGCTGCGCTCGCGGCCTGGCCGGTGATCCGGGCGCTGGGATCTAGGCCGTGTACTCATTAAGCGGCTGGCCGCCGCCTGATGTCCGCCGCTTAAGCCCTAACACCGGCGGAGAAGCAGCAATCTTCTAATGTCGCTGAAGGGCCAGGAGCAGTCATTATTCAATCACCTTGTCGGCACGGCCTATGACCTCGGCCGGAATTCTCAGTCCTAGCGCCGCAGCCGTCTTGAGATTCAGAGCGAGCTCGAAGGCGACCGGTTGCTCGACCGGAAGCTCTGCCGGTTTGGCTCCCTGAAATATCTTAGCTGTATATTGTGCTGTTTGCTTGCCCATCACTGCGAGGCTTGCCCCATAGCTTGCGAGGCCACCCAAATCTACGAAGGCGCTGATTTGGTAAACCGCTGGAATCTTCTTACGAGCGGCCAGGAGAACAATTTCCGGCTCTATCGGAGCAGCAAGTACGAAAAGTGCATCGCACTTTGCCTGCTCCATTCTTTCGAAAGCTTGGCCGAGATCATCCCGGGAGGAAGCAAAGATGGGGATCGTCACCAGACCCAATATCTTTGCAGCGGCCTCTGTCTCTTCAAACTGTCGCTTGCGGGCGGGGATGGGCGAGCCCAGCACGGCCACTCGCGTTGCTGCCGGAAGGATACTGTGCAGAAGTTCGAGTGACTTGCCGGTTGTGTCGGAGAACATCGTGGCTACACCGGTAATGTTTCCTCCGGGATGCGCTAAGCTGTTGATAAGGCCCAAAGCCACCGCATCCCCGGCTCCCCACATCACGATAGGAATAGTTGCGGTTGCTCGTCGCGCGGCGGCTATTGCAGGTGTTGCAACTGCGACCACTACGTCTGGCTTTGCGGCGATCAACTCGTTCGCGAGCTGATCGAGGCGCTCGATATGCCCCTCTGCCGCTCTGCGCTCGATGACGAGGTTTTTGCCGTCCGTGTAGCCGAGCTTCTGCAGTGCGTTCCTGAAAACTTCGAACAAGGCGCGCTGGACTTCACTTTCCCACGAGTCGGTGTTCAGGAATGCCAAACGCCAGACCTTACGAGAGGACTGCTGCGCTCGTGCATTTGGCGGTCCCGCCAAAATCGCGCCGATCGCCAGCGTGATCACATCCCGCCGTCTCATTGCCCGATCTCTCCTGACGCGCATACGAGGACAAGCATAGCACATTAAGCTACGTCCGCTAATGGAATGGTCCGGCCGTGCTCCGGCCCTGCCAGTGCGAGAAGCTGGCAAGGGGCGCTCAAGACAAGGAGCACACCATGTCTCGGAAGCTCAATGCAGCGATCGCCGTGATCGGCATCGATATCGGCAAGAACTCGTTCCA
>NZ_AXAZ01000047.1 GCF_000473065.1 Bradyrhizobium sp. WSM1743
CACCTCTTGATCATCCTGCTGCTCGAGCCGCTTGCCCGCGACTTCGAGGACTCTCCCCGCTGGATGCAGGCCGCCTGACGGCACCTGGCGCTTGGCGTGTTTTGCAACAACTCGTTGCATCCTTGCTACAAGCGATCATTCCACAACCAACCATCCGTTGCTTCCGCCGCAGAAAGCGAGCGCTTGGGCGGCACCTGCGCGAGCCTCCTCGAAAACGTCCGTATCAATCGATGCTCGCGCTACCTTAACGCCTATGGGGAAGACCGGGCGCCAGCTGGCACCCATAAGACCCCTGCGCTGAACGAATGCACACGCAATGCACAGGGGAGACACAGGGCAGCCGAAACCAGGCCTTCCCTGCGCGATGGTTTGACGGCCTATGCCGCGCTCTCCCCGGAGCCGAATTCCTTCTGGCCTCCGTCACCTCAGCGAAATGCACGGCACCGCGCCGGTTGACGCGAGTGACGCCTTCGCCAAGGCTTGACCGTAGCAACGACGGCCAGGACCACACGGTTTCGCCGTACGCGGACTGACCCTGCTTCGCCAAGAGGCTTCGCAGGGCACGGCCCTGCTCCGTCGAAGGCTCCGCAAGGATTGAGCGCCGTCCGTCTTCGCGGTCCGCACCATGCTCACGAGGTTCATCTCGCCCTGCACGCGCAAGGACCGCCTTTAACGCCGCCCGCGTCCATCGCAAACCAGCCCGCGTTCGTGACGACGTACGACCGCCCCTTTGGTGGGCTGGGATGGACGACACATACGATAAATCCGAATTTCGGTAAAGTGGAATATTTTTGCGGGATGGGGTTGACAGCGACTTGAGCTGTTTTGCCCAAACGGCATGACCTTACCGCACCAAAAGAAACTCGGGCAAGAGGCGCTGAGGCTTGGCGATCTCCGTGCCCGAACCGCTGATGCCAGCTCATCATCTCGACGAGTTCTCCTGCGGCAAGCCATCGCTCGACCGATGGCTGAAAACACGAGCGCTGTCCAACCAGGAGAAGGGCTTTACCGCTGTCATGGTGGTCCACGAGATGAATCGGGTGGTCGGCTATTACGGCCTCGCGCCGACGGCAATCATCCCCTCGTCTCTGCCGCAGTCGATACGGAAGGGGCAGCCGCCCGACCCCGTGCCCTGCCTGGTGCTGGGACAGCTCGCGACCGATGAGAATTGGATCGGCCAAGGAATCGGCACCGGCCTGGTCAAGCATGCGCTCCAGCGCTGCGTCACGGCCGCAGGCCTGATTGGAGGACGCGCGCTGGTCGTCAACGCGGTCGATGCCGAAGCTGCTGCGTTCTGGGCGCGGCGGGGATTTCTTGCCTCAAAGGACGATCCGTTCGTACTCTTCAGATCGATTGCCGACATTGCCGCATCGCTTTGCTAAACCAAGCTGTTTTGGTGTATTGTGACCCCGATCAAATTCAGTCGCTCGCAATGGTAAATTCGCACAAGGTGGGACGAAACGACCCCTGCCCTTGCGGCAGTGGCAAGAAGTTCAAGAGGTGTTGCCTCGACTCGCAAAGGCTGGTCGAGCCGTCGTCCGGTTTGTCCCAAATCGTGCAGATACCGGACATTGCCCGGTCGGCGCTCGAGGACGAAGAAGCGACCCTGGCGTATGATCCATTGATCGAGCCAGACCCGGATCTGTGGGTTGCGCGCTGGACGAGGAGAGACGGATCGATCTCGTGATGGCGTACCATCGGCGCGCCGGAATCCGCCTTCCGCGGGACAAAGCGCACGCTATCTTTCATGTGATCGTCGAGAACCAAATTGCCGATCCCGAGCTGCCGGTGCGAAGCACGGCGCAGCGGCTGATGTCCGAAGGACTCGATCGTCACGAAGCCATCCATGCGATCGGCTTGGTGCTTGCAGGACACATGAACGAGCTCGTGCGCAAGACCAAATTCGGGCGATGGCAACGTCAACACGAAGCCCAATCAGGACCCGAATGAGGCTTATTTCGCCGAGCTGGAACTATTGACGGCGGATGAATGGCGTTGCTGACCGGCGTGCCCAAGCTCGATATCGACCTTCTCGATGCCTCCGGGCAACCGCTTTGCCTTTGCGGCCAGGGCCGCTGAGAATGCATTGCGCGATTGGTGCAGATTCCATTCGATCGAAATCATCGACTGATGTGGGCACTCGTTCGGACGCCATCGACTTTGAACCCACCGCGAAGCGGCTCCGCCGTCTTCTCGCCTCCATTGTCATTCAGGGAGCTAGGCGGGGCGGCGTTACGGTGGGCAAAGTTCCCGAAGGTTCCGTGTGATCGACCGACGTCCTCTGCAAAACGCCTCCCGTCACTCTGTTTCGCGCCGCGCTCTCCTCGGCGGACTTGTATCGGCAGGGAGTGCGCTCGCGCTCGGCGGATGCGCCGGCCTGGGTGCGACTGGCGCACGCTTCGACGCGTCAACCCTTTCCGTTGACCCCACATTGCTTGTCGTCACCACGCGCAAGCCGGTGAACGGCGGCCGCACCAAACCCTGGTTCGGGCCGGAGCGCGCGACGAGCATGGCGGTCGCGCGGGCCAAGCTGGTGGCCCCGGACGAGAGCCGTCTTTCCCTCGCCTCGGTTGGACTTGATGATTGGCGTCTTGATCGGATCGAACCGGTGTCAGCCGACGCCGGCGATCTTGCTGCGCAGGCCGGCGCAGGGGACGTGCTGATCTATGTGCACGGCTTCAAGCAAACGTTCGAGACGGCGGTGCTGGATGCCGCCCATCTCTCCGATGGGATCAAGTTCCGCGGCCGGACCATGGCGTTCTCCTGGCCGTCCAAGGCCGGACTGTTCGACTATGCCTATGACCGCGACAGCGCGATGTGGTCCCGCGACAATTTCGAGCGCGTGCTGTCTGCGCTCGTGTCGGCACCAAGCGGCGGCCGCGTGCACATCGTTGCGCACAGCATGGGAACCATGCTGACGCTTGAAAGCCTGCGTCAGCTCTATGCGCGATACGGCGACACAGTGACGAGCAAGATCGGCGCCGTGGTGTTTGCCGCACCCGACATCGACATGGACGTGTTCTCGTCGGCGATCCAGCGCATCGGTCCGCTCGCCGGCAAGATCACCGTGATCGCCGCGACGAACGATCGTGCACTGGCGCTGTCGGGCCAAATCGCAGGTGGGATGACCAGGGTCGGTGCCGCCGAGAAGGCCGTCATCGCGCGGCTCGGCGTGCGCGTGGTCGATGCCTCCCAGGAAGGCTGGGGCATCATCAACCACGATCTGTTTCTGTCGAATGCGGAAGTGCAGCGGGTGATCCGCCGCGCGATCGACGGCACGACGGCGTGAGAAAGCGCCTGTGCGGCGTCACGCGATCAAACGCTGCACCAGTGCCGACTCACTTGAATACGTCAGGAGCGCCTCGTGAGTCGCCCGGGTCACCCCTACATACGTCAGCCGGACACATTCCTCGACGGTCTCGCCGTGGCGGCCGAGCGAGCCCAGTCCGGCAATGGCGACGCAGGGAAACTCCAGGCCTTTCGCGGTGTGCATGCTCAGGAACCGCACGGCGACCCGCTTGACCGAAATCCTGTTGCGATTGTCCTTGGCCATATCGATCGGCACGTCATGCCCGGCGAGGATCTGCGCGACCCGCCCGCCGATCCAGTGCTCCGGGTAGAGACACGCCATCTGCGACCACTCGTACCCGGCTTTTTTCCGGTCGAGAAACCACTCGGCGACGCAGTGCGCTTCTGCATCGATGCTCACGCACCGCCGCACGGCCGGCTCCAGCCCCTGCCGGCCCGCATCTTCGGGCAGCAGGATGGCGTGCTCATCGTCGGCCGTGATGCCGGGAGCGCCAATGACGTCTGCGGCGAAGCGTCTCGCGAAGGCAACGATTTGCGCGGTGTTGCGGTAATTGACTTTCAAAACGGTCGTTCTGCCCTTCGCCTCGATCCCGAGCTGACTCCACACCGGGCGTTCACGCCCCTTATAGATGGCCTGGATATCGTCGTAGACGACCATCAGCGCCTTGGTGCGCGGGTTCACCATCTTGGCTGCGAGCGCGAGCCATTGCGGCTCGAAATCGTGCGCCTCGTCGATCAGGACAGCGTCGTACTGCTGCGCTGGGATGTGGCCTTGATCGACCGCCTTCACGACCTCTGAAACGCTCGCGGCCAGTCGCTCTGCATAGTCCGGATAGTCTCGCTCGGATGGGGCGGGAATCCCGTAAGTCCGCAGCATCCGGTAACACCACGAATGAAAGGTGAGAACCTGAACGCGGTCCTCCACGCCCCTGTTCTGCATGGCATCCTCGAGTCGCCCGGCGATGCCGTTGGCGTAACACAGGATGAGCACCGGCTTCGCCGCCGCACGTGCCAGATACTCGGCGCGAAAGGCCAGGATCAGGGTCTTGCCCGATCCGGCGACGCCGCGAATGATTCGATGCCCCTCGCCCAGACTGCGCGCGAACTGCTCCTGATGCAGGTCCATGACCGCAAGCGTCCGGTCCGAAGGATCGGCCCGAGGCGCCTCCTCCAGAGGCAGGGCAATCTGTCGTATGCGGATTTCCGGAAAGAGCAGCGCCCGCAGGCGGTCGAACTGCGGCATGGACAGCGGCTCTCCGAGACGCGGATGAACCATGCGCCACAATCCGGACCGGAATTCTTCGGGATCCGCGCCCTCTGTCATCTCGTCCTTGAACAGACATAGATGCTCGGCCAGCACCTCCTTGAGATTTGTCTGGTCGAACTGCCTGCGCGTGATGTTGGTGAACACGGCTCCGAAGCCGAACGGAACCATGGCCCGGCCCGCGAAGCGATGACCGGGCGGAAACAACAATTGCCCGTCGCGCTCCAGCGTGCGCACGACCTCGAACGTATACCTGCGCGCCTGCTCGAGGGGATTGCTCTCCCGTACGACACCACGATTTGTCAGCAGCTCGACGTTCGTCTTGTCCGCCGAAACGATCGTCTCCAGTCGCCAGTCTTTCACCTCGAGCACGAGCAGGCCGTTCGCGGGATGAACGATAATGAAATCCGGATGCCGGTTGAGAGGGCCAACAGGGAGGTTGTGCCAAACGACAGCGTTGTCTTCGAGGAAGTCCTTGAGTCGTTCCGCGAGGCGCAACTCCCCACGGCTGTCGAAGCGCGCGAAGCCGAGACTGGGGATCAGGATTGCCATGTTGCGACTGCGAGCGCCATTGCGGACCACCTTGTGAGGCTACGTGTGTAGCAGGCGGTCTCTTCAGGCGCACATGGTTGCCTAGAGTGTACAGGATTTCAATGGCTTAGGATTTGTCTGGCGCGCCATTCAGAATAAGACCGAGAACCCTATGTAATCGAAGCTGCAATGCTATTTGACAATGCGCGCCGATCAAGGTTCGATCACCGTGCCTCTGCGAGGGCCCGCGGCTCGACCAGCAGGCCCTGTCTTTCGTAACGGCGGCGAGTTCTGCTGAAGCGTACGACGACGGCATATCGGGCACTGTTCGCCTTCACGCGCCGCGTGAGCAGGGCATCGCCTGCCGACAGAAATTCGAGATCATCGAGGCCGACGCAGCGCAGACACGCCGGGCCGGCAGGCTCCATCATCAGGAGATTACCGGTGCCGCCACAGCGATGGCATGTCCACTCCGTGTTCAATGGCTGGACCACCACCAGTTCCGGGCCGCGGCTTGCCTTCTCCGTCAGGCGTTCGCGCTTCGCCTCGGAGAGTTCCGGCGACACCCAATGTGTCCGGTAAGACGCCTCCATCTTGGCATCCTCGCTTCGACTGAAGCGCAGCTCCCGGCGTTGCGGCGTCCGATCGACATAGGCTGTGGGGCTTGCGATCAGTCCTCTCACGGTTGCCCAGGACTGGAATAGCTGCATGGCTTCCAGGATGCGAGACGGATGGATTTGGACAACCTCCTCCACTCAGAATAAAACTGCGAACTCCTACACGATTGAAATTACTTGTGATTTTTGTCGGCGCCGACTTTGGCCTCACGCGCTGTCGTAGGGGATTTCCGCACGCCTCACGACAGCGTGCGCCTTTCGCTCCGGGATCGTAGTATTGTCGTCGGAAGCCGTCGAAGCTTCGAGACCGAAGATTTCGCGTAGCAATCGATCGCGGCGCTCGAAGAGATGCACTCCAGAATCAAGCTGATGATCGCGGCTGCGGTCAGACGGCGCGGCAAGTGGAGGACGCTATGGCGTGGCGTGACGACAACGCCCGGGCAACCCTGATCCGCGACGCAGCGGGCAACGTGCAACCGGGCAAGAGCCCCCGGGCCTTCGCCGAGCCTCTGTTCGGCTACACCAATGCCGAGGACCTCGCCAATTACGATGCAGCCTCGCTTGCCCTCCTGGCGGAGCAAGCCTGGGAACACGTGCAGCGGCGCACAGCCGGCCGCGCCGATATCCGCGTCTTCAATCCGGTGCTGCCCGACGGGCGTGAGATTTCCGTGCTCGAAATTCTCAACGACAACATGCCCTTCCTGTTCGACTCCACCATGGCGGAGCTCATCGAGCAGGGCATCGAAGTCACCCTTGTCGCTCATCCGATCATCGCGGCGGAGCGTGATGACCAGGGCAAGCTGCTGCGCTTCTACGGCGAATCACTGCCGGAAGGAGCAAAGGGCACGCGCGAAAGCCTGATTCATCTCCACATCACTCGCCTGGACGCCGATGCCGATCGCCAGAAGCTGATCGACGGCCTTATCAGGACGTTGAACGACGTCCGCGCCTGTGTCACCGACTGGCGCGCCATGCGCGACCGCGTCCAGGAAGCGATCAAGACTTACTCTTCTAATCCGCCGCCGCTGCCGATCGACGAGGTCGCCGAAGCAAACCAGTTCCTGCAATGGCTCTGCGCGGACAATTTCACCTTCCTCGGTGTGCGCGAATATCGCTTCTCGCCCGATAGCGATGCGTCCGACGACATTACAACCGGCGAAGGCCTCGGTATCCTGCGCGATCCCGACGTGAAGGTGCTGCGCCGCGGCAGCGAAATGGTTGTGATGACGACCGAAATTCGCGAGTTCATGCGCGAGCCGACCCTGCTGATTGTCATCAAGGCCAATGTCTCCAGCCGCGTCCATCGCCGCATCCGGATGGACTATGTGGGCATCAAGCTCTATACGCCCGACGGCCGGCTTGAGGGCGAACTGCGCGTCGTCGGCCTCTTCACCTCAGGCGCCTATACCCGCTCGGTACGACAGATCCCTTATGTCCGCCACAAGGTTTCGCGGGTGCTCCAGCGCGCCGGCTTCGACCCGAACAGCCATTCCGGCAAGGCGCTCATGCATATTCTCGAGGAATATCCGCGTGACGAACTGTTCCAGGTCGATGTCGACACTCTCTACAATTTCGTCATGGAAATCCTGATCCTCTACGAGCGTCCGCGCGTCCGGGCGCTGGCGCGGGTTGACAAGTTCGATCGCTTCGTCTCCATCCTCACCTTTATTCCACGCGAGAAATTCGACACCGACGTCCGCATGCGTGTCGCTGCCTTCCTGGCGCAGACTTACAACGGGACCTTGGCCGCCTCCTACGTATCATTCCCTGAAGGGGCGCTTGCGCGCGTCCACTACATCATCGGGCGCTATGAAGGCAAAACTCCCGTCGTCGAGCGCACCGCGCTCGAAGCGGGGATCGGCGCCATTGCCGCGACCTGGGCCGACAAGCTGAAGGCCGCACTCACTGCGTCAACCGATGGGATGCGGGCGCGCATGCTCACCAACCGATATGCCCGGGCCTTTAGCGGCGGCTATACCGAGGTGTTCGGCGCGGAACAGGCGATCGCCGATATCACAACCGTCGAAAAGCTCACGCCAGCCCGCCCGGTGACGATTTCGGTTCACCGCGTCGAAGACGAGGACGATCCCAGGCGCTTCGGCCTGAAAGTATTTTCGGACGCCGCACCGCTGTCGCTGTCTTACCGCGTGCCGGTGATCGAAAATCACGGCCTGCGCGTGGTCAACGAACGCACCTATCAGATCGTGCCCGGTAACAGGCCGGAGCCGGTTTGGCTGCACGACATGACGATCGAGACCAGTGACAGCCAGCCCATCGAGATCAACCCGGAATTCAGCCATCGCCTTGAGGCCTCGATCATGGCGGTGGTCACCGATCGCGCCGAATCCGACGGATACAATGCCCTGATCCTGCGCACCGCCCTGGGCTGGCGGGAAGTCTCGACCATCCGGGCACTGTCGCGCTATTTGCACCAGATCCGCGCGCCGTTCACCCAGGATTACATGTGGGAGACCTTGCGCAACAACGCCGCGATCACGGCCACCTTGGTCGCGCTGTTCCAGGCCCGCCTTGATCCGCGCCTCGCCTTGACCGATGCCGAGCGCTCGGCGCGCGAGGCAACTCTCCTTGCCGAGATCGAGGAGCAGCTCAAATCCGTCGCTTCGCTCGACGAAGACCGCATCCTGCGCCGCTTCACCAATCTGGTGCAGGCAACCGTTCGCACCAATCTGTGGCAGATCGGCGAGGATGGACATCCGCGTCCGGTGATCTCCTTCAAGTTCGACGCGCGCAAGATCGAGGACCTGCCCCCTCCACGACCTCTCTACGAGATCTTCGTCTATTCACCTCGTGTCGAAGGTATTCACCTGCGCTTCGGCAAGGTTGCGCGCGGTGGCTTGCGCTGGTCCGATCGGCCGCAGGATTTCCGCACCGAAATCCTCGGTCTGGTGAAAGCGCAGCAGGTCAAGAACGCCGTGATCGTGCCGGTCGGGGCCAAAGGCGGCTTCGTACCCAAGCGCCTGCCACCGCCCTCCGATCGCGAGGCGTGGCTAGCGGAGGGCACAGAAGCCTATCGCATCTTCGTTCGTTCGCTGCTCGAACTCACCGACAATCTCGGCGGCGACATCGTGGTGCCACCCGAACTGACCGTGCGGCATGACGGTGACGACCCCTATCTCGTCGTAGCCGCCGACAAGGGCACCGCCACCTTCTCCGACGTCGCCAACGCGATCTCGGCCGAGAAGAACCATTGGCTCGGCGATGCATTCGCGTCCGGCGGCAGCCAGGGCTACGACCACAAGAAGATGGGGATCACGGCGCGCGGCGCCTGGGAGGCGGTCAAGCGCCACTTCCGCGAGCTCGGCACCGACATTCAGACCACGCCGTTCACCGTTGCCGGCGTCGGCGACATGTCCGGCGACGTCTTCGGCAATGGCATGCTGCTCTCGCCGGCGACGAAGCTCGTCGCCGCTTTCGATCACCGCGACATCTTCATCGATCCCTCGCCCGATCCGGCGATCAGCTTCGCCGAGCGCAAGCGTCTGTTCGACCTGCCGCGATCGAGCTGGCAGGACTACAACAAGTCGCTGATCTCGCAAGGCGGCGGCGTGTTCTCGCGCTTGCTCAAGGCGATTCCGCTCGCACCCGAGGTGCGTGCCCTGCTCGATCTCGACAAGCCGCAGGCGACGCCGTTCGAGGTGATGACGGCGATCCTGAAAGCGCGCGCGGACCTGCTGTGGTTTGGCGGCATCGGCACCTATGTTCGCGCGTCGGCGGAAAGCGACGATCAGGTCGGGGACCGCGCCAATGATCCGATTCGGATCACCGGCGCCGACGTCCGCGCCCGGGTGATCGGCGAAGGCGCCAATCTCGGCGTCACCCAGCGCGGCCGCATTGAAGCGGCGCAGAAGGGTGTCAAGCTCAACACCGACGCGATCGACAATTCGGCCGGCGTGAATACGTCCGACGTCGAGGTCAATATCAAGATCGCGCTGGCGCGCCCCGAGCGCGAGGGACGCCTCAGCCCCACTGACCGCAACAGCCTGCTTGCCGCCATGACCGACGAGGTCGGCGCGCTGGTGCTGCGCAACAACTATCTGCAGTCCCTGGCGCTCTCGCTCGCCGAGCGCAAGGCCGTGGCCGAGGCCGGCTTCCTCGCCCGCCTGATGCAGTCGCTCGAGCAGCGCGGCTTGCTCAGCCGCGCGGTCGAGTACTTGCCCGACGACGCAGCGCTGACCGAGCGCACACGGCGCGGCCAGTCCATGACGCGGCCCGAGCTTGCGGTGCTCCTCGCCTACGCCAAGCTGACCCTCTACGATGACCTGCTCGTCACCAGCGTGCCCGATGACCCCTATCTTGCCCGCGAACTATCTCAGTATTTTCCGCGCGAGGTTCAGCACAAATTCCCGACAGCGGCCGAATTGCATCGCCTGCGGCGGGAGATCATCGCGACCAGCCTCGCCAATGCGGTGATCAACCGCGGCGGCCCGGCCTGTGTCGTGCGCTTGATCGATGAGACGGACGCCGATATCCCGACCATCGTCATGGCCTACGTGGCGGTCGATGAATGCTACGGTCTGAAGGGGCTCAATGACGCGATCGATGCTCTCGACGCCTGCATCGACGGGCAGGTGCAGCTGTCTCTCTACGCTTCCGTGCAGGACCTCCTGCTCTCCCGTATGGTCTGGTACGTGCGCAATGTCGATTTCAAGGATGGATTGGAGGCCGTCATCGCGCGCTTCGGCCCGGCTATCCGCCAGATCGTCGCCGGGCTCGACACCGCCCTGCCGCCGGACTTGCAGGCCGGGCGCGGCAAGCGGCGGCAGGAACTCACTGAGGCTGGTGTCCCGGCCAGCCTCGCCGGCGAACTCGCCGACCTCGACGCTTTGGTCTCGGCACCCGACATCGTGACGGTCGCCGAGCGCACCACGCGCTCCATCGGCGACGCCGCCGCGACCTTCTTCGACGCCGAGGCGAATTTCCGTCTCGACCGCATCATCGCCGCCGCGCGCAGCGTGCCGGCAAACGATTATTTCGAGCGTCTGGCCATCGATCGCGCCGTTGAGCAGATCGCTGGCGCCGAAAGAAGGCTGGCCGCGGACATGCTGGCAACCGGCCAGTCCGGCCACCCGGCCGTCGAGACATGGCTCGCGGCTCACCCCGAAGCGACGCGCATCCGCCGCTCGGTCGAGGAAATTGCCGCCAGCGGCCTGACGCTCGCCAAGCTGACGGTGGCGGCGAATCTGCTGGGGGACCTGGTCAAAGCCTGAGGGCGTGCGGGGCCGCGATGCGAGACGCTAGATGCGCAAGGTGTAGCCGGCAAACGGAGGAATCCCATGATCCACGCCACTTGCCATACCGCTGACAATGTCCGCTGCATCGAGTTCGATGCCACACCGTGGTTCAGCGAAGCTGATGCTCCGAGCATTATCGATTTGGCCCAACGAGGATGGACCAGCACCACGATTGCAGATTCCCTCCAGCACCGACGAGGATACGAAGGCTTGCACGACCTCCTTGAGTATGCAGCCAAGCGACTGCAATCGGAATCCCTGGAGGACCCAACCTGGGAAACCTTCGAGTGTGTCGTCGATGGACCCGAGGCCGTCGCCTGGCTCGAGAAGAACCGGCCCAATGTCGTGGCAAGGATCCCGTAAGCCACGGAAAGCGCAGCAAAGGCCACATCGATTGGCGCGATCTTGAGTTGAGCATCCTCACAAGCGCAAAACTTCACTCATCCAATTTCTTGCTCAGTTCAGGATCGAGCTTGTTCCGGTCGACAGACTGATAGAACGTGATAGGTCTGCATTTTCCGTCGAAATCCGCGAGGACGACGGCCGTCCACGGACTCGTGGTCTCGCCCGAACCGTCGCGGGGGTCCGGCATGACCTTGCGAGCAGCGACCACATACCAAGCGCGACCAGCCGTTGCCGCTTTCGCAGCCGCAGCGAACTCATCCAATATTCCGCGCAGATTTTTGCGCATTTCTTCTTCAGTGTCCCCGCGGAGGTATTTTCGAGAAGACTTTCCTGCCTCCCCGTACTCATGATGAATGTTCAACTGCAATCGGGCATCGTCCACTTCGATCTTCGTCACCCGTGTCACCGCTCCGCCTTCGCGAAGATAATCTCGCACCCGGACATCGCAGGCCAAAAATCTGTCCGTGGGCGGCTGAGCAACGGTAGCTGCAGGGGAGACTGCGGCAAGTTTCTTTTTTCGAGGAGCAGCATCCGCAGGCATCGTGGCGATGGCGGCGCTGAGGAGCGCCACGGCAAGCACGACTGGAAGAGGGGCATTCATGAGTGCGCTGCCAATTCGGTCTTTCTAAAACGCACGGGCCTCGGCATTGGTTCCGCGCCGCGGCCAGGTCGGAGCAATCATGAAGGCTGGAGAAGCGGGTGGCGGCGGCTCAGGAACTTTTTCCTCAACACAGTCTTGTTTGTTATTGTTCGACGACCTTTACGGAGGCGGCTTTTTCGACCGTCGGCCGGTCATGGACTCGATACTCATCAAGATCTTCGCCACGGCGCTTGCCTTCAGCCAGGTCACTACCCGGCCGGATGGAGTCAAGACGGAGTTCGATGCGGTGCGCGACCGCTTCGAGGTGGCGCAGCTTTTGAGTGCCGGCTGCGCCCACATGCGCAAGGCTTTCGACATCGAGGACATCAACCTGGACGATCTGATTGCCACTGCCATGGATGACAAGGAGGCGTTGAACAGCGAGATCAAGGCGCTCAAAGGACTGAATTTGGCCAACCTCCAGGTGGCCTATAGGCAGTTCTGCAACGTCGAAAGCGTGGAAGAATCTCCGGTCGATCTTGGTCAGGTCATCGCCTTCTACAACAGTGCGGTCAAAGATCTGCCCGACGCGGCGGAGCTTAAGCACCTCAGGCTTCCTGGCACCAGCATAGTCCTCGACAACAAGAGCGAGCGCTTTGCCGAGATTTATGTGCCGAACAACCGCCGCATCTGGGTCAAGCTTGCGGATGTCCCGGAAGCGGTGCGCAACGCATTTGTCGCCGCCGAGGACAAGCGCTTCTTCCAACACACCGGCATCGACGAGCGCGGACTGGTCCGCGCCTTCATCGGCAACTTCACGCACCCGGGCCGGCCGCAGGGCGGCTCGACCATTACGCAGCAGGTCGCCAAGAACCTGCTGGTAGGCAACGACATCACTTACGAAAGAAAACTGCGCGAAATGATCGTTGCCTCGCGGATGGAGCGCGCCCTGACCAAGGCGGAAATCCTCGAGCTCTATCTCAACTCGATTTATCTCGGTCGCGGAGCCTGGGGCATCGAGATGGCGGCGCGCAGCTATTTCGGCAAACCGGCCAAGGCGCTCTCCGCTGTCGAGGGCGCCCTCCTCGCCGGGCTCGCCAAGGGACCGAACTACTTCAATCCCGACCACCACCCCGAGCGCGCGCGCGAGCGCCTTGCCTACGTGCTCGGCCGCATGCGGGACGACGCCATGATCGACGCCGCCGCGGCGCAAGCAGTATTGCCGCAGCTGGTCGAGTACCGGCCGACGCGACGGGACTTCGGCTTTCACTTCGTCGATCACATCGCCCGCGAGGCAAAATTGGCCGCGGGCCTTGATACTCTCACCAACTCCTCCTACACGGTGCGCTCGACCGTCAACTCGGCCTTGCAGCGCGTAGTCGAAGCGACATTGCAGGAGGGCCTCGCGCGGTACGAGCTGAACACCGGTCGTTACAAGTTTGAGGGACCCGAGGCGAACATTTCCGATGACGTCCGTCGTATTGCGGCAGACCTGAAGACCACGGAACCGGCTTGGCTCGCGGCGTTGAAGGCGACGCGGCTACCTCTCTACGACGTTCACTGGGAATCGGCGATCGTCCTGGAGAATGCGCGTGGCAAGCGTGGCCACGCGATCAACGTCGGCCTGACCGACGGAAGAATCCTGCCGCTGAACACCTGGAGCGCCGCGATCCAGCGCAGCCTCAAGCCGTACGATGTGGTCTACGTGCAACTGCGTGAAGCCAAGGGCAAGGAAGCGGCGCGTGCCGATCTGCGTATTCGACCGACCGTGCAGGGAGCGGCGCTCGTACTCGGTAACGAAACCGGCCGCATTCTCGCGATGGCGGGCGGCTTTTCGTATCCGGCAAGTCAGCTCAACCGCGTCGTCCAGAGCTTGCGCCAACCCGGCTCCACCTTGAAGCCGCTGACCTATCTCGCCGCCCTTCGCAAGGGATTGCAGCCCAACACGCTGGTGATGGACGAACCCATTACGCTGACACCGATCGGCGCGACGGTCCACGCGCGCCGGGGCGATTTCTGGTCGCCGAAGAACTATGACGGCGGCGCTTTGGGCGCCATTACACTGCGGCGTGCGCTGGAAAACTCCCGCAATCTCGCCACCGTGCAACTGCTCGCGTCCGGCCTCGACGACAGTGCCGAGCGAGGCCTCGACCGGGTCTGCGAGCTCGCGATGGAAGCGCAGCTCTACAAGGACTGCATGCGCTACTACCCATTCGTGCTCGGTGCCCAAACCGTGCGGCTCATCGACCTTGCCGCGTTCTATGCAGCGATCGCCAATGAGGGCGCCCGGCCTCGGCCCCATGCGATCGAAACGATCGAACAGGACGGCCGACCAATCTACCAGCACGATCCGCGTGCCCTGGACTGGATCGGCTCGGCCGACCGCGCATCATTTTACCAGTTGAAATCAATGCTGCAGGGCGTGCTCGCGCGCGGAACCGCGCGCGTGGTGAAGCATCTTTCGCCCTTTGTCGGCGGCAAGACTGGTACCACTGATAATGCGGTCGACGCCTGGTTCGTCGGTTTCACAAATGACGTTACCATCGCCATCTGGGTCGGCTACGACAACAGCGATGGCGGGCGCCGCTCCCTTGGCCCCGGCCAGACCGGATCAAAAGTGGCGCTGCCGATGTTCGAGCCGATCCTGCAGGCAGCCTGGGAGCTGCACGCCCCCAAGACGGCATTGAACGGCCCTTCGCGCGAAGCAATGCATCAGCTCGCTACTCTGTCGATCGATCCCTATACCGGCGATCCTTCACCGGCCGGCTCGGGCCGCGTTTTCACCGAATATCTCAAGAGGGATCCGTCGGGCAGAATCGATGATACGCAATTTCGGATCGTCTCGCGTGCAGAAAGCTACGCCTATCGTGGTGGTCGTGACGAAGACGGGCCATTCCAGCAGTGGTCCTATGAGAACCGCCATTACAGCGATAACCGGTCGCCCTTTCCATTCCCGAACTGGCGTCTTGGTCCGCGCGAATATCCCTCCTGGCGCGGATATCCCGACGACGAGGATCGCCTCCCGCAACCGCCGCGCCGAGTCGATCCCGATTACTTCTGGCGGCGGCTGAACTGAGCATTGATGCCATGAGACCCATCCGTGCCGCTGCCCTCATCGCCGCCTGGGTGGCCACTTGCACGGGCGCGGCCGCGCAGGAATTCCAGCTGGAGGACGTGCCCGCAGTCGCCAGCATTCCGATCGCACAAATCAAACCGCGCACCGTCATCTTCGCCGACCAACGCAACGACAAGCTTGCCGATTCCTCGACCGGGCTCATTCCTTTCGAAGATTGGGCCCGCTCACGTCCCGTTCAGCGGCGCTTCCTCTCGCTCTTCCCGAGCTTCGTTGAGCCCACGCTCAACCAACAAACGAAGCTGAAGCTCTCGATCTACCAGGCGGAGGCGCGGTTTCGACTTCCAAGACCGGCAGCGGCATTGGATCTGTCGCGGTATGCGAATGTCGCGTTCCTCGAGCAGATCGATCCGGCAGTCAAACACCGGCCAATCACGGCGGGCGATGCTGTTCCCGACAAGGACGCGGGCGCCGCGCAAAACCGTCCGCCAAATCGCCACTGGTGCGAGGACGCGAAGGCGATCTGCGTGCAGTCCCGCTACATGTTCGAAGGGAAAATTCCGACGGGCATTCAGCTTGCCAACAAGCTGCGCGAGGAGAGCAAAAAGCCGATTCCGGATTTCATCGAGTTCCAAAGTGAGATCATGTTGGTCACGCAGCCGCACCTTGCCGAGCTGCCGAGCCTGACAGGGCTCGACTCCACAGTCACCAGCGGGCTCGAGCAGAACATCTTTTGGGTCAACCAGGTCATCCAATTCGGCAAGCTGCTTGCGGTTCTGCAACAGCATCCGACTGAGCGGGAAGTCGCGATCGCGACGGTCTACATCCTGATTGCGGTCAGGAACGACGTGCTGAACAAGCAAAGGGAATACATCAATACTCCCATTCTGCGAAACCTCGTGCCCGCGCAACTGCTCATGGGCAACAGCTCCTTCAACAGCGGCGATTCGCTGAGCGCCGGCCTGCCGAAATACGCCAGAAGCCGCATCAAGGCGATCGCCGACATGATGGAGCGGGAATGAGCAGATCGGGTGCAGCGACGAACGAAAGCCGGTAGATGGACAAATCGCGTTTGCAGTCGGAAGGCGCCTAAGGAACCCCGCGAACTGGCAAACAGTCATCGAGCCAGGGGCAACACTTCTGCCCACCACCGCTTGCAAGATCAGTCGATCGAGGGGCTGGCACTCCCGATCGGGAATCCATCGCAAAATATCGCGGAATATCGTGCATTTTGGCGCGCCACCCAGAATAAAACTGCGAACTCTTATGTCATTGAAATCGCGATATGATCTTGAGCAGAGCCCAATCGTGGCGCCGCGTTCGTGATGGGGGTGGGCACTAATGGCCGACGGGACGTCGGTTCATTTCCTCCAAGAGCTCGCGCATTGCGTCGAATTGCGTGCCAAAGCCTTTCCAATCGCCGGAGCGCAATCGTTCAACGGCCTGATTGTAGCGATCGAGCGCCTCCCTTGCCTGACTTGTCGACTGGCCTGTAACGGGTATTTCCTCATTTGTGCTCGAGACCGGCCGCGTCCCGCCAGGCTCGATGAACAACGCGGACAGGGCCTCGCCGAGCGTCTCCTTCATCACCACATGTTCACCATAGGCTGCGATCACACGCTTTAGTTCTGGCAGGTGTCCGTGCTCCGCTCGCAAATAGAGCGGCGATACATATAGGATCGAGTTCTCGATCGGGATCACAAGCAAGTTCGCGCCGCGTATCACCCGCGAACCCATCTGATTCCACAGCGTGATTTGTTGCGATATCTCGGTACTCTGGTTGATCCGCGCCTCGATCTGGAACGGCCCGTAGACGAGCTTCTCCTTGGGAAATTCGTAGACGATCAGCTTGCCGTAGTCGGGCGCGTCACAGCGCGCGGCGAGCCACGCGATCATATTGTCGCGGCGGCTGGGCACCATGGGAAGCATGAGGAAGAACTCGGCCTGCGGCTCTCCGGGCAGCCGCATGACGATGTAGTACGGCGCCATCGTTGCAATGCCGCCGCCGCCTGGCTGGCGCGGGAATTGCCACAGATCCTCGCGGTTATAGAAAACGTCGGCGGCCTCCATATGGTAGGTCTGATAGAGCCGCGCCTGGATCAGGAACAGGTCCTCCGGATATCGAATGTGCTTCTGCAAGTCCGGAGGCATCGCCTCGAACGACTTGAACAAGCTCGGAAAGATACGCTGATAGGTCGCCGCGACCGGGTCGCCGGTGTCAATGAGGTAAAAATCGACGGTCCCATTATAGGCATCGATGATGACCTTCACTGAATTGCGAATGTAGTTGAGATCGAAATCCTGCGCTGGCTGCGAAGAGGGGAAATAGGAACTCACCGTGTAGGCGTCCTGCATCCAGAACATCCGCCCATTGCTGATGACCAGATAAGGATCGTGATCGAGCCTGAGGAACGGAGCGATCGTTTGTACCCTTTCCCCGATATTGCGGCGGATCATGATCCGACTGTCGGTGGTGATGTAGCTTGAGAGCAGCAGGTTCGGGTCATTGAAATAGTAGGCAAACAGGCCTCTCCACACCGCCGCTCCTATCGGAATGCCACCCGTGCCGTCATAAGCCGCGTAGACATTGTCTTTTCCCTTCGGATAGTCGAACTCAGCTGTGCTTCCCTTGACGATGACGTAGTTGTTGCTCTGTTCGCTGTAGTAGATGCGCGGCTCGTGGATTTTGGGGCCTCCATCCGCAACGGGAGGGATATCCCGCAAATAGAGGAGCGGCAGTCCTTCAGTGCTCTTGCGCGTGACCGGGCTCATCACCGCACCATTGCCATGAGTAAACAGCACGTGGCGGTTGACCCATGTCCGGGCGTTCGGCGGCAGCAGGGAGGGCCGCAGTTCGCGTGCCGAGAGCATCACACTTTGGTAGGAGCCGTCGAGCCAGTAGCGATCGACGTCAAGATCATGGAATTTGTAGTAAGTGCGGATCTCTTGCAGCTGCGCGTAGGTGTCCGACAGAGGCAGCCAGTCCCACAGCCTGATATTATCGATTGTCGCCTTGTTGGCGTCGAGCGTCTTGGACGTAAGCTTCTGTTCGGCAGCGAAGGGCCTGGCTGTGATCTTGTCCAGATTGTAGGCCTGCCGGGTGAACGCAATGTTGCGCTCGATGTAGGGCTTCTCCAGATCCAACTCGCTTGGTTTGACGAAGAATTGCCAGACCAGAACGGGGACTCCGCCGGACAGCACGAAAGTGCCGATGGCGACGAGCAGGAACGCGGCGACAGGAAGCCGGTAACTGCGCGTCCGCAAGTTCGCCCACGTGGCGAGAGCCGCGACGATCGAAAGTCCGATCATCAGCCACAGGGCCGGCAGCCCGACATGGACATCGGTGTAACTTGCGCCGACGACCACGCCGTTGTCGCCGTAGAGCAGCAGATAGCGATCGAGACTATAGGACCAGGCCTTCACCGCGAAGAAAAGACCGAGCAGCGCCGAGCCGTGGCCAATCGCTGTCGGCGACATTGAACGGTGTTGAGAATCGTATTCGACATCGCCATGAGCCCAGTAGATCGTTCCGGCGACAAGCGCACTCAGAGCGAGCGTGAGCATCATCCAGTTCTTGAGCAGGATATAGGCGGGCAACGAGAACAGATAGAAGCCGATATCCTTGCCGTAGAGCGGCTCGTCTGCGCCATATGGCACCTGATAGAGAAACCGCAGGAAGGTGCCCCAGTTGCCCACTTCGGTCGCTGCGACGAGAAGGGCGAGCAGGACAGCCCCGCCTGCGATAATCGAGCGCCACGGCAAGCGATCGCGCCACTGTGCAAGCGGATCCGGTGGCGCGCTGCCCGCGGCCTGCCACACCGCAGCCGCCGCAAGCTGTGTTGACCGCTTGCCGGCGACACGCAGCGCGAGCCACCCGTTCACCCAAAGTACGAGAGCAGTTGCTGTCCAGATCGCGACAAAGACGGCGGCTTTGGCGCCGATCGTCATCCAGAAGACCTGCAGATAGCCAACCGACGAAAACCACAGCCAGTCGACCAGGAAATCGCTCGCGAGCCCGAGCAGGATCAGGCAAATCGTAGTGACGACAGCCGCAACGGTCAGCCCGACCACGCCACTTAGCCGTGGTGCCTTGCGTTGGGGTCCGGCAATCCGGATCGTCATGCGCCTGATCATAGCGGAAATGACGGGCGTCCGCCGCTTGATTCGGGTCGGAATTGCACCCGCGGCGAAGGACGCACGTGGGCGAAGCCCCGGCGCGCGCGGAACCGCGCAAAGCGGAAAGCTCGGCGATGCTGCCGACGCAATCAGTCAGTCATCGTCCGAGATAGTGCTGCGGCTGCGGAGCCGTATCCTGCAACGTGGTGGTAATAGCGCAGATTTGCCGCGCCACTCAGAACAAAAATGCGAACTCCTATTCAATTGAAATTGCTGTATAATCCAGACGTAACCGACGGACGGTCAAGGGCGCCGGCTCCTGATTGAAGGCGACCTGAGACCGCTTGCTCAGCTTAAGGGGAGGAGTGAAGGGAGGTTCACATCATGGTTGCCAAGGATCTGAAATTCGCGACGGAAGCGCGCGAACGGATGCTGCGGGGCATTGATGCGCTGGCGAATGCCGTCAAGGTCACGCTCGGTCCCAAGGGGCGCAATGTGGTGATCGAAAGATCGTTCGGCGCGCCGCGTATCACCAAGGACGGTATCACCGTCGCCAAGGAGATCGAGCTTGAGGACAGGTTCGAGAACATGGGCGCCCAGATGGTGCGCGAGGTGGCGTCCAGGACCAGCGATATCGCGGGCGACGGCACCACGACCGCAACCGTGCTCGCAGAAGCCATTGTCAAGGAAGGCGCCAAGTCGGTCGCCGCAGGCATGAATCCGATGGACCTCAAGCGCGGCATCGATCTTGCGGTGGACGCGATCGTGCATGACCTGAAGTCTCATGCCAGGAAGGTGACGGCTAACGAGGAGATCGCTCAGGTCGCCACCATCTCGGCGAATGGCGACGCCGAGATAGGCAAGTTCCTCGCCGACGCCATGAAGAAGGTCGGCAATGAGGGCGTCATTACGGTGGAAGAGGCAAAGAGCCTCAGCACCGAGCTCGAAATCGTCGAAGGCATGCAGTTCGACCGCGGCTACATCTCGCCCTATTTCGCCACCAATGCCGAAAAGATGCGCGTCGAGCTTGAGGACGTCTATCTGCTGATCCACGAGAAGAAGCTGTCTGTGCTGCAAACCCTGCTTCCGCTCCTGGAGGCGGTGGCGCAATCGGGCAAGCCGCTTCTGATCGTCGCGGAGGATGTCGAAGGCGAAGCGCTCGCAACGCTCCTTGTCAACAAGCTGCGTGGCGGCTTGAAGGTCGCCGCGGTGAAGGCGCCGGGTTTTGGCGATCGCCGCAAGGCGATGCTGGAAGACATTGCGATCCTGACCGGCGGCACCGCGATCTCCGAAGATATCGGCATCAAGCTCGAGAATGTCACGCTCGACATGCTGGGGCGCGCCAAGAAGGTCGTGGTCGATAAGGAGAGCACGACCATCGTCGACGGCGCCGGCGCGAAAAAGGACATTGAAGCGCGCACGACGCAGATCAAGATGCAGATCGAGGAGACCACCTCTGACTACGACCGCGAGAAACTCCAGGAGCGTTTGGCGAAGCTTGCCGGCGGGGTCGCGGTGATCCGCGTCGGCGGCGCAACCGAGGTCGAGGTCAAGGAGCGCAAGGACCGCGTCGATGACGCGCATCATGCAACGCGCGCAGCGGTCGAGGAAGGCATCCTTCCCGGCGGCGGCGTCGCCCTGCTGCGAGCGCAGAAGGCGCTCAAGGGCATGAGGACGGCCAATGACGATCAGAAGGCAGGCGTCGAGATCGTGCGTCGCGCGCTGCGGATGCCAGCATGCCAGATCGCGGAGAACGCGGGTGAAGAGGGCTCGCTGGTCGTCAACAAGGTGCTTGAGAACGACAACTACAATTGGGGGTTCAATGCTGCGACCGGCGAATATCAGGACATGGTGAAGGCCGGCGTGATCGACCCCGCCAAGGTCGTGCGTACCGCGTTGCAGGATGCCTCCTCCATCGCCGCGCTCCTTATCACGACGGAAGCGCTGGTCGCCGAAAAGCCGAAGAAGGCCGAGACGCATGCGCCGGGCATGCCGCCAATGGATTTCTGATGGCAACCAGCCGCTCCCTTCCGGGCGCGATCAGGCGTGCATCAGGCTTGCTCTTGCAATACTGCGGCACCGAGTTCGTCGAAACGAAACAGCTGAAAGATCCGCTGCCCATTGAAATCGAGGACCCTCAAGTCGTCTGTTTCGTGCAAATCGCTTTCGACCGCGTGGAAATGCCCGCCATAGCGCTCCTTCGCGAGATCAAGCGGCACATCGAAGGCGACAAACTTGCCGATTCCCTTGGCTTTGAGCCTGCCCAGGAACTTCGGATCGTGCAGCGTTCCGTGGGACGTGAGGACCAGCAGCGGACCACTGGCCGTCAGCAGCAGAAAGGACCTCATCGATCAACTCCCTGGTCGTTGGTTTCACCAGCACCTATGCCGCGATCAAGGCCGCGGCAACCGTCGTGCTGGTGCGTATCGATAGATACATAAGAGCGAGCTGGCTCGACTGCACGGTTGCGATTGTTCAGAGAAAGGGGGCGGCATCGTCTTCGGCACGCTCAATCTGCGACACGACCGCACCTGCGGCGATGACGGCTAGGCCTTTACCGGGCCATTCGCGCTATCGGCCAGTCGAAGTTATTGCGGGGGGCATCAGGCTGGTTGCGGTACCGCAACCTGGTCTTGCCAGCAGAGCAAAGGCAATGGCGCTCCCTAGGGGAATCGAACCCCTGTTTCAGCCTTGAGAGGGCCGCGTCCTAACCGCTAGACGAAGGGAGCGTGAGGGGTACGACATAGCCGCGAATTTGGACGGCGGCAAGGTGAGATTCACGGGTTTCAAACGGCCTCGGCGACGTCGTCCTGGTGAAGCCAAAGCCAGGGACCATTACACCCCGGTTGGTCGTGGCTAAGACAAATCGGAGCTGCCGGCTGGATTTTGTTAACTGAACCCTGTGGTTATGGCGACGAGCGCAAGCGCTCACGCGGGGGTCCCGGATCGGCGCTTCGCTTGTCCGGGACGACGGCGGAGTATGCCTCGCGACTGCGGCCCACCTTACGGCTCATTGGCGAATTTCAACTTGCCGGCCGGCTTCAAGGTGTGGGCATCGAAGGTGCGGATCTCGATGACCCCGCCGACCTCCAGCGTGACTACGAGGCGGTCGCCGGCGACTCCGGTCGAAACGATCCTGGCGCCCTTGGGCAGGGTGGCGGTGACGTCGCCCGCCGGCTCGGGCGCCCTTCCCTCGGACTTGAAAAGGCGGTAGCCCACCGCGATCAGGACGGCGCAGATCGCCAGCGCCGTGGTCAACCCCGCGATCAGCATCATCCGCCGCACCCGCGCGAACAGCGCGGCCTGCTCGGGGGTCGGTTCGGGAACAGCGGTATCAGACGTCGTCATGGAAAGCTCTGGGTCAGCGCAAAGGTTGGAGGTTATCGTCGCCGGCGACGAGGGCTCGGCGCGGCTCGACCGCGTGCTGGCAGCGCGCCTGCCGGAGCTGTCGCGATCGAGGCTGAAAGCCCTGATCCTGGCGGGCGCAGTGCAGCTGAAGGCCGCCGCGGTCCGCGACCCCGCTTATCACGTCGCATCCGGCGATACGATCATAATCGACGTGCCGGAGGCGGCGCCTGCCGAGCCCAAGGGGGAGGAGATCGCCCTCGATATCGTGTTCGAGGACGACGACATCGTCGTCCTCAACAAGCCCAAGGGGCTGGTGGTGCACCCCGCGGCCGGCCACGAGACCGGCACCTTGGTGAACGCGCTGATCGCCCATTGCGGCACCTCGCTGTCGGGCATCGGCGGGGTGCGCCGGCCCGGCATCGTGCACCGGCTCGACAAGGACACGACCGGGCTGATGGTGGTCGCCAAGAACGACCTCGCCCATGCCTCACTGACCGCCCAATTCGCCGACCACGGCCGCACCGGCGCGATGCGGCGCGGTTACATGGCCTTCGCCTGGGGCGTGCCGAACCGGCATCGCGGCACCGTCGATGCGCCGATCGACCGCCATCCGCATGCACGCGAGAAGATGGCGGTGCGCCAGAGCGGACGCGAGGCGGTGACTCATTGGGAGATTCTGGAGAGCTTCAATGGACGCGACGACAAGGGCGTCGCCGCTTTGCTCGCCTGCGAGCTCGAGACCGGCCGCACCCATCAGATCCGCGTCCACCTCGCCCATATCGGCCATCCTCTGATGGGCGATGCCGTCTATGGCCCGCATTTCAAGACCAAGGCCAACCAGCTCGGCCCTGAGTCGCAAGCCGCGTTGGCGGCGCTTGGGCGGCAGGCCTTACATGCTTACCTGCTGGTATTGGAGCACCCGAGGACGGGAGAACTTCTGCACTGGGAGGCGCCTCTGCCGGAGGATTTGCTTCTCCTTCAAAGCGCCCTCAAAGCGGCGCTATGACGCAGGCCGCTTAAGAAAGTCGTTACATTACAAAAAGTTATAGCTGCCACACGGGGACGTGACGTCAGCAATCCTTCCCTTTTTGACCCCCGATGGGGTATATTGCGCCTGCGTTGGAAATGACCAGCGCGGAACATCGCAGCCCGGCCGGCTTTGACACAGCGGTCGTCTGCCTGGCCCGCCGCTATCGGGGGCCTGAACCTTTGGAGGGCGCACTATGGCCCGTACCGCTGCTTTGCCGGTCCTCAATGGAGAATCCGGCCTTTCTCGCTACCTCGCCGAGATCCGCAAATTCCCGATGCTGGAACCCCAGCAGGAATACATGCTCGCCAAGCGTTGGCGCGAGCATGACGATCGCGACGCGGCACACCAACTCGTCACCAGCCACCTCCGCCTCGTGGCCAAGATCGCCATGGGCTATCGCGGCTACGGCCTGCCGATCTCCGAGGTCGTCTCGGAAGGCAATGTCGGCCTGATGCAGGCGGTGAAGCGTTTCGAACCCGAGAAGGGGTTCCGTCTCGCCACCTACGCCATGTGGTGGATCAAGGCGTCGATTCAAGAGTACATCCTGCGTTCCTGGTCGCTCGTGAAGATGGGCACCACCGCGAACCAGAAGAAGCTGTTCTTCAACCTGCGCAAGGCGAAGAGCAAGATCAACGCACTGGACGAAGGCGATCTCCGCCCCGACCAGGTGCAGATGATCGCCAAGCGCCTCGGCGTCACCGATCAGGACGTGATCGACATGAACCGCCGCCTCGGTGGCGACGCGTCGCTCAACGCGCCGATCCGCGACGATGGCGAAGCCGGCGAATGGCAGGACTGGCTGGTCGACAACACGCCCAACCAGGAAGCCATGATGGCGGAGCACGAGGAGTATGATCACCGCCGTGACGCGCTGAACGGCGCCATGGGCGTGCTCAACCCGCGCGAACGCCGCATCTTCGAGGCGCGCCGCCTCGCCGATGAGCCGATGACGTTGGAAGACCTTGCCGCCGAGTTCGGCGTGTCGCGCGAGCGCGTCCGGCAGATCGAGGTCCGCGCCTTCGAGAAGGTGCAGTCCGCGGTCAAGGGCACGATCGCAAGGCAGGAACAGGCTGCACTGGAAGCCGCGCACTAAGCGGGGCGGTTCAGCACAAGAGATTGGCGGATCGAAAGTAGAGAAAAAGCCGGCGGCAACGCCGGCTTTTTTGTTTGCGTGATGCGAAGCGAAGCTCCGCACTCGGTGTCATGCCCCGGCTTGACCGGGGCATCCAGTACGCCGCAGCACCACTGGCAATAGCGAGATCTTCAATGCACGTCTCTGGAATACTGGATCGCCCGGTTAAACCGGCGATGACAGCGGTGAGTGGGACAGCCATCGCATTCCCTCTCGACGATTCTTCGGCTCGGTGGCGCAGGCGGTTTGGCTTGTTCGAGCCGCTGCTCCTCCACCTCTCCCGGCAAGCGGGGCGAGGAAGCAAACCGTCTACTCCCCCCATTCCCTTGCCATCGTCGCAAGCGTGCAGCCTTCGCAATAGCGCGCGTCCTTGTAGTCGATCCAGTTGTGCGCATAGACGCGGTCAGCCGGGATGTCGTAGCGCGCGCGCAGCACCTTGACGAGAATCTTCCACGCCGCGACCTGTGCCTCGGTCGGGCCCGTCGTCACGTCGGGATAGTTGCCGGCGAACTCGACACCGATCGAGTTGTCGCGCACGACCTGGCGATAGGTCGGCCGGTTGTCGATGTATTTGTTGTCGTTGCGGTTGGCACCGTCGCCGTGGGTCGGCACCAGGTTTTCGGCGACCGCCCAATAGACCGTGCCGTCGGTCTCGACCCAGACCGTGACGCCGCGCCGCGTCGGGTTCTTCGCCTGCGCTTGCGCGCCGCCGCGCGCCGAGCCCGCAGGTCCCTCGGTCTGGTGCACGATGACGTTGCGCCAGGGTCTTGCGTTGCGGACATCGCCCCATGGCGCCAGCCAGACGATCTTCAAGCCGGGGATGTCGGGCGTGCCGGAGGCGCGCGCGAGCTCGGCGAGCTCGGCGTCAGTTGCGGCGGCGGGAGCGATCAGAAGGAGAGCGGCCAAAGCGGCCGCTGTCAGGCGAGACAGCATCATGTAAGGTCCAATGCGACCCAAACATACGGCTTTACGCGAATTTTCTCAACGTCTCGACCGTCTCGGGCGAAAGCGGCGGGGCGGGATCATAGACCGCAAAATCGTTCTTGCCGTTCTTCTTGGCGGCATAGAGGGCGTGGTCGGCATTGGCCATCAGGCGGTCCGGGAATTCCCCGATGCCGCGATCCCACTGCGCGACCCCGATCGAGATCGCGATCGGAATGTCGCTGCCGGTGCACCTGGCGGCATCCTGACGGCAGACCTCGAGCACGCGGCGGGCGATCGTGGCAGCCTCGCGCAACGACGAGGACGGCAGCACGATGCAGAACTCGTCGCCGCCGGTGCGGGCGAGCATGTCGCCGGGGCGGAGGCGCGTCTGCGCCATCAGGGTGAAATGCTTGAGGCAGGCATCGCCGGCGGCATGGCCATGGGTGTCGTTGATGGTCTTGAAGCCGTCGAGATCGATCAGCAGCAGCGAGAACGGCGCGCCGCTCCGCCCCGAACGGGCACACTCTTCGGTCAGGCGCTGCAGCAGATGCCGCCGGTTGGCAACACCGGTGAGATCGTCGAGCAGCGCAAGGTCGGCAACCTCGTTGCGCAGCCGCTCGATCGCCATCAGCAGACAGGCGAAATTCCAAGCCATGGCCAGGAACACCAGGAGCAGGATCATCAACGTCTGCAAGCCGTTGTTGATCGCGGTGATGGCGCCGCCATAGCCGAGCAGCGCCGCGCCGGAGCGGACCGCGTGAATGGACAGGAGCAGCAATCCCACGATCGCAGCGAGGCGAGCGCCGGGATTTTCCCGGCCGTTCTGCTTGCCGAGGAGCAGCGGCAGCGTCAGCAGGATCGGAGTCGCTTGTGCCAGCGAGTAGATCACGACCCGCATCGGCATGTTGTCGGTGACGACCAGGAAGAAGGCGAGGCCGGCACCGCAGAGCAGCGAGCTGGCGATCGCCGTCGGCCAGGACACCGGCCGGTGATAGAACCGGGCCACGCCCATGCAGGCGAGCCACGACGAGAAGATCATCAGGCCGCCGCCGCCGACCAGCGAGAAGCGCAGATCCATCACGTCGCGCAGCATCGAAATCGCCGCGCCTGCTGCAGCCAGCACCGCCGCCGCCGTCCAGTACCGCGCTGCCTCGAATTTGGGATAGGCGCGCGCCACATAGGCCCAGACAAGGCCCAGCGCCAGGAAGTTGATGACGATGACGGTCCAGAGTGTCGGCACGCTCAGCATGGCGACTGCGGGACGCGCATGGTCCCGCCCTCTTCGTTTGGCAACTGCCCGTACATACCCGCCCCCGTGTTCTTGCGGGCGATCATGCGCGCGGCGCACTTAATGGAGTCTCACCGCAATCGCGCAAACTCAGGCATTGGTTTTGGATTGATGAATCCGAAAGCGGATTTCCGGAATCGTTAAGCAAGCCCAGCTGCGGACGAGTGGGCCATGCCGCGGGCGCGCGAAGCGGATTCGCGAACCAAAAGCACCCGAAAATGCATCTGAGCTGTGGATAACGCGATGACGGAGATATGACAGTGCGGGGCAGCCGGCTCCGAATCTGCTGAGTTTGTCGTCGAGGATGTTGCGAGGCTGGCCCTCCGCCGAGCATCCCTCGTGTCGCGTTCCACCATTAACCCCTAAGAGGATACTATGGCTAAGAAAGCGAAGAAGGCGGCGAAGAAGAAGGCGAAAAAGGCCAAGAAGGCGAAGAAGAAGTAACGAGGCTTCTGTTTCTTTGCCCGGGTGGACTCAGCTCCGCCCGGGCGTCGGGTAGATCTGGCGGGTTTGACGATGGCGGGCAGCGGGCCCGCTTTTTGATTGGATGAGTGTTCGAGGCGTAGATGCTCCGACAGCGTCATGGCCGGGCTTGTCCCGGCCATCCACGGCTTACGGAGCAGTACGAAGAACGTGGATGCCCGCGACAAGCCGCATGACGATCTTTCAAGAGCTGAAGGAAACTCTACCGCTCCGAAAACGCCAGCTTGGCACCGAGCGCGGCAAAGCCGGCGGCAAAGCTGCGGCGCAGCCAGGCCATGACGCCCGGCCGGGAGATGACGCGCTCGCGCACCGAGGCGGCGGAGAAGCCATAGAGGACGAACACCACAAAGGTCATCGCCATGAAGGCGCCGCTCAATTCCAGCATGCGCGCCAGCACATGGGCCTCGTCCGCCGCGATGAACTGCGGCAGGAAGGCGAGGAAGAAGATCGACAGTTTTGGGTTGAGGATGTTGATCAGGAAGCCGGTGACGATGACGCGGCCACTCGATCGCTCCTTGATCTCGCCGCCAACCGCGAGCGTCCCCGTCTCGCGCAGCGCCTGCCAGGACATGTAGAGCAGATAGGCGACCCCGCACCATTTCAGCGCAGCGAAGGCAAGTGCGCTGGTGTGGAGCACGGCGGCAAGGCCGAGCATCGCCGCCACCATGTGCGGCACGATTCCGAGCGTGCAGCCGAAGGCGGCAGCTATGCTGGCCCGCGAGCCACGGGTCAGCGCCGCGGCCAGCGTGTAAAGCACGCCGGTGCCGGGCGAAGCGACGACGATGAGGGAGGTGAGCAGGAAGGACAAGGTCATGGACGGACCTTATCACCCCCCTCGCGCCGAGAAAGCGAGCCCCGGGTATCCGTCAGGACAGCTGAGCGATCTCGGCCTCGCGCAGCACGTCGAGCGGCGCCCAGGGCTTGGCCCAGAACTTGGCGCCGTCGGGCAAGGGCTGCTTCAAGGGGCGGCCGGAGGTGACGATGACATCGAGCTTCGGATTGCGGTGCTTGGCGATGTGCGCGAGCTCGACGCCATTCATGCGGCCGGCGAGCTGGATGTCGGTCAGCATCAGGCAGAGCGCGCCGGCGCTCTTGTCGAGGACGCGCTCGGCCGCCTCGGCGCTTTCGCACTGGATGACCTGGTAGCCGCTCTCTTCCAGGAGAACGCAAAGCATCTCCCGCTGCATGGCGTCGTCTTCAACGATCAGCGCTGTCGCGCGAAATGGCTTTGCTTGTCCCATCGGCAGCTCCCAATGCATGCCTCCATAACACATGTTAAAAACCGAAGCCGGCAACGGTTCGGTTTCATTTCAAAAAAAGTAATCGATAGTTCCACGATTGGGACTTGACCGGGGGAGTTCGCCGAAAGACGCCGCGCTGAGCATCATCAGGGACATCGAGAAGAACGAGCCGCGCATTCTGATCGGAAACGACGCCCGCTTCATGGACCTGTTGCAGCGCTTCCGCCCGGGAACGTACTGGGCGCCGTTGCAGCGGCGACTGGAGAAGATGGCGAAAGGGGAAGTAGTCGCGCGGCACGACAGCGTCGCCGCTGCGCGTTCCCCTGTCGCCACACGCTCCGCTGTCATGCCCCGGCTTGACCATCCAGTACGCCGCAGCTTCTCGGCTCAATCGCTGCCGTCTCTGGAATACTGGATCGCCCGGTCAAGGCCGGGCGATGACACCGACTATGGGGATCCTCACTGCCCCATCAACCGATCCGCGAAATACCCGATCGTCTTGCGATAGACCACCGCCCTGTTCCACTCGCGCATCGCCTCGAAATTGGCGGTGCCTTCGCCATAGGGCTGGCCCATCTTGAAGCCGTTGGTGCGCAAGAGGTTCGCGGTCGAGGCGAGCACGTCGGGGACGCTGTGGCGGAGGTCGACATGGCCGTCGCCGTCGAAATCGACGCCGTATTTGATGTAGGACGACGGCAGGAACTGGGTCTGGCCGATCTCGCCGGCATAGGCGCCGATGAGATCGCGCAGCGGCAGGTCGCCGCGCTGCACGATCTTGAGCGCCGCGAGCAGTTCGCCCTGGAACAGATCGGTGCGGCGGCAATCATGCGCGAGCGTCGCCAGCGTGCGGATCACCGGCAGCTTGCCGGTGTCGCCCTTGCCGAAATCGCTTTCCAGCCCCCAGATCGCAACCAGGATATAGCGAGGCACGCCGAACTGCTGCTCGATGCGCGACAGCAGCGCGGCATGACGCTGCAGCAGCGCCCGCCCGCCATTGATGCGGCCGGGGCCGACGCGGGTCGAGACGTACTGCTCGAAGGTCTTGTTGAAGGTGTAGCGCTGGCGCCGGTCGAAGGCGAGCACGGCGCCATCAGGCGTCACGCCGCTGAGCGCCGCGCTGGTCACGCTCGCGGAGACGCCGGCGGCCTGCGCCTCCTGGGCCATGCCGGCAATGAAGCTGTTGAAGTCGCCGCCGCAGCGGGCGGCTTGCGCCGACCCGCCGGCCAGAGACACGACCAACGCGGCGGCGAGAAGCAGTCTCAGCATGTGGCGCAATCCCCCAAATCCCAGCGCGAAGCAGCGCGCGATCATGCCCGGGAACGCTGCGAGCGTCAAAGCGCAGGGGCAGCGCGATCATGGCGCAGCGGTGCAAGGCAGACAGCGGCAAAGGCGGCGGACATGGATCGCGGCTCGCCGTGCAGGACGTGGCGCAGCGCACGCGCGCGCGTTGACTTGTTTTTGCACTTGCGATCACACCGGCTGGAAGACGTGCAGGCCAATGCACTTCCCTACAGAGCGCGTCGCTCTAGCTGTGTTGCGAGAGCAAAAGGAAGATGAACAAAATGATTTGGCAATCCAAATAATTGCGTTGATGCGGGACTACATCACACAGGGCAACCCATGCATATCTCATGCGCTCGCTGCGACATCGACGCAACGACGATTTGCCTTGCCATCGCGGGGCGCAGCCTATAGCATTCTATTTTAGGTTGTCGCCCCCACCAGCCCCGGGCGACGCTGAAGACGGAGATAAACGGCGGGCTTCGGCCCGCCGTTTATTTGAGGGTTCGCATCGGGGTCATCCGAAGCGCATCGCGCTTCCTTCCTGCAAACAGATTTTGCCGACCGATGCGCAGAGAGCTCCGCATCACCACGGCTGCATGCTGACAATCGCGAAAGCCATTTGACTGCGGCGCCCTGATCGACGACAAGCCGTCATGGCCAAGAAACCCGGAACCAATCCCAAAGGCGAGTTCGCCTTCTTCAACGTCGTCTACGAAGACGGCTCCCAGCGCTCCAACCGCCGCGTGCCCACCGAGCTGCTCGGCGGCCTCGACGGCGACGAGCCCGCGCGCAGCTACATCATGGAGCAGGACCGCGAGATCGCGGAGAAGAGCGGCCGGCCCACGCTGGAGATCAAGCGGATCGAGCGGGTGGGGGCGAAGAAGAAGTAGGGCTTCGATCTCTCCACGTCATTGCGAGCGCAGCGAAGCAATCCAGAATCCCTCCGCGGAAAGACTCTGGATTGCTTCGCGGAACCTGTCATCGGGCCGCGCTTCGCGCGGACCCGTTGGCTCGCAATGACGAACAAAAAACGGCGGGCTAACGCCCGCCGTTTTGCTTTGGATCGCGGTCTACGATCAATTATCCAGGAAGCTCCGCAGCTTCCTCGACCGCGACGGATGCTTCAGCTTCCTTAGCGCCTTCGCTTCGATCTGGCGGATGCGCTCGCGCGTCACGCTGAACTGCTGGCCGACTTCTTCCAGCGTGTGGTCGGTGTTCATGCCGATACCGAAGCGCATGCGCAGGACGCGCTCTTCGCGCGGCGTCAGGGACGCCAGCACGCGCGTGGTGGTCTCGCGCAGGTTGGACTGGATCGCGGCGTCGATCGGCAGGATCGCGTTCTTGTCCTCGATGAAATCGCCGAGATGTGAATCCTCTTCGTCACCGACCGGCGTCTCCAGCGACAGCGGCTCCTTGGCGATCTTGAGGACTTTTCGCACCTTCTCCAGCGGCATGCCGAGCTTTTCGGCCAATTCCTCAGGAGTCGGCTCGCGGCCGATCTCGTTGAGCATCTGGCGGCTCGTGCGCACGATCTTGTTGATCGTCTCGATCATGTGCACGGGGATGCGAATGGTGCGCGCCTGGTCGGCGATCGAGCGGGTGATCGCCTGCCGGATCCACCACGTGGCGTAGGTCGAGAACTTGTAGCCGCGGCGGTACTCGAACTTGTCGACCGCCTTCATCAGGCCGATGTTGCCTTCCTGGATCAGGTCGAGGAACTGCAGGCCGCGATTGGTGTACTTCTTGGCGATCGAGATCACGAGGCGGAGGTTGGCTTCCACCATCTCCTTCTTGGCCTGGCGTGCCTCGCGCTCGCCCTTCTGCACGGAGTGCACGATCTTGCGGAACTCGACGATCTCGAGACCGGTCAGCGCGGCGAGCTGATGCACCTCGTGGCGGAGGTCCTTGATGCGGTCCTTCTCGTGGTGGACGAAGTTCTTCCAGCCCTTGGCCGAAAGCTTCGAAACGCGATTGAGCCAGCGCGGATCGAGCTCCGAGCCGGTGTAGTTGCGCAAAAAGTCCTCGCGGGCGACGCCGTGGCTGTCGGCAAGGCGCATCAGGCGGCCCTCATGCGAGACGAGGCGCTTGTTGATGTCGTAGAGCTGCTCGACGAGCGAGTCGATGCGCGCCTGGTTCAGGCGCAGCGACTTCACCTCGACGATGATCTCGTCCTTCAGCTTCTTGTACTTGCGCTCCTGGTGCGGCGAGAGCGACTCGTTCTGGAGCTGGTTCTGGATGTCCTGCTCCTGAAGCTTGCGCAGCTTCTTGTAGCTGTCGGCGATCTTGTCGAAGATCTCGACCACCTTCGGCTTGAGCTCGGCCTCGATCGCCGCCAGCGACATCTGGTTCTCGAACTCGTCGTCATCCATGTCGGCTTCGGCCGCGGCTTCGCCGGGATCCTTGTCCTCGCCGGCCTCGGCACCACCGGCGGGCGGCGCGGCACGGAACGGGGTCGGCGCCGGCGGCGCCGCAGGCGGAGCGACATGCGCGGGCGCAGCGGCGGACGCTGCAGCTTCGCCGCCCTCGGCCGGCGCTTCGCCGTTCTCACTTGGACCTGCGATCATCGCGGTGTTCATGCCGCCCTTGGCGTCCGGGCCGGCATAGGTCGCTTCGAGATCGATGATGTCGCGAAGGAAGATCTTGCCTTCGTTGAGCTCGTCGCGCCAGATGATGATGGCCTGGAAGGTCAGCGGGCTTTCGCACAGCCCTGCGATCATCGCCTCGCGGCCGGCCTCGATGCGCTTCGCAATCGCGATTTCGCCTTCGCGGGAGAGCAGCTCGACCGTGCCCATCTCGCGCAGATACATGCGCACGGGATCGTCGGTGCGCTCGCCCGGCTCGCTCTTCTTGACCTCGGTGACAGCCTTCTGGGTGACCTCGACGAGCTCGTTATCGGTCTCGTCGTCGCCCTCGTCCTTCTCCTCCTCGCCTTCGGTGTCGTCGGCTTCGGTGACGTTGATGCCCATGTCCGAGAGCATCGACATGATGTCCTCGATCTGTTCGGGCGAGGTCTGGTCGGACGGCAAGACTTCGTTGAGCTGATCGAAGGTCACGAAGCCGCGCTTCTTGGCCTGCTTGATCATCTTCTTCACGGCGGCGTCGGACAGGTCGAGCAAGGGCGAGGGCGCGTCCTGGGAGTCCTTCTCCGGCGCATCCGCTGCCTTGTCGTCTTTTTCCTTGTCCTTCGCCTGCAGCGTCTTTGCCTTGGTGGCCATCCATTGCTCCTAAACGCGCTTCATGCGAGACGCCCGCCGCGCCCGCGTGAATTCACTTGAACCTGTTGCTCGACGCTCTCGCTTCGGCAGCTCTCGACACGGAAAGGGCGGCGCACAAACCTCTCGCCACCCCCAACTTTCTTTCGCCGGAATTGCCTAACGCTTCGTCAGCCTCTTTGTCGCGGCGGATGCAGGTGTAGTGCCAACAGCGATTGCGCGGATTCATTCCTGACGCGTCTGTTATGCCTGCGGCCGCCTCTGGGCCAAAGTGCTACAAGACCGTTAAGCCTCGATTAACCCTGTTTTTGCCGCCAAACCAAGGATTTGGCGAGTCTTTTAGCGGTTCCGGCCCCGGCCGTCCGCATGATTCTTTCATCACATGCTCTTCTGGAGCCGGCCCGACAGCTCGCCAAAACCCTCGATCAGGGCCTCGGTACCATCGACTTCTCCTATCCGAGCCTTGACGTCACGCAGCCATGCCAAATTGGCCTCACTGGGATCCTCCCCCAAGGCCAGCTCGGCGTCTTTCAGCTCTCTAAGTAGTGAATGCCATTGCCGATGCAAGGCAACCAGCTGGTGCCAAGTGGCAAGAACGTCGTCCCGTGCTGCGCCCTCGCGGGCGGCCCACACCGCCTGGGTCGTGATGACGTTCTCAACCCTTTGAAGAACTTGCGAAAATCCGCCCTTTTCGAGATCGCTGCGCATCTTCTCGGCCTGCTCGCCGGGGTCAGGCGAGTGGTGATGGTCGTTGGCGAAGGCGGCAATGATGCCGGCCCTGAGCTTATGGGCCTCGGGATGGGCCAGCTCCAGGGCGGCGACCTCCTCGAGATGCTCATGCAGCAGCCAGGGGTGGTTGATCAGGCATTGCAGGATCAGGGCCTCCCGGCGGGAAATGGCGCTGCGCTGGCCCCGCATGATCGGGCTTGCCGCCAGCTGCGGGCTCGCCGCTTGGTAGGGGCCGGACGGTAGCAGGGTGGGACCCGGGGCGCCGCGGCGGCCGCCGCCGAATCCCTGGGCGCCGAATCGATTCGGGCCCCCTGCCCTCGGCTGGAACGGCCGGCCGCCGCCCGCCCGGAAATTGCCCCGGCCGCCAAAGCCGCGCCCGCCTTCGGGCGCGAAGGTGCGCTGCAGCCGCTCGACGAACTCGTCGCGATAATAGCGCCGCACCACCTCGTCGCGGATGCCGTTCGTGAGCTCCTTGATGCGCGCCTCCAGCGCGGCGCGGCGTTCGGGCGTGGCGAAATTGCCGCCTTCGAGCTCGCGCGACCAGATCATGTCGGCGAGCGGCCGCGCCGCCGCGATCACCTCCTCGATCGCGCCGCGCCCGCCGGAGCGGACGAGATCGTCGGGGTCTTGCCCCTCCGGCAGCAGCGCAAAGCGCAGGCTCTTGCCCGGCGCGAGGAAAGGCAAGGCAAGATCGGCGGCGCGATAGGCCGCCTTCTGCCCGGCGCGGTCGCCGTCGAAGCAGAGGATCGGCTCGTCCGCCATCTTCCAGAGCAGCGCGAGCTGGCTTTCGGTGAGCGCGGTGCCGAGCGGCGCTACGCTGCCTGCAAAGCCCGCCGTGACCATGGCGATGACGTCGACATAGCCTTCGACCACGATCAGCGCGCTGCCGTCATGCGTGGCTTTGCGCGCGGTCTGGTGATTGTAGAGATTATCGCCCTTGTGGAAGAGCGGTGTCTCCGGCGAGTTCAGATATTTGGCCGGAACGTCCTTCTCCAGCGCGCGCCCGCCGAAGGCGATGACACGGCCGCGCAAATCGGTGATCGGAAACATCACGCGATCGCGGAAGCGGTCGTAAGGAACGGGGATGTCGTTGCCGGCAACCAGCAGCCCGGTCTCGATCATGTCCTCGACAGAGATGCCCTGCTGCCCGAGATGCTCCTTCAGCGCGAAGCGGTCGGGCGGGGCATAGCCGAGGCGGAACTGCAATTGCGTTGCCGGCGAGATGGCGCGGTCGGCAAGATAGCCGCGCGCCTTGGCACCGACGCGCGAGGCCAGTGTCTCGGCGAAGAATTTCGCCGCCAGATCCATGACGTCGTGCAGCGATTTGCGCCGCTGCTCATGCCGCGCGGCATCGGGCGTCACCGCCGGCAGCGGCAGGCCCGCCATGCCCGCGAGCCGCTCCACGGCCTCAGCGAACGGCAGGCCATCGGTCTCCATGATGAAGGTGATGATGTCGCCGTGCTTGCCGGAGGAGAAGTCGTGGTAAAAACCCTTCTGGTCGTTGACGTAGAAGGACGGCGTCTTCTCCTGCTGGAACGGCGACAGCCCCTTCCACTCCCGTCCCGCCTTCTTCAGCTTGACGCGCTTGCCCACGACCTCGGAGACCGAAAGCCGGGCACGAAGCTCATCGAGGAACTGGGGCGTGAAGCGCATGGGATGTGTGTAGCGCGAAACCGGGGTGAGTCGGGCGGAGGATCAGGGATATAGGTGCGGCCGGGCTAGAAGTCAGGTTTAAGCGGGTTATCCGGGATATTCGACCTATTCACAGGGCTTGGTCCCGTCACCCTGAGGTGCTCGCCTCTTCGGCGAGCCTCGAAGGGCGACAGCCCGGCTGCATCCGGGCCGATTCATCCTTCGAGGCTCACACTGCTTTGCAGTGTGAGCACCTCAGGATGACGGGACCAACATCCCGAATGACAACGGAAACTCTTGAACCGCGCCCGGTTCCACGCTTCCATACCCCCATGTTCAGGACCTTTCGAGGCGGCCAGAGCGGGGGCTGGCGTGTGACCTCGATTTCGTCAGTGACGGGCGAGCCCCTGCCCTTCATGCCGGCGCTGTCGGTCACCGACAGCGAGGCCGTCTCGTTGCCACAGATACCCTCGCGCAATGCCTGGCGGCTGGTCGGGGTCGCGAGCAACTTGCGCTACACCGAGCGGCCCGAGAAGCAGCAGCTCGTGGCCGTGCAGGCCGGTCTCGGCCGGTTAGAGGCAACCAGCGCGGCGCTGATCCCGATCCGCAAGTCGCAAGCCTGGTGGGAGCTGACACAGGAAGAGCGCCGCAAGATCTTCGAGGACAAGTCGCACCACATCGCCGGCAGCCTGCGCTTCCTGCCCGCGATTGCGCGCCAGCTCTATCATTGCCGCGACCTCGGCGGCCCTTTCGACTTCCTCACCTGGTTCGAATTCGCCCCCGCACACGCCTCGCTGTTCGAGGAGCTGGTGGCGATGCTCCGGCGGACCGAGGAGTGGAGCTATGTCGAGCGCGAGGTCGACGTGCGCGTGGTGAAGGAAGTGCTGTCGGCCTAGTCTAATGCTCCAGGAACCGACCGGACTCGATGCGCGGCAGACCGGTGACGGGCCAGTTGTAGACGTAGGTCCAGGCCTTCTCGGTGGTGCCGTCGGCGCGCGTCACATCGACCAGCTGCCGCAAATATTCCGTCGGCTCCGGAAAGCCCTCGCCGCAGGCCTCGTACATATCGAGCTCGCGCAGGAGCTCGTCCGGCACGCGCAGGTGAAAGAGCTCGCCATGGACGATGTCCGACGGCGCGTGGGAGAGCAGCAATCCCGGATAGTGCTTCACCAGGACGAGCCGGCCGCGGCAGGTCGCTTCACCCAGAAATTCCGCATGGCCCGCGAGCAGCCGCGCCATCGGATGGTCGAAGCCGCGCATCAGGGTGCCGTAGACGAAAAGTCGATCGGAGCTCATGGTCTTCCAACGTTGCGACGACGGCGCAATGCCGTTACTCCGTTTACACACGTTGTTATTCCATAGGCAAATCAGCATGGATTTGGACATAGCCGGGGCAACCGATCAGCTGCTCGGCGAGGGCGACATTCCGCCCGTGCATGAGGTGAATGCGGCAGGGGCATCGCCCTTCCTGCTCACCGCCGACCATTACGGACGGGTGCTGCCGCATGCGCTCGGCGATCTCGGCGTCGCAGAAAGCGATCTTGTCAGGCACATCGCCTGGGACATCGGCATCGCCGGCGTCGCCGAGCGGCTCGTCAAGATGCTCGACGCGCATCTGATCGCGCAGCGCTATTCGCGGCTCGTGATCGACTGCAATCGTCCACCCGGCGTCGCGAGCTCGATTCCCATAATCTCCGAGGCGACCGCCATCCCCGGAAATGAGAGTCTATCGGCCGCGGCCAAGCAGATGCGCCGGCGCGAGATCTTCGATCCCTATCACGCCCGGATTGGCGCTGTGATCGATGCGCGCGTGCAGGTGGGCAAGCCGACGGTGCTGGTGGCGTTGCACAGCTTCACGCCCGTCTATTACGGCGAACCGCGGCCCTGGCACATCGGCACGCTCTATCACCGCGACACGGTGCTGCCGCGGCTGATGCTGCAGCATCTGCGGGGCGAGAGCGACCTCGTCGTCGGCGACAACCAGCCTTATGCGGTGAGCGACATCACCGACTACACCATCCCGGTCCATGGCGAGGCGCGCGGGCTGATCAACACCGGCATTGAAATCCGCCAGGACCTGATTATGGACGAGAGCGGCCAGCAGCAATGGGCCGAGCGGCTGGCGCGGATCCTTCGCGAGATCGAGGCAACGCTGCACAAGGAAGGGATGGCCTAATGGTCATTTCGCCCGCGTCAGCGCCAGCCAGATGCCGCCGCCGATCATGAAGCCGCCGGAGATGCGCGACATCATGCGCGTGCGGCGCGCCGAGAAAAATTTTCGGGCACGCCCGGCGGCGATCGCGTAGAGCGCATCCGTCATCACCGCGGTGACCATAAAGGTGGCGCCGAGCAGCGCGACTTGCGGAAAGTGCGGCTGGTTCATGTCCATGAACTGCGGGATGAAGGCGCCGAAGAACACCAGCACCTTCGGGTTCGACAGCAGCACCAGGAATCCCTGCAGGAAGAAGCCGCCGCGCGGCGGCGGTGGCGGCGCCTCGAGATCGACGCCCGCGACCGGCGCCCAGATCAGCTTGATGCCGAGCCAGACGAGATAAGCGGCGCCGGCAAAGCGCACCCAGTCGAACCAGTAACCCATCGTCGCCATCAGCGAGGTCAGGCCGACCGCGACGATGCCGATGACGATGGCAAGCCCGGCTTGCGCGCCGGCAACGTTGGTCAGCGCCGCACGCGTGCCGTGGCGCAGGCCATTGGCGATGACGAGGGTGACGATCGGCCCCGGCAGCAGCGCCAGCGCAATGCAGGCGGCGACGAAGGCGAGATAGGCTTGCATGGACATCATGGGGAGGGACTCGCTGCAGTTTGCCGCATTAATGCATGGGAGGACCGGGAACGGAAGCCGGTGCCGCATATGTTGTTCCGGCAAGAACGGCGCTTGACATGCAACCTTTTGGTTGCCTATTATCGCTGCCATGGATGAGGTCTTCAAAGCGCTGGCAGACGCATCGAGACGGTCGCTGCTGGACAGACTTCACGCCAGGAACGGTCAGACCCTGAACGAACTTTGCGAGGGGCTCGCGATGACACGGCAGGCCGTGACCAAGCACCTTGTGATTCTGGAAGAGGCCAACCTGGTGACAACCATCAGGCAGGGCCGCGAGAAACTGCACTACCTCAACCCGGTGCCGATCCATCAGATCGGCGAACGCTGGATCAGGAAATTCGAGCGCGGCAAGTTAGCTGCGCTCAACGAGCTGAAACGCCAGTTGGAGAAGCGCGATGAGTAAGCCGGAGTTCGTCTACGTGACCTACATCGAGACCACGCCCGAGAAGCTGTGGGAGGCGCTGACGTCGAGCGAGTTCACCAGGCAGTACTGGTTCGGCGCCGAGGTCAAATCGGACTGGAAGGTCGGCTCTCCCTTCGCGCTCACACTTGACGGCGAGGTCACCGATTCCGGCGAGATCCTCGAGTCCGATCCGCCGCGGCGCCTGTCCTACAGCTTCAAGCACCACAAGTACGAGGAGCTTCGCGGCGAGCCGACCTCACGCGTCGTCTTCACCATCGAACCGTTCGGCTCGCTCGTGCGTTTGACCGTGCTGCATGACGGCTTCGTCGAGGGCGGCAAATATCTCGGCGCCGTCTCCAACGGCTGGCCGGCGATCCTGTCCCAGCTCAAGAGCCTGCTCGAGACCGGCAAGCTGCTCGGCATTCCACGCGCAGCCCTGAACAAGGGATTCGATGCAAAATGAACCTCGATCAATTCAAGCCGCTCACGGTCTACACCATCTACATCGCTTCGACGCCGGAGAAGGTGTGGGAAGCGCTGACCTCGGCCGAGTTCAGCAAGCAGTACTTCTTCGGCAACGAAGTTGAGGTCGAGCCGCGCCTTGGCGGCTCGTTCGCCGTGCGCACGCCTGACGGCGCGCTGCACATCAGCGGCGAGGTTCTCGCCTACGATCCGCCGCGAAAGCTCTCGGTCACGTTCAACGTCAACTGGCCCGAGCTGATCGAAAAGCTCGGCCCCACGCTTGTCACCTACGAGATCGAACAAGTCGGCGACGCGGTCCGGCTCACCATGAGCGAAGGCCATGACCGCCCGCTCAGCGACGACATCCTTGCCGGCGGGCGCTCCGGCTGGCCGGCGATCCTGTCCAGCCTCAAGAGCCTGCTCGAGACCGGCAAGCCACTGGCCGTGAAAATGGGCCCGCCGCAGCGGATGCTCGACGCGCTGAAGGCGATGGGGATCAAGACGCCGTAGGCGCGGCAACCTCCGCCGTCGCCCTGGGATCATGGGTCCCGGATCAGCGCTTCCCTTCGCACGCTTGTCCGGGACGACACCTAAATAGCCGGCGCCACCATATCGTGATCCTTGCACGCATGAATTGGGCCGTCGGCAAACACCGTTCCTGCTTGGCCTGACGCGCCGCTTATCAGGCGCGCGACGTTAGCAGAAGCGCCACGCCGAGATTGGCCGCGAACAGAGCCGCGTCGATGACGAAGATCCGGAGCATCGGGCCTTTCAGCACCGGCCAGTAAGCCACCCCGACGCGGCCTCCGCGCAACAGCACCGGAACGTTATAGGCGAACTGGCCGAAATGGCAGGCGGCGAAGAACAGGAACAGCGCCAGCTGCGCTTCGGGCGGCTGGAAGAAGGATGGACGAGCGGCCAGAAGATAGAGCGACAGCAGCCCGATCGGCAGATTCATCGCGCCCAGGAATGCGACGCTGGCCGCCAGGGTCGGCGCGATTGGATTGCTGCGCTCTTCCCGCGGCAGCAGGATCTTCAGCGTATTGGCTTGGGCGATGCTGAACTGGATGAAGGCACCGACGAACCAGAGCGTGTTGAGAAGCAGGACGAAATCCGAAAGGCGCATGGCTATTTTCCGTAAAAGGCTTCACTGCGCACGATGCGGCCCGCACCGTCGAAGTCCATGAACTCGCTGGCGCGGGTGTCGCCCAGCTGCCACCACACCGTCAGTCGCGCGATCGCCTCGTCCCAGCTCCAGCTCAGGATCTTCAGGTCGGCACTTTCGATGTGGCCATAGGCTTTCCGCCAGTAGGCGCGGATGTTCTCAGCGCCGGTGACGGTCGGAGAACCCGTCAGGGTGAGAGCGAGCGGGCTGCGCATCTGCGCATCGTCGGCGAAGTGCGCGACCACCGCGTCGATATCGACCCTGCACCAATTCGCGCACCATGCCGCGACAAAGCGTTCGGCGGCTGCGCGGTTCATTGCCTGCCCGCTCATGACAAGAATCCTCCCCCGGCTCGTGGCCGGGAAAGTGGCAAACCCCGCTCCTCATGTCAACTATGTTGACTTGAGGTTTCGGTCAGTTGTTGTCGGCGATCGCCTCCATCACGCCCACCCACCCAGCCGCACCGGTCGCCCCGACGCGATCGAACGCCGCGCGCAGGACCTTGCGCTCGTGGTCCGAGGCCCGCTGCTCGATGCGGCGTCCCGCTTCCGTCAGGCGCAGCAGTTTCGAGCGGTGCTGCTCCGGCGAGCGCTTCGACGTCAGGAGCTTGCGCTCCAGGAGCAGATTGAGCGGCCGGTTCAGGGCCTGCTTGGAAATGCCAAGAATCTCGATCAGCGCGCCGATCGCGATGTCGGGCCGGCGCGCCACCACATAGAGGATACGATGATGCGGGCGCGACAGGCCCTGCTTGGCGAGATAGCCGTCGGCCTCCAGCGTCATCCCGCGCCAGCCGTAATACATCAGCTCCAGCGCCGCATCGAGCTCGTGCAGCTTTGCAAGCGAGGCGCGGTGAAGCCCCGCGGTTTGAGACGTCTTGGCCATTGTCGGAAGCTAGCCCCTCGCCCGCAGCTCGCGCCGCAGCACCTTGCCGGTCGCCGTCATCGGCAGCGTCTCCGCGAATTCCACGAAGCGCGGATATTCGTGCGCGGCGAGCTGCACCTTGACGAATTCCTGGATCTCGCGCGCGAGCGCATCGGTGCCGGTAAAGCCCGGACGCAGCACGATCCAGGCCTTGATCGATTCGGTCCGGATCGGATCGGGAATGCCGACCACGGCGGCCATCGCCACCGACGGATGCTTCATCAGCGTGTGCTCGATCTCCGACGGGCCGACGCGATAGCCGGCGGTGGTGATGACGTCGTCCTCGCGGCTGACATACCAGAAATAGCCGTCCTCATCCTGCACGCCGAGATCACCGGTGAGCAGGAACTCGCCGGCATATTTCTTCGCGGTCGCTTCGGGATTGCGCCAATATTCGAGCATGGTGACCGGGCACGGCTGACGCACGCCGATGATGCCGCGCTGGCCGCGCGGCAATTCCTCGCCCTTGTCGTTGACGATGCGGACGTCGAAGCCCGGCGTCGCCTTGCCCATCGCGCCGGGGCGGATCGGGAACAGGTTGGAGTTGCTACCGATCACGAGATTGCACTCGGTCTGGCCGAACACCTCGTGTGCGTCGATACCGAAAGTCTCGCGCACCCAGCCGAGCAATTCGCCGCCGAGCGATTCACCGCCGGTGAAAATGCTGCGCAGCTTGACACCCGGATGCTTCACCCCGGCCTGCCGCATCAGCTTCAGGGCCGTCGGCGGCAGGAAGACGTTGCGCACGGACAGATCGGCCATCATTTGCATCGCCGCCTGCGGCTCGAACTTTCGCGCGCGATGGCCGACCAGGGGAATGCCGTGATACCAGAACGCCAGCAGGCCGTTGACGAGGCCGCCGATCCACGCCCAGTCCGCCGGCGTCCACATGAGATCGCCGGGCTTGGGTAAGAAGTTGTGGCACATCTCCACATTGGGCAGATGACCGAGCACGACGCGGTGCGCATGCAGCGCGCCCTTCGGGTTGCCGGTCGTGCCGGAGGTGTAGATGATCAGCGCGGGATCGTCGCATGAGGTGTCGACGTTTGCAAAATCTTCGGACGCGGATTCGATCGCTGACCAGAACGGCTTTGCACCGGCGTGGACGGCGCTGCTCGTGACATAGATGTCCTGCAAATAGGGCAGCCGGTCGCGGATCTTGGTGAGCTTCTCCCAGCCCGCCTCGTCGGTGATGATGGCTCTTGCCTGCGAATTCGACAGGCGGAATTCCAGCGCGTCCTCGCCGAACAGCGCAAACAGCGGGATCGAGATCATGCCGGAGCGGAACGCCGCCATGTGCGCGATCGGCAGCTCCAGCGACTGCGACAGGAACACTGCGACGCGGTCGCTTCGGACAAGCCCATCCGCCTTCAGCACATTGGCGAAACGGCGCGACATCTCCGCGACCTCGTCGAATGTGGTGCGCGTGGTGGTGCCGTTCTCGTCGACATAGATCAGTGCAAGCCGGCCGGTGCCGTCGGCATGGCGGTCGCAGCACGCCTCCGCCATGTTGAAGCGTGCGGGGATATCCCAGCGGAAGTTGCGGGTGAGCTCGTCATAGCTCTTGGCTTCGGTGAGCATGGGCCTGGTCGTCTTCCCCGTGTCTTGTTGTTATCGCCCACTCTAGATCCACGTACGCTCGGAACAAGTCCCGAGACGTCATTCCGGGGCGACGCGCCAGCGTCGAACCCGGAATCTCGAGATTCCGGGTTCGCCCTACGGGCACCCCGGAATGACGGCGAGAGCTACCGCAGCGTCGCGAAGAACATTCTGACATCCCGCACGAGCAGCTCCGGCCCGCCAATCGTGGTCGTTCGCCGAATAGGTGCAGATCTCCTGGATCCACTTCAGCGGCGCGCCCCGGCTCCAGTCGTCGACGAGCTCCGCATCCGGCCAACGCGTTGCGGACGAGGCGCGCGTGGAGAGATACCCCTCACCCGCCTCGCTTCGCGAGGCACCTCCCACAAGAGGAGAGGGTAAGAACGGCCTAGCCCGACAGCGCCGCCTTCACCAAGCCGGACGCCTTGCCGAAGTCCATCTGGCCGGCGTATTTCGCGCGCAGCACGGCGATCACCTTGCCCATGTCCTTCATGCCGGCGGCGCCGGTCTCGGCGATCGCGCCTGCGATCGCCTTTTTCACGTCCTCCTCCGACATCTGCTTCGGCAAATACGCCGAGATCACCGCGATCTCCTCGCGCTCCTGCGCGGCAAGCTCGGCACGGCCGCCCTTATCGTAGAGCTCGACCGCTTCCTGGCGCTGCTTGATCATCTTCTGCAGCACGGCGAGGATGTCGGCGTCCGACAACGGCGGCTTGCCGCTGCCGCGGGCATCGATGTCGGCGTTCTTGATGGTCGAATTGACCATGCGCAGCGTGGACAGCTTGCGCTCGTCCTTGGCCTTCATGGCCTCCTTGACCGCATTGTTGATGTCGTCGCGCAGCATGTCCGGTCCTCTCAATCGTTCGCGCATGATCTAAGCCGTTCGCGCGTAAGAGGCCATACCGGACCGGCGGCCGGCGCATTGTTTCCTCGCGGAGGCTCGAAATGGCTCAAAATTGCCAGTTCCGACCTAAGTGCCTGAAGCCGCCCGTCAAATATGCAAAAACGCATGTGAATCGGCCTGTTCCCGCTTTGACGGGCACGCGCGGGGGGCTTATGAAGCGGGCTCATGACACAACATGACAACGATCCCGCTTGGCCGGACCACAAACCGACCGCGCTCCTCGTGCTTGCCGACGGCACGGTGCTCGAGGGCTTTGGTCTCGGCGCCGAAGGCCATGCCGTCGGTGAGGTCTGCTTCAACACCGCGATGACCGGCTATGAGGAGATCCTGACCGATCCCTCCTATGCCGGCCAGCTCATCACCTTCACCTTCCCGCATATCGGCAATGTCGGCACCAACGAGGACGACATCGAGACGGTGAACATGGCCGCGACGCCGGGCGCGCGCGGCGTGATCCTGCGCACCGCAATCACCGATCCCTCGAACTACCGCGCCACCAAGCATCTCGACCAATGGCTGAAGGCACGCGGCATCATCGGCCTCTCCGGCATCGACACCCGCGCGCTGACCGCGCTGATCCGCTCCAAGGGCATGCCCAATGCCGTGATCGCGCATTCCAGGACCGGCGAGTTCGACCTGCACGGCCTCAAGGAAGAAGCACGCGAATGGCCCGGCCTCGAGGGCATGGACCTCGTGCCGATGGTCACAAGCGGCCAGCGCTTCACCTGGGACGAGACGCCTTGGCTGTGGGACAAAGGCTTCGGCCGGCAGGAGAAGCCGGAGTTCAACGTCGTCGCCATCGACTACGGCATCAAGCGCAACATCCTGCGCCTGCTCGCCGGCGTCGGCTGCAAGGTGACGGTGGTGCCGGCAACGACGTCGTCCGAGGACATCCTGGCGATGAAGCCGGATGGCGTATTCCTGTCCAACGGTCCGGGCGATCCGGCTGCGACCGGCAAATATGCCGTGCCTGTGATCCGGGACGTGATCAAGTCGGGCACGCCGACATTCGGCATTTGCCTCGGTCACCAGATGCTCGGCCTTGCCGTCGGCGCCAGGACGAAGAAGATGCATCAGGGCCATCACGGTGCCAATCACCCGGTGAAGGACGAGACCACCGGCAAGGTCGAGATCACCTCGATGAATCACGGCTTTGCCGTCGACGAGACGACGCTGCCGAAGGGCGCGACGCAAACCCACATCTCGCTGTTCGACGGCTCCAATTGCGGCATCCAGCTCGACGGCAAGCCGGTGTTCTCGGTGCAGTACCACCCCGAGGCCTCGCCCGGCCCGCGCGACTCGCATTATCTGTTCCAGCGCTTTGCCGACCTGATGCGGCAGAAGAGGAGCGCGTAAGGCGCTCTTGCGTGCCCAGGGCGCAGCACAGCACGCCGACCTTCGCGGCGTGATGCGCTGCTGAACCGGGGCCCATAGCAGCGACATGCTGGGTCCCGGCTCAGCGACGCATCGCTTTCGCGCTGCATCGCGTCCGGGACACGAGACCTCCGCAGGAACGCCTCCTCCTTCTTCGATGTTGTCTTGGCATCTTCGTGTAGTCGGAGCCTGCTATGTCCGTCGTCCGCGACAATGCCGAGCCGCTCGCCATCGTCTTCGAAGACGATGGCCTCGTGCCGAACAACATCCTTCCGTTCCTGGTCTACCAGGGCGCGGTGAAGCTCGATCCCAAGCGTCCGGAAGAGACCATCGAAAACCTGTTCGAAGCGAACGGCTGGGGCGGGACGTGGCGCAACGGCGTCTACGACTATCTGCATTATCATGCGACGGTGCACGAAGTGCTCGGGGTTGCGCGCGGCAGCGCCCGCGTCCGCTTCGGCGGCGATCATGGCCAGGAGCTTCAGATCAAGGCGGGCGACGTCGCGATCCTGCCGGCCGGCACCGGTCATCAATGCATCCAGGCGAGCGATGATTTCTGCGTGATCGGCGCCTATCCGCCGGGCGCAAAGATGGAGATCACACGGGCGACGCCGGAGAACCACGCCGAAGCGCTGAAGACGATTCCGAAGGTGGCGCTGCCGCCGGCCGATCCCGTGACGGGCCAGGATGGGGCGTTGATGCGGTTGTGGCGATAGCCACAAGGCCGGTGCGTAGGGTGGGTTAGCCGCCGTAACCCACCACCTCTTTCACCGCGGAAGCAGAAGAGGTGGGTTACGCCGAGCAGTGCGCGCTTCGCGCAGTCCGCACGGCTAACCCACCTACGCATCCCTGTTACGCCGCGTTGCTGCCCTCCTGGCGGGTGGCCTCGAACAGGAACCAGGTGCGGCGCTCGGTCTCGTCGATGAAGACCTCGAGGATGCTGGCGCTGGCGACGTCGCCGGCCTCGTCGCAGACCTCGTGCGCCTTGCGCATCGCAGCTGCGACGTGCTTGTTGTCCTGCATCAGCTCGCGCAGCATCTCCCGCGGCGGGACATAGTCCTCGTTGTTGTCCTTGATGGTCTGGAGCTTTGCGACCTGGCCGATCGATTTCAGCGTGGTGCCGCCGATCTTGCGGACGCGCTCGGCAAGCTGGTCGGTGGTGGCGAAGATCTGGTCGGACTGCTCGTCGAGCAGCAAATGATAATCGCGGAAATGCCGGCCGCTGGTGTGCCAGTGGAAATTCTTGGTCTTGAGATAAAGCGCGAACGCGTCGGCCAGCAGCACGTTGAGCGCTTCCGAGACCTTCTTGACTCCGTCGGACGGCAGATCAGTGGGGGTGTCGAGATCGGGCGAGATCTTGTTGTTGGTTTTGCTCACGGGAGACCTTCCTGTTAGGACGCGGACATTGACGGCGCGCCGTCGCACCCCTAACGCAAGGCGGGCAGCGCCGGTTCCTGAGCAGGAACCATTTGGCCGGGACCTTCGAATACCATGGACGATTGGATCGATTATTACGACTCGACGCATACGATCTATGTCAGCAAGCTGCATCGCGACTTGCACTTCCAGATCATCGCGCGGGACATCATCGGCTACATCCCCTCGCCCGATGCGACGGTGCTGGACTATGCCTGCGGGGAAGCGCTGTCGGCGAGCCAGGTGGCCGTCGCCTGCGGCAAGCTGATCCTCGCCGAACCGGCGCCGGGCGTGCGCGGCCGGCTGATCGCGCGGTTCGCCCCGAACACCAAGATCCGCGTCCGCTCGCTCGATGACGTCCGCAAGATGCAGGACCAGTCGATCGATCTCGCCGTGATGAACTCGGTCGCGCAATACATGACGCCTGAGGAGCTCGATGCCGCCCTCCTCAACATCCGCCGCATCCTAAAACCCTCCGGCAAGCTGGTGCTTGGCGATATCCTCCAGCCCAATGTCGGCATGGTCAGGGACGTGATGGCGCTGCTCGGCTTCGGTCTGCGCCACGGCTTCCTGAAGGACGCGCTGCTCGGGCTGATCAGCACCGCACTGTCTGATTACCGTCATCTGCGCACGCGCATCGGGCTTCAGCGCTACAGCGAGGACGAGATCACCGCCAAGCTGAAGGCGGCGGGCTTCGCGGTCCAGCGCGCCCACAGCAACATCGGCCATAATCGCTGGCGCATGACCTTCATCGCGCGGCCGCCTTTGGTTCGTTAAGCATAACAATTAGCCGTTGTAGCCTTATCGCACTGCGACCGCTAATGATCGCGCCGGCCCGGTGGCGGAAGCGTCTACGCGGGAGCGGTGCATCGCTCTTCATCCTGGTTCAAATCCAGGCCGGGTCTCCAGCCTTCGCTGGCTCCGCCAGCTTCGGCTAGGCAAGCCCTATCGTAGCGTGTCCGGCGTAGCTGGAGCGAAGCGGAAGCGTAGACGGACTGCCACCCAGAACGCCGGATATCGCGACGCGCCGGGCTCATCAGCGGCCCACGCACAACCGCCTCATTTTCGGTCAACCTCGACCAATTCGCAGCCGGACACGAGCGGGAGCCTGTCCGCATCCTTGGCTGCAGAGCCGAGCACGGCATCGAGCAGGCCGGGAAAACGCGCCTCCAGGTCCTCACGTCGCAGCCGCATGAAGCGGTTGGTGCCCGCCACGCGAGTGCGCATCAGGCCGCAGTCGCGCAGCTTGGCGAAGTGATAGGCGAGGTTCGACTTGCCGCTCAGCGCGCTGAAGTCGCTGCAGCGGAGTTCGCTGCTGACACGTTCCTGCTGGGCGAGCTGGTAGACGATCGCCAGACGGATCGGATCACTCAGGCAATCCAGGACCATCGGCAGCTCGATCTGCTCGCGGGTGGGATGGTGCGGCGTGCGACTCATGGTCCCAGAATCATAGCGATGCGACGACAATGTTCAATAGTTCTTGAACCAATTGACACCGAGACCGCTTCGTTCGATAGTTCAATAAACGTTGAACATAAGGGATTACCGATGAGCGTCTTCTGGCTGGCCCTGGGGGCCTTTGCGATCGGCACCGAAGGGTTTGTGATTGCTGGCCTTTTGCCTGCGATTGCGAGCGATCTGTCAATTTCGGTCTCGGCCGCGGGCCAATTGGTGACCGCCTACGCTCTCACCTATGCCGTGGGCTCGCCGGTCCTGGCGGTGGCGCTGAACAATGTCGATCGCCGCACCGTGCTGGCTTTGGCGCTGACGACCTTCATTGCCGGAAATATCGCGGCCATGGCGGCTCCCAACTACGCCCTGCTGCTGGCCTCGCGGATGCTGATGGCACTGGGTTCCGGGCTTTGCATGCCGACGGCGCTCGCGGTGTCGGTCGCCGTCGCCTCCCCAGAACGGCGCGGCCGCGCGGTGGCGCTGGTCACCGCGGGGCTCACGGTTGCGACCGTGGTCGGCGTTCCCTTCGGCAATCTCGTCGGGAGCCTGCTCGGTTGGCGCGCGACCTTTGCCATGGTCGCCCTGATCGGCGCCGTCGCGCTCGCCGGCCTGCTGCTCGGCCTGCCCAAAGGCCTGCCGCGCAACACGGCCTCGCTCAGCGAACGGCTGGCGGTGGCGCGCCACGGCCACGTTGTGGTCGCGCTTCTGATCACGATGTTATGGGCGCTGGGCGGCTTCACGGTGTTCACCTATTTCGCAGTCCCGCTGCGCGGCCTCGGCTTCGACCCCTCACAAATCAGCCTTGCTCTGCTGGTGTTTGGCGGCGCGGCGGCGATCGGGAACATGCTTGGTGGCGTCCTGGCCGACCGGCTCGGCACGCTAGCGACCGCAGGCCTCGGGCTCGCCGGCATGGCGGGCGCCCTGATCCTGCATTCGCTGGTCCTGAAGCTGATGCCCGGCCAGGCGCATTACGCGGTGCTCGGCGCGATCTTCCTCTGGGGCCTCTCGGGCTGGGCGTTCTATCCGGCCCAGCTCGCCAGCATCATCCGGATCGAGCCGCAGGCCTCGATGATCGCGCTCTCGCTCAACGCCTCATCGATGTATCTCGGCTTTGCCATCGGCGGGGCACTGGGCGGCGCGGTGCTCGCCACCCTCTCGCCAAACGACCTCGGCTGGATCGGCGGATCGAGCGTTGCGGCCTCGCTTGTGGTGCACCTCGCCCGTGGCTGGCAGGCCCGGCCAAAACCCGTCAAAATTGCCGGTTGATGGGCATTTTTCGGGGTTTCGCCGCCCCGAAAACTGGTCTAAGACCCACCCGCGCGCGAGGGAAGACCCCGCGCTCTCGCACAAGGGGACGCGCGGCAAGCGCGCCCTTTTTTTGTGCCCAAATTCCACTTCGGCGAGAGTTGATGCCCAAACGTACAGACATCACCACCATCCTGATCATCGGCGCCGGCCCCATCGTGATCGGCCAGGCCTGCGAGTTCGACTATTCGGGCACTCAGGCGGTGAAGACGCTGAAGGAAGAGGGCTATCGCATCGTCCTCGTCAATTCCAACCCGGCCACCATCATGACCGATCCGGAACTGGCCGATGCGACCTATATCGAGCCGATCACGCCCGAGATCGTCGCCAAGATCATCGAGAAGGAACGTTACATCATTCCCGGCGGCTTCGCGCTGTTGCCGACCATGGGCGGCCAGACCGCGCTGAACTGCGCACTATCGCTGCGCCGGCAAGGCACGCTGGAGAAGTTCGACGTCGAGATGATCGGCGCCACCGCTGACGCCATCGACAAGGCCGAAGACCGCCAGCTATTCCGCAACGCCATGGAGAAGATCGGGCTGCAGACGCCGAAGTCGCGGCTCGCCAACGCCTCCGAGCTGAAGAAGTCGTTCCGCGACAAGTACCACGCCGAACGCGAGAAGCTGTCGGGCGCGGCGCTCGAAGAGCTCGACCGGCAATGGACACTCGGCGAAGGCGACCGCCGCAAGCGCTATCAGGAATATGCGCTGGGCCAGGCGATGATGGCGCTGTCCGAGATCGGCCTGCCCGCGATCATCCGCCCCTCCTTCACCATGGGCGGCACCGGCGGCGGCATCGCCTACAACAAGGAAGAGTTTCTCGACATCATCGAGCGCGGCCTGGACGCGTCTCCCACCAACGAAGTGCTGATCGAGGAATCCGTGCTCGGCTGGAAAGAGTACGAGATGGAGGTGGTGCGCGACAAGAACGACAATTGCATCATCGTCTGCTCGATCGAGAACCTCGATCCGATGGGCGTGCACACCGGCGATTCCATCACGGTGGCCCCGGCGCTGACGCTGACCGACAAGGAATACCAGATCATGCGCGACGCCTCGCTGGCGGTGCTGCGCGAGATCGGGGTCGAGACCGGCGGCTCCAACGTGCAGTTCGGCGTCAATCCCGAAGACGGCCGCATGGTCGTCATCGAGATGAATCCGCGCGTGTCGCGCTCCTCCGCGCTGGCCTCGAAAGCCACCGGCTTTCCGATCGCAAAGGTCGCCGCCAAGCTCGCGGTCGGCTACACGCTCGACGAGATCGCCAACGACATCACCGGCGGCGCCACGCCGGCCTCGTTCGAGCCGACCATCGACTATGTCGTCACCAAGGTGCCGCGTTTTGCCTTCGAGAAATTCCCGGGCGCCTCGACCACGCTGACCACGTCGATGAAGTCGGTCGGCGAAGTCATGGCGATCGGCCGCACCTTCCAGGAAAGCCTGCAAAAGGCACTGCGCGGGCTCGAGACCGGATTAACCGGCCTCGACGAGATCGAGATCGAGGGTCTCGGCCGCGACGACGACAAGAATGCGATCCGCGCCGCGCTCGGCACGCCGACGCCGAACCGCATCCTTCAGGTCGCCCAGGCCATGCGGCTCGGCTGGTCGAACGAAGACATCTTCAACTCCTGCAAGATCGATCCGTGGTTCCTCGGCGAGATGCGCGGCATCGTCGACATGGAGGAGAAGGTCAGGAAGAACGGCCTGCCCGGCAACGCCTTCGGCATGCGCACCCTGAAGGCCATGGGCTTCTCCGACGCGCGGCTCGCCGTGCTCGCCGAGACGACAGAGGCCGAGGTCAAGGCGAAGCGCCACGCGCTCGGCGTTCGCCCGGTCTACAAGCGCATCGACACCTGCGCGGCCGAGTTCGCCTCGCCGACCGCCTACATGTATTCGACCTACGAGGCGCCGTTTGCAGGCGCACCGGCGGACGAGAGCACGCCATCCGACAAGAAGAAGGTCATCATTCTCGGCGGCGGCCCCAACCGCATCGGTCAGGGCATCGAGTTCGACTATTGCTGCTGCCATGCCTGCTTCGCGCTGCACGATGCCGGCTACGAATCCATCATGGTCAACTGCAATCCGGAGACGGTGTCGACTGACTACGACACCGCCGACCGGCTCTATTTCGAGCCGCTTACCGCCGAGGACGTGCTGGAGATCATCGCGACGGAGCGCAGCAAGGGCACGCTGCACGGGGTGATCGTGCAGTTCGGCGGCCAGACGCCGCTGAAGCTGGCGCGTGCGCTGGAAGCCGCCGAAGTGCCGATCCTCGGCACCTCGCCCGACGCCATCGACCTCGCCGAGGACCGCGACCGCTTCAAGCGCGTGCTCGACAAGCTCAGGCTCAAGCAGCCGAAGAACGGCATCGCCTACTCGGTCGAGCAGGCTCGCCTCGTCTCCGCCGATCTCGGCCTGCCGCTGGTGGTGCGCCCGTCCTACGTGCTCGGCGGCCGCGCCATGCAGATCATCCGCGAAGAGAACCAGCTCAACGACTATCTGCTCGGCACGCTGCCGGAGCTGGTGCCTGCCGACGTCAAGGCGCGCTATCCGAACGACAAGACCGGGCAGATCAACACCGTGCTCGGCAAGAACCCGCTGCTGTTCGACCGTTATCTGTCTGATGCCACCGAAGTCGACGTCGACTGCCTCTGCGACGGCAAGGACACCTTCATCGTCGGCATCATGGAGCACATCGAGGAAGCCGGCATCCACTCGGGCGATAGCGCGTGCTCGCTTCCGCCGCACTCGCTCGATGCGAAGATGATCGAGGAGCTGGAGCGGCAGACCCGCGAGCTCGCGCTCGGCCTCGACGTCATTGGCCTGATGAACGTGCAATACGCCATCAAGGACGGCGAGATCTACGTGCTCGAGGTCAATCCGCGCGCTTCGCGCACCGTGCCGTTCGTGGCCAAGGTGATCGGCACGCCGGTCGCCAAGATCGCCGCGCGCATCATGGCGGGCGAGAAGCTCGCCGATTTCAAGCTGAAGAGGGCGGCGCTCAAGCACGTCGGCGTCAAGGAATCGGTGTTTCCGTTCGCGCGCTTCCCCGGCGTCGACACGGTGCTTGGCCCCGAGATGCGCTCGACCGGCGAGGTCATGGGCATCGACCGCAACTTCGAGGTCGCCTTCGCCAAGAGCCAGCTCGGCGGCGGCACGCGGGTACCACGCAAAGGCACGGTGTTCGTCTCGGTGCGCGAAAGCGACAAGACGCGCATCGCCGATGCCGTTCGCGAACTGCATTCGCTCGGCTTCAAGGTGCTGGCGACGTCGGGCACCGCGCGCTTCCTGACCGACCAGGGCGTCCCGACCGAGAAGGTGAACAAGGTGCTGGAGGGCCGGCCGCACATCGTCGATGCCATCACCAATGGCGACGTCCAGCTCGTCTTCAACACCACCGAAGGCCCGCAGGCGCTGGCGGATAGCCGTTCGCTGCGGCGCGCGGCCCTCTTGCATAAAGTGCCGTATTACACCACTCTTTCCGGGGCCGTGGCGGCCGCGCAGGGCATCCGCGCCTATCTGGGCGGGGACCTTGAGGTTCGTACCCTGCAGAGCTACTTTTCGGAAACCTGATCGCTAGCGGCGGCGAAGCTTCCGCTAAGTGATTGGCAATGAAGCCACAATGGCCGCAGGAACTGTCCGGCCGGGTGGTGGTTCTGTTCCGGCGCTAAGCCCATATCTGTCAACGTTCCGAGCGTCCTTCGCGCTGGACTCCGGAAACACTGACGAATCAAGGTTGCGGCGCCCATCCGCGTTTGGGGCGCACGATCGAAGGACGAGAGAGACGATGGAAAAGGTTCCGATGACCCAGGCCGGCTTTGTTGCGCTCGGGGAAGAATTGAAGCAGCGCCAGTCCGTGGACCGTCCGCGGATCATCGAGCATATCGCAGAGGCGCGCTCGCACGGAGACCTGTCGGAAAACGCGGAATATCACGCCGCAAAGGAAGAGCAGTCCCACAATGAGGGCCGCATCGCCGAGCTCGAGGACAAGCTCGCGCGCGCCGACATCATCGATATCTCGAAACTGTCCGGCGACACCATCAAGTTCGGCGCCACGGTGACGCTGGTCGACGAGGACACCGAGAAGAAGACGGTGTGGCAGATCGTCGGCGAGGTCGAGGCCGACGCCAAGAAGGGCCGCATTTCCATCACCTCGCCACTCGCGCGCGCGCTGATCGGCAAGAAGAAGGGCGCTTCCGTCGAAGTCAACACGCCCGGCGGCGCCAAGGCGTACGAGATCACCAAGGTGGAGTGGCGGTAGGGATTTGCCGCTGCACATGGTGGCGAATTGGAAAAGGCCGCGCAACGCGCGGCCTTTTTGCTTTCGCGTGTTGTGAAAGCGCTCACACTCTCGCCACACGTCATTGCGAGCGCAGCGAAGCAATCCAAACTGCCACTGCGGAAAGACTCTGGATTGCTTCGCTACGCTCGCAATGACGATGTTGATGCAGCGAGCACAACTCCATCACCGTCACCCTGAGTTGGCCGCTTCTTCAGCGGCCCTCGAAGGGCAACGGCCCGGCTGTTGCCGCGCGCTGCTGCAAGCGGGCCGTGCATCCTTCGAGGCTCCCCATGGGACGCATTGCGCCCCATGCCTCGCGCCTCAGGATGACGGATTGGAAGCCCGCTTGGCGCCGGCTACCTTCTCCCCTTCACCTCCAGCGGCACCGCCGCCTCGTATTTCGAATTGTGCAGCACCAATGACGTCCGCACGTTGCGGACATGGGGCGCCGCGGTGAGGTGCGTGACGAAATCCTGGAAAGTCGCCATGTCGGGGGCGACGCATTTCAGGATGAAATCGACTTCGCCCGACAGCATCCAGCATTCCCGCACCAACGGCTCGGCGCGGACGAATTCCTCGAAGGCGCGCAAATCCGCCTCGGCCTGGCTGGACAGGTGCACGACGGCGAACACGGTAACGTCGAAACCGAGCTTGCGCGCGTCCAGGAGGCCCCGATAGCCATGGATATAGCCCTCCTCCTCCAGCGCGCGGACGCGACGCAGGCAGGGGGGCGGCGAGATGCCGACGCGCTTGGCCAGCTCGACATTGGTGATTCGACCGTCGGCCTGAATCTCGGCGAGAATTTTCAGGTCGATCTCGTCCAGGTTCCGCGACACGTGATTGGAACTCCTGCCCTTTGCGGACGGTATGGGTGATTTGTCGAAATCCTCATAGCCCAGTCCACACGGGCGGCGCAATTTTATTGCGCGCGCAGCGCAAATCGACTTTTGTTCCCTGTTGGAAAAATCCGCCGAGAGGGAATGCAATTCTTGCATGGCTCACCAGAACGCTTAGATTGGCTCTGATATTTCAGCGCCTCCGCGAGGCCTCCCGGCATGTTCCGCGCCCGCGCTGCAAATCCCCCGTGAAAGGCGTCCATCGAAATGTCCGCTCCTGTTCATGCAAAGGTCGTCATTATCGGCTCCGGCCCCGCCGGCTACACGGCGGCGATCTACGCCGCGCGCGCGATGCTCGAGCCGATCCTGATCCAGGGCATCCAGCCCGGTGGCCAGCTCACCATCACCACCGACGTCGAGAACTATCCGGGCTTCGCCGACGTGATCCAGGGCCCCTGGCTGATGGAGCAGATGGAGAAGCAGGCGGTCCATGTCGGCACCAGGGTCGTCACTGACCTGGTCATCAAGCTTGACACTAAGCAGCGGCCCTTCCGCCTCACCTGCGACAGCGGCGACGTCTATCTCGCCGACGCCGTGATCCTCGCCACGGGCGCGCAGGCGCGCTGGCTTGGGTTGCCGTCCGAGGCGAAGTTCCAGGGCGGCGGGGTGTCGGCCTGCGCCACCTGCGACGGCTTCTTCTACCGCGGCAAGGAAGTCATCGTGGTTGGCGGCGGCAACTCCGCGGTCGAGGAAGCCCTGTACCTCACCAACCATGCCTCGCAGGTCACCATCGTGCATCGTCGCGATCACTTCCGCGCCGAGCGCATCCTGCAGGAACGCCTGTTCAAGCATCCGAAGATCAAGGTGATCTGGGACTCCGCCGTCGACGAGATCTGCGGCACCGAGAACCCCAACAAGGTCACCCATGTCCGGCTCAGGAACGTCAGGTCCGGCGCACTGAAGGACGTGAAGGCCGACGGCGTCTTCATCGCCATCGGCCATGCGCCGGCGACCGAACTCGTCAAGGATCAGGTCAAGCTGAAACCGTCGGGCTATGTCGAGGTCGCCCCGAACTCGACCGCCACCTCGGTGCCCGGCCTGTTCGCCGCCGGCGACGTCGCCGACGAGACCTATCGCCAGGCCGTGACGGCCGCCGGCCTCGGCTGCATGGCCGCACTCGAAGCCGAACGTTTCTTGGCCCTTCGCGCCAGCGAGCGCGCGGCAGCGGAATAGAATCATGCCTCGAACACGCGACGGATTTACGGATATGGACTGGGACAAGCTGAAGGTGTTTCACGCGGCGGCGGAAGCGGGCAGCTTCACGCATGCGGGCGAGCAGCTCGGCCTGTCGCAATCGGCGGTGTCGCGCCAGGTCTCGGCGCTGGAGCAGGAGCTCTCGGTCTCGCTGTTCCACCGCCACGCCCGCGGCCTGATCCTCACCGAGCAGGGCGACCTGTTGTTCCGCACTGCGCATGACGTGTTCATGCAGCTTCAGGCGGCGCGCGCCAAGCTGACCGACAGCCGCGAGCGGCCGAGCGGCGACCTCAAGATCACCACCACGCCTGGCGTCGGCATCAACTGGCTGATCCCGCGGCTCGGCGAGTTCACCGCGCTCTATCCGGAGATCCGGATCTCGCTGATCGTCACCGACGAGGAGCTCGATCTGTCGATGCGCGAGGCGGACGTCGCGATCCGCACCCGCAAGCCGACGCAGCCGGATCTGATCCAGCGCAAGCTGTTCGCGATGGGCTTCCACGCCTATTGCTCACCGGAATACATCAAGCGCTTCGGCACGCCGCGCACGCTGGAGGAGCTCGACTCGCACCGCATCATCACGCTTGCCGATGGCAACTTCGCGCCGCACTTACAGAACCGCAACTGGCTGGTCGAAGCCGGTCGCAACGGATCGGGTCCGCGCGAAGCCTATTTCAAGGTCAACAACATCCTGGGACTCGTGCGCGCCTGTCAGCAGGGGCTCGGCATCGCTGCCCTGCCCGACTACCTCGTCGAGGAGCAGAGCAAGCTCGTGCAGCTGTTCGGCGAGTCGGATTCGATCCAGCTCGACACCTACTTCGTCTATCCCGAGGAGTTGAAGACGGTCGCGCGCGTGCAGGTGTTCCGCGACTTCGTGGTGAGCAAGGCGCAGCGCTGGCCGTCCTGATTTCCGCATGACTGACATGCGGCCCCGGCTGTTGCTGCAGGGCACTCGGCAAGCCCATAATGTTTGCACGCTGAGCCTTCGCGTTGCGCATTTGTCCCCCTCCTCCAGTGGCGCGGGAGTTCAGTAATCCCTCTTGGAAGGTGATTGTGTCGGCCTCACGTGGCCAATACCTAAGCCGGGCCCTCGGGTCCGGCTTTTTTTCGTCAAAAAGCGGCTTCGCCTTCCGCGTGTATTGACAGTTCCAGGCATACCCCGCATCATTTACACATGATCACGAAGTCGTGCGCAGTCATCTCGAAAAAAGGCCCCCATCCCGGGGCCTCGGAATTTTGCGCGCACTAGCTGACTTCGTCATCGCGAACAAATCCCGAAAACCCCGCCGCCTGGGCGGGGTTTTTTCATGTGCCCTCCGTCTCAGGCTTTTTCCCGAGAAGGAGATGGAACATGACCGGATTACGAGATCATTTGCACGGGCTGTGGCTGCCGCTGGTGACGCCATTTGAGGGCGGCGCACTGGACGAGAGGTCGCTGCGGCGGCTGACGCGGCACTACAGCACGCAGGCCGTCGACGGCTTCATCCTGGGGGCGACCTCCGGCGAAGGCATGACGCTGCGGGGGGCCGAGCTCGAACATCTCGTCGCCGTGGTGCGCGACGAGATGGCGGCCGGCGGCCGCACCCTGCCGATCTGCCTCGGGCTCTCGGGCGCGGACACCTCGCGCCTGCAGGAGCGCCTCGACGGGACCGCGGACTGGCCGATCGACGGTTACCTGATCGCCAGCCCCTATTACGTGCGGCCGTCGCAGCGCGGCCTCTTGGCGCATTTCGAGGCGCTCGCCGACCACGCCGCATGGCCGATCGCGCTCTACAACATTCCCTATCGCTGCGCGGTCAACATCACCAACCAGACCATGCTGCGGCTTGCCGAGCACAAGAACATCGTCGGCCTGAAGGATTGCGGCGCGAGCCGCGAGCAGTCGATCGCGCTGCTGCGCGACCGGCCGAAGGACTTTCGCGTGCTCACCGGCGAGGACGCCAACTATTTCGAGGCGCTCAGTGACGGCGCCGACGGCGGCATCGTGCTGTCGGCCCATGTCGAGACCGCGACCTTTGCAGCCGTGTATGCCGAGCTGAAGCGCGGCAACCACGATGCGGCGCTGGCGCGCTGGCAGGAGGTTGCCGAGCTGACGCGGCTCTTGTTCACCGAGCCGAGCCCCGCGCCGGCGAAGTACTGGCTGTGGCGCAGCGGCCTGATCGACAGCGCCGAAGTGCGCCTGCCGATGGTGGAAGTGAGCAGCGAGCTCGCGGCGGCGATCGATCGCGAGATCGAGCGACGGACGAAAGTCGCGGCGTAGCGGCACTGTCTCTCGACGCGCACGCTGCTCTTCCTTCTCCCCTTGCGGGAGAAGGTGGCGCGAAGCGCCGGATGAGGGGTATCTATCCGCACGGCAAAAGCTGCGTGCGTGGAGAGAGACCCCTCACCCGTCTCGCCGCTATGCGGCGAGCCACCCCCTCCCGCAAGGGGAGAGGGTAAGACAGGTCGTGGTTAACAGCGCGCGAACGCCCTTCGCAGCCGCCGCATGGCGCATCCACGGCTCGTTTACGCAATCGGGCCTATCGTTTCCGCAAAGGACTTCCAGAGGGGAATGACCATGGGGCATCGCATCCGGCCGACGGCCGCGCGGCAATTCGCGCCGGCTGATCTCTTGCAGGGCATTCTGGTGGTGTCGTCGTTCGGGTTCTGGGCGGTGATGCTCGGCCTGATGCCGGTGCTGCTGTTTCGCGTCTGGCTGGTCGGCTGACGCGAGCGAGCGCGGGATGGTTAATCCGTAGGTCACGGCTACGTTCAAATTGGCAGGTAGCAGCGACCCGGATCTTAAAACATCCCGGTTAGGTTTGGCGCCATAAGCGAAGAAATCGCGGAGGCGTTTGTGAATAGTCATAATGAACCGGCGTCGCATTGCGACGCCGGACAGCAGGGCTTTACCACCGAGGACATTCTCTGGGCGACCGGCATCTGGTCGGTGATCCTCACCTTGTCGCCGGTCATCGTGTTCTACATGCTGTTGGTGGCGTAAGACACCCGCATCGGTCCGGAAACGCAAAACGCGCGGCTCGCCCGCGCGTTTTTCGTATCCAGGAAATGACCAATGAAAATTAAGCGGCCTGCTTGTGCATTGCGCCGGACGCCGACGCCGTGCCGCGAATAGCCTTCACCGAACGCTCGATCGCCGCCCACAGCCTTGCGATCTCCTGAGCCGCGCGGCTCTCGGCCTGATACTCGCGCGCGCCTTCGCCGTGGCTGAGCGCCATCAGCAAATCCGAACGGTTGGTGATCTGGCCGCCCCACACCGGAGCGCGGAATTTCGCCAGCGCTTCGCGGGCGATGGTGACGATCGGGCTTTCGGCCTCATCACGGCGCGCCGGCGCACCGTTGAGCACGACCGCGTAGGGCTTGCGCGCCGCGCGGCACATCTGGATGGTTTCCTGAACCGCGTTGACGTCGAACACGCCGGGCCGCGCCGGAATGATCACCATGGTCGCATTGCGGATCGCGTCGTCGACGACGGCCGACAGGTTCGGCGGCGTGTCGATCAACACCCATTCATAACCGTCGCGCTTGGCAGCGGAGACGATGCCGCTGACGGAGTTCACGGCAGCCTTGATCGGCGGCTCGTTGGTGCCACGCAGCTTGTGCCACAGCGTCAGCGAGCCCTGCGGATCCGCATCCACGAGCATGACCTGCTTGCTCGCCTTGATCTGCGCGGCGAGATGTGCAGCCAGGGTACTCTTGCCCGAGCCGCCTTTACGCGATGCAAAAACAATAACGTTCATACCTTCGGCCTCCAGATTGACCCCAGGCCGCGAAAATGAATCAGCGCGGTGATTCGGGAAAGAAAAATTTATCAAAGGTTGCGTTGCGGCCACGAAATAACAAGGCGTGTTGGCATTTGAGTCACACTGCTGACTGTGACGTCACACACGAACTGCAACAAAACGCTTCGCGCGCGGGCAATCGTGCGTTTTTTGAGCAACGAGCGGGCCGACGCAACCTTGCCGCGCAAACCTGCGGGCGACTCTTTTCCGTCGCGGGCGCCCGAAACGGCTGCAGGGCTGCGCGGCGTTGCGCGAACAAAACGAGTCCGGTGGCTGTCGCGAGACTGATGCTGCCGGCCGGACGGAGGTTTCAAAACAGGAACGCGCTTCGCTCGGGACTCAGCCTTCGCTGGATTTCTTCTTCTTCGCCGCCGGCTTGGCGCTCTTCTTCGCGGTCTTCGGCGCGATGTTGGTCGGCTTGCCGGCGCGCAACTCGCCCGGCTCGGGGCCGGGGCGGAAGAACACCCGGCATTGCGGCGAGAGCTGCGCCTTCTTCTTGATCATGCAGGCGGTGATGGCATCGACGTTCGGAACGAACTCGCCGCACAGCCGCATCGCATCCGGCGTGCAGGCCTGCTGCTCCTCCTGGGTGTAGGCGAAACCTGAGCGCGGCAGCGCCAAGACGGCGAGGGCCAGCGAGAGGCCTCCGACGGCCAATGACTTCTTCAAGCGAAATGCCGGCATCGATTTCCCCCACATGTCGAGTCGGTGCGAATAGTGGGTGAACGGCGGTTCGTTGGCAACCGAGGGGAGATGCGAAAGGTCTGACGTGTGCGGTCTGGGCAACAGGGTGAGAGCGGCCGCCTTCTCCGCTGTCGTCGCCCGGCCTTGTGCGCAATTGCGCACTGGACCGGGCGACCCAGTATTCCAGAGACGCCGGACGTCCCCCGAGAAGCCGCGGCGTACTGGATCCCCCGCTCCAGTGCGCGGTTGCGCACAAGGCGGGGGATGACAGCCGTGGGTGGGCAGACACCGCAGCTGAACCTTTGGCGGAGCTGGCGAGATGGTGCTCAGGCGGAGGCTTGGGATGCCGTTCAACACAAAACTGCGAAAACAACCCCATGCACAGTAGCCAAGTCACGGCAATCCTTACGCATTTCTTGTCTTAGGATTTAGCGAAGTCGAATTTGACTCGTCGGGCAAAACAGGGGCATGATGGCAGCATCAAAAAATGCGCGTGGGTGGCCGGCTTGTCTCCTGCGCTGTTGGCGGGAGTGGAGGCGATCGCATGGACGGGAATGAGGCGGAGCTGCCGTTGTCGGGCGTGATGGTGCTCTCGCTGGAGCAGGCGATCGCGGCGCCGCTGGCCAGCCGGCATCTGGCGGATTGGGGCGCGCGGGTGATCAAGATCGAGCGGCCGGGCGCGGGCGATTTCTGCCGGGACTACGATCATGTGATGAACGGCATGTCGAGCCAGTTCGTCTGGACCAATCGTTCCAAGGAAAGCCTTGCCATCGACATCAAGAGCGAGGACGGCCGAAAGGTGCTCGATGCCCTGCTGCCGCAGGCGGACGTGTTCATCCAGAACCTCGCGCCCGGCGCGGCGGAACGGCTCGGCCTCGATGCCGCATCGCTCGTGCAAAGATTTCCGCGCCTCATCGCCTGCGACGTCTCGGGCTATGGCACTGGCGGTCCCTACAGCAACAAGAAGGCCTATGATCTCCTGGTCCAGTGCGAGGCCGGCGTGCTCGCCGTCAACGGCACCGAGGCTGAGCCGGCCAAGGTCGGGCTGTCGGTGGTCGATATCGCCACCGGCATGTATATCCTGAACGGCGTGCTGATGGCGCTGTACGCCCGCGAGCGGACCGGCAAGGGCACGGCGTTCCAGGCCTCGCTGTTCGATTCCATCACGGACTGGATGAGCTATCCCGCCTTCTACACTGAAAGCACGGGCCGGCCGCTGCCGCGCACCGGCGCGAAGCATGCGACGATCGCGCCTTACGGCCCGTTTCGGGTCGGCGACGGCAACACCATCTTCTTCGGCATCCAGAACGATCGGGAATGGCGGTCGCTGTGCCGCATCGTGCTTGGGGACGCCGGCTTCGCCGACCATCCGAGCTTCCGCACCAATCCGCTGCGCATGCAGAACCGCGACGATCTGCAGGCGCATATCGAGCAGCGCTTTGCATCGATGACCAGCGAAGAGGTGCTGCGGCTGCTGGACGAAGCCGCGATCGCCAACGCGCATCTGAACTCGGTCGAGGCCTTCCTGCAGCATGAGCAAATCCACGCGCGCTCGCGGGTGCAGACGGTCGACTCGCCATGCGGGCCGGTGATGAGCTTCCTGCCGGCGCTCACCATTCCCGGCGTGAAGCCGCGGATGGATCCGGTGCCTGATGTCGGCGAGCACAACGAAGCCATCCTCGGTGAACTCGGCCTCGGCGGGGAAACGTGACGATGGTCTCGCCGCGACCGAGCCGGGCCTATCTGGCTGTCCCCGCGCATCGCGTCCGCCTTGTCGTCAAGGCCGCGACTTCCGCGGCAGATGCGGTATTCATGGATCTCGAGGATGCCGTGCCGCCATCCGAGAAGGGTGTTGCGCTGGAGGAAGCCGTCCGCGCGCTGTCCTCGCTCGACTGGGGCAACAAGCGCGTCGCGGTCAGGCTCAACGCCGTCGACAGCCCGTTCATCGCGCAGGAGATCCGCACGCTGGCGGCGCTGCCGCGACTGGATGCGGTGATCGTGCCGAAGGCGGAGCGCGCCAGCGATATCACTGCCATCGCCGATCAGCTGCGCGCGGCCGCGCCGGATCGCGCTGCGCCGGTCGCGCTCGAACTGCTGATCGAGACCGCGCTCGGCCTCGTCAATGTCGACGCGCTCGCCGCGTGTCACGACAACGTGGCCGCGCTGCATCTCGGCGTCGGAGACCTCTCCGCCTCGCTCGGCGCCCGCACCTCCGACATCGGGATTTCGCCGGATGGCTACCGCCACGTCGGCTCGGCGCAAAGCGGCTACGCCTCCGCGCCGCTCGACCTGTTCGCCTATCCCATGATGCGCCTGCTGGTGGCCGCACGCGCCTTCGGCCTGCGCGCGATCGACGGCCCCTGCGGCGCGTTCCGCGATGGAAGGCTCACCGAAAGCAGCGCGCAAAAAGCCGCGGCGATGGGCTTTGACGGCAAGCAGGTGATCCACCCCGACCAGATCGACCCGACGCTGCGCGCGTTCGTGCCGTCGGGTGAGGAGCTGGCCCAGGCACGGCGGGTCGTCGAAGCCATGGAGCAAGCCGAAGCGCAAGGCCAGGGCGCGGTCACGCTGGACGGCAAGATGATCGATTATGCCAATGTGCGCATGGCGCGGAGGATTATTGGGTTGGGGTCGTAGCGGCGCATGGTCGCCGCCGGCGTCATCGTGCTGTTCGCGGCGATGCCGAACCGGGAAAAACATCGGCATTGATCCCATCCACATCCCTGTAGAGCTTCGATCCCTTATAGGCGACGCCCAGTATTGGGCTGACAACAAAACCTACCCGCCTTCCGAAGCTGCAATTCGCCTGCATCATCGCCTTGTAAGGATTCATCCCTTTCCCAATGGCAACGGCAGGCACGCCCGCATCATGGCGGATTCTGTTCTAGAACGCGTCTACAATGCAAAGCCAATCGACTGGGCAGGCGGACATGATCTTCAAAGGATGAACGAGCGGCGTACCGCCTACATCGCAGCTCTCAAGGCCGCGGACCGGGATGACATTGGTCCTTTAATCAAGTTCGTTGGTCCTCGTGATGATCTCTGACGCGCGAAGCCGTTAGATTTGCCGCCAATGGCAGTCGGCATCATCGTGCTGTTCGCGGAGATGCCGACCGGCGCCAACGCGTACATCTGTGCGGTGCAGTATCAGCGGCTGGTGAACCCGGTGTCGGGCGCGGAATTACGGAATTACGGTGACAGTGCACAAAATAGGCTGACCAGCGCCTCAGATAGCGCGCCGTGCAGAGATTAGTGCACTGGACTGCACCCCTGAAGTGAGACACGATAATTACAGTGACAGTGGGGTTGTCACGATGCGTTACCGCGCGTTGTTTTGCGCGAACGCGGTTTCGAACTCAAGGGGCGACTGGTATCCGAGCGCCGAGTGCAGGCGCTCTTTGTTGTAGACCTCCGCGATGAAGCTGTTGATGTGGCGGCGGGCGTCGCTCAGGTCGGCAAAGGCCTTGCCGTTGATCTGTTCAGCCTTGAGCGTTTTCATGAAGCTTTCAGCCTTGGCGTTGTCGAAGGG
>NZ_AXAZ01000048.1 GCF_000473065.1 Bradyrhizobium sp. WSM1743
CGCTCACATAGTCATCGAGCGACGACGGAAACAGCGTGCTCTGCCCCCGATCCACCCCTTCAACAAAGCGCTTCATCAGATGCCCCGCAAAATCGCAGGAAATCTTATCGCCCGAATCACAGCAAACAGAGCCTTTTCACACGGCCTGGGTCATAAGCGGCGGTCGAAATGAGCGCGGCGGCGCGTCCGGTTTACACCGGATAGCGGCCAACAGCGGGCATGCTAAATTTCTTCGACTCGTATCCCTGGGGGAAACGCGCCTTCGGCGTATCACCCCTCGGTCGCGACTAACGCCACCCGCCCCGCAAGCTCCTCACTCCGCCAGCACCGCACCGCGTGCCCATCCGCCCGCGTCTCCAGCACCGGCCCCGGCTCGCTCCGGCACATCGCCTCCGCATATCGACACCGCGGGCTGAAGGCGCAGCCGTTCGGCGGGTTGAGCGGATTGGGAAGGTCCCCGCCTGTCGTTGCCAGCGGGGCATGGCGCAGGGGATCGGGGATGGCGGCGATCAGGGCTTGCGTGTAGGGGTGCGCTGGGTGCTCAAAAATCTCGCGCCAGTGGCCGTTCTCGACGATGCGGCCGAGATACATCACGGCGACGCGGTCGCTCATGTGCTCGACGACGCCGAGGTCGTGGCTGATCATGATGTAGGACAGGCCGAGCGTGTCCTTCAATTCCAAGAGCAGATTGATGATCTGGGCGCGGATCGAGACATCGAGGGCCGAGACCGGTTCGTCGCAGATGACGATCTTTGGATTGAGGATCAGGGCGCGGGCAATACCGATGCGCTGGCGCTGGCCGCCTGAGAACTCATGCGGGTAGCGGTCGGCCTGCTCGGGGCGCAAGCCCACATGCCGCAGCATGGTCGCGACGCGGTCCTCGATCTCGCTCTTCGCGGTCACGCCGTGCACGCGCAGGGGATCTTCGAGCGTGCGGCGAACCGTCTGGCGCGGATTGAGCGAGGCATAGGGATCCTGGAACACCATCTGCACGATGCGGGCCAGCGCTTTGCGATCACCGGATTGCCCGCCGGTCACGACCTGCCCGTCCAGCATGATGCGGCCGCGCGTCGGCGTCAGCAAACCGAGGATCGACAATGCGACCGTCGACTTGCCGGACCCGGACTCGCCGACCAGACCGAGGCATTCGCCACGCTTCAATTTGAGATCGACACCGTCAACCGCGCGCAGCAGCCGCCGGCCGCGGCCCAGCAGGCCACCTCCCAGCGGGAAATGAACCGCGAGATCCTCGATGGTGAGAATGAGATCGTCGTCCCGCCGGGCTTCACCCAGCATGTTCTGCGGCTCATGCATGGTGGTGACACCGGACGAAACCGCCCGCCTCCAGCCCATCCGTCTGCGGCGCGGTGGTTCGGCAAATATCCGTCGCCTGCGCGCAACGCGGATTGAACCGGCAGCCATCAGGGAAATTCGTGATCGCCGGAACGACGCCTGCGATCTCCTTAAGCCTGCTGCGGCCGAGCGCAGCGCGGCTGCCCAGCCGCGGCAGGGAATCGACGAGGCCCTGCGTATAGGGGTGCGAGGGCGCGCGGAAGATATCGGCCGAGCCGCGCTCCTCGACGATGCGGCCGGCATACATCACGGCCACGCGGCGGCAGACATTGGCGACGAGGCCGAGATCGTGGCTGATCATCAGGATCGCCGTTCCGCGCTCAGCGCAGAGATTACGCATCAGCTCGATGATCTCCGCCTGCACGGTGACGTCGAGCGCGGTGGTCGGCTCGTCGGCGATCAGCAGGTCCGGACCGCAGGCGAGTGCGATGGCGATCATCACGCGCTGGCGCATGCCGCCGGACAGCTGATGCGGGTAATCCTTCACGCGCCGCTCTGGGGCGGGGACGCGGACGCTCGCGAGCGCCTCGACCGCCAGCTGGTTGGCTTCCCGCCAGCTCTTGCCCTTGTGCAGCACGAACATCTCGGCGATCTGCCGTCCCACCGGCGAGACCGGATTCAGCGCCGTCATCGGCTCCTGGAAGATCATGGCGATGCGGTTGCCGCGCAGCTCCCGCTGCCTGGCGGCTGAGAGGTTCTGGATCTGCCGCCCCTCGAACCGGATGACGCCACCGCCGATTGACAAGGGCGACCCCAACAGGCCGATCAAGGCAAGCGCCGTGATGCTCTTGCCGCAGCCGGATTCGCCGACAAGGCCGAACGTCTCGCCCCGATCGATGCGGAACGAGACGCCTTCGGCCGCCGGAACCCGCCTCGATCCGTCATCGAGATCGATGCGGAGATCTTCGACCTCGATCAGCGGCGAGCCCGTCATGTGCGCCGGCTCCGCGATTGGGGATCAAGGATGTCGCGCAGGCCGTCGCCGAGCAGGTTGAGACCGAGCACCGTCAGGAAGATGGCAAGGCCGGGAAACATCGAGAGCCACGGCGCCGTCGTGATCTGGTCGCGGGCCTCCGACAACATGCTGCCCCAACTCGGAAAAGGCGGGCGGACGCCGAGGCCGAGGAACGACAATGCGGCTTCGGACAAGACCGCGCTGCCCATGCCGAGCGTGCCGATGACGACGATCGGCCCGAGCATGTTCGGCAAGAGCTGCGTGATCATGATGCGCAAATCGCCGTAGCCGAGCACGGTTGCGGCCTGCACATAGCCCTGGCTCCGCAGCGACAACGCCGATGCGCGCGCGAGCCTGCACGTGAAGGACCAGTTGGTCAGCCCGAGCGCGATCAGCAGGCTCGTCAGACCGGGACCGAGCACCGCCATGATGGCGAGCGCAAAGATCAGCGAGGGGATCGCGAGCATGAGATTGGTCAGGGCATTGACGAAATCGTCCCACCAGCCGCCAAAATAGCCGGCGCTCAGGCCTAGCGCCACGCCGATGACGCTGTTGATGAGCTGGGAGACGATGCCGACGGTCAGGGACACGCGTGCGCCGTAGAGGACGCGGGAATAGATGTCGCGGCCCTGCCCGTCGGTGCCGAACCACCAGGTCCAGCTCGGGGGCTCCTCCGCATTCATCAGATTGGCGTCCATGACAGGATCCGTGTGCGCCAGCCAGGGCGCGAGCAGGCCCACCAGGATCGCGAGCGCGAACAACGACCCGCCGATGACGAGATTGGCGCGGAGCTTCATGCGTATCTAATCCTGGGATCGATCACGCCGTAGAGTACGTCGATCAATAGATTGATCGCGAGAAAGAACAGCACCACCACGAGAATGGAGCCCTGGACGGCGGGAATGTCGCGCTGCAAGACGCTGTCCACGAGGAGCGAGCCGATCCCCGGCCAGGAGAACAGTTTCTCGACCACGACCGCCTGCCCCATCAGCGCGCCGAATTGCAGGCCCATGGTGGTGAGAATGAGGACGAGCGCGTTGCGCATCACGTGCCACTTCACGACCCTGGTCTCGCTCATGCCCTTCGAGCGTGCCGTGCGGACGAAGTCGGCGGTCATGATCTCGAGGACCGCGGCGCGCGTCGTCCGGGCCAGCAGCGCCATCGGCGAGACGCCGAGCGTCACGGCCGGCAGGATCAGATATTTGAGGCCACCATCGCCATAGCCGAAACTCGGCAACCAGCCGAGCCTCAGGGCGAACAGGTACATCAACAGCAGCCCGAGCCAGAACTTGGCCAATGACAGGCCCGACACCGCCAGGACCATCGAGGCGGTGTCGACGAGGCTGCCCGGCCGCAAGGCAGCGACGAAGCCGAGCGGCACGCCGAGCAGAATCGCAAACGCCATGGATGCGAAAATCAGCTGCAGCGTCGGCCATACCCGCTTGGCGATCATGGTCGTCACCGGCTCGCGGGTCCGGAACGAGGCCCCCAGATCACCGGTCGCAAGCCTCGCGACATAGGCGCCGAAGCGCATGTAGACGGGTTGATCGAGGCCGAGCTGCTTCTTCATGCGCAGCTCGACCTGCGGATCGCTGTCGTCGCTCATGGTCGAGACGATGCTGCCGGGAACGACGCTGAACAGCACGAACACCAGCAGCACGACGGCGAGCACGGTCGGAACGGTTTGCAGGAGGCGACGGATCAGGAACGAGAGCATCGGCACTTTTCCTCGCTCCCGCCATCGTCGGTCACGATGGAGGGAGCGCGCGTGTCACTTCGCGGGCGAGGTCTCGTCGACCCAGAGGTCTTCGACGTTCTGATGGGTCAGCTCCGTCGCGTTGAGCTGAACTCCCTTGAGCCAAGGCTGCACCGCCATGACCGCCTTGTTGTAGTTGAAGAACCAGACCGGCGCCTCGTCATAGAGCAGCGCATTGGCCTTCTGCAGCAACTGGCCGCGCTTGGCCACGTCGTCGGCCTGTCCGGCCTCATCCATCAACTTGTCGAAGTCGGCATTCTTGAAATTCATGTAGTTGCAGGCCGATTGCGGCGTCGCCGAGTGGAAGCATTTCAGCGCGGCCTGGGGATCCGGGCCGGTCTGCTGGGAATAGATGAAGGCCTGATAGTCGCCGCTGCGAACCACCTCCGCCAGCACTGCGGTCTCGACCTGCTTGACCTTGGCCTTGATGCCGACCTTGTCCAGCATCGGGATGACGGCCGACACGATCGGCAGGCCCCAGCTCTCATTCTGGCTGGTGGTCCATTCGAACTCGAAGCCGCCAGGATAGCCCGCTTCGGTCAGCAGCTGCTTGGCCTTGGCGGGGTCATAAGCGTAGGGCTTCATGGTCTTGTCGTAGAGCGGCGAGGTCAGCGGCAGCCAGCTGGTGGCGCGATAGGCCTTGCCCTTGACCAGTTTGTTGATGATCAAATCGGTATCGATCGCGTAGTTGATCGCCTGCCGGACGCGCTTGTCGGCGAACGGCTTGAACGAGGTATTCATCCCCATGTAGCGCGTGAAGACCTCGGCGACCTCAACGATGGTGCCCTTGAGGGCGGCGTCGGACTGGTAGGCGACATACTGCGCGGGTCCCAGCACCGAGGTATCGATCTCCTTGTTGCGGAAGGCGACATCGCGCGCAGCGGCCTCGCCCATCACCGACACGATGACCTTGTCGGCATAGGGCTTGCCGGGCTTGTAGAACCGGTCCCATCGCTCCAGGACGATGCGCGATCCCGGCACGTGCTCGACGAATTTGAACGGCCCGAGACCGATCGGCTTCTGGATAAAGCTCTCCTTGGCGGCCTCGTCGGCCGGGTAGATCGAGGTCAGCGCGGTGAAGAAGTAGAAGCCGGGATCGACCTTCTCGGTCAGCTTCATCTCGATGGTGAAGTCGTCGATCTTCTTCAGGCCGGAGATCTCCTTGGCCTGGCCCTTCTCGACCGCGGACGCGCCCTCGATCACGCGGACATAGCGCGCGCCGGGGTAGGCCTTGGTGCCGTCCATGATGCGGTTGTAGGACCAGATCACGTCGTCGGCGGTCATCTTGCGGCCATTGTGGAAATAGGCGTCATCGCGCAGCTTGAAGGTGTGCACGAGACCTCCGCCCGAGACCACATCATCCTTGGCGAGTTCCAGGACCGGCTTTCCTTCCGCGGAATTCCAGATGTAGAGCGACCGGTGCAAGGCCTTGGCGTAGATCTCATCCTGGGCACGTTGCGTGGTGTGAATGTCGAGACTTGTGAAGCTCGAGCCATAGGGCGCCGTCATCCGGATGGTTCCGCCCTTGCGCGGCGTCTGGGCCTCCGCCGTGGCGGCGAGCGCCAGTCCGAGCCCCGCGACGATCGCGATTGTCCTGAACATCATGTGTTCCCCCAACAACGCAGGTGTAGTCCGATAAGAGATTTGATCATTCGTCGCCTGTCGAAAGCAAGCTTCGTTTTAATGGCAACCGATGCCAGTTCCTGAGGCAGTCCTTCGACCGGGGGGGCATTGACGCGGTGCATCATCGAGCGACCAAGGTTCAGTGAACATTTTTCCTGATCAACGAGACCACGCTCAGGAACATTATTTGCGCCGCGAGCGCGGCTCCCTCCACCATCATTGCGAGCGCAGCGAAGCAAATCCAGACTGGCTCCGCGGCAAGATTCTGGATTACTTCGCTGCGCTCGCAATGACGGGGTGTAGTGGCACGCTCCTTGCCACAAGGTTCTGTCAGCTCGTTAGCTCCGGCTGCCAGTCCCGCAATTTCCGGGCAGCGCCGGTGACGTCGGCGATCGCCGGAAACGCCGCTGTCTCCACCATCATCGCGCGCGCCAGCCGCACGGCACGGGCTTCGCTGACCGCCCGCTGCTTCGGGTGCTCGATCAGTTCGAAATCGATGTTGTGGGCGAGGCCGAAGATGCGGCGGATGGTTTTTGCGGCGGCGAAGCCGACGGTATCGGCAAACAGCCGCTGCATGTAGCTTTGCCGCTCGGCCTCCAGCCGCCTGGCGCCGTTCTCGCCGCCGAAGAGTGAGACTGGATAGGCGTCGCCAGCCGCGCCCGCCCGCCAGAGGTCGAGGAATTTGCGGGCGAACTCGGTCCAGACCTGCTCGACGGTCTCCAGCACCCAGGCCTCGAATGCCGCCCGTTCACCCGGCGCGCGCGCGTGGCCGGCGGAGGCGAAATAGGCCATCAGGAGATTGGCCAGCACGGCGCCGACATCGAACCCCATCGGGCCGTAGAACGCGAATTCGGGATCGATCACCCGCGTCTCGTTCTCCGTCACCATGATCGAGCCGGTGTGGAGATCGCCATGGATCAGCGCCTCGGGGCTTGCCATGAACTTCAGCTTCAGCCTTGAGATGGCGACGTGCAGATCCATATCGTCGCGCAAGCTCGCAGCCAGCCCGTCGAGATACGGCGCGGTCCAGCGGTTCTGCTCGGCGATGCGGTAGGGATCGGTGAAGATCAAATCCTCTGTGATCTTGCACAGTGCGTGGTTGCCGGCAAAGGCGGCGATGGCCTCCTTCTTCTCGGCCGCGGAGCGCGCGAGGTCGGAGGTGAAGAACAGCGTCCGCGCCATGAACGTGGTGATATCGTCCACGAAACGCAGATAGCGCGTTGCCGCGACCAGGCCCTTGCGCATGATGATGTGAGGTTCGAGCAGCTCCATCACCGTCAGTGCCAAGGTCTCGTTGTGATGCAGCAGAGCCGGCACCAGGCCCGGGGCGAGTTGGGCCTGCCGGGACAGGGCGAGATATTCGTAGTGGGCCCGCGACAACGGCAGCGGCCAGCTTTCGCCGACGAGACGGACATAGGGCAGAGCCTGCTTCACGGCGATGCCGCCGCCGTCGCCATTGACGATGAAGACGAGATTGAGATTGCCGTCGCCGACTTCGGTGATCGCCCAGGAGGCGGGCTCGCCGCCAAGGATCGCCTTGAGCTCCGGCAGACCCGCGAGATAATCCCGCAAGGCCGCCTCATGCAGAATCCGGTAGTCCCCCTGCCCCTGCGCCATGACGATGCCACCCAATCTGTATGGGCCGGATCGTTACTCCCGCTCCAGGAAGCTCGAGCCGATCCCGGCCTTTCTTTTGATCGGATCGTAATCACAATAGACGCCGTCCGCCACCAGCGTGTAGCTGGCGCTGACGGTGTATTTGTCTGGCTTGACCGAGTTCAGGCCGATCACGGAGGTGCTCTTGCCCCCGTTCCATTTGAATGGCGTCGAGCTCCTGGCCTGCTCGCAGGCCAGCACAGCCTCGTTGAAGACATAGCCCTCGACGAACGCCTTCAGGGTGCGCACCTGCACGGCCATCTTCCACTCGACATAGCCGATGGCACCCAGACCGGCGACGATCAGCACCAGAAGCGCAATGACGATACGCTGAAAAGTCATTCGTTCCCCCCAAACTTTGATTCAATATACAAACTATCTCCGGCGTCATTGCGAGCGGAGCGAAGCAATCCAGAATCGTTCCGCGGTGGGATACTGGATTGCTTCGCTCGCTCGCAATGACGAGCTTGGTCGAGAGCCTTAGCCTATCGCCTTTCGGCGCGATCGACTCGATCTCCTAGAACGGCATTCCCATCAATTTCGACAGGCGCTCGATCGAGAGATGGCCGGCATGATAGGCCGCTAGGCCGAGGCCGTAGATCACCGCCGAGATGATCGTGGTCCAGATCAGCTTGCGGCCCATCCGCGTCAGGATCGGCGCGCCGGGGTCGGTGCCGGGGGCGCCGACGCCGTCCTCGTGCTGGCTGCGCACGCCGAACGGCAGCGTCAGGAACAGCGCGACCCACCAGATGATGAAGTAGATCGCGATCGCGGTCGATATCTGGATGGCCATGGGACGGCCTTACGCCTGCTCGATCTCGACCAACGCGCCGGAAAAGTCCTTCGGGTGCAGGAACAGCACCGGCTTGCCGTGGGCGCCGACCTTCGGCACGCCGTCGCCGAGCACCCGCGCGCCCTCCTTCACCAGCGTGTCGCGCGAGGCGATGATGTCGACGACCTCGTAGCAGACGTGGTGGATGCCTCCGTCGGCATTGCGCTCGAGGAATTTTGCGATCGGGGAGGATTCACCAAGCGGCTCGATGAACTCGATCTTGGTGTTGGGCAGCGTCGCGAACACGGTGGTGACACCATGCTCGGGCAGCGGCACGGCCTCCGAAATCTGAGCACCGAATGCCGCGCCGTAGATCTTCGCGGCCTTGACCGCATCCTTGGTCGCGATCGCGACATGGTTGAGGCGACCCAGCATCTTCAATTCCTCCCAAGCCTAGATACGGCGCTCACCGTTAAGCCGATCCGCCTGTTCGAACAACCTCTCAACGCGCCTGATCTCAGATTCAAAGAAGGGCCGCCGTTCCGGTCCGTTCTCGTGGCGGTCGATCTGACGGTTCTCACACCCAAGCGCGCCGGAGGCAAGCCTCAGCGCGTCTCCCTCGAAGGCGGTGGAGTGTTCGGTCGGCGGCATGGAATACAGCGCAAAGGAATACAGTTCCTTGCCGCTCGGAACCGACATGATCTCGACCATCCTCTGGTCCCGATCGAGCGCGACCAGGTGACTTTCCATGAAGCGGAATCCGTGGCGATGCTGAACGTCCGCTAGGTTCAGAACCCGAAATCCATTCTGCTTCAGGAAGGCCTCGGATTGTCGCTCCACTTCCGCGCGCGGCTGCCGCTCGCACACAAAGAGAAAAGTCATATCCGCGTGGAGAGCGAACATTGCTTGCGCGGCAATCGCCGGCTCCAGAGCCCAATTGAACAGGACGAGCAGGCCAACCATCAGTCTTGACGAGAAACTCCCGTACCCTGTGGCAAGCACCGACGTTCTCCCTCAAACTGTCAGCACATGTACCAGACAGGGGGGCTTTTTGCCCCAATGTTCGTTGATCACGGCCCGGACCGCGCGTCGCACCGACTCGGCCAGGGCGTCCGGATCGCGGCGGCGCGCCCTCGGCAGCCCCTCGATCGTGGACATCACGGCGTCGAAAACCAGGTCGTCGAAGGTCTCGCCGGCCCTGTTCTTCTCTGGGATTCCGACGAGATCGACCTCGGGCTCGTCGGCGAGCTCGCCCTGCGCGGTCATGGCGATGGCGACGAAGGCGCAGCCGGAGAAGGCCATGCGGCGGCGCTCGATCACAGCACGGGACTTGGAATCCTCCAGGATCGTGCCGTCCTTGTAGAGACGGCCCGACGGCACCTCGCCGACGATGCCGGGATCGCCGGGGCCGAGCTTGACGAGGTCGCCGTTGCGGCAGACCAGCACGCGCGGGACGCCGGCGGCGCGCGCGAGCTTGGCGTGCTCGTGCAGATGCAGGGCCTCGCCGTGGACGGGGATCAGGAGCTGCGGCTTCACCCAGGAAATCAAATCGCGCAGCTCGTCGCGGCGAGGGTGGCCGGAGACGTGGACCAGAGCGTCGCGGTCGGTGATGATTTCGACGCCCTGGAGCACCAGATTGTTGATGATCGAGCCGACCGCCTTCTCGTTGCCGGGAATGGTGCGCGAGGAGAAGATGACGCTGTCGCCGCGATTCAGCGTGATTTCAGGATGGTCGTCATTGGCGATGCGCGCCAGCGCGGCGCGCGGCTCGCCCTGGCTGCCGGTGCACAGGGCAAGTACCTTGTCCTGCGGCAGGTGACCGTAGACATCGGGCGAGCGGAAGTTCTGCACGCCCTCGAGATAGCCAGTCTCGCGCGCGACCTGCACCACGCGCTCCATGGCGCGGCCGACCACGACGACCTCGCGGTCCGCGGCCCTGGCGGCGTCGGCGACGGCTTTGACGCGGGCGACGTTGGAGGCAAAGGTCGTGACCGCGACGCGACCCTTGGCTGATTTCACGAGGTCGATGATGGTTTTGGCGACCTCGGCCTCCGACGGCGAGCGGCCGTCGCGCACGGCGTTGGTGGAATCGCCGATCAAGGCGAGCACGCCCTGCTCGCCCAGTTCGCGCAGCCGCTTCTCGTCGGTCGGAGCCCCCAATGTCGGGGTCGGGTCGATCTTCCAGTCGCCGGTGTGCAGCACGATGCCGGCTTCGGTGTGGATCGCCAGCGCGTGCGCTTCCGGAATCGAGTGCGCGACGGGGATGAACTCGACGTTGAACGGGCCGATATCGACGCGGCCGCCCGAGGGGACGACGGTGACCGGGATCTCGGGTACATTGCGCTCGGCGGCGCATTTAGCCTCGAACAGTGCGGCGCTGAACTTGGTGGCGTAGATCGGGCATTTCAGCTTGGGCCAGAGGTCGATGATGGCGCCGAAATGATCCTCATGGGCGTGGGTCAGCACGAGGCCCATCAGGTTCTTGCGCTCCTTCTCCAGGAAGCTGATGTCGGGCATGATCAGGTCGATGCCGGGCAGATGCTCCTCGTCGCCGAAGGAGACGCCGAGATCGACCGCCAGCCAGGCGCGTTGGTGACGGTTGCCGAGGCCATAGATCGACAGGTTCATGCCGATCTCGCCGACGCCACCGAGCGGCGCAAACACCAGTTCGTCGGGCCTTGCCATCACGCAGCTCCCACGGAGGCGACGGGGCCGAAGAACACCTCGCCCGCGGCCACCGGCACAAGGCGGCCCTCGGCGGTGCGGACGATCAGGCAGCCGGTGTCGTCGATCGTGTCGAAAATGCCTTCCAGCGTCATGGTTCCCGTGTGGATCGCCAACTTCTCGCCGAGGCCGGCGGCGCGCTCCAGCCAGAGCTTGCGGATCTCGGCAAAGCCGCGGCCATTGTCCCAGATGCCACGGAACTCGACCCAGGCATCGGACAGGGCCGAGAACAGTTCGTCCGCGCTGATCTGGACACCGAGGGCGGCGAGCGACACGGCGGGCGTCGGCGTGCCCTCGGGCGCCGCCACGACGTTGGTGCCGATGCCGACGACGACGGCGAGCCGGTCGCCGACGACCTCCGCCTCGAGGCCGATCCCAACCAGCTTCTTGCCATTGGCGAGGACGTCATTCGGCCATTTCAGGGCGTATCGGGTACGGTCGGGACCGAGCCGCAGCGCGGCCTCAACGCTGACCTTCTCCAGCGCGGCTTCTTCCGCCAGCCCTGCCGCAAACCCGATGGTGGCGGCAACCGCAGGCGCGATGTCGAGGATCTCGAGGACGCTGGCGGCGAGATTGCCCTTTGGCGCAATCCAGGCACGCTGGCGGCGGCCGCGGCCGGCGGTCTGCTCCGACGTCACGAACCACATCGGGCCGCGCTCGCCGGCGCGGGCGTGCTCGATCGCCTCGGTATTGGTCGAGCCGGTCCGTTCGAACGCGGCGAGCTTGTAGCCCGCCGAGAGTGCGCGAGGACCGAGCGCGAAGCCCATCCTAGAACAGCGACTTTGCCGCGGCGGAGGCGACGCTCACCACGGGACCTGCGAACAGCGCAAACAGGATGTTGAACACGCCCGCGACCGCCAGCACCGTCCGCACCTCGATGCGCACCGGATCGACCTGGCCGGCCGGCTCGTCGAAGTACATCGTCTTGACGATGGCGAGGTAGTAATAGGCACCCACCACGCTGGTCAGCACGCCGATGACGGCAAGCGTGAACAGGTTCGCCTTGATGGCGGCGACGAAGACGTACCATTTGGCGAAGAAGCCGGCGAGCGGCGGAATGCCAGCGAGCGAGAACAGCAGCATCGCGAACATGAACGCGAGCAGCGGATTGGTGCGCGACAGACCGGCGAAATCGCTGATCTGCTCCACGGCCTGGCCGTTGCGCTTCATGGCGAGGATGATCGAGAACGAGCCGAGCGTCATCGCGACATAGATCACGATGTACATGAGCACGCCCTGCGCGCCCTCGACCGTGCCCGAGGCCAGGCCGACCAGCGCGAAGCCCATGTGACCGATCGAGGAATAGGCCATCAGGCGCTTTATGTTGCTCTGGCCGATCGCGGCGAAGGAGCCGAGCGCCATCGAGGCGATCGACACGAACACCAGGATCTGCTGCCACTGCGAGACGATGCCGGGGAATGCCGTCAGCGTGACGCGGGTGAACACGGCGAGCGCGGCTACCTTCGGCGCCGAGGCGAAGAAGGCGGTGACCGGGGTCGGCGCGCCTTCATACACGTCCGGCGTCCACATGTGGAACGGCACCGCCGAGACCTTGAAGCAGAGGCCGACGAGCAGGAAAACGAGGCCAAAGATCAGGCCGATGTTGGAGACCGTCGCGGCCCCGGCGATGCCGGTGAAGCTGACGGTACCGGTGAAGCCATAGACCAGCGAGGCGCCGTAGAGCAGCATGCCCGAGGACAGCGCACCGAGCACGAAATACTTCAGGCCGGCTTCGGTCGATTTGGCGTTGTCGCGGTTCGAGGCTGCCACGACGTAGAGCGCCAGCGACATCAATTCGAGGCCGAGATAGAGCGAGATCAGGTCACCGGCCGAGATCAGCACCATCATGCCGAGCGTCGAAAGCAGCACCAGGATCGCGTATTCGAAGATGCGGCGCGACGGGTCGGAGAGGAACTCGGTCGACAGGATCAGCGTCACCGCCGAGCCGATCAGGGCCAGGATCTTCATGAAGCGGGCGAAGTCGTCGACGATGAAGCTGCCGCCGAAGGTCACCTGCTTGCCCGCGGGCTGGCCGTAGACGAGCGCGCCGACCACGATCAGCAACACCACTGCCAGCGAGGTGACCGTCCTGGTCGTCCCCTGCCCGCGATAGGCTCCCAGCATCAGAAGCGCCATGGCGCCGACCGCGAGCACGAGCTCGGGCAGCACCGGCGCCAGTTGATAACCTGCAGTCGAAAAGCTCATGGCGATATCCTGACCTGCCCGATCACTGGAGCAGTGCGGCGGCCTTCACGGCCGTCACGGCGGTATTGTAATTGTTGACGAGTTGCTGGACCGAGGCGGCCGACATGTCGAGCACCGGCTTCGGATAGACGCCGAACAGGATCGTCAGCGCGATCATCGGGAACAGCGTCAGGCACTCCCGGAAGGTGAGATCCTTCATGCTCATCAGCGACGGCTTGACCAGGGCCCCAAAGACGACCTTGCGATAGAGCCACAGCGCGTAAGCAGCCGACAGGATCACGCCAAAAGTGGCGAAGAACGCGGTCGGGAGCGAGACCTTGAAGGTGCCGAGCAGCGTCATGAACTCGCCGACGAAGCCGCTCGTGCCGGGCAGGCCGACATTGGCCATGGTGAAGACCATGAAGGTCATCGCGTAGAGCGGCATCCGGTTGACGAGGCCGCCATAGGCCGCAATCTCGCGGGTGTGCAGGCGGTCGTAGACGATGCCGACGCACAGGAACAGCGCGCCGGAGACGATGCCGTGCGAGATCATCTGGAACATACCGCCGGCGACGCCCTGCATGGTGCCGGCGAAGATGCCCATGGTGACAAAGCCCATATGCGCCACCGACGAGTAGGCGATCAGCTTCTTCATGTCCTCCTGCATCAGGGCCACCAGCGAGGTGTAGATGATGGCGATGACCGAGAGCGTGAAGATCAGCGGCGCGAAGTCGTGCGAGGCCAGCGGGAACATCGGCAGCGAGAAGCGCAGGAAGCCGTAGCCGCCCATCTTCAGGAGGATCGCGGCGAGGACCACGGAGCCCGCGGTCGGCGCCTCGACATGCGCGTCGGGCAGCCAGGTGTGGACCGGCCACATCGGCATCTTCACCGCAAAGGAGGCGAAGAAGGCAAGCCACGCCCAGGTCTGCAAGGACCGCGGCACGGCGGTGTGCATCAGGGTCGGGATGTCGGTGGTGCCGCCGTTCCAGTACAGCGCCATGATGGCGAGCAGCATCAAGACCGAGCCGAGCAGCGTGTAGAGGAAGAACTTGAATGACGCGTAGACCCGGCGCGGACCGCCCCAGACGCCGATGATCAGGAACATCGGGATCAGGCCGCCCTCGAAGAACAGGTAGAACAGCACGAGATCGAGCGCCGAGAAGGTGCCGACCATCAGCGTTTCCAGGATCAGGAACGCCATCATGTATTCGCGGACGCGGCTCGTGATCGCCTTCCAGCTCGCGATGATGCAGAACGGCATCACGGCGGTGGTGAGGATCACGAGCGGCAGCGAGATGCCGTCGACGCCCATGTGGTAGGTGATGCCGGTGGCGAGCCAGCTCGCCTTCTCGACGAACTGGAAGTCGGGGTTTGCGGGATCGAAGCGCAGAACCAGGATCACCGACACCGCGAAGGTGATCAGCGTGGTCCAGAGCGCGATCCAGCGCGAATTGCGCCGGGCCGCCTCGTCATCGCCGCGGCTGAGATAGACGATCAGCGCACCGACCAGCGGCAGGAACGTCGTGACCGAAAGAATGGGCCAGGTTGTCATTTACTGGCCTCCAAAGCCGAACATGAACCAGGTGATCAGGCCGGCCGCGCCGATCAGCATGGCGAATGCATAATGATAGAGATAGCCGGTCTGGATCTTCACGACGTTGCGGGTGACGTCGAGCACGCGGGCCGAGACGCCGTCAGGTCCGAGGCCGTCGATGATGAAGCCGTCGCCCTTCTTCCAGAGCTGGTAGCCGATCCACTTCGCCGGACGGACGAAGATAATGTCGTAGAGCTCGTCGAAGTACCATTTGTTGAGCAGGAACTGGTACAGCCCCGGCTGCTCCTTGGCGAGTTGGACCGGGATGTAGGGCCGCTGGATATAGAACAGGTACGAGATCAGGAAGCCCACCACCATCATCACCGTCGGCAGGAAGGCGATGGTCTCGGGGATGTGGTGCATCTCCTCGATGATGTGCGGGTTCATCTTCACGGACTCGCGGAAGAACTCCTCGATGCCGTGACCGGCGAACAGCTCCTTGAACGGGAGCCCTGCGATGAACGAGCCGACCGCGAGCACGCCGATCGGGATCAGCATCCAGATCGGAGCCTCATGCGCGGCCTCGTAGTGATGCTCGTCATGCGGCTCGCCGTGGAAGGTCTTGAAGATCAGGCGCCAGGAGTAGAACGAGGTCAGGCCGGCGGCGACGACCGTCATCAGGAAGCCGTACATCGCGAACGGATTGTGCGCGGCGTAGGCGGACTCGATGATCGCGTCCTTGGAGAAATAGCCGGCGGTGAGCGGGAAGCCGGTCAGCGCCAAGGTGCCGACCACCATCACCGCATAGGTGTAGGGGATCTTCTTCCAGAGGCCGCCCATGTTGCGGATGTCCTGCTCGTGGTGCATCGCGTAGATCACCGAGCCGGAGCCCAAGAACAGCAGCGCCTTGAAGAAGGCGTGCGTGAACAGGTGGAACATGCCGACCGAATAGGCCCCTGCTCCCATCGCGACGAACATGTAGCCGAGTTGCGAACAGGTCGAGTAGGCAACGATGCGCTTGATGTCGTTCTGGACGAGACCGATCGTCGCCGCGAAGAACGCGGTGGTCGCGCCGAAGAACATGACGACGGCCTGCGCATTCGGGGCGAGCTCGAACAGCGGCGACAGGCGCGCCACCATGAACACGCCGGCGGTGACCATGGTCGCGGCATGGATCAGCGCCGACACCGGGGTCGGGCCTTCCATCGCGTCCGGCAACCAAGTGTGCAGCAGGAACTGCGCCGACTTGCCCATCGCGCCCATGAACAAGAGGAGACAGGTCAGGGTCAGCGCGTCGGCATGCCAGCCGAGGAAGTTGATGGTCTTGCCGGTGAGACCGGGTGCGGCATGGAAGATGGTCTCCAAATCGGTCGAGCCGGCCAGCATGAAGATCGCGAAGATGCCGAGCGCGAAGCCGAAATCGCCGACGCGGTTGACCACGAAGGCCTTGATGGCGGCGGCGTTCGCCGAGGGCCTCTGGTACCAGAAGCCGATCAGCAGATAGCTGGCGAGACCCACCCCTTCCCAGCCGAAGAACAGCTGCACGAGGTTGTCGGCCGTCACCAGCATCAGCATGGCGAAGGTGAACAGCGAGAGATAACCGAAGAAACGCGGCCGGTTCGGGTCCTCATCCATGTAGCCGATGGAATAGAGGTGCACGAGCGAGGACACGGTCGTGACCACCACCAGCATCACGGCGGTGAGCGTGTCGACCCGCAGCGTCCACCAGACCTGGAGGTCGCCCGAGAAGATCCAGGGCAGCAGCTGGATGCGGGCGTCATGGTGCATGAAGCCGACATCGACCAGGGTCATCCAGGACAGTGCGGCCGAGACGAACAGCAGCCCCGTGGTGATCAGCTCGGCGCCCCGCGACCCAGCCGCCGGCGGCTCGTGGTCGTGATGGCCCGGCTCGTCATGGGTCTCGTGAATAACGCTCCCCTCCTCCTTGATGGAGGCAGCGGAGACATGACCGTTATTCGCACCATTACCGTGCGCCTCGTGGTGATGCTCGACGGTGTCGCCTGAGGGGTTGCGCCCATGCGCCCCGACCAGCGAGATCAGGCCGGCAAGAATTGCGCCCAGCAGAGGCAGAAAGACGATTGCCTGAACCATAGCCGGGTTAACCCTTCATCAGATTGACGTCCTCAACCGCGATCGAGCCGCGGTTGCGGAAATAGACCACCAGGATGGCGAGACCGATTGCGGCTTCGGCGGCCGCAACCGTCAGCACCAGCAGCGCGAAGACCTGGCCGACGATGTCGCCGAGGAAGGTCGAGAACGCCACGAGGTTGATGTTGACCGAGAGCAGGATCAGCTCGATCGACATCAGGATGACGATGATGTTCTTGCGGTTCAGGAAGATACCGAGGATGCCGAGCGTGAACAGGATCGCGCCGACCGCCAGATAATGTCCGAGCCCGATCGTCATTTCACCCACTCCGCAGCATCGGCGTCCGAGAGCCCCTGCCCCGACGCGACCTTGCGCATCGCCATCGCCATGTCGGGCGTGCGTGCGTTCTGAACGTTGATGTCCTGCCGCTTGACCTTCGCCTTATGCCGCAGCGTCAGCACGATCGCACCGATCATCGCAACCAGCAGCACCATGCCGGCGAGCTGGAAGTAGTGGATGTACTTCGTATAGAGCACGAGACCGAGCGCCTCGGTGTTCGAGACATTCGTGGGGATTGCCGCCGTGATCGTCTTGGAGACACCGGGGTTGATGACCCAGAAGCCGACGGTGAGCAGCAGCTCGAACAGGAAGATGCCGCCGATCACGAGGCCCACCGGCAGGTACTCGATGAAACCCTCGCGCAGCTCGAGGAAGTCGACGTCGAGCATCATGATCACGAACAGGAACAGCACCGCGACCGCGCCGACATACACGACGATCAGCATCATGCCGAGGAACTCGGCACCCATCAGCACGAACAGGCCGGAGGCGTTGACGAAGGCCAGGATCAGGTACAGCACGGAGTGCACGGGATTGCGCGAGACAATCACCATCACGGCCGAGGCGACGCAGACGCCGGCAAAGAGATAGAAGAACAACGCGGGAAGGATCATCGGACATTCCCCGTCATTCCGGGGCGCGGGCAAAGCCCGCGAACACGGAATCTGGAGGTTGTGGCGCGAGATCCCGGGTTCGCGCTTCGCGCGCCCCGGAATGACGAGAGGTTGGCGGGAAGCATCATGCCCTCACCTCACCGGTACGGCGCGTCGAGCTCGATCGCTTTCGCGATCTCGCGTTCCCAGCGGTCGCCGTTGGCGAGCAGCTTGGCCTTGTCATAATAGAGCTCCTCGCGGGTCTCGGTCGCGAACTCGAAGTTCGGGCCTTCGACGATGGCATCGACCGGACAGGCCTCCTGGCAGAGGCCGCAATAGATGCACTTCACCATATCGATGTCGTAGCGCACGGTGCGGCGGGTGCCGTCGTTGCGGCGCGGGCCGGCCTCGATGGTGATGGCCTGCGCCGGGCAGATCGCCTCGCACAGCTTACAGGCGATGCAGCGCTCTTCGCCGTTCGGATAGCGGCGCAGCGCGTGCTCGCCGCGGAACCGCGGCGAGATCGGGTTCTTCTCGAACGGATAGTTGATGGTCGGCTTCGGCTGGAAGAAGTAGCGCATGGCGAGGAAGAACGCCGAGACGAATTCCGACAGCAGAAGCGAGCGTGCAGTGGCGTTGATGTTGATACCCATGACGGCCCTCACTTCGGCGCGATGCCGGCGAAATGCAGCACGCCAGCCACCACGACCACCATCACCAGCGACAGCGGCAGGAACACCTTCCAGCCGAGGCGCATCAGTTGGTCGTAGCGGTAGCGCGGCACGATCGCCTTCGCCATCGCGAACAGGAAGAACATGAAGAACAGCTTCAGCGAGAACCAGATGATCCCCGGCACCCAGTTGAAGGGCGGCAGATCGACCGGCGGCAGCCAGCCTCCGAGGAACAGGATCGTCGCCAACGCGCACATCGTGACGATCGCGACATACTCGCCGAGCATGAACAGGAGGTATGGAGTCGAGCCGTATTCGACCATGAAGCCGGCGACGAGCTCGGATTCGGCTTCCACGAGATCGAACGGCGGACGGTTGGTTTCCGCCAGTGCCGAGACGTAGAACACCACGAACATCGGGAACAGCGGCCAGACGTACCAGTTCAGGATCGTCAGCTGCGGCAGCCCGATCAGGCTGGCAAGACCGCGCGCATGCTGGGCCTCGACCACGGCCGTGAGGTTCAGCGTGCCGGCGCAGAGCAGCACCGTGATGATGACGAAGCCGATCGAGACTTCGTACGACACCATCTGCGCCGCCGAGCGCAGCGCGGCCAGGAACGGATACTTCGAGTTCGACGACCAGCCGGCCATGATGATGCCGTAGATCGACAGCGACGAGATCGCGAAGATGAAGAGGACGCCGACGTTGATGTCGGAGATCACCCAGCCGAGATTGGTCGGGATCACCGCCCAGGCTGCGAGCGCGAGCACGCACGACACCAGCGGCGCCAGCAGGAAAACGCCCTTGTTTGCGCCCGCCGGGATGATCGGCTCCTTGAGCACGAACTTCAAGAGATCCGCGAAGGACTGCAGCAGGCCCCACGGGCCGACCACGTTCGGGCCGCGGCGGATCTGCACCGCCGCCCAGATCTTGCGGTCGGCGAGCAGGATATAGGCGATCGCGACCAGGAGGACGACGAGCACCAAGACGCTCTGCGCGACCATGATGATCAGCGGCCAGAGGAAGCCGGTCCAGAATGCGCTTTCGAAGAATTCCATCAGATCACGCTCACTCCGCTGCGGTCAGCATGTGCCCGGAGGCGAGGCGCGAACATTCCGCCATCACGGCGGACGCACGCGCGATTGGGTTGGTCAGGTAGAAGTCCTCGACCAGAGGCTTGAACGGCACCTTTTCCGGCGAGCCGCCCTTGCCTGCAAGCTTCTTGATCTGGTCGGCGGAGCCGGCCTCGATCTGGCCGAGACGGATCAGATGCGGCACGGCCTTGAACATCGCCTGGCGCAGCGCCGAAAGCGAGTCGTAACCGAGCTTCTTGCCGAGCGCTTCCGACAACGCGCGGATGATCGCCCAGTCCTCGCGGGCTTCGCCCGGCGGGAACGCGGCGCGGCCGGTCATCTGCACGCGGCCTTCGGTGTTGATGTAGATCGCGGACTTCTCGGTGTAGGCCGCTGCCGGCAGGATCACGTCGGCGCGATGTGCGCCGCGGTCGCCGTGGGTGCCGATATAGACGACGAAGGTGCCGTCCGGCGCCTTGATCTCGTCGGCCCCGAGCAGGAACAGCAAGTCCAGCGTGCCGAAGGTCGTCATCTGCGCGGCGTTCAGCCCACCCGCCGCGGCGGAGAAGCCGATATCGAGCGCACCGACGCGCGAGGCAGTCTCGTGCAGCACGCCGAAGCCGTTCCAGCCGTCCTTGACCGCTCCGACATCGAGCGCGAGCTTGGCGCTAGCGGCGAGAATGGCGGCTCCGTCGTGACGGGCCGCCGCACCCGCACCGACCAGGATGATCGGGTGCTTGGCGTTCTTCAGCACGTCCATGAAGGAGTGCTTGCCGGCCGCGAGCTCACTGAGCGTCTCGGTGCCCGCGCCGAGGTGATCGTAATCATAAGTCAGGTCGGCCTTGGCGCCGATCACGCCGACCTTGAAGCCGCCGGCACGCCAGCGCTTGCGAATGCGGGCGTTGAACACGGCCGCCTCTTTGCGCGGATTGGCGCCGATGATGAGCAGCGCATCGGCCTGCTCCACGCCTGCCAGCGTCGGATTGAAGATGTAGGAGCCGCGGCCGAGGGCGGGATCGAAGGCGTCGCCGCCCTGCACCGCCAGATTGGTCGAGCCGTATTTGGCCAAGAGATCCTTCAGCGCGAACATCTCCTCGACGCCGGCGATGTCGCCGGCGATCGCGCCGATGCGCTTGCCGTCGGTGCGGGCCGCCTTGGCGGCGATGGCGGCGAAGGCCTCGGGCCAGCTCGCGGCACGCAGCTTGCCGGCTTCGCGGATATAGGGCCGGTCGAGGCGCTGGGTGCGCAGGCCGTCGACGACGTGACGGGTCTTGTCGGAGATCCACTCCTCGTTCACGGCCTCGTTGATGCGCGGCAGGATCCGCATCACCTCACGGCCGCGGGTATCCACGCGGATCGCCGATCCCAGGCCGTCCATGACGTCGATCGACTGGGTCTTGCCGAGCTCCCAAGGGCGCGCGGCGAAGGCATAGGGCTTCGAGGTCAACGCGCCGACCGGGCAGATGTCGACGAGATTGCCTTGCAGTTCCGAGGTCAGCGCGTGCTCGAGATAGGTCGTGATCTCCATGTCCTCGCCGCGGCCGGTCGCCCCCATCTCGGGCGCGCCTGCGACTTCCGCCGAGAAGCGGACACAGCGCGTGCACTGGATGCAGCGGTTCATCGAGGTCTTGACCAGCGCGCCGAGATATTTGTCCTCGACCGCACGCTTGTTCTCGGCGAAGCGGCTGGTGTCGACACCATAGCCCATCGCCTGGTCCTGCAGGTCGCACTCGCCGCCCTGGTCGCAGATCGGGCAGTCCAGCGGATGGTTGATCAGAAGGAATTCCATCACGCCTTCGCGCGCCTTCTTCACCATCGGCGAACGGGTGGAGATCTCCGGTGGCTCGCCCTTGGGACCCGGACGGCAATCGCGCACGCCCCAGGCGCAGCTCGCGACCGGCTTCGGGCCGCCCTTCACCTCGACGAGGCACATCCGGCAATTGCCGGCGATCGACAGCCGCTCGTGGTAGCAGAAGCGCGGAATCTCGGCGCCGGCCGCCTCGCACGCCTGAAGCAGCGTGTACTCGGCGGGGACATCGATCTCTTTGCCGTCGATGATGAGCTTGGTCATGTCTCTTACTCCGCCGCGACCATGTTCACGGGGTCGCGGACGCCGATATCGTCGACATCGGCCTTATGCGAATACTGGTCGATGCGCGCTTCGATCTCGTGACGGAAGTGCGCGATCAGCCCCTGGATCGGCCAGGCCGCCGCATCGCCAAGCGCGCAGATGGTGTGGCCTTCGACCTGTTTTGTCACTTCGAGCAGCATGTCGATTTCGCGCTTATGGGCCCGGCCTTCGGCCATGCGGGTGAGCACGCGCCACATCCAGCCCGTGCCCTCGCGGCACGGCGTGCACTGGCCGCAGCTCTCGTGCTTGTAGAAGTAGGAGATGCGGGCGATGGCGCGGATCAGATCGGTCGACTTGTCCATCACGATCACGGCCGCGGTGCCGAGGCCCGAGCGCAGCTTGCTCAAGCTATCGAAATCCATCGGCGTGTCGATGATCTGCTCGGCCGGCACCATGCGCACCGACGAGCCGCCGGGGATCACGGCCTTGAGGTTGTCCCAGCCACCGCGGATGCCGCCGCAATGCTTGTCGATCAGCTCACGGAACGGGATGCCCATGGCCTCTTCGACGTTGCAGGGCCGCTCGACATGGCCGGAGATGCAGAACAGCTTGGTGCCGACATTGTTCGGACGGCCGATGCCGGCGAACCACGCCGCGCCGCGACGCAGGATGTCGGGCGCAACCGCGATGGACTCGACGTTGTTGACGGTGGTCGGGCAGCCGAACAGGCCGACGTTCGCCGGGAACGGCGGCTTGAGACGCGGCTGGCCCTTCTTGCCCTCGAGGCTTTCCAGCAGCGCGGTTTCCTCGCCGCAGATGTAGGCGCCGGCGCCGTGGGCGACGTAGAGGTCGAACGGCCAGCCGTTGATGTTGTCCTTGCCAATGAGCTTGGCCTCGTAGGCCTGGTCGATCGCGGCCTGGAGGCGCTCACGCTCGCGGATGAATTCACCGCGCACGTAGATGTAACAGGCATGCGCGTTCATCGCGAAGCTGGCGAGCAGGCAGCCCTCGACGAGGAGATGCGGATCGTGCCGCATGATCTCGCGGTCCTTGCAGGTGCCGGGCTCGGATTCGTCGGCGTTGACGACGAGATAGCTCGGCCGGCCGTCGGTCGACTCCTTCGGCATGAAGGACCATTTCAGACCGGTCGGGAAGCCGGCGCCGCCACGGCCGCGCAGGCCCGACGCCTTCATCTCGTTGATGATCCAGTCGCGGCCCTTGTCGATGATATTCTTGGTGCCATCCCAGGCGCCGCGGCGCCGCGCGCCCTCGAGCCCCCAGTCGTGGAGGCCGTAGAGGTTCTTGAAGATGCGGTCCTTGTCCTCGAGCATATCAGTGCTTTCCGATCAACGATTGGACTGCTTGTAGGCAAGTCCGGCGGCGCAGACGGCGAAGGTCAGCGCCCAGAGCAGACTGGATTCCAGCGACGCGTTCAGGCTGAAGCGTTGCAGGAGAAAGATGAAGGCAGCCGCCACGGCGGCATGCATCGCGATGAAGCCCCATTTCTTCATGGCACCGCTCCCCTGCACTCCAGGCGACGCAAGATCACGCATCAGGTGATCTCCTTCAGCGTGGTCGGTCCGGTGATCGGCGCCGAGAACTGGCGGCCGTTCTGCGGACCGGGCTTGGGCGGATTGCCCGACGCAAAGCCGTCGAGCACCTTGCCGAAGCTCTCCTTGGTCAGGTCCTCATAGGTGTCCTTGCCGATCAGCACCATCGGCGCGTTCACGCAGGCGCCCAGGCACTCCACCTCTTCCCAGCTGAAATTGCCGTCCTTGGAGAGATGGAAGGGCTCGTGATGGATACGGTGCTCGCAGACGTGGATCAGATCCTCGGCGCCGCGCAGGCGACAGGGCGTGGTGCCGCAGACCTGGACGTGGGCTTTCTTGCCCACGGGGGCCAGCTGGAACATGGTGTAGAAGGTCGCGACCTCCAGCACGCGGATATAGGGCATGTCGAGCATGTCGGCGATGACGCGGATCGCGGCTTCCGAGACCCAGCCGTTATTCTGTTCCTGCGCGCGCCAGAGAATGGCGATGACGGCGGAAGCCTGACGTCCGGCCGGATATTTCGCGATCTGCTGCCTGGCGAACGCGAGGTTCTCCTCCGTGAACGCGAAGCTCGCGGGCTGGACTTCCTTCGGTGCTAATCGGCGGACGGACATAGCTTCAATCTCTCACTGCATGCGGCGCGCGGTTTTCGCATTCATGGCTTCGATCCTGTCCTGCCAGAATGCGCTTGCGGTGCCGAAAACGTTGTAGCCGACGTGGGTCGAGACCTTGATGCGGTCGAGGATCGACAGCTCGGTCACGGTCTCCATCCGGTTGCTGCGCGGATCGAACACGATCAGCTTCAGCGGGGTCTGCTCGAGGATGAAGCGTGACACGGCATGAGAGCGGTCGCTGCCGTGCTCCTCGCACATGATGACGCTGTCGGCCTGCAGCAGCCGGACGCCGCCCTTGATCGCCTCGATCTCGACGCCCTCGACGTCGAGCTTGATCAGGTACTTGCCGGTGGCTGCGACCTTGCCGTCGTCGATCAGATCGTCGAGCGCAATGACCGGCACTTCTTCACCTCCCGCCGACGGATCGCCGGCGATGCTGAAGGCCTCGTGCTTGGTGCCCGACAGCCGCGCGGTCCCGCGGGCCGCGCCGATGGCGCATTTCATGGTCTCGAAGCGGCCAGCGTTGACGCGGGCATTGTTGGCGAGCTTCGGATAGTTCTGTCCCGACGGCTCGATCGCAATCGCCTTGTGCGCGCCGAACGGCTTGCTCGAGACCAGCACCGACCAATAGCCGTAATTGGCGCCGCAATCGAGCAGCGTGTAGTCAACGTCGATGGAGTCGGCGAACAGCAGCTCGAGCTCGTCTTCATAGTTGTACGAGCGGTTGAGCAGCTTGCTCCAATAGCCGTCGCCATAGGGGAACTCGAACACGGCGTCGGGATTGAGCCTGATCGCGATGTTGCGCTCCGGCAGCGTCTTCCGCAGCAGGTTCGCGCAGGCGATGTAACCCATGTGCGAGAAGCGCGAGGAGATCTTCGATCCCGTCACCAGCGCCAAGGCAGCCGTCCGCTCCCACAGGTTGGCCCCTTCAAGGGCCCCCGAGGCACGGTCAAACTGGATTGGCGCCTGCGCCATCACCGATCGACCTCTCCGAACACGATGTCGAGCGAGCCCAGGATCGCCGAGACGTCGGCGAGCAGATGGCCGCGGCAGATGTGGTCCATCGCCTGGAGATGGGCAAAGCCCGGCGCGCGGATCTTGCACTTGTAGGGCTTGTTGGTGCCATCGGACACGAGATAGACGCCGAACTCGCCCTTGGGCGCCTCGACCGCGGCGTAGATTTCGCCGGGCGGCACGTGGACGCCTTCGGTGTAGAGCTTGAAGTGGTGGATCAGCGCTTCCATCGAGCGCTTCATCTCGCCGCGGCGCGGCGGAGCGACCTTGTTGTCGGCGACGACGACAGGGCCCTTGCCATCAGGCGCATTCAGCTTCTGAATGCACTGCTTCATGATGCGCACGGCCTGGCGCATCTCTTCCATGCGGATCAGATAGCGGTCGTAGCAGTCGCCGTTCTTGCCGATCGGGATGTCGAAATCCATCTCGGCGTAGCACTCATAGGGCTGCGACTTGCGCAGATCCCAGGCCGCGCCCGAGCCGCGCACCATCACGCCCGAGAAACCCCACTCCCAGGCTTCCCTAAGCGGCACCACGCCGATGTCGACGTTGCGCTGCTTGAAGATGCGGTTGGCGGTGAGCAGCCGGTCGAGGTCGTCCACCACCTTCAGGAACGGATCGCACCAGGCCTCGATGTCGTCGATCAGCTTCTGCGGCAAGTCCTGATGCACGCCGCCGACACGGAAGAAGGCCGCATGCATGCGACTGCCCGAGGCGCGCTCGTAGAACACCATCAGCTTCTCGCGCTCTTCGAAGCCCCACAGCGGCGGGGTGAGCGCGCCGACGTCCATCGCCTGCGTGGTGACGTTGAGCAGGTGCGAGAGGATGCGGCCGATCTCGCAATAGAGCACGCGGATCAGCTGGCCGCGGCGCGGCACCTCGATGCCGAGCAGCCTTTCGGCGGCGAGGCAGAAGGCGTGCTCCTGGTTCATCGGCGCAACGTAGTCGAGCCGGTCGAAATAAGGGATCGCCTGGAGATAGGTCTTCTGCTCGATCAGCTTTTCGGTGCCGCGGTGAAGCAGGCCGATATGCGGATCGACGCGCTCGACCACCTCACCGTCGAGCTCCAGCACCAGGCGCAGCACGCCGTGCGCCGCCGGATGCTGCGGTCCGAAATTGATGGTGAAGTTACGGAGATTCTGCGGTTGCTCGTTCATGATCAGCTCTTCGGCCCCGCTTTTTCATCCCCCGGCAACGGATAGTCCGCCCCTTCCCACGGCGAGAGGAAGTCGAACTTGCGGAATTCCTGGTTGAGCCGGACAGGCTCGTACACCACCCGCTTCTCCTGGTCGTCGTAGCGGACCTCGACGAAGCCGGTGAGCGGGAAATCCTTGCGCAGCGGATGGCCCTCGAAGCCGTAGTCCGTGAGAATGCGGCGCATGTCGGGATGGCCGACGAAGAACACGCCGTAGAGGTCGTAGGCTTCGCGCTCGAACCAGTCGGCGCCGGGAAAGACGTCGATCAGCGACGGCACCTGCGTGGTCTCGTCGGCCTGCGCCTTGAGCCGGATCCGCGCGTTCAAGGTCGGCGACAGGAAGTGGTAGATCACGTCGAAGCGCTTCTCGCGATCCGGGTAGTCCACCGCCGTAATGTCGGTGATGTTGACGAAACGGCAGTTCGGGTCATCGCGGAGGTACTTGACCACCTCGACGATCTTGCTGGCCTCGACATCCACGGTCAGCTGATTGAAGGCCACCGAGTGACCGGTCGCGGCGCCCGGAAGCGCGCTAACGATCGTCTGCCCCAGGGCGTCGAGCTTGGCGTCGTCCATGACGTAAAACCTTAGCGTTCGATGGTGCCGGTGCGCCGGATCTTCTTCTGCAGCAGCAGCACGCCGTAGAGCAGCGCTTCCGCCGTGGGCGGGCAGCCCGGCACGTAGATATCGATCGGCACGATGCGGTCGCAGCCGCGCACGACCGAGTAGGAATAATGGTAGTAGCCACCGCCATTGGCGCAGGAGCCCATCGAGATGACGTAGCGCGGTTCCGGCATCTGGTCGTAGACCTTGCGCAGCGCCGGCGCCATCTTGTTGGTCAGGGTTCCCGCGACGATCATCACGTCGGACTGGCGCGGCGAGGCACGCGGGGCGAAGCCGAAGCGCTCGACGTCGTAGCGCGGCATCGACACCTGCATCATCTCGACCGCGCAGCAGGCGAGACCGAAGGTCATCCACATCAGGGAGCCGGTGCGCGCCCAGGTGATGAGATCGTCGGTCGCGGCCACGAAGAAGCCCTTGTCGGCCAGCTCGGAATTGACCTCGACGAAGAACGGATCATTGGCCCCGACCGGCTTGCCGGTCGATGGATCCAGGATGCCCTTCGGGGCCGGCGCGATGACCGGACCGGTGGACGATGCAGGGTTCAATCCCATTCCAGTGCTCCCTTCTTCCATTCATAGGCGAACCCGACCGTCAGCACGGCGAGGAACACCACCATGGACCAGAAGCCGGTCGCGCCAAGCTTGCCGAACGCTACCGCCCAGGGAAACAGGAACGCCACCTCGAGGTCGAAGATGATGAAGAGGATCGCGACCAGATAGAAGCGGACGTCGAACTTCATGCGGGCGTCGTCGAAGGCGTTGAAACCGCACTCATAGGCCGACAGCTTTTCCGGGTCCGGCTGCTGGAACGCCACGATGAAGGGCGCGATCAGCAGCACGAGACCGATGAGGCCCGCCACCCCTATAAAGACGACGAGTGGAAGATAATTCTGAAGAATGCCGCTCATTGACGAGCCCTTTTTCCCGCAGCCTCGGGACAGCCACGGATTCGTCCGATTTGGAATTATTCTGAGCCTTAGCGCAGTGCACCAATGGGCGCAAGACACGGTCTTTTCAGGCCCTTTGCCGCCCCCAGAGCGGTGAAAATCCCGGAATCACCGCGCGGCTGGTATGGAGCAGATCGCCCGCCCCAGCAAGGGCAGTCACGGTTTCGCAAGGCCAGCAGTTCTGAGATTGCGGCGCGCCGGCCGAGGCAGCTGTCGGCCCCGCCTTGACCGACCAAAATGTACGGTTTTTCCGCTGCGGCAGCGCGTCCACACTGGCAACGACCGGTGCGGGCACCCGCCGCCCCCTTTTACATATTTTTCCAAGGGTCCTTTGCCAAGGGCCCCGAGCAGTGCAGCCAGGAGCCATTGAGGGCGCTGCCTGATCAGGACAGGCGCAACAAAAGCTACCTATCCACAGCTGCGAACGATCAGAGAGCCATGCGCCCCGAAGGGGCCGGGACTCGTCTGGCGAATGCGTCGGCGGTCAGCTCCAGAACGGCCGCGAGCGCGGCGGCCGGCGACTTGCTGGTTGGTCGCTCGCGCCGCGCTCGGATGCGCTTCGGGCTGGGGGGCATGGCCCGGGGCTCATCGTGACGGCAGATCAGCGGTCGTCCAGGCGGAGTCGAAGGACCGTCGATCAGTTGGTCCAAATCCCTGAGCCTGCGCCGCCATGGCCCTGCCCTCGCCCGTGCTCACCATTTGTAGGAGACGCTGGCGGTGACGCGCCGGCGGTCGCCGTAGAAGCAGGACGAGGCTGACGCGCAGCTCGCGACATAGATCTTGTCGGTCAGGTTGATCACGTTCAGCGCCGTGCGCCAGTTCTGCCATTCGTAGTGGAGCGCGAGATCGCCGAGCACGACCGCAGGAACCTCGAGCGTGTTGGCCTGGTCGGCCCAGGACGAGCCGATATAACGCACGCCGCCGCCGAAGCCGAATCCTGCGAGCGGTCCGTCCTTGAAGGTGTAGTCGGCCCAGCCGGACACCAGCATCTCGGGCGTATTGGTCGGCGTCTTACCGACCAACGCCGGATTGAGATCCTTGCTGGTGAAGAGATGATAGGCCGTGAAGGCGCCGATGAACTTCAGCTCCTTCGTGGCATTGGCCACGGCCTCGAGCTCGATGCCGCGCGACGTCACCTCACCGGTCTGGTTTTGCAACGTGGTGATGACCGGATCGGTCGTGGCCACGTTTTGACGTTTCAGGTCAAAGACCGAGGCGGTGAAGTAGCCGTCGAATCCCTTCGGCGCGACCTTGACGCCGATCTCGGCCTGCTGGCCTGTCTCCGGCAGGAACAGACGGTTCGTTGTACTATTAATGCCGATGATCGGATTGTAGCTGGTCGCGTAAGAAACGTAAGGTGCGATACCGTTGTCGAAATTATAGATCAACCCGGCTCGGCCGCTGAACCGGCTGTCATCGCGACTTGCGACGGTCGCGCCGGTGTCCCGGGCGGCCTGCGTCGTCTCGACCCAATCGTTGCGGCCGCTCAGCACCAGTGTGAAGTTGCCGAGCTTCATCTGGTCCTGGACATAGGTGCCGGCCTGCTTCTGCGTGATGCGGAAATTGGTCTGGAACTGAGGCGCCGCGAACGGAATATCGCCCAAGCCGTAGGACGGATTGAACACGTTGATCGAAGGAATGGCACCGACTTCGAACAGCTGGTAGTCGTCGATCTGATAGCCTCTCAGGTCGACCCCGAACAGCATCGTGTGCCTGACCGGGCCTGTATTGAAGCGATACTCGAGCTGGTTGTCGAGATTGGCCTGATTGGCGGTGTCCTTCGCATACCAATTGTAGCGCGCGAGAGAGGCCGTGTTGACGTCGGTCCAGCCGCTGCCGACATAACCGCGATAGGTCACGTCGACATGCGCAAACCGCGCGTTCTGCCGGAACGTCAAGTCGTCAGTGAGATGGCGCTCGAACTGATAGCCGAGCATTTCCTGCTCGCGCGTGAACTTGTCGACACTGGGATCGCCGACGAAGAAGCTGGTCGGAATCTTGCCGAACGGAGCGTTGGTTACTGTGCCTTGGTAGGGCAGGAAGTTGATACCGCGGGTGTCCGTCTTCGACGCCGATGCGAGAACCGTGAAGGTCGTATCGGCATCAGGCTTCCAGGTGAACGACGGTGCGATGAAGTAGTTGTTGTCAGGCGTAAAGTCGACCTGCGTGCCGCCGTTCCTGACTTCGCCGACGACTCGGTAGAACAGCTTTCCGTCCTGGGGCTGCGTCGCGACCGGCCCGCCGAAATCGAAGCCGACATAGGCGTTGCCGAAGTTGTTGACGCCGGTCTCGATGTAGCGGATCGGCTCTGCCGGCGGCATCTTGCTGATGACGTTGACGATGCCGCTCGGGCTCGATCCGCCATAGAGCACCGCGGACGGACCGCGCAGCACCTCGACGCGTTCCATGTTGGACGGCGGCAGACGCCAGCTCGCATAGGCCGTGTAGAACAGCTGCATACCGTCGAGGAATAGTCCGATGTCGTCGGACTTGAAGCCGCGGATCAGCCACCAATCGTTGCGCGTGTCCGCACCGAAGGTCCCTGCCCGCACGCCGGCGGTGTAGCGCAGGACCTCATCGAGCTTGTTCGGCTTCTGGTCGCGGATCTGCTCGGCACCGATGACGGACACCGCCTGCGGCGTCTCCATGATTGGCGTGTTGGTCTTGGTGCCTGACGAACTGCGGCCGGCGACGTAGCCGTTCACCGGCCCGCGTGGCGTCTCCACGAAGCCGACTTCGCGCCGCGGCTGCGGCCTGTTCCTGGCGGGGGTCTGCACCGAGATCCGCGTCGCGCGGCGCTGAGGGGTCGCCGCGGCGCGGCGGCGCGCTTCCGGCGCTGTGACCGTCACCGACGGAATGTTCTGCGCGCCACTCTGCACGGAAGATTGTGCGAGCGATGCCTGCGGCATCAAGACCCAAGCGGATGCGGTCGCCAACACGGCCGACCGCAGCATTCCAAGACTGTTCAACGCGCCACCCCAAAGCTGCATGTTCGATGCGTCATGCCGCCTGTCCCCGGATGGCATGCGCTTGCGATGACGCTTATGTGAGGGCGCGCGATTTCCCTAATTGAAAGCTTCTTAGAAAGGCTCTTAGAAGCACTCCAATAGTTCCGCGTGTTGCAGCGATCAGCGCGAATTCTTCTCGCTCTCGAGCATCTCGGCGGCGATCGCCGTGAGCTGATCGACCTGCCGCAGCAATGCATCGAGCTCGGCTTCGCTCAGATGTTCCAGCAGGCGCCGGTTGCGCGCCTGCGCGCCGTCGACGATCGCATCATGCGCGGCGAGGCCCGTCGCGGTCAGCGAGATCAGCACCTCGCGGCTGTCCTTCGGATTGGCCGTTTTCGCGATCAGCTTGCGCGACAGCAGATTTGCCAGTGCACGGCTGATCTGTCCCTTGTCCTGGCCGACGGCTTCGGCGAGCCGTGCCACGCTCATCGGCGGCCGCCGGCCGAGCGAGGCGACGAGACCGAACTCGACCGAGTTCAGTCCAGTCAGGCGCTTGTAACGCAGGATGGCGCCGCGCTTGAGCAAATTGGCAAGCACCATCAGCCGCGACGACAGCATCACGGTGATCGGCGCCGCCGGCGCGCTCTCGTCCGTTTCCGACGAGGTCGACCCGCCCCTGCTCTCGGTCTGGCTCATGCTTCCACCTCTCCCAAGAAAGCCGGGGTGTGCCAACCCCCGGTCACGGCGGGCGCAAATAAGCCACCGCGAGGACCGCTCGAAGTTGTGAGCCGCGCGATCCGGGATGACATAGGCCGGGCGGCCGCCTCACGCCGCTCCAGGCCACCAGCCCGGCGAAACCAAGCGGGCGCATTAATGAAACCATTTTGCGGAACCCGCGAAACCATCCGGAAACAGATGGCCGCTAGAAGAAGAGCCCATAGACGGCGGCAAAGCCCGTCGGGAGGCTCAGATGAACCACTCTATTCACTCTGCTGATCGTGCGACCCACCTGAAAATCGTGGTGGTGGCGCTGGTGGCCGGCATCGTCGTGGCCGGCTTCGGGATCGCAGCCCGCACCCATGCCGATTACAGCCAGACCGCCCAGTCCACCCATGTGATCAAGGCCGGCAAGCCGGTCGTGGTGACGAGCGCGGGGACGTCGGAGATTCGCTGATACGGCCTCTTCCGAGCTGACCAATGGCCGCCTCCGGGCGGCCTTTTTCGTTTTCCAGAGCAATGCTTAGCCGGGACGCCCTGGGGAAGCGCAACGTCCTTGACTTCACCATGTCCCCCCTTTAAGTCCCCCTCGTTCCGCGCGCGTCCAGCGAACCACGCGGGAGTAGCTCAGTTGGTTAGAGCGCCGGCCTGTCACGCCGGAGGTCGCGGGTTCGAGCCCCGTCTCTCGCGCCATTTTGGCAACCCTCTCATAGTCTTAGCCCGAACTTCTCGACGCCTTTCGCGGCTCTGCCAGCGATTGCAGGCGCCCGGAGGGAACTCTCGGCATAGTCAGGCGGCGCCCGAATCGTCTACGCCTGAAAGGACTTAGAGGGATCCCCACGCATTCTCGGCTTTTCCAGGGACTCCCTGTCATTGGACAACGCCAGGAGGCCAATCATGGCTAAGAAGGATTCGGCGAAGAAGGCAGCCGCTCCCGCCACCATCACGCTCAAGCACCTCGCCGCCGACATTGCGGAGCGCCAGGACCTGTCGAAAAAGCACGCCGAAGCCGTCCTGACCGACATGGTCGACCTGATCGCCAAGCACCTCAAGAAGGGCGACCGTGTCCGTATCGTGGGCCTTGGCATCCTCCAGGTCCGCAAGCGCGCCGCCCGCACCGGCCGCAATCCTGCCACCGGCGAGGCGATTCACATCAAGGCCAGCCGGAAGGTCGCGTTCCGCCCGGTGAAGGAACTGAAAGAGGCGATCTGAGATCACCCTTCGTTAAGCCTGATCTGATCTCGTTCCGGCCGCATCGCGGCCCGCTTTTCTGATATACCGCCTGCTTCCCCAAGACCTGCTCCCTAAAGACCCGGCGGTTTGACCAGAAATGTCCTCCCTCACCTTTTCGCATACCGTGACCGAGCGCTTCCTGCGCTACGTCACCATCGATACCCAGTCCGATCCGGAATCCCCTCGCTCGCCCTCGACCGAGAAGCAGAAGGATCTCGGCCGCGTGCTCGCCGCCGAGCTGAAGGCCATGGGCGTTGCCGACGCCCATCTCGACGATTACGGCTACGTCTACGGAACGATCCCGGCCAACACCGACAAGAAGGTGCCGGTGATCTGCTTCTGCTCGCATATGGACACCTCGCCGGATGTCACAGGCAAGGACGTCAAACCGCAGGTCGTGAAGAATTATCGCGGCGGCGATATCGTGCTGCCGGGCGACACCAGCCAGGTGATCCGCTTCGCCGAGCACCCCGCGCTGAAGAGCCAGATCGGCAACGACATCATCACCACCGACGGCACCACGCTGCTGGGGGCCGACAACAAGGCCGGCGTCGCCGAGATCATGGATGCCGCGCATTTCTTCCTCAACAACCCCGATGTGAAGCACGGCACCATCAAGATCCTGTTCACCCCGGACGAGGAGATCGGCCGCGGCGTCGACAATGTCGACCTGAAGAAGCTGGGCGCCGATTTCGCTTACACCATGGACGGCGAGAGCGCCGGCTGCGTCGAGGACGAGACGTTCTCGGCCGACGGCGCCACCATCACCATCAATGGCGTCAGCGCCCATCCCGGCTACGCCAAGGGCAAGATGGAGCACGCGATCAAGATCGCCGCCGCCATCGTCGAGCGGTTGCCGAAGGAGGGCTGCTCGCCTGAGACGACCTCGGGCAAGCAGGGCTTTCTGCATCCGATCGGCATCGAAGGCGCGCTGGAACAGGCGACGCTTTCCTTCATCGTCCGTGACTTCACCGAGGAAGGCTTGCGGGAGAAGGAGGTCCTGCTCGAGAGCATCGTCAAGGACGTGATGAAGGACTATCCGCGCTCGACCTACAAGTTCGAGGTGAAGGAGCAGTACCGCAACATGAAGCAGGTGATCGATCGTCACCCGCACGTTCTCGAATACGCCATCGAGGCCATCCGCCGTACCGGCCTGCGCCCGATCCGCACGGCGATCCGCGGCGGCACCGACGGCTCGCGCCTGTCCTTCATGGGCCTGCCCTGCCCCAACATCTTCGCCGGCGAGCACGCGTTTCATTCGCGGCTCGAATGGGTCAGCCGGCAGGACATGGAAAAGGCGGTGCAGACCATCGTGCATCTGGCGATGATCTGGGAAGAGCGCGCCTAGCCGTCGACCGGATTCAGGTCCGCGCCCGCGCCGGCAAGTCGTTTGCGAGCGCGGCCAGGCACTAAGCGGCTCCCCAGCCCGGCAGGATCAGGGCTATGATCAAATTGCCCGCGCACGCATCGCCCGCTTTCACGTTCGTACTGACGATGGGCGTGGTCAACCTGTTCGGCGACGTCACTTACGAGGGCGGCGCGAGCATCAATGGTCCCTTCATGGCCTCGCTCGGCGCAAGCGCGGCGGCGGTCAGCATCACAGCCGGTGCGGGTGAGTTCCTCGGCTATTCGCTGCGGCTCGGTGCTGGTTATCTCGCAGACCGCACCGGTCGCTATTGGCTCATCACCTTCGCTGGTTACGTCATCAACCTGTTTGCGGTTCCAGCCATGGCCCTTGCCTGGAATTGGCAGACGGCAGCCGCATTCATTCTTGCCGAAAGAATCGGACGCGCGCTGCGCAAGCCGACGGTCGAGGCGATGCTCTCCTACACGACGGGCGAGCTCGGCAAGGGATGGGTCTACGCTGTCAACACCGCGCTGGACGAGATCGGGGCTACCATTGGCCCGCTTCTGATCGCCCTGGTCCTGTTCCTGAAAGGAGATTATCGGACTGGTTATGCGCTTCTGCTGATATCCGCCGTGTCCGCGCTCCTCGCACTGGTCGTCGCACGCGTGAATTTCCCGTTGCCGTCACGGCTCGAGCAGGGACAGACGGCGCCGGCGCGAAGCTTCGCCCTGCCGTATTGGCTGTACATGCTGGCGGGCGCCTTGTTTGCCGCCGGCCTGATGAGCTTCGAGCTGATCTCGTACCATCTGTCAAAATCGAAGGTCGCATCCGAGCAGTGGATTCCGGTCTTGCTGGCGGCCTCGACGGCGTTCGGCGTGCTCGCGAGTCTCGCTCTAGGCAGGCTCTACGATCACCTCGGTCTCCCCGTGGTGATCGGCGCGGTGTGCCTCTCCGCCCCGTTCTCGCCGCTCGTGTTCCTCGGAGACTTTCAACTGGTGCTCATCGGCATGCTGTTGTGGGGCGTTGGCTACGCGACGCAGGATACCCTGCTCAAGGCGCTCGTCGCCGAGGTGCTTCCCGAGGGAAAGCGCAACCTGGCGTTCGGTCTGTACTACGCTGGTTATGGCGTTGGGTGGCTGGTCGGCAGCATCGTCACCGGCCTCCTGTACGACCGCTCGATGACGGCGCTGATCGTGTTTTCGATTGCGATGCAGCTATTGGCGGTGCCGGTCTTTGCCCTGGCGCGGCGAACGCAAGCGCAACCAGCCACCCAGTGAGAGCCAGGGACGTCGGCCGCCCCCCGCCAACGAGCGCGGCCGACACGATCTTGCGTGACGATCCTACGGCACCGGCATCGCGCGCGGATTGCGATGGAAGCGGTTGGAGCTCGCCATCCAGTTCGGCAACGGTTCTCCATCGCGATGCCGCCCGCCGGCGACGGCTGCAGCCCAGGCCACCGCGGCGCCGACCAGGGTCGCGGCTGCGACCGAGAACGCCACGATGATCGAGTTGCGTCGCGCACGGTTGATGGCCGTCTTGGACTCTGCGATCAGGGTGTCGACCCGCCGTTCGGCGTCAGGTGCCGCGAGGCCCGTCACAGCCGCGACCTGCTGCACGAGGTAGGCCCGGTCATCGGTGCTGACGCCGCTGTGGCTGGACGAAGTCATCAGGATGCGTCCCGCTTCGGCGCGGGCTTCCCTCAGATCAGTGTTCGGCGCGCGGCGCGGCGCGCGGAACAGCTTGTCGAGCTCATAGCTCAACAGGGGCTCGGCGGCTGACGTGTTGCTCGCCGAGCTGCGCATCGGCGAACGGTCGATCGCAGCAGCGCCGAGAAGCGCGAGCAGAGCTGCGCCGAGGAGCACAGCGAGAGCCCAGGCGGTCAGGCCATGCAAGCCGTCGCGCCGCTCGCCATCATCCTCGATCTTGGCCGGCGTCGGCGCCGGTTGCGTTGTCCGGCCGGCGACGTAGCCGCCGAAGCCGAAGCTAATGATGGCCTGGATGATCAGATACAGCCCGGAGAGCAGCGCCAGCGCAGCCGAGGCATCGCGCCACGACGGCGAGGCCGAACTGACGCCAAGGCCGATGGCAACACCAAAGCCCAGCAGGATGAACGACATTGCGCCTGCAGCAAGTGCGCCTGCGAACACCGAGCTCCACTGGATGGCTCGAGGCGCGTCGATCGCCAGGCCGCCTTCCATGACCTCTTCCCGCATGAGAGTTTCAACCGTCATCGCGGCGCTCTCAGCGCAGACCGAAGAACGACAGGATCGCCATGATGACGACGATCAAGCCGATCAGATAAATCAGTCCGTCCATTGTCCGTCCTCCTCAGTTTCTTCTGCTCGCTAATCGCGAGGTATGAGGAACGTTCCAAATCGGACAGATCGTCGGGAACGAATTGGAGAGACGCAGGTTACATGCTCTGTCCCAAGGATAGAGAGTGTGAGCACATGAGGCCTCAGCCGGTTCGTCCGGCTGGGGCCTTTCCGCGTGGCAGTCAGCTTGCCCGTCCCTGTCCTATGTTAACGACGCCGGGGCCGGGATCATCAAAGATGCGATTGGGGCGGAACCTCCAAATCAGGAGATGCGCGTGGATCGCAGAACGGCGTGCCTGCAGCAGGCCAATGCATTCCGGGAGAAGGCCCTCGCCGATCCCGAGCACCACGACCAATGGATCGATGAAGCCATCAAATGGCTGGAACGGGCGATGGAAGCGAGCTGTCACGCCGTCATCACCATGGAGGCTGACGGCGGCGGCGACGCTCCGGAGCTGGCCCCCACGATCGAAGCCATGGCCCCGCATCGGCCCGTCATTATCCGCCAGTGAGAGGCGTTGGCGACGTGTGCACCGCGGCGGCATTGTTCCAGGGACGTAACAATGTTGCGGGTCGACACTGTTCCCGCGCCCATGCTAGGCCGAGCGCAGACCGCAACCAGAGTGACGTCGTGCTCGCAAACCGCCAGCCCTCAGGATCCTGCCGCTCGCGCAACTGGCGCGGGCTGCTGTCCGTGCTGATCGCGGCGGTCTATCTGCTCGCGAGCGCGCTACACGGCTCGCACGACATCGACGTCACCACGCCCGCCGGCGGTTCGGAGATCGCTGCGGTCCTTGATGGCCCCGCGGGCCACGGCGACCACAAGGTCATCGGCAGCCATCACTGCCATGGCTGCTTCTCGCTGACGGTGACGCAGCCGGCGCCAGTGACCGCATCGGTCACGCTCGTGTCGGCAGCGAGCCCGCAACGTGCACCCCGGCTCGCCGGAATTGTCCTGGATACCGACTCCCCGCCTCCCAAACATTTTGCCTGAACGGATTGGTCGGGCGTCCCGCGCCCATTAGGTTCATCCTTCACAGGTCGGTTCATGTTTTGCAGGGGAATGGCCGCGCGCCTGGCGTGCGCGGCGGCGTGCCTGATTGCCGGCGTGGCGCTATCGCCGTCTCACGCCCAGACTTTGACGATGCGGAGCGCGTTGTCGCGCGCGCTGGCCGCGAGCCCACGGCTGACAGCGGCGGAACGCGACGTCGGCATCGCCACGGGCCAGCGCATCCAGGCGGGCGCGCTGCTCAATCCGGAACTGTCCTACGAGCAGGACGATTCATTCGGCTCCGGCAAATATCGCGGGACGCGATCGGCCGAGACAACGCTTCAGATCAGCCAGGCTTTCGAGCTGTTCGGCAAGCGCGACGCGCGGATCGCCGCCGGACAGGCCGGCGTCGAGGTCGCCGCGATCCAGCGCAAAGCTGTCAGGTTGGAGGTGCTGTCGGAGACCGCGATCGCCTTCCTCAGCGTGCTTGGCGCGCAGCGGCGCATCCAGATCCTCGACGAGCAGATTGCCGCCATCGACCGGCTGACGCCGCTGCTGCGCCGCCGCGTCGAGGCTGGCGCCTCCTCGCCGGCCGAGACCGGCCGCGCCGAGGTCGCCTCCGCCCTGGTGAAAGCCGACCGCGAGCGCTTCAAGGCGACGCTGGCCGGCGCCAGGCGCGAGCTTGCGGTGCTGATGGGCGATCCCGCCGCAAAATTCGGCGAGGTCTCCGGCCGGCTCGACATCACGGGACGCCCGCCCGCGTTCCAGGCGGTGGTCGCCGCCATCGATGCCAATCCGCAACTGGTGCGCTGGACCGCCGTTTACGCGCAGCGCAATGCCGAGCTGCTGCTGGCGCGGCTCAAGCCCTATCCCGACGTGCGGATTGCCGCCGGCTGGCGCCACTACAACGAAACCAATGACGATGCCGTGCGCCTCACTCTCTCGGTGCCGGTCCCCGTGTTCGATCAGAACCAGGGCAACATCCTCTCGGCCCAGGAAAGCCTCGCCAAGACCCGTGCCGAGCGCGAGGGCAATCGCAACACGCTGATCGTGATCGCCGGCCGCGCCTACGACTCGCTCCAGAGCTCGCTGCGCGAGCTCGCGGTGCTGCGCGAGACCGCGATCCCTAAGGCCGTCGAAGCGTCCGAGGCGATCTCGCAAGGCTACGGCCAGGGCCGCTTCACCCTGCTCGAGGTGCTCGACGCCCAGGCCAGCGTCACCCAGGCGCGGCTGCGCGAGCAGGAGGCGCTGCAAAATTTCCATGCCGGCGTTGCGACCATCGAAGGCCTCGTCGGCAACCCCTTCACGCTGGCGCGGGAGAGCGCACGATGAGGACCTCCTCCACCATTCTCATCGCCATCGTTGCCGCCGCGCTCGGCGCCTACTTCTATTCCCTGCTCGCCCCGGCCAAGCTCGCACACACCGAGTATGCCGAGCATTCCGAACAGAAGAAGCCGAACGATCATGTCGAGCAGGACGAGCACGGCGCAGACCGCATCCGCATCTCCGACGTGAAGCTGGCCGCTGCCGGCGTGACCCTGGCGGAGGCCGCGAGCGCCACACTGACCGACACGCTGTCCTTCAATGGCATCCTGCGCGCCAACCAGGAAGCCGTGGTGCAGGTGACGCCGCGCTTTCCGGGCGTCGTCAAATCCATCCTGAAGCGCATCGGCGACAGGGTCGCCAAGGATGACCTGCTCGCCGCCATCGAGAGCAACCAGAGCCTCACCGTCTACGAGCTGAAGGCGCCGATCGCCGGCACCATCATCGAGCGGCAGATCTCCCTCGGCGAATATGCCTCCGAGCAGAAGCCGGCCTTCGTCGTTGCCGATCTCTCGACTATCTGGGTCGACCTGTCGATCTATCGGCAGGACCTCAGGCGCGTCCACATCAACGACGAGGTGCTGATCGATCCCGACGACGGCCGCGGCGAGATCAAGGGCACGATCTCCTACATGGCGCCGATCGGCAGTAGCGAGACCCAGACCGCGCTGGCGCGCGTGGTGCTGCCAAATTCGGACGGACGCTTGCGACCCGGCCTGTTCGTCACGGCGCGGCTGATCCTCGCGGCGCGCAATGTTGCGGTCGCCGTGCGCCGCAGCGCGATCCAGACGCTGGAGAACAAGACCATCGTGTTCGTGCGCGAGGACGGCGACAAGATCGAGGCGCGCCCGGTCGAAACAGGGGATTCCGATCCGAAGTTCGTCGAGATCAAGGCCGGTCTTGCGGCCGGCGAGCACTACGTCGCGGAGAACAGCTTCGTCGTGAAGGCGGAGATGGGCAAGGGCGAGGCCGAGCATGATTGAGCGTCTCATCGCCGTATCGCTGCACCAACGCTGGCTGGTCCTGCTGCTCGCGCTCGGCGCCGTCGCTTTCGGCGCCTGGAATTTCCAGCGCCTGCCGATCGACGCCGTGCCTGACATCACCAACGTCCAGGTCCAGATCAACACCCGCGCCCCCGGCTATTCGCCGCTAGAGACCGAGCAGCGCATCACCTTCCCCGTCGAGACCGCGATGGGCGGCCTGCCCAAGCTCGATTACACCCGCTCGCTGTCGCGCTACGGCCTCAGCCAGGTGACGGTGGTCTTCAAGGACGGCACCGACATCTACTTCGCCCGCCAGCTCGTCGGCGAACGCATCCAGCAGGTGAAAGACCAACTCCCGGCGGGTGTCGAGGTGGCGATGGGCCCAGTCTCGACCGGGCTCGGCGAAATCTTCATGTATACCGTCGAGGCCAAAGCGGGCGCCAAGACGGACGCCAAGACGCAAGGCGGTCACGACTATTCGCTGACCGATCTGCGTACCGTGCAGGACTGGATCATCCGGCCGCAGCTTCGCAACGTGCCTGGGGTGATCGAGGTCAACACCATCGGCGGCTTCGAGCGGCAATTCCACGTGCTGCCGGACCCCGGCAAGCTGATGGCCTACCGGCTCGGCTTTCGCGACGTCATGACCGCGCTCGCCGCCAACAACGCCAATGTCGGGGCCGGCTATATCGAGCGCAACGGCGAGCAATACCTCGTTCGCGCGCCGGGCCAGGTCGCCAATGTGAGCGAGATCCAGGACATCGTCATCGGCTCGCGCGGCGGCAATCCCGTTAGGATCAGGGACGTCGCGGCCGTGACGGAAGGCCGCGATTTGCGCACGGGAGCAGCGACGCGCAATGGCGAGGAGACCGTGCTCGGCACCGCGATGCTCCTGATCGGCGAGAACAGCCGGACCGTGGCGCGCCGCGTCGCAGCCCGCCTCGAGGACATCGCCAAATCGCTGCCCGAGGGTGTGGTGACACGGACCGTCTACGACCGCACCGATCTGGTCGAGGCCACCATTCGCACGGTCCGGAACAACCTCCTGGAAGGTGCGGCGCTGCTGGTGGCCGTGCTGTTCCTGATCCTCGGCAACATTCGCGCTGCGCTAGTCACGGCCTGCGTCATTCCTCTGTCCATGGCGATGACGATCACCGGCATGGTCGAGACCAAGGTCAGCGCCAATCTGATGAGTCTGGGCGCGATCGACTTCGGCATTATCGTCGACGGTGCCGTGATCATCGTCGAGAACTGCCTGCGCATGCTGGCCGTGGCCCAGCGCGAGAAGGGCGGGCTGCTGACGACCTCGGAACGGCTGCGCGCGATCCTGCGCGGGTCGAGCGAGGTGATCAAGCCGAGCCTGTTCGGGACGCTCATCATCGCCGTGGTCTACCTTCCCGTGCTGACGCTGACCGGCGTCGAAGGCAAGATGTTCACGCCGATGGCGCTGACCGTGCTGATGGCGCTCGGGGCGGCCGTGCTGTTCTCCATCACTTTCGTGCCGGCGGCCGTTGCCATTTTCGTCACCGGCAAGGTGTCCGAGCATGAGAACCTGTTCATGCGGGCGGCGAAGCGCGCTTATCTCGCCCTGCTCCGTTTTGCCATCGACAATCGGGCCGCGGTTGCGATCATGGCGGTCGTCATCGTGGTCGCAAGCGGCATCGCCGCTTCGCGCATGGGGGGCGAGTTCATCCCCAGCCTGGACGAAGGCGACGTCGCGCTGGCTTCGATCCGGATTCCCGGCACCAGCCTCACTCAGTCGCTCGACCTTCAGAAGGCGCTGGAAAAGCGCATCAAGCAGATCCCCGAGGTGAAGGAGTTCTTCACCCGCATCGGCACCGCGGAGATCGCGACCGACCCGATGTCGCCGGCGCAGACCGACGGCTACATCATGCTGAAGCCGCGCGCCGAATGGCCCGACCCGGACAAGCCGAAATCCGAGGTGATCGAGGCCATCGACCATACCGCGGACGACATTCCCGGCAGCGCCTATGAAATCTCCCAGCCGATCCAGTTCCGCGTCAACGAGCTGATCTCCGGCGTGCGCACCGATGTCGGTGTCAAGATCTTCGGCGACGATCTCGACATCCTGCAAGGCGCCGCACGACAGGTGGAGGCCGCGATCCGCGGCATCCGTGGCGCCAGCGACGTCAAGATCGAACAGGTCGCGGGCCTGCCGATCCTCACCGTCCGCCTCGACCGCCAGGCGCTGGCCCGCTACGACCTCAGTGTCGGTGAGGTGCAGGGCATCGTCGAGATCGCGGTCGGCGGCAAGTCGGCCGGCAAGCTGTTCGAGGGCGACCGCCGCTTCGATATCGTGGTGCGCCTGCCAGAGCATCTGCGCGGCAATCTCGAGGCCATCCGCGCAATCCCGATTCCACTGCCTCCCGGCGAGGAGGTCGGCTCCGGCACGGCCATTCGAACCACGCTGGCCGCCTCTCCCCTGGCTCAGATGCGCTATGTGCCACTGTCGTCGGTCGCCACCGTCGATGCGACGCCCGGGCCCAACCAGATCAGCCGCGAGAACGGCAAGCGGCGCATCGTCGTCACCGCCAATGTCCGCGCGCGCGATCTCGGCTCCTTCGTCACTGATGCCGAAGCGGCGGTGGCCGAGAAGGTCAAGCTGCCGCCGGGTTACTGGATTGGCTGGGGCGGACAGTTCGAGCAGCTGGTGTCCGCCACCAAGCGGCTGACGATCGTGGTGCCGGTGGCGCTGCTCCTGGTGTTCCTGCTGCTGTTCATGGGGATGGGATCGGCAGCCGACGCAGCGCTGGTGTTCTCCGGCGTGCCGCTGGCGCTGACCGGGGGCGTCGCGGCGCTCTTGCTCCGGGGTATTCCACTGTCCATCAGCGCCGGTGTCGGCTTCATCGCGCTATCGGGCGTCGCCGTGCTCAACGGCCTCGTCATCATCGCCTTCATCGAGCGGCTGCGCAGCGAGGGGCGCCCCCTCGTCGAGGCCGTGCGCGAAGGCGCGCTGACGCGGCTGCGCCCGGTGCTGATGACCGCGCTCGTTGCCTCCCTCGGCTTCGTGCCGATGGCGCTCGCCACCGGCGCCGGCGCGGAGGTGCAGCGGCCGCTTGCAACCGTGGTGATCGGCGGCATCATCTCCTCGACGGTGCTGACATTGCTGGTGCTGCCAGCACTCTACGTGCTTTTCCGTCGTGACGTGGCAAGCGAAACGCCTACAATGGCGCCTGATTTGGCGGCGTCCGAGGAGCGCTAGAATTGGGCAGCCATGATCAACACGGTCATCCCCACCATGATCATGGCGACCGTGGTCATGGTCACGACCACAGTCACGGCCATGTCCATGCCCCCGCGAATTTCGGCAAGGCGTTCGCGATCGGCATTTCTCTCAACACTGCGCTGGTCGTGGCCGAAGCGGTCTACGGCTATATCGGCAACTCCACCGCCCTGCTCGCCGATGCCGGCCATAACCTTTCCGACGTGCTCGGCCTGGTCGTGGCCTGGGGTGCATCGATCGCGGCGCGCCGCGCCCCGAGCGGCCGCTTCACCTATGGCCTGCGCGCCTCCACGATTCTCGCGGCACTTGCGAACGCGGTGTTCCTGCTGGTCGCAACCGGCGCGATCGGCTGGGAAGCGATCTTGCGCCTGCGCCAGCCGGAGGCGATTGCCGGCGTCACGGTGATGGTGGTCGCCGGCATCGGTATCCTCATCAACGGCTTCACCGCCATGCTGTTCGCGCGCGGGCGCAAGGACGACATCAACATCGAAGGTGCGTACCTGCACATGGCCGCCGACGCCGCGGTCTCGCTCGGCGTCGTGGTCTAGGCGGCGCTGATCATCGGGACCGGCTGGCTCTGGCTCGATCCCGTCACCAGTCTCGTCATCTGCGCCACCATCCTCTGGAGCACGACCAGCCTCTTGCGCGGCTCGATCGACATGTCGATGGCTGCCGCCCCCAAAGGTACCGACCTCGCCGCGATCAGGGCGTTCCTGCTGGCGCGGCCCGGCGTGTCAGCGATCCACGATCTCCACGTCTGGCCGATCTCGACCACCGAGACGGCGTTGACCTGTCACCTCGTCATGCCCACGCGCGCGGACGACGCATTCCTGATGCAGACGGCGCAACTCCTCAAGACATCCTTCCGCATCGGCCACACCACGCTTCAGGTCGAGACGCATCCGGACAATGGCTGCGCGCTGGCGCCGGATGACGTGGTGTGAACGCGACTAGGCCTTGTCGCCGCCGGCCCGGCCGGCCTTGGCTCTGGCCCTGAGCCAGTCGAACACCACGTTCCCCAGCATCGCGCTCGCGCCGGCGAGGAAGGGAATGGTGTAGTACGCGTAGCGATTGAGTCCATAAATGAGGAAGGTCGGAAATGCGGAGCTGACCACCGCCAGCAGGATCATCAAGCTGCTGCCGGCAATGAGGCATCCGGATGACTGCCGGACCAAGCCCGCATGGCTCGCGGGGACGCCAATCAGAAGCACAAGAGCGAGGATGAGTGTTGCCGAAGACAGCCATAACATCGCGCCCGGACGATCATCGTATTCAGTCGAGACTTTCAACCCGCAGCACAGCGGGACCAGATCCGAACTCGGCGCGTAGCCGCGCGCAAAGAGACGGCTCAAGGTGAGCTGAAACTGATCCGCGCTCGGCAGCAGCCGCGACAGTGGCCACCAGGGTTTGTAGTAGTCGTGAATCAACTGTCCGGGTTTGAACCCGGTCGGAGTTCCAAAGAACGGGAACCTGTCTCGGTCCGTGAAGAACTCGTAGCCCTGCGGACTGGGTGCCCGCCGCGCAACCGAATTTGCGTCGAAGAGCAGGAAATACATTTCCCGGAGAAAGTGCTTCGTGAGGTGTCGATAGAGCGTCGACGGCGTCGTCAGTGTTTCGATGAAGATGTCACGCACGACCCTTTCGAGATCTGCATCTTTGTCGCCTGGCTTTGCTAGACGGTGCATCGCGCCGAATGGCCACTGATAGACACCGATGTCGGACCATCCCCGAGGGGTGTCCGCAGCCCGCATCTGCTCGACGAACGGCCGCGCCTGCGCCTTCCGGTCGAGATGAACGCCATGCTCGAAATCGCCGGAATAGCCGACCACGAAGGCCATCACGGCCAGGGTCTCGTTGCCGGCGGGACGCTTGCCGATCACGACATTGATCGCCGTCGGCGTCAGGTAGACGGCCGAGGCGAGAAAGCCCGCCAGTGCAAGCACGCCAAGACGGCGCAGGAGTCCCGCGTCCAACACCACCGCCAGCCACAAGAGAATGACAGCGGCCTGTCCTATCGCCGCCGACCGGCAGGTCATGACGGCGCCGAGCGTCAAGCCCACGGCCGCTGCGGCCGGCAACGCCGGCCATTTCCTCAATGCGGCGCCCGCGGCGATGAAGGCCGCAAGACTGATCAGGAAGTTCGAGATCGTCTCCGCACCAATTGTATTGTCGTAGTGGATGAGGCGGCCGTGCAGCGCCGCAAGACAAAAGGCCAACAGCGCGAAGAAACGCGGCGCGCCGGCAAAACGCACGATCGCTGCAACGAAAAGCGCGGTGCCGACGCTCATCAGGTGCTGCGCGATGACGAAGACGAGGATGTGCGGGCCGAACAGCTTCGACAGCAGTACTAGGAAGGCGGCCACGCCGTACGGCCGCTTCATCACATCCTCGATATATTGTCCTCTCAGGATGGATTCGGCCTGTATGATATAGGCCGCACTGTCTTCATGAATGAAGTGATCCGGCCAGGCCACCAGGAAAGCAAGGTGAACCAGCAGGGCGAGGCCGATCGCACCAACCCAGATCCAGAACCACGCGATAGAATCTGCCCACCGGGGCAAAGCGGACGAAAGACCAGTGCGCTGGTCCAGTGCTTGATCCATTTTGAATGCTCGCAACCGGAAGTTCGGGGACGACTACGCTGTCTTCGCGGTCACGATCCAGATCGCGCCCTGCAATTCGACGCTTGGCCCCTTCAGGAACGGCGCGAGCGTCTCGCGGATCGAGGCCCTGGCGGCCTCGTATGTCTCGGGCGGATGGCCCTGGAGCGCGCGGCTGGCCGGGCCGATCTGCAGCGAGCCGTCGACGGCGGCATCGAGGCCGCCGCCGATCGCGATATCCATCGCCAGATTATGCGGCTCCATTGCCACCTGCGCGAAGCCTGCACCTTTCAGGATGCGCATCACGCGCTCCTCCGACGCAAAGGCGAACGGGCCCGGCTCCTCCGGTCCGACCGGCGGCATCTTCGGCACGTGGTGATAGACCGCCATCAGCGGCGCCATCATCCAGGGATTTTCCTTCGGCTCGCGCCAGCAGACGAAGGCGAGCCGCCCTGTCGGCTTCAGCGCGCGACGCAAATTGATGAAGGATGCAATGGGGTCGGCAAAGAACATCACGCCGAAGCGCGAGGCGAGCAGATCGAAGCTCGCCGGCTCGAACGGATGCACTGTCGCATCCGCCAGCACGAAATCCAGCGGCAGGCCTTTTGGCGCCAGCGCGCGCGCCTGCGACAGCATCGGCTCGGAGACGTCGAGGCCGAGCGCAAAACCATCGGGCGCAACAGCCTTTGCGAACGCCACCGTCGTCGCGCCGGAGCCGCAGCCAACGTCGATCACGCGCTCACCCCGCCTCGGCTTGGCGCGCTCGATCAGGACGTCGGCAATGGGTCCGAGCAGCTTCTCTTGCACCGCATGGCGATCGGCCTAGCGCTGCCCGCTCGGCCCGTTCCTGGTCGGCGTTCTCAGCGTGTCCGCTGGGCTGTTGCATGGTGTCCCCGGTCGTTGCCATTCGCGCGATGCTGACGCCAGCGCTATCCAATCAAACGCTGCAGCACCATAGCGGGCGATATCACGTCTGGGGACCCTGTGCAGCCCTTTGGCCGAAGAAGTGTGACGGATTGCACGTGGGTGAGGCGGATCTGTGCCGCCGGCGGTTGCCACCTTTGCCAAAACCTAATTGTGCGCCGACACGCCATCGAGCGCCGCGCCTTCTCCGCCCTCTCTCCGATCCGCAAGCTAACGCCAGAACAGCGCAAGCAGCAGGATGACAGGGAGAGGAATACCTAGCAGCCACAACAGGGCGCCTCTACCAAGCGTCATGGTATCCGGCCTTCTTCCATCTTGTGCGAACCAAACCGCGAATGCCTCGGGAGTTCCTGCTCCCAGGAACGGAAGATTCGAGCGCGCGTTGGAACTAGAAACGAACTTCGTGGAGGATTTCGTCATGGTGACACGTGCATTTCCTAACCCCTTTTTTGGCTGGACATGGTCGGCCGTACTGGCTGGCATGTTCGCATCGTTGGTCGTCCAGATCCTGCTGACGATGCTCGGTCTTGGCGTCGGTCTGCTCGCAATCGACATTCCCACGGCCTCGTCGGCACCTGCCGGCGCTAGCTGGGCGGCGTTCGTGTGGTGGGCGGTGTCGGGGATCATTGCCGCCTTTGTTGGCGGTGCCGTTGCGGCAGCCAACTCGCCGGATCAGTCCGGGCTCGGCCGCGTCGGCCACGCCCTTGCCGCCTGGGCGGTTACGACTGTCGTCATAGTGGCTGCGGCCGCGATGATGCCGATGTCCGCGACCAGCATCGCCAGCAACCTGGTCGGCCCGTCATATACAGCGAGCGCCCGCGTCGCCTATTGGACGAACAATACGGGACGGGACACGGTCGGTGCGACGACTCGGCCGGCGACGCCGGCCCAGCTCGACGAGGCCCGCAAACACTTCTCGTACGTGATGTTTGCAAGCTTCTGTTCGCTTCTCCTTGGCGCAGGAGCCGCCTATGCCGCCGGCATGGCGACGACAGCCCAGGCGCTGAAGGAAACGGCGCGGCCGATGACGTGACGGCACAACGCAGGGCTCGAGGACCGAGCGCTCGCGGGGCGTGGGAGCGAGGGCTAACCGCCCTCGCCGCCTGCTAACCCCACGGGAGAAGCGCGGCAGATTGTGACGTCCATCACGGACCGTCCGCTTGCCTTCCGCAAGGCTCCGGATACTCTGATCACATTGTGATTTGGGGCTGCGATGGGCGCGCTACGGTTTTTTGGTTTGTTCATTTTTGCTGTCTGGATCGGCTGCGGATGGGCACACGCCGAGCGCCGCGTCGCGCTGGTCATCGGCAATTCCGCCTATAAGAGCGTGGCCAGGCTGACCAACCCGGTGAACGATGCCTCCCTGGTCGGCGGCATGTTCAAGAAAGCCGGGTTCGACACTGTGGATGTCAAGCTCGACCTCAGCGTCGTCGACATGCGCAAGGCGCTGCGTGAGTTCGGGACCAAGGCGCGCGAGGCCGATGTCGCGGTGATCTATTATGCCGGCCACGGCATCGAGCTGGACGGCAACAATTATCTCATTCCAACCGACGCTGCGCTGGAAACCGACACCGACGTCTTCGACGAGGCTTTTCCGCTCGATCGGGTGTTGTTCGCCATCGAGCCGGCCAAGCAGCTCCGCCTCGTCATCCTCGATGCCTGCCGCGACAACCCGTTCGCCAAGACGATGAAGCGCACCGTTGCATCGCGCGCCATTGGCCGCGGCCTCGCCAAGGTCGAGCCGACCAGCCCGAACACCATGGTCGCCTTTGCGGCCAAGGCCGGTTCGACCGCCTCCGACGGCGACTCCAAAAACAGTCCGTTTGCCGCAGCGCTGGTCGAGCGGCTGCCGACGCCCGGGCTCGACCTGCGCAAGGCGTTCGGCTTCGTCCGCGACGACGTTCTCAAGAACACCGGCTACAAGCAGGAGCCTTATGTTTATGGCTCGCTGGGCGGAGACGATGTGTCGCTGGTTGCGGCGAAGCCTGTCGTGGCCGGCCCCCAGCCAAACCCCGACAGCGAAATCCGGCGCGACTACGAACTGGCGCTTCAGCTCGGGACCCGTGACGGATGGACAGCCTTCCTCAACCGCTTTCCGGGCGGTTTCTATGCCGATCTTGCCAAAGGCCAGTTGAACAAAATCACCGCCGAAGAAAGCCGCGCGGCCGCCGCCGACAAGGCGCGCCAGGCTGAGGAAGCAAAGGAGCGGCTCGCCGCCGAGCGCGCCACCAAGGCCGAGCAGGAGAAGGCGGCGGCCGCGGCTAAAGCAGCCGAGGAGAGGCGTCTCGCTGCCGAGAAGGCCAAGCAGATCGAGGAGGCCAAGGCGGCCGCAGCCGAACAACGCCGGAAGGAAGCCGAGGCCGCCGCAGCGAAGGCGCTGGCTGACAAGCAAGCGGCCGAGAACGCGCTTGCCGAGAAACTCGCGAGCGACAAGGCCGCCGCCGAGCTGGCCGCCAAGCAAGCTGCCGAGAAACAAGCCTCTGCCAACGCAGAGCAGAAGGTCGCGGCGATCGCGCCCTCCTCAACCGCGCCGTCGCTATCGCCGCAGGAGATGACGAAGCTGGTGCAGGCGGAGCTCCGCCGCGTCGGCTGTCTGACAGCTTCGGCAGACGGCGATTGGAATGCGTCGTCACAACGTTCGCTGACGCTGTTCAACAAATATGCCGGCACCAAGTTCGACGCCAAGCTCGCCAGCTTCGACGCGCTGGACGCGCTCAAGGCCAAGCCGGGCCGCGTCTGTCCGCTGGTCTGCGACCGCGGCTTCAGGGCCGATGGCGACGCCTGCGTCAAGATCACCTGCCGCGCCGGCTATCGCGTCAATGACGACAATGAATGCGAGAAGGTGCAGGAGAAGAACACGGTCGCCACGCGCGACAATAGCGCCACACGTGATGCAGAGCGCAAGAAGGCCGAGTCTGCTCCATCCAAGCCGCAGTCGAGCGGACAAATCGTATGCAACAGTGCCGGCTGCCGACCCGTATCCAAAGGTTGTCGATTGGAGTTTCGCAGGGGCGGCGGCAATGCCAATACCCACACCGGCGAGAGTGTTGAAGTTTGCAACTAAGCCAGTACGCTCCCTGGATGTTTCGGATCTTCTAATTGGCTGCTTTTGGAAAACAGGAGTGGGACTGCCCCGCGGAAATTGTCAGGGAAATGTCCTCCCTCGCCGCCATGGTCGGCGCGGCAGCCTGCTTCGTTGCGTGAGCGAGTGTGGTGGGCGGTCACGGATTCGAACCGCGGACCGTCTCTGTGGAAACGAGATGCTCTAACCAACTGAGCTAACCGCCTGTCGTAGATATCACCGGACCCGGCGCAGCGTGTCTCACCTGTGCGCATTGCGGCCGCATTGGTTTCACCGAACGGCCACATCGGAATCAGACGACAACCAGATTTCGTGGATAGTGTTTCCAGGTTGCTCACCTTGGAAAGGCATGACCATGCGCAGCTTCATGGCACCCCTCATCATCGCAACCCTCTCCTTCGGGACGCCGACTTTCGTGCAGGCGCAAGGAACATCGTCGCAACCGGGAGCGGAATCGCCGGCCGCGCAGGGCACCGTCATCCGCCAGATTCAGGTCGTGGACATTAAGGACCTGCAACCAGCGGTGCGCTCGAAGGTCGATGAAATCGTCGCACAGACAAGCGATGACGATATTCAATCGCTCCGGAAAACGATTGACGCGACTCCCCAGGCGGCCTCCGCGCTCAAGGCGAAGGGTCTGACCTCGTCCCAGGTCGTTGCGATCAACATTGCCGAAGGCGTCCTGACACTATTCACCAAGACGGCCTGATACTTCCGTCAGGAATGACGCGCCACTGTGGGGCACGTGACGTCCCCACGGTGGTCCTTGGCATGCCCGGTCGAGATTTGCTGGGTGATATGCCCTTCGAACGAACCAGCCAGCCGCGGACCGAATGGAGGGCTTTGCGCTGAAGCCATGCTCCAATTGGCCGCCCGGCATGGCAGCATGCTTGGCCCCGCAAAGCGAAGAGTGGTGGGCGGTCACGGATTCGAACCGCGGACCCTCTCGGTGTAAACGAGATGCTCTAACCAGCTGAGCTAACCGCCCTCGCCGCCTCTTTAGCCCTACGGGCCCCGAACCGGCAAGACCCCAGCTCAAACGACTTGGGCCTCAATCCTGCGGCCTGCCCGGCAGCAGCGGCACGGTATCGATCCACACCGCCGCCGACTGGCACCAGATCTGCCAGCTGGGGCGCAGCGCGTTGCGCTGGCGGATGCTGCCCCAGCGGATGCCCCAATCATCGGCCTGGTCGCCCTCGCCGCTCGTGAACAGCGGGGAACCGCAATCGGCGCAGAAGTGCTGGAAACGCATCCGGCCGTTGTCGCCGCGCTTGCCGTAGATTTTTGGCGTGCCGCCGGTCAGGCGGACATCGGTCCCGGAACAGACCGCCGTCACGCGGAACGGCGAGCCGGTCAACGTCTGGCAATCGGTGCAATGGCACACCGAGACCGCCTCGGGATCGATCTCGGCCTCAAAGGTGATCTTCCCGCAATGGCATTGTCCGTCGATCTGCATGGCCAGCCTCGAACAAAAACGGCGCCCGAAGGCGCCGTTTTATCATCTTTCGCTCGAGATCAGTGAGCGGTCAGGCCGCCGGCGGCTTCGTCGCCATCCGGCTTCACCGTCACCTTGGTGTCCTCTTCCCAGACGATCGGCACCGGCTTCTTCACCAGCGCCTTGGCGACGACGTCGTCGAGGCGCGAGACCGGGATGATCTCCATGCCGCCCTTGATCGCATCGGAAATCTCCGTGAGATCCTTGGCGTTGTCCTCGGGGATCAGCACCGTCTTGATGCCGCCACGGGCCGCAGCCAGCAGCTTCTCCTTGAGGCCGCCGATCGGCAGCACGCGGCCGCGCAGCGTGATCTCGCCGGTCATCGCGACATCGTGGCGGACCGGGATGCCGGTCATGACCGAGATGATCGCGGTGGCCATGGCAACGCCTGCGGACGGACCATCCTTCGGCGTCGCGCCCTCGGGCACGTGCACGTGGATGTCGCGCCGGTCGAACAGCGGCGGCTCGACGCCGTAGTTGATCGCCCGCGAGCGGACATAGGACGCCGCCGCCGAGATCGACTCCTTCATGACGTCACGCAGATTGCCCGTGACCGTCATCTTGCCCTTGCCGGGCATCATGACGCCTTCGATGGTCAGCAGCTCGCCGCCGACATCGGTCCAGGCAAGACCCGTGACGATGCCGACCTGCGGCTCGCTCTCGATCTCGCCGAAGCGGTACTTCGGAACGCCGAGCAGCTCTTCCAGAGTCTTCTCGGTGACCTTGACCGACTTCTTCTTGGAGATCATCAGCTCCTTCACCGCCTTGCGGGCGAGTGTGGAGAGCTCACGCTCCAGGTTACGCACGCCCGCTTCGCGGGTGTAGCGGCGGATCAAGAGCAGCAGCGCCTCGTCGTCGATCGAGAACTCCTTGGAGTCCAGGCCGTGCTTGGACACCGCGTTCGGGATCAGATGCTTGCGCGAGATCTCGACCTTCTCGTTCTCGGTGTAGCCCGCGATCCGGATGATCTCCATGCGGTCCATCAGCGGCCCGGGAATATTGAGCGTATTCGCGGTCGTGATGAACATCACGTTGGACAGATCGTAGTCGACCTCGAGATAGTGGTCGTTGAACGTCCCGTTCTGCTCGGGATCGAGAACCTCCAGCAGCGCCGAGGACGGATCGCCGCGGAAATCGGCGCCCATCTTGTCGATCTCGTCCAAGAGGAACAGCGGATTGGACGACTTGGCCTTGCGCATCGACTGGATGATCTTGCCGGGCATCGAGCCGATATAGGTGCGGCGGTGACCGCGAATCTCGGCCTCGTCGCGCACGCCGCCGAGCGAGACGCGCACGAATTCGCGCCCCGTCGCCTTCGCGATCGACTTGCCGAGCGAGGTCTTGCCGACGCCGGGAGGCCCGACGAGGCACAGGATCGGCCCGGTCAGCTTGTTGGCGCGCGACTGCACCGCGAGATACTCGACGATGCGCTCCTTGACCTTCTCGAGCCCGTAGTGATCGGAATCCAGGATGGCTTGCGCCTGCTCCAGATCCTTCTTCACCTTGGACTTCTTGTTCCACGGGATCGACAGCAGCCAATCCAGATAGTTGCGCACGACGGTCGCTTCCGCGGACATCGGCGACATCTGGCGCAGCTTCTTCAATTCATGCTGCGCCTTCTCGCGCGCTTCCTTGGAGAGCTTGGTCTTGGAGATCTTCTCTTCGAGATCGGCGAGCTCGTCGCGACCGTCGTCGTCGCCGAGTTCCTTCTGGATCGCCTTCATCTGCTCGTTGAGATAGTACTCGCGCTGGGTCTTCTCCATCTGGCGCTTGACGCGCGAGCGGATGCGCTTCTCGACCTGCAGCACCGAGATCTCGCTCTCCATCAGGCCCAGCACCTTCTCAAGGCGCGTGGTGACGGACAGCGTCTCCAGGATGCCCTGCCGATCCGCGATCTTGACGGCGAGATGCGATGCGACCGTGTCGGCGAGCTTGGCGAAGTCGGTGATCGCCTGCACGACGCCGACGACCTCGGCCGAGATCTTCTTGTTGAGCTTCACATAGCTCTCGAAGTCGGACACGACCGAGCGCGCCAGCGCCTCCGCCTCGACCGACTTCGCGTCGGTATCGGCGAGCGCAACGGCAGTCGCTTCGTAATAGTCGGCGCGGTCGGTGTATTTCGACACGCGCGCGCGCTCGAGCCCCTCGACCAGCACCTTCACGGTGCCGTCGGGAAGTTTCAAGAGCTGGAGCACGCTGGCAAGCGTCCCGGTCTCGTAAATGGCATCGGGCGCCGGATCATCGTCGGACGCGTTCTTCTGCGTCGCGAGCATGATCAGCGCGTCGTTCTTCATCACCTCTTCGAGCGCGCGGATCGACTTCTCGCGGCCGACGAAAAGCGGAACGATCATGTGCGGGAAGACGACGATGTCGCGCAGCGGCAGCACGGGATAGGCGTGCGTTTCGCCGTGGACGATGGTTGGCCGGGGTTTGGGATTAGTCATGGCCTTTTCCTTTTGCTTTGCCCCCTTGCACGCAGCCCGCTGATCATGCGCAACCGCCACAAGGTGCCGAGGTGATCCGCAAGACCGGTATGTCCTCTACGAGTTGGACCGGCTCGCCGGATCGGAACTGAGGCGAATCTTGAAGAGAATTTTCGCTCGCCCGCCGACATTAGGTGGCTATCGACCCGGGGGGTGTCAAGTCACTGAAAAACGCGCGCCATCAGGCGCTTACGCACGCAATAAGCGACGCAACACCGGCTGCGGAAATACCAGTTCCGCAGCCCACATTGAGGAGACAATTGGAGCGTTCCAGCGCCGCCAGATCAGGCGCTGGCGTTCTCGACGGCGCGATCGGATCGATCGGCGTAGATGTAGAGCGGACGCGCCGTTCCTTCCACCACTTCGCGGGAAATCACGACTTCTTCCACACCTTCCAGGCCCGGCAGGTCGAACATGGTCTCGAGCAGGATCGCCTCGAGGATCGAACGCAGGCCCCGCGCGCCGGTCTTGCGCTCGATCGCCTTGCGGGCGACCGCGCCAAGCGCCTCGTCGGCGAAGGTCAGCTCGATGTTCTCCATCTCGAACAGCCGCTGGTACTGTTTCACCAGCGCGTTCTTCGGCTCCGTGAGGATCTTCTTCAGCGAGGTCTCATCGAGGTCCTCGAGCGTCGCCACGACCGGCAGACGGCCGACGAATTCGGGGATGAGGCCATACTTCAGGAGGTCCTCAGGCTCGACGTGACGGAAAATCTCGCCGGTACGGCGATCCTCCGGCGCGAGCACCTGGGCGCCGAAGCCGATCGAGGTCGACCGTCCGCGTGCCGAGATGATCTTCTCGAGACCGGCGAAAGCGCCGCCGCAGATGAACAGGATGTTGGTGGTATCCACCTGCAGGAACTCCTGCTGCGGATGCTTGCGGCCGCCTTGCGGCGGGACCGAAGCCACCGTGCCTTCCATGATCTTCAGCAGCGCCTGCTGCACGCCCTCGCCCGACACGTCGCGCGTGATCGAGGGGTTGTCGGACTTCCGGCTGATCTTGTCGATTTCGTCGATGTAGACGATACCGCGCTGGGCGCGCTCGACATTGTAGTCGGCGGCCTGGAGCAGCTTCAGGATGATGTTCTCGACGTCCTCGCCGACATAGCCGGCTTCGGTCAGCGTCGTCGCATCCGCCATCGTGAACGGCACGTCCAGGATGCGGGCGAGCGTCTGCGCGAGCAGCGTCTTGCCCGAGCCGGTCGGACCGATCAGCAGGATGTTCGACTTCGCGAGCTCGACGTCGTTGTGCTTGGTCTGGTGGTTGAGACGCTTGTAGTGGTTGTGCACCGCGACAGACAGGACCTTCTTCGCATGGCTCTGGCCGATCACGTAATCGTCCAGCACCTTGCAGATTTCCTTCGGCGTCGGAATGCCGTCGCGCGACTTGACCAGCGAGGACTTGTTCTCCTCGCGGATGATATCCATGCAGAGCTCGACGCACTCGTCGCAGATGAAGACCGTGGGGCCCGCGATCAGTTTGCGGACTTCGTGCTGGCTCTTGCCGCAGAACGAGCAATATAGCGTGTTCTTGGAGTCGCTCGTGCCGACCTTACTCATTCCTGTCTCCGTCCGCGGTTCGATCCCGTTCCGCTCGATCGCTCCATTCCGACACGATGGCCGGGATGAAGCTTAAGTAGAGCAAATTCCGTACCAATAAAGACCCTACGCATTACATCCGTTGCGAATCACGGTCACTCGATTCTCCGCGATCATAGCCGATCAAGCGTAGCCAACCATGCTGTCACCCGACTATCAAGAATTCGCTAATCGGGGGTCGCCGGCTACCCGTGACAATACCGTGATTTCCGGACTTGGCACGGGCCAAAGTTATCGAAATCACCCCGGCGTTGCGGGATTGCCACGAAAAACAAGCACGAAAGCGGAACTTTCTGCTTGTCGCAGCGCGCAAAACCACGTTTTGCGACGCGCGCACCCGCGCGGAGCCGAGGGATCGCCGTGATGATGCCCCAGTAGTGCTACGGGGCTTTCGCCGGCACTGGCTCCTCGGCGCGCTTGTCGATGACCTTGTCGACCAGGCCGAACTCCTTGGCGTCGTTCGCGGTCAGGAACTTGTCGCGCTCCAGCGCGTCCTCGATCGACTTGTAGGTCTGGCCGGTGTGCTTCACGTAGATCTCGTTAAGCCGCTTCTTCAGGTTCAGGATTTCCTGGGCGTGCAGCATGATGTCGGTGGCCTGGCCCTGGAAGCCGCCGGAGGGCTGGTGCACCATGATGCGCGCGTTCGGCAGCGAGAAGCGCATGTCCCTCTCGCCGGCGGCGAGCAGCAGCGAGCCCATCGAGGCCGCCTGCCCCGTGCACAGCGTCGAGACCGGCGGGCGGATGAACTGCATGGTATCGTAGATCGCAAGGCCCGACGTCACCACGCCGCCCGGCGAGTTGATGTACATCGAGATTTCCTTCTTCGGATTTTCCGCCTCGAGGAACAAGAGCTGCGCGACGATCAGCGTCGACATGCCGTCCTCGACCGGGCCGGTCACGAAGATGATGCGCTCCTTCAGGAGGCGCGAGAAAATGTCGTAGGCGCGCTCGCCACGGTTGGTCTGCTCGACCACCATGGGCACGAGGTTCATGTAAGTTTCAACCGGATCGCGCATGAGTCACCTAGGGTTTTCGGAGACGGACATCGCCGGGCCTGGCCGCCAGTTTGGCTGGATGTGCCGGAAGGGCGGATGGACGTCCCGTGATGCAGGAACTTGGTAGAGGTAGAACGCGTAGCGACAGATATAGCCCAATTCGCGCCTGACAAGTGTGGAGCGCATTAAGGCTTAATCCGTTGGGGAGTTGAAGCTGATTCGCACAAGGAGGCCCAGCCGGCCATCTGGCTAGCTTGGGCCTCTTTCCTGATCATCCTTAATAGAAGGCTGTCCTAGGGCCCCGTTCCGATGGAATCGGAAAGGGCTCTAGCTTCAATTTTGGCGCGTTTCTCTTCACGCGAACCGGTGTCCACTTCCCTCGAAAACGCTCTAGAGCCTTCAGGCTGCGGTCTTTTCCGCGTCGTCGTCCTTGTAGAGATCCTCGCGCGAGACCTTCTTCTCGGTCACGTTGGCGAGCTCGAGGATGAAGTCGACGACCTTGTCCTCGTAGATCGGCGCACGAAGCTGGGCCAGCGCCTGGGCGTTGTTGCGGTAATAGTCCCAGACCTCCTTCTCGCGGCCGGGCATCGAGCGCGCGCGCTCGATCACGGCGCGGCCGACCTCGTCGTCGGTCACGGTGATCTTGTTCTTCTCGCCGATCTCGGAGAGCACGAGGCCGAGCCGCACGCGGCGATCGGCGATCTTGCGGTACTCTTCCTTCGCCTTGTCCTCGGTGGTGTCCTCGTCGGCAAAGGTCTTGCCGGCGGAGTCCATCTCGGCCTTGACCGAGTTCCACATCAGATTGAACTCCTCGTCGACCAGCGAGGGCGGCGCCTCGAAGCGATGCGCCTCGTCGAGGCGGTCGAGCAGCGCGCGCTTGACGCGCTGGCGCGTCGCAGTGGCGAACTCGGCGGTCAGGCGCTCGCGCGCGGCTTCCTTGAGCTTGTCCAGCGATTCCAGGCCGAGCGACTTGGCGAACTCGTCGTCGATCGCAAGGTCCTGCGGCGCCTCGATCAGGGTCGCGGAGGTCTCGAACTCGGCGGGCTGGCCGGCCAGCTTGTCGTTCATGTAGTTCTTGGGGAACGACACCTTCAGTGTGCGGGTCTCATTGGCGCCGATGCCGATGAGCTGCTCCTCGAAGCCGGGGATGAAGGTGTTGGAGCCGATCACGACCTGGATGCCTTCGCCGGTGCCGCCCTCGAAGACTTCGCCGTTGATGCTGCCCTTGAAGTTGATGGTGACGCGATCGCCGGAGGCGGCCTTGGCGCCCTCGCCCTTGTCGGCAAAGGTGCGGTTGGAATCGGCAATGCGCTTGATCGCCTCATCGACGTCGACGTCGGAGACGTCGGCAACGGGCTTCTCGACCTGGAACGTCTTGAAGTCGGCGAGCGCGATCGCCGGCACCACCTCGATCGCGACCGTGTAGGTCAGATCGGTCTTGCCGCTCAGCAGCTCCTCGACGTCCTTCTGCTCCGTCGGCATGGTGATCTTCGGCTCGGTCGCGAGACGGAAGCCGCGCTCGGAGAACAGCTGCGTGTTGGTGTCGCGAATGGTCTGGTCGATGGTCTCGGCCATTACGGAGCGGCCGTAGACCTTCTTCAGGTGCGAGACCGGCACCTTGCCCGGACGGAAGCCGTTGATGCGGACCTTGTCCTTGAGGTCGACGAGCTTGGCGCCGGCCTTGGCATCGAGATCAGACGCGGGAACGCTGATCTTGAACTCGTGCTTCAAACCTTCCGAGAGGGTTTCTGTGACCTGCATGGCGTCCAATCTTCTTTTCGTTCGGTCCCGGCACGTCGCGCGTCGGGACGCTGTCATTAATCGATCCGGCGCGAGGCAAACGCCTCCACGCCGGTGGTTCATCGGACCGCCTCCAGACGGACGAACATCCGCGCGGAAGCAGGTCTCGTAATCCGTGCAAACGCGACAAGCGCTTGGTGCGGGCGGAGGGACTCGAACCCCCACAACTTTCGTCACTGGAACCTAAATCCAGCGCGTCTACCAGTTCCGCCACGCCCGCGTGAATTTGCATCAAGACCGGCCGCGATGCCGCGGGCGGCCGGGCTTATAGCATGCGCCTGACTGTTCGCAGCAAAAAAATGGCCTGATGGAGGCATGCTTCAAATAGGCACGGCGGCTGGACTTATCCAGCGCGGCGTGGTCGGGATCGCACCATGACAACGCGGATTTTTGCCCCACATCGGCGCGAGGTTCTGGCCGGCCTCGGCGCCTCGGTAGCCGGGCTGACCGTGGGCGGAGCAGGTCCGTCCGTGACGGCCCAGCTCGCGCTCCAGGCGAGGCCGGCAACGCTGGCTCTGAAACCCGATCAGCCGGCTACACCGATCTGGGAGCTGGCCGCCGTAAGCCATCTCAGGGATGTCCGCCTCAAGCGCTTTGACCGCTGCGAGGTGGTGTTCCGGAACGACCTGCCTGTACCGCTTGCGCCAGTCTGGCACGGCCTCAATGCCGCGACCGCGACCGACCCGCTGCGGGGGCGCGCGCCGGCGGCGCCGAATACGACGGAAACGTCAATTATTTCAATGCCTAACGCAGGGACCCTGCTGGCCGACTTCCGCCTCTTCGAGGATGGCCTGAAGCAGCCCGCACGCGCGCTTCCGATCATCGTGGCCGAAACCGGCCCGGTCGCCATCGACCGTGACGAGCTCCTGTTGATCGAGGAATGGCGCCTGCGGCCGGATGGCACCGCGATCCCGCCGGGCCAAGACCCGAAGGACACGACACCGCTCTACACGATCAACGGGCAGACTTCATTCGAACTCTCAGCCTTGGGCAATCAGCGGCTGCGGCTTCGCTTCATCAACGGCTCCCAACGCACTGTTCTGGCAATCAAATTGGAAAGCCATGAAGTCCGAGTGATGGCCCTGGACGGACAGCCGGCCGAGCCGTTCCCGGCGCGCAACGGCGCCGTGGTGCTGGCGCCCGGCGCACGCGCTGATGCGTTTGTGGATACGGCCAAATCGGCCCCATTCCTGCTCCACGATGGCAAGGACGCGCGCCAGGTCGGAAGTCTCACCATCTCTGGAAAGCTCGAGCGTGCGCCGCTGTTGCCGCCGCAGCCACTCCCCTCGAACGATCTCCCCGAAAAGCTCGATCTAAGAGGCGCCCTGCGGTTCGATGTCGCGCTTGGCGTAGCCGACGCCGGTTGGATGCGGCCCGCAAGCTTCTCCACCGCCTCTGCCCCCCTCTTCCGAGCCAAGACCGGCCGCACCGTCGTGCTGGCGCTCAAGAACCCCGCCCCCGCCACGACCGTGTTCCACCTGCACGGCCACCCCTTCCGCCTGCTCGACAAGCTCGACGACGGCTGGAAGCCCTATTGGCTCGACACGCTCGTGATCGAGCCCGGCCAGACCCAGCGCATCGCGTTCGCCGCCACCTCACCCGGACGATGGTTGATCGAATCCGTCGTAACCGATTGGGCCGCTCCACGGCTGGTGCGGTGGTATGCGGTGGACTGAACGGTCAGTATTCGATGCCGAGCGCGTCATAGATCCGCCGGTGCACGGCCGGCAGCGTCTCGGTGAGATCTTCCGCGATCAGGCCTGGCCCGGCTTCGCTCGCCGCCTCGCCGTGCATCCAGACGCCGATGCTGGCGGCCTCGAACGCCGGCACGCCCTGTGCCAGGAGCCCGGCGATGATGCCGGAGAGGACGTCGCCGGCACCTGCCGTGGCAAGCCAGGGCGGCGCGTTGGCGGCGATGGTGGCGCGGCCGTCCGGGGCGGCGACGGTGGTGTCCGGGCCCTTCAGGAGCACGACGGCGCCGGAGCGCTCGGCGGCGGTGCGGACGCGCTCGAGCTTGGAGCGGCCGGGATGCTTGTTGCTGAGATCGGAGAACAGGCGCGGAAACTCGCCTTCGTGCGGGGTCAGCACCACCGCACTGTCCCCTGACGACTTGATCGACTCGAACAGGCGCTCGGGCTTGGCCGCAAAGCTCGTCAGCGCATCCGCGTCCAGCACCAGATGCCGTTGTGCGGCAAGCGCCGTGTGAACCATGTCGCAGGTGCGTTCGCCCACTCCCGCGCCGGGGCCGATGATGCAGGTGTTGTAGCGCTTGTCGCCGAGCAGCTCGCTGAACTCGATCGCGCTGTCGACGGGGCGGACCATCACCGCAGTCAGCGCGCTCGCATTGATCGCGAGCGCATCGCGCGGGCTCGCCAGCGTCACGAGGCCCGCACCGGCGCGCAGCGCCCCGCGAGCAGCCAGCCGTGCCGCGCCGGTCGCGGCCGCATCGCCGGAGACCGCCAGCACATGACCGCGCGCGTATTTATGCCCGTCGATGCGCGGCACCGGAAAGGCCGCGCCCCAGAGGTCCGGATCGTTCTCGAAGGTCTGCGGCGCGATCTCCTCCAGCACTTGCGCGTCGATGCCGATGTCGGCGACGCGCACGCGGCCGCAATGCATGCGCCCGGCCAGCAGCAGATGCGCCGGCTTCTTGCGGAAGAAGGTGACGGTCTCGGTGGCGTTCACCGCAACCCCCATCGCGGCCGCGCTGGTGCCGTTGATGCCGCTCGGCAGGTCGACCGCGAGCACCGGGGCACCGTTGGCGTTGATCGCCTCGATCATCTCCCGCGCCTCGCCCTCGACGTGACGGCTGAGGCCTGCGCCGAACAGCGCATCGATGATCAGCGCGGGCCTTCCGATCGCCTGCGGATTGAACGGGAGCACCGGGTGCTTCCAGCCGCGCGCGGCCGAGGCCGCATCGCCCTGGAGCTGGTCGCGCTCGCACATGAGGATCACCGACACCTCGCGCCCCTGGGCGGCGAGCTCGGCGGCTGCGACGAAACCGTCGCCGCCATTGTTGCCGGGACCGGCGACGATCAGGATCGGCCCCTCCTCCACCAGCGCATGGGCGGCCTCGGCGACCGCCTGGCCCGCGCTCAGCATCAGCTTGAAACCGGGCGTGCCGGCCGCAATGGCGAGCTGGTCGGCCCGCTGCATCTCGGCGTTGCTCAGAACTTCCATGCCACTTCCTAGTACAAACGCCTCTTCAACAGGCACCTTTTGTGCCGATCCGACGGCGGGGATATCCATCTGCACATATATTGAACCGTTTGCCTATTTCGTAGTCTTCGGTATTTTGTGCAGGTCGGCGCCACACCCAGGGATGCTCGTTAAAAGGCTGATAACGCTCCAATAATCAGGGCATTTGCAACTTGGCATAGACCCTGCTTTCGAGGAAGCCGCTTCGGTTTGCCGTGCTCACTGGCATCTTACAGGGTGTGGCCGGCCGTTGTTGCCGGACTGGTCAGGGATCCCGGCATATAGAAGACAAGATCGTGCGTTGAGAAATGCGCATCCTGACGAAGACGTTGCTATTGGATCGAAAGGCCGGGAGTCGCGCAGTGAAGAAAATCGAAGCCATCATCAAGCCATTCAAGCTCGACGAGGTGAAGGAAGCGCTTCAGGAAGTCGGCCTTCAGGGCATCACCGTCACCGAGGCCAAGGGCTTTGGCCGGCAGAAGGGTCACGCCGAACTTTACCGCGGCGCAGAATACATCGTCGACTTCCTGCCGAAGGTCAAAATCGAGATCGTGATCGGCGACGATCTGGTCGAACGCGCCATCGACGCGATCCGCCGCGCCGCGCAGACCGGCCGCATCGGCGACGGCAAGATTTTCGTCTCCAACATCGAAGAGGCGATCCGCATCCGAACCGGCGAATCCGGGCTGGACGCTATCTGAGCCGGGTGCTATCCCGCATTTTGCGTCACTCCGACAAGAAATAAGGCTGCTTCGGCGGCCCGATTTCGTTTGTGCGGTCGCGCGCGAACTCGCCAAAAGCGAGAATAATCTTGCTCACTTGGAAACCGACCCGCAGAGCCATAAGGGGTATGCATGAAGACCGCCAAAGACGTCCTGAAATCGATCAAGGACAACGACGTCAAATACGTCGACCTGCGCTTCACCGATCCACGCGGCAAGTGGCAGCACGTCACGTTCGACGTCAGCATGATCGATGAAGACATCTTCGCCGAAGGGACGATGTTCGACGGCTCATCGATCGCCGGCTGGAAGGCGATCAACGAGTCCGACATGTGCCTGATGCCCGATCCGGTGACCGCGACGATCGATCCGTTCTTCGCCGAGACCACCATGGTCATCACCTGCGACGTGCTCGAGCCGACCACCGGCGAGCCTTACAACCGGGACCCCCGCGGCATCGCCAAGAAGGCGGAGGCGATGGTGAAGTCGATGGGCGTGGGCGACAGCGTGTTCGTCGGCCCCGAAGCCGAGTTCTTCGTGTTCGACGACGTGCGCTTCTCCTCCACCCCCTACAACACCGGTTTCCGCCTCGACTCCTCGGAGCTGCCGACCAACTCCGACACCGAATATGAAGGCGGCAATCTCGGCCACCGCGTCCGCACCAAGGGCGGCTATTTCCCGGTTCCGCCGCAGGATTCCGTGCAGGACATGCGCTCGGAAATGCTCGGGGCCATGGCCAAGATGGGCGTTAAGGTCGAGAAGCATCACCACGAGGTCGCTTCCGCCCAGCACGAGCTCGGCATGAAGTTCGACACGCTGACGCTGATGGCCGACCACATCCAGATCTACAAATACTGCATCCACCAGGTCGCCCACATCTACGGCAAGACCGCCACCTTCATGCCGAAGCCGGTCTACGGCGACAACGGCTCGGGCATGCACGTGCACCAGTCGATCTGGAAGGACGGCAAGCCGGTGTTCGCCGGCAACAAATATGCCGACCTGTCGGAGACCTGCCTCCACTATATCGGCGGCATCATCAAGCACGCCAAGGCGATCAACGCCTTCACCAACCCCTCGACCAACTCCTACAAGCGTCTGGTCCCGGGCTATGAGGCGCCCGTGCTGCTCGCCTACTCCGCGCGCAACCGCTCGGCCTCGTGCCGCATCCCCTACACCGCTTCGCCGAAGGCCAAGCGCGTCGAGGTACGCTTCCCCGATCCGCTCGCCAATCCCTATCTCGGCTTCGCCGCGATGTTGATGGCCGGCCTCGACGGCATCAAGAACAAGATCGATCCGGGCCCGGCGATGGACAAGGATCTCTACGACCTGCCGAAGGAAGAGCTGAAGCAGATCCCGACGGTGTGCGGCTCGCTTCGCGAGGCCCTCGAAAACCTCGACCAGGACCGCGCCTTCCTGAAGGCCGGCGGTGTGTTCGACGACGACTTCATCGACGCTTACATCGAGCTGAAGATGACCGAAGTCGAGCGCTTCGAAATGACCCCGCACCCGATCGAGTTCGACATGTACTATTCGGGCTGAGCGGCCGGAACTCTCTGCCACAAGCAAAAGGCGCTCCGAAAGGAGCGCCTTTTCATTTGAAGCGTAGGGTGGGTTAGTCTTACTGAGTCATCCGGCCGCAGCCGTTGAGGCTGAGAATCAAGTATTTGTAGGGATTCAATGTTTGGCGCGCGGAGGGCCAGATGAATCTCGATCAAGGCGGAGACAGCAAAACCCGGTTTGCGGAGTATGTGGCGGGGCTTGGTAGCGTGATCGGTCACGCGGAGCGGACGAGACCGCTGCGCGATTATTGCACTGGCCTGATGTTGCCGGGTGATCGCAAGAGCGTCGAGCCAATGGCGGCGCGGACGGCTCCGG
>NZ_AXAZ01000049.1 GCF_000473065.1 Bradyrhizobium sp. WSM1743
AAGCCCTACTTGCTGGCACACCTCTTGATCATCCTGCTGCTCGAGCCGCTTGCCCGCGACTTCGAGGACTCTCCCCGCTGGATGCAGGCCGCCTGACGGCACCTGGCGCTTGGCGTGTTTTGCAACAACTCGTTGCATCCTTGCTACAAGCGATCATTCCACAACCAACCATCCGTTGCTTCCGCCGCAGAAAGCGAGCGCTTGGGCGGCACCTGCGCGAGCCTCCTCGAAAACGTCCGTATCAATCGATGCTCGCGCTACCTTAACGCCTATGGGGAAGGCCGGGTGCCGGCTGGCACCCGCGGTCCGCTGTGCGCGTAATGCGCTGGAAGTGATGCACAGCGGCATACAGGTAAAGCCAAACATCCGGCCTTCCCTGCGCAGTGGTTTTACGGCTTATGTCGTGCTCTCCCCGGGGAGCGATGCACTATTGCCCCCGTCGCCTTGCGGATGGCTGATGCGCGCGCCCGGTCGGGCACGACGCATCACCGCAAGCCTTGGCGCACAGACCCCGGGCGCCAGGACCACACGATTTTGCCGTACGCAGGCTGCGCCCGTCGTGTGCGCGCCTCGCCTGCTCACGGAGTGACCCGCCCTGCAAACCACCTGCGCGCGACGCTGCCTGCGTCCACCACGTCCCATCCCGCGTTCGTGACGATCGCGATGCGCCCCTCGGCCCGGGTTGGGGTGGCCGGAAGATGCGATAATTCCGAATTCGAGTAAAGCGAATTATTTTGGGTGCGCTACGTTGACCCCGATCTCGCGTGTCTTGCCCGTCGGGCAATGCAAGGGATGGTGTGGATGACCTGCAACGGCCCCGCCACAGCCGTGCCACGAACAGGTCTCCCCATGGTCCAAAAATGCGCTACGATGACCTCAGCGCGCCCAAAGTCGCGCAGGTTGAGGAACGAGGAAACGACATGAGGATGACGATGGGAACGGCGATCGCCGGGGTGGCGGCGCTGGCGGTTGTGGGAATGGCTCTGACGGCGGCTTTCGAGCCGGTCCGGGCCCATGGGCCGACCCGGCAGAAGGTCCGGGAATCCATCGAGATCAGTGCGCCGCAGGACAAGGTCTGGGCCGCAATCCGCAACTTCCAGGACATGAGCTGGCTGCCGCCTGTGACCAAGACCACGGGCGAGAGGGGCAACGAGATCGGCGCAACGCGGACGTTGACCCTGACGGGCGGTGCGACCGTCGAAGAAGAGCTCTACAAATACGAGCCCGACATACAGAGCTATTCGTATCGCATCACCAACGTCGACGTGAAGGTGCTGCCGGTGACCAATTATTCCTCGACCTTGACGGTCTCGCCGGCGCCCGACGGAAAGGCGAAGCTGGAATGGGCCGGCGCGTTCTATCGGGGCTATCCCAACAACGATCCGCCGCCGGAGCTGAGCGACGAAGCCGCCAAGACTGCCGTGAGCGGGCTGTACAAGGCCGGGCTCGAGGCGCTCAAGAAGAAGATTGAGAGCGGCAGCTGATCGTGAGGGTGCTGGTTCTGGCGGCGCTCGCCGCCAGCCTTTGTCATGCGAGCCTCGGCAGCGCGTACGCCGAAGAGGCGTTCGTCACCAACCAGCTCAGTGACGATCTGATGATCGTGGACCTCGCGACCGCGCGCAGCGTCGCGACCATTCCCATCGGCGGCAAGCCGGCCGGCGTCGCCGTCAGTGCGGATGGACGCTTTGCCTATATCACGAGCCCCGACGCCAAGGCAGTGACGGTGGTGGACGCCGCCGCGCGGCAGGTCGCAGACCGCGTCGATGTCGGCGGTGGGCCGCTCGGCATTGCCGCGGCGCCTGATGGCCGCACCGTCTATGTCGCCGACTGGTATGCCGCCGCGGTGCGAGTGATCGATACGGCCTCGCGCAGCGTCACCGCCAGCATCGCGGTCGGCGCCTCACCCTCGGGCCTCGCCGTGACGCCTGACGGCAAGCTGCTGCTCTCTGCGGACCGTGACGACGACAGCGTCTCGGTGGTGGACACCGCGACGCGCCAGCGCAAGGCGATCACCAAGGTCGGCACGCGTCCGTTCGGCGTCACCGTCGACGCCGATGGCAGGCGCGCCTACACCGCCAATGTCGGCTCCGACGACGTCTCGGTCATCGACATCGCCGAAGGCAAAGAGATTGGCCGCGTGCCGGTCGGGATGCGTCCCTATGCGGTGGCGCTGACGCAAGAGCGCGGCTTCGTCACCGACCAGTATGGCGGCACCGTCAGCGTGTTCGACCTCGCGACGCTGAAGCCGATCAAGCGCATCAATGTCGGCGACTATCCCGAAGGCATCGCGGCGACCGCCGACGGCAAGCGCGTCATCGTCGCCTGCTGGGAAAGCAACACGCTTCATATCATCGATGCGGTCGAGCTGAAGGTGATCGGCGAGATCAAGACCGGCGATGGCCCGCGCGCGTTCGGGGCGTTCCTGCGCAGGACGGAGTAGGGCGGGTGCACTTGTAGCCCGCATGGAGCAAAGCGGAATGCGGGGCCACTTTCCCGGATTGCGCTTTGCTCCATCCGGGCTACGGCACCGGAGAAAACATCGACGCAATCTCGTCCATCCGCTCGAACACATGGTCCGGCCCGAGCGCCCGCAACGCCGCCGGCGCCGCATAGCCCCAGCACACGGCGCCGCAGGCGATGCCGACGGCCCGCGCCGCCTCGATGTCGCGGACCTCGTCGCCGATCGAAATGACCTTGCTGGGCTCGACACCCGCGCGCCGAATGACCCGGCGGAATTTTGCAGCCTTGCCGAACAGTGATGCAGAGCAGTCGAAATGTGCGAACAGCGCCGCGGCCTCGCCGAGCTTCTCGCGCGCATTGGCTTCGCTGTCGGAGGTCACCAGCGCGAGCTGCACGCCGTTCTCAGCCACCGTCCGCAGCATCGCCTCGACGCCCGCAAACAGCGAAATCTCAGCGGCTGCCTCCGCCTTCAGCCGCCGCGCATGCCGCGCGATCGCCGGCAGCTTCCACAAGGGCACCTCGAGCCGGGCGAGGATCTCGCGGCTCGATGCGCGCCGCAGCTCTTCAATCTCCTCAATCGCGACGCGGCGAAAATTGAAGCGATCGGCGACATCGTTGATGGTGCGCAGGAACCAGGGAAAGCTGTCGGCGAGGGTACCGTCGAGGTCGAAGATGGCGAGGGAGTAGGGCATGGGGGCGGATTTTGAGCTCACCGACGACCGAGAGGTCGCGTGCTAGTATTCGCGAGTTCGAGCACAGCCATGCGACACGAGCGGATCGAAATCAACCTGCAATCATCGGCGGCAAGCCTATGCTCTGGCTCGCCGATGAGTGCATCGCTGCCTCCCCTGTACGAGAGCTGCGCGCCGCTGGTCACGACGTGCCTTATATTGCCGAATATGCCGCGAGCCTGAGCGACATGGAGGTAAGGGCGCTCGCGGCCCGGCATCGCCATTAAGCGGACTTGACGGCGCTCGAGGAAACGGTGGCGGACCGCAGCCGCTCACTGGCCCATTCGGCAAAAGCAGCGCGTGCGGAGGGATTGGAAAAGGCTCGCGCCGGTATGAAAAAGCCTTGCCCTGAATTGTACCATATCCCCACCATGGTCGGCGCATCTGTCACGCCCTTGATGGAATGCCAGGACGTCCGGCGTTCGCTGCCGGAGGTTCTGACGACAATCGAGCTATCGTCAAGAGTGACGTGCCACGTCATTTGCTCTATGCGGTCTAGCTCAAATAGCTTGTCGTGAATTCGTCGGATGATCTGGCCTGTTACGAAAACCGCGTGAATCTGTCCAAGCACAAAGCAGACTATCAATACAAACAGAGTTTGCGGTGTAGGCCATTCTAGAGCCAGGGCAAGAAGACCCAATATCATCAGGACGGCCGCAATAACCAGCCCTTGAACTAGGTTGGCTTCCCAATCGATGTGGGCCTTTAGACGGTTGCTTATAAGTTTTCGGAAGAACCTGTCTTCCTCTCTGGAGATATTGAATTGGAATCGAAAGCTTGACTGATCAATGACGTCGCTCAAATCTTATCTCCGCGGCAAAGTCAGTTGAGTATAGCCACCATCCGCGAGATAACCATAGGTTGTGTCGGCGAACGAGGTCTTAGTCGTCAGAACGACTATCCACGGATGGGCCGATCGACGTGGCGCCCCTGTCTCCGATATTTGTCTGATTGCAGACCTTTGGCTTTGCGTAGATTGGCCGAGTCCAAAGCGACGTTACTCCGCCGCCTCGCTCGCCGCACGCCTTCGCTTCGGGTTCCGCGCCTTCTCCAGTACCGGCGCCAGAAACTTGCCCGTATAGCTGCGCGGCGCCTTGGCGATGTCCTCCGGCGGGCCCCAGGCGACGATCTCGCCGCCGCCGTCGCCGCCTTCGGGGCCGAGGTCGATGACCCAGTCGGCGGTCTTGATGACCTCGAGATTGTGCTCGATCACAACGACCGTATTGCCCTGCGCGACCAGCTCGTGCAGCACCTCGAGCAGCTTCTTGACGTCGTGGAAGTGCAGGCCGGTGGTGGGCTCGTCCAGGATGTAGAGCGTGCGACCGGTGGCGCGCTTGGACAGCTCTTTCGCAAGTTTGACGCGCTGGGCTTCGCCGCCCGAAAGGGTGGTCGCTTGTTGCCCCACGTGGATATAGTCCAGACCGACCCGGTGCAGGGTCTGAAAAGTCTCGCGCACGCGCGGCACCGCTTTGAAGAACTCGGCGGCTTCCTCGACGGTCATGTCGAGCACGTCGGCAATGCTCTTGCCCTTGAACAGGACCTCCAGCGTCTCGCGGTTGTAGCGCTTGCCCTTGCAGACGTCGCAGGTGACATAGACGTCGGGCAGGAAGTGCATCTCGATCTTGATGACGCCGTCGCCCTGGCAGGCCTCGCAGCGGCCGCCCTTGACGTTGAAGGAGAAGCGGCCGGGCTCGTAGCCTCGTGCCTTCGCCTCCGGCAGGCCGGCGAACCATTCGCGGATCGGCGTGAAGGCGCCGGTGTAGGTCGCGGGGTTGGAGCGCGGGGTGCGGCCGATCGGCGACTGGTCGATGTCGATGATCTTGTCGATGTGCTCGAGGCCCTCGATGCGGTCGTGCGGCGCGGCGCCTTCGCTGGCATTGTTCAGCTTGCGGGCGATGGCGCGGTAGAGCGTGTCGATCAGAAGAGTCGACTTGCCGCCGCCGGAGACGCCGGTGACGCAGGTGAACAGGCCGAGCGGAATCTCCGCCGTGACATTCTTGAGGTTATTGCCGCGCGCGTTCACCACCTTGATGGTGCGGCGATGGTTCGGCGGACGCCGCTCCGGCACCTCGACCTCGAGCTCGCCGGTGAGATACTTGCCGGTCAGCGATTTCGGGTTGCGCATGATCTCGGCGGGCGTGCCTTCGGCGACGATGTTGCCGCCATGCATGCCGGCGCCGGGGCCGATGTCGAGCACGTAGTCGGCAAGGCGAATGGCGTCCTCGTCATGCTCGACCACGACCACGGTGTTGCCGAGGTCGCGCAGCCGCTTCAGCGTATCGAGCAGGCGGGCATTGTCGCGCTGGTGCAGGCCGATCGACGGCTCGTCGAGCACGTAGAGCACGCCCGTCAGCCCCGAACCGATCTGCGAGGCCAGGCGAATGCGCTGGCTCTCGCCGCCGGACAGCGTGCCGGAGGAACGGGACAGCGTGAGATAGTTGAGGCCGACGTCGAGCAGGAAGGTGAGGCGCTCGCGGATCTCCTTCAGGATCCGCCCCGCGATCTCGTTCTGCTGCTTGTTCAGCGCCTCGGGCACGCCCGCGAACCACTCGCCGGCGCGCTTGACCGACAGCTCCGAGATCTCGCCGATATGCTTGCCGCCGACCTTGACGCAGAGCGCCTCGGGCTTGAGCCGAAAGCCGTGGCAAGCCTCGCAGGGCACGTCGTGGAAATACTTCGCCAGCTCCTCACGCGCCCACTCGCTTTCCGTCTCGCGATAGCGGCGGTTGATATTGGTGATGACGCCCTCGAACGGCTTCTTGGTGTCGTAGGAGCGCACGCCGTCCTCGTAGGAGAACTTGATCTCGTCCTCGCCCGAGCCGTAGAGGATCGCGTTCTGCGTCTTCTTCGGCAAGTCCTTCCACTTGGTGTCGAGCGTGAACTTGTAGTGCTTGCCGAGCGCGGTCAGCGTCTGCACGTAATAGGGCGATGACGATTTGGCCCAGGGCGCGATCGCGCCCTTGCGCAGCGTCAGGTCTTTCTCGGGGATGACGAGATCCTCGTCGACATGCTGCTCGACGCCGAGGCCGCCGCAGGCGGGGCAAGCGCCATAGGGATTGTTGAACGAGAACAGCCGCGGCTCGATCTCCGGAATGGTGAAGCCGGAGACCGGACAGGCGAACTTTTCCGAGAACAGGATGCGCTCGGGCCCGCTCTTGTCGTGGATCTTGGCTGTCTTCTTCTTTTCCTCGACGGGCGCGGCCGCCGGCGTGTCGGCGAACTCGACGACGGCAAGGCCTTCGGCGAGCTTCAGCGCGGTCTCGAAGCTCTCGGCGAGGCGCTGGCCGATGTCGGAGCGGACCACGATGCGGTCGACCACGACGTCGATGTCATGCGGGAATTTCTTGTCCAGCGTCGGCGCTTCCGCAAGCTCGTAGAAGGTGCCGTCGATCTTGACGCGCTGAAAGCCCTTCTTGAGCCATTCGGCGAGCTCCTTCTTGTACTCGCCCTTGCGGCCGCGCACGACCGGCGCCAGCAGATAGAGGCGGGTGCCTTCGGGTAGCGCCAGCACGCGATCGACCATCTGCGAGACGGTCTGGCTCTCGATCGGCAGGCCCGTGGCCGGCGAGTAGGGCACGCCGACGCGGGCCCACAAGAGGCGCATGTAGTCGTAGATCTCGGTGACGGTGCCGACGGTGGAGCGCGGATTCTTCGACGTTGTCTTCTGCTCGATCGAGATCGCCGGCGACAGGCCGTCGATCTGGTCGACGTCGGGCTTCTGCATCATCTCCAGGAACTGGCGGGCATAGGCCGACAGCGACTCGACGTAGCGGCGCTGGCCCTCAGCGTAGATGGTGTCGAAGGCGAGCGAGGATTTGCCGGAGCCGGAGAGGCCGGTGAACACCACCAGCTTGTCGCGGGGAATCTCTACATCGATGTTCTTGAGGTTGTGCTCGCGCGCGCCGCGGATCGTAATTGCGCGCAGGCTGGAGCCCGCGTTCTGTTGTTGGCGCTTCGCCCTGATCACTTCGTCCATCCCGCTGGTCCTCAAGGAATCCAAAGACGCGCGATCGCGCCAATGCAAAAGGCGCGCTTCGCCCGGAACCGGGATCGGCGCCGATGGGTGTGGCAGCGAACGTAGGAAGAACGGCGGAGGATTTCCAGTGGGACTTGCGAATCGTCAACGGATTGTTGGCGTGCTGGCGGCATCTGGCAGCAGGAAACACGAGGAACTACGGGGAACGCGCCCGCCCCAACTAAAAGGCCGGCGGTAAAGCCGGCCTTTCGTGACGATGTGACGTCGGTGACAAGATCAGTATCTCGCGACGACCGGGCCGCCGAACGTGTAGTTGAGGCGAACGGTAGCCATGTCCACGTCCTGCTTGATGCTGTCGGTGCGGGTGTTCACGCCGAGGAAGGTGAAGGTCTCGTTGTGCCTGCCCATGAACAGGTGGTTGTATTCGACGCCGACCGACCAGTTAGGGGCGAAGCCGAATTCTATGCCGGTGCCGACAGTACCGCCCCAGCGCGTTTCGTTCGCGGTGTCGATCGTAACGCCCGCAAAACTGCCACTGTACTTGTTGTGAGTGACGGCAGCGCCGCCCTTCACGTACCAGAGCACGTTGTTCCAGGCATAACCGACCTGGCCGGTGAAGAGGCCGATGGCGTCGATCCTGGTCTCGTTCACCACCGGCGCGAGCGCGGCAGGCGAGCTGACGTTCGAACCCTTCAGGTCAGCCCAGTCGCCCTGGGCTTCGAGACCGAACACCCAGTTGGCGGACTGCCAGCGATAACCGATCTGGCCGCCGACGAGTGCGCCGGTCGCATTGTGACAACCTTCGGCCACTGCCGGGGCGACCGCGAAGGGGCCGACACTGGTGAGATCCCAACAATTGTGGCTCCAGCCACCGCCGGCGTTGGCGCCGATGTAAAAACCGGTCCAGTTGTAGATGGCGGCCGGAGCGATCGGCGCCTTGGTGTAGGGGCGCGCCGCGAGATCGGCGGCCGAGGCCGGTGCCAACGCGCTGAGTGCGAACAAACCGGCCGAAGCCAGCAAAAGCTTCTTCATATCCATTCCCCAGTTCCGTTTCTCTTTCTCGCCTTCCGCGAAGCGGAAGAGCAGCGGACCCTATGACCCAACTGATGCCATTGCTACACCATTAAAGCTAAAGGTTGTGTCACCCGGGAGCCACATCTCGCCGAAAACGCTAGTGGCGGGCTGGCGTATATTGCTACGCGTGAAAACAACAAAAAGGCCGGCGCGAGGCCGGCCTTTCGTAACGCGGGTAGCGTCGGAGACGAAGCTTAGTACTTCGCGACGATCGGGCCGCCGAAGTGATAGTTCACGCCGACCTGCACGGTGTGGTACTCGAGCGTGCCAGTCGTGAGAGGGGCACCGATACCCGAGAAGTAGGTCTCGCCGCCGAGGTTGCGATAGAGGTACTCGCCCTTGACCGACCACTGCGGAGCGAAGAACGCCTCGACACCGGCGCCGACAGTCCAGCCCGAGTGCCACTTGGAGTCGGAGATCGACACGGCGCCCGCGGTGGCGGTGATCTTGTTGTCGACCCAGGCGTAACCGCCGGTGCCGTAGAACAGCACATTGTTGACGGCGTAGCCGATGCGGCCGCGCACGGTGCCCATCGCGTCGGTCTTCGACTTCACGGAGACGCCGAGAATGCTGACCGTGTCGCTGGCGTCAGCCCACGCACCGTCGGCCTCGACACCGAACACGATGTTGCCGGTCTGCCAGTTGTAGCCGGCGGTGCCGCCGACGAAGCCGCCCTTCATCTTGATGTCGGATGCGTTCTGCCAAGCACCGCCGCCGACGATACCGAGGTAGAAACCGGTCCAGTTGTAGACAGCAGCGATCGGAGCGACCGGAGCCTTGGTGTAGGGGCGGGCTGCCAGATCAGCTGCCGACGCGGGGGCCGCAAGAGCGAACAAACAGGCCGAAGCCAACAAAACCTTCTTCATTTTCAACTTAATCCCAGTCCCAGTTTCTGTTGTTGCCTTCCGTGACGGAAGGGCAGCGGACTCAACGGCCCAACTGACGCCGTCTCTACACCAGCAAAGCCGCAAGTTGTGTCTCCGAAAAGCCACATAGCGGCAAAAGGTGATGGTTGCTGACTTATTACGCTTAAGCGAATTCGCGCCCAAAACAAAAAGGCCGGCGCGAGGCCGGCCTTTGTTTTTCAAATAATATCAGCGAGATATCAGTACCTTGCGATCGCCGGGCCGCCCCAGCGATAGTTCACGCGGATGAGGCCGATATCGACGTCTTGGCTGATGCGCTCGGAACGCGTGACAACACCGAGCGGGGCAATGCCGAAATTGCCGGATCCGGTGAAGTTGATCGTGCGGTTGCCGAGGAAGATGTGATCGTACTCGAAGCCGACCGACCAGTTCGGCGCAAACCCGAATTCGATGCCTGCACCGACCGTGGCACCCCAACGGGTCTCGTTGGCCCGATCGAATTCGAGGCCTGTCGCCAGATCGTAGCTCCGATAGCGATCACCGACCACGGCGCCGCCGCCCTTCACGTAGAGCAGCACGTTGTTCCAGGCGTAGCCGACCTGGCCGGTGAGCAAACCGAAAGCGTTGATCTTGGAACGGTCGCGGAGGCCGGTCAGCGGGCTGACGTTGTCGCCGGAAAAGTCGGCCCAGTTGCCCTGGCCCTCGAGGCCGAACACCCAGTTCGCCGACTGCCAGCGATAGCCGGCCTGGCCACCGACCGTGCCGCCCGTCGCGTTGTGGCAGCCCTCGCCAAGAACACCGGTCACCGGCGTCACGAAGTCCCAGCACTTGTGGCTCGTGCCGCCGCCGCCGTTGATGCCGATATAGAAGCCGCTCCAGTCGTAGATGGCAGCGACCGCCGGCGCCGGAGCCTTGGTGTAAGGACGCGCAGCGAGATCCGCCGCGCTTGCCGGAGCCGACAGGACCAACGCCATTGCACTGATTGCACTAAACAGAATCTTATTCATTGCAGTCTCCCCAGTTTCGCCCGCTTCTCGAAGTCCCCGAAGCGGCTGATCAGGCGCGACGCCCATATGAACTAATTCCGAGGCAACCGTAGCCTAAGGAAAGGGCAGAGTCCGTCTCCGAAATGCCACACTCGGCCACCGACAGAAGTGGCTGCAACTTGATGAAGGTTAAGAGGTTTTCATCGTTCGCGGGAACCCGAAAAAGTTCCATCCGAGGGCTGCCTTTTTCACCGGCGTTGCGGCTGAGTGCTTTGGCGCGCCGCCGCGAAGAACAAATCTGGAACAGAGCCGAGGGCGATGCTATATGTGGGGATAACCTTGAGGGTGGCGGGCTGATCGGTGCCCGCAAGCGTATAGGGTCGCCTCGACAGGGCGCGGAGGAACGCGGGCAGCGAATTCGCCCTTTTGAAATTCAGTGGCATTCGGAGTGGAGAGCGGCGATGGCGGGAAGCGTCAACAAGGTCATTCTGGTTGGAAATCTCGGCAAGGATCCTGAAATCCGCCGCACCCAGGACGGGCGGCCGATCGCGAATTTGAGCATCGCCACGTCGGAGACCTGGCGTGACAAGAACACGGGCGAGCGCAAGGAAAAGACCGAGTGGCACCGCGTCGTGATCTTCAACGAAGGGCTCTGCAAGGTCGCCGAACAGTATCTGAAGAAGGGCGCGAAGGTTTACATCGAGGGTGCGCTGCAGACCCGCAAATGGACCGACCAGAGCGGCGTCGAGAAGTACTCGACCGAGGTCGTGCTCCAGGGCTTCAACTCGACGCTGACCATGCTCGACGGCCGCGGTGGCGGCGGAGGAGGCGGCAGCTTTGGCGACGAGCCGGGCGGCGATTTCGGCTCCTCCGGTCCGGTCAGCAGCGCACCGCGCCGTCCGGTGGCCGCCGGTGGGGGCCGCAACAGCGACATGGACGACGATATCCCGTTCTGAGCGGGTGGACGGCTTGACGAGGGCGCGCCGGCGGGCTCCGGCGGCACCTCCAGCGTCGTGTCAGCAAATCTTACTAATTGATAGGGCGGGCTCGGATTTTCCGGGCCCGCTTCATGTTTGGGATGAGGTCCGCATGGCGCCCACGCGAAGTCGGCTGACAGGGCCGCTTCCCGCGTGATCAGGCAGGCGTTGCGGGTGGTTCTGGAAGGGCCGATTCCGGGGCCGTCCAGGGCGCTGCTCCAGGGGCCTTAAGTTATTGGAAAAATAAGCGGAAAAAGCGCTTTCCGAGGGGGCTGCAAGGGTGGTTATCCGACCCCGGATGCGCTATATGATTCCCAGATAAAACCTCACCGGATTTCCCCTTGGCTGACGACGACAACAAGCCCGGCGACCAGCCGGCGCAACCCTCGGACATTCGCCCCGTCTCCATCCTCGACGAGATGAAAAAGTCCTACCTCGATTACGCCATGAGCGTGATCGTGTCGCGTGCGCTGCCCGATGCCCGCGACGGTCTGAAGCCCGTGCACCGCCGCATCCTGTTCGCGATGAACGAGGAAGGCTACACGCCCGACAAGAAGCACAAGAAGTCGGCCGGCATCGTCGGCGACGTCATGGGCCAGTATCATCCGCATGGCGACCAGGCGATCTATGACGCCCTGGTGCGCATGGCGCAGCCCTTCTCGATGCGCGAATTGCTGGTGGACGGGCAGGGCAACTTCGGCTCGGTCGACGGCGATCCGCCCGCGGCGATGCGCTACACCGAGTCGCGCCTGACCAAGATTGCGCTCAAGCTGCTCGACGACATCGACAACGAGACCGTTGATTTCCAGGACAACTATGACGGCTCGACCAAGGAGCCGGTGGTCCTGCCGGCGCGGTTCCCGAACCTGCTGGTCAACGGTGCTGGCGGCATCGCCGTCGGCATGGCCACGAACATCCCGCCGCACAATCTCGGCGAGGTGATCGATGCCTGCCTTGCGTTGATCGACAATCCGTCCCTGACCATCGACGAACTCAACAACATCATCCCTGGCCCGGATTTCCCGACCGGCGGCATCATCCTGGGACGCCAGGGCATCCGCAGCGCCTATCATCTCGGTCGTGGCTCCATCGTGATGCGCGGCAAGGTCACCTTCGAGACGATTCGGAAAGAGCGCGAGGCGATCGTCATCACCGAGATCCCGTATCAGGTGAACAAGGCGACGATGGTCGAGCGCATCGCCGAGCTCTACAAGGAGAAGAAGATCGAGGGCATCTCCGATCTGCGCGACGAGTCCGACCGCGACGGCTATCGCGTCGTCGTCGAGCTCAAGCGCGATGCCGTGCCCGACGTGGTGCTGAACCAACTCTACAAGTTCACGCCGCTGCAGACGAGTTTCGGCGTCAACGCCGTTGCACTCGATTCCGGCCGTCCGCAGACCATGAACCTGAAGGATATGCTGACGATCTTCGTCGGCTTCCGCGAGCAGGTCGTCACCCGGCGCACCAAGTACAAGCTGCGCCAGGCGCGCGAGCGCGCACATGAGCAGGTCGGCCTCGCCATCGCGGTCGCCAACATCGACGAGATCATCAAGGTGATCCGCACCTCGCCGACACCGGCGGCCGCGCGCGACACCCTGATGACGCGGGACTGGCCGGCGCGCGACGTCGAGGACATCATCACGCTGATCGACGATCCCCGCCACCGCATCAACGCGGACGGTACCATTCGCCTGTCGCTGGATCAGGCCAAGGCCATCCTCGAATTGCGCTTGGCGCGGCTCACTGCGCTTGGCCGCGACGAGATCGGCGACGAACTGGCAAAGCTTGCCGGCGAGATCGGCGACTATCTCGAGATCCTGCGCTCCCGCGCCCGCATCCTGGACATCATCAAGACCGAGCTTGCCGAGGTGAAGGCCGAGTTCGCCACGCCGCGCCGCACCGTGATCATGGAGCAGGAAGGCGAGGTCGAGGACGAGGACCTGATCCAGCGCGAGGACATGGTCGTCACGGTCTCGCACGCCGGCTACGTCAAGCGCGTGCCGCTGTCGGCCTACCGGGCGCAGCGCCGCGGCGGCAAAGGCCGCGCCGGCATGCAGACTCGCGACGAGGATTTCGTCAGCCGCCTGTTCGTGGCCTCCACGCACACGCCCGTGCTGTTCTTTTCCTCACGCGGCCAGGTCTACAAGGAAAAGGTCTGGCGGTTGCCGATGGCCGCGCCGAACGCACGCGGCAAGGCCATGATCAACATCCTGCCGCTGGAGCAGGGTGAGCGCATCACCACCATCATGCCGCTGCCGGAGGATGAATCGACCTGGGGCCAGCTCGACGTGATGTTTGCCACCACGGGCGGCAATGTCCGGCGCAACAAGCTGTCCGACTTCGTCGACGTCCGCCGCTCCGGCATCATCGCCATGAAGCTCGACGACAACGAGGCGATCGTCGACGTGCAGATCTGCACCGAGCGCGACGACGTGCTGCTGACCGCTGCCGGCGGCCAGTGCATCCGCTTCCCTGTCACCGACGTGCGCGTGTTCACCGGACGCACCTCGATGGGCGTGCGCGGCATCGCGCTCGGCGAAGGCGACAAGGTGATTTCGCTGGCGATCCTGCGCCACGTCGAGACCACCTCGGACGAGCGTTCGGCTTACTTAAAGATGCGCCGCGCGGTCGCGGGTGAGGCCGCCACGGAAGAGGCGCCAGCGGATGCCGAGGCCGAGGAGACCACGGGCAGCTTCCAGCTCCCGCAGGAGCGCTATGTCGAGATGTCGGCGCAGGAGCAGGTCGTGCTGACGGTCTCCGTCAACGGCTACGGCAAGCGGACCTCGTCCTACGAGTACCGCACCACGGGTCGCGGCGGCAAAGGCATCGTCGCCATGAGCGTCAACAACCGCAACGGCAACCTCGTCGCGTCCTTCCCGGTGGAGGAGGCCGACCAGATCATGCTGGTCACCGACAAGGGCCAGCTGATCCGCTGCCCGGTCGAAGGCATTCGCATCGCCGGCCGCTCGACGCAAGGCGTGATCGTGTTCGACACCGCCGAGGACGAGCATGTCGTCTCGGTCGAGCACATCACCGAAGAGGCCGAGAACGGGAGCGGCGAGAACGGCAATGGGGCGTGACGCCCCATTCTAAGCGGCGTTTGCAAGCTCTCTCGTCAAATCAGCAAGCGCCTCGTGCTTACCGATCTGTGCCATCCAGCACCATAGCTCCAGCGTGCAGTAGAGGCGATAGAGACGAAGCGTCTCCTGCCAGTCGGGACGCTCAATCTTGCCATAGCCCGCGAGCAGTCCCTCTCGTTTCGGCGCATCCTTCGGCGTGAAATAGTACAGCGCCTTCGCAATATCCATCAGCGTATGACTGCGTCTGCGTCGCGCTTGGCGATGAACACGTTCGAGCAGACAATTTTTGCCGCATACGAGGAGGTGAGCTGCAACAATTCCGGGCGGACAAAGGCGAGCCCGCTCAGCCCCAAAATTCCCAGAAGTAGAACCGCTACGAGAATTTTGAAGAGTGCCAGAACACGACGCAGCCCTCGTCTTTGTTCGACTCGCATCGACCCGGCTGAGTCCACGCCCTAAATCTCCAGCTCCGTCCCGAACTCCACCACCTGCCTGGTCGGCACGCCGAAGAACGCGGCCGAGCGTTCGGCGTTGCGCTGGAGGAAGGCGAACACGCCTTCGCGCCAGACCCACATTCCCGGGACGTCCTCGCGCGGAATGATGGTCTCGCGGCCAACATAGTAGGTGATGTCGGAGAGGTCGATGCCGGGCAGCTTGCCCTGGCGGCAGACGAGCTTCAGTCCTTCATAGATCGTCGGGTTCTGCATGAAGCCGTAGTGCAGGATCACGCGGGTGATGCCCGGGATGATCTCAACTATCTCGGCGCGTTCCTCGTCGGGAATGTGCGGGGATTCCTCGATCAGCAAGGTGACCAGCAGCACGCGTTCGTGCAGCACGCGATTGTGCTTAACGAACTGGGTCAGCGCCAGTGGCACGCCGCGCGGTGCAGAGGCCAGGAACACCGCGGTCCCAGGCAGCCTCGCCCTGCACTTGTTCACCGCGGTCTCGATCAGGTCCTCCTCGGGTTGGCGCAGCCGCGCCCGCGCCGCCTCGACCAGTTTCACGCCGCCCCGCCACGTCAGCATCAGGAACGCGACGAGGCCGGCGAGCAGCAGCGGAAACCAGCCACCCTCGAACAGCTTGATCGAGTTGGCCGAGAAGAAGATCAGATCGATCACGAAGAAGAAGCCGTTCACGGCAACGACGAGCCAGGGCGAAAAGCCCCACTGGATCGCCACCAGCGCGGCCAACAGCGTGGTGATCGCCATCAGCAGCGACACCGCGATGCCATAGGCGCCGGCGAGGGCGTCCGAGGAGCCGAAGCTCAGGACCGCCCCTAACGTTGCCGCGGCGAGCAGCCAGTTCACCAGCGGCACGTAGATCTGGCCGATCGCATGGCTGGTGGTGTGGCGGATCTGCATGCGCGGCAGAAAGCCGAGCTGGATTGACTGCTGCGTCAGCGAAAACACGCCGGAGATGATCGCCTGCGAGGCGATCACGGTCGCGACCGCCGAGAAGGCGACCAGCAGATAGTGCAGGGCGTCCGGGCAGAGCTGGAAGAACGGATTCTCGATCATGGCGGGATCGGTGATCAGAAGCGCGGCCTGGCCGAAATAATTCAGCACCAGGGCTGGCAGGCAGACCGCGAACCAGGCGAGGCGGATCGGGAAGCGGCAAAAATGGCCCATGTCGGCATACATGGCCTCGCCGCCCGTGACCGCGAGGAAGGCGGCGCCGAGGATTCCGAAGGAGACGTGGAAATCCTGGTGGATCAGGAAGTCGAAGGCATAGAGCGGGCTGAGCGCCGCCAGCACCGCCGGCGCCTTGACGATGCCGTGGATGCCGAGCGCGGCAAGCACGACGAACCAGGCCAGCATCACCGGGCCGAAGACACGGCCGATGAAGCCGGTGCCCTGCTTCTGCATCATGAACAACCCGATCAGGATAGCGATGGTCACGGGCACCACGGCGGGTGCCAGCGAGGGGGCGTCGACCTTGAGGCCTTCGATGGCGCTGAGCACCGAGATCGCCGGCGTGATCGCGCCGTCGCCATAGAGCAGGGCGGCGCCGATGAGGCCGACCACCAGGAGATGGGCGCGCCACGTGCCTGGCTGGGCGTGGCGGGCATGCAGCAGCGCCAGCAGCGCGACGATGCCGCCTTCGCCGCGGTTATCCGCGCGCAGGATCAGCAGCGCGTATTTCAGCGAGATGATCAGCAGCAACGCCCAGAGGATCAGCGAGGCAACCCCCAGGACAGCGTCGTGAGTCAGCGTGCCTCCATGAGCAGCCGCCTTGGCGGCTTCCTTCAGGGCGTAGAGAGGACTGGTGCCGATATCGCCGTAGACCACCCCAAGGGCGCCCATGGTCATGGCAAGCGGCAGCTGATCGGGATGGTGGCCGGAGGCGACTGCGGGCGTACTGGACAACGGCAAATCCCCCGATGGAATCGCGCCCGGCGGGCCATTCCGACGGGCGCGAGCACGAGTCTGCGACGAGACGTCGCAAATATCCACGGGGTTTATCTTGAGGGGCTTTCCTGACGCGAAACTGACAGGTCCGGCTACGGCGTGCGGTCGGCGGTCACGAGGCGGGCCTCGCGGACAGTGGCCTTGCTGCCGGCGCGGCGCAGGCAGGAGGCCTCGAAATTAGGCCAGGCCTGCTGTGAGCAGTCGCGGCCGATGGTGCGGATGTCGAGCCGGTCGCTCTTGGCCAGCGGCTGCGGCACGCTGGCTTCGACGGTCGGGGCAAAACCGGGCAGGAGGGTGAGGGCTGCGGCAACACATGCAGAGAGTGCGATCGCTGAAATGGTCTTGATCATTGACTGTCCCCTGTGATGCGGCCGCTCAACGCCCAGTGTGCGGCCCGTCATTCGTTGGCTGGATTAGTAACCATGGCCAGTTTCCGGACGTCTTCGCGGACGCTGGAAATGGTTTCGTTCGCGCTCCGTTTTGTTTCGTGGCTGCCCCGAGGGACGAAACAAAACGGTCGTTTGCCGACAGGTCCGGCGAGATAATTTCCGGGTCATGGACCGGAACCTGCCCGGCTTGCCGGGCCGGGCCGGGCGCGGTAGGACGGGACCATGTCGCGCATTGCCTTCTACCCAGGTTCCTTCGACCCCATCACCAACGGCCATCTGGACGTGGTCCGGCACAGCGTCTCGCTGTGCGACAGGCTCGTGGTCGCGATCGGCCTGCACCCCGGCAAGAAGCCGCTGTTCTCCACCGAGGAGCGCCTGAAGATGCTCCAGGACGTCTGCGGTCCGATCGCGGCCCAGGCCGGCTGCGTGCTCGAGGCGACGACGTTTGACGATCTGTCGGTGGCCGCGGCGCGCAAGCACGGCGCGACCATCATGATCCGGGGCCTGCGCGACGGCACCGACCTCGACTACGAGATGCAGCTCGCCGGCATGAACGAGGCCATGGCGCCCGAGGTGCATACGGTCTTCCTGCCGGCCTCTCCCATGGTCCGCCCGATCACCGCCACTTTGGTGCGCCAGATCGCCGGCATGGGCGGGGACATCTCGGCCTTTGTCCCGCCGCAGGTCGCGGCACAGCTCAAGGCCAAATTCGCCTGATAGCGGCGCGCTTCTTCTCATCTGATCCGGAGTTGTCATGATCCGAATTCTCGCAGTTCTTGCCGCGCTTCTGTTCGCGGTGCCGGCGGTCGCGCAGCAATTGCCGGCGAGCCTCGACAAGGCCAACGCCATCGTCATCGACAGCACCAAGGGCCGCATCGTCATCAAGCTCAGGTCCGACATCGCACCGCAGCACGCCGAGCGCATCAAGCAGCTCGCGCGCGAGGGTTTCTACAACAACGTGCCGTTCCACCGCGTGATGGACGGCTTCATGGCGCAGACGGGCGACGGCCAGAACGGCAACGGCACCGGCGGCTCGAAATATCCGAACCTGAAACAGGAATTCTCCAAGGTGCATTTTGCCCGCGGCATCGTCGGCATGGCCCGGCGCGGCGACAGCGTCGACAGCGCCAACTCGCAGTTCTTCATCATGTTCGCCGACGGCGGCAGCCTCGATGGCCAGTACACGGTGATCGGCGAGGTCGTGCAGGGCATGGACGTCGTCGACAAGCTGAAGAAGGCGCCCCCCGGCTCGCCCGGCGGCTCCGTCACCGATCCCGACAAGATGGTGAAGGTGCAGGTCGCATCCGACATCAAATAGGAGCGGTCATGGCACGCCGCGGTGGCAAGTTCCTGCTGGTTGCCGCGATGCTGCTGCTCGGCGTCCCCCGTGCGGCCGCGGAGGACGCGCCGGTCAACACGATCCAGGACATCTTCCGGCACTTGCGTACCTGCTGGAGACCGCCGTCGCCGGCCAAGGCGCGCCCCCTCGACATCACCGTCGTCGTGAGCTTTAACCGGGCCGGAAACATTCTGGGCCATCCGAGGATTACCTATGAATCCGCGGAGGCCTCCGACAATGACCGGCTGCAATACCGGATCGCGGTGATGGAGGCGTTGCAACGCTGCACGCCGGTGCCGTTTACCGACGCAATGGCAGGCGCAGCTGCGGGGCGTCCATTCGCGATCCAGTTCCGCAGCCGGAAGACTTCACCCCCAACGCAAGAGAGACGAGCATGAGCGTCACCGAAAACACCCTGATCCTCGAGACCACGCAGGGCCCCGTCACCATCGAGATGCGGCCCGACCTCGCGCCGAACCACGTCGCGCGCATCAAGGAGCTCGTGCGCGAAGGCTTCTATGACGGCATCGTGTTCCATCGCGTGATCGAGGGCTTCATGGCGCAGACCGGCTGCCCGCAAGGCACCGGCACCGGCGGCTCCGGCAAGAAGCTGAAGGCCGAGTTCAACAAGGAGCCGCATGTGCGCGGCACCGCCTCGATGGCCCGCGCCGCCAATCCCGATTCCGGAGACAGCCAGTTCTTCATCTGCTTCGACGACGCCCGCTTCCTCGACAACCAGTACACGGTGTGGGGCAAGGTCACCGAGGGCATGGAGAACGTCGACAAGATCAAGCGCGGCGAGCCGGTGATGAATCCGGACAAGATCGTCAAGGCGCGGATGGCCGCGGACAAGGAATAGGGACCGTCATTCCGGGGCGCGCTGCGCAAAATCGACGCCGATTTTGCGCTAACAGCGCGAACTATGGTGCGCAATTGCGCACCTGAGAATCTCGCGCGACAATCTCGGGATTCCGGATCGCCGCGCTCGAGGCGCGGCGTCCGGAATGACGGTGCTAGTGAGACATGCGCACCGATCTCTTCGATTTCGACCTGCCCGCCGAGCGCATCGCCTTGCGCCCGGCGAGCCCGCGCGACTCCGCGAAGATGCTGGTCGTGGAGAACGGCGCGCTGCGCGATCAGGTCATTTCCGACCTGCCGCAATGGCTGAAGCCGGGCGACCAGCTCGTCGTCAACGACACCAAGGTGATCGCGGCGCAGCTTAGGGGCCGCCGCATCGGGCGTGAGACCGAGCCGAAGATCGAGGCGACGCTGATCAAGCGGCTCGACGGCTCGCGCTGGCAGGCGCTGGTGAAGCCGGCGAAGAAGCTCACAGCCGGCGACCGCATCCGTTTCGGCAACGAAGGCAAGGTCTGCCTGCTCGGCCATCTCGATGCCGAAGTCGAGGCCAAGGGGACGGAAGGCGAGGTGACGCTGTCGTTCTCGTTCCACGGCCCGGCGCTCGACCAGGCCATCGCCGATCTCGGCAGCCCGCCGCTGCCGCCCTATATCGCCTCCAAGCGCACGCCCGACGATCAGGATTTTGCGGACTACCAGACCATGTTCGCGGCCAATGAAGGTGCGGTCGCGGCTCCCACTGCAGGCCTGCATTTCACCCCCGCGCTGGAGCAGGCGCTGCGCGCGCGCGACGTCGGCCTCAACCGCGTCACGCTGCATGTCGGGGCAGGGACGTTCCTGCCAGTCAAGGTCGACGACACCGAGAGCCACAGGATGCATGCCGAGTGGGGCACCATCTCGGCCGAAACGGCTGCAAGGCTCAACACGGCGCGGAAGAACGGCGGCCGCATCGTTGCGGTCGGCACCACGTCATTGCGGCTGCTCGAAAGCGCGGCGGACGAGGATGGCACCATTCAGCCGTTCGCCGCCGAGACCTCGATCTTCATCACCCCCGGCTATCGCTTCCGCACGGTCGACGTGCTGATGACGAATTTCCATTTGCCGAAGTCGACGCTGTTCATGCTGGTGTCGGCGTTCTCGGGGCTTGAGACGATGAAGGCTGCATACGCGCACGCGATCTCGAATGGCTATCGGTTCTATTCGTACGGCGATGCGTGCTTGTTGTTTCGGGCACAATAACCGACGGCAATCGCAAACCTATCACCGTTACCCTGAGGCGCTCTTCATGGGCGCAGCGGCGCCCATGAAGAGCCTCGAAGGGCGACGGCCCCGCTGTATCCGGTCCGTTCATCCTTCGAGGCTTTTCCTGCGCTTGCAGCGCAGGAAAAGCACCTCAGGATGACGGATTGAGTGCGCGTTACGCCATCACCCGCTGCGGCAAGAGCTCCGCGATCTGCACCGCATTCAATGCCGCGCCTTTGAGCAGTTGGTCCGCCGCCACGAACATCGAGATCGAATGTCCGGTGGGATCGCTGAGATCCTTGCGGATGCGGCCGACCAGGACGTCGTCCTGGCCCGAGGCGTCGATCGGCATCGGGAAGTAGTTCCTGGCGCGGTCATCGATCACCTTCACGCCGGGCGCTTGCGCCATGATGGCGCGGACCTGGTCCTCGGTGATCGGCTTCTCGCATTCGAAGGTGATGGCCTCACAATGGGCGCGCAGCACCGGCACGCGCACGCAGGTAACGCCGACGGCGATGGTGTCGTCCTCGAAGATCTTGCGGGTCTCCTTGATGACCTTGGTCTCTTCGTCGTTGTAGCCGGTGTCAGGATCGACGGCGGTGTTGTGGTTGAAGAGGTTGAAGGCGTAGGGGTGCGGCATCACCTTGGGCGCATAGACCTGCCCATTGAGATTGGCGCGGGTGGACTCGACGAGCTCCTCCATCGCGGCGGCGCCGGCGCCGGAGGCGGCCTGATAGGTCGAGATGATCACGCGCTTGATGCGGTTCTTCTGATGGATCGGCCACAGCGGCACCAGCGCGGTGATCGCGGCGCAGTTCGGGTTCGCAATGATGCCCTTGTGGTCGCGGATGCGGCTCGCGTTGATCTCGGGGATCACCAGCGGCACGTTCGGGTCCATGCGGAAGGCCGAGGAGTTGTCGACCACGACGGCGCCGCCTTTGACCGCTACGGGTGCGAACTTCTTGGAGATGCTGCCGCCGGCGGAGAACAGGGCGATATCGACACCTTCGAAAGACTGCTCGGTCAGTTCCTCGATGACGACGTTCTGCCCGCGGAACGACACCGTCTTGCCGGCGGAGCGGGCGCTGGCCAGCGCCTTGAGCTTACTGATGCGAAAGCCGCGCTTGTCCATGGTGGCGATGAACTCGGCGCCTACCGCACCGGTGACGCCGACAATCGCGACGACGGGATCGTTACTCACTTTGTCCTCCATTGCATTGAGAATTCAGACAACAAAAAAGCCCCGGACCATCGAGGGCGGGGCTTGCCGTAGAGTTGATGCGTTTAAGTCGACGACCTACGTGCGCACGCCTCCCCGGGCCCCTGAGGCCGTGGTGGTTTTGGTCGTGCGTTTGGTGGTCGTGAACATGGCGGCGACTTATGCGGGAGAGTCTTGCGGCCGTCAATGGCTTTTCGCCCCGGTCGATGCCGGGGAGCGGGCCCGCCGCTATTTGGCCCGTGCGCCCGGCGGCTCCAGAATGACCTCCTTGAGATCGTCGCCGCTGATCACGACGATCGCAAAATTGAGCCGGCCGCGTTCGCGCACCAACCCGCCGCTGATGGCCTTGCCCGAGGCTGCGCGCTCGGCGACGCGTACGGCATCGGCGAGGCGATGCCTGATCGCGCCGAGCGCTGCGAGATTGCTGCGGTCCTCGTGGTCGAGCTCAGTGAGGGGCAGGGCGGCTTCGCCGCCGACGAGCTCGCCGGTCGAAGCATTGATGGTGTGGCGCCAGATCCGGTCGTTGTGCAGGGTCTTGACCCGGTAGACCGGCACGCCCGAGCCGCCGTCGAAACTCACATCCGCCGTCGTGGCGCCGGCATGGCGGGCTTCCGCGATCGCCATGGCCTGGCTGATCGTGATCGACGAGCTGCGGAATCGTTCGATTTCGCGGCTGACCGCCTGGCGGTCCACCTCAGCATCACCATCTGTCTCGCTGTGAAGCGCGGCCGGCGTGCCCGCGGTCACGATTGCCTGTGCCGGCGCGGTGATGAGCAGCGCGGGCAAGGCGATCGCAAGCAGTTGCGAGGTCCATCGTTTGGCTGTCGTCATGCTCGAAACCCTCGGCCAGCGAGTGTGCCGGATGATCGTAAAGAATTCGCGGCCGGCCTTGGGCATCGGCCGGCCGCGGAGCGCCGCGGGGGCTGTACCCGCCGTGACGATCGAAGCGGTCCGGACCTCTTTGGGGCTGGTGAAAAAGCGACCCGTACCGCCTTATAACTAAACCATACCGTATCGTTTTATTTTGGTCAATGACGCCGCGCCGTCCGCCCTGGGGGAAAGCACGCGAGCTCACGGAATTGTCAGCGGGAGGAGCGGCGCCGCGGCGTGAGTTTGGGGGCGTCCTGGACGCGGTCGGCTGGCCCCAGCGCGCCGGCCAGGAACAGCTTGATCGCCGCGCGCATGCGCTTTTCGGCGGCCTTCAGCTCCAGCGCCGTTCCGAACGTCGCCATGCGGTGGGTGTGACCGACGACGACGTCGAGGAACACCTCGGCTGCAATGGTGGTATCTTCGACATCGAGCGCACCTTGCGCCACCAGATGGTCGAAGAAGCGCGCGGTGGTGGCGACGGCCTTGAGCCAGCCTTCCTCCTTGCCGAGCTTGGCGACATCGGGGAAGTTGATGGCCTGCGACGTCATTATGCGGCTGAAAGCGACGGCGTCGGGACCGCAGGTGAAGGTCAGCATCTCGCGTCCGATCTCGACCAGCCGCTGCTCGACCGAGATGTTCGAGGCGCTGGAGAGCTGTGTCTCCGCCGCCGCGGAGAGCGGCGCAAGCCAGCGTGCGATCTCGCGCCTCAGCACCGCCGCAAACAGCCCGCGCTTGTCGCCATAGCGGGAATAGACCGTGGGCTTGCTCACCCGCGCCGCTTCCGCGACCGCATCGAGCGAGGTCGCGTCAAAGCCGCGGTCCAGGAAGAGGCGCGTGGCGACCTCGATCAGCCGCTGGTCGCGCTCGATCGCGGCTGACTTCGTTGGCCGGCCGCCGCGCGATTTCGGCACCTCGCGCCGTGGCGCTGCCGGTCTTGTCCTGGTCGCAGTCAATCCCATGCCCAATGATTCCTGCGCGTTTCTGGCGGTCGTCTTTGCTCTATAACGCGCAGCAACCGGGGCGTCATCGCGAATCTGGCCGAATTGGCCGTATCGTCAACGGTCTCGATACGACCTCGTTCCCTCGTGCCGGCTCACGGAAGCGTCGAGGTCCAGGCCTGCCCGGATGCAGCCTTCTCGTATCCGTACTGATACAGCGCCCGCATATAGGCGGTATCGAACCCTTCCGAGGGCGGGGCGGGGTAATCGCGCGCGATGTAGGAGAGATGGAAGCCCAGTCGGTTGCGCTTGGCGAAATCGTAGGTCGAGAAGATGATCGAGCGCGTCTGCGATTGGGTGATCGCCGACAGGCTGCGTGAGGCAACGTCGATGGTGCCGTTGGAGACGAGTTCGAAGTTGCGTTCGATCTTCTTGTTGACGAGGATGTAGATGTCCATCCTCGCATTGCCGGGCAGACGGCCGTTCTGGAACAACAGGGCTTCCGGCAAGGTCAGCACCGGCGCCGTCACGCCGCCGTCGACATGCATCTCCTGAAACTTGCGGCCCTGGCCTTCGGCGTCGATCATGATCGGCGGAAACACCAGCGGAATGCTGGCGGAGGCCGCCATCACGTCGCGAAACAGTTTTAGGGCCTCGGGCGTTCCGACTGCGGCGATCTTGCCCATGTCCCAGATCGCGGTGCGCTGGGTGTCGAGATCGGTCGTCACCACCAATAGCTTCCGCCCCTTCGCGTGCTCGCGCGCGACCTGCGCCATTATTTCCGGACCGACATAGCGTGCGACCAGCTCGCGCAGGCGCGTGTTGCCGAACAGGCCGGATCCGAACAGCACGCGCATGATGCTGGGATCGTTCAGGAGGCTCTCCGCGATGCCGCTGGTGTAGACCTCCTTCAGCGTATCGTCATATTGCGAGCCGAGAAACGCGAAGGGCGCGATCAGGCCCCCGGTGCTGACGCCCGAGACGACCGAGAAGGTCGGACGGGTTCTGGCCGCGGTCCAGCCGTTGAGCACGCCGACGCCATAGGCGCCATCGGCGCCGCCGCCGGAGAGCGCCAGATAGGTTTTCGTCGCGGTACCGGTGTCCTTCTCGAAGCTGAATTTCGTGACGGGCTCGTCGGCGTAGCGCCGGAGGCCGTCGATATCCAGCACGCGCGAGACGCTGGCTTCAGCGGCCGTGTAGGGCGTGCGGGGCAGGGAGGTGCAGGCGCCGAGCGCCAAGCTGCAGATCAGGACCAGCAATTCGACCAGGCCGACACCTCTCTGCCTGATCCGATCACGCGAGGAGACGGATGCGTCGGTCGAACACGAAGGATACGGCATTGTCGTTGGCTGGCGATCACGCGTCTACCGCCGCCGGCAAATTCGCCGCGGCATCTCGTCCAGCCCCAAGACGAAACTACACTGTATCGTTTTGTTTATCAAGGGGGGACGAGCACCTTCCTCGCGCTGCTTGGTGTCCCAGTCTGAAGCACAAACCGGCCGGAGCGCGGCCTGGCGGGTTGATCGGCCCCCTCCGACACGCAATAAGCACCGCCATGAATCCCGACAATGACCTTCCCAATCACTTTGAGTTGCTCGCCACCGATGGCGCCGCGCGCACCGGGCGGCTGACCACCCCGCACGGCGTGGTGCGGACGCCGGCCTTCATGCCGGTCGGCACCGCCGGTGCCATGAAGGGCATGCACTGGCGCGAGGTGCGCGATGCCGGCGCCGACATCGTGCTCGGCAACACCTACCACCTGATGCTGCGTCCGAGCGCCGAGCGGATCGCGGCGCTCGGCGGCCTGCAGCGGTTCACCGGCTGGAACGGGCCGATGCTGACGGATTCCGGGGGCTTCCAGGTGATGTCGCTGTCGGATCTGCGCAAAGTCAGCGAGAACGCCGTTACGTTCCGCTCGCATATCGACGGCGCCAAGGTCGAGCTGTCGCCGGAGCGCTCGATCGAGGTGCAGCGTTTGCTCGGCTCCGACATCGCCATGCAGATGGACGAATGCGTGCGGCTGCCTGCCGAGCGCGCCGACATCGAGCGCGCCATGCATTTGTCGCTGCGCTGGGCGGAGAGAAGCAAGCGCGCCTTCGCGAGCGCCCCGGACGGCTACATGCTGTTCGGCATCGTGCAGGGCGGCGACGTGCCGCAGCTTCGTCATGTGAGTGCTACAGGCCTGGTCGCGATCGGCTTCCACGGCTATGCGATCGGCGGCCTTGCCGTCGGCGAGCCGCAGGCGGTGATGCTGGCGATGATCGATGAGACCGCGCCGTTGCTGCCGCGAGAGCGGCCGCGCTACCTCATGGGGGTCGGCACGCCCGACGACATCCTCGAAGCGGTGAAGCGCGGCATCGACATGTTCGATTGCGTGATGCCGACCCGCAATGGCCGGCACGGCGTCGCGTTCACGCGCTTCGGTCAGGTGAATTTGCGCAATGCGCGCCACGCCGACGATCCGCGTCCGCTCGATGAGGAGAGCTCGTGGCCGTCGGCGCGCAACTACGCGCGCGCCTATCTGCACCATCTCGTCAAGGCGGGCGAGACGCTGGGAGCGATGCTGCTGTCCGAAATCAATATCGCTTACTACCAGTCCCTGATGCAGGGCATCAGGGACGCGATCGCACACGGAAAGTTCGACGAGTTCTATCAGCGCACGCGCGAGGACTGGGCGAGGGGCGACATCGCTCCACACTAGATCAGTTGCAGGTGAAGCGATGCTTGACGGCGTGCTTGGTCACGAAGCCGTAGCCGCAATTATCGCAGGTCCAGAGATAGCTGATCATGTGGTCCGAGACGTAGGCGGATGCTTCGGCGGCGACCATGGAGTCGGCGCAGACAGGGCAGGTGGGCAATTCGCTGCAACGCGGATCGCGGTTGGTCGCGACGGTCGACATCACTTCAGCAACTGCTGACATCGTGGTGACCTCCCTGCTTTGAGACGTAAGTCTAACATAAGCAGAATCAGTTGACGAGGTCGCAACACAAATGCGTTGGTTTTCTGATCTTTGCCGCTCACGTGATTTTGCAATGCAGCGTATTTAACATGTGCCGCATTGTCGCTTGCGTGTCGCCGCAAGCTGTCCGTAACTGCGAGAATGGTCGCGACTGCAGATCGTCGCCACAGGGAGTTCATCATGGACGCATCGTCCACCACGGGTGCAGCGCACCAACTCGGCCGCGGCCGGATCTATGACTCGATCGTCGATGCCTTCGGCAACACGCCCATCGTGCGCTTGCGCCGGCTGCCCGGCATGCACGACGTGAACGCGACCATTTTGGCAAAACTTGAATATTTCAATCCTGCAGCAAGCGTGAAGGACCGCATCGGAGCGGCCATGATCATCGCCATGGAGAAGGCGGGCATCGTCAAGCCCGACACCGTGCTGATCGAGCCGACCTCCGGCAATACCGGCATTGCGCTCGCCTTCGTAGCGGCTTCGCGCGGCTATCGGCTCAAGCTGGTGATGCCGGAGTCAATGTCGATCGAGCGACGCAAGATGCTGGCTTTTCTCGGCGCCGAGCTGGTGCTGACGCCGGCAGCGCAAGGCATGAAGGGCGCGATAGCGGCCGCCGAGGAGCTGTTGAGGACGACGCCGAACTCGGTGATGCCGCAGCAGTTCAAGAACCTCGCAAATCCCGAAGTGCACCGCCGCACCACCGCGGAGGAGATCTGGAACGACACCGGCGGCAACATCGATTTCTTCGTGGCCGGTGTCGGCACCGGCGGTACGATCACCGGCGTCGGCCAGGTGCTCAAGCCGCGCAAGGCCTCGCTGCGTGTGGTGGCGGTCGAGCCTGAGGAGAGCCCGGTGCTGTCCGGGGGGCAGCATACCCCGCACAAGATCCAGGGCATCGGCGCCGGCTTCGTCCCCGACATCCTCGACCGCTCCGTGATCGACGAGATCGTGAAGATCAACTCGACGACGGCGATCGAGATCTCGCGCGCGCTGGCGCGGCATGAAGGCATTCCGGGCGGCATCTCCTCGGGCGCGGCGATCGCGGCCGCGCTGCAAATCGGCAAACGCCCGGAAGCTGCGGGAAAGACCATCTTAGCGGTGGTGCCGTCCTTCTCCGAGCGGTATCTTTCGACGGCTCTGTTCGAGGGAATCTAGGACATGGCGGATCAACCGAGGCGGCCGCGTACGCTTGGCGATGCCAGAACGGAAGCCGAGGCGGCGTTCAAGAAGGTGACGGCGAAGGTCGCCGCGGCGCCCCCCAAACAGAACGCCGTTCCTGGCATCAAGGAGCAGGTCACGCTGCGCATCGACCAGGACGTGCTGGAGTTCTTCCAGGAGGGCGGTCCCGGCTGGCAGGACCGTATCAACGAGGCGCTGCGCAAGGCGGCCGGGAAGTAAGCGATCGGTCCTCAGGCTGGGACGCTCCTGTGCTCGCATCTGTATCCCAACCTCGTCATTGCGAGCGAAGCGAAGCAATCCAGGCTGCCACCGCCGGGGGATTCTGGATTGCTCCGCTACGCTCGCAATGACGGGGTGAGCGGCAGCACTGTCCTTCTTCTTGTCAGAAAGAAAAAACCCGGCGTGAGCCGGGCTTTTGCGTGAGCCGGGCTTTTGCTTGAGCGACGGGCCTTGCCTCAGCGGCGGAACATGCCGCCCATCATGCCGCCGACGACACCGCCAACGAAGGCCGCACCGGCAGCATCGCCGGGGCTGCTGCGCTGTTGGGGAGCCGGCGCGGGCGCGCTGCTTGGTGCGGGGGCGCTGGCGGCGCGCCGGGCCGCCTTCTGGCTGTTGTCGCTCGCAACGGGCGGAGCAGCCACGACCTCCGAAAGCAGGGCCTTGTGCTGATGCTTGTTGAGGTAGCCTGACGACGGATAGCCGCGCGCGGCCTGCCAGCGCTTGATCACCGTGCGGGTCTCGTCGCTGAACACGCCGGTCTGCTTGGTGTCAAAGCCGAGGCCGGTGAGGCGGCGCTGCACGTCGCGGCGCCCGGTCTTATCGAGGCCGATCTGGTCCTCGGTGAGCTGGGTGGCCTCGTCGGTGAAGGTCGCAGGATCGACGCCAGCGTTGAGCGTGCGGGTCGCGGTCGAGGGGCCGCTCTTGATCGCCGCGAGGCGTGCCAGCGCCAGTGCCTTGAACTGACCGTTCGGATAGGCGGAGAGATAGGCGTTGAGCTCCTCCGGCTTGTTGGACTCCTTCACCGAGCGCCAGTATTCGAGCTCGACACCGTCCGAGCTCCCGGTCGCCGCCGGCACGACGCCGGAAGCGGTCGGGGCTGCGTTGGCGACCTGGGTGGTCGGGGCCTGATTGAGATAGACGGAGCCCGTCAGGTTGGTGTGCCCCCAAGGCAGTTGGCCTTTGCGCGTCTCTTCATTGACCTGGGCGCGCACCGCCGTCATCGCCTGCTGAATCTCGACGCCAGGCTTGGTGATGTTGTCGATCAGTGCGCGGGTAAACGGGCTGTTGTTGCCCTCCTGGCCGTCGAGCGCGGTCTGGCCAGGACCGGTGGCGAACGCGATCAGCGTGCCTTCGCCGGACTTCATCTCGGCGAGACCGCTCTGGACGTTGACGCTGCGGGTCGCCGCGTTCGACTTGATCTTGGCGGCGAACGGATTGTCGCGGCAGGCATCGAGGAAGACGAGCTTGACCTTGGCATCGCCCATGGTCTGCTCGAGCGTCAGGTCGATGTTGATGGCAGCGCCCAGCTTGACGTCCATCTCCGACTTGATGTCGGCATCGACGGGAAGCAGGTAGTTGGTACCGCTGACGGCGATGCCGTGGCCGGCATAATAGAACAGCGCGATATCGGAACCCTGCGCCTTGCGGCCGAAGTCGAGCAGCTTTTCCGTCATCTGGTCGCGGGAGAGATTGGAGCCTTCGATCACCTCGAAGCCGACATTGCGCAGCGTGGATGCCATCGCCTTGGCGTCGATCGGCGGGTTCGGCAATTGCGCGACGTTCTTGTAGGAGCCGTTGCCGACAACGAAGGCAACGCGGCGGTCAGCCTTGGCGGCACTGATCGACAGCGCCATGCACATCAGCGAGGCGAGGAGGGTGAGATAGCGCATTCTGAAATCCCCAGAATCGAATTGCAGGCAGCAACAAATTGGCAACGAACCTACACGAAGTGCCCGACTTCGCGCCACCAAAACGGCAGTCCGGTGCGTCAACCCGCTGCTGTGTGGCCGAATGTGCACGATGGAGAGCCCCTCCAACGTGATCCAAATCACACGGCCACTTTGTTTTGTCGCCCGAGGCGGCGCGAGGTTCACTGCGCGCGGGCGGGAACCGGCGAAGCGGGCTTCAAATTGAGGAGATTGCCGAAAAGGATCAGTGCCGCACCGAGCACGGTCCAGGCGTCGAGCCGCTCGGAATACAGCAGCCAGCCGGCAGTCGCGGTCAGTGGAACCCGCAGGAAGTCCATCGGAACGACGATCGTCGCGTCGGCGTAGCGCATCGCGCTGGCGAGGCAATAGTGTGAGAATGTGCCGCAGACGGCGATCACGCCGACCCAGGCCCAGGCATAGAGCGATGGCCAGGTCCAGACGAACAGCGTCGGCACGAAGCCTGCGACCGACTGCACCACCAGCATCCAGAACAGGATCGAGAGCGCGCTTTCAGTGCGGGTCAGCGATTTCACCAGCGCCATCGAGACGCCGAATCCCATGGCGGCCCCGAGCGCGATGAGCTGCCCCGGATTGATCTCCCCGGTCGCAGGTCGGACGATGACGATCACCCCGACGAGTCCCAGCACGATGGCGGCGATCTTCCAGGGCGTCATTTGTTCGGACAGGAAGCTTGCCGCGAGGATGGCCGTCCAGATCGGCATGGTGAACTCGATCGCCACGACCTGGCCGATCGGGATCAGCGTCAGCGCGAAGAACCAGCCGAGCTGGGCAATATAGTGCACTAAATTGCGCCCGACATGCTGCGGTAGGCGCGATGTCTTGAGCACCTTCAAGCCGCCGGCGCGGTAGATGATCGGCGAGAGCAACAGGAAGCCGACCAGCGACCTCACTTCCATGATCTGAAAAACATTCAGCTCGCGCGTGGTCTCACGCCCGGCGACCGCCATGACCAGCATCAGTGACAGCCAGCCGGCCATCCACAGTGCAGCCATCGTTTTGGACGGTGTCGCGCTCATCGGGGGCAGAATGCCGGAGGATGGAAACCTGAAGGACGGCCGGTATCGGCGACATCGCCGGCATTTGCAACGGTCAAATCTGCGGATGCAGCGATGCAGCGTGTCGTGCTAGGCATCTCTAAACAACGAGAAGATCGGGAGAGCTTCGCTCATGCATATCTTGCAGCCGGCCGAGTGGAAAAAACCGCGCGGCTTTTCCCATGGCGCCGTGGTCGAGGGGGCGGGCCGGTGGGTGGTTCTGGCCGGCCAAACCGGCGGCGACGAGGCTGGCAATTACGCGCCCGATATGGCCGCGCAGGTCGCGACCGCGCTGAAGCGGATCATCAAGCTCCTGGGCGAGGCCGGCGCCAGCCCCGAGCACATCGTCCGCCTGACCTGGTACCTGACCAGCCGCAGCGAATATGAAGCGGCTGGACCAGGGATTGGTGCGGCCTGGAAGGAAACGCTCGGACGCAATTTCCCGCCCTCGACGCTGCTCTATATCGGTGGCCTCGTCGACGACCGGGCCAAGGTCGAGATCGAGGTCACGGCGTTCGTGCCGGACGCATAAAAAGTCGACCCGGCGAAGCCGCCCGCTCGATTGTCGTAACAACGGTTCGCCTTAGCGCGTCATCGAGATGCTGGCGCCACGGAACTGGCTGTCCGCGCGCATCGTGACGGTCTGCTTGTTGCCGCTCGTCCTCAGCGCGATATTGGCGTTGAAGCCTGCGGCGGAGGCGACCACCTCAAAGTTTCCGCCGCCACCGCGGCCCTGGAGCGAGCCAGAGATGTTGCGGCTGGACTCGGACCAGCTTCCCGAAATGGCATTGCCCGCCGACTGAACGTTGGCGGAGAGGATGAACTTGTAGGCGTCGCTGGCACAGGTCAGCGTCATTTCCATTGTGGGCCCGATGGGAGCATACTTGGCCCGGCAACGGATGCGCTCCGTCGATCCGTCCTCGAGGCTGACGGTGCCGCCGCCGCTCCAGGTGCCTGCCATCGGGCCAAACGGGCCTGACTGAGCTTTGCTTTCGGTGTGGGCGATACCCGTCCCAAACAAAACGGCGGCCGCGATCAGCAGCCGCCGGCTTCTAGCGCGAGTCTCAGTTGGCTTATTGGCGCGATGCTTCCCACCGCCCGCTGCACGGTATGCCTGCAGATGCTCCATTCCACTTCCCCGATCCGGCGTTGCCGTTGAGTTGACCGTTGGCATATGCACCATTGATCGAAACTTTCACAAGTCCCCCACTGCCGATGGTGCCGGAAACGTTAGCACCGGGCGCGGTGATCTTGCCATCGGCAACCGTCAGCATGGAGCTCGCGGTCGGTTCGCACGAACCGCTCTTGGTCACGATGGTGACGTGCCAGTTGCCGTCATAGGGGCTCTGGGCAAAGGCGGGGACGGCGAGGGTGCCGGCGAAAACTGAGGCGGCACAGAACACCGCAATGCGACCAAAACGCATGAATTCGTCCTTGAATGTGTCTGATATGCTGACGGTTATTCGGACGAAATGTGACGGAAATTTGTTGCAATGCCAAAGCGAAAATTGTTCCTGTGGGAACAAAGGTTTATTTGCGCTTTTGGTCCCAAATTCCGAAGTGGAATCAAGGCCCCTTCACATTAAGGGTAAACGTCAGGGCGACTCAGGGAAGGCTGGCTCAGGAAAAGCTGGTTCAGGAAAGGCTCGGCGCGGAGGTGGCGAACTGCTCGTCCTGAATCTTGGCGGGCAGCGCCTTGTGCACCTTGATGTAGTCGATCACATCGGCGAGCAGCTTGAGCCCGAGCGGCGCCAGCGCGCGCTCCCAAAGCTCCCGTGCGGTCTCGCCCTTCTTGACGAAGCACCAGTCCTGGGCGGCGATCGCGCCGGCGTCCATGCGGTCGGCGAGATGGTAGATCGTGCCGCCGGCGATCGGATCGCCTTCCTTGATGGTCCATTCCACCGCGGCCTTGCCGCGATGGCGCGGCAGCAGCGAGGGGTGATAGCCGATCCCGCCGAACTTGGCGGAGGCGAGCGCGTCCCTGCCGATTCGGGCATGGCTGTGCGCGGTGATGATCAGATCGGTGTCGGGGCCAATCTCGGACGCCACCACCAGTTTCGGATTGGCCTGGACCACGACCTCGATGCCGGCGGCCCTGGCTGTCGCGGCGAGGCGATCCTCGGCATCGGCCACCACGACCCGGACGACCGCGACGCTGTGCTCCCGCAGCATGTTCAGGGTGGTCACGCCGAAATGGCGGGAGCCGACGAGGGTAATGCGCATGGGGGTCCGATCCGTCTCGCAACTGCGTCATCCCCCGATAACACGTCCGTACGCCCTGTCACCATCCGCGCGGCGTTTGCGTGGGTTATCAACAATGCGCCGCGCGGCGGCTGCGGCGAACTCTGGGATTGCGCAGACGATCGCTCCGGTGCTTCCTTGCGGGTATTGCACCGGCTCGGGAGTGAGCGCATGCGCAGCGTCCGGCTTGTCGTTCTCGCGACACTGATGGCGGTTACTTCGGCCCATGCTGGTGGCCCGTACCCGGCAGTCCCGCCCGAAACCGGCGTCGCGCCGTTGGTGGGGCCGGCCTGGGACGCCTATCGTTGCGCCCAGGGGCCGGTGATCAATTTCTATCATCGCGCCTATTACGGCGAGGAACCGCCGGCGCTCTATCGCGGCTACGCCTACCGGCCATATTACCGCTACGGCGCCTATCGCCGATTGCCGCGCACCTATTTCTGCGTCACCGACTAGAGCATGATCCGGAAAAGTGCGCAGCGGTTTTCCGAAAAGATCATGCTCAAACAATAACCCAAAGCGCGATAGCGCTTCTTCCTGAGCCCATCGCGCTTTAGCGTTGCCGCGCCGCCACGGTCGGACGGAAAGCGGCCGATGAGCGGTTCCTGTGTTTCGTTTGTAACGGAGATGCCCCTGATCGGCTGATAATGTGCGCCAACCGGGGCTGGCGACATTTCAACCGCATCCGTTTTCGAACCCGGCTTTGGCCGCTGGCGTGATCGCCGGCGGCCTTTTCGCGCCACGCATCACGACATCATCGGGCGGCAACACGATCTCAACCAGCTTGGCGTATCGACGAATCTGTCGCGGATTTGTATTGCGTACCGCGACACGAAAACGTCCGCCGGCGTGGGTGCGCCGCCGGGCCTTTTCGCCGGACGGATTTTCATGCCGAGTGCAATCGAGCAGATCGTCGACGCCTATGTGCGTCTGAAGAACCGCCGTGGACTCGACCAGCTGATGATGCACAGGCAGCGGCTCGCGGTCGATCTGAAGAGCAGGTCCGGCTACGATTTCAGCCTGCCGATCGGCCAGATCGACGAGGAGATCGCGATCATCGAGGCGGGGCTCAGCCGGCTCAAGGCGGAGAACTCCACGACGATCTAGATTGTCTGCGCCGTTGCGCGAGACTTGGGGGCCGACGCATCGTCGCAGTCCGAGCCCGGTTCATGCACGGTTCAGGCCGGCCGTGTCTCAATCGTCAGGTCGTTTCGTGGGACACGAATCCTGATAGGCTTTCCTGATAGGCTTGTCCCCGTGATTTGGAGGAGACGTCATGATCGAGCTTGCGCTGGCTGGCCTGCTTGCGTTCGCAACCGTGCCCGCGGCAACGCCGGCGCCTATGGTGGAGCAAGTTCAGTTCAGAGGTGGTCCGGGCGGACAATGTCCGCACGGCTATGATTTCAACCACTCGAACGGCCGCTGCTATCCCAACGAGTATCACGCGCCGGGTGTCTACACTGGGGTCGGACCAGGCTATGGGCGCGGTGGCGGCCTGTGTCCGCACGGATACGACTACAATTACTCGACCGGCCAGTGCTATCCGAATGATGCGCACGCGCCGGGCGCTTACGGGCGTCCCCAATATTACGGACGACGCGGCGGGCTCTGTCCGGACGGCTACGACTACAATTATTCGCAGGGACAGTGCTATCCGAACAGCGCACGCGCGCCCGGACTGTACGGGCGATAATCGATCGCCGTGCGAAGCGGGCGCGCTCAGTCGCGCCGGCCGCCGTCAATCACCGTGAACAGCGGCCGCGCCGGCGTCGGCTCGACCAGCAATTCCTCCACCAGTGCGGTGGCTGCATCGACATATTTGCGGGTCGGCTTATCCAGAGGGCGCTTGGCTTCGTCGTCAAGCGCGACCTTTGCGGCTTCGACCAGCTTGCGCATGCGTGCTGCATGGTCGTCGCCCGCCGTCAGCGTCGCGCGCGCCAGCGAGCGCAGCACGAACAGCTCGCCCTCGAGGCGGAGCAGACGGTCGTTGAGCCTGGTCAGGACGGCGTTGAGGTCGGCCATATTTGCTGTTCGGCGCGAAGGATCCGCCCTGATCTAACGGCGATCGGTGAACGGAGTCCAAACGGCGCCGGTGCAATTCGGCCGATCCTGCGACGCCGCGGACAGCTTACCACTCGACTCCCGCCCAGCGCCTGCCGAACACAGGCGGCCTCGTCTTCACGGCTTGCCAGCCGAAGAAGTGATGCTTGCCGGACCAGGCGTGCACGACGCCGCTACAGACGCCGCATTTGAAGCTGCCGGTATGGGCCTCGCTGTGCTCCTCTCTGGTCGCGGTGTAGTTCATGCCGCAACCCGCACAGGTGAACTCTTCGATCGTCCAGATGCTGTTGGCCATGGCCCAGAAGGTGTTTCGGTGACCCCGATCCACAGTAGTCATCCGCGTTTGCAGCGGGGTAAACTGGCGAGGGGAAATCCGGTTAACGGGCATTAGCCAAGCTGGGCAGGAGCGCAGACCATCCGCCCGCCCATCCAGATCAGCCGCCGTTTCGACTGTTCGAATGTCCCGGTCGATGAGCATCTGCACCCAATGGCCCCGATCTGTTCCCAATCGGGAGCATGGTCAGTTCCAGTCGCCTTGACGCAGGATGCGTTGCTGGCAATAACGGCTGGACCTCGCAAGCGCCGGAAATTGCGTTCATGCCGCAAGGAAAGCTGTGCCCGTGAAAAGCCTCCGTCAGCTCCTGACGGGAGAGGACGTCATCCAGCTCGTGATCCGGCTCGGCCTGCTCGCCCTGCTGATCATCTGGACCTTCCTGATCATCCGCCCGTTCGTGCCGATCCTGGCCTGGAGCGGCGTGCTGGCGGTTGCGTTCTATCCGGCGTTCAGCTGGGTTGCCAAGATTCTCGGCGGCCGGCCCAAGACCGCAGCAGCGATCCTGACCCTGATCACGCTGGGCATCGTCATTGGTCCGGCGACCTGGCTCGGCATCAGTGCGGTGGACGGCGTGCGCGAGCTGGCACACCAGCTCGGCACCGGCGATCTCGCGCTGCAATCGGCGCCGGAGCAGCTCAAGTCCTGGCCGCTCGTCGGCCCCTGGCTCTACGAGCTCTGGGACCAAGCCTATAACAACGTTCGGGCGGTGGTGCGCGAAGTGGCGCCGTATCTCCAGCCGCTGGCAGGCCCGCTGCTTTCGCTCGCAGGCGACGCCGGCCTTGGCACGCTCCAGTTTCTCGTCTCCGTGTTCGTCGCCGGCTTCCTGTTTCCGCATGGGCCGCGGCTGGTCGCGGCCGGCCGCAGCTTCCTGTTTCGCATCGTGCCGGAGCAGAGCGAGCATTTCCTGTCGCTTGCGGGTGCGACCATTCGCGCCGTGGCGCAGGGCGTGATCGGCGTCGCGATCGTGCAGGCGCTGCTCGCCGGCATCGGCTTCAAGCTCGCTTCGGTGCCGAGCGCGGGCCTTCTCGCCTTCATCGTGCTGCTGCTCTCGATCGTGCAGATCGGTGCTTTCCTCGTGCTGCTGCCGGTGATCATCTGGATATGGACCGCCAAGGACGTCACCACGGCGCTGCTCCTCACCGTGTTTCTCGTCGTCGTCGGTTTCATCGACACCATGTTGAAGCCGCTCGTCATGGGGCGCGGCCTGACCACCCCGACCATCGTGATCTTCGTCGGCGTGATCGGCGGCACGCTGGCCCACGGCATCGTCGGCCTGTTCATCGGCCCGATCGTCCTGTCGGTGGCCTGGGAGCTGATGATGGCCTGGATCAGGACCGAGGATCGGGCGGAGGCGGGGAAGGGCTGACCTCGCACCCCGAATGGCGCGGTCTGCCGGCCGTGCCGCGCCAGGCCCCTTGGCTGGCGTCCTATGATCAAGGCGTGCCGCGAACTTGTCTGTTCGACTAGACAAGTTACGATTGGCTTGATTCTGTTTTCGACGACGGCAGCAATGGCGAAGTCTTCCAAGCTGGTTGCCGCCAGGCGCGGCAAGGTATTGTTGGTCAGGCGCCGGTCGGATGGCCTCTGGATGTTCCCGGGCGGGCGCAAGCGTGCGCGCGAGTCGGAGAAGGACTGCCTGCGGCGGGAGATCAAGGAGGAGCTGCCCAAGCTGAAGCTCGGCAGGATCAGCCTTTGGAAGGAAGTGAAGGCGAGGAACAAGCGCTCCGGCCGCAAGATGAGTGACGCGATCTTCATCACCAAGTCCGCCAAGGGCAGGCTGGCGATCGGCGACAAGAAGGAGATCGACCGCGCCGCCTGGCACAAGCCCCGCGGCATCCGCCTGACGCCGACCTCGCGCTACATCCGCGACCGCCTGTTTCCGAGGAAGCGGCGGCGGAGCTGAGCTAGTCCTCCCGCTCCGCCGATCGCGTCCGTCCGGCGAATCTCCTCGGCTGCGCCAACTGCGGTTCGGGTGCAGCAAGCTTCGCGGTCTCAAGCTCCCGCATCTCCTTGCGGACCTTGCGTGCATTGCGCATTGCGCGCTTGATGAAGGGATGTTGGGAGTCCTCGGCGAAGAACAGCACCACTTCGCAACTCGGACATTGTCTGGAATAGCCGTCCTGCAACCGCCCGGCGCGATCGCGAAACACGTTCTTGCACCGCGTGCACTGAATCTGGACCGAACTCATGCGCGGACAACGATGGCTTTGAAAATGGAACGTCAGCTGATCCCAAATGTCTGAAGAAAGCTTGAATGCCTTCGTGGCTGGATGCTGGCAGAACGCGCGCGGCCAACCACCACCATCCGGTCGATCCGGTCGCGGCCGGCGGCGGAAGGCGCCGGTTGGAACAGACAGCCAGCCGCTATTGCCTGGCCGCCATCGTTTCCAGGCAGTGGTTGAGAAAGGCAGTGCGATCCCTGGGCAGCACCTTCTCGAGGTCCGCCTTCAGGGCGCATTCACGCTGGCGCAACTGCTCGGCCCGGCGCTTCTCGGCCGCCTCGCGATATTCGGGAGCAACCTTGTTGGGATCGACCAGCGTCTGTGCGTGGGCGGGGACCGTCGCAAGCAGCGCGATGGCGCCGATGAAAATGAATGGTTTCAAATCAGCCTCCGTCAAAGGAGGCATCCTAGCGCGCTGCTTGCGCAAACCCAAACCGGAGGGATGCGGTACCGCATTCCTGATAGATCGGAACCGATATTGCGCCGACCGCGCCGGCAGACTTCCCGCCCACCTGCTTGGAACGACTCTGCGCCTCGCGCGTAGATTCTTGGCTCCCGGCCCAGTCCCCAACCCCAAAAGCCCCCGGGCCGTGAGAAAACCTTCCCCACAAAGGTTGGCGACCTCAGGGCCTTCGCACTGAGGTCGTTTGGTGTACGCGTGTGAACCAGTTCACAAGCGCGCGGTGAAACCGCTGCTATGATGACGTCATTGTTTAACCGCTTCATTTTGAACGAACGCCCCAGCGTGGCTCCAAGCGCTGGGGCTTTTTCGTGCCTACTACTGCGTCGAGCGCTCGATCGCATTGACCGTCGCATCGAGAGCACGGGCCGCATTTGGGCCAAACCGCGGGGGATCGCGATGGCGTCCCCGGACGTTACCCGCGAGGGGTGCGTTCACGAGGCAAATCCCATATGCATGGCGGCGAGTTGCCGATTCGAGATGAAGGCGGCTCGCATTCAGTTTGCGACGGTTCAAGACCAGAAACGGGTTCAAGTGAGGCTTTCCAAAAAGGCAGGGGCGGCCAAGAAGGCGCCGAAGAAGAGCAAAGGATCGCAGCGCGCCACGATCTCGTCTTCGTCGCCCCTCGGCATGATGGCTCTCCATCTGCTTGCACAATGGAAGCAGTCCGGACGCAGCGGCATCGTCTTTCTCGCCGAGAACGAGAACAGGGCGGAGCGGCTGGGCAGCGTCATTCACGCGCTCGACCCATCCTGCGAGGTGCTGGTGTTTCCGCGATTGAACACTTTGCCGTTCGATCAGCTCGAGCCGTCGCACGAGCTCGCGGGGCGCAGAGCCTCCGTGCTGAGGCGCCTCGCAAAATCCAAGAGACCCCTGTTTCTGGTGTCGACGGCGGAAGCCGTGATGGAGCGCCTGCCGCCGCCAGCGAGCCTGTCGCGCCTGAGCCTGAGCCTGAAGGTGGGCGGCACGTTCTCCGAGCGGGACCTCGAGACTCGCCTCGAGACCCTGGGATACGATCTCGACGATGAACCGGACTATCCAGGCGGGGCGCTGTTCCACGGGCAGACCTTCGAGATATTCCCCGCGGGCGCGCTGGGGCCGTTCCGGATCGAGCATTCGCAGCATGCGATCAAACGGATCGTGGCGTTCGACCCGCATGAGCACAGGATCGTCTTCGAGACCAGGGAGCTGCTCGTCGATCCGATGTCGGAGCGGCTCGGCCTTGCCGGCAAACGCGGCAAGCGCGCGAGCCTATTCGACTATTGCGGGAGCGCGAAGTGGATCGCGGACGCCGGGGTCCCGCTGCACGCCGACGGATGGCTGGATACGATCGAGGAAGCCGCAGGCCGGGCGGAGCGTGAGCGTGAATACCTCGGACGGCGCGACTGGAAGCAGCTCTCCAAGGGCATGAAGGTGCTGCCGCGGACGGCGTCCTTTCAGCCCATCCCGGAGTTTTCGAAGCTGACGTCCTCAAGGAAGGCGCTGCGGGCCTTTGTCGAGGAGACACGCCGGGCCGGATCGCGACTGATCCTCGTCGCCGCGCACGAGGACGATCTGCGCGTGATGGAGCGGATGAGCGGCGTCAAGGCGGAGCGCTGCGAGGACTGGGACGAGGCGGCGCGCAGGCGGGGCGGCGAGGCGGCGCTGCTGGCCGATCTCGATGCCGGCTTCGTCGTGCCAGGGAAGAAGCCTCTGGTCGTGGTGACGGCGTCCGACGTGCTCGGCAGCCGCGCGCATCATCCACAGCCGATGGCGCGCGCCTGGAGCGCGGCCTTCGACCATGCCGATGTGCCCGAGCAGGGCACGGTGGTGGTCCATCTCCAGCGCGGCCTTGCCGTGCTCGACGGCTTGCAGACCGTCAACACCGGCGGCGGCGCGATGCGCGAGATGATCCGCCTGAAGTTCGCCGGCGACAATGCGGTTCTGGCGCCGCCGCCCGATCTCGCCTTGATGTGGCCTTACGCAACCGAGCTCGGCAAGCTGACGCTCGACAAGGCGGACGGCAGCACATGGTGGGCGCGCCGCGGCGAGGCCGAGCGCGAGATCCAGATCGCCGGCAAGGTGCTCGCCAGGCACATCAGCCAGCGCCGCCGGCGGCGCGGCGAAAAGCTGGTGCCGCTGGGATCGGCCTACGAGAAGTTCGTCGCGCGCTTCCCTTACTTCACGACGAGCGATCAGGCCAAGGCGATCAACGACGTGCTGGACGATCTTGCATCCGGTCATCCGATGGACCGGGTGATCTGCGGCGACGTCGGCTTTGGCAAGACCGAGGTGGCGCTGCGGGCCGCGGCCGCGGTGGTGCTGTCGGGCAAGCAGGTGGCGGTCGCGGTGCCGACGACGGTGCTGGCCCGGCAGCACGTCGCCACGTTCCAGAGGCGCTTTGCGCCGTTCGGCATCGAGGTGGGAAATCTGTCGCGTGCGACCTCGGGCGCGGAGCTGCGGGAGACCAAGGAGGGACTGCGCAGCGGCCGCATCAAGGTCGTGATCGGCACGCAGGCGCTCACGGGCAAGGACGTCAAGTTCGACGATCTCGGCCTCGTCATCATCGACGAGGAGCAGCATTTTGGCGCGGCCGAGAAGGCCAAGCTCGCAGGCCTCGCCAGGAACGTCCATGTGCTGATGATGAGCGCGACGCCGATCCCGCGGACACTCGCCGCCGGCCTTGCCGGCTTCCGCGATCTCAGCGTGATCGCTTCGCCCCCGGTGCACCGGCTTCCGGTCGCAACCAGGATCGCGCCGCTATCGGATGCGGCCATCGCCTCCGCACTGCTGCGCGAGCAGCGCCGCCACGGCCAGAGCTTTCTGATCTGTCCGCGCATCCATGATCTCGATCCGATGCTGGCGCGGGTGCAGGCGGTGGCGCCGGATCTGCGCATCGTCTGTCTGCACGGGAAGCTGCCCGCCGACGAGATCGACGATCGCATGATGAGCTTCGTCGAGGGCGGAGCCGACGTCCTGCTCGCGACCAACATCGTGGAGAGCGGCCTCGACATTCCCCGCGCCAACACCATCGTGGTCTGCTGGCCGGAAAAGTTCGGCCTTGCCCAGCTGCACCAGCTGCGCGGACGCGTCGGCCGTGGCGGCATCCGCGCCTTCGCCCATCTCCTGACCGAGACGGAGTCCGGACAGTCCGAGAAGCGGCTCGCCGTGCTCGAGGAATTCAGCCGGCCGGGCGCCGGCTTTGCCATCAGCGAGCGCGACCTCGATCTCAGAGGTGCGGGCGACCTGTTCTCGGAGCAGCAATCGGGTCACGTCCAGGTGTTCGGGCCGGTGCTCTACAGCCACCTCCTGAAAATGGCCTCGGAGAAGGCCGATGAGGAGCGCGCCGCGGTGTGGGTGCCCGACCTCAACCTTCCGGTCGGGGACATGCTGCCCGAGAGCTATGTGCAGTCCGAGCCGGTGCGGCTCGAGCTCTATGCGCGCGCCGCACGATGCAGCAGCGAGGACGATCTCGACGACCTCGAGGAGGAAACCTCCCGCCGCTTCGGACCCTTGCCGAAGGTCGCGCGCGACTTCTTCGCTGCGGCGAAGCTCAGGATCGAGTGCAAGCGCAGAGGCATCATCCGGCTGGACGTCGGCCCTGAAGCTGCGGCCGTGACGTTCCTGCCCGGACGCTTGCGGAAGTCGCGGGGGAAGTCGCTGCAGCGCGACGGCGATCGCGTCATCTATCACAGCCCGATGCGGGACGCGCCGTTCGAGCGGGTGGAGGAATTGTTCGAGTTGCTCGATGAGGGGTGAGGGGCTCCGCCTTCGTCGGCAACGGATACCGGAAGCAAGGTACGACTTCTTCAATCGCGAGTTCGTAGCGGGAACCCGGTTCCACCATTATGGTTAACGAGGCGTGGCGAAGGAGATTGTCCGATGTCCCATGCCATCCCCGCGGTCATAGTCGCGATTGTCGCAAGCTCGTATCTGTTGGCGCAGGCAGGCGGCGCAAATGCCGGGTCCGCAGGAGCGGGCATGGGAACGGGGGCGGGTAGCGCGGGCGGGTCGGCACCGTCTGGAATGGGGACGAGTGCAGGCAATGCGGGTCCCTCGGCACCTCCAGGGATGGGGACGAAAGACACCGCCACCGGCGGAGATCTGGGCACCAACAGCCAACCGACCAATCCGAACGTTCAGCCCGCCACGCCCGCGAGGTCGCGGGCGGCAGGTCAGGCCGCAAGAAATGCCGGGGTTGGTCACGCTCCAAATGGCCTGCCGATCGGCGCGATTGGGAGCGGCACGAGCAATGAGGATCAATTGGCCACTGGTTCGGCGCCGCTCCAGAACAGATTCCGGCCGGCAACACAGGCTCAAGGAAACGCCAATGTTGGTTCAGAGGGTCTGTCAGGGAGAGGCTCGAGCCTTTCGGACCAGATCAGGCAACCGCGAGCTGCACGAGCTGGAGACAAGGTGCTGGATGCAAAAGCGCAGGTCGAGCGACGAACGAATGTGTCGCGCAGACGCGTTCCGAACCCGATAAAGCCAGGTTCGTAATCTGCGAGTGAAGGGGCGAAGAGACAGGATCGGCGCAATGGATCGTCGCGCTCTACCACAGCCCGATGCGGGATGGTTCGGGCGGGTGGAGGAGTGGTTCGAGCTGCTGAGGGTTAGGGCGCATCAAAAAATGCGAAAACAACCCCATGCACAGTAGCTAAGTGCTTCTGCCATCACGTCTTCTGCATCGTCGGTCGCGATCACTGCTCCGGGCTGACACAGCTGTTGGTCTCATGATCCGGATGGGGCCAACTGCTCATGCCGCATCTCTGGCGCCGGAGCTCCAGCACGCATCCGGTTGCACCGTCGGGCAAAACAGGGGTATTCTGCCAGCTTCGGAAAATCCGTTTCGAGGCGTGTTCAGGGGGCCCACAGTCAGGGTAGCTTCCCGGCTGTTTTCGTCACTGCATCGCATCGCCCCCCGTAATCGGCCGGGGTCGCTGAGCCGTCGGCCAGCCCCGCCGCTAACGTGGAATTAATCCGAAATGCTCACAATTTTAGGCAGTTGGAGTTGGGTGCTGCGTACAAGGATTCGTCGCGAGGACGTTCCAGGGGCGGCTTCCTGTTGCTCGCTCACTGGGGTCAATGCACGTGACCACGACATTCGAAACGCCAACCTTCGCCGAAGAACTCGATGCGGTCGCCCTTGCTGCCGCCGCAGCAGCGCACGAGCCCGCAGCCCTGGAAGCACCAGCGCCGATCAAGCGCGCCAGCCGGAAATCGATCTTGGCACTCTCGGTGTGTGCCTTGGCCATCAATGGCGCCGCGGCCATCTATATGTTGCCGTCCGGCTTGCCGTCGCTGAATGTCAGCAGCCTGGCTGAGCTCCTTCCGCGCCAGGAAGCGCCCGCGCCGAAGCCGGATCCGGTTGCCGCCGCCTTGAAGGAGATCCAGTCGGCCCAGCAGCAACACACGGCTTCGCTGCAGGAGAACAATCAGGCCTTGCAGCAAAATGCCGCCCTGCTGCAGCAGGATTCATTGGTGCTGCTGTCCCTGCGGCAGAGCATCACGGACGAACGGGTCGACGTGAAGAAGATATCGTCGCAGCTGTCCACGCTGATCGCGAAGGTCGACTCGCTGCAGAATGTGATGATGTCGGACGTCACGTCCTCCATTCGACGAGCGAATGCCCGCTATGGGCTGTCCGCAGCGATGCGCAAACGGATGGCGCGGCCGCCGAAGCCCGTCGGGCCGGTTTCGGTGGGAGGGGCACCGCTGAGCGTGCCGGCAGCGACGGCGGCTCCGGAGAGCTGAAGACGAGTAGCGCGTAGGATGGGTTGAGCCCTTGCGAAACCCATCGCCGGCAATTTGGTCGATCACTCCGCGGCATGAGTGATGGGTTCAGTAATCAAGGGCTTCAATTGTTGAGCCGTGACCTCCAGCCGTATTCCTGATGCGAAATCGTGGCGGTGATGTCGGCCTCCTTGTCCGCTGAGAGGCGCCAGGCTGCAACTCCGAAGCACAACGTCAAGACCAGGGCCGTCGCAAGCAGAAGCATCGAGACGAAATGGCTCACGCGCGTCACCAGGAGTTTGAAACTACGAGAGAGCGAACACGAGTTGGCGATTCGGAAAATGCAGGCGCGCTGACCTAAAGGCCTGATTTCCACATCCAGTCACACAGGACCAAAGGCGCTCACGATCCCGATCGTGATCGGGACCAGCGCGACGATTGTCCATAAGGCGGGCGAGCTGGAGGATAGGCCGGCGAAAAAGATCAAGAGACCGAAGCCCACGAGGGCCGCCGAGATGGCATACGCGAGTGCTTTTTCCACCGTTCGATCCACGAGGAATACGGGATGGATTGCGCCTTTAGGACTCACCGCCGGCCGAAACGTTCCTACCCTCATATTTGGGCTACAACTGCAGCCCCGAAGCTGGAGACACAAAATCAGTCGGATGTCCGCGCTGACCTGGCCCGCGGGATTAGCGGCGCACGCTTCTAGGGCCGAGACGGGTCAGTCCCGGTCTTCCGCTCAAGCATCGCCATTTCAACCTGGTCAGCCAGGACCGTGAGGTGGCACGCAAGCCGATCGAACACTTCGCGCTTGGCTGGATCGGTTGCCAAATCGCGGATCAGGGCGCATTCGGCCGCATCTTTCCGAAGTTTCTCAAGCTGGGCCAGATAGTCCTTCATCGGTAACTGGCTCCCGTTCCCCGCAAATGGAACTGTACAGCCAATGTCCGAAAGCGAACAGAAGAGATTGCCGTTTTTTCCCGCGGTCGGGGCCGTCATTGGTAATGGCCCGATCTATCGATCGCATCCCGTGAGGCTGGCCCTTCTACGCGTTCGCGACATGGGGCGTTTGAGCCATTTTTGCAGTGCACGGCGCTGCGACAACGGCGCAGCATTTTCACAGGAACTGTCCCCTCGCTATCGCATTTTCTCGCCTGCATAGTTTTCCCGATCGGTCGGGACTGGGGGGGCGTGCAATGGGCACTTTTGATCACACCGCTGTGCTGCAACAGCGTTGCGACGAGCTTGCTTCCGGCCTTTCCGAGTTAGAAAATTTGCGCTCCCGCGTGATCGCGGCCGAGCAAATGCAGGAGATGCGTAGCGTCGACCGCAAATCGGCCGCAGCAATTCGCAGGAGTGCTAAATCCAAATCGTCATCGGCAAAAGCCGATCGGCCAAAGCGGCGCTTGGCGCGGCCGCCCAACGTCAGGCAATGACGTCGGACGCAGGGCGTCCGGCATGCCAATGCCGGTCAGAGACAGGCAACCTTCATCAGCATTCGAGCGTGGCCGAAATACTCAACTAGTGAACTACGCGAAGAAAATAGTAGCTGACGCCGCCGATGACGAGCACCGTAGGGATGGCCCAAAGTATGAATACCGGCATGTCTACCTCCTCCAGTTGCCTCCGGTAGTGGGATAACTTGGCAGAGATGGTGCCGTTCCGGCCTATGTCAGGAAGACTGTACCGAGGTTCGGGTCTACTGCCAGCGCGGAGGATGGGTTGAGCTCTTGCGAAATCCATCGTCGGCAATTCGCGGCGGCGACTCCTCGGCCCTTTGAACATTGCTCCGATCACCGATGGCGGATCGCAGTGGCGCTGATCGCAACGAGTGATGGGTTTCGCAAGAGCTCAACCCATCCAGCGGGCTAGCAGGAAAAGCCGGTCAAACGTCGGTTACATTCGGCAAAGAATTTTTCGTTTGGCAGCCGCCCCTCGGCATCGCGCGAAAATTCTGGTTTCAGGCGGTTGAGGAAGAACATTTCGAGCACGCGGTGGTGCTTCGTTTCGATGGCACCTCTCGGCTCAAGATCGAAGAGTGATCTCACGTGTCCAGCGACTGTCTCCGAGACATTGATCCGGCCGGGAGCGCCGTTCATCTCCATGAGCGCCGCCGTATTCACCGCATCGCCCCAGATATCGAAAGTGAACTTCTGTCGGCCGACCACGCCGGAAATGACCGGCCCTGTATGCAGGCCGACGCGCAGCTCAAGCGAGGGCAATCGAATCTTCTCACGTTGAGCCTTCATGCGGGCGACGGCGCTTTGAAGTTCGAGCGCGGCAAGGCAGGCTTCGATTGGATGCCTGCGATCAGCCGCGGGCACACCGGCGACCGCCATGTAGGCATCGCCGATCGTCTTGAGCTTTTCAAGCTTATGACGTGTTACGATCTCATCAAAAACGGTGAAGTATTGGTCGAGCAGTCCGATCAGAGCGACTGGCTCGATGCGCTCTGCCAGCAAGGTGAACCCCTTGAAATCGGCGAAGATGATGGTGGCCGAGGGGATGTATTTCGGCTGGACTCTGCCATCCTTCCTGAGCTCATCAGCGATCGATGCTGGCAGTATATTGATGAGCAGCTCTTCGACGCGCGCCTTCTCGGCGACGATGTCCTTCCGCGCCTGGTCCAGATCCTTATTTGCCCGGTCAAGCTCGATCAGTCTTCGACGTAGCTCTAGCTGCGCCATTACCTGATGCGACAGCCGACGCAGCGATTCGGCCTGTTCGAATGCAAGGTGGCGCGGTTCGAAATCCATGACGCACAGAGTCCCGAGCGCGTACCCCTCAGTGTTGACAAGCGGCATGCCGCAATAGAATTTGAAGTACGGTTCGCCGGTGACAAATGGAAGCCTGCTGAAGCGCGCATCCTGCCTGAGGTCGGGTGCTACAACGAGCTCAGTGCCGCAGACCGTCTCCGTGCAGAAGGCAATTTCGCGTGGGCACTGGTGAAAATCCGGCGGCAAACCGTATTTGGCCTTGAGCCACAGGCGATCGTCATCCATCAAGCTGATATAGGCGACCGGACACTGACAAATCTGTGCCGCCAGCTCACCTATTTCATCATAGGCGATGTCCGGCGCCGTATCGAGTAGATTGAGCGCGCGAACCGCAGTAAGCCGTTCAGCCTCGTTGGCGGGTATTGGGAATGACATTTTGCCCTCCCGACTCCAGTCCGAACCCGGCTGGCGCTCGATCCGAAGACGAGCGCCGCCTTGGCTGGCGATCCTACCGCCTCGACGACCGGTTTGGTAAGCTCAATGCGGTTGGACGCGCGGAAAGCGTACCAACCTGGCATCCAGCAGCGAGTGATGGGTTTCGCAAGAGCTCGACCCATCCTACGCGCCAAGCTGGCCCGCGCGACCGGTCTCCTTCGCCGCGGTCGACACGAGCCGCCATCGAGGATGCGTATGCGGCCGCGGTCTATTGCCGTTCTTCGTACCTGTTACAGCGACCATCGCCCAGTTGCACCCGGTTGAGTTCCTGAAATGGCGGGTCGCAACGCAGAAGCGTGTACGTCCTGTTGGAAGGCGGCGGGACGCGCCAGCAAAGCGTCTGGCCCGCGGGTACCTGGTACGTCTGCCCGTTCGCTATCGTATAGCTGCACGAAGGGCTGGGGTCTTTCATCTGCGCCTCTGCGTTGGCCTGGGTGAACGAAGCCGCCGCGAGGAGTGCCACTGACAATACACGCATGGTTTCCCTTTCTCCGCACATGTGACCTGCAATGGTGAGTTGGGATGCGGGCGTCAGTGCGACAAGACAGCTCCAGATGACAAATTTCCAAGAAGCACGATGGTTGTGAGGGCCTGACGTGTAACCTCTTTGCTGTTGAAGCTGCACGCGCTCCGGCCGCGGCAATCGAGGACCGGCTTGCACCGCAAGAACCTTCTCTCTCCTGCTTGTGAAGGTGCGATGGATTGTGGCGAGCCGATCGGCGCATCAAATAACAATAGACGATTGCTCGATTGGAGTTGATGTGATGCGGGCTCTCTTTGCCGTGGGTCTGTTACTGGTGCTGTGCACCTCCGCAAACGCCGCAACGGTGCATCACGCCCGCGCACGCCATCCTGCGGCAGGCCGGCCCCACGCGAACGTGTCTCCGCCGGCGCGCTTTGCCGTCCCAGGCTGGAGCGATGATGCAACGCTGCGCTGGCTGAACAATGCCTCGTCAAACGTCGGCCAAGGCGGATAACAGCGGAAGCGGGCGCCGGTCGCAAGAGTCTCAACCCATCCTACATGCTGAAAACATCGCCCGCGCCTCCGCGCCACGCTTTGCAGCGCCAGCGCAGAGACGAACATTTGAATTGCATTGCTGCTATCAAGCTTAACCTCGACTTAAAGACTCCATCCGATTGCGTTGGTGGGCGTAAAGCAGGATCATTCCGAACGGTTATACGACGCTGTTCGAAAGAGGAGCCTGCCATGACACTGCAGGATGCTTTGGCGGTCTACCTGTATGCTTGGATGAGGGACAAATCTCTCGACGAGGGCCACGAGCGGGTCATCGATGCGGCGGTGAGGGTCATCGAACAGCAGGCGCGGAAAGCATTGGCGGCGCATTCGCAGAGCGACGAAATGGAATAGCGCCGCGCGTGTGATCGCCATATCCGGCGGTGCTTTACCGCAGGGCGGCCCCGCGCCTCTGCCCGGCCTAGTCACCCCTTGGGAAACTTCGGCGCACCTCCGCACCGCGCCTGCCGCACACGAACCGGTTTGGAGATCGGACAGCGTGTAGGATGGGTTGAGCTCTTGCGAGACCATCGCCGGCAATTCGATCGGTCACTTCGCGACCGTCGAGGATTGCTCCGATGATCGATCGATCGCGGATCGCAGCGCGCTGATCGCAACGAGTGATGGGTTTCGCAAGAGCTCAATCCATCCTACGTGCTAATGCCGGACACGGGTGGCCTCCGCGGCTCGGAGCTTCTCTCTCAGCTCCTCAAGGTTCTTCATCGCCTCAAGCAATCGCACCAGATCGGAAACCATGTGTGCCAGAGTAGGCTTGCGCGGCTTTGGGACTCGAGATTTCTGTTTCATTGCGAAACGGCTCCCTGCCAGGACCCGACGGCGATACACTGGATTGGCAAGGACTGTGCCGGCGGGAATGCAATTGGGATTTCACGTCAGGGAGCGAAAAGGGCGGCGTCTACGCGCCGCGAGCCTTAGTGCAAAACGCGGGCGGCCTCGGCCAGCCGGACCTTCTCTCTTAGATCCTCAAGTTCCTGAAGCATTTTCAGGAGATCGGGCAGAGGGTGTGCCCGCTTCAAAATGGGGGCCTTTTGTCCCATCGCTATACGCCTCTATGACACGCTGACGGCGAGCGACATCAAGGCGCAAGCACGCAAATTTTCCCCTGCAAGGGAATGGACAATCTTAACCAAAATATGGTGGGGATGGCTCTGGGTTTGATCACCCGGACCAGAGCTTGGCCGCATTCAAGAAATCACTCGTTTGACGACGAGCGATTGCGGCTGAAAATGACGGACGCGCTGGGCGGCGCGGCTCAGGAAGCGGGACCGGCAGCGGCCGATGACGCACCGCCGACGGCTGAAGCGTTACATGACGGAAGGGCGCGGGGCTCCGGTCCCGCGTTCGCCCTATTCAGCCTCGTTGCCGGATTTTGGACAACCCGTTGTGGCTTGCTCGCTAGTCTAGAGCGGCCGTTCTTTGCGTCATAACTTCGTCAGCCACGTGATGACACGTCGTTAGGACAAATGCCGCTCTGTTGCATCGCCATTCACTACCGAGGGCAGCACTCGAGACTGGCTCATGAGCGGCCAATCCGAACAGAGCGGCCGCGCCGATCAGCAAATTTACGATAACGAGCTTGCGTGCTTTGCGAGTCCATGTTGGGCTGATCATAGAGGGTCGTTCCCTTCTGGGGCATGCGCTGGAAGAGAGGAGGGTGGGCCTCGTTTGTTTCAGGCCGACTTCGCGGCCTGGCAAAAATGGCTTCATGGCGCGGCCATAACGAACGGGCGGCCACGAAGCCCTGATTTGCTCATGCTGAGGATCGATTCGGAAGCATCTCGGTTAGGCGAGCATGGGCATCCACGCGATGACGCAGGCGGTATTGGTCGGCCTTTCTGGCCTACTTGTCTCTGCTTGCGTGAGCTCTGACCAGGTCACTTCAGGTTCGGCAGTTCGATCAAGGGCACCATGGGCGCGAGACCTCAATGAGCCGCCCCCAAGTCGGCAGCCGGCTAATGCAGCAATCTCGGGCATAAAAGCGGATCTGAATGCTGCGCGCGAGAGACCTTCGCGCTAGATCTGGGCTTCGGCTCGCCCTCACAGCGCCCGCCGGTTCTCGCTGGCGGGCATTTGCAAGCCTTCCGATATTATATATTTAAATTCGATGGCGTTATAATTATAACATTTAATCAAATTAAATATGGACACGATTTAAATTTGGGCTAGGATTAGAATTGCTTGGCGCCGGACGAACGCGTCAAGGATCTCCGAGAAACGGCCCCGGCAATCCTTAGTCCCCTGCTTATGCCATAGGGGCCGTTTCTTCGATTGGTGAGAACATGCTGCACTTATCACCGGGTGACCTGTGTCTTGTCTCCGCGATGACGGGGGCGGTCTTATTGGTTGAAATCGGACTTTTCATCATTTTGGGCGTGATCTAACAGTCGCCGAAAAGGACGTTGGGGCGAAGGACACCGCGAACGCCCATCTCTCGCATCTTGCCAAGCGTGATCTTCACCGGCCGGCCGTCCGCGTGCGCAGTTGTGTGGCGTCGAGCTGAGCGAGGCATCCCGCCATCGAAACGCGGCGCCGGCGAGAGTCAAATTATCAATCCCTTGGCCTTCGAACGCGCGCAAGTTACTGCGCGTCATGGGTGTGGAAAAGCTCCGAGGGCGGCGGTTCTATATGGAAGGGCTAACGGATCCGCAGGGCTCACGGGTTATGAGCGCGTGCCCGCGCCGCCAATTTTTGAGCACGTGCCCGTTCCAACATTCATGGTGTTTTTGGGCGAAGCCAATCAAGGCCAGGATCATCAAAGCCACTGCCGTGCATACGGCTACAAAGTTCTTCATGGCTACCACCACTCCGGGTAACTCTGACGGAGCTTACTCGGCCAGGCCGTCCACCTCTATCGGATCCTCGAAAGGCCGCCCCCCAGCCCTTGGTCATGGCCTGTTCCGGTATCCCATGACTGCAATCTGCCGATGGCCTCCATCAAAGTCAGGCCGAACATCGGCGCCGCGACCACCGCACCGCCCGCAGACGAAGCGCGGTTCGAGATCTGACAGCCGCAGGTCGTTCGGCCAATGATCCGCATCGAGCGCCACGTGATGGCCGCAGTGGCAAGAGACCAGGACGCCGCGCAAGGCCCATCTCGCACATCTCGCCGAAGGTGATTTTCAGCGGGCGGCCGTCGGGGTGCGTCGGGGTGTGATGTCGGACAGGGCGAGGCATGCCGCCCTCGAGACGCGGCGCCAGCGAGAGTCAAATTATCAATCCCTTGGGCCAAGGAGCGCGCGGGAGCTACTGCGCGTCGTGAGTGTGGATAATGCTGCGGCGTGTACGCCCCGAGGCCGCCCGCATGCGTGACCAGCATATATCTTCGCGCGCCGCGCAGCGTCACAATCAATTTGCCAACACGGTGCCCACACAGAGCTTTTTCGGTCGGTTCGTCTTTTCGGCTAAATCCTTGATCCGACGTGGTGAGCGCGCTGGGGCTCGAACCCAGGACCCCGTGATTAAAAGTTATATGCTCAAGCTTTCCGGCTAATTCGGGCCGTTGCCGCGCGTTTCGCGGTGAGCTTTTCCACCTGTAATTCCCATTGGTTCTTATCGCCGGTTGTTTCCGGCAATTTCCGGGGGTATGCCTAGGTGGTGCTTACCCGATGCTTACCGGAGCGAAATCAGTGGCGTCCGATCGGCAATTCACCTGGGATCCGGATTTTCCCGGCTTTGGTCTCCAGACCACGAAGACGGGTCATCAATCCTTCGTCTATCAGTACCGCGCCGGCACAATTAGCAGGCGCATGAAGCTTGACGGGAGCTGGTTCCGGTTCGAGGCCCAACGCGCTGGGAAACTCGCACCAGCGGCCAAGGGAACGGCTCGGGCGACCGCCAAAAGGGAAGCCGAGGCTGTCCGAGGCGCCATTGCTCAGGGCAGGGACCCGCTCGCGGAAATGCGGAAGGCGAAGGAAGCCGCCGGGAACACGTTCAAGGCCATTGCCGAGGATTACCTCGCCCGCGATGGGAGCCGTTTGCGCTCAAAAGCAGACCGGGAAGACGTTCTAGAGCGGCTGGTTTATCCCCGCATTGGCGCCAAGCAGATTGACGCCATCAAGCGCCGTGACATCGTGAAAATGCTGGACAAAGTTGAGGAGGAGAACGGCCCCGTCCAGGCCGATCACGTCCTTGCCTATGTCCGCAAAATCTTCAACTGGCATGCTGCCCGAACCGACGATTTCAATTCGCCTATCGTTCGTGGGATGGCCCGCACAAAGCCCAAGGAGCGGCGCCGGCAGCGCATCCTGACCGATGACGAGCTAAGAGCCGTCTGGAAGGCCGCTGAGGGTCAGAAAACGCCCTTTGCCTGGCTGGTGCGATTTATCCTGCTCACCATGACTCGCCGCAATGAAAGCGCCCGGATGAGCAGTAGAGAGGCTGTAGACGGCAATTGGACGATTCCCGCCAAGCGCCACAAGTCGAAAAAGGATTTCCTGCTGCCGCTGTCGCAAGCCGCTGCCGATCTCCTGTCGGACATCCCCACCATCGGCCGGCGGAATGATCCCTACGTCTTCACAACCAGCGGCAAGACCCCAATTTCCGGCTTCTCCAAGTTCAAGGCTGATTTCGACAAGCTGTGTGGCGTAACCGGCTGGACGCTACACGACCTGCGCCGAACAGGCCGAACCCTCTGCTCTCGAGCTGGCGCTGACCCTGACCACGCCGAGCTGGCCTATGGGCATACTGTGCAGGGCGTTCGCGGCGTCTATGACGTGTGGCAGTACCGGGACGAGAAATTGCGGGTGTTTGAATTGCTGGCGGCGCAGGTCGATCGCATTGTGAATCCGCCAGCCTCCAACGTGGCGCGGCTCAGGGTCGGCGAGAGCGCCGCATGACGAACGACCGTGAAGAAGCTGCTCGTAAAGTCGCATTCTCCGGTATCGAGTTGTTGCATGGCGGTGAGGAAGGGAAGCGCAATCGCGCTCGCGCCTATTGGGCGGCATGGGTGGACCTGCTTAAACTAGGTCCCGCCGCGCTGCCGTCGGGCCTGCATGCACAGCTGATCGGACATTTAGAATATTTGGCGGCCGGAATTATTCCGGCGCCTATCGCCGATTGTGCTGGTCCAGGAAATCCTGTCGGCCCGAGCGAGGAGAAAGACATCAGGGCCGCGGTGGTCTATGCAATTGCTGCACAACGCGGGCTCATAACAGACAAGTTCTACGTGAAAACTATTGGCACCATTTACCGTGCATCCCGTCATAGTGTTGAGGGCTGGATCAGAAAAAGGCGTGAAACCATCTCAGCCGAAGAGTTGACGAATCCAGAAGCAATAATCTCTGCCATGAGGGGCGCGGGTGAGCGCTATAGCGTGTCCGGGCGAACGCATAAAGCAAACGAAGCCAAACATCGGAAGACCAGGGGCTCCTAGCTGCTAAAATAACCCCCGCATTTCGTCCAGCATTCCGATCAAGCGGGATTTGGCGTTCTCTCGCGTTGCCCGGCAATTCGCCGCAAACGGTCGGAGAGAACTACAGATGACGAAAGAATTTTACACTCGAGATGAGCTAGGCGCGTATCTGCGTGAGGCCGGTTATCCGATCGGCAAAAGCACACTCGATAAGCTGTGTTCTCCGTCAATCGCGGAAGGACCCCCAGTTGCGAAGTATTGGGGCCAGCGTCCGCTCTACACGGCGGAAGCCGGTTTGGCATGGGCGGAAGCCCGCGCCCGCAAACCTGATGCGCAAGCAGCGTAACGCGCCCGCGCAACACCCAACGCCCAAAGAAAAACCCGGAAGCGCATTTCCTGGCGGGACCGCGCGACCGGGTTCTAGGAAAATTCAAATGCTATCGAACGAACATGACTTAACCCGTATTGGGTTTCACTGCAACATCGCCGCCCCGGATTTCCGGGAATTTCCATTGCCTGCTTTGCGCGCGTCCCCTGCGACCGCTGCGGGGCGCTACGTGCATTGCCATTACCCGGTGAGTGCTAGGCAAGCCGATTTGATCGCCGCCCTCGCGGGCCTCGGCGGAGGCGAAGCATGAGCAGACTTCCAGAAGTCTACCCTGACGCTCCCGGCTTCAAAGCTCGCGGCCCTTCAGAGCAGGCGGCTCAGGCCATCAAGGGGCCCGCCAAAACTTTGCGCGAAGAAGTATTGCGGACGATTTCTCTCGCGCCGTCGGGATTGACGGCCGATGCCGTCGCGGATCGCCTTGGCCGCTCAATCCTGTCCGTCCGCCCCCGCGTGAGTGAACTGCATCGCCAAGGCGAAATTCGGCCCGCTCCGCAGCGAGGAAGGAACAATAGCGGCATGAGTGCCACTGTTTGGGTGGTATCGCCGCCGCTTTCCGGACCCTCCGGTAAGGAGGACTCTCATGCGTAGGAGCGCGCGTCTTTTCGATATCGAGACGGAGCGGCAAAATATCCTTTTCGCGAAGTACTGCGGTGCGCTGACACGATGCGAGAGGGGGTATGGAAGCCCGGTCGCGGTGACGGCGGCATGGGATGCCTTCCTTTGCCGTTACCTTCCCGACGCTGAACAGCGAGAAACGATTCCGCTGCCTGCCGCTGCCCGGAAATTGGAGGCGCGGGCATGAACGCCCCAGCTAGAATCGGGACTATGCCGGCGCCTATCGTTTCCGATGGACACCAGCGCGCTGCTATTGAAGTAGAACAAGCCCTGCTTGGGGCGATCCTCTGTCATCCGGAAGGGCTCGGTTTTGCCGAACGCCACGTAATGGCAGACGATTTCATTGAGGCGACGCATCGCGAATTGTTCGCGCGGTTCCTCCAGGCGAGAGAGCAGGGCAGGGCAATCAATCATCAGCTTGCCCGGGCCTTCCTTGCCGACTTTGGCGAGGCACCGCTAGTCGATGGCATGAACGTGAACCAGTACGTTGCCAGGCTCTACGCGGAAGCAACAGGCCTGCTGAACGTAGCCGATTTCGCAAGGACGGTGCGGGAGATGGCGGACCAGCGGCGACTGGCAGCCATCAGCGAACAGATTGCCGATGATGTCAGGCGAGGAGCGGACGTGCGCGCCGCAACGCTCGACGCAATCGACGCCCTTGATGCGGTAGCCGCGCAATCGGACGGCGCAGCCGTGCGACAAGTCAGCTTGCGAGAGGCCAATCAAATATCACTGGAACGGATGCAGTTTGCAATCCAGAATCCCGGATTGTTGCCGGGCCTGAGTTGGGGACTAAAAAGCCTGGATGAAAAGACCGGAGGCCTGAAGGCGGGCGAGTTGTTGGTATTGGCCGGCCGTCCCGGCATGGGGAAGACAGCGCTAGGTGTTTGTATCGCGCGCAACGTCGCCAGGGCTGGGGATCCGGTTTTTTTCTCGTCGCTCGAAATGGGCGCCGTTAGCCTCTCCGACCGCAGCCTTGCCGATGGAGCTTACCAGCGCTGCAGGCCGATACCGTACTATGCGATTGCCAACGGTGCACTAAGCAGCCAGGAAGCGGAACGCGTCATTGAGGCGGCCCGGGTGCAACGCGACTGGCCGCTCAAGATCGATCCGGCGCCGGGTCTCACCATCTCGCAGATTGCGGGCAGGGCGAGGCGCTATAGTCAGGCGCTTGCCAGGCAAGGAAAGCGGCTCGGGCTTATCGTCGTCGATCACCTTCACATTGCGAAGCCTTCAAATCGTTATGCGGGCGCGCGGGTTAACGAGGTTGGTGAGATTTCCGCGGCGCTGAAGGCACTGGCAAAGGAACTTGACGTTCCCGTTCTGGCGCTCGCTCAACTCTCCCGCAAGGTGGAAGAGCGCGACGACAAGCGCCCCAATATGGCGGATTTGCGAGACTCGGGATCGATCGAGCAGGACGCCGACGCAATCATTTTTGTGTATCGGGAAGCCTACTATCTGGAGCGCGAAACTGCGGCGACCGCCGAGAAGGAAGCGGCGCGGATTGATCGGCTCATAGACGTAAAGCACGATCTTGAGACGATCATAGCCAAGCAGCGCAACGGCCCCACGGGCACGGTGAAATTGTTCTGTGACATCGGCTGCAATGCGGTGCGCGATTTGGAGGGCCTGTGATGCGGAACGCCGGTCATATCAACGTCGCGCGATCGATTTTCGATCATCCCATGTTTGACGACGGACAGCCGCTTTCGCAGCGGGAAGCTTGGCTTTGGCTGATTGCCAACGCCGCGTGGCGGCCGGTCAAGGTGATGGTTCGCAATGGCCGCTCAGAACAGCTTGTCGCGCTCGAGCGCGGTCAACTGACCTATTCAAGGGCCTTCCTGCAGAAGGCTTGGGGGTGGAGCTCCGACAAGATGGTGAGAACCTTTCTGGCTAGATTGCGGCAAGAGGGAATGGTGGACCTTCAAACGGGCCAGCTTCAGACCATCATTTCTATCTGTAATTACGATGTTTTCCAGAATGGCGGAGCGGGTGATAGGCCAGCAAGCGGGCCAGTCGAAGGCCAGCAAAGGGCCAGCAAAGGGCCAGAAGAAGAAAACATTAAAAGCATTAGAACTACTAGCTCTTCGAAAAATGAGCCTGATGGGTTTGATGCGTGGTACTCGATCTACCCGCGCAAGAAGCAACGGAGGGACGCCGCCAAGGCCTTTGCGAAGCTTATTGCCTCGGGGTCGATTGCCATTGACGACCTGATGGCAAAAACTCAAGCGTTCGCGGCGCGGTGGGAGCGGGAGCCGCCGGAGCGGCGGCAGTTCATCCCCTATCCTGCGAGCTGGATTAACTCGGGCGAATATGCGGATGAGCCGGAGGGCAGCGGCCCGGGCGAGGCCTCGCGAGCGTTGCGTGACCCTTCCAGCTTCACAGACGCCGACTGGCAGAGGCGGCTTGCTCATTTCCGGGAGGGCAACGACTGGCTTGATGCGTGGGGTCCGGCGCCGGGCTCTCCTGGCTGCCTTGTTCCTGCGCGACTAGCGCTCTCTTCCGTATCTGACGCAAGGGGGGCGGCATGATCGCCCCAGAAGAGAATTTTCCAAACTGTCTGACGCCGTATGATTTGCGCGAGGCCATGAGCCCCGCGGATGCCGCAACGATGGCCAACCGATCGGAACGCACCATCCTGAATTGGTGCAATAGCCATGGGATCGGCCGGCGCATCAACGGGGGGAAATGGGCCGTTAGCATAGTGGCCCTTGCCATGCTTCTGGACGGCAACCGAACCGCATTGAAGGCCTATCTCGCGGGCGACAGGGCGAGCCATCTGGTCGAAGCGTACTATGCGCGGTTTGGCATTCCGGTTGCTGAGCTCGGAAATCCGCCACTGAAAAATCGCGCAAAACCGGAAATCTTCGCTCACTCCGGAAAAACCCTGCAAATCGTGCAAGGACAACGTACCGCTTAGGGCACGAAGCGACCAAAGCTTGCGCACACATTCACGGTGGCGCAAGCGAATGCAGAGCAGACCCAATCAATACGACGGCAACCTGCAAGTCAGGGTTCCAAAATCCTTCATTGAGCAGCTGGACGCAGCAGCGCATCGCCGCATGGTGAACCGCGCGGATTTTGTTCGCATGGCGCTTCAGGACCGCGTGAAGTCCGAAAAGGCTACTCAGGCGGGGGAGGTGGCCTGATGCGAGTGGATCAGCAAAGCGAAGCTCTCGCTCAACAGGTTGAGACCGATCGGAAACTCAAGACAGCTGCGGCTCAATCGAGCGAGGCAGCCCCGCCAACGATGGTGGACACTTCCCAGATCGGGGGGGCCTTGTGGGACGAATGCGCCTGGGACAATAAGCCTGCCGTGTGGGGACCATAATGCCCAGAGTTGGCCCGAACTACACGCTTCCTGAACCTCCGTTTGTCCCGCAAACGTCGATCTCGGCGCCCGCGGTGAATAACGATTTGCAGGACATCGCGGATGCCTTGACAGGCTCGCTTGCGCGCAATGGCGCAGGCGGCATGACGGCGGTCCTTCCGCTTGCGAGCGACGGCCTTACTTTCACGAACGATCCGGATACCGGAATCTCGCGCTCTGCCGCGAATACGATGTCGTTCGAGTGCGGCAATGCGGAAGTCGCGTCGATGTCGCCGGCCGGATTTGCTGTCACTGGCGATTTTTCGGCGACTGGTGCAATCAAGCAGAACGGCTCTCCGCTGCTCCCCGTTGGAGCCGTTATGCTATGGACCCTGTCGAGCGCGCCAGCCGGCTGGCTATTTCCTGGCACCTACAATCGGGCAGACCATCCCGCTCTCTGGGCCGCAGCAAATGCTGACATTGCGCTCGGCAATACATTTTACGGCATAGGGAACGGGACAACCACGTTCACGATCGGAACGATGGATGGCTATACGCCAGTCGGCGTGGATGCGACCGGAGCGACTCTGCCAAACGTGACGCATATCGGCGACACGACTGGAAACAAGACCGCCGCGCTCGTTACGTCAAATCTCCCGCCATACACGCCGGCCGGTTCGATTTCGAACGGTGCCATTAGCATTTCACACAATGCGGCAGCCGCCAACGGCAGCACGACGGGCGGCGGCGGCTTCTCGTGCGGTGGCGGTACGGCAAGCATCAGTGCGTCGCAGGGTGCTTCGACATTCACTGGCACGGCGCAGGGCGGCACAAGCACACCATTCAGCATCGTGCAGCCTTCCCGCGCTTTCAAATTCATCGTTTACGCGGGAGCCTGATCGATGCCGCGCAATCCCCCCATCGAAAGCGCAGAGCCAACACTAGACATGACCGGCGCCCCTTCGTTTGTTGCCGATCATGGTGGCACTGTTTGCTACTGGAGCGTGTCTGAAACTGGTGACATGCAAACCGATGTTGCGCGGGGCGAACTCATGGCGGAGGAAGCCATGCGCTACGCATCGCAGAATTGTTGCCCGGCACTAATCGCGATGGCGCTTCTGCACCTCGCTCGAGGAAGCCGCACTGGTCCCGTTGAATGCGGGTTTATGGCTCGCATTGCTTGCGCGGCGAGCGTGGGGTCCCTCAATTGAAATAGGCGAAGTAATGGCGCTTCAGCAAACTGATCCGAATGCAATCGATAGCGGACGCTACACCCCGGAGACAATCACTCGGCAACGTCGGATCGTCGATGCGATGATGCTGAACGCGACGAAGCAGCGCCCCATCCAACATTGGATGCAAGGTGTTGCCCAGTTGGGCGAAAGTCTGATGGCTGGCCTACGCTCTCGTCAGCTTGACGAGGCAGAGAGGCAGAACGAGCGCGACTCGGCTGGCGTCATTAGGGATAGCTACAATTCGGCAATGCCGGGAATGGCCGCGAAGGTCGACCCCACATCGGCTCCCGCAACGATGCCGAACGCTGCAACTTCACTGTTGGAGCCGAGCGCGCCGACCTCGGTAACGGCTGATCGTGGAGCGTTTCTCAGCTCGATCGCGCCGGCCGTGGCGGAGGCCGCGAAAGCAACTGGTATCGATCCAAGGATCATTCAGGCGCAGGCCATCCTTGAAAGCAACTGGGGCAAGTCGGCTCCTGGCAACAATTTGTTTGGCATCAAGGGCCCCGGCACCGTTCGTCCCACAACCGAAATTGTGAATGGCCAGCCGGTCCGGATGAGCGCGTCGTTTCAGTCCTATGCCAGCCCTGCCGACAGTGTTGGGGGCTATGCCAGCTTCATGCAGTCCAACCCGCGGTACAAGCCGCTGATGGCTGCGCAGGGTTTGGAAGCGCAGGCGGACGCGCTGCAGAAGTCGGGCTATGCGACGGACCCGAGATATGGCGCCAAGGTACTGCAGATCGCTCGCACATTGTCGGGCGGCGCTGCGGCATCGGCGGACGCAACATTGCCGCAGAACGCTCAGCCAACGCAGGGGGCGCTGTCCGCTCCGAGCCAATCGCCGTATGACGTTGCAGGACCGTTGACCGCGTCGGCTCGGGTGCCGATTGCGCCGGCCTTGACCGGCCTTGAAGGAGCAAGCCCGTCAATGGTCCCGCCGCAGATGCCGGAAGGCAAGCCTGCGGCTACCAATCGAGATGTCGCGGCGGCCATGTCCCGCGCGCCGGCCGCTCCTGCGGCCCCCGTAGGCCAGCTATACACAGGTACGGCGCAGCAGCCAGACGTTTCCAAACTAATCGCTGCGGTGAGCAACCCCTACATTTCGGAAAGCGCCCGGACTGCGGCAATGAATGTGCTGAATACGCAGCTTGCCGCGAACAAACTGCAACATCTGGATCTGGGCAACGCCATCGCCATCACGGATCAGCGGGGCAACATCATTCGTACGATCCCGAAAGGCGAGCCAAACAAAGGGCCGCAATTCGTGGAGACTGGGGAGATTGATGCGCAAACAGGCCAGCCGATAAAGGGCTGGGTTGATCCGCGAGATAGGTCGGTGGTGCCCTATAGGCCGCAGAACTCGGCGACTACGCAGCCATCGTCCATCCCGCCCGTCCCTCCGGGAGTTGATCCGAAGGTATGGCGCGAGACGCAGTCCAAACGTGTCACGGAAGAGGCTATGCCGGCCTCTGATACAGCGACCTCGAAACTACGCAACGAAATCCAAGGCTTGCCATCATACAAGAACATTGCCCAAGCCGCGCCTGTCTATAAGTCGATGCTGGAGGCCGCCAGCCGAGATAACCGCGCTGCTGACGTGAACCTGATCTACGGCATGGCGAAAATCATGGATCCTGGCTCGGTGGTCCGCGAGGGCGAAATGAGCATCGCGCAGGCGATCGCAACGCTGCCTCAGCGTCTGCAAGCGACGATCCAGAGCCAATTGACTGGGGATGGCCGTCTGTCTCCTGAAGTTCGTGCATCTATCATGCAGGAAGCTCGTGGCCGTATTGGCGCTTATCAATCCATGTTCGATCAGGATGCTGCAATGTATCGCGGTATTGCGCAGCGCAACCGGATGAATGAGGCGGATGTTCTGCCGACGTTCGGACCGTTTGAGGACTACAAGCCTCCGAGCGCTGCGGTGTCACCTGACGCGATCGATAACCTCGTGAAGAAGTACAGCAAGTAATGGCGACGCTGGACGAACTCGGCAAGGCATTAGTGAACGCGGACGCCGCGGGCGACGTAGCGGCGGCGCGCGCGCTGGCAGGCGAGATCACGAGGCTACGGCAGGCCGCGGCGCCGGCCGCTCCTGCCGCCAGTCCGGCGTCGGCATATGATATCATGGGGATGCCGACCGGCTTTGATGGGGCGCCTGCGCCCGTTCGGGCCGGGATGTCTTACGGCGACCAGATGGCACATATCGGATCGGCTATCGACAAAGGCGTCCGAATGGCGGCAAACGGCATGACGTTCGGCATGGCCGATCGATTTGCCGGCGCGATGGACGCTCTAACCGGCCGCGCCAAGAATTACGATGAAGGCGTGAAAGCCCAGCATGCCGAGACCGAAGCCATTCGCAAGGCTAATCCTGGGGCAGCTACCGTCGCGGAGGCGCTGGGCGGTCTAGGAACTGGCGCAGGATTGCTCAAGAGTGGCGTCACGCTTGCGGGTCGCGTTGGGCCGGCGCTGCTCCCGCGCGTGCTTGGCTATGGCGCGGAGGGGGCTGCCTATGGGGCGGCGCATGGTGCCGGTAATACCTATTCGGGTAATCCTGCGGATTATCTCGAGGCCGCCAAAAAGGGGGCAACCGAAGGAGGGGTGTCAATCGGCTTGCAAATTTGACCCCTCATCGGCGTCCAATTTTGACCCCTTCGGACGGCGGGCTTTGCTGGTAGCGCTCGTCTCGTCGGAGCTGGCCGGGGTTGCGGAGACGAGACGAGCGCGGGTGATGTGATCGTCGTCTCGGCTTTTGAATCGCCAACTGTCGTTGCCGGTCTCGACGATGTCGCAGTGGTGGGTCAACCTGTCGAGCAACGCTGTGGTCATCTTGGCATCGCCGAACACGCTG
>NZ_AXAZ01000050.1 GCF_000473065.1 Bradyrhizobium sp. WSM1743
GACCTCCCGAGGTAAGACCGACCGCCTTCACCGCACGCCCGCCGGATTTACCACCCCGACCCTTGATGACCATGGACTTCGCAATCATGTGCTTGCTCGTCCGGCCGGGTAGGCCTCGTTATCCGGTTCTTGTCCATCGGGTCGCGGCTTTGCCCCGCGCTGTCTTCAGACCCCATCTCGCGATGACGCCCTTGCGCTTCGCTAATCCTTCGCCGTCATCAGGCTGGATAGAGGACTTCCACCTCCAAGCTGTCGTTCATACTCGGCACACACAAAACAGGCCCGCATCTCCGCGGGCCTCTTGTCTTGTGTCTTACCAGCTCTGTGTCTTACCAGCGTCCGCCGCCGAAGCTGAACGTCACGCCGGGACCGCCGCCATAGTACCCATAGGGACCGCCGCCATAGTACCCATAGGGGCCGCCGCCGTAATAGCCGCGGCGCGGGTAATAGCCGTAGCTTCTGTAATAGGGCCGGTAATAGCCGTGATGATGCCGCCAGTGATGATGCCTGCGGTGCGCGCTGATGTCGGTGGATTGGCTTTCCTGCGCGGTCTGCTTGGCGCTTACGCTGCCGGCCGCGTTCGCCGATCCGCCGACAAACGCCGCCGCACCGAGGGCGATCGCGGCAATGAGATATTTCATGTCATCACTCCAGTTGAATGTCGTGTGACAACACATGAGCATCCCGTGTGTTCCGGCCAGTGCGGGCGTCGAAACGACGCAGATGTCAGTTCCGATTAACGCTCGTTAACGTCTGTGGATGTTTGAACGCCGCGCTTGTCGCATGACGACGCGTCGCTTGCTTACCCGTGCCCCCGACGCAGCGCAGCGTCTCTTCGACCATGCGCTGCTGAGCCGGGGCCCATGTTCCTGGTGTGCCCGCTGCATGGGTCCCGGCTCTGCGCAGCAGCGCGAAGAGCGCTGCAGCGCGTCCGGGACACGAGAGTGGGCACGCAGATTTTGGCACACCCTCTCATGGATGCGGATCGGGAAAGCCGTGGCGCTCGGAGAGCGCGGCGAGGATTGCGTCCTTGTCGGCGATGAAGGCGCGGCCCTGGTGGCTGCCGGTTTGGTGCGGCGAAGTCGCCCCAGTCGCGAGCACGAGCAGCGGCAGCGATTGGTTCTCCTCGCCGACCAGCGCGATCACGGCTTGCCGCGGCCGTGGCCAGGCTATCCGCTCGACCTCGAGCTTGTCGGCGAGCTGTGGAAATGAGGCCAGCACGCCCTCGATCAGGGCGCAGTGCCAGCAATAGAAGCATTGGCCCGGAAAAGCCGGATCCTCGAAGCCGGGACGCAGCAGAAACAGGCGGTCGCGTTTCATGGGTTGCTCCGTGGCGTCGTCGCGATCGTACACATTGAAGCCAGCGGATGACGGAGCTACTTGAACGGGTCCTGGATCGACGGGGCCGACTGGCGGATCCGGCGCACGCTGACCGGCGTGCCGTCGGAGACGAACAAAAGCTCGTAGGTCCGGCCCTCATTGTCGGTCGCCGAGCAGGTGACGTCGTTCACCTTCCTGGCGGCGAAATTGCCGGTCTGGCGGCAGATACCGGTCGAGGTCTGCTCGGCCGGCACCGGCAGGCCGTCGACCCTGGGGCGGTCCTTGGAGTTGAGCAGCATGCGGTCGATCGGCAGCTCGTAGGAATTGTCATCGGCGCGCTTGCCGTTCTCGCCGGAGAACGACACGACGTGGCTGTCATCGGAGGGGTCGTCGACCGCGACCGCGAAATTGACCCGGCCCCTGTCGCCATGGGCATAGGCCACCGTCTTGCACGGGAAGGTGCGGCCTGCGACCCTCAACGTCTTGCAGTGGCCGGACATCAGCGCCAGCAGATCGATGAAGGCGTTCTGCTGCACTTGCGGATTGTTGACCGGAATGGGTTTGGAAGTCTCGGCAAAACAAGGACTTGCCAAGGCCACGAGCAATGCGGCGAGGACCGGTCGGCAGAGGCGCATTGTTGGGCTCGTATGCCAGGGGGCCGTGACGGCGGAAAGGTTCCGCACCATAACCATCGAATCGTAAATTGGTTGCGATCCCGTTCGTTCTGCAATTCCGGTCTGGAATACCACCGCGTCACCCCCGACGACGATTCGTCCAAATCGCCCGATCCGTCCCATCAGGCACATGCCATCAGGGCGGTGTTTTTTTCGTGGCGGAGTTAGCCTATCGCCGCCTGCCAGCGCGCATCGCGTAGGGACGGCCGGCGGTGGAGGCGGGCGTCCAGCAGGGCACGCGCGCGAGGCAGATCACCGCTGCGCATGAGCGCGACGATAAAGGTGTCCTCGATCAGCTCGCGTTGGGCATGGCTGCCGCCGATGCGCACGACGTCGCCGAGGACCGGCGCGAGCATCCGCACGCAAGTCCCGTAATCCTCATCGGCGAAAGCCGCGAGCGCCCGGAAGATCGCCGGCACCACGGAGCCGGCCGGCAGCTTACCCTCAGCGAGCCGCTGCTCGATCACCGCAAGGCGCGCGGCGAGCGCCTCGCGGTTTTGCGTCGCGGCCGCGAACAGCGCCATGTGGACGTCCGCAAAGGACAGGCTCGACTTCGGAAACAGTCTTTGCGCGGCGGCGTCGGCCTCGACCCACAGCGCCTTCGGCACGGTATGACCGTAAGCCGACAGGCGCCAGAGCAGGGAGGCACTGTCGGTGACGACGTTCAGTGGCGGCGCCTGCGTCGTGGCAGGCTGAAGCACGTCGGCATAGATCGCAAGCGCCCGTGCGGCATCGCCATGTTCAAGCGCGCCGAGCGCCTGATGCCAGCGGATATGGCCGTGCAGGATTCCGGCGCGGTCGTAAGTCGGGATCCATTCGTCGACGAGGCGGTCGGCCGCGTCGATCGATCCATCCTCGAACATCGCATGCAGCACCGCGTGCACGGCATGGGCATTCTCCCGGCGCAGATTGAAGCCGCGCTCGGTGACGGCATGGCCGCGCGCGACGTCGCCATTCTCCGTCATCGCCCAGCCGGACATGGTGAGGAACCACCAGTCCTCGCCGTAATGCTGCGCGACGCGCTCGCAGAGCTCGTGCCGGGCGCGATCGTGATCTGCCATGCCGGAGAAGGCGAACAGGCCGAACGCGCCGAGCGGCAGCGATAGCACCACGGCGTCGCGGGGCCATGCGTCGATGTGCTTCAGCGTCGATGCGATCGCCTCCGGCAGCCGGCCCTCGATCGCGAGCGCCAGCGTCTCGACATGCGAGCGCTCGCGCTCGGTGCCGCGCTTGGCGACCAGCTCGCGGGCGAGCGCCGCCTTGCCTCGGGCGAGATCGCCCTGTTGGTAGAAGGCATGCACGCGACCGCGTGCGATATGGGCCAGCGCGAAATCCGGGTCGGTCGCAATCGCGCGCTCCAGCGTCTCTGCCGTGCCGGTCCACCCAGAGAGCATGAGATCGACGCCCTCGCGATAGGCGCTTGCTGCCTCGTGTGAGCTGGTGGAGAGCGCCAGGCCATAGCGGTCTTCAAGCGCCATCGAGGTCTCCCGTTCTCACGCCGTCCGCGCGCGGCGGCCTTCGATCGGATAGGCCGGGTCGTTATAGCCCGGCGTTGAGGGATGGCCTGGTGTCACCAGCCGGTCGATCAGCGCCTCGTCCTCCGCGGTGAAACGATAATCGAGCGCGCTGATGTAGCCGTCCCATTGCTCCTCGGTGCGGGGACCGGCGATCACCGACGAGACGAAGGCGGAGTTCAACACCCACGCGACCGCAAACTGGCCGGCGGTGATGCCTTTCTTCTTCGCGTGCATCTTGATCTCCTGCGCGAGCTGAAGCGATTCCGGCCGCCATTCGGTCTGCATCATGCGGGTGTCGTTGCGGCCAGCGCGCGTCTCCTTGTCGGGGGCTGCATCGGGCTTGTACTTGCCGGTGAGCACGCCGCGCGCCAAGGGACTATAGGGCACGATGCCGAGGCCGTAATAGGAACAGGCTGGGAAGTGCTCGACCTCCGGCATGCGGTTCATGGCGTTATAGTAAGGCTGGCTCACTGCAGGCCGGTCGATGCCGAGCCGATCGCAGATGTTGCAGATCTCGGCAACGCGCCAGGCGCGGTAGTTCGAGACGCCGAAATAGCGCACCTTGCCCGCGCCGATCAGATCGCCCATCGCGCGCACCGTCTCCTCCAGCGGCGTCGCATGATCTTCCTTGTGCAGGTAATAGATGTCGATGTGGTCGGTGCCGAGCCGCTTCAGGCTCTCGTCAGCGGCCTGCAACACCCAGCGCCGCGACAGTCCGCCGCGATTGGGATCCTCGCCCATGGGATTTGCGAGCTTTGTCGCGAGCACCCAGGCGCTGCGATTGCTGGCGATCGCGCGGCCGACGACCTCCTCGGATGCGCCTTTCGAATAGGCGTCGGCGGTGTCGATGAAGTTGATGCCGGAATCGAATGCCTTCGCGATGATCCGTCTTGACGCGGCTTCATCCGTCGGCCCGCCGAACATCATGGTGCCTAGACAGATCGGCGACACTTTCAGGCCGCTGCGGCCGAGCTGACGGTATTGCATGGGCGGGTCCTCGGTGCGTTTTCATGCACCAGCATAGCCGCCCGGTACCGTCATTGCGAGCGCAGCGAAGCAATCCAGAACTGCATCCGCGGCAAGATGCTGGATTGCTTCGCTGCGCTCGCAACGACGAAGTGGACGCTCATGCCCCATGCTCGGTGTCATCGCCCGCGAAGGCGGGCGATCCAGTACACCGAGACGGCTGTGATCGATCGAGAGGCCGCGGCGTACTGGATTCCCCGCCTTCGCGGGGAATGACAGCGGGGGTGTGGCGATCAGCAGGGCAGGCCTGACTGCTCGCTACCCCGGCCCCTTCAAGATCTTGAACACGCCATTCGCCATCACGATGCAGCGGTCGTCCACCGTCACCTCGGTGCTCATGAAAATCAGGCTGCGCGTCGAGCGCACCACGCGGGGGCGGGAGATCAGGATGTCGCCGATCTGGCCGGCCTCCACGAAGTGAGTGTCGAGCTGCACCGTCGCCATGAACTCCTTGCCGGAGGTGTAGCGGGCGGTCATGCCGCAGGTGCGATCGGCGAACGTCATCATCACGCCGCCCTGGACCATGCCGCGGCGGTTGTGGTGCTTGTCTTCGGTGGCGAGTGCGAACTCGTAATGGCCATCGACCTTGCGCTCCCACAACGGGCCGATCAGGTGCAGGAAGCCCGTGGTCTCCAGGGTGCTCCAGCCCTCTGATTTGAGCCTTGCGGCGGCCTTGTTGGTCATGTCGTCGTCCGTTCCTGTGCGGGCTCATTTCATCGGGGCCGGACGTGGTGTAGTCAAGCATCATGAGACCGTTCGACGATGCCACACGGCGGAATATCGCGGATGCCTGCGCAGCCTTCACGCGCCTGCGGGAGGATGATGCGCCGGCGACGCTGAAGCGCGCCGCGGTGGCGGTTGCGCTGACCGCGAGCGACGGCGAGGACACTGCGCTGCTGCTCACGCTGCGCGCATCGCATCTGCGCGCCCATCGCGGTCAATGGGCGCTGCCTGGCGGCCGCTGCGATCCCGGCGAGACGCCGGTCGAAGCGGCCCTGCGCGAGCTTGACGAGGAGCTTGGCCTTCGCCTCACGAATACGGATGTGCTCGGTACGCTGGACGATTACCCGACACGTTCCGGCTATCTGATCACGCCGGTCGTGATCTGGGCTGCCGATACCGCCGCGATCAGACCGAACCCGGACGAGGTCGCATCCGTCCATCGCATCGCGTTGGCAGCGATCGAGCGCGACGACGCTTTCGATTTCGTCGTGATCCCCGAAAGCCGCCGCCGCGTCATCCGCTTCCATCACCAGATGAGCCTGATCCACGCCCCGACGGCGGCGCTGATTTACCAGTTCCGCGAGGTGCTGGCAGGGCGGCACACCCGCGTCACCGACCTGGAACAGCCGGTATTTGCCTGGAGGTGACGATGGTAAACGGCGCGTTAACGTGACGGTTACCGGATGCCTGCTAAGAGGGCAGCATGCATCACATACCGATTCGACGCGTCCTGACGCTGGTTCCACTCGCGCTCGTCCTGATCTCGCCCGCGGCGCGCGGCGGCGAGGCAGACGCGTTCCCGCCCGCCGTTCGCAATGCCAACGCCCAGCTGCTGTCGCAGTTTTTCGCGCAAGGTGGGGCCTCGCCGGCCGTGCTCGAATATCGCCGCAAGCTTGCGGAATATCAGGCCGCGCGTGCCGCCTTCGATGCCGAGGCCGGCGCCTATTGGAGCCAGATCTCCGAGAAGCGGAGGACCCGCAACGCCAAGCGGCGCAGCGGACAGCAGATCACGCTCGACGATTACGTGCTGGAGCATCCGCCGCTCTACACCGGGCCGAAGCGGCCGGTGAACCCGGAGCCGGAGGAGACGCCGGAGCGTCCGCCCCGAAAGCCCATTCCGGTGGTCGCCGATTTGCTGCGCGCGGCGCAGGAGCTCTATCAGTTCACGCCGCAAAGCCCGTCCAGCGAGCTCGAGTTCAAGCGCGCCTATGCGCGCTACGCGCTGGCCTTAGGGCTTACGCGCGAGCAGGCGGTGCGGGTCTATTCGTTCGAGACCGGTGGCACCGGCAGTTACGACGTGCAGGCGGGCATCGAGCATGGCGGCAAGCGCGCGATCTCGACCGCGATGGGCTACAACCAGCTGCTGACCACCAACAGCGTCGAGCTGCTCGCCGAGCAGGGGCATGAATTCATTCGTGCGCTCTCGGAGAAGCTGGCGCGAAGCTCGGGACCTGCGCGCCAGGCGCTCGAGCACAAGCTCGCCGTGCTCAAGAAGATGGTGGCGCATGCGAAGTCGGTGCCCGACACCTGGTCGGAGCACGAGAAGATCGGCAACACGCCGCAGGGCTGGGCCATGCATGCGATGGTGCTGGACATCGACATCGGGCCGATGCTGCAGACTCACAAGCTATTGACCTCGGTGCTGTTCGCCCGCGCCAAGGGCTACGGCCGCCCGCTCACCGCGGCCGAGCTCGAGATGATGAATCTCACCGGCGACGGCACCGGCCTCGACATGGTGACGATGCCGCAGGCGATGCGCGAGCAGGTGCCGACCTCGAACTTCTTCCAACGCGGCGGCTATGAGCGCAACCCCGTCGCGATCCGTCATAACACGGTGGCGAAGTTGCTCGCGGTGACGGATGAGCGCATGGACTCGAACAGCAGCAAAGCCGGCGCAAGGGAGCTGGCGGGGGCGTTCTAAGAGCAACCGCTCTCGCCACGTCTTCCGCTGTCATACCCCGGCTTGATCGGGGCATCCAGTACGCCGCGGCCTCTCGATTCAATCACAACGGCCTCTGGAATACTGGATCGTCCGCCTTCGCGGACGATGACGCCGAGTGTGTGGCACCGCTATCGGCCGCTAGCTCAAGCCCTACTGATCCGGCCCGAACTTGAACTTGCCGTCGCCTTCGAGATAGGGCCCGGTGCGCATGTAGAGCTGGCCGTTGTGGCCGATGAAGAACAGTGTGCCCTTCGGCACCTTCTTGGCACCCTTCAGCAGCTCGCCGGCGTTGCTGGTGCCCATCTTGTAGGAGTAGGTCTTGCCGTCCTTGTCATAGGCGTAGCCCGTGTCGGGCTTGAGCTCCCAGGGCGTCGCTCCGCTTTGCGCCAATGCGGGCCCCGCGCATGCGCCGAGCGCGGCTGCGATTGCAAATGTCTTGATTGAAAATGCCGTCATCCCATCCTCCCACGGTCGGGACATTCCAGGCTTGAACAAATCACGAACGATGTGTCCGGGTCAATTTGCGAAAGCGCCGCAGCGCATCACGTCTTGCCCAGCAGCTTGTGATTTTCCCTTCGTCCCCTCGCGACTATGTTCCGCTTTCCGTCTAGAACGCAACTCGACAAAATTATTGGTGGGGATGATTCGGATGCGCCATGTGATCAAGCTTTGCTGGGCCGCTGTAGTGTCGCTGACGGCGCTGGCGCCGGCAGCCCGGGCCGATGATTACCAGCTCAGCCACAACCAGCGAATTTCCTGCAGCCGCGGTCTTGCCCCGGGCAAGCTGAACACGGCGACCTGCAAGTCCTACACCTATCTCTTCAACACCAAGACCTCGGAATATTTCCGCTGCCAGGTCTCCCTGGCGCTGACCCGCGACAACAAGGAGGTCATCAACGTCCAGACCGACGGCGGCTGCACCAAGAAGCCGCGCATCTTCGAGACCGACGGCAAGTATGATTTCGACGCGACCGAGACCGAGCCGCCGAACACCAACTCGTTCTTCGGTCCCGGCGGCTATTCGGTCTGGGCCGCCGACGTCACCGCGCAGAAGATCCGCGGCTGCATCACCATCTCCTCCGGCCTTGGCTCCGACATCTCCAAATGCCTGGACATGATGTTCCAGTAGGGCGCCCGACGTGGCTGCGGGTGAAGCCCCTCTGTCGCCGTGATGACGGTGCGCTCCCTCCCCCGCCTGCGGGGGAGGGCTGGGGAGAGGGTGTCTCCAGAACGGGACAGTCCCCTAGAGGAGAAAACCCTCACCCGGCGCCATAGCCGATGCGAAGCATCGGCGTCTTGCAGAACGGCGGCCAGAGGCCGCCTATTCCGACCTCTCCCGCACGCGGGAGAGGTGCGGAGCTCGTGCCGCGCGCGATTCAGCCTCGCGCTGCGCCACCTCGCCGCACCCGCCGGGTTCCCCAAAAATCCAGCCGGAACGGCGGTTTACCGCAGTCCTGTTTTGCCTTTTGGATGGGTTGACCCGCACTCCTCATCCGGCCAATTTCGCCGCCGGTTTGGGGAGTACAACAACCATGAAACGGACGATTTTCGGCGTGGCCGCAGCTCTAGCTCTGGCGGCGTCGGCACCTTGCGCGCATGCGCAATCCTTCATCAACGTGCTGACCGGCGGCACCTCGGGCGTCTACTATCCGCTCGGGGTCGCGATCGGAAAGATCTATGGCGACAAGATTCCGAACGTGAAGACGCAGGTGCAGGCCACCAAGGCGTCGGTCGAGAATTTGATCCTGCTGCAGCAGGGCCGCGGCGAACTGGCGTTTACGCTGGGCGACTCGCTGAAAGCGGCCTGGGACGGCGAGGAGGAGGCGGGCTTCAAGACCAAGCTCGACAAGCTGCGCACGATCGGCGCGATCTATCCGAACTATATCCAGATCGTCGCGACCGCCGACAGCGGCATTAAGACGCTCGCCGATCTCAAAGGCAAGAGCTTGTCGGTCGGCGCGCCGAAATCGGGCACCGAGCTGAATTCCCGCGCGATCCTCAGCGCAGCCGGCATGAGCTACAAGGATCTCGGCAAGGTCGAATATCTGCCGTTCGCCGAATCCGTCGATCTCATGAAGAACCGGCAGCTCAACGCGACGCTGCAATCGGCCGGGCTCGGCGTCGCCTCGCTGAAGGACCTGTCGACCTCGAGCCCGATCACGGTGGTATCGGTGCCGAAGGAGACCGTCGACAAGATCGGCCCGCCCTTCGTCTCGGCGATCATTCCGGCCAACACCTATACCGGCCAGGACAAGGACGTGCCGACTGCGGCCGTGATCAATTATCTCGTCACGAGCTCCGCCGTATCGGACGATCTCGCCTATCAGATGACCAAGCTGGTCTACGAGTCGCTGCCGGAATTGCAGAATGCCCACGCAGCCGGCAAGGAGATCAAGCTCGAGACCGCCGCGGCAGGCAGCCCGGTTCCGCTGCACCCCGGCGCGATCCGCTACTACAAGGAAAAGGGGCTGATCAAGTAGTCTCCCTCCGTTGTCATTCCGGGGCGGCTCGCCAGAGCCGAACCCGGAATCTCGAGATTCCGGGTTCGATGCTCCGGGCCGCGCTACGCGCTCCCGTCACATCGCCCCGGAATGACGGAGAGGATTATCGCGAATGCCCGGGACAAGCCCGGGCATGACGTTTTTAGAGCCCGTGCCATTGCTAATTCGGCAGGACAGGCTGAGGACGATTTGAAATGCTGGAAAAAGCAGAGGCCACCGAGACCCCCATCAAGGTCGAGTTCGACAATTTCGAGCATGGCTTCCCGGAAGGTTTTGGTCCGGGCTGGTGGGGCCAGCTCGCCTATTGGATCGGCATCGCATTCGCGACGTTCCAGCTTTATGTCGCTGCGTTCAACTATCTGCCGAGTCAGGTGGTTCGCGGTGTCCATGTCGGCTTTCTTGTCCTGCTCACCTTCGGCCTGATCGCCAACTTCACCGCGAAGAGTAATTTTGGCCGCGCGCTCGGCTGGCTGATCGGCGGCGCCGGCTTCCTCTGCGGTCTCTACCAGTGGATCTTCTACGCCGACCTGATCGCCCGCGACGGCGATCCGACCCGGCTCGATCTCGTGGTCGGCACGCTGCTCGCGGTGCTGATCTTCGAGGGCACGCGGCGCCTGATGGGCGCGGCGCTGCCGCTGATGTGCGGCGCCTGCCTGCTCTACTGGTTCTTTGGCCAGTACCTGCCGTCGCCGCTCAATCATCGCGGCTATGATTTCGACCAGATCATCACGCATCTGTCGTTCGGCACCGAAGGCTTTTACGGCGTGCCGATCTACGTCTCGGCGACCTACATCTTCCTGTTCATCCTGTTCGGCTCGTTCCTCGAGCGCGCCGGCATGATCCAGCTGTTCACCGACGTCTCGCTCGGCCTGTTTGGCCGCACCCGCGGCGGCCCTGCCAAGGTCGCGGTGTTCGCCTCGGGCATGATGGGCACCATCTCCGGCTCGGGCGTCGCCAATGTCGTGACCGTCGGCCAGTTCACGATTCCCCTGATGATCCGGTTCGGCTATCGCCGCGCCTTCGCCGCCGGCGTCGAGGCGACGGCCTCGATGGGCGGCCAGATCATGCCGCCGGTGATGGGCGCGGTCGCCTTCATCATGGCCGAGACGCTCGGCGTGCAATATTCGGAGATCGTGAAGGCGGCGGCGATTCCCGCGATCCTCTATTTCGCCTCCGCGTTCTGGATGGTGCATCTGGAAGCCGGCAAGCACGGCCTCGTCGGCATGAAGCGCTCTGAGATCCCGAGCGCCTGGAAGGCGCTGGTGACGCGCTGGTACCTCGTGCTGCCGCTCGCCGCCCTGGTTTACATGCTGTTCGAGGGCTTCACGCCGCTCTATGCCGGCAGCATGGGTCTCGCGCTGACGGTGGCGCTGATCCTGGGGGCGAGCATCACGGCCGGCGTGTCGACGGTGGTCATCCGCTACATCTTCTGGATCGGGCTCGCGCTGGTCGTCGCCGCGCTCTCGCGTGAGGGCCTTCAGATCGTGCCGGTCGCGTGCGTCGTGGTCGGGCTGATCGTGATCACCGCGTTCGTGCGCGGCGGTTTTGCCGCCTTGCGCGCCTGCCGCGATGCGCTGGCCGAGAGCGCGAAATCCGCCATCACCGTCGGCATGGCCTGCGCGATCGTCGGCGTCATCATCGGCATGATGTCGCAGACCGGCGTCGGCACCATCTTCGGCGGCTGGGTGATCGGGCTTGGCGAGAAGAGCCTGTTCCTGGCGCTGGTCATGACCATGCTGCTGTCGATCCTGCTCGGCACCGGCATTCCGACCATCCCGACCTACATCATCACCGCCGCGCTGGCCGCGCCAGCCCTCGCGAAACTTGGTGTGCCGCTGATCGCGAGCCACATGTTCGCGTTCTACTACGGCATCATGGCGGATCTCTCGCCGCCGGTGGCGCTGGCCGCGCTGGCGGCCGCTCCGATCGCGAAGGAGAACCCGGACAAGATCGGCTGGGAGGCGATGCGCATCGCGCTCGCCGGCTATGTCATTCCCTTCATCTTCGTCTATTCGCCGGCGTTGATGCTGCAGGCCGGCGATCCCATGGCGGCCAAGCTCGGCTTCTACGGCGCAGTGGCGCTGGCGAGCTTGAAGGCGCTGGTGGCGATCGCGCTGTTCGGCATGGTCGCGATCGGCTTCCTGTTCACGCGACTAACGCTGATCGAGCGCCTGGTCGCGCTCGACGCCGCGTTCTGCCTGCTCGGCGAATTCCAGTTCAGCGACACCGCTGGCTTCGTGCTCGCTGCGGCGCTCGTGCTGTGGCAATGGCGGCAGCGTCCGCCGGCAGCGGTCGAGGCGGCGTGAGCCTCTGCTTCGCAACGGCGGTTGGCACCAAGGCGCTGGCGCTGTCCGCGTTCACGCTGGTCTGGACGCACTCGATCGCGAAGGTCGACTGGCAGGAAGACTGGCGCGTCACGCCGGCCGGCCTCGAGCTGCTGCAGGTCCGCGTCAAGGGCACCGGCCCCGGCATGGAGCCGCCGCCTGAGGCGCGGCTGGTCGATGGCTGGTTTCAATGGCGGCCGAACCGCGCGCCGATGCCGGAGGTCGTGCTTGGCAATTCGGGCGCGGCCGGGGAATGGCGGTTGTGCCATGAGGGAAAGTGCCGGACATTGTCGGAGATTGTCGGGCGTCCGATCGGTGCTAACGTCACCAAGATGAGCATCTGCGAACAACAAGAGAAATAAGGGAGATCACGATGGATCGGCTCAAGGGCAAGGTTGCGATGGTGGTGGGGGCCGGCTCGATCGGGCCGGGCTGGGGCAACGGCAAGGCGACCGCGGTGACCTTTGCGCGCGAGGGCGCGCAGGTGTTTTGCGTCGATCGCAATGGTGCTGCGGCCGAGGAGGCCGCGAAGATCATCACCGGCGAAGGCGGCACGGCGACGGCGTTCACGGCCGACGTCTCGCGGCCTGCCGAGATCGAAGCGATGGTGGCGGCGTGCCTGAAGGCCTATGGCCGCATCGACGTGCTCGACAACAATGTCGGCATCGCCGAGATGGGCAGCGTGGTCGAGGTGAGCGAGGAAAGCTGGGACCGCGTCTTCAGCGTCAACCTCAAGAGCGCCTATCTCGCCATGAAGCATGTCATCCCCGTCATGGTGAAGCAGGGCGGCGGCTCGATCATCAACATCTCGTCGATTGCCTCGATCCGCCACATGGGCATCTCTTACGTCACCTACGGCACCTCGAAGGCGGCGATGAACCAGATGACGCGCACCACGGCGATCGAGTTCGCGCGCCATCATGTGCGCGTGAATGCGATCCTGCCCGGCCTGATGAAGACGCCGATGGTCGAGCACTCCGCCGGCCTTGCCGCCAGCTACGCCAAGGGCGACGTCGAAGCGATGTGGCGCGCACGCGATGCGCAAGTGCCGATGGGTCACATGGGCGATGCCTTCGATGTCGCCAACGCCGCGCTGTTCCTGGCGTCGGACGAGTCGAAATATGTGACGGGCATCGAGCTCGTGGTCGATGGCGGGATCACGTGCAAGGCGGGGGCGTAATTCCAATCTTGCCCGTCGTCCCGGATCTGCGCTCCGCTTCGCCACGCTTGTCCGGGACGACAGTAGAGGTTGTCGCTACCTACTGCGCCAGCACCAGAATCCCGCCGGCAAAGGCCTGCCACGCTGCGGTCTCGCTGACCGGCCAGTTCAGCACCTTCACCGCCAAAAGCGCGAGCGTGCCGGTGATGTAAACCGGATGCACGCGACCTTCGGTGCGCAAGTCGCGCACCATGGCGACGACGAGCAGAAGGGAGGCGACCACAGCCGGTGCGATCGTCACGGGCACCGGCGGCGGGCCGGGCGGTCCGGGAGGTGCGAGAAAGGTCAGGAACCAGCGCGCAATCGCGGCATCGAGGATCGAGACCGCCGCCAGCAGCATCAGGCGCTTGTGAATCTCGGGTCTGCGCGTGTTCATGATCGCCAGCACGAACACGACTGCGAAGAACGCGATTCCGCTCATCGGCACGATCGAGAAGCCGATGCCGGCTTCCTTCTGCCCGAGCGCGGCGGAATGTTGCATCACGTGCACGGAGGCAAGGAAGCCGAAAATCGTCATCGCCGTCGCGAGCGACACGCCTGCGATGCCGAGCGAACGGTGATTGACCACGCGGCCGGAGGCCGCGAGCCAGGTCTGGAGCACGAAATAGAGCGACCAGGTGAAGAACAGGAGCCCGTGAAAGTGAATTACGGGGCTTGCGGAAAATGTCCGATTGGCGAGCGGCAGCCAATAGGTCGGTGCGAAGCCAAGAAAGGCGGTGGCCGCGCAGGCCAGGGCCATGTGGAAATAAAAATATCGTGCAGGCGACGCATCACGCGCGCGTACACGACGGTCGTCGAACAGGGTCGTCATCAGGAATGTGTCTGGGGAGGCAGCGTTTGGTTCAAACTCGCTGTCGTCCCGGACAAGCGCAAGCGCCGATCCGGGTGGCTATGGGTCCCGGATCGGCGCGCGCTTTGGGCGCGCTTGTCCGGGACGACAGCGGAGATTAACCGCCTGCGCTCAATTCTGCGCGATCGAGCTCTTCCTCGAGCCGGTGAAACGCATCGTCGCCGATCACCTCGGTGGCGCGCAGATCGAAGATCGATTTGCGCGCCGCGTCGATGGCGCGGCGACGCAGGGGATCGGCGGGCAATTCGCCGTTGGCAATGCCGCCGTTCGGATCGGTCTCGGTCTGCATCAGGATGGCGCGATATTCGAGCCGCAGGATCTCCGCCTCCTCCGACGGATCGCTCTCGATCGCATCGAGCGCGGCGCGATAGGCAACCGCGCGCCCGCGGGCGACCTCGATGCCGACGGGATCATCGTCCTTGAGGCCGAAGGCGAGGATCAGCGGCCGCAGCGTCAGGCCCTGGATCACCAGCGATCCCAGCACCACTGCAAACGCAATGAAGACGATGAAGTCGCGATAGGGAAAATTCTCCGGCAGGGCAAAGGCGGTGGCGAGCGTGACGAGGCCGCGCATGCCGCACCAGGAGATGATGAGCCCGCCCTTGGGCGAGGCGACGGCCCTGGGATCCTTCGGATGATAGATCCCCTGCGCCACCAGCACACGCAAGGTTGTGCGATAGAACGTCACCCAGCCGAGGCGCACCAGCATCACCGTGAGCAGGATCCAGGCGGCGGCCACGCAATATTCCCAGCGCACGTCCGCGTCCAGCCGCGTCCAGATCGGCCGCATCTGCATGCCGATCAACATGAAGGCGAGCACGTTGAGCACGAACACCATCGTCTCCCACACCGCATAGGAGGGCACCCGCAGCCGCGCCGGGATGCGCGCCGGCGCGGTCCGTGCGACCGTGATGGCATAGACCACGATGGTGAGGATGCCGGAGAGGCCGAGATGCTCGGCGGCGATCCAGACCAGGAAGGTGGTGGCGAACTGCACGATGATGGCGCTCGGCGCCTCCGTCACGCGCTCCATGAACAGCGGAATGATGCGGCCTGCGGCGAGACCTGCGATGACGCTGCCGACCAGCGCCAGCGCCATGGTCGGCGCGACCTGGCTCCATGTCAGATGCTCGGTGGCGACCGCGCCGACGGCGATGCGATAGATCAGAAGCGCGCTGGCGTCGTTGAGCAGGCTCTCGCCTTCCAGGACCTTGACCATGCGATGGGGCAGCTTCACCTGGCTCAGGATCGCAACCGCAGCGGCCGCGTCCGGCGGCGCCACGATGGCGCCGAGCGCGACCGCGGCGGCCCAGGGCATGTCAGGCATCAGCCGGTGCGCGACATAGGCCACGCCGGCCGTGGTCAGGCCGACCGCGGCGACGACCAGGGTTGAGACCGGAACCCAGTTGTTGCGCAGGTCCCGCAGCGAGGTGTCGAAGGCGGCATCGAGCAGGACCGGTGCGACAAAAAGCGCCAAGGCCAGGTCCGGCTCCAGCGTCCAGGACGGGCTCGACGGCACGAAGGCGATCAGCGCGCCGCCGATGGCGAGAAAGGTTGGGTAGGGGACCTTGATCCGCCGCGCCAGCGCCGATAAGGCAACAGCGCCGAGCAGCAGCGCGATGATCCATTCGAATGTCGACACGACGATCCCCAAAGCCGGTCTGAGCCGCGCCACAAGCTAGCACCAATCTGACCGTATGATGGATAGTACGGCCCCAACGCAAGACCTCAAGACAAGACCTCCGACTGCAACGAGCATGCGTTTTCTTATTCACCTGTTCGGCGCCGGGCTGCTCTACGCACTTTCGCTGTCCCCGGCCGATGCTGCGACCGGCGGCGAGCCGGTGGCCGTGACGCAGGTCGATGTCGCTCCCTGCCTCGCGGCGGCCGCGGCCGACGACATGGACAAGGCAGCCACTGCCTGCGCCGCCGTGATCGACAATGAGAAGACGGCGAAGGGCGACCTGGTCAAGGCACTGATCGCGCGCGCCGCACTCTATGCGCGGCACGATCAGGTCGATCGTGCCATCGCCGACGACAGTCGTGCGCTTTTGCTCGATCCGGGCCTTGCGGATATCTTCAATGCGCGCGGCGAGCTCTGGCTGAAGAAGGGCGACAAGCCCAAGGCAGTGCAGGATTTCGGTGCCGCGCTCAGAATCGATCCCAACCACGCGAAGGCCAAGGCCAATCACAAGGCCATGGCGCGCGAGATCGAGCGGATAGGCGCGCAGATGGCGGTCGCCGGCAAGCCCAGCTTCAATTGCGCGCGAGCGCGTCGCGCGGTGGAAAGGGCGATCTGCGGCAATCGCGAGCTCGCCGATCTCGATCGTGAGGTTTTTGCCTCCAATGCCCGTGCGATCCGGGAGGCGCGCAATGCGGCTGAAGTGAAGGCGCTCCAGCGCGAGCAGGACGAGTTCATCGCGCGCCGCAACGCCGATTTCGGCCGGCCGGGGTACGACCTGAAGAAGGCGATGCAGGAGCGCTTGCAGCGGCTGAACGGGGTGGATGGGTATTGAGCTCTTCGCCTCTCCCCGCGCGCGGGGAGAGGCCGGAATTTGCGTCAGCAAATTCCGGGTGAGGGGGACTTTCCGCGAGCCCAACTCTCGCCGTCCCCGCCGAGACTCCCCCTCACCCCACCCTCTCCCCGCAAGCGGGGCGAGGGAGTGCAGGCACCGCCCGCCACAGGGCAATTTGAACTCATCCCTTGCCAGCCGCGACAATGGTGAGAACCCGACGTCACGGAGCCCTATGTCATGTGCGGCACTCAAGCCTCCGCGCAAGCGCTTTCGCCTGCCAAAATCTCGCTTCGCGCCCTCTTCCTTGGGGCTGCAATGAGTCTCGTTCTCGCGGCCCCGGCTTCGGCGAACGCCGAGTGCGTGCTGGGCAGCAAGGCTGACCCGGCCGAGTTGATCCCGGCGTGCAGCGCCATCATCGACCAGACCGCGAATCCGAGCGCCGATCGTAGCGCAGCCCTCGTCGTCCGCGCCGAAGCCAATTCGCGAACCCTCGGAGGCCAGTCACAGGCGCTGCGGGATCTGGACCGCGCCATCGCGCTCGACGGCAAGAACGCAAAGGCCTGGCGCGTGCGCGGCGACCTCCTGCGCGAGGCCGGCGGCGACCTCAATCGCGCCGCGGCGGATCTGACCAAGGCGATCGAGCTCGATCCTAAGGATGCGGAAGCTTACGAGTTGCGCGGCGTCGTCTACACCAATCAGCGCCGGCTCGACCGCGCGCTCGCCGATTACGACCAGGCGATCAAGCTGAAGCCGGATGATGCGCAGGCCTGGTCCGACCGCGGCGTGGCCTATTATCTCAGCGGCGACAACGAGAAGGCGATCAGGAATTTCGACGAGGCGCTGCGGCTCGATCCCAACCGCGCGCGCACCTACACCAATCGCGGTGCGGCCTATAAGAAGCTCGGTCAACTCGACAAGGCGGTCGCCGATGACGGCGAGGCGATCAGGCTCGATCCGAAGGTGCCGGAGTATTACGACAACCGCGGCCTGACCTATGCCGCGATGGGCGAGTACGACAAGGCGATTGCCGATTACGACCAGGCGATCCTGCGGGAGCAGCGCGCCAACTTCCTGACCAACCGCGGCGATTCCTACCAGTTCAAGGGCGAGCTCGGGGCAGCGCTGAGCGACTACGAGACTGCGCTGAAGCTCGATCCGAATTTCGCAAAGACCTACAACAACCGCGCGGTGCTCTACAAGAAGATGGGGGAGCGTAAGAAGGCGCTGGCCGATTATGAGACGGCGCTCAAGCTCGACCCCGGCAACGAGAATGCAGCGAACGGCCGCCGTAGCATGATCGCCGAGATCGCCAGGTTCGGCGCGGCGTCCCCGGGCCTGATGCATGCGCGCTCGGCCGACGATAGCGGTCCGTCCTTCGATTGCGTCACCGCGAAGCGCGAGGTCGAGAAGGTGATCTGCGCCGATCCGCAGCTCGGAGTGCTCGACCGCCAGATCGCCGAGGCTTATGAGCGTGTGCTGAAATCCGCGAGCAAACGCTCGGCGGATGATCTGCGCAAGTCCCAGCGCGATTTCCTCGTCACGCGCGATGCGAGTTTCCGTCGCCCCGGCTATGACCTGAAAAAGGTCATGCAGGACCGCTTGCAGCGGCTGAATGCGATGGAGGGATAGTCGTTCCTTCGCCTCTCCCCGCGCTTGTCCGCCGAAGCTTCAGCGAAGGCGGACGCGGGGAGAGGCCGGAATTTGCGAGAGCAAATTCCGGGTGAGGGGGGCCTCCGCAAGCTCATCTCTCACCGTGTTTGCCGATGCAGCCCCTCACCCCAGCCCTCTCAGCGCGAGCGAAGCTCGTCGCGGCCCCGTAAGAACGGGGCGAGGGAGCGCTCCGCCGATGCGGCCGGCAGCGTGCCTCCGTCGAAAGGCCCATCCTTTTCAGCTTGAACCGCGGCCCGTTCCCGCGAAAATAAGCCCACAACAAGGCCGGCAATTGATCCTGGTCATGGCGGGGCGCCTGTCCTGCCACAAGGGTCAGGGCCAGGCGAATAAAGGCACGGGAGCGCGGGAATGAACGTCCAAGAAAACGTCGACGGCAAAAGTCGTTATCATGAGGTTCATGCGCGCTCGCTGGCCGATCCCGAAGGCTTCTGGGCCGAGGCGGGGAAGGAGATCGACTGGATCGAGCCTCCGACGAAGATTTTTGATCCCTCGCAAGGGACCTACGGCCGCTGGTTTGTCGGCGGCGTCGTCAACACCTGCTACAACGCGCTCGACCGCCATGTCGAACGCGGCCGCGCCGACCAGGTCGCGCTGATCCATGATTCGCCGTTGACCAATTCGGTCACCAAACTCACCTACGCCGAACTGCTGAACGAGGTCCAGGCGCTCGCTGCCATTATGCAGGATTTTGGCGTCGCTAAGGGCGATCGTGTCATTCTCTACATGCCGATGGTGCCGGAGGCGGTGGTCGCGATGCTCGCCTGCGCGCGGCTCGGCGCGGTACACTCGGTGGTGTTCGGCGGCTTTGCCGCGAAAGAGCTCGCCACACGGATCGACGATGCGCAGCCGAAGCTGATCCTCTCCGCCAGCTGCGGCATCGAGCCCGGCCGCATCGTGCAGTACAAGCCGCTGCTCGACGAGGCGATCAGGCTCGCCGGCAGCAAGCCGAAAGCCTGCATCGTGCTGCAACGTCCGCAGCTGACTTGCGAGATGACGCCAAGCCGCGACTACGACTGGGCGAGCCTGCGCCGCAAGGCGCTGAACGACGGCAAGAAGGCGGCTTGCGTGCCTGTCGCCGCCACCGATCCGCTCTACATCCTCTATACCTCGGGCACGACCGGCGTGCCGAAGGGCGTCGTGCGCGACAATGGCGGGCATCTCGTCGCGGTGAAATGGTCGATGTTCAACCTCTATGGCGTCAAGCCGGGCGAGGTCTGGTGGTGCGGCTCCGATATCGGTTGGGTGGTCGGCCACAGCTACATCGTCTACGGCCCACTGCTGCACGGCGCGACCTCGATCATGTACGAGGGCAAGCCGGTCGGCACGCCCGATGCCGGCGCGTTCTGGCGCGTGATCTCCGAGCACCAGGCCGTGGCCTTCTTCACCGCGCCGACCGCGTTCCGCGCGATCCGGAAAGAGGATCCGGAAGGAAAGTTCATCCGGCAGTACGATCTCTCCAAATTCCGCACGCTGTTCCTGGCCGGCGAGCGTGCCGATCCACCGACGGTGGAATGGGCGGAGCAGCAGCAGAAGGTGCCGGTGATCGACCATTGGTGGCAGACCGAAACCGGCTGGTGCATCGCCGGCAATCCGGTCGGCCTCGGCATGCTGCCGGTGAAGCACGGCTCGCCGACGGTGCCGATGCCGGGCTATCAGGTCGATGTCGTCGATGAAGCGGCAAAGCCGGTCGGCCCCAACACCATGGGCTCGATCGTCATCAAGCTGCCGATGCCGCCGGGCTGCCTGCCGACGCTGTGGAATCAGGACGCGCGCTTCAAGGAGGCCTACCTCAGCGAATTCCCGGGCTACTACAAGACCTCTGATGCCGGCTACAAGGACGAGGACGGCTATGTCTTCGTCATGGGCCGCACCGACGACATCATCAACGTCGCCGGCCATCGGCTCTCCACCGGCGGCATGGAGGAGATTTTGGCCTCGCATCCCGACGTCGCCGAATGCGCCGTGCTCGGCGTCAAGGACGCGATCAAGGGCGAGGTGCCCTGCGGCTTCCTGGTGCTCAAGGCCGGCGTGAAGCGCCCGCCTGCCGAGATCGAGAAGGAGATCGTCGCACTGGTCCGCGACAAGCTCGGCCCGGTCGCCGCCTTCAAGCTCGCCATCACCGTCGGCCGCCTGCCCAAGACGCGCTCCGGAAAGATCCTGCGCGGCACCATCAAGAAGATCGCCGATGGCGAACCCTGGACCATGCCGGCGACTATCGAAGATCCCAAGGCGCTCGACGAGATCGGGGAGGCGCTGAAGGGACGAGTGTGAGGCGAAGCGTCATCCCGGGGCGGTTCGCAGAACCGAACCCGGGATCTCGAGATTCCGGGTCTGGTGCTTACGCACCATCCCGGAATGACGGTGTTGCCGACTTACAATCTCCGCATTCCGCGCTAAACAGGGCCGGCCGATAGGGGATCTCGTATGCCACTCGCCGCCGCGCCACGCCTGCTGACCGCCTTAGCTCTCGCCATCGCTCTCTCCGCCTGCTCGGCGCGCTACCAGACGCCGGTGGCGGTGGGCGGCGACGATGATGACGCGGTCTGCCAGAGCCGGGGCTATGCGCAAGGCTCGCCGGAATACGTGGCCTGCCGCAAGGACCGCGACGTCCAGCGCAATGCCACCATCGCCCGCGCCGACCGCCGCCAGCGCGATCTCGGCGAATACATGCTGAACCATCCCGAGCGGCCGTGAGCCGCCCCAGCCTACGGAGGCCGTCATGAACGAAGACCAGTTCAACACCAGCCTGCGTAAATTCCTGAAGCAAGTCGGCGTCACCTCGCAGCGCGAGATCGAGAAGGCCGTGCGCGACGCGATCGCGGCGGGCCGGATCAAGGGCCACGAGAAACTCAACGCGAAGATGGTGCTGACGATCGACAACGTCGGACTCGTCCACGAGATCAACGACACAATCGAGCTGGGGTGATTTGCCGTTCGGCGAGCCGCACATACGACTCCCGCGCCGACAATGGGCGCGATCTAGATCACAAGCCCAAATAAAAACGCGGCGGGTCGGCCCGCCGCGTTCGAACCGGATTCGAAAGCGAACCGACAGAGGAGAGTTACTCCTCTTCCTCCTGCTTCTTGCCGCCGAGCGTCTTCAGCTTGGCGAACACGGCGTCGACATTGAGATCGTCGCTGGACTTCTCCGCGGGCTCGTACTCGTCCTTGCGGGTGGTCTCGGAGGCCGGCAGCAGGGTCGCGCCGCCATAGGTTGCGTCGATCGGCTTTTCCTTGGCGGCGCGTTGCACCTCGAAATCGAGTTCGATCTGCGAGCACAGGCCGAGGGTGACGGGATCGATCGGGGTCAGGGACGACGTGTTCCAGTGGGTACGGTCGCGCACGCTCGCGATCGTGCTCTTGGTGGTGCCGACCAGGCGCATGATCTGGGCGTCCTTGAGTTCCGGATGGTTGCGCAGCAGCCAGAGGATGGCGCTCGGACGCTCATGGCGGCGCGAGACCGGGGTGTAGCGCGGGCCCTTGCGCTTGGGCTGGGGCGGCAGCACCACCTTGCTCTCCTGGAGGCGGAGCCGGTAATCCGGGTTCTTCTCGCCCTTCTCGATCTCCTCGCGGGTCAGCTGGCCGTTGGAGAGGGGATCCATGCCCTTGATGCCCTGGGCCGCGTCGCCATCGGCGATGGCGCGCACCTCGAGGGGATGCATCTTGGTGAAATCGGCGACCTGGTCGAAGGTCAGCGCGGTGTTGTCGAGCAGCCAGACGGCGGTCGCCTTGGGCATCAGAGGTGCGTTGCTCATGGCAAATCTCCTTTGTGCTTCGCCCACCCCTCTGGAGGCGAAACCGGTGGTCATCAGCGATGACAGGGAATTCGCGCTATATAAGCCCTGAGGGGCTAGCCATGCAATGGTTCTGCTATAGATAGTGCCTTGACACCGCCCGAAAGGGGGCCCAATTCCCTTTGAACCGCTGTAAGGTTCAAGCCGACAGTTTTAAGCCCAATTCCCATCCATCGACCGCCCCCCGCCAGAAGGCGAACGGGTGATTCGGTCCCGAGATCGCGCAATGTCAGCCAAACCAGACCTCAAGATCGTGCTTTGTTCTCCTCGCGGCTTCTGTGCCGGGGTGGTCCGGGCGATCGACACCGTGGAACGGGCGCTCGATAAGTACGGCGCCCCCGTCTATGTTCGCCACGAGATTGTGCACAACAAGTACGTCGTCGATGGGTTGAAGAAGAAGGGCGCCATCTTCGTCGAGGAACTGGCGGAAATCCCGGAAAATACCACCGCCCCGGTGGTGTTCTCGGCGCACGGCGTGCCGAAGTCGGTTCCGGCCGACGCCCAGTCCCGCAATCTGTTCTCGCTGGATGCGACCTGCCCGCTGGTGACCAAGGTGCACCGCGAGGCTGCGATCCATTTCAAGCGCGGCCGCGAGATCTTCCTGATCGGCCATTCCCACCATCCCGAGGTGGTCGGCACGCTCGGCCAGCTTCCGCCCGGCGCCGTGACTCTGATCGAGACCGCCGAGGACGCCAAGACCATCACGCCGAAGGACCCCAACAATCTCGCCTTCGTGACCCAGACCACGCTATCGATCGACGACACCGCGGAGATCGTGGCGCTGCTCAAGGAGCGCTTCCCGAACATCAACGGGCCGCACAAGGAAGACATCTGCTACGCCACCACCAACCGCCAGCTCGCGGTGAAGAAGGTGGCGCCGGTGGTGGACGCCCTGATTGTGGTCGGTGCGCCGAACTCGTCGAACTCGCAGCGCCTGCGCGAGGTTGCCGAGCGCGAGGGCTGCAAGATCGCGGTGCTGGCGCAGCGCGCCACCGACATCGACTGGAGCAAGTTCGGCAACATCACCAGCCTTGGCATCACCGCGGGCGCCTCCGCGCCGGAAGTGATCGTCGAGGAGATCATGGACGCCTTCGCCGAGCGCTACACGCTGCATGTGGAGACGGTCTCGGCCGCGGAAGAGAACGAGTTCTTCCCGCTGCCGCGTCAGGTGCGCCCCGAAGCTGCCGCCGAGTAGACCTTTATGGCGGTCTACACCGACGTCGCCGCCGACGAGCTTGCGGATTTCCTGAAGCAATACGATCTCGGCGAACTGCTCTCCTACAAGGGCATCGCCGAGGGCGTCGAAAACTCCAACTTCCTGCTGCACACCAGCCAGGGATCGTTCATCCTCACGCTCTATGAGAAGCGCGTGGCGAAGAACGATCTGCCGTTCTTCCTTGCGCTGATGACGCATCTCGCCGAGCACGGCGTCAATTGCCCGCTGCCGGTGAAGGGACACGACGGCGAGGCGCTGCGCGAGCTGTCGGGCCGCCCCGCCGCGATCATCACCTTTCTCGAAGGGGTCTGGCCGCGCAAGCCGAACGCGGCCCATTGCGCCGGCGTCGGCGAGGGGCTGGCGCGGATGCATCTGGCCGGCGCCAATTTTGCGATCAAGCGCGCCAATGCGCTCTCGGTCGCGGGCTGGCGTCCCCTGTTCGACGCGGCGGCGAACCGCGCCGATGAGGTGCAGCCCGGCCTGCGTGCGTTTCTCGCCGCCGAGCTCGATTATCTCTCGAGCGGGGTCTGGCCCACCGATCTGCCGCAGGGCGTGATCCACGCCGATCTCTTCAACGACAACGTCTTCTTCCTCGGCGACAAGCTGTCAGGGATCATCGACTTCACTTTCGCCTGCAACGACATGCTGGCCTATGACGTCGCGATCTGCCTCAATGCCTGGTGCTTCGAGCCGGATCATTCCTTCAACGTCACCAAGGCGCGCGCCTTCCTCAACGCCTATGGCCGCGTGCGCAAGCTCACAGACGCGGAAGAGACCGCGCTGCCGCTCTTGGCGCGCGGCGCTGCGATCCGCTTCCTGCTGACGCGGCTGGTCGACTGGCTCAACGTGCCGCCAGGTGCGCTGGTCAAGCCGAAGGATCCCCTCGAGTATGTCCGCAAGCTGCGCTTCCACCAGAGCGTGACGAGCGCGCGCGACTATGGGCTTATGCCGTCGGGGCTGGTGGCGTGAGCGAGCTTCCCAACGTCACGATCTATACCGACGGCGCCTGCTCGGGAAATCCAGGGCCGGGCGGCTGGGGCGCGATCCTGAGGTTCGGCGACAAGGAAAAGGAGCTGAACGGCGGCCAGCCGCACACCACCAACAACCAGATGGAATTGATGGCGGCGATCTCCGCGCTCGAGGCGCTGAAGAAGCCGTGCACGGTCGATCTCTACACCGATAGCCAGTATGTGCGGCAGGGCATCACGGGTTGGATCTTCGGCTGGAAGCGCAACGGCTGGCGCACCGCCGACAAGAAGCCGGTGAAGAATGTCGAGCTATGGCAGCGCCTCGACGCCGCGCTGAAGCAGCACGAGGTCCGCTGGCACTGGGTCAGGGGCCACGCCGGTCACCCCGAGAACGAGCGCGCCGATCAGCTGGCGCGCGATGGGATTGCGATGGCACGTTTGCAGCAGCGGGTGCGGGAGTAGAGAGGACGCTCGCTCTCTCCACTCGTCATGGCCGGGCTTGACCCGGCCATCCACGTCTTTCCGCATATGGCCAAGAACGTGGATGCCCGGGACAAGCCCGGGCATGACGTAATCCTTGGAAGCAACTGCGCGTAAAGTTCACAGCTGCCCGAGCAGCGTATCCCCGCCGGAGACCTCGACCTTACCGGGCATCGCCTCGAGGTTCAGCTTCTTCACCACGCCGTCCTCGACCAGCATCGAATAGCGCTTGGAGCGGATGCCGAGGCCGTTGGCGGAGGCGTCCAGCTCCATGCCGATCGCCTTGGTGAAGTCGGCATTGCCGTCGGCGAGGAAGACGGCCTCGTCGCGCTGGTCGGTGTCGCGCTTCCAGGCGTTCATGACGAAGGCGTCGTTGACCGAGACGATGGCAATGGTGTCGACGCCTTTGTCCTTGATGGCGTAAGCATTGAGGAAGATGCTCGGCAGATGCATCTTGTGGCAGGTGCCGGTATAGGCGCCGGGCACCGCGAACAGCGCCACCTTCTTGCCCTTGAAGATATCGTCGGTGGTCTTCACCTGCGGGCCGTCCGCCGTCATCACGCGGAATTTCGCCTCGGGCAGCTTGTCGCCAGTCTGGATCGCCATCGTCAGTCTCCCTGAAAATCGGTCCCGCTTTTTAGACCGGGCGGCGGGCCTGCACAATATTGCCGGCGGCGGAAGCGGCGAGGACGGCGGCCGTTCACCATGATGTCATCAGCCGGAAAATCCGCCATGATCGAGGAAGGCCTGCTCTTCCTCCGTCGTGTCGCGACCGAGGAGGCGGTTGCGGTGGGGGAAGCGGCCGAACCGCCGGATGATGTCGGCGTGCTCGCGAGCGTATTTCAGGTTCTCGGCATTGTCGGTGTTTTGAAACAGCGCGACGCAGTGCAGCTGGTCAGCCAGGTGCTCGGAATGCATGAAGGGCAGGTAGAGGAATTCGAGCAGCATGGGATCGACCCTACGGTCGACGCCCCGATCGATGGCGCGACGGGCGACCTCGCGCGCCTGCGCGTCACTGGCAAAGGTTTGTGGCGTGCCGCGGAACATGTTGCGGGGGAACTGATCGAGCACGATGACGAGCGCGAGCGTGCCCTCATCCGTCGTCTCCCATGATCCGAGCTCACCGGCGACCGCCTTCTGCCATACAGCGAGAAAGCGGCGCCTGACTTCCGCATCGAAGGCGTCGTTGCGCTTGTACCAGCGCTCGCGGCCGGCCTCGCGCCAGAAGGCGAGAATGTCTGATGGCTCGATGTCGCCGACCTCAGTCATCGACCGGAAGCGTCGCCTTACGCCGCTTCCGCATTCTTCTCGTCGCGGAGCTGGCGGCGCAGGATCTTGCCGACATTGGTCTTCGGCAGGTCGTTGCGGAATTCGATGTGCTTGGGCACCTTGTAGCCGGTGAGCTGCTCGTGACAGAACTTGATCACGGCTTCTGCGGTGAGGTTCGGGTCCTTCTTCACCACGAACGCCTTCACCGCTTCGCCCGACTTGGAATCGGGGATGCCGATCACGGCGCATTCGAGCACGCCCGGATGGCTCGCGATCACTTCCTCGATCTCGTTGGGATAGACGTTGAAGCCGGAGACCAGGATCATGTCCTTCTTGCGGTCGACGATCTTGGTGTAGCCCTTCTCGTCCATGATGCCGATGTCGCCGGTGCGGAAATATCCGTCAGCGGTCATCACCTTGGCGGTCTCTTCCGGCCTGTTCCAGTAGCCGGACATGACCTGCGGGCCCTTGGCGCAGATCTCGCCGGGCTGGCCGAGCGGGACTTCGTTGCCGTCGTCGTCGCGGATCGAGATCCAGGTCGAAGGCACGGGGATGCCGATCGTACCCGTGAACTCCGTTGCCGTCGCCGGATTGCAGGTCAGCGTCGGCGAGGTCTCCGACAGGCCGTAACCTTCGGCAATGAAGCAGCCGGTGATCGCCTTCCACTGATCGGCCACGGCGCGCTGCACCGCCATGCCGCCGCCGTTGGAGATCTTCAGCTTGGAGAAGTCGAGCTTCTTGAAATCGGGATGGTGCATCAACCCGTTGTAGAGCGTGTTCACGGCCGGGAAGCTGTTGACCTGGTATTTCGCCAGCTCCTTGATGAAGCCGGCAATGTCGCGCGGGTTTGGGATCAGGAGATTGCAGCCGCCGGCGCGCACCGCCAGCAGGTAGCAGGCCGTCAGCGCGAAAATGTGATAGAGCGGCAGCGCGCAGACGATCATGAGCTGGTCGACATGCGGCGGCGCGGCGAGCGCCGGCTGGAGCCAGGCGTCGTTCTGCAGGACGTTGGCGACGATGTTGCGATGGAGCAGCGTGGCGCCCTTGGAGACGCCGGTGGTGCCGCCGGTATATTGCAGGAAGGCGACGTCGCCCGGCGACAGTTTCGGCTTGTTGAAGGTCATGCCGCGGCCGGCCGACAGCGCGTCGTTGAACGACACCGCGCCCGGCAGCGACCAGGCTGGCACCATCTTCTTCACGCGGCGGACGACGAGATTGACGATCACGCCTTTGAAGCCGAGCAGGTCGCCCATGCTGGCGACGATGACGTGCTTCACCTGCGTCTTGGCGATCACCTGCTCGACGGTATGGGCAAAGTTCTCCAGCACGATGATGGCTTCGGCGCCGGAATCCTTGAGCTGGTGCTCGAGCTCGCGCGGGGTGTAAAGCGGGTTGACGTTCACGACCGCAAATCCGGCGCGCAGCACGGCGGCGGTCGCGACCGGATATTGCAGCACGTTCGGCATCATGATCGCGACGCGGGCGCCGCGCTGGAGCCCGCGGCCCTGCAGGTAGGCGGCGAGGGCGACCGACATCTGGTCGAGGTCGCGATAGCTGATCGACTTGTCCATGCAGATGAACGCCTTGCGGTCGGCGAACTTGGTGAAGCTCTCCTCCAGCAGGTCGACCAGCGATGCGTATTGCGTCGGCTCGATATCGGCGGGCACGCCGGGCGGGTACTGCTTGAGCCAGATGCGCTCCATGGAAGACTCCCCTCATTGACCAGGGCCCGTTGTTCTCGGGCTTGCCTCATTGCCGCCAGTATCCAGCTTGCCGGAACGGGTGGCAAGTCGTCGTGGCTTAGGGCAAAGGTCGGGGCGTAGCTACTGGAATCGTCGCAAAGCACGCTGCCGCAGGTGCGAAGCGCGGGCTGCGGTTTATCCCGAGGGGCGCTAACTGTTGTTCGCCGGCTTGGCGGCGGCGGGCTTGGTCGCGGCCTTGGGCTTGGCAGGCTTTGCCGCCTGATCGCCGCTTGCCGCAGGCTTCTCGGCAGATTTGGCCGCATCGGGCTTGGCCGCAGCATGCTTGGCACCGGCCGGCTTGGCTGTGGTCTTTGTGTCGCTCTTGGCGTCAGGCTTGGAGGCGGCAGGCTTGGAGGCGGCAGGCTTCGCCGCCGCCGTCTTAGTGTCGTTGGGCTTGTCCGTGGGCTTGTCAGCCGCGTCGGGCTTCTTGGCGACGCGCGACTTCTTGCCACGCGGCTTTGATGCGGCCTGCTGGTCGGCGTCGGCGGCGACGGCCGCGATCAGCGCGGTGCCGGTGCGGGTCGGGCCGGTATAGACCAGCACGGGTTCGACCGCCGCGGGGGCCGAGGCCATCAGCTCGGAAGCCTTCATCAGCGGCGGCTGCAGGCCCGCCGTGAAGAAGGTGACCTGGGCCTCGCCGCCGGTGGCGGAGGCCGATCCGGTCGCGCCGCCATTGGCCGCGATCAGCGCATCGTCGTCGTCGGTGGCCGGCCGCTTGCGGTTGGGCCCGCACATCTCGTCGCGCAGATTCGGCGGAGTGGCGTCGACCGGCAGGAGATTTTCGACGGTGCCGAGCGAGGGGCGCAGCCAGGTGAGATTGTCCTGGCCGAAGCCACGCTCGAGCAGCTGCGCCGCCTTCACCGCGCGCGCGGTGCCGGAATTGGCACCCAGGACCACCGCGATCAGCCGGCGGCCGTTGCGCGTGGCCGAGGCGACGAGGTTGTAGCCGGAGGCGCAGATGAAGCCGGTCTTGAACCCGTCGGCGCCGGGATAGCGGCCGATCAGCTTGTTGAAATTGCCGGTGACGCGCTTGCCGAAGCGGATCGCCGGGATGTGCACGAAGTATTCGTATTCCGGCAGCTCGCGCAGGAACGAGCGCGCCAAAATGCCGAGGTCGCGCGCCGAGGTGATCTGGCCGTCGGCGGGCAGGCCGTTCGGATTGACGTAGCTCGTCTGCGTCATCCCGAGCTTCTTCGCGGTGTCGTTCATCATCGCGGAGAAGCCGTCGATCGAGCCGCCGACGCCTTCGGCGAGCACCACGGCCATATCGTTCGCCGACTTGACCATCATCATCTTCAGCGCGTTGTCGACGGTGACCTGCGTTCCCGGGCGGAATCCCATCTTCGAGGGCGATTGCGAGGCCGCGGTCGGCGATACCGTGAGCAGCGTGTCGAGCGTCAGCCTGCCGTCCTTGACCGCCTTCAGCGTGACATAGGCGGTCATGATCTTGGTGACGGAGGCCGGGTACCAGGGGATGGTCGCGTTATCGGCCTGTAGCACCTTGCCGCTGTCGGCCTCGATCAGCAGCAGCGCTTCGGCGCTCGCCGCGCGCGGCGCGAGCAACGCGGCACATGCGAGCGTCGCAGCGAGCAGGTTGAACAGGGATTTGCGAAGCAGCGGGCGAAGGGCGTGCACTATCCGATTCCGGTCCTTGGAGATCCGCCTGATACGGTCGGCTCTCGTGATCTGATCGTCGGTTCTGAAATCCGGCGCCGCCGCTTGCGGCGTCGCAAACCTATACCGGCTGGTGCGTCGAGAATAGGGGGATCGGCGCGGTATTCCGCAATGAAATAGGCCGAATTTCGACGGTGCTGTGGGGACTTGCTAAGGGGATTTGGCCGCCGTCGCGGCAGCCTCGGCCGCCGTCACGCTGGCCCGTGCGTTCTCATGGACCATGAACTGGGCCTTGGCCATCTCGGCAAAATGGCCGCCTTTGGTCACGAGTTCATCGAAAGTTCCGGTTTCGATCACGCGTCCATTCTCGAACACCAGGATCCGCGTGGCGCTACGGATGGTGGAGAGACGATGGGCGATCACGAAAGTGGTGCGGCCCTTCATCACTTCGTCGAGAGCGGCATTCACCTTGACCTCGGTGACGGCGTCCAGCGCGCTGGTGGCTTCGTCCAGGATCAGGATCGGCGGGTCCTTGAGAAGCGCGCGGGCAATCGAGAGGCGCTGGCGCTCGCCGCCGGAGAGCATGCGGCCGCGCTCGCCGGCATTGGTCGTGAAGCCGCCGCTGCGCTCGATAAAGTCGAGCGCCTGGGCGCGCTCGGCCGCCGTGCGCATCTCTGCCTCGGTCGCATCCGGCTTGCCGACGCGTAAGTTCTCCTCGATCGAACGGTTGAACAGCAGCGCTTCCTGGAACACGACGCCGATGTTTCGTCGCAGCGAGGTCAATGTCACGCCGCGGACGTCCATGCCGTCGATCTTGATGAAGCCGGATTGCGGATCGAAGGCGCGGTGCAAGAGCGCGATCGCGGTGGATTTGCCGGCGCCGGTCGGCCCGACCAGCGCGATGGTCTCGCCGGGCAGCGCGGTGAAGGTGAGGTCCTCGATCGCCGGCCGCTTGCCGTCATAGGAGAACGTGACGTCGTGGAACTCGACGAGGCCGGAGAGCCTGCCGGCATCGATCGCGTCGGGCCGATCGTGGACGGCCGGCACGGCATCGAGCACGCCAAAGAACTCGCGCAGGCGCGGCGCTTCCATGAACACGCTGTTGATGAAGCTCACGACCTGCTCGAGCTTCTGGATCAGCATCGTCGCAAAGCTCACGAACATCACGATCTCGCCGACCGAGGTCAGCCCCTGATCGTGCAGGGCGATGCCGAGCGTGAAGATCGCGAGCACTGTGATAGTGGTGGAGGCGCGCGTGATGATGGTGACGACCGCCCACCAGGACAGCACCGGCATCTGCGCCGCCAGCAGCTCGTCGGCGACGGAGCGCAGCCCCTTCACCTCGGATTCGACGCGGACGAAGCTCTGCACCAGCGCGACATTGCCGAGCGCATCGGAGGCGCGCGCGGAGAGCTCGCTATAGTGCTCCTCGACCTCCATCTGCATGCCGAAGGTCTTGCGCACCACGAAGGTCGTCAGCGCCGTGAAGACGATGCAGAGCACGAACAGCAGGATCGCGAGCCGCCAGTTCAGGTACAGCGATAGCGGCAGCAGCACCACGACCGAGAGGATCGCGGCAAAGTGCTCGCGGAAAAAGCCGACCCACAACCGCCACAGCGCATCGGTGCCGTTGAGCATCACCTTCATCAGCCGGCCCGAATGGGTGCCGGAGTGGAAGGTCAGCGGCAGTTGCAGGATGTGCTCGAAATAGTCGGTCAGCACCGCCTGACGCTGGCGATGTGAAAGCCGGTCGGCCTGCAAGGCCACGAGCGCGCTGCACGCGATGGTGAAGAGCCCGAACGCGACCCAGGCGGTCAGGAACGGCCAGGCCGAGTTCGACCCGGCCACCGTCTTGCCCGAGAGCACGTCGACGATACGGCCGAACAGCACAGGCTCGGCGAATTGCGAGCCCGCGAGCAGGAGATTGGCGACCGCGAGCAGCCAGCCCAGCCGCGCCTCCTTGCCGAGCAGCTCGAGTACGCGGGTGTAGATACGGAGCATGGACATACGGGCGACGAACTCGAACGGACGACGGAGCCCGTATTTTAAGCAGGGATCGTGCGGGAGATATAGCGGAAGCTGGCAGTTTTGCTCAATTGATCAGGCGCTCCGCCACGCCCGGCAGGAACTGGTCGTCGAAGACGTCGCCCGCCGCCGGCCGTTTGCGGAACTTGAAGTCCTGCGCGATCTGGTCGATCGAGCGCTCCAGGCGCGCCGGCTCGACGCCGCCGAGGCCGTTGCGCTTGACCTCGTCGGTCAGGACGTTGTCGGCGAGGACGGTGCGCAGGCGCTCCAGCTCCAGGTTGCGGTCTCCGTCGTCGATGCGGCTCGCGGCCTCCTCGGCCGCACGCCCCGGCTCTCTGATGGTGACGTTGATGCCCGCGATCAAAGCGCGGACGAAGCCCTTCACGGCGTCCGGCTTTGCTGCGGCGAAGGCCGGATTGACCACCACGGCAAAGCCATAGGCTTCGCAGCCGTAGTCCGCATAGCGCAGCACGACGAGATCGGCTCCAGGCACGCCGCGGTCGCGCAGATTCACCGCCGACAGATAGTTGAAGCCGGCGACGGCATCGACCTGTCCCGCGGACAGGATCGGCTCGCGTACCGCCGCGCCGATCTTGTGGAATTTGATGCGCGATGCCTTGATGCCGTTCTGCTGCGCCAGCGCCGGCCACAGCCGCATGGACAGGTCGCTGTCGGCAACGCCGACGGTCTTGCCGTCGAGATCGGGCAGGAGGTGGATGCCGCGGCTCTTGCGCGCGACGATCGCGTAGGGTGCGCTGTTGAACAGCACGAACACCGCCTTGACCGGCGCCGTGTCGTCCTTGTCACGGAAACGGATCAGCTCGTTGATGTCGACGAGCGCAAGCTCGCTGTCGCCCTTGGCGACGCGTGCGAGCGCCTCCGGCGATCCGCTCGCACTGTTGAAGGACACGTTGAGACGCTCGGCGCCGAACCTGCCGTCCTTCGCCGCAAGGAAGAACGGCGCCATGCTCGCATCAATGGGACGGTCGAAGGTGAAGTGGATCGCTGTGGAGGGGGTGCCGCTCTCGGCTCCCGTGGCCTCGCGCGCAGTCAATGCTGCGAACGAGATTGCAAGGGCCCGCAGGCAGTGAAGGGCGATCGTCTTGAATCCTGACATCGATTGCGCCGGTCCCGCATTGTTGTGGTTTCGAGACGCTTGCAGCGCCGGCCCGCAACGAGCGTGCGCGCACCAACATGAACGGCGGATGAGCGGCGGTTGCGTCACGATTACGCAACCCCGTTCAGCTTGTGTTGGGGTTGGGGAACCCAACTTAGGTACTGCGGGTTTGAGAGGCATGAGCCTGTCCGCAGGCGTCCATTCCAGGTCCCAAAGGAGGGCCCAAGATATGTTCGAGCGATTCTCCAGGTTTGCGGGCCGAAAGGCCGTTCTTGCCACCGCCGCGGTGCTGGCGGTGACCGCAATTGCCCCGACCGCTTCATATGCGGGCGGCCGACACTGGCATGGTGGCGGTGGCGCGGCTGCTGCTGCGGCTTTCGCCGCTATCGGCACCGGTCTTGCCATCGCCGCAACCCGTGACGCCTACGCCTATGACTACGGTCCGGGCTATGGCTATTACGGCGGCCCCGTCTATTACAGGGCTCCTGCCTACGGGCCCTATTATGGTCCAGGCCCGAACTTCCCGTATCAGCGCTATGGCGGCACGGCTCCGTCCGAGTTCTGCGGCCAGGGTTACTACCAGAACTGCTATTAGCTCCGGCACCCGAAGGTTGGCCAAAACAGGCCGTCGCGCTTGCCGCGCCGGCCTGTTTTCTGCTTTTATTGCCGCGCGTTAACACGCTCGCCATTTGTTTAGCGTAGTTTTGAGTACCATGAGTGATTCGCTTGAGCGGCTATATCTGGCTGTGCTCGCGGCCAGGGATCTTGATCCGGCAACATCGCGCACGGCCCGGCTGTTTCAGCGTGGGCCCTCCAAAATGGCAAAGAAGCTGGCCGAAGAGGCCATCGAAGTCGTCATCGATGCGGTCAATGGCGATAGCGAGGCCGTGATCCGTGAAAGCGCCGACCTGCTCTACAATCTCACCGTGCTGTGGGCTTCGGCCGGAGTACGTCCGGAGGACGTCTGGCGGGAAATGACGCGGCGGGAAGACTTGCTCGGCATCGCCGAGAAGCTGCCGAAGTCGCAACCGATGAAGCTGCCCAAAGTCGCGTCACCGCGCATGGCCTCACGGCGGCCAATTGTCGCGCTCGAAGGCCGCGCCGCGCGCAAGCGCCACTAGAAACGTCATAATTCGCCCCAATCTCGGCATGGACAAATCCGTCCCATGGTGCTTCATCGCGGCGCCATGCTGAAACGTATCTACGACTGGTGCATCGACGCCGCCCACAAGCCCTACGCGCTCTGGATCATGGGAGCCGTGGCTTTCGCAGAAAGCTCCTTCTTTCCGGTCCCGCCCGATGTGATGCTCATCCCGATGTCACTGGCGCGCCCGCAGCGCGCCTGGGTCTATGCAACCGTCTGTACCATCACCTCGGTGGTCGGCGGCATCGTCGGCTACGCCATCGGCGCGCTGCTGTTCGACTCGGTCGGCCAATGGCTGATCCAGGTCTATGGCCTCGGCGACAAGGTCGACGCCTTCCGCGCCTCCTATGCGGAATGGGGTGCGATCATTATCCTGCTCAAGGGGCTGACGCCGATCCCCTACAAGCTCGTCACGATCACCTCGGGCTTTGCCGGCTACAACATTGTTCTGTTCATCCTGTGTTCGATCGTCGCGCGCGGCGGACGCTTTTTCGTCGTGGCGATCCTGCTCAACCGCTATGGCGACTGGGTCCGGGTTCGGATCGAGAAGCATCTCGGACTGTGGGTCGCGATCGGCGCCGCGGTGCTGGTGCTCGGCTTCGTGGTCGCCATCAAACTGATCTAAAGCCAGCGGCTTTGCCGCCGCGCCGGCTTCGGCTACGGTTGCCGTCATGATGGTTCGATCCGGCAATCCGGCCGTGCGGCTCGGGACGCTGATACCAGCAGCGCTGCTGCTTCTGCTCGGTGGCGGCGGGCCTGCGTGGGCGCAATCCGCCCCGCCGTCGCTCGGTCTGCGGGAGCAGACCGCGCCGCCGTCGACACCCGCTCCATCGGCACCGCCGGCGGGCGAGGAAAATCCCGGGCTGATCAACGAAATGGGCAAGCTGTTCGACAAGCTGCCCTCGATTCTGCCGCCGATCAAAAGCCCCGGCGAGACCATGAACGACCTGTCGCGGCTGGCCAAGCCCTCGACCATGGTGTCGGGGCGCGTGGTCTGCCCGGTCTCGTCGAACGGCGCGCCCGACTGCAAGCAGGCCGCCGACCAGCTCTGCCAGGGCAAGGGTTACAAGGAAGGCAAGAGCCTCAACGCCGACTCCGCCGAGAAATGCTCGGCCAAGGTTCTCATCCCGGGCAGGCAACGCAAACCGGACGACTGCCGCACCGATACTTTCGTGACCAGCGCGTTGTGCCAGAATTGACGTGATGGCCCAGCGCGCAAGCAACAAGGAGCGCCCATGAGCCGGACGGAGCAGGACTTCCTCGGACAGCGTGAGATCGCCGACGACATCTACTACGGTGTCCAGACCATCCGGGGTAAGGAGAACTTCCACATCACCGGCATTCCGATGAGCCAGGAGCCTTACTTCGTGAAGGCGCTTGGCTACGTCAAGAAGGCTGCCGCCATGGCTAATCGCGATCTCGGCGCGATCGACGCCAAGGTCGCGGATGCCATCATCCTCGGCTGCGACCGCGTCATCGCCGGCGACATGATGGATCAGTTCGTCACCGACTTCATCCAGGGCGGCGCCGGCACCTCCACCAACATGAACGCCAACGAGGTTATCGCCAACCTTGCGCTGGAAGCGCTCGGCTTTGCCAAGGGCGACTACCAGCACGTCAGTCCCAACGATCACGTCAATTACGGCCAGTCCACCAACGACACCTATCCCACCGCCTTTCGGCTGGCATTGATCCTGCGGCTCGAGAGCTACATGACGGCGCTGCGACAGCTCCAGGAGGCCTTCTTCGCCAAGGGTCGCGAGTTCGACCGCGTGCTGAAGATGGGTCGCACCCATCTGCAGGACGCGGTGCCGATGTCGCTGGGGGCCGAATTCCGCGGATGGGGCACCACGATCGGCGAGGAGGTCGACCGCATTTCGGAAGCGCGCGCGCTGCTGCGCGAGATCAATCTCGGCGCCACCGCGATCGGCACCTCGGTTACCGCGGCCGTCGGCTATCCTAAGCTCGCGGTCCGGCACCTCAGCGCGCTGACCGGCGTCGAGTTCATTCTCGCCAGCGACCTCGTCGAGGCGACCTCGGACACCGGCGCCTATGTGCAATTGTCCGGCGTCCTGAAGCGCACGGCGAGCAAGCTGACGAAAATCTGCAACGACATCCGCCTGCTCGCCTCCGGCCCGCGCGCCGGCCTCAACGAGATCAACCTGCCCCAGCTTCAGCCGGGCTCCTCAATTATGCCCGGCAAGGTCAATCCGGTCATTCCCGAAGTCGTCAACCAGACCAGCTTCCTGGTCATCGGCCTCGACACCACGGTGACGCTTGCGGCCTCAGCGGGCCAGCTCCAGCTCAACGTGATGGAGCCGGTGATCTCGTTCGCGCTGTTCTTCTCGATCCGCACCATGGAGCGCGCGGTCAACAGCCTGCGCGAGAATTGCGTCGTCGGCATCACCGCCAACGAGGAGCACACCCGCAACATGGTGCTGAACTCGCTCGGCATCGTCACGGTGCTGAAGCCGCTGCTCGGCTACAAGCAATGCGCCGAGATCGCGCGCGAGGGCTACAAGAGCGGCAAGTCCCTGCACCAGATCGTCGTGGTCGAGCGAAAATTGCTGACTGAGGAGAAGTGGGACGAGATGTTCTCGTTCGAGCGGCTGATAAATCCGGATTTGATTGGGTAGGGCTGTCGTCCGCAGCTCTCGCCTCGCATTGCGAGGAGCTCTTGCGACGAAGCAATCCAGACTACCTCCGCTAAGACAGTCTGGATTTGCTTCGCTGCGCTCGCAATGACGGAGGGGACAGATGGGTAAGTATTCCGCTGCTTGGAATTGCAGTAACAGCACCCGCTACGGCGGCAAAACGCAATACTTGACAGTGGAAAGATTGCCTTGTTGGTATGGCTCCCAACCCAATTGACCGCCAGAAGAGGATCGTTCCGCAATGTCCATGCCTGCCTTGTTCAAGGGGCGCCTGTCGATCCCCGTGATCGGCTCGCCGCTCTTCATCATCTCGGTGCCCGATCTCGTGATCGCGCAGTGCAAGGCAGGTGTGGTCGGCTCGTTTCCGGCGCTGAATGCGCGGCCGCCGGAGCTGCTCGACGAATGGCTGGCGCGGATCACCGAAGAGCTCGCGGCCTATGACCGCGCCCATCCCGACAAGCCGTCGGCGCCGTTCGCCGTCAACCAGATCGTGCACAAGTCGAACAACCGGCTCGATCACGACATGCAGCTCTGCGCCAAGTACAAGGTGCCGATGATCATCTCCTCGTTAGGGGCGCGCGAGGAGCTGAACCAGGCCGTGCACGGCTGGGGCGGCATCGTCTTCCACGACGTGATCAACCAGAAATTCGCGCACAAGGCGATCGAGAAGGGCGCCGACGGCCTGATCCTGGTCGCGGCTGGGGCCGGCGGCCATGCCGGCACCATCTCGCCGCTGGCTTTCGTTGCCGAAACGCGTAAATGGTTCGACGGCCCGATCGCGCTGTCAGGAGCGATCGGCAATGGCAAGGCGATCCGCGCCGCACGCATTCTCGGCGCGGACTTCGCCTATATCGGTTCGGCCTTCATCGCGACCAAGGAGGCCAATGCGGTCGAGAAATACAAGGAGATGATCGCGGGCTCGAGCGCCGACGACATCGTCTATTCCAACCTCTTCACCGGCGTGCACGGCAACTATCTGAAGCCCTCGATCCTCGCTGCCGGCATGGATCCGGAAAACCTGCCGACCTCCGATCCCTCCAGAATGAATTTCGGCACCGACGCCTCCGGCGAGCGCGCCAAGCCGAAGGCGTGGAAGGAGATCTGGGGAAGCGGCCAGGGCATCGGCAGCATCGAGGGCATCGTGCCCGCCGCCGAGTTGATCGCGCGCTTCAAGAAGGAATACGACGAAGCAATCGATCCGCCGTTGTAGTTATCGTGTCCCGGACGCGGTGCAATGCGTAGCATTTGCTCCGCAGAGCCGGGACCCATCGTCGTAACGCTTGGACCCCCGGATCAGCAGCGCACCGCTACGCGCTGCGCAGCGTCCGGGGAACGTCAACTGAGACTGATTGAAACGATGTCACCCATCTACCGCGTCGACGGCAACAGCGTCGTCACCAGCCCGGATGCCGCCGGTCCCTGGGACCGGCGCATGCAGCACGGCTCGGCGCCGGCCTCGCTGGTGACGTGGGCGGCCGAACGCATTCCGACGCCAGTCGCGATGGACATTGCACGCGTCACCATCGATCTGATGCGTCCGGTGCCGGTCGCGCCGCTCACGATCGCGACCGAGGTCCTGCGCGAGGGCCGCAAGATCCAGCTCTGCGAGATCAAGCTGTACGCCGACGGCGTGCAGGTGGTCGGCGCCACCGTGCTCAAGATCAGGCGCCAGGCACAGGCGCTGCCGGACGATGTCAAAGAGCCGCCGTTCACGCTGCCGTCTCCGGAGGACTCGCTGGTGGAGGACGGTCATGCCGCCACTAGCCCGTTCGTGCGATCGGTCTCGATGCGCGCCGCGCGCGGCCGCTTCGGCCAGACCGGTGCCGGTGCGATCTGGTTTCGCGTCGACCATCCGCTGATCGAGGGCGAGGCGATCTCGCAGGCCATGCGCGCCGTGGTCGCGGCCGACTTCTCCAACGGCACCGCCTCCTCGCTCGACTTCCGCGCCTGGACCTATATCAATGCCGATCTCACCGTGAGCTTTGCGCGCCAGCCGGTCGGCGAGTGGATCCTGCTCGACGGCGACTCCTGGATCGGCCCTGACGGCGCGGGCCTCGCGATGTCGCGGCTTGCGGACAAGCAGGGCTATTTCGGCCGCGCCATGCAAAGCCTGGTGATCGAGAAGCGGTGAGGGGCGCGAAGTCCGTGCGTCATTCTCGCTGTCATGCTCCGCGGAAGCGGGGCATCCGGTACGCCGCGCCCTATCAGTTCAATCACAGCCGTCTTGGAGTACTGGGCAGATTCGCCCCGTCCCGGCTCCGCCAAGGCTACGCCGGGCCACAAGGGTGCTCGGCCGCCGTAGTTTTAGCGATGGCGGCAAGCCGGGCGATGACAGCTGTTGTGTGGTCGCTGTGTCGAATATGCGGAGGCTTGCGGCCGCGTGGACCAAATGAACGGCAGGCTTCCGCCGCCGCGGAAGGGACGCTTGGCATCCTGCCAGTTCACAGACCGTAGAAGATTTTGATCTCCCACAGCACCACGATGATAGCCGTGATCAACGTGACCGCGGCGACTGCACTTTCCAGGGAAGCGACTCTCATTTCACTCTCCGCTTCCCAGCCCCATCAGCGATCTAGGTGATTCCCTGATTCGCCGGCAATCGGGTGGGCATCGCCGACGCGCACTCCGTTGCGCGCTGTGGTGCCGGGGCCACAACGATACCGTAGAATTCCGGAGTATTTACCCCATCATCTCGGCTATCTGGGCACAAAATTCATCGCGACGCGCGAAAGCATGGCGGATGATCGTTACAAGCGAATACTGGTCGAGAGCAGCGCGGACGATGTCCTGCTCACCACCGCCTTCACGGGACTTCAGACCAACATGCTGAAGCCGTCGATCGTCGCTGCGGGACTCGATCCCGACGATCTGCCGGCGCGCGGCGCGATCGATATCGCCAAGGACATCGAACGGGGAGAGGGAGAAGCAGCACGGTTAATCCAGCAATGCTCCCCGTCCCTCACTTAACGGCGGATTAACCATCACCCGCCAAGAATCCCTCTCGAGGCCGCCAATCAGGATCGAGAGGGACAGGCGATGGATTTCGAGTTTCTCAACACCAAGACGGCAGCATCGCTGGACGAGATCCGCGTTCGCGTCGCCCATGCCCTGGCCCGCCACCCGCTGTGCCGCAACGTCCGTTTCGACATCGTCAGCGTCCCCCGGACCCGCCGCGGCGGCAATTGGACGGTGACGCTGCAATCGGTCGAGCCGCGCGCGGTCTGGGAAGCCTCGGAGATCGTGGCCGACATCCAGGACGCCTATGATCTTGCGGCAGCGGCCTGATTTCCTTGGGTTTTCCGGGCGATGTCGCCGCAGTCCGCGCGATTGCCGCCGCAATGGCACGGTTAAGCCTTAATTATCGCCCAGTTTCCGGGCAGTGATCACGTGGACTTGAAGTCGGACGCGGAGAGACGTTTGTCCAAAGCCATCACCATCGTCGCGCTGACCTGTTTCCTCGTCCTCGGTGCCGCCACCACCGCTATTCTCGGCCGCGACAGCGTGCCCAGCGTCAGCGCCGAGATGATCGCCCAGACGCCCCCGCCCAAGCCGCTCGCAACCAACCGCGCCGCCAAGGCCGACCGTCTGGTTCCGACGCTCGCGCTGGCTTCGGCCGCGATCGAGCCGATCCAGGTGGCCGCCGACAAGCTTGCGCAGGCGCCCATGCTGACCGAGCCGCTGCGCCAGGCCTTCGCCGCCGCCACGCCCTCCGATTTCCCCATGCCGAAAGCAAGCGTGCACGAGGCGCCCGCCGCGACCGAGGTCCCAGCCGTCGAAGTTCCGACCAAACCGAAGGTCGTCGCCAAGCCGCAGCCGCAGAAGGCCTATTCGCTGCTGTCCGACGTGCAGATCGCGGGCATCAGGGATCGTCTGAAACTGTCGTCGTCGCAGGAATATTACTGGCCCTCGGTCGAGACTGCGCTGCGCAACGTCGCCCGCAAGATCCAGGCGAACAAGCTGTCGAATCCGAACGCGCCGCCCAGCGCGCAGATCGATCCGAATTGCGACGAGGTGCAGCAGTTGAAGTCGGCCGCGATGCCGCTGTTGTTCCAGCTCCGTGACGACCAGAAGGAAGAAGTGCGCAAGCTCGCTCGCCTCATCGGGCTCGAGAAGGTCGCGCAGCAAATCTGATACGCGCGGTTCCTGTTTGAGAGCCGCGGCCATCAGGAACATCTGGCAATCCCCACGCGTTGCCCGCTCCAAATGGGAGTGGATGAATGCGCGCCTCGACAGCCTATTTTGTCGGTACCGGAACCATCATCGCAGCCATCGCCATCGGTCTCGGCGGCGGTATCGTTGCCGGCAACATCATGAATCCGGTCGCGCCCAAGCAGGGCCCGGACGCTGCCAGGGTGGCGCAGCGCACGGAGGCTCCCACGCCGGCGACCGCGAACGCCCCGTCGGAGCGCGTGAACTATCTCGCCGGCTCGCAAGCCTTTGGCGCGATGATCGCGGCGCCCGCGCGGGCCGAAGCAAAGCCTGAAGCCGCAAAGCCTGATACGCAAACCACGCAGGCGAATGCTGAACCACCGCCGCCGCAGCCCTCGCAAGCCGCTGCAGTCGAGCCGCCCAAGCCCGCACCCACATCGTCGCCACAGCCAGCAAAACCTGCCGAGCAGCAGGCCGCCACCGAGCCGTCATCCTCGTCGAATAACACCTATGCCAAAGCGAGGGATTCCGACGTGAAGCGCGCCGCGAGCGAACGGCGCCGAGCCGAGCGTCGCGAGCGCTGGGCCGAGCGCCGGCACTATGAATTCCGCGAGCCGCGCGGCATGCGCGAACGCACCGATTGGGATGACGTCGCGCGCCGCATCCGCGAAGATTCCGATGCGCGCGATTTCGCGGGCCGGCCGCGCGGCGGCTTTCCGCAGCTCAGGCTGTTCGGGCCTGACGACGATTAGCGCCTAGCCCAGGATTGCCGCCGCTGCGCATTCGGCAATCAGGATTGTCGGCGTCTGGATATTGCCTGAGACCATGATCGGGATCACCGAGGCGTCGGCGACGTGCAGACCGTCGATGCCGCGCACCTGCAATCGCTTGGGATCGACGACGGCCAGGTCGTCCGTGCCCATCCGGCAGCTCGATGCGGCATGATAGAGCGTCGTGCAATGGCCGCGGATATAGTCGGCGATCTCGGCATCGCTGATCGCTTCCGCGCTCGGCGTGACCTCGCTTTCGATCATCTCCTTGAGCGGTGATTGCGCGGCGATGCGACGGTTGATGCGTACGCCTTCGACCATGGTCGCGATATCCATGCCGCTCGGGTCCGACGCGAAATAGCCGGGGTCGATCGCGGGATCGTCGATCGGGTCGGCCGAGCGCAGCGTGATCCGGCCGCGGCTGTTCGGCCGCTGCAAGGTCGCATGCAGGGTGATGCCCGGCTTGGACGACAGGAAGCGGACATAGTCCCGGTGCGGGCTGATCGCGCCATAGAGCTGGAGATCGGGCTCGACGTCGGGGCGGCTGCGCACATGGGCACCGGCGGCCACCCAGGGCGAGGTGCGCGGACCGCTGCGGTGCGCTTGCCACTCTGCAAGGCTCGCCGCGAGACTTTCGTCGGTCCAGGCGCCGACACCGATCCTCTCCTTCGTGTAGAAGGTGATGGGAATGTTGATGTGATCCTGGAGATCCGTGCCGACGCCGGGCAGGTCATGCACGGCGTCGACGCCGACCGCCTTCAATTCGTCAGCCGGGCCGACGCCTGACAGCAGGAGTTGTTGCGCCGAGCCGATGGCGCCGGAGGCGAGCACGATCTCGCTGGTGGCGAAGGCGCTCTTCAGCTGCCCATTATCGAGATATGCGACGCCGATCGCGCGGCCGCTTTCGATGATGATGCGAGTGACGCGTACGCCGGTCTTGAGGACGAGATTGGGACGCGCCAGCGCGAGGCGCAGATAGGCCTTGCCGGTGCCGAACCGCTCGCCGTCCCTGATGACGAACTGGAAGAAGCCGGCACCTTCCTGGGTGGCGCCGTTGAAATCGGGGTTGTGCGGAAGCCCCGCGGCCTGCGCCGCCTCCAGCCATTTCAATTCGTTGGGATCGACGAAAGGCACGTCGGCGACGTGCAGCGGCCCGCTGGTACCGTGGAACGGATCGTCGGAGAAGCGGGCATTGTTCTCGAAGGCGATGAATTTCGGCAGCACGTCGCTCCAGGCCCAGCCTGCGCAGCCCGCCTGGGCCCATCCGTCGTAATCCGACGGCAGGCCGCGGATATAAATCATCGCATTCATCGCGCCGGAGCCGCCGACCATCTTGCCGCGCGGCCAGAAGATGCGCCGTCCCCGGCAGCCTGCTTGCGGCTCGGTGTGAAAGCCCCAATCGACCGCCGTGTTGAACATCGTCGGCCAGTCGGACGGAATGTCCGAAGCGGGCGGGGCCGCGCGACCGGCCTCCAGCACCAGCACCTTGCGATTTGGATCGGCCGACAGCCGGTTGGCCAGCACACAGCCGGCCGAGCCGGCGCCGACGATGATGGTATCGTACATTGAAGAGCGCTCCGCGAAGACATTCATGCTGCGGCACGCTGCAAGATTCGTGCTTTGCGGATCGGCACACTTTAGTCTCCTCCCCCGTGCACAAGGGGGAGGTGCGCCGTCGTCATCGCGCCGTTGTTACTTCATTCCGGCGCGCCGCAAGCCTTGGAGGTAATGCGCACGATCCTCCTCCCGCAGCATCGGCAGCTCGCGCGTGATCCAGGCAAGCGTAACCTCGGGCTGGGCGCGGCGCAGACCCTCCAGGGCGGACGCCGCGAGTGCCGGATTGCCGAGCATGCCGGCGGCGGCCGTCAGCACGCGGTGCGCGCCGACGAAATCTCCGCGCTCGCGCATCGATTCCCGTGCCATCTGCACAGCGCCCTCGTAGTCGCGGCCGACGAACCGGGCGTAGGCCGCAACCCCGCAATAGATCGCCGCGAGCGGGTCGCGTGGGCTCAGTCGTAGCGCGCGTCGGGCGGCGGCATCGCCATCCTGCCATCGTCCAGCATAGCACAGCGTCACGCCGTGGAAGGCATGCGCCATCGCGAAATTCGGATTGAGCCTCAAGGCCAGTTCGAATTCAGCCAGCGCATCATCGAAGCGGCGGCGGAACAGATAGGTGTAAGCGAGTCCGTGATGGGCCCAGGCATCCTCGCGATCGGCCTCCACCGCCGCGAGCGCCGCACGTTCAGCGACCGGCACGGTCGCGGCCATGTCGGCCCAGCCCATATGCGCCCCGAACATATGGCTGGTCGCGAGCAGGCCGAGCGCCTTGCCATAGGCGGGATCGATCGCGACGGCTTCTTCCAGCAGCTTTTGCGCGGCCGCATTGTCCTCGCGGGTGATGCGCCAGTAATGCGACAGTGCGCGCATCACGAGGTCCCAGGCATCCAGGCTGCCCGGCGGCTTCTGCTGGGCTCGGAAGCTCTCGGCGGCATAGAGCTGCGGCTCGATGGCAGCGACGATCGCCTCGGTGATCTCGTCCTGCACGGCGAAGATGTCGGCGAGCTCGCGGTCGTAGCGTTCGGCCCAGAGATGGCTGCCGGTCGAAACGTCGTTGAGCTGGGCCGAGATGCGCACCCGCTCGCCGCTCCGCCGCACGCTGCCTTCGACCACGTAGCGCACCCCGAGTTCCCGCGCGACCTCGTGGATGTGCACGGCGCGGCCCTTGTAGACGAAGGAGGAGTTGCGCGCGACGACGAAGAACCAGCGCAGCTTCGACAGCGCGGTGATGATGTCCTCGCTGATGCCGTCGGAGAAATAATCCTGCTCGGCCTCGCCGCTCATATTGGTGAAGGGCAGCACGGCGATCGCTGGCCGCTCGGGCAGCGCGAAGGCTGCCTGAGGCTGGGCGATGCGAACCGGCCCTGGCGGAACCGCGCCGTGTTGGGTCTGAACATCGCCGACGAAGCGAAAACCCTTGCGGGTGATGGTGCGGATCAGCGCCTGGCTCGCGCCATTGTCGCCGATCGCCTTGCGCGCCGCGTTGATCCGGCTGGTCAGGGTGGATTCGGAGACGCTGCGCCCGTGCCAGATCTTGTCGATCAGCTCGTCCTTGCTGACCACCCGGTCGCGGTTCTGCATGAGGTGGACGACGAGATCGAAAACCTGCGGCTCCACGGCAATGGGAACCTGCTCGCGGCTCAGCTCGCGCCGGTCGGTATCGAGAAGATGGTCCCGGAACAGAAACTGCACGTCGAGAACTCAGGCCTCATTGCGAAATCGGGTAAGCAAAATTGCAAAATGAAATTTGGGTCGAAAATCGTGTGTCTGCCGAAGGGGGTGCTTGGTTCATCGCGATTGCGTGATGGCAGCCATGCCTCTTTCGGAGGGGAATACAACCGCGGCTGGAATGTTGCGGTCTGGGGCTCGATGGCCGAGGGGACCATAGTCGCCCATCCAACACCGTCATCCTGAGGCCCCGGAGCGCAGCGGAGGCTTCGAAGGATGGACGGCCCCCGCTGCATCGCGGCCGCTCATCCTTCGAGGCTCCTCGTGCGGTGCTCCGCTTCGCACGCCTCGCGCCTCAGGATGACGGAGCAACAGGGGACGTGCCGTCATAATGTCGTGGCGCGGTAGATGTGACGAACGGTGAATGCCCTTTGCCGAATTGGGCCGGCTGCGTAAGCTAGCACCCACACAAAAACGCTAGCCACGAAGAAACGCCCATGCCCGCTTTTCACGCCTCGACCACCGTGCTCGATTCCATGCTGTTCCGCGACGCTTTCGGCACGCCCGAGATGCGCGAGGTGTTTTCCGATGTTGCGCTGGTCGCCCGCCATGCCGAGGTCGAGGTGGCGCTGGCGAAGGCGGAGGCGGCATGCGGCGTGATCCCGCAGGACGCCGCTGCGGCGATCGCAGCACGGACCGACGTTGCCGCGCTCGATTTTGATCTGCTCAGGCAGGAGACCGATGTCGTCGGCTATCCGATCCTCCCTTTGGTGCATCAGATGGTGAAGCAATGCGGCGAGGCCGGCCGCTACGTGCATTGGGGCGCGACGACGCAGGACATCATGGACACCGCCGTGGTGCTGCAACTGCGCGCCGCGCTTGACATCGTCGAACGCGACATCGCCGAGCTGCGCAAGATCCTAGCCGATCTGTCGATGCGCCATCGTGACACGGCGATGGCGGGCCGCACCCATCTGCAGCAGGCGCTGCCAGTCACCTTCGGCTACAAGACCGCGATCTGGCTCGCCATGTTCGATCGCCACGCTGAGCGACTGGCGCAGCTGAAGCCGCGCGTGCTGGTCGGCCAGTTTGCCGGCGCAGCCGGCACGCTGGCTTCGCTTGGCGACAAGGGGTTCGAGGTGCAGGAGGCGCTCTGTGCCGAGCTGAAGCTCGGCATTCCGGCCTCGACCTGGCACGTCGCGCGCGACGGCTTCGCCGAGGCGGTGAATTTTCTCGCCCTCGTCACTGGCTCGCTCGGCAAGATCGCGCTCGACGTTATGATCATGGCTTCGACCGAGTTCGCCGAGGTCTACGAGCCCTTCGTCAAGGGGCGCGGGGCTTCCTCGACCATGCCGCAGAAGCGCAACCCGATTTCATCGGAACTGATGCTTGCGGCATCCAAGGCGGTGCGCCAACACGCCTGCCTGATGCTCGACGCCATGGTGCAGGATTTCGAGCGTGCCACCGGTCCCTGGCACGCCGAATGGATGGCGATCCCCGAAAGCTTCGTGCTGACTGCCGGCGCGCTGCACCAGGCGAAGTTCGCGCTCGCAGGCCTCATCGTGGACGAGGCGAAGATGAACGACAACCTCGCCATCAGCCGCGGCCTGATTGTGGCCGAAGCGGTCATGATGGGGCTCGCGCCGCAGATCGGCCGGCAGGAGGCGCATGACGTCGTCTATGACGCCTGCCGTCAGGCCAACGAGAAGGGAATGAGCCTTGCTGATGCGTTGTCCTTGGATTCACGGATATCGAGCCGCATCGATCGCGCCACAATCGAGGCGCTCACCTCACCGAAAAATTACCTCGGCCTTGCACCGGCCATGGTCGATCGGGTGCTGAAATCGGCAACGCGTTGAAAACCAAAATGCGTGAAACTGCGTATCTTTCGTGCGTCGCAAGACGCTCGCATACTTGTGTCTCGCGATGCTAGACTTAAATTGAGAGAGCGAGCTTCGGCAGAGGGTCCGGCATGACTGATCAACGCAATACTTCCACTCCCATCGATCCCGCGAAGCTCGACCGGCTGGCCGAGGTGGCGGTGAAGGTGGGCCTGGGCTTGCGGCCGGGACAGGACCTGCTTCTGACGGCGCCCGCGATCGCGCTGCCCCTGGTGCGGCGGATCGCCGTGCATGCCTACAAAGCTGGTGCGGGCCTCGTGACGCCGATCCTGTCGGACGAGGAGATGACGCTGGCGCGCTACCGCCACGGCCGCGACAGCAGTTTCGATCGTGCCGCCGGCTGGCTCTACGAGGGCATGGCCAAGGCGTTCTCGGACAACACTGCACGGCTCGCCATCGTCGGCGACAACCCGATGCTGCTGTCGGGCGAGGATCCTTCCAAGGTCGCGCGCGCCAGCAAGGCCAATTCGATGGCCTATCAGCCCGCGCTGGAGAAGATCGTCAATTTCGACACCAACTGGAACATCATTGCCTATCCCAGCCCGTCCTGGGCGAAGCTGGTGTTCCCTGACGATCCCGAGGACGTCGCGGTCGAAAAGCTCGCAGACGCGATTTTCGCCGCGTCCCGTGTCGACCGCGAGGATGCGATCGGCAATTGGGCGAGCCACAATGCGGTGCTGCGCGAGCGCACCAATTGGCTCAACGGCCAGCGCTTTCGCGCGCTGCAATACTCGGGTCCCGGTACCGACCTCACCATCGGGCTTGCCGACGGCCACGAATGGGAAGGCGGCGCCTCGCTCTCCAAGAACGGCATCAGCTGCAACGCCAATATTCCGACCGAAGAGGTCTTCACCACCCCGCATTGTCGCCGCGTCTACGGCCATGTCGTGAGCTCGAAACCGCTGTCCTATCAGGGCACGCTGATCGACAACATCGCGGTGCGTTTCGAGGACGGCAAGATCGTCGACGCCAAGGCCTCGCGCGGCGCCGAGGTGCTGAACAAAGTGCTCGACACCGACGAGGGCGCTCGGCGCCTCGGCGAGGTGGCGCTGGTGCCGCATTCTTCGCCGATCTCGCAGAGCGGTCTGTTGTTCTACAACACGCTGTTCGATGAGAACGCAGCGTCTCACATCGCGCTCGGCCAGTGCTATTCGAAATGCTTCGTCAATGGCGCCCAGCTCACGCCGCAGCAGATCGCGGCGCAAGGCGGCAACCAGAGCCTGATCCATATCGACTGGATGATCGGTTCGGCCGAGACCGACATCGACGGCATTTTGGCCGACGGCAGCAAGGTGCCCGTGTTCCGCAAGGGCGAATGGGCGAAGTAGTGCGCTTCACTCTCCCGTAGGGAGAGGTCGGATCGCATCGAGAGATGCGATCCGGGTGAGGGTTTTGGTCTCACTGCTCACCGCGGCCCTTCACCCGGATTGCTGCGCAATCCGACCTCTCCCCGCTGGGGAGAGGTAAGGATCGGCCGATAGACTCTCTTAGACTTGCATCCCAGTGCTCTCTCTCGCGGCCGCGTTGCGCAGCATCGGGTTGTTGTCGATGCTGAAGCGGTTGAACAGCGTCGTGAACGGGCTGCCATCGGTGGCCCGCACGATGGCGTCGGAAGCTGCCACCGCGTCGTAGAGCGCGCCGACGGGATCATCCGTCTCCGGCAGCTCGAGCGCGCCGCGGATTTCTTCGCGAGCCTCATTGACCTCATCCTCGTCGTCGAGCGCCGCCTCCAGCGCATCCGCTGCACGCCGCATTTCGGCAAGGTCGCCGCCCGCAGAAAATTTGAGGATGTCGAGCCAGTAGGGGCGGGCGACGACGAGCCGGATGAATGCCTCAAGGCTCTCCGCGATGATGCCCGCGCGGCCCTCCGTTGAGACGTAGAGCACATTCTGCGACGGCAGCAGCACGAACGCGCTGCCGGAGCCGTCACTGCCGATCTGCCGCGGGCTTTCGATGCCGTCGATGGTGAACCAGGGCTCCTCGTCCGGCGCGAAGGAGACGTCGAGGCTGCGGAGCCGGGCGACGACCTCGCTGTTGGCTGTCAGAACCTCGGGCGTGAGGGGCATCGGTGCGGCTCCTTCCAATACTTCGCGCACTTTGTCGCACCCGGGAAAAGATCGGTTCATGTGTACGAATTTGCAGGGAAATCGGGACGTTAACCGTTTCGCACTTGCAACTAGGGGCTGATTGTCGAGCTCTGCGTAAGAAAGAATTAAAAACCGGCTACTAGCGTCCCAGCTTCTTTCGAAGCAATCCGGGCCGAGACCCGGCCATTCATATTATATCCCCTGGGGAAGCAGATGTCGCGCGCATTGATTGAAATCGGTAGTTGCAATGTGGATCTCGAGCTGCGGCCGATCGAGCCATCCTGGATCATCGAGGGCAATCCGGTGTCCCGCTCCCGCGTCCTGTCGACCAGCGCCGACGGCACCGCCCAGACGATCATCTGGCACTGCACCGAGGGTCGCTTCAACTGGTACTACGACATCGACGAGACGATCATGATCATGGAAGGATCGATCGTGCTCGAAAGCGAGGGCATGCCGCCCAAGCGTTACGGTCCCGGCGACGTCATTTTCTTCCGCGACGGCGCGCATGCCAAATGGCATGTCGAAGGCCACGTCAAGAAGATCGCCTTCTGCCGCAAGACCAATCCGGTGATGATCGGCTTCCTGATCCGCGTCGTCAACAAGCTGAAGAAGATGTTCGCCTTAACCGGCGAGCGCCGTCCGGCCTCGCTGATGGGTGCAGGCTAAAGCGGACAATAGGGTTTCAAGGACGCTTCCCAGCGGCCACGACGAAGAGGGGGCGGGTTCAACATCCCGGCCCCTCTTCTCGTTTCGATATCATGGCCTGCCGATGTTCATGGCCTGCGCCGTCGTGCTTTGACCTCCACCATCAGCTCCCAATCCTGCGCTGCTACCGACTTTGCCTCGCCGAGCCAATGAAAGGAATCGTCCGTGATCCCGGTAAAGCTCCAGCGCGTCAGCTCGCCGGATTCGGTCGTGCCTTCCTGCACGATGTCGTTGCCACGCGGACGGCCGATCTGCTGCCGGAACACGCGGCGGCCCGGATCGAACCAGGAAATCCGCCACGCATCGATGGCCGGATCGTAGACGCGCAGCGTCGTGCCATACCAGTTGCCGGCGATCGGAAAGGCTGGGCTGCCCGCGGGCCGGGGAATGATCCAGACGTCCTGCACCGCACGGCCTTCCAGCACCCAGCCGAAATGGATCTCGCCAACTGCCGTGTGCCTGGCGCCATCAGGCGCATATGCCGTGATCTCGCTGTTCCAGTCGCCGACGAAGCGGCCGTAAAGCCGAAGCGCCGCCGCGTGTTCGGGATGCGGCCCACTCGCGTGCAGAAGTCTTGCAAAGTCGCTCATCTTGCTCTCCTGTTGCGGAAATTTCAGCACGAACGAGCCGCGGGCGACTTGGAGAAAATTGCCGTCAGGTCTTGCGCAGTGACAGATGCCTCATCGCTCGATCGGCCTCGGCGTGCGTCCGCCGGCTGCTCGAGCGTTCGGCGCGCCAGATGACGACAACGGAGACAATGACGAGACTCGCGCCCACCAGCATCATGCGAGAGAACGGCTCTCCGAGCACGACGGTGCCGAGCAGCACCGCGATCACCGGATTGACGAAAGTATAGGTCGAGACCAAGGAGGTCGACACGTTCTCGAGCAGCCAATTGTAGGCGACGAATCCGATCACGCTGCCCGAGATGATCAGCCAAAGCGCTGCTGCAATCGACGTCGTCGAGACCTCGCTCGGTCTAAAACTCTCCAGCTCGCCCGTCAGCCAGCTGATTGCGAACAACACGGCGCCCCCGATCGATAGCTGCATCCCCGACAGCGAGATCGCGGATGCCTGACGCGACATGCTGCGCGACAGCACAGTGCCGATCGACCACGACAGGGCCGCAGCGAGCAGCCAGACGATGGGAAGCATGCTGATGCCGGCCTGCTCGGCATTCTGCCATGCCACAAGCCCGACGCCCACGAAGCCGGGCACGAGCGCGAGCAGCGCGATTGGCCATGGGCGCTGATCGCCCGGAAACAGCATGTCAGCCAGAAGTATCCAGAACGGAATCGTGGCGAGCACGATGGCGGCCACGCCGGAGGGAACCGATTGTTGCGCGAAGGCGAGAACGCCGTGGCAGCCGACGAAGAAGAGCAGCCCGCATAGGGCCGCCTGCAACCATGTCTGCCCCGAGGCGCCCGCGACGTGCCGTCCGCTGAAGGCGAGCAAGATGATGCCACCGCAGAACGAGCGAAGTGCCATCAGCAGAAACGGCGGTATCGATTTCAAGCCCAGCGTGATCGCAAAATAGGTGGAACCCCAGAGGAGATAGATGGCGGCAAATGAGCCGATGACCAGGAACCGTCTGCTCATGATTGCTCCGACTGACGTGGGTCTCGGAGCAACCAAGTCGTCGACGGTTGATGCGTTCCGGTTTTGGCGCTCAGACCCCGTCGAGGATGATCACGGTCGGCTTCGTCGGCAGCGTATCTCGCGACATCCGGAACGAGCGCTCGATGCGCCGGTCGATCTCGAACTGCTGGCCGATCCGGTGCATGAAATCGTCGAGTGGGGTAGCGAAACGGTGCATCGGCAGCACCACCGAGGCGCGCAGCCGTTTGGTGATCTCGGAGATTCCGTCGAGTGACATGGTGTAGGTGCCGTCGATCGGCACCATCACGATGTCCAGCCGCCCGATCTGGGCAAAATGGCTGTCGTCCAGCTTGTGGTGAAGATGGCCGAGATGGCCTATGCAGAGGCCGGCCGCCTCGAAGATGAAGATGGAATTGCCGTCGCGGATCATGTCGGTGCCGGCATCGTCGCCGAAATATCGGCGGATGTCGGTCGTGACGTTGCGGATGAAGGTGTCGCTGATGCGCTCCGACACGATCGCCGGCTTGCCGTCCTCGCCCCAGCCATGCAGCACATGGGGAATTCGTTTGTCGGGATATAAAGAATAATGCGTGCTGTGCGCCCGGTTCATGGTGACGACATCGGGCAGCCGCCCCACCTGGTAGGCGCCGCTATAGTCGGTCGCGATGCGCAAGCCGGCGGGCGTGTCGATGAAATAGGTGGAGTGGCCGGCATAGGTGATCTCGACCTCTGCGGGGGCCGCCGCCTGCCTGAAGACGACCGGCATGACCCTCGGCGCGGCGTTGGCCATCGCCAGGCATTCGCTGCGCTGTGGCTGCTGGGCGAGGGCAGGTGAGAGGATTGCGCCGAACAGCGCCAGAGCCGCCGAAACCAGTCGCCGCATGAGTCCGTCCCCGATGATGTCAGGGGAAAGTCTAGCGTGCAACGCAGAGCGTGGCCAATGGGCCGCGATCAACAGCGCGTCAGTGTCGGACCTTCACGCCTAGTCGCGCTTTGGGCTGAACTTCCAGGTGATCGCAACAAGGCCAGCGGTGATCAGGCCGCTGATCAGGCCGGCCAGCGGCAGGGCGAGCAGCAGCGCCGCACTCGCGGCCCAGCCGATCGAGGAGAACGCTTCGGCGAAGGTCGCAAGCCGCGACGAGGTCTGGCGGCGGCGGAATTGGCTGCGCCGGGCCTGCACCCGGAACCAGAGCTGGATCGCCGTCGCCGAGGCCGCGCTGATGATGATGGCGCCGGCGCTGACCGCAGCCTGGAACGGCGAGGCCAAGGCCAGCGCTCCGACCAGTGGGCAGAAGATGACCGCGATCGCGATCAGCACGACCTCGATCTTGGCGCGGATGACGCTGGATGACATCAGCGGCGCGGTGGCGACGAGATCGGGAGCATCCTCGCCGGAGATCGTCAGCCAGGCGAGCCCGCCGGCGAGCTGTCCCGCCGCCATCACGATGACAGGTGTGATCAGCGTCAGCGCCGCGGAGCTGTCGGCAAAGTTGCGCCAGAGCAGGAGCGCCGGCGGCACCAGATAGAGCAGCTGCATCAATGTCTGCGAGATCAGCCAGGGATCGCGCCACAGCAGCATGAATTCCTTGCGCCGCAGCGCCTGCTGGCGCGATTCGCCGCGGAACGGGCGCTCCCTGGCACGGACGCGGCCGGACGTGCCGTACGCCGCCGCATCGATCGCGGTGTCGGCGAAGCGATGCGAGAAGATCGCCATGACGCCTCCGAGCAGCACCAGAGCGAGCGCGAGAAGCAGCAGCAGCGCCTCGTTGTCGCCCATGGTCGCCCGCGCCGGCCACCACCAGATGCTGTCGACATCGGGCGCGTAGGCGGCAAGGCTCCCCGAGGTCAGGATGGTGAAGCGCGACAGCGTGCCGTAGGACATGATCGCGGCGACCTGAAGCGCGATCACGAAGCCCGCGCCGATGATCGCGGCGAGGATCTGGGCGATCAGGCGCGTTCGCGCCGGGCCGATCAGCCGGAACAGCAGGATGGTGACGGCGATCGCGATCGCCGCGGCCGACAGGCCCATCGCAATGACGACGCCGAAGGCGGCGAGCCAGCGCGCGCCGCCGCCGATCACCAGCACGTCGATGAAGGGCGTCGCGAACAGCAACGCGAGCACGGTGACGGTCAGCGCGATCGCGGCGATGCGGACCGAGAACAGATTGGCCAGTGTCGCGGGCGAGGACATGATCAGGTCGAGATCGGCGCGGGCGTAGAACACCCGCGTCACCGATTCGATCGCCTGCGAGAGCATCAAAGTCCAGGCGAGAAAGATCGTCGCCGAAATCACGATCAGCGGGGATTTGTCGAGCGGCAGCTGCAGGTCGGCGAAACGGCCGATCACAGCCCAAGCCGGCAGGTGCAGCACCGCGGCGAAGCAGAAGAGGCCGATCACCGCAGCGCGCGTCCGTTTGCGCCGGCCGCCCGTCATCATGGCGAACCATTCGCGCCAGGCGAGCCGCAGCTCGTGACGGGCAAACCAGGAGAGCGCGGTTGCCGAGCTCATGCCGCGGCCTGAAGCGTCACCAGCGCAATGAAGAGATCTTCCAGGCTGGTGTCGGCATGGCCATTCTGCTGGCGCAGCGCGGTGAGCGTGCCTTCCGCGACCAGGCGGCCAGAGGCGATCACGCCGATACGGTCGGCCATGCGCTCGGCGACCTCGAGGATATGCGTGGTCATGATGACCGTGCAGCCGGCGCGGACGCGCGCGCCGAGCAGGCCCTTGACGTGGCGGGCGGAGACGGCATCGAGCCCCGTCAGCGGCTCGTCGAGAATGATGAGGCGGGGATCGTGCACCAGTGCGCCGGCCAGCGCCACCTTCTGGCGCATGCCCTTGGAAAAGCCCTCGCAGCGCTCGTGCCGGTGCGCCTCAAGCCCGAGCGAGCCGAGCAGCTCTCGCGCGACCGGTTCCGAGGCCGACGGAGCGATGCCCCAGAGCCCGGCGACGAATTCGAGATATTCTCGCGGGGTCAGCTTGTCGTAGATCATGGGCTCGTCGGAAACCCAGGCCATCACCTGCTTGGCGGCGACGGGGTTGGCCAGCGCATCGATGCCGAAGATCGAGACCGCGCCGGCATCGGGGTGCAGCAGGCCCGCAACCATGCGCAAAGTGGTGGTCTTGCCGGCCCCGTTGGGGCCGACCAAGGCATAGAATTCGCCGGCGTGAATGGTGAGATCGAGGCTGTCGACCGCCAGACGGTCAAAACGCTTCGTTAACCCTCGGACTTCCAGCGCCGAGTTGTCCGGCTTCATGACGGCCACACCATCCGCTTTTGCATCACCCGCGACCTTGACTTGAAGATGTTTCGGCACCGTGAATCTACGGCCGACAAATCCTGTGATCCGGATTGGACTAAAGGCAAGGCACCCCTACAAGTCACCGTTTGTTGACAGCGCGCGGGCGTTCAGGCTGAATTGATTCCGGACAAATGGCGCTAACGCAGCGAAACGACTGCGTAGCGACTGGACACAAGATGCGCCAAGGTGGTCACGAAGAACCGCCGGTTGCATCGGGAGGATGCGCGGCGATGCTGGATTTCGTTCAGCAGCTGGTCAGCGGTGTTGCGCTCGGCTGCGTTTACGGCCTGATCGCGCTCGGCTTCGTGCTCGTCTACAAGGCCACCGAGGTCGTCAATTTCGCCCAGGGCGATCTGATGATGCTGGGCGGCTTCTTCGCCTTCACCTTCATCGGCATGATGGGCCTGAACTACTGGATCGGCTTTGCCGGTGCAGTGGCCGCGATGGCGCTGTTCGGCATGCTGGCCGAGCGCGTGGTGGTGCGGCCGATCCTCGGCTACCCGCAGTTCTCGATCATCATGGCGACGATCGGGCTGGGGTATTTCCTGCGCTCGGTCGCCGGCATGATCTGGGGCACCGACGATTTGAAGATCGAGACGCCGTTCAGCCAGGGCGTGCTGCGCATGGGCTCGCTGGTGCTCGCCTACGACAAGCTCTCCGTGATCGCGGCGACGATAATCCTGTGCACGCTGCTCTACCTCTTCTTCAACAAGACCATGCTCGGCACTGCGATGCGCGCCAGCTCCGAGAACATGCTGGCGGCCTACTATATGGGCATTCCGGTCAAGCGCGTGGTGTCGGTCGTCTGGGCGATCAGCGCGGCGGTCGCGACCTGCGCCGGCGTGCTGCTGGCGCCGATCACCTTCATCCACTCCAATGTCGGCCTCGTGCTCGGCCTGAAGGCCTTTCCCGCCGCCGTGCTCGGCGGCTTCGGCTCGATCCCGGGTGCTGTGGTCGGCGGCGTCCTGATCGGTGTGATCGAGAGCATGGCCGGCTTTTACCTGCCCGAAGGCTGGAAGGACGTCGCGCCCTATGTCGTGCTGCTGACTGTGCTGCTCTTGAAGCCCGAAGGCCTGTTCGGCCTCCAACTCCGCAAGAAGGTCTGAACGCATGCGCTTCCTGTTCAAGACCGACTACGAGGACGAAATCAAGCTGTTTCCGCATTCGGGCTACGTCGTCTCCTACGGCATCCTGCTCGCGCTGCTGCTGATCGCGCCCTATGTGCTCTCCAGCTATTTGATGAGCCAGCTCGTCTTCGTCTGCATCTATGCGACCGTCGGTGTGGCGCTCTTGATCCTGACCGGCTTCACCGGCCAGGCTTCGCTCGGGCATGCCGCGTTCCTCGCGATCGGGGCCTACACCGCGGCGTACTTGCAGAAATACAACGTGCCGTTCCCGGCCTACTTCCTCGCCGCCGGGCTGTTGACCGGCATCATCGGCGCGATGGTCGGCTTTCCCGCGCTGCGCCTCACCGGCATCTATCTCGTCATCGCCACCATCTCCTTTGCCCTGATCGTCGAGGAGATCCTGGCGCGGTGGGAGAGCGTCACCAACGGCAATGAGGGCATGCGGGTCAAGACGCTGTCGCTGCTCGGCGTCGCCGTGCCGCGCGACAGCCCGACCTTCTATTACCTCTGTCTTGCCGTGCTGGTGCTGACCATCGTCGGCACGCTCAATCTGCTGCGTTCGCCGACGGGCCGCGCCTTCGTCGCGATCCGCGACTCCGAGACCGCAGCGCGCAGCATGGGCGTCAATGTCGCGCTCTACAAGGTGAAGTCGTTTGCGATCTCGGCGGCGATCACCGGTTTTGCCGGCGTGCTGTTCGCGCACAAGCTCTCCTTCATCTCGCCGGAGATGTTCACGCTCCAGCTCTCGATCGAGTTCATCATCGTGATCCTGATCGGCGGCACCTTCAGCCTCCACGGCGCGGTGCTGGGCGCGATCTTCATCGTGATGATCGATCCGTTCCTGACCTATCTCAAGGACGACATGCCCGGCATCATCGCCGGGATCTCCGCGACGTTCGGCGCCAGCCCGGCCACCGCGGGAAACATCCAGTCGAACGTCGCGGCCTTCGCCTCGCTCAATGGCTTGAAGGGTGCGATCTACGGCATCATCATCGTGCTGTTCGTGCTGTTCGAGCCGCTCGGGCTCTACGGCCGCTGGCTCAAGATCAAGCTCTTCTTCCAGCTGTTCCCGCTCTACAAGCGCGCCACCTTCAAGCGGCAGAAGATCTACGTGAAGTCGGAGCGCAACCGATGAGCTATTTTCGCGCCGAGAACCTGTCGCTGCATTTCGGAGGCCTCAAGGCGGTCGATGCGGTGTCGTTCGCGGTGGAGAAGGGCGAGATCCTCTCCATCATTGGTCCCAACGGCGCCGGCAAGAGCTCGATCTTCAACCTGATCTCGCGCATCTACCGGCCCACCTCGGGCCGCATTTTCTTCGAGGACCAGGACATCACCGAGCAGCCGCCCTACGACATCGCCAAGCTCGGTATCGCCCGCACCTTCCAGAACATCGAGCTGTTCGAGAACGCGACCGTGCTGTCGAACCTCCTGGTGGGCCGCCACCGCCATTCGACCACCCAGCTCTGGCAGGAGCTGCTGTTCCTGCCGAGCGTGCGCGCCAACGAGAAGCTGCACCGTCGCCGGGTCGAGCAGGTCATCGAATTCCTCGATCTCGAACCCTATCGCGACAAGCTGATTTCCGGCCTGCCCTACGGCGTGCGCAAGGTGATCGAGCTCGCTCGTGCGCTGTGCTCGGAGCCGAAGCTGATCCTGCTCGACGAGCCGTCCTCCGGTCTCAATGTCGAGGAGACCGACGACATGTCGTTCTGGATCCGCGACATGAAGAGCGAGCTCGGCGTCACCGTGCTGATGGTCGAGCACGACATGTCGCTGGTCAATCGCGTCTCCGACCGCGTCATTGCGCTGAACTATGGCCGTGTGCTGGCGATGGGCTCGCCCGCCGAAGTGCAGCAGCACCCCGACGTCGTCGCCGCGTATCTGGGAGCCTGACGCATGGGTGCTGCCGTGACCCCGGACATCATCCTGAAACTCTCCAATATCGAGAGCTATTACGGGCCGATCATGGCGATCCGGGGCATCTCGCTGGAAGTGCCGCGCGGCCGCATTGTCACGCTGCTCGGGGCGAACGGGGCCGGCAAGACCACGGTGCTGAAGACCATCTCGGGCATTCTCGATCCGCAGAAGGGCGCGATCGAGTTCATGGGCAAGCCGATCCAGCGCATGGAGGCCGACCGGATCGTGCGGCTCGGCCTCAGCCATGTGCCGGAGGGGCGCGAGGTCTTCCCGTTCCTTTCCGTGCGCGAGAACCTGATGATGGGCGCCTATCCGCGCAAGGACCGCGACGGCGTCGCGGAGGATCTGGAGCGCGTCTACGGCTATTTCCCGCGCCTGAAGGAGCGCATCAACCAGCCGGCCGGCCAGCTCTCCGGCGGCGAGCAGCAGATGCTCGCGATCGGGCGCGCGCTGATGAACCGGCCGACGCTGCTCTTGCTCGACGAGCCCTCGCTCGGGCTGTCGCCGCTGCTGGTGAAAGAGATCTTCACCATCATCCGCCGGGTCAACGAGGAGCAGGGCATGTCGATCCTCTTGGTCGAGCAGAACGCCAAGGTGGCGCTGGAGACGGCCCATTACGGCTATGTCCTGGAGATCGGCCGCATCGTGATGAACGACAGCTGCGACCGCTTGATGCATTCCCAGGACATCCAGGAATTCTACCTTGGCGCCAAGGAAGCGGGCGCACGCGGCGAGCGGCGCTGGAAAAAGAAGAAGACGTGGCGGTGAGGAAGAGCTGGCAGTAAGATGAACTTGCCATCCGCAACATAGACCGCCGGCAAGGCAGGCAGCGGAGGCAGGCGACAAGGAGGAGAGGCGCATGGCCCGACCGGCGGTGCTGACGGTCGCTGATACGGTCGCGAAGAGCTTCTTGCGCGCCGCCGAGATGCGGGGCGACAGGCCGGCGATCCGCGAGAAGAAATTCGGCATCTGGCAGCCGACCAGCTGGCGCCAATGGCTGGAGATCTCGAAGGAGATTGCCTACGCGCTTCGCGCCATCGGCTTCATGCCCGGCGACGTCGCCTCCATCATCGCCAATGCCGTGCCCGAATGGGTCCACGCCGACATGGGCATATTGTGCGCCGGCGGCGTCTCCTCCGGAATCTATCCGACCGATTCCCCGTCCCAGGTCGAGTATCTCGTCAACGACTCCCGCACGAAAGTGATCTTCGCCGAGGACGAGGAGCAGCTCGACAAGATTCTCACCTGCCGCGCGCGGTGCCCGTCCCTGCAGAAGATCATCGTGTTCGACATGGAGGGCCTCAGCGGCTTCTCCGACGATATGGTGATGTCGCTCGACGAGTTTTGCGCACTCGGCCGCAACCACATGGTCGGCCGCGAGGCGCTGTGGCAGGAGATGATCGACAGCCGCAGCGCCGGCGATCTCGCGATCCTCGTCTATACGTCCGGCACGACCGGTCCGCCCAAGGGCGCGATGCACGCCAACCGCAGCGTGACGCACCAGATGCGACACGCTAACGACTTCATCCCGGCGCGGGAGGACGAGGACCGGCTGGTCTTCCTGCCGCTCTGCCACGTCGCCGAGCGCATCGGCGGCTACTACATCTCGGTCGCGCTCGGCTCGGTGATGAACTTTGCCGAGAGCCCGGAGACCGTGCCGGACAATCTGCGCGAGGTGCAGCCGACCGCCTTTCTGGCGGTGCCGCGCATCTGGGAGAAGTTCTATTCCGCCATCACCATCGCGCTGAAGGATGCGACGCCGCTGCAGCAATGGGTCTATCGCCGCGCCATCGGCATCGGCTACCGCATGGTCGATTGCCGGCTCGAGGGCAGGGCGCCGCCGCTGTCGCTGCGCGTCGCCAACCGCATCGCTTACCTGGTCGCGTTCAGAAACATTCGCCGCATGATCGGGCTCGACCGCTGTCGCATCGCGTTCACCGGTGCAGCTCCGATCGCACCGGAGCTGATCCGTTGGTATCTGGCGCTCGGCATCGACATGCACGAGGTCTACGGCCAGACCGAGAATTGCGGGGTTGCCACCATGATGCCGGCGGACAGGATCAAGCTCGGCTCGGTCGGCACCGCGGTGCCGTGGGGCGAGGTCGCGCTGTCACCCGACGGCGAGATCCTGATCAAGGGCGACTTCCTGTTCATGGGCTACCTGAACCAGCCGGAGAAGACCGCGGAGACGATCGATTCCTGCGGCTGGCTGCACACCGGCGACGTCGGCACCATCGACAATGAGGGCTTCGTCCGCATTACCGATCGGATGAAGGACATCATCATCACCTCCGGCGGCAAGAACATCACGCCGTCCGAGATCGAGAACCAGCTCAAGTTCTCGCCCTACATCTCCGACGCGGTCGTGATCGGCGACAAGCGGCCCTATCTCACCTGCCTCGTGATGATCGACCAGGAAAACGTCGAGAAGTTCGCCCAGGATCACGACATCCCCTTCACCAACTATGCGAGCCTGTGCCGGGCGAGGGAGATCCAGGACCTGATCGGGCGCGAGATCGAACAGGTCAACGCCAACTTCGCCCGCGTCGAGACCATCAAGAGGTTCTATCTGATCGAGCGCCAGCTTACCCCGGAGGACGAGGAGCTGACCCCGACCATGAAGCTGAAGCGCGGCTTCGTGAACAAGCGCTACGCCGCCGAGATCGACGCGATGTATCGCGAGCGCGCGGTGGCGTGAATCATATCGTTCTAAAAAGCGAAGCGGTGATGGCCCCGCCCTTCGCACAATACGGGCCCAAAGGAGAGGAGACGTCGATGTCGAGATCGTTCGGAACGTTCGGCCTTGCTGTGAGTGCCTATGTGAGCACCCTTGCACTCACCTGTCTGCCGGCCGTCGCGCAAACCAAGATCACCAATGAAGGCATCTCGGCAACCGAGATCGTCATCGGCACCCACCAGGACCTGTCGGGTCCGATCAAGGGCTGGGGCGTGCCGGTCTCCAACGGCATGAAGATGGCGGTCGAGGAGGTCAACGCCGCCGGCGGCATCAACGGCCGCAAGATCCGCCTGGTGGTCGAGGACAGCGGCTACGATCCGAAGAAGGCCGTGCTGGCGTCGCAGAAATTGATCGAGCGCGATAAGATCTTCGCGATGGTGGGGCCGATGGGATCGCCCACCGTGCTCGCCGCGCAGGATATCCTGCTCGACGCCGGCGTGCTGCAGCTGTTCCCGCTGACGGCGGCCGAATTCACCTTCAAGTTCGATCCGGCCAAGCCGCAGGAGCGATTGAAGTTCAACAATCTGCTGCCCTATGTCGAGAGCACGCGGGCGGCGCTGAAATACATGATGGAATGGAAGAAGTTCCAGAAGCCCTGCATCATGCACCAGGACGACGAGTACGGTAAGAACGTGCTCGACGGCTTCAACCAGCAGCTCACCGCCATGAAGGTCCAGCCGGCCTCGATCACGAGCTACAAGCGCGGCGCCTCCGATTTCAGCGCGCAGATCGCCAAGATGAAGTCCGACGGCTGCGATCTCGTGGTGCTCGGCGCGGTCCTGCGCGAGCCCATCGGCGCCATGGGCGAGGCGAAGAAGCTCGGCTGGGATGTCACCTTCCTCGGCGCCACGCCGACCAACGTGATGGAGGTGCCGGCGCTCGGCAAGGATGTGGTCGAAGGTCTCTACGCCGCGAGCCAGTTCGAGATTCCGTACGAGGACAACGCCAAGGGCAAGGTGAAGGACTGGCTCGCCAACTACAAGAAGATGTTCGGCACCGACGCCAACACGCAGGCCATCATCGGCTACAACGCGGTGATGACCTTTGCCTTCTACGCCGACAAGGCGGGCAAGGAACTCTCCGGGCAGAAGATGCTTGATTCACTGGAGTCGGGCGAGAAATTCCTCGACATCTTCAATTCGCCGCCGACCAAGTTCTCCAAGACCGACCACCTCGCCAACACCATCACCCAGGTGCAGCAGGTCAAGGGCGGCCGCTGGGTGCTGGTGAAGGACAATCTGATGTTTTGATCTCTTGCGGCGACGACGGTGCACTCTCTCCCCTTGTGGGAGAGGGTGGCTTCGCGAAAGCGAAGCCGGGTGAGGGGTCTCTCTCCCCGCGGCCAGTTTTGCGCGTGGACAGAGACCCCTCATCCGGCGCTTCGCGCCACCTTCTCCCACAAGGGGAGAAGGAAGAAAGTGTCCAAACCGGATAGATTGGTAACACAGTAGACCGGATGGACGGGTGACAGTTCTCTATCGGCTGGGAGGATCAGCCGATGCCTTGGCGAGAGAGCTGTGCAATGGACCAACGGGTACGCTTCATATCGGAACAGCGAACCGGCTTGTGGACGATGACGGAGCTTTGCGAGCGCTACGAGATCAGTCGCAAGACCGGTTACAAGTGGCTGGATCGCTACCGGTTGGAGGGGCCTGGCGGGCTTGAGGATCGTTCCCACGCCCCGCGCGTGCATGGGCGAGCGAC
>NZ_AXAZ01000051.1 GCF_000473065.1 Bradyrhizobium sp. WSM1743
GTCTTCATCTCCGGCCAGAAGCGCGGCGTCTTCGGTGTCATCAAGCACGAGCTGCGCCGCCGCTCCGCCATCGAGCCCATCATCGGACACCTGAAGACCGATGGTCACCTCGGCCGATGCTACCTCAAAGGCCGCCCCGGCGATGCGGCTAACGTCATCCTCTCCGCCGTCGGTCACAACTTCCGCCGTGTCCTCACCTGGCTGAGGGCTCTTTGGTGCCTGATCCTGACCACCCTCATCGCGGCCGCCAGCGACTGCTTACCGCTCAAATCGGTTTCTTAACGGACGACTCCATATCCAATCGCCGTCTCTGGAATACTGGATCGCCCGGTCAAGCCGGGCGATGACAGTTTTCGTGTGGCGCGATCTACGCCGCCACCACCGCCGGGATCGGCAGCGCCGTGACCGACTTGATCTTCTCCATCGCGAAACGTGAGGTGACGTTCTTCAGCGGCACTGCACTGATCAGCTTCTTGTAGAAGACATCATAGGCCTGCATGTCCGCGACCACGACGCGCAGCATGTAATCGACGTCGCCGGCCATGCGGTAGAACTCCATCACCTCGGGCATGGCGCTGACGGCCTCGGCGAACCGTTTCAGCCAGGCGTCGGAGTGGTCGGCGCTCTCGACCGACACGAACACGGAGATGCCGAGCCCGATCTTGTTCTGGTCGACGAGCGCCACGCGCTTGATGATCACGCCGTCGGCCTCCAGGCGCTGGATGCGCTTCCAGCAGGGGGTCGAGGACAGGCCGACGCGGTCGCCGATCTCGGCGACGGAGAGGGAGGCGTCCTCCTGGAGGACCATCAGGATCTTGCGGTCGATGGCATCGAGGCGGCGGCTGGTCTCGGGGATCTGGACGGCGACATCAGTCATTTTGAAGAACTTTGTTCCATTATGAGGGCTACTTTACCTCATATATAGAAAATTCTTCTATCGCAAGCCCATAATGTCATCATGCCAGCGAAGACGTTCTAAGGGCTGCGTCGTAAAGCCATTTGGATATCAGTACGTTGTTGGGGGGCAGCTCAGGCGTCGCTCTTGTCGTGGACCCAGCGGCCGAGCAGATGATGAGCGATCGCAAATGGATGCGGGCCGGCGAGCCCGTCCGGATGCGTCCGCGTCAACATCTTTGCGGCGTCTTCGCGCGTGAACCAGCGTGCATCCTCGAGCTCGGCGTGATCGATGACGATGTCCTCGCTCACGGCCCGCGCGCTGCAGCCGATCATCAGCGAGGATGGATAGGGCCAGGGCTGGGTCATGTAATATTGCACGTCGGTGCAATCGATGCCGGACTCTTCCAGGATCTCGCGGCGCACCGCATCCTCGATGGTCTCGGCGGCCTCAACGAAGCCAGCGAGGCAGGAATACATGCCGGGCGGAAAATGCTTCTGGCGGCCGAGCAGGCACTTGTCGCCGGAGGCAACCAGCATGATCACGACCGGATCGGTCCGCGGAAAATGCTCGGCCTTGCAGGCCGGGCAGTCGCGCTTCCAGCCGCCTTCCTTCATCGCGGTACGCGTGCCGCAATTGGCACAATAGCCGTGGCGCTGGTGCCAACTCACCATCGACTTCGCCATCGCGATCGCCGACAGCTCCTGTGGTGGAAGCGCGCCCTGCATCGCCATGCCGCGCAGCTCGGTCACGGTATAGTCCTCGCGGCCGATCAGCTTCTCGGCGGCGGCCTGCGACAGGCCCATGCCGAACACGGCTGCATCATCGCGCAGGCCCAAAAAGATCGTGCCGGGATTGGCTCCGCATTTCAGCGCCTCGTCGATCGAGAGCAGCGCGCGCACCTTGTCGCCCTCGCGCTTTACCAGCAGCGAGTCGCGATAGACCACATAAGCGCGCGATGATGGCTTCTGCTCCAGCGCGAACAGCTTTTCGTCATCGCGGCGCAGATGCGCGGCGCGGTCGAGAATGTTGCTGACAAAGGCCGGCTGTCCCAACGGAAACGCGTCGAATGCTGACATTTCTTGTTCTTTCAATCCAACCAGATCTTGCGGCGAAGCGCGCTGATGAAATTCTGCACCTCCGCAGCGTCATGCGCCAGCGGGGGCATCACGCCCCATACCGGCCGCGGCCAGGCCGCGTCATTGGTGCGGCGCGCGATGATGTGGACGTGCAGCTGCGGCACGAGGTTGCCGAGCGCAGCGATGTTGAGCTTGTCGCATTTGGTGATCTCCTTCAGCGCGCGCGAGACGCGGGAGATCTCCGTCATCAGCTGCGCCTGCTGCACCTCGTCGAGATCGATGATCTCGACCGCATCGGCGCGTCGCGGCACCAGCAGCAGCCAGGGATAATGCGCGTCCTTGATGACCAGCACCTTCGACAGCGGCAGATCGCCGATGTCGATGGTGTCCTCTTTCAAGCGGGAGTGCAGCGACCAGGCGGGTTCGGGCATATGCGTTTCCGGATGGCCCGGTGGGGAACGGGCTTGTTGATACGACCATACGATAGGGATTCTGCCAGGGGAAGGATCGGGCTCCGCTCTAGCTGCATAGACGCTCGTCGTCCCGGACAAGCGCGCCTCAGGCGCGCGCCGACCCGGGACCCAACCACAGGGAGTGCTTATTGCGTGAGCTGACAACTCCGGATCTTCGCCAAACTCGATCCTGCGGTTGGGTCCCGGATCTGCGCTTACGCGTGCCCGGGGACGACGACCGAGTTTGTGGCAGTGCTGGTGGCTGCCTTACGCCTCCGCCAGCACCCGCGCATTGGCGCGGACCGAGGCTTCGCTGACGCGAATGCCGAGGCCGGGGCCGTCGGGCACCACGACATGGCCGGCTTGGTTCGCAACGCGCTCCTCCAGCACGTCCTCGGTCAGCACGTGATGCGGCATGTAGAATTCGCAGCCGAGCGAGATGCCCGGTGTGGCCGCGATCAGCTGCGTGCCGGCGGCAAGCCCGATGCCGCCTTCCCACAACGTGCCGCCATAGCCGGGCAGGCCGGCGATGTCGGCGATCGCCATGATCGCCTGCGCCTCGAACAGGCCGCCGGCCTTCATCAGCTTGATCGAGACGGCGTCGGCCGCTTCGCGACGCACGAGCTCCATCATATCGCGGCGGTCGAAGCAGCTCTCATCCGCGAGCACGGGCGTCTCCAGCGCCGCGGTGAGCTGCGCCATCACGTCGAGATATTTCCGCGGCACCGGCTGCTCGATGAAGGTCGGCGCGAACTCCTCGACGTCGCGCAGGATCTTGATCGCGCCGAACGGCGCCAGCGCCTGGTTGTAGTCGACGCGCAGATCGATCTTGTCGCCAAATTCCTTGCGGATCGCCTCGAGATGGTCGAGGTCCTCGCGGTGCGGCTTCACGCCGGTCTTGACCTTGTAGATGATGTTGCCCTCGGGGACCATCTTGCGCATGCGCTCGAGGTCGGCGGCAAAATCCGGGTCGGCGATCGAGAAGGAGAGAGGAATGGTGTCGCGCACGCGGCCACCGAGCAGGTCGGCAACCGAAAGCCCGGACGATTTGCCGACGATGTCGAGCAGCGCCATTTCGATGGCGACTTTCGCTTCCGCATGGCCGACCAGCGCGCGGTCGAGCTCGGCCATCAGCGCGCGGATCCGACGTACGGGTTTGCCGAGCACGATCGGGCGCAGATAGATATCAAGTGCGGAGAACGCGGCTTCCGGCGTTCCCGTGAACACTTCCCACGGCGCCGCCTCGCCCCAGCCGACCACGCCGTCGCTGGATGTGAGCTCGATCAGCACGCGCTTCACGGTGCCCTTGACGTTGCCGACGCCCTGCAGCCGCGCCATCTTGATCGGGCTTTCGATCAGGAACAGCCTGAGGCGCTCGACGGTTGCTTCGCTCATGTCAGGCCTCCATTGACGTGCCAGACCTGGCCGGTGACGTAGGACGTCTTCGGGGACGCCAGGAAGGCGATGATCTCGGCGACCTCCTCAGGCCGCCCGCGGCGGCGCATCGGGATCAGCGCTTCGCTTGCGGCGATCTGCTCGGGCGACAGCCGGCTCTCGCTCGGCTTGTCCTTGACGATCAGGCCGGGTGAAACCGCATTGACGGTGATGCCGTCGCTCGCGAGCTCGATCGCGGTCAGCCGCACCAGGGCTTCAAGCGCGGAACGGCTCGCGGCCGTCGCAGCGAACGGCGCGAATTCGGGCCGGATGGCGTGCGCGACGAACGACGATACGGCGACGATGCGCGCATCGCGCCCAGCGCGTAGCAGTGGAAGTGCGGCGTCGACCATCCGCGTGAACGCGAGCGCCGATTCGTCCATCGACTGCCGGAACTGATCCGCCGGCGTGCCGATCGCGCTGCCGCGGCGGGCGTGGCCGCCGACCAGGATCAGTCCATCGAGCCGGCCGAAGGCGGCTCTCGTAGCGGCGATGGCCTCGGTGACAGCTGCTTCCTCTGCGAGATCGCCGCGGCACTGCCCGACGTAGGCGCCGCGCTCCTCTGCTTCCTCCATTGCGTCATCGAGGCCCGCCCAGTTCGACCGCGTATGCAGCAAGAGACCTACACCAGGTGCTGCTAGCAATCTCGCCGTGGCGCGGCCGATCCCGCTGGCGGCGCCGGTCACCAGATAGACGCGGTCGATAGGAGTTTGTCCTGCTGCGGGGAGAAGTACTTGGCTCATCACGGTGTCGCGTTGGCTGCCGGCAGCGCGCCGGTGCGGTGGAAATGGCTGAGGAAGGCGCGCGTCGCGGCCTCCTGCGGATTGTCGATCACCTGCCGCGCCGGGCCTTCCTCGACCACGACTCCGTCGCGCATGAAGATGAGGCGGTCGGCGACCTCGCGGGCAAAGGCGATCTCATGGGTGACGATCACCATGGTCATGCCCTCGGACGCCAGCTGCTGCATCACGTTCAGGACCTCGCCGACCAGCTCGGGATCGAGCGCCGAGGTCGCCTCGTCGAACAGCATGACATCAGGCTCCATCGCGAGCGCCCGCGCGATCGCGACCCGCTGCTTTTGCCCGCCGGAGAGTGTCGCAGGGTATTGGCCGGCCTTCTCGGCAAGGCCGACCTTGGCGAGCTGCGCCCGTGCGAGCTTCTCGGCGTCGGCCTTGGCCATGCGCCGCACCGTGACCGGGCCCTCCATCACGTTCTGAAGCGTCGTCATGTGCGGGAACAGATTAAAATGCTGGAATACCATGCCGGTGGTGGCGCGGAATCTTGCGAGTGTCTTGACGTCGGGCAGCTTTGCGCCGTCACCGAACGCAAAGCGCGTGTCGCCGACGCGAACGCTGCCGCCGTCGGGCACGACCAGCAGATTGATGCAGCGGAGCAGCGTCGATTTGCCGGAGCCCGACGGCCCGATCAGCGCGACGACACCGCCCTTGGCGACGTCGAGATTGATGTTCTTGAGGACCTCGTTGTTGCCAAAGCTCTTGCGAAGGCTGCGGATCTCGATTTTCGAAGTATTGTTGGTCTCGCTCATTCGCTCACCGCCAGTCGCTTCTCGCCGCGCCGGACGATGATGGTGAGCGGAATCAGGATCGCCGCATAGGCGACCGCGACCGCGGTGTAGGTTTCCAGCGGCCGGTAGCTGTCATGGGCGGCGACCTGGCTCTGATAGACGAGGTCGGGCACCGCCAGCACCGAGACCAGCGAGGTGTTCTTGAACTGGATGATCGAATGGTTCATCAGTGCCGGGATCATGCGCTTGATCGCCTGCGGCAGCACGATGCGCCGCATGCTCTGGCCGGGCGTCATGCCGAGCGCGGCCCCGGCTTCCGACTGGCCCTTGTCGATCGAGACGATGCCGCCGCGGATGATCTCCGAATAGAACGAGCCGCCATAGAGCGAGAGCGCCAGCGCCGAGGCCGTAATCGGTGTCATCTCGACACCGGCGAGGATCGGCAGCGCGTAATAGAACCAGATCAGCTGCACCAGGATCGGCGTGCAGCGGAACGCCTCGATGAAGGCGAGCGCGGCAAGGCGCAACCCCCGAAAGCGCGACAGGCTGCCGAACGCGCCGAGCAGACCGAACAGCAGCCCGCACACCACAATGACCACGGTGAAGCCGACGGTGACGCCAAGCCCGTTGAGAAAGAGCCAGCGATAGCTCCAGAGGATGCCGAAGTCCCACTGATACATGCGTGCTCTCTTGCTTCACCTCTCCCGCTTGCGGGAGAGGTCGCATCGCATCGAAGATGCGATGCGGGTGAGGGCTCTTTCTTCTGGGGGAGTCTTGCCAGCGGAGACACCCTCACCCCAGCCCTCTCCCGCAAGCGGGAGAGGGAGAGGAGCGGTGCGCGCGGCTCGCGCTGGCCCCGAACTGATCACTTACAACGACACGCCCGGCGGAATGTCCGCCTCCGTCACGCCCACCAGCTCCATATTCGTGATGATCGCATTACGGATGAAGCCGAGGCCCTTGTTGAAGTCGATCCAGGTGTTGACGTAGTCGCGCCAGGTCTTGTCGGCCTCGCGGCGGAAGCCGGCATTGGACGTGGTGGCGAAGATCGGTGTCGGCAGCACGAGCTGGCCGAGCGAGGGATTCTTCTTCAGCACGGTCAGCGACAGCATGGTGATCAGGCACTGCGCGTCGACGCGGCCGGTCTGCAGCGCGGCGGTGGCATCGTCCGCGGTCTTCAGCCGCGTGATCTGCGCCTTCGGCGTCAGGCGGCTGACGACCTGGTCATGCGAGGAGCCCTGGTCGACCGCGATCTTGATGTCGGGCGAGTTCAATTCGGCCCAGCTCTTCGGCTTGAAGTCTTTCTTGCAGAGAATGGCGAAGGCGTTGTTGAAGACCGGCACCGAGAAGTCCACCACCAACGCGCGCTTCGGGGTCGGGTTGAGGCCGAAGAAGATGTCGATCTTGTTGGCCTGCAGGTCGAGCACCGAATTGCCCCAGGTGGTCTCGGTGATCTCGAGCTCGGCCTCCATGTCGTCGGCGAGCCCCTTGGCGATGTCGATGTAAAAGCCCTTCCACTGGCCCGTGGCGAGGTCCTTCATGTAATACGGCGCACCGCCGCCGACGGCGCCGATCCGCATCTTCTTGGTCCGGCGGATGCGGGCAAAGGTCGATTCGTTCGGATCGGCGGTCTGGGCCACGGCCGGGGCGGCCAATGCAGCCGCGGTCACCGCGCCAAGCCCGACAATCGCTGCAACATCACGACGTGTAACCATTGGGATCAATCGCTTTTCTGGTTGGATGGAGTTCCGGCAGGGTTCTTAGCAAGGTGGTCCGTGCGGCGAAAGCACAGCCTATCGGCTGGGCAGGCCGGGAATTGCCCGGATGCTGGGCAAACGCAAGACGTTCGACCCGATACCCGCTTGCTTTCCGCTCCCTTTGGCCCCAAATAGGGACCGGGAGATTGGCGGTGGACGAGCCACTCGCCAACCGGGTCAGGTCCGGAAGGAAGCAGCCCTAACGAGGTCCGGATCGGGTCGCTCGTCAGTCTCCTACCTGTTTTTTCGAGCGAATTGCGCCGGCGGGTGTCCCGCCAGCGCGCTCCTTTCCGCAAAAGCCGGCCGAGAGAGATTTCATTGCGGATCGACCGATGACCGACGCTGGCGCCCCTCCCAATCCTGATAGCGCCGGCCCGGCTGGCAACGCGCCTTACCGGGTGCTGGCGCGCAAGTACCGACCTTCCTCATTCGATGACCTGATCGGCCAGGAGGCCGTGGTCCGCACCGTCTCCAATGCGTTCGAGACCGGACGCATCCCGCAGGCCTGGATCCTCACCGGCGTCCGCGGCGTCGGCAAGACCACCACTGCGCGTATCCTGGCCCGCGCGCTCAACTACGAGATGCCGAATGGCTCGGTGCAGGGCCCGACCATCCACATGCCGACCTTGGGCGTGCATTGCCAAGCGATCATGGAAAGCCGGCACATGGACGTGCTGGAGATGGACGCGGCATCGCATACTGGCGTCGACGACGTCCGCCAGATCAATGACAGCGTGCGCTATGCCCCGGCCAGCGCGCGCTACAAGGTCTACATCATCGACGAAGTCCACATGCTGTCGACGGCGGCGTTCAACGCCTTCCTGAAGACGCTTGAGGAGCCGCCGGAGCACGCCAAGTTTGTGTTCGCGACGACCGAGATCCGCAAGGTTCCGGTCACCGTGCTGTCACGCTGCCAGCGCTTTGATCTCCGCCGGGTCGAGGCGGACGTGCTGATGAAGCACCTTGCCAACATCGCAGCCAAGGAAAGCGTCGAGATCGAGCCGGAGGCGCTCGGCATCATCGCGCGCGCGGCGGAAGGCTCGGTGCGCGATTCGCTGTCGCTGCTCGATCAGGCGATCGCCCATGCGGCAGGCCCGGTGAAGGCCGACGCGGTCAGGCAGATGCTGGGCCTCGCCGACCGCACCCGCGTCATCGATCTCTTCGATTCGCTGGTGCGCGGCGACATCGCGGCCGCCTTCAAGGAGTTCCGCGACCAGTACGACGTCGGTGCCGACCCCATCGTCGTGCTCTCGGACCTCGCCGAATTCGTCAACTTCGTCACCCGGGTGAAGGTCGTGCCTCCGACCGCCGACAACGTCGCCTATGGCGAGACCGAGCGGGTTCGCGCGAAGGATTTCGCCTCGAAAATCTCGATGCGCGTGCTGTCGCGGATGTGGCAGATGCTGCTCAAGGGCATCGCGGAGGTGCAGGCAGCAACGCGCCCCGCGGCGGCCGCCGAGATGGTGCTGGTGCGTATCGCCTATGTCGCCGACCTGCCGACGCCGGACGAAGCCATCAGGATGCTGGAGCAGAACGGCGGCGGCTCTCCGGTCGTGAGCGGCGGAAGTGCGGCGCGCAGCACCCCTTCCGCGCCGGTTGCGTCCGCGGCCCCTGTTCGGATGGCGACATCCTCGCCGTCCTCGTTCGGCGGCGGCGCTGCCCGGCCGCAGATGGCGGCACCGGCGCCGGATCCGCAAGGCGCTGCGCCGCAGCTGCGCATCACCAGCTTCACCCAGCTCGTTGCCCTGGCCGGGCAGAAGCGCGACCTCCTGACCAAGGGCGCGCTCGAAGGCGATATGCGCCTCGTCCGCTTCGAGGAGGGCCGGCTGGAAGTCGCGCTCGAGCCCAACGCGTCCAAGACCATGATCTCGGAGCTTGCGAAGAAGTTCGAGCTGTGGACCGGCCGGCGCTGGACCGTGATCGTCTCCAACGAGCAGGGCCAGCCGACGCTGCGCTCGGTGAACCAGGCGGCCAAGCAGGAGCATGCCCGTACCGCGGAAGCCGATCCGCGCGTGCAGGAGGTGCTGTCGCGTTTCCCCGGCGCCAAGGTCGTCGAGGTCCGCAGGCTTGCCCCCGAGACGCCGGAATCCAATATTAACGCGGACTATGGCAGTGACGATCCGCTGGACGGTTCCGACGGCGACGATCTCTAGCGCATGATCCGGAAAAGTGCGAAGCGGTTTTCCGATAAGATCATGCGCAAACAATATGCTAAGGCGCGATGATGATTCATAGCGCCTTAGCCTCTTTCAAGGACAGGCACCGATGGCTGATTTTCTCGGCATGATGAAGCAGGCGGCGCAGCTGCAATCCAAGATGCAGGAGATGCAGGACCAGCTCGCCAACGTCGAGGTCGAAGGCATCTCCGGCGGCGGCCTCGTCGCCGTGCGCATGACTGCGAAGATGGACGTCAAGGGCATCAAGATCGATCCCTCGCTGATGAAGGCGGAGGAGCGCGAGGTGCTGGAAGACCTGCTCGTCACCGCCTTCGGTGATGCGCGCCGCAAGGCGGAGACCGCCATGCAGGACAAGATGCAGGCCCTCACCGGCGGGCTCGGCCTGCCGCCGGGGTTGTTCGGCCAGTAAGATGGGCGCGGTTGCAGGTCCTGAGATCGAGCGGCTGGTTCAGCTGCTCGCGCGGCTGCCGGGCCTCGGCCCGCGCTCGGCGCGGCGCGCGGCGCTGCATCTGATCAAGAAGCGCGAAGCGCTGATGATGCCGTTGTCGTCGGCCCTGCAGGTCGCGCTCGACAAGGTCGAGGTGTGCAAGTCCTGCGGCAACATCGACACGCAAAATCCCTGCACCGTCTGCACCGATCCGAAGCGCGATCCCTCCATCATCGTCGTGGTCGCCGACGTCGCCGACCTCTGGGCGCTGGAACGGGCCAATGCCACCCAGGGGCGCTATCATGTGCTCGGCGCGACCTTGTCGCCGCTCGACGGCGTCGGCCCGCAGGACCTCACCATCGACGCACTGGTCGCGCGTGCCCACGCACCGGAAGTGCACGAAATCATCCTGGCGCTGAACGCGACGGTGGACGGCCAGACCACGGCGCATTACATCACCGACCTGCTTCAGGACGCCAATGTGAAGGTGACGCGGCTCGCCCATGGTGTGCCTGTCGGCGGCGAGCTTGATTATCTCGATGAAGGTACGCTATCGGCTGCGATGCGGCAGCGTACCCTGTTCTAGCCATCCAGATCTTACGGAACGGACGACATGACGAAACTTTTCGCCACACGCCTGGCTTTGGTCGCGATGATGACAATGCTGGTCAGTCCGGCCATCTCCGCGCAGCAGGGCGACGAGGCACCGCCGCCGTCCAAGCCCGGCAAGCCGATCAACACCGGCGACGTGCTCTCCGGCGAGCTCAACGCGATGAAGGTCCGCGACGTCAAGAACGGCAAGCGCGTTGCGACCTACCAGATCACCTCCGAGCCGCGCCGCCTGCCGCCGCCGAACGGGCTCTGCAATCTCGAGACCGGACCCGAAACCTTCCAGCTCGTCACCTCCAGCGATGCGCAGGCCGCGCAGTTGAAGTCGTTCGTCGGCAAGGAGATTTCGGTCAAGGTCGACGAGATCGCCTGCGCCAGCGATGCCGGCCAGATGAGCGAGGCCGTGATCACCAAGTGGAGCCTGATCAAGAAGCAGTAGGGGGCGGTGACGCTCTCTCCGTCGTCATTGCGAGGAGCTCTTGCGACAAGCAATCCAGACTGCTTCTGCGGAACGATTCTGGATTGCTTCGCTTCGCTCGCAATGACGAGGAGAGACGAGACTGTCAAACCCTTACCGGCCCCAGCGCCTCGAAATGCCCGCGCTTCTGCAGGTACGCCAGCAGCACCAGGCTCGGGATCGCCACCAGCACGCAGATTACGAAGAACAGCGCCCAGCCCGTGGTATCGGCCACGAAGCCGGCACCGGATGACAGATAGGTCCGTCCCACCGCCGCGAGCGCGGTGAGCAGCGCATATTGCGTCGCTGTGTGCAGCGGGTTCTGGCACAGCGCCGAAAGGTAGGCGACGAAGATCACCGTGCCGATCGCGCTGGTGAAGTTCTCCGCGCAGATGGCGAGCGCCAGCGCCCATTGATTGGTCCCGACCACGGCGAGCCAGGAGAACGACAAATTGGCGAGCGCCTGCACCACGCCACCGATCCAGAGCGACGTCGCCAGGGAGTAGCGGCGCGCGACGAAACCACCGGCAAATCCGCCGATCAGGGTCGCAGCGAGGCCGACGCCCTTCACGATCGCCGCATAGTCGTTGCGGGAGAAGCCGAGATCGATCACGAACGGCGCCGTCATCGTGCCCGAGAACGCGTCAGTGAACTTGAACAGCACCACGAAGGCGAGCGCAGCGAGCGCGTCCTTGCGCGAGAGGAATTCCGAGAATGCGCCGATCGCGGCGTGCAGCACGCGCGCGAACGCAGTCTCGGCCTTGGTCGCGGCTTCGGCTCGCACCGATTGCTCGGGCTCGGTTGCGACCAGCGCCGTGATCGTCCCGATCAGCACCATTGCCGCCATCACCACATAGCCCCACATCCACGCCGAGGTGCGGGTGATGCCGGTGCTCTCGAAACCCGAGACGATGAACAGCGCGCCGGCGGTCGAGACCAGCATGCCGATGCGGTAGGCCGCGACGTATGATGCCATGCCAGCGGCCTGCTCGCTCTCGGGCAGGCTCTCGACGCGGAAGGCGTCGACCACGATGTCCTGCGTCGACGATGTCGTCGCGACCAGCAGCGCGCCGAGCGCGACGTAGAACGGCGAGCGTGCCGGATCGGTCATCGCCAGCAACAGGATCGCGATGATCAAGAGCAGCTGCGAGAACACCAGCCAGCCGCGCCGCCGCCCGAAGGCGCGGGTGAACAGCGGCACATGCATCGCGTCCACCAGCGGCGCCCACAGGAATTTCAGCGTGTAGGGCGTGCCGACCAGCGCAAACAGACCGATAGTCTTGAGATCGACCCCGGCCTCCCGCATCCACACCAAGAGCGTCGAGCCCGACAGCGCCAGCGGCAACCCCGAGGAGAAGCCGAGGAACAGCACGATCAGCACCCGCGGCTGCAGGTACACAGCAAGGCTGTCGCGCCAGGAGGCGGCGGGAGCTTCGGTGGTGGCGGCAGTTCCGGAGGTGGCGTCGGGTGCTGTCATGAGGCGGTGTTAGCAGATTCTGGCCGTCACAAGGGGGCTCTCGTCGCCCGGCTTGACCGGGCGACCCAGTATTCCAGAGGCCGGAGTTATGGAGGACCTGCGATCTCTGGATAGAGATCGTTCCAGTCCGGATTGTCTTTCTCGATCAGCGCGATCTTCCAGTCACGCTTCCACTTCTTCAGCCGCTTCTCGCGCTTGATAGCGTTTTGAGGATCGTCGAATTGCTCGAAGTAGACCAGCTTCACGACGCCGTATTCCTTCGTAAAGCTCTCGGCCAACTGCAACTTGTGTTCGGCCACGCGGCGGATGAGATCGTTGGTCATGCCGATATAGAGCGTCCACCGATCTTAGAAGCGAGAATGTACACGTAGTACGATCGCGTGCCCATCTGCCGTCTCTGGGATACTGGGTCGCCCGGTCAAGCCGGGCGACGACAATGTGCCTTAAATCCTACTCCCCCGCCTGGAGCTTCCTCGGAAACAGCTCTCCCGCGCCCGTCGCCACCAGGCGCGGGCCCTCCGCGTCGCTCTTGCTGAAATCGAGTTCCTCGATCCGTCCTGCGCGCTTTTCGATCTTGTCGGCGGAGATCAGCACCTGGCGGACGTCCTCGTTCACGTCGGCAAAATGCTTTTGCAGCTTCAGCACGCGGTCGCGCAGGCGGCCGAGGTCGTCGCCGAGCTTGATCACCTCGGTGCGGATCTGGTCGGCGGCATCGCGCATGCGCGCGTCCTTCATGATCTGCTGCATCACCTGGATCGCGAGCATCAAAAGCGAGGGCGACACCAGCACGACGCGGGCGCGATAGGCCTTCTGGATCACGTCGTCGAAGCCGTCATGGATCTCGGCATAGACCGACTCCGACGGCACGAACATCAGTGCCATCTCCTGGGTCTCGCCGGTGACGAGGTATTTTTCGGCGATGTCGCTGACATGCTTCATCACGTCGCCGCGCAGCCGCTGTGTGGCGGCGCGCCGCTCCTCGTCGGTGCGGGCGTCGTGCAGCGCCGTCATCGCCTCCAGCGGGAATTTGGCGTCGATGCAGAGCGGGCGCTGGTCGGGCAGGAACACGACGCAGTCCGGCCGCTTGCCGGTCGAGAGCGTGAACTGGAACTCGTACGAGCCTTTCGGAAGACCGTCCTGGACGATCGCCTCCATCCGCGCTTGTCCAAAGGCGCCGCGCGACTGCTTGTTGGCGAGCACGTCGCGCAAGGTGGTCACCTGGGTGGTGAGGTCGGTGAGGTTCTTGTGCGCGCTGTCGATGATGCCGAGCCGCTCGTGCAGCGCGCGCAGGCTCTCCATGGTGTTGCGGGTCGAATGTTCCATGGACTGGCCGACGCGGTGGGTGACCGAATCCAGCCGCTCGTTGACGGCACGCGCCATCTCGGCCTGGCGGCCGGCGAGCGCCTGGGTCATGGCGTCGACCCTCCCTGAGGCCTCGCTCTGGGCGCGAAGCACTTGGGCAAGGCGCTCCTCAAGCTCGTCGGCCCGGATCGCGTGCGCCATGGCGAGTTCCGCGCCGCGCCGCCCCGACCGCGCGATCACGACCGCAATCACAACCAGCAGGATGAGGACGAGCGCGCCGAAGCCGATCAGCGCATCGACGGTGCGCACCGGCCAGTCGCCGAGCATGACAATGATCTCGTTCATGCCAGCCCTTCTAGCCGATTCGCAGCCTGGCGCGAACGAAGAGAGAACGTCGGCGGTTAAGAACTCCCTACCTTTTATGGTTAACGAAAGGCGAAGTTTTATGGTTAGCGGAGGGTTAACGGGGTTCCTGGCCGCATTGACCACATCCGGCGCGCGGCTTAAATCGCGGCCATGGCCCTACGAGAAATCATCATCCTGCCGGACAAGCAGCTGCGCCTGGTCTCCAAGCCGATCGAGAAGGTCACGCCGGAGATCCGCAAGCTTGCCGACGACATGTTCGAGACCATGTACGACGCGCCCGGCATTGGCCTCGCCGCGATCCAGGTCGCGCAGCCGCTGCGGCTCATCACCATGGACCTCGCCAAGCGCGACGAGAGCGGCGAGACCAAGCACGAGCCGCGCGTCTTCATCAATCCTGAAATCCTCGCCTCCTCCGCGGAACTCTCCACTTACGAGGAAGGCTGCCTCTCGATCCCCGAATATTACGAGGAGGTCGAGCGCCCTGCGAAGGTGCGCGTGCGCTTCACCGATCTCGACGGCAAGGTGCATGAGGAGGACGCAGAAGGCCTCTACGCCACCTGCATCCAGCACGAGATCGACCATCTCAACGGCGTGCTGTTCGTCGACTATCTGTCGAAGCTCAAGCGCGACCGCGTCATGAAGAAGTTCGAGAAAGCCGCCAAGCGCGCGGCGGAGTAGGGCTCTCTGTCATTCCGGGGCGATGCAAAGCATCGAACCCGGAATCTCGAGATTCCGGGTTCGGCTCTTCGAGCCGCCCCGGAATGACCGTCAGTGGATTCGCGTTGTTCGCAGGTTTTTTCGATGCCCCTCCGCCTGATCTTCATGGGCACGCCCGATTTCTCCGTGCCGACGCTGCTCGAGCTGGTCGCGCATGGCCATGAGATCGCGGCTGTCTACACCCGCGCGCCGAAGCCGGGCGGGCGGCGCGGCCTGCAATTGCAGCCGACGCCGGTCGAGGAAGCTGCGCGAAAACTCGGCATTTCCGTGCTGACGCCGAAGTCGCTGAAGACGCCGGAGGCGCTGGAAGAGTTCCGCGCCTTTGGCGCCGATGCCGCCGTCGTCGTCGCCTACGGCATGATCCTGCCGCAGGCGATCCTCGATGCACCAAAGCTCGGCTGCTACAATCTGCACGCTTCGCTGCTGCCGCGCTGGCGCGGCGCCGCGCCCATCAACCGTGCGATCATGGCAGGCGATGCCGAGAGCGGCGTCATGGTGATGAAGATGGACGTCGGCCTCGACACCGGCGACGTCGCCATGGCCGAGCGCATCGCGATCACCGACAGCATGACCGCGCTCGACCTGCACGATCGCCTGTCCCGGTTGGGCGCCGATCTGATGGTGCGCGCGATGGCCGCGCTCGAACGCGGCGGGCTCCAGCTCAAAAAGCAGAGCGACGACGGCGTCACCTATGCCGCCAAGATCGAGAAGGCCGAGGCGCGGATCGACTGGACCAGGCCCGCGCGCGCGGTGCTTCGGCACATCCACGGTTTGTCGCCGTTCCCCGGCGCCTGGAGCGAGCTTGACGATGCGCGGGTCAAAATCCTGCGCTGTGAACTCGCGAAGGGCTCCGGCATTCCGGGCGAGGTGCTCGACGATCAGCTCACCATCGCCTGCAGCGAGGGCGCGATCCGGATCCTCGAGCTGCAGCGCGAAGGCAAGGCCCGGATGCAGGCGGCGGACTTTTTGCGCGGCGTGCCCGTCACGCCGCCAATGCGGTTCGCTTGATGCCCCGCTACAAGCTCACCATCGAATATGACGGCGCGCCGTTCTTCGGCTGGCAGGTGCAGGAGACACTGCCGTCGGTGCAAGGCGCGCTGCAGGCGGCCGTGAAGGCGATGACCGGGGCGGATTTGCGGGTGCACGGTGCCGGCCGCACCGATGCCGGCGTGCATGCGCGTGGCCAGGTCGCGCATGTCGACGTCGAGAAGCAGTTTCCCCCGGGCCGCTTCCGCGACGGGCTCAACGCACATCTGCGCCCGCATCCGATCGCGGTGCTCGAGGCCGAGATCGTGCCTGATACGTTCGAGGCGCGCTTCTCGGCGGTCAAGCGCCACTATCGCTACCGCATCATCAACACCCGCGCCAATCTCGCGCTGGACGCCGGCCACGCCTGGCGCGTGCCGCGCAAGCTCGATGCCGACGCGATGCATGCGGCGGCGCAGCGCCTGCTCGGCAAGCACGACTTCACGACGTTCCGCGACACCGAGTGCCAGGCCAAGTCGCCCGAGAAGACGCTCGACCAGCTCGATGTGCTGCGCGACGGCCGCGAGATCACGGTCATCACCTCGGCACGCTCGTTCCTGCACAGCCAGGTGCGCTCGATGGTGGGCTCGCTGGTCTGGGTCGGCGAAGGGCGCTGGACCGCCGATGATCTCTCCGCAGCGTTGGAGGCCCGCAACCGCACCGCCTGCGGCATCGTCGCCCCGCCGGAGGGGCTGTACCTGATGAAGGTGGATTATTGAGGGGCGCGGAGGGTGAAGGGTGCGCTCTTGCTACACCCACCGCCGTCATGCCCCGGCTTGACCGGGGCATCCAGTACGCCGCGGCGTCTCGACTCAATCACTACCGTCTCTGGAATACTGGATCGCCCGATCAAGTCGGGCGATGACAGCGGTATGTGAGGCGGCAGCAGTGCCTAACCGAAATACCTCTGCAAAATCCCCCGATACACCTTCGTCAGCTTCTCCAAATCCGTCACCGGCACGCGCTCGTCGACCTGATGCATGGTCTGGCCCACCAGGCCGAACTCGATCACCGGACAATAGCTGGAGATGAAGCGCGCATCCGACGTGCCGCCCGAGGTCGACAGCTCCGGCTTGCGGCCCGTCACTTCCTCGATCGCGGAGACCGCAAGATCGGTGAACGGGCCGGGTTTTGTGACAAACACGTTGGAGTTCGAGGGCTCCCAGACGATGCGGGCCTTGATGCGGTTGCCACAGGCTTTGGCGAGGCGCGTCTCCACCAATTCGCGCAAGGATGCCTGGGTGTGGTTGTCGTTGTAACGGATGTTGAATTTTGCGCGGGCTTCGCCGGGGATGACGTTGAAGGCCTTATTGCCGACATCGACCGAGACGAATTCGAGATTGGAGGCCTGGAACTGGGCGCTGCCGTGGTCCAGCGGCTCGTCGGAGATCGCCACGATCAGCCGCGCGATGTCAGGCACCGGGTTGGACGTCCGATGCGGATAAGCGACATGGCCCTGCACGCCGTCCACGTAAAGCGTGCCGGATTGCGAGCCGCGGCGGCCGACCTTGATGGTGTCGCCGAGCGTCTCGACATTGGAAGGCTCGCCGAGCACGCAATGATCAAATTTTTCGCCGCGCTCGGCGACCCATTTGAGCAGCTTGATCGTGCCGTTGACGGAGACGTCTTCCTCGTCGCCCGTGATCAGGAACGAGATCGAACCTTTGCCGTCGCTGCGCGGCTTGCCGCCATTGGCGGCGAGATGCTCCAGCACCGCAGCGACCGAGCAGGCGATGCCGCCCTTCATGTCGACCGCGCCGCGGCCGTGCAGGACGCCGTCCTTCACCTCGCCCGAGAACGCGCCGACGCTCCAGGCGCTCTCGTCGCCCGGCGGCACCACGTCGGTGTGCCCGGCAAAGGTGATGTGCGGCCCTTCCGTGCCGATCCGCGCATAGAGGTTGTCGACGTCGGCGGTGCCCGACTCGCTGAAGGTCACGCGGTGGCAGGTGAAGCCTGCTGCGGTCAGGGCTTTCTCAAGCACCCCGAGCGCGCCGGCATCGGCCGGGGTCACTGAGGGGCAACGGATCAGATCGCGGGCAATGGAGAGAGCATCGGTCATGCTTCCGGCTTAACACGCCATTGCGGCGGTGGGCCAGCCTTCTGCGCGGGCATTTCGAGCTCACGTTGCTGATCCCAACCGGGCTTTCCTGCCGGCGAGACGTGAAGCGGATCGGCGCCGAAACGGTTGGTCTTCTTCGAGCCGCGGAAGAACAGCAGCTCGATCCCGCCCCAGGTCGCGAGGACGAACGAGATCAGCGCGAGCATGAAGCCGACATGATCGTTGCTGATCCGGTCGATGAACTGATTGATCAGGCCGGGCACGACGAAGAAGGGCAGCACCCACCAGGCGCTCTTGTCGCGGTCATGGAGCCGTTTGACAGAGGTCGCGGCGAACACCCACGTGAACAGCGCCGTGCCGATCAGCTTGGCCAAGATCAGCGGGAGATCGGCGCGCGATACCCCTCGATAGGAGTCGGGATCGACGATCTTGAAGATGTCGCTGACCGAAAATGCGAACGAGCGGGGGCCGAACGCCGCCACGAGTGCGGCCATGAAGATCATCCAGCAGACGATGATCAGCCCGGCCAGCCAATATTTGGCGCGGTTGATGCGGCCGTCGAAACGGAAGAGGTACCAGGTCCAGTCCATGCGAGCGGCTCCGGGCGGAAGAAGCCGCCCGGAAATTGGTCGCGATGGTGGGAGGATGGGTTCGACGGGCCTCTAAGACCCTTCATCCCCGCGCAACGGCGAAGCCGTTGTCGCTGGAGGCGCGAGTGGCGCGATGCGAAGCATCGCGCCGGGAGCCTCGAAGGATGAACGGCCGAGATGCAGCTGCCAGCCGGGCCATCGCCCTTCGAGGGCCGCTGAAGAAGCGGCCACCTCAGGGTGACGGGGATAGGTCTGGGTTCGCGGCGCGAACTCAATCCCGCAGCAGCTCGTTGATGCTGGTCTTGGAGCGCGTGCGCTCGTCGACGCGCTTGACGATTACGGCGCAGGCGGTGCTCGGGCCGATCTGGCCGTTCTTCATCGGCTTGCCGGGCAGCGCGCCGGGCACCACCACCGAATATTCGGGCACTTCGCCCATGAAGACCTCGCCGGTCTCGCGGTCGACGATCTTGGTCGAGGCACCCAAAAACACGCCCATCGCCAGCACCGCGCCCTTGCGCACGATCACGCCTTCGGCCACCTCGGAGCGCGCGCCGATGAAGCAGTCGTCCTCGATGATGACGGGCTCGGCCTGCAGCGGCTCGAGCACGCCGCCGATGCCGGCGCCGCCGGAGATGTGCACGCGCTTGCCGATCTGGGCGCAGGAGCCGACGGTGGCCCAGGTGTCGACCATGGTGCTCTCATCGACATAGGCGCCGAGATTGACGAAGGACGGCATCAAGACGACGTTCTTGGCGATGAAGGCCGAGCGGCGGACCACCGCGCCCGGCACCGCGCGAAAACCGGCATCGCGAAAGCGGTTCGGGCCCCAGCCTTCGAACTTCGAGGGCACCTTGTCCCACCAGCTTGCCTTGCCGGGGCCGCCGCCAATGACGTCCATGTCGTTGAGGCGAAACGACAGCAGCACGGCCTTCTTCAGCCACTGATTGACCTTCCACTTGCCGTCAGCGCCGCGCTCGGCAACGCGCGCCTCGCCCTTGTCCAGGGTCTCCAGCGCCTGGTCCACGGCCTCGCGCACCTCGCCCTTGGTGGTGGTCGAGATGCCGTCGCGCGCCTCGAAGGCGCTGTTGATGGTGGATTCGAGGGCTGCAAGGGACATCGGGACTTCCTCTGGGGAGCGGGAATTTTGATGGATTGGTGGGCTTTTTCGGGATTTGGCGGGGTGGAGTCAAGGCATACTGTCCCGTCGTCCCGGACAAGCGCGCCTGAAGCGCGCGCCGATCCGGGACCGATAACCACAGGGGGGAGTTCGGCGAAGACTCGGAGTTTGCCAAGCTCGCGCGACAACCACTCCCTGTGGTTATGGGTCCCGGGTCTGCGCTTACGCTTGCCCGGGACGACGGCAGTTATTGTGGTGACAGCCTGCCCAAAAACCCCGTCAGATCATCCGTGACATAGTCGACATGGGCCGCGTCCCGGCCCTCCAGCTCCCAATCCTCGCGCACCACCTCCTTGGTCCCATCAGGCACCACAAGCACGGTCGTCATGCCAAGCTCATGCGGGACGGTGAGGTTGCGGGCGAGGTCCTCGAACATCGCGGCGCGGGTCGGATCGACAGCGTGATCCTTTAGGAATTTTTGGTAGGTCTGCGGCGCCGGCTTCGGCTCGAATTCGGCGGCGATGATGTCGAACACGCCGTCGAAATGGCTGGCGAAGCCGAGCCGCGCCAGCACCGCATCGACATGGTCGACCGAGCCGTTGGTCAGGATCAGTTTTCGCCCCGGCAGTCTTGCAATGGCTGCACCGAGCGCCGGGTTTGGCTCCAGCGGTGAATGGTCGATCTTGTGCACATAGGCGAGATAGTCGTCGGCGCGGACGCCATGCAGGGTCATCATGCCGCGCATGGTGGTGCCAAACCGCCGGTAATAGTCCTTCTGGATGTTGCGCGCTTCGGCGGGCGTCACGTTCAGCCAGTTGCAAACGAACTCCCCGATCCGCGCATCGACCTGCTGCCACAGATTGACGTGATGCGGATAAAGCGTGTTGTCGAGATCGAACACCCAGGTGTCGACATGCGCGAAGGTGCGGGGGGATTTCATCACAACTCTCTCGCTCACGGCACCGCAAAGCGCAGCGTCTTGCCGCCGCTCGACATGTCCACGGCGCCAAAGCCCGTTGGCGCAAATCCGCGCGCGCCGCAATCGGTCTGCTCACTGGTCTCGAACTTGGTCTCGCGGGTGCAGAGCTGCCTGTCGCCGCCCCAGTTCAGCGGCCGGTCCTTCAGCTTGACGACGCGGTTGTCGGCGTCGACCGCTTCCGCGAAGCTGAAGATCTGCTTCGGCTGGCCGGTCACGTCGGGGTGCAGGCAGGTCTTGGGATCGATGCGGTACCAGCCGCGGCTCGTCACGGCCTTGCCGTCGTCGGTCGCGATCGCCGCCATCACCTTGTGCGGCGTGTCGTTGCACCAGGTCAGCCCGGTCGCAGACGGCGTCTGCACGGCATCAACCATGGTCTTGAAGAAGTTCTGTGAGCCCACGATGTCCTGAGACAAGCCGCGGCTCTTCAGGAATGCGGCAAGGGCGGCTTGCGTCTTCGGCCCGTCGACGCCATCGATTGGCGCTGCGTCGTAGCCTGCGATCACCAGCAGCCGCTGGATTCCGGCGAGGCGCGCCTGCTCGTCGTCATATTCGGAATCCTCGGCGAGATAGGCAACGAGGTTGCCGTCCGCGCCTTGCGTCGGCGTCACTTGCGTGAACGGGACTTGCGTCTGGCCGCTGCGGCACTGCCGCGCCGCGGCGATGACGAAATTGTCTTGCGCCACGCAGAGCATGTCGCTGCCGCTTTGCGGGATTGGAGAAGCGCCGTAGACGCCGAGCGCACGGGCGTTGAGCAGGATGCGGTCGGCGGTCAGCGTGCCCTGCACCACCACGCGGCAGGCGGCGGGATCGATCCTGAACCAGCCGCGCGTCGCGGTGGCCGCCTTGTCGTCGATGCCGATCGCGGCCTCGACGACATAGGACATGCGGTTGCAGATCTTGAGGTCGGCAAAGGCCGGCGCGGAGGAGAAGAGGAACGAGACGATCGCAGCCGGCAGCGTCATGAGGAGGCGCGTCAAGGCGGAGCGGCGATGCGGTCTCGATCCCGTCATTCCGGGATGGTCCGAAGGACCAGACCCGGAATCTCGAGACTCCGGATTCGCCCTTCGAGCGCTCCGGAGTGACTGTGCAAGACGAGACGCGTGGATGGCCGGGACAAGCCCGGCCATGACGGCGTCTCTCGTGTTCTCGCGCATCACTTATGGATCAGCGTGCCCGTGCCCTGGTTGGTGAAGAGCTCGAGCAGCACCGCGTGCTGCATCTTGCCGTCGATGATGACGACGCCCTGCACGCCCTGTTCGAGCGCGTAGATGCAGGTCTCGACCTTCGGGATCATGCCGCCGGAGATGGTGCCGTCGGCGATCAGCTTGCGCGCGTCCTTGATCGACAGTTCCGGAATGAGCTTCTTGGACTTGTCGAGCACACCCGGCACGTCGGTGAGCAGCAACAGGCGCTTGGCCTTCAGCGCACCGGCGACCGCGCCGGCAAAGGTGTCGGCGTTGATGTTCAGCGTCTGGCCGTCATGCGAGGTCGCGAGCGGTGCCAGCACCGGGATCAGCTCGTAGCCGATCAGCTGGTTGAGCAGCGTCAGGTCGACCTTCTCGGGGTCGCCGACGAAGCCGAGATCGACCGCTTTCTCGATATGCGAGTCCGGATCGATGATGGTGCGCGTCGTCTTCGACGCCTTCACCATGTTGCCGTCCTTCCCGGAGAGGCCGACGGCCTTGCCACCGGCTTCGTTGATGTAGCCGACGATCTGCTTGTTGACCGAGCCGGCCAGCACCATCTCGACGATCTCGATGGTCGCGGAGTCTGTGATGCGCAGGCCGGCGGCGAATTCCGAGACGATGCCGAGACGCTTGAGCATGGTCGCGATCTGCGGCCCGCCGCCATGCACCACGACCGGATTGATCGCGGTCTGCTCGAGCAGCACGATGTCGCGGGCAAAGTTCTTCGCAGTCTCCTCGTCGCCCATGGCATGGCCGCCATATTTGATGACGATGGTTTCCTCGTCATACTGCTGCATGTGCGGCAGCGCTTCGGACAGGATGCGGGCCTGGTCGAGCGGGGAGATGTCGGTCATGTCGCGGATCTCGCTGGCGGGTCTAACGCGGCCTGCGTTCTATCTGATTGGAAGGCGGTGCGCAAAGTGGGTGTTGGCTCTTACCCTCCCCTGGAGGGGGAGGGTCGATCGCGCGCAGCGCGAGCGGGGTGGGGTGATCTCTCCACGCGGGCACTGCTTCTGTGGAGGGACTGTCACCCCACCCCGCTACGCATTTCGCTTCGCTGCATGCGTAGCGACCCTCCCCCTCCAGGGGAGGGTAAGGTCGAGCGTCACTTCCGCACCACCACCGCCGCCAGCGTCACCGCCAGCCAGCTCGCGATCATCACCGTCCCGCCGGTCGGCGCCGCCATCGGAAACAGCGAGTGCCCGGCATATTGCCGCAAGGTGAGGTCGCCCGCGAACAGCCCGGCACCGATCACGAAGCCGAACGCCGCCACGAGTCCAATTCCGCCGTGCAGAAGGCCGCGCGCGAGCAAGGCGACGGTCGCAAGTATGGCCGTTGCATGAAACAGCAGCATGGCGCTCGCCGAGGCCAGCCGGCTGGCGTCGGCGCCATGGGCGGAGGCGGCGGCCAGCGCGACGCCGGCGGCGCCCATCAAACCGGCAAACCCAAGCAACAGGCGATGCGTAGGCATCACGAGGCCCGCTCTTCCAAGAGCTTCGCCATCGCGGCGCGCAAGCTCTCCATGCCGGTCGAGCTGCGCGACGAGGTCGCGAGCACGGTCGGGAACGCGGCCGGATGCTTGGCCAGCGCGGCCTCGGTCTCGGCGATGCGCGCTTGCAGCTCGGCGGCCTTGACCTGGTCGGCCTTGGTCAGCACGACCTGGTAGCTGACGGCGGAGCGGTCGAGCGTCTTGAGCACGTCGAGATCGACGTCCTTGATTCCGTGCCGCGCATCGATCAGCACGTAGACGCGCGCGAGGCTGGCGCGCCCCAGCAGGAATTTGTGGATCAGCTCGGTCCAGGACGCGACCTGGCTCTTGGGCGCCTTGGCATAGCCGTAGCCGGGCATGTCGACGAGGCGCAGGTCGCTCTTCCCGGGGACCTCGAAGAAGATCAGCTCCTGGGTGCGGCCCGGCGTATGCGAGGTGCGCGCGAGGTTGTTGCGGCCGGTGAGCGCGTTGATCAGGCTGGACTTGCCGACATTGGAGCGGCCGGCAAAGGCGATCTCCAGCCCCGCCATCGGCGGCAGCGTTTCGATCGAAGGCGAGGCCCAGATGAACTGCCAGTCGCGGGCGAACAGTTTTCGCCCGGCCTCGATCAGCTTCGCATCTTTGTCGTCGGTCATGCGAAGCTCTTTGCCTTCTGTCATTCCGGGGCGATGCGCAGCATCGAACCCGGAATCTCGAGATTCCGGGTCTGGTGCTTCGCACCATCCCGGAATGACTGAGTGTGAGAGAGCTACGTCGCCTTCCTCGCGAACGTCGCCTTGAGATTGTCGAACAGCTCCACCTTCACGCCGTTGCGGCGCATGATGTAGCTCTGCTGGACAACCGAGAGCAGGTTGTTCCAGGCCCAGTAGATCACGAGACCCGCCGGGAAGCCCGCCAGCATGAAGGTGAAGATCAGCGGCATCCAGTTGAAGATGATCTGCTGCGTCGGATCCGGCGGCGTCGGGTTCAGCTTCATCTGGAACCACATCGTGATGCCCATGATGATCGGCCAGATGCCGAGCGCGAGGTAGTGGCCGAACACCGGGATCGTGGTCGGATCGAACGGGATCAGCCCGAACAGGTTGAACAGATTGGTCGGATCCGGCGCCGAGAGGTCCTTGATCCAGCCGTAGAACGGCGCGTGCCGCATTTCGATGGTGACGAACAGCACCTTGTAGAGCGAGAAGAACACCGGGATCTGGATCACCACGGGAAGACAGCCGGCAACCGGATTGATCTTCTCCTTGCGGTAGATCTCCATCATCTCCTGCTGCTGCTTCACCTTGTCGTCGGGATAGCGCTCCTTCAGCGCCTGAAGCTGCGGCTGGATCGACTTCATCTTCGCCATCGAGGCGTAGGACTTATTCGCCAGCGGGAAGAACAGAAGCTTCACGATCACGGTCACGAGCAGGATCGAGATGCCGAAATTGCCGAAGAAACGGAAGAAGAAGTCGAGGCCGAGGAACATCGGCTTGGTGATGAAGTAGAACCAGCCCCAGTCGATCAGCAGATCGAAATGGTTGAGGCCGAGCTCCTTATTGTAGCCGCCGAGGCCGGCGAACGGAAACACTCCGACGACGCCGGCTTCCTTGGCGCCGGCGAACAGCCGCGCATTCGCGGTCGCGGTGCCGCCGATCGCGACGGTGACGGGATCGAGCAGATAGTCGGTCTGGTAGGTGTGGAGATTGCCTGATGGGTTCGAGGAGAAGCGCGCCTGCAGCTTGGCATTGGTGTCGGGCAGCAGCGCCGAGGCCCAGTACTTGTCGGTGATGCCGAGCCAGCCGTTGGTGATGTTGTTGAAGTTCACCTGCTTGGCTTCGTCGACCTTCTTGTAGGCGTATTCCTGCAAGCCCTGATCGCCGAGATAGCCGATCAGGCCTTCATGCAGGATGTAGTACCCCGAGACCTGCGGCGCGCCGTGGCGCGAGATCAGCGCGAACGGGTAGAGCGTGACAGGCGCGTTGCCGACATTGCTCACCTCGTCCTTGATGGTGAAGAGATAATGGTCGTCGACCGCAATGGTGCGGCGGAAGGTGAGGCCCTCGCCATTGTCCCATTTCAGCACCACCGGCGTCGTCGGCGTCAGGCTGCCGCTGCCGTCCTGCTGCCAGACGGTCTGGGCGTCAGGCATCTTCGCCGTCACGCCCGTGGCCGCCACCCAGCCGAATTCGGCGTAATAGGGCTCGGCCGTGCCCGAGGGCGAATAGAGGATGATCGGCGGCGACTTCGGGTCGACCGTTTCGCGGAATTGCACCAGGGCGATGTCGTCGATGCGGCCGCCCTTCAGCGAGATGCTGCCGGCAATCCGCGGCGTGTCGATCTTGACGCGCGGGCTCGCTGCAATCGCGCTGGCGCGAGGAACGACCGCCTGGGCCTGTTGGCTGGCGGCCGGCGTTGATGGCTGAACCGCGCCGCCGGCCTGCGGGGGCGCGCCCGGAGTCGCGGACGCCGTCGGCTGCGGCGTGCCCTTATGCAGCTCGGCCTGTGACTGCTGAAGCGCGCGCTGCTTCTCCATCTGCGGCACGTTGTAGAAATACTGCCAGGCGATCAGCACCAGGCCGGACAGAATGACGGCGAGGATGGTATTGCGATTGTCGGTCATCTCGAATGTCTCGTCATCAATCCGGTTTGCGGCTGGTCGCTGCGGCGTGACCTGGCCTCTGGCCGCGCGCTTTGGGCGTATGCCGCGCGGGCTTCGTGAGCGCTATGCGCAGATCGTCGAGCATGGTGGCAAAGTCGCGCGAGAGCGCGTCCCTTCGTCCGACCAGCACATAATCATGATGGGGCTGCATCGACACCGGATCGAGCCGCTTCACCAGTTCGCGAAGCCGGCGCCGGATACGATTGCGCTCGGGGGCGTTGCCGTTCTTTTTGGTGACGGTGAAGCCGATCCGGATCGGGCCGGAATCGTCGCGGCGGCGGCTTTGCAGGACGAACGCGGGACTATTCACCCGCGCGCCATTGGCAACGGCGAGGAAATCCGCCCGCTGCCTCAGCCGATCCATGATGAAATCCCAAAAAGGGGGTCCGGCTCAGGCGCTCAGACGCTTGCGGCCGCGGGCGCGGCGGGCGGCGAGAACCTTGCGGCCGCCGGCAGTGGCGAGGCGGGCGCGGAAGCCGTGACGGCGCTTGCGCACCAGTTTGCTGGGTTGATAAGTCCGCTTCACGGGTTTTTCTCCGCTGACCGGGCAATTTGCCTGTAGAATTGATGGTAAAGTCCGGAAGATGCGGCCCAAAACGGGCCCTTTCCGGCCCCAAGAGAGCCGCTCCCGGTGTCGCACCGGGTCATCGCGGACAATTCGCGCGGCTTATAAGGGAGCGCCTTCTTTTCGTCAACGCCGCACAAGCGCGCGATTTTCGTGAATATCGCTGTTTGTGCGGGGTTTTTAACCCTTGAGGTGGCGACTCGCGACATCAGCGCCTACATCCCACATCGGTAGATTAGCGATCCGTAATTTGACCGGACTCCGGGCGGGTCGCATCCTGCATCAGCCAAGGCCAACAGGGGCGAATTTCGTGGCACCCACAGATCGCCAGCCGATCCAGGATCTGGATCAGCCGGACCAGCCGGCGATGCGGCCCCGCGGGTCGCGCGGGCTCGGGCTGTCTGGCAAGCTGCTGCTGCTCACCATTCCCCTGGTGATGATTGCCGCCGTGCTGCTCTACGTGCCCGCCATCGCCAATTTCTGGGTCAACCGGCTGAACGACCGCGTTGCGGCGGCCAACACCGCCGCGCTGGTGCTGGATGCGGCGCCGCTCGGCATGGTGCCCGATTCGCTGTCGCGCCAGATCCTGAAAAGCATCAATGCCCGCGCCGTCGCCATCAAGATGGGCCAGCAGCGCCGGCTGCTCGCCAGCGACAACATTCCGGCTGCCATCGAGCATGACCTCGACCTGCGCGACATGACCGCCTGGGAGGCGATCACCGGCTCGTTCCGGATGATGCTGGAGACCGGCAACCAGGCCATCCGCATCGTCGGTCCCGGGGTCGGCAATGCCCAGTTCATCGAGATCGTCACCGACGAGCTGCCGCTGCGGCAGCAGATGTACCGCTTCTCCCGCAACGTCGTGGTGGTCGCGCTGATCATCGCGGTGCTGACCGCGGGCCTCGTCTATCTCGCGCTCCACTATCTCTTCGTGCGGCCGATGCGGCGGCTGACCGCGAGCCTGGTCGGCTTCCACGAGAACCCCGAGAGTTCGGCCGGGATCATCGTGCCGAGCCAGCGCAGCGACGAGATCGGGGTGGCCGAGCGCGAATTGTCGGACATGCAGCGCGATCTGATGTCGATGCTGCATCAGAAGAGCCGGCTCGCCGCCCTTGGCCTTGCCGTCTCCAAGATCAATCACGATCTGCGCAATCTGCTGGCCTCCGCCCAGCTTCTGTCGGACCAGCTCGCCAGCGTGCCAGATCCGCGGGTGCAGCGCTTTGCGCCCAAGCTCGTGCGCTCCCTCGAACGCGCCATCGCCTTCTGCCAGTCGACATTATCCTATGGCCGTGCCCAGGAAGCCGCGCCCGACCGCCGCATGATCCTGATCGAGCCCGTGGTGATGGAGGTGCGCGAGACCGCAGGCCTCACCAACGATGCCTCGATCGCCTGGGTCGCTGCGATCGAGCGCGGGCTCGCGGTCGATGCCGATCCCGACCAGCTGTTCCGCGTATTGCTCAACCTCGTGCGCAACGCCGCCCAGGCGCTCGAAAGCCACGCGTCGGGTGAGGGCCGCGTGCAGCAGATCCGGATCACCGGGAAGCGCGAAGGCGCCGTCGCCATTATCGAGGTCTCCGACACCGGCCCCGGCGTCCCCCAGAAGACCCGGGAGCACCTGTTCGAGGCCTTCCAGACCTCCGGCCGCCCCGGCGGCAGCGGCCTTGGCCTTGCCATCGCCGCCGAGCTGGTCCGCGCCCATGGCGGCGACATCCACCTGGTCGAAGGCACCATTGGCGCCACCTTCCGCATCGTCATTCCCGACCGTCCCGTGGAACTGCTTTCCATCCGTAACGAGCGGGCCAGGGCGTAAGTCGGCCAGGGGCCGAATGAACGACCGGGGCGATCTCCATGACTTCCGTCATTCCGGGATGGCCCGAAGGGCCAGGCCCGGAATCCATAACCCCGACTGGTGGTTATGGATTGCGGGCTCGCGCCTTCGTCGCGCCCCGGAATGACGGTCGAGAGGCGGAAATGCCCCAAAATACCGCCATCCCAGACCTTGCCAACGCCGGCAAGAGCGGTTAGTCAGAGCGCTCTTTCGCACCCCCTCCGGCTCTGCCGGGGGCTGCGTCGCGGGCCACGCCCGCGCTGTTTGCGAAGCACGCGCCCGTAGCTCAGCTGGATAGAGCATCAGACTACGAATCTGAGGGTCGGACGTTCGAATCGTTCCGGGCGCGCCATTCTTCGACGGAAGGTCAGGACAAGGCAGCATCTGGTCGCCAGACCGGCTCGAGACCGGATGGCCGCGCCGTGTGAGGAGCTGGATGAGGATATCGCAGGCGTTCAAGTTCGAAGCGGCGCATCGGCTGCCAAACGTGCCCGAGACTCACCGGTGCAGCCGGCTGCATGGTCATTCCTATCGGGTCGAGGTCCAGTTGGACGGGCCGGTCGATCCGCACACCGGCTTCGTCGCGGACTTCTTCGATATCGAAAAAAGCTTTGCCGACATCATGGACGCGCTGGATCACCGCTGCCTGAACGAGGTCGACGGACTCGAGAACCCGACCGCCGAGAATATCGCGGTGTGGATCTGGGATCGACTGAAGCCGAGCCTTCGGCAGCTATCGGCGGTCCGGGTCTATGAGACGGCAGACTGCTGGGCCGAATATCAGGGACGGTGACGACAGCCCTGCGCTGACCCGGCGCGGGCCACCCGTAGCTCGGCTGAAGAGAGCATCAGACGACGGATCTGAGGGGCGGGCGTTCGAATCGTTCCCGGCGCGCCACTTCGGTACAAAACTGGGCACTCCAAAACCTGCCGATTTTGCGCTCGATGCGGCGACGAGCGTGCGCAAGGGCCCGGTCCGGCGGACGCCGTAGCTGCGATTTGTGAGGGAGAGCCATGGCGCCACTGTGGCAAGCTTGGCCGATCCACAGAACGGCCGATGGTCTACGCCACGTCCCGCTGCAGCGCTGCGAACTCGCACTTTCTCTGCAGAATGAGCGCGATCGCGCAGAGCAGGCCATGAACGCATGGAAGCAAAGGAGCCGGGCCAGCGGAGCGCGGTCAAGGCCGCAAGCCGGCGAGCCGGTCGCGCGCAGCGCGACCCTTGACGGCGCTCCGTTGGCCCGGCAGCGGCCTTCCATGCGATCATGGTCGGACATCCCGCCGAGCACGCGCAAGAAGACGCGACGCTACGAACGATGGCGCTCGGAACGTTGATTTTGAATGCTTTTGCGGTTCGAGCGGCACCAAGTCACTTCATATGGTGCCGCTGCAGTGCCATCCAAAGCGATGTGCAGACAAACACATACGACCCCCGACAGCACGGAGCGACACCGTCGCTTTTATCTTGCCGTCTTAATCGGTCGCTGGGGTGCTGTCGTTCGGCTAGCGATATTGATACAAGTTCGGTGAACGTCGGATCGGTAGATTTCAAGCATGTCAACAAACTCCCTAACGGATCTTCAAAGCGCCCTAAAGGCCGCCCAGATACGGCTCAAACGTGCAGTGCAAGCTCTCGCGCCTCAACATAAGGGTGGAGAGCTCGAGGAATTTGCCGCGGCCCAAGAGGCTTTGCTTGAAGCGGAGCGCGCCCTCGCAGCAGCGCAGAACGAACCGCATGCCGTTCCAATTGAGTTTCCCGTGCAATGGGACACCGGCGCTCCGTTTCCTTATCTGCTCCAGAACGACTATCGGACCTTTCTTGTGTTCTTCCTGCGCGACGTTGATCCCGAATGGGACGGAACCTACGTCAACATTCGTCACGCTGACGATCCTAGTCCGGGCAATCTTGCAGTTGTCGAATTCAAGCGTTGCATATGCACAAGGATGGGAACACCAAACGATGAGGTGTTTCATGGCCATCCGCTAAACGGAAAGGGCTTGCGAAGGTATAGCCCGCTACGGGTGAAGAATTCTCTTTGGGTCAAGGAACTGGAGGCGATCAATTCAATACATGAAGGCTACAGACCCGAATCCTGGCGCAGTCTCAACCATTACATCTTCGGATTCCACGACTGCACCTTCGAATGTGTCGCGGAATCATTCCTCGTCGAGGTAGGAGCGACGACGATTCCGGAAGTGCTCGCAGAAATATGCGGCAAACTTGTCCAATAGCGACATTCGAGACGCGCCATGGATTAACGCGCAGCAAAGACTGGTCGTCCTAACGATTGCGCTCTACAAGATCAGACCAGAACGGTATGTACTTGATTTGGTCTGGCCACGGCCGATGGCCCCACCCAGCGAACTCTCGCTCGAAATAGTCGAGCAGATCGGCTCCATAGTAGATCACGTCGGCCTGATAGACGGAGAACACGGGATTGCCCGGCTCGTGCGGCTCCTCTGGCAAGTATCGGTGGCTGATCAATGGTATCAATTTCGGGGCGCGCGAGACGACGGAACGCAAAACCTCACGGGCGTCCGGGCTGACCGGCTTTTCTCCCCATTCCGGCCACCAAAGGTCGTTGTGCTCAATGTCGAAAAGGAGCCCTTCAAACGGCCAGTCCAGCATGCGCCTGATCGCGACTTCATCGGTCCAGTCGTGTCCATCCACTGGCCGCCTATCTCCCAATAGGGCCACTAAGTCTGGAGGAAAAACCAAACCGAATTTCTCTTGTGCGTCATCAAGTTCGGTCTGTGTGTAACCTTTTGCCCACCTACCCGACGTCATTTGTGCCTCTCAGCCACCGCCTGGACGCGACCCATCCGAAGACTTCCGCAAGGCGTAGCATGAATTCGCATGCTGTCGCAGTACTGGTGGTTGGATCGGGCGGCAGGCTCCGGCATCATAGTGCCACGGCGAAGCAATAGTGCCCATCTTCATCGGCCGTGGCGCGCCACTTCGATAGTAAGTTCGTCCCATGCCTACTCTCGCGCGTCTGCTCTCCTGCCTCTTTTTATTCGTTGCCATCGCAGCCGTCCCGGTGCTTCCCGTGCGCGCGGCCGAAACCTGCCCGTTCATCAGCGCCCAGGAGCTCGGCCGCGCGATGCCGGCGCTCAAATGGTCGCTGATCTCAAATCAGGACGGCCGCGGCTGCATCTACCAGGCCGGGCGCGGCGACACGATGATGCTCTCCGTGTTCCGCAATCCCGACAAGGACCGCGCCAGGGAATTGTACGCGACCTTCGTCAAGACGCTTGGCGAGCGCATGCCGCTTAACGCAGTGTCCGGAATCGGCGACGAGGGCCAGGGCGGAACGAGCGCTGCCGGCGCAGAGCGCCAGGAGGCCTCGGTCGTCGCTCTGTCCGGCGACTACATTCTGCAGATCAGCGTCTATCCGATCGGCCGGCGTGCCGACGATGCGCTGCTCGGGCCGGTCACTGAAGCCGCGCGCGTTGCCGTCGCCAATGTGAGCAAGAGCAGCGAGCGGTTCGGCAATTGCGAGTGGCTCACGGCCGCGGATGCCGATGGCTTTCTCGACTAGAGCACGCTGACGGTGCAGCGGACCGGCGCGGGCAGCTGCATGATGTTCGATCTCGAGGCCAACACCATGACCGTCGCGGTGATCGCGACCTCGCGCGACACCGCCATCGGCATGATGAAGCGCGCGGGCCCCTGCACGCACGTGGCGATACCCGAGCTCGGTCGCGAGGCGTTCGGCGAGCATTCCTGCATCAAGGGCAACGGCAACGCCGTCAACATCTATGTCTGGAAGAACGGCCGGCAGGCTTCGATCCTGTTCGCGCCGGTCAAGCCGCATCCTGAGTCCGGCTCGGTCGAGCGCCTGAAGGCGGTCGCCGGGCGGGTTTATGGAAAATTGTAACGGTGCGGCCTCTCGCACCGATCAGCTTCACCGGCCCGCCAGCACCTCCTTGCACTTGGCCGCGAAGGCGTTGAGATACGAGCCGATCTCGCTCGCCAGCGCATCGGAGCGGTCGACATTCTGCAGGCTCATGTTGAGGGCGTAGACCGGAAGCCCGTCGAGCACGATCGGCGTTGCAACGGCGAGAACGGCGGGCTGCCAGGACACGCCACAATAGCCGTCGCGTTCGACGGAGCTGATCGATCTCCTGACGTCCGCAAGCAGCGCCTTGGTGGCAGCTGTGCTGCGTCGTCTGAACAGTTTCAGTAACCGCTCGCGCTCGGCCTCGGCAATGCCGGCAAGATAGGCGCGGCCGAGCGAGGTCAGCTCCATCGGGACCTGCTGGCCGGCGACGACGTTGCGCAGCGCCGCGCGCGGGCTGTAGCGGATCGACTCCAGATAGACCATCATGGTCCGATCCGCGGTCGCGAGCCCGACGTTCAGCCGGCGCTTTGCCGATTCCGCCCGCATCATCGGACCGATCGCGTTGAGCACGGGTGATCCCGTCCGCATTGCGTGGCCGATGCTGATGACGGACGCGGCAAGGCGATAGGCCCGCTCGCTGCGGACTTCGTCGAGCATCCCGGAATTGACCAGCGTCCGTGTCAGCCGGCTGACCGTCGATCGCGGCAAGCCGGTTCGCTCCGCAATCTCGCCGTTGCCGAGCGTGTCGACGCCGGGGCGGAACGCCCGGAGGATCTCGATGCCCCGTTCGAGCGAGCGGTTGCCATCGACCCCGCCTGCATATCTGCGCGCCTGCGCCATCTCTGACCTCCCCCGGCGTTTCCACTTAGTGGAATTAAGGGGATGGTCCGGCTGGCTGCAAGCCGCTATAGGCAGCGGAAAGAACAATGCCGGGCTGCGCACGGCTCGACGAGGAAACGGCAGTGCGGACCTTGCGCGGATCACTCGCCTCGCGCCGGTCGATCCGACTGCAATCAGGAAGCTTGCCATGTCCTATCAGCTCATCGAATTTTCCGTCGAAGCCGGTATTGCGACGATCGCATTCAACCGGCCGGAACGGCGCAACGCGATGAGCGACGACATGCGCTCCGAGTTCGCAGGCGCCCTCGAGACCGTGTCCCGCGACAAGGCGATCAGGGCTCTGGTGCTGACGGGACGCGGCAACGCCTTCTGCGCCGGCGGCGACATCAGCGGAATGAAGCGCCGGCTCGAGGCGCCGCAGGGGGAAGTCGCATTCAACGGATGGAGCCGCCAGCAGGGCGTACATCACGTGCAATCGCTGCTGCTGGGCTTGCCGAAACCGACGATCGCCGCCGTCAACGGCGCCGCGGCGGGCCTCGGTGCCGACACCGCACTGGCCTGCGATTTCGTCATGGGCACGGAACGCTCGAAGTTCACCTGGTCCTACATCAAGCGCGGTTTGATACCTGATGGTGGCGGCTTGTATTTCCTGCCGCGCCGGGTCGGGCTTCCCAGGGCCAAGGAGCTGATCTTCACCGGACGCGTCGTCGCGGCCGACGAAGCGCTCGCGCTCGGCATCGTCGATCGCAAGGTGGCCTCGACCGAGCTGCTGTCGGCCGCGCAGGCCTGGGCGGCCGAGCTGGCTCAGGGGTCTCCCACCGCGCTGGCGCTGAGCAAGAAGATCCTGAACGAGACCTTTGAGCATTCCGCGCACGATATCTTCAATCTCGGCAGCCAGGCGCAGGCCATCTGCTACACCAGCGCGGAGCATCGCGACGCGGTGACGGCGTTCCTCGCACAATCCTCGTCGAAGGATTGAGCGATGAATGCGATCGAACGCCTGATCCGGCCACGCAGCATCGCCGTCATCGGTGCATCGGCGGACCCGAGCAAGACGTCGGGGCGACCGGTCTCCTATCTCCAGAAGCATGGCTTCGCGGGTAAGATCTATCCCGTGAATCCCAAGGTCGCGGAAACCGGCGGTCTCAAATGCTACGCCGAAATCGCCTCGCTGCCTGATGTGCCTGATGTCGGCCTTGTCTTGCTCGGCGCCGAGCGCGCCCACGTCGCCGTGCGCGAGTTGTCCGAGCGCGGCGCCGCCGCGGCCATCGTTCTCGCCAGCGGCTTCACCGAAATCGGGGCCGTAGGCGCCGAGCGCCAGAAGCTGCTCTTACAGGCCGCCGGATCCATGCGCCTTCTCGGGCCGAACACGATCGGCCTCGTCAATCTCACCGACAATATCGTGTTGTCGGCATCCGGTGCGCTGGCGATGGACCATTTCCCGGCAGGCGCGATCGGCCTGGTCTCGCAAAGCGGGGGCATTCTCGGCGCCGTCTTGTCGCGCGCTGCGGCGCGCGGGGTGGGGCTGTCTAAGCTGGTGTCGACCAGCAACGAAGCCGATCTCGAGCTCGCTGATTTCATCGACTTTCTTGCCGACGACAGTGCAACCAAAGTCATCGCTCTCTACATCGAGGCGATCCGCAATCCGGCTCGCTTCCGCGAGGCGGTCCTCAAGGCGCGAGGTGCCGGCAAGCCAATTGTCGCCTTCAAGATCGGACGATCGGAGGCGGGCGCAAAGGCGGCCGTCTCGCACACGGGGGCGCTTGCGGGCTCCGACCGCATGTATGATGCCTTGTTCAGGCAGCTCGGCGTGATCCGTGCGAAAACGTTCGAAGACCTGCTCGACATTCCCGCAGCCCTTGGCGTGGGGTGGACGCTGTCCGGCAAGCGTGTGGCGATCCTCACCTCGACCGGCGGCGCCGGCACGATCGTGTCCGACAGTCTGGGCGTCGCAGGCTTCGCAACGCCCGCACCCGATGCGGAAACCGCCGCGCAATTGCGCGCATTGCAGTCGGGATCGCACGCCATGCTCGATCGCAACCCGATCGACGTGACCCTGGCCGGTCTGCAGCCGGATCTGCTTCGCGCCGCAATTCGCATCCTGCTCGCCAGTCCCTCCTACGATGCGCTGATCGTGATTGCCGGCTCGTCAGCCGTGGGATCGCCGTCCCTGTTGGCCGATGCCATCCACGACTGCCTGCCGCTCAGCGACAAGCCCGTCATTGCCTATGTGAGTCCCTACGCGCCCGAGGTGGTCTCCGTCCTCACCCGGCGAGGTGTCCCGGCCTACACGTCCGCCGAGAGCTGCGCCAATGCGCTCGATGGGCTTCTGCAGGCCGGCATGCCGGAACAGCTCCAGGCATCCGGCTCGACCAGGACGGCGGTCGATATCAGCGACCTCCCGGCGGGATCGCTGGATGAGGCGCAGGCCAAGGCCTTGTTCGCCCGCTTTGGTATTCCGGTCGCTGCAGAGAAGGTGGTCGCAACCGCTGAAGAGGCCGAACAGGCGGCGCGAAACTTCGGCGGCCCTGTCGTGCTCAAGATTCTGTCCGGCGAGATTGCGCGCAAGAGCGACGTCGGCGGCGTCGCAGTCAATCTGACTGCCGGGACGATTAGCGGTCGCCTGACCGCAATGGCGGATGAGGTCGAGGCCAGGACTGGGATGCGACCCGACCGCTTCCTGGTTCAGGAGATGATTTTAGGTGGCGTTGAAATCATTCTCGGCATGCATCGCGATCCGCTCGGGACAGCAATTCTCCTCGGAATGGGCGGCGTTGCCGCCGAGCTGTTCAAGGACACGACGATGCGTCTGCTTCCTCCGGAAGGAGGTCTCGGTCTGGCCGAGGCTAGAGCGATGGCGCGCGATTTCGTCACCTGGCCGTTGCTGGACGGTTTTCGCGGCCGGCCGAAATGCGATGCAGAAGCCCTTGCTGCCGCGATCGTCGCTTTCTCGCGCATGGTTGCGCAGCTCGGCGCCCCTCTCGTCGAGGCCGAGATCAATCCGGTCTTCGTGCTGCCGGCCGGCCAGGGCGTGAAGGCGGCCGATGGATTGGTTGTTCTCAACGCAAATCCATGACGCCGCATCGCTGTCGCGCGCCAAGAACTCCTAAAAAGGCGCGCGGCTGCGTTCGTCGAAAACGACAGGCCTTGTTGAAGAACGAGACAAAACCGGATGGGAGGTCCGCATGGCAATCGGTAAAATCATCAGTCGCGACGGCGCTGCAGGGAAGGGCTGGCCGCGTCCTGCCATTCTCGCCTGGACGGCGTTGCTGGTCGTGGCGGGATTGAGTGCTGCGCCGGCGTCGGCCGAGTATCCCGAAAAGATCATCAAGATCGTGGTGCCCTTCGCAGCTGGCGGCGGGACCGACATCATCGCGCGCACGACGGCGCAGGAAATCCAGGCGGACCTCGGCAAATCCGTCATCATCGAGAACAAGCCCGGCGCCGGGACCATCCTCGGAACCCAGACGGTGGCGACGAGCGAGCCTGACGGCTATTCGCTGCTGATGGCGACCTTCGCGCACGCGGTCAATCCGAGCCTGTACGACAAGCTGCCGTTCGATCCGCACAAGGATTTCGCGGCGGTCTCGCTGATCGCGCGATCCTTCAATATCGTCGTCGTCAACCCCGCATCCAGGATCAACTCGATCTCCGATTTGATCACTGAGGCCAAGGCCAAGCCGGGCAAGCTCAATTTCGGCACGTTCGGCATCGGCACATCGGCCCATCTTGCCGGCGAACTGTTCAACGCCATGGCAAACGTCAAGATGACGGCGGTCCCCTACAAGGGCGCGGCACCTGCAATCAGTGATCTCCTGGGTGGGCAGATCGACGTGATGTTCACCACCGTGGCCAGCGCGGCTTCGCTGGTGGCTGCCGGCCAGCTCCGGGCGTTGGCTGTCACATCCGCCGAGCGTTCGGCCGCGTTCCCGCAATTGCCGACCGTCGCCGAGGCCGGGGTGCCCGGCTACGCCGCCGAGTCCTGGTACGGTTTGTACGCGCCGGCCAAGACGCCCGCTCCGGTGATTGCGCGCCTGAATCAGGCGGTCGCCAAGGCTGTCCAGTCCGGTGCATTCAAGCAACTGGCGGCCAATGAAGGCCTCATCATGGTGGGCAGCGCTCCGGAACAGCTCGATCGCTATGTTGGGCAGGAGGAGGAACGCTGGCGCAAGCTGGTCAAGGACGCGAACATCGAGGTGCAATAAGCCTGTTCGCAGATCTCTTCCCATCAACTTCCGCGACGACCCAACGGGACCTCACGCCCGGGTACGCGTGGGCGATTGTGGCTCCGGCTCAGCCTTTCACCGCAGGCCCTGTTCGTCGATCAGAATGCGGTGGATCTCGATGCGTTCCGGTAGCTCGATCAGGAATTCCGCGTCGCGTGCGAGATGATGGACCTTGGTCGGCTCACCCTTGGTGAAAGCCGTCATGGCCGCGATGTCCGGCCAATAGGAGATGGTCGTGAACCATGTCTCCTCATCGCGGTCCTCGCGCAATTGCTGCACGCCGAGCGCGGTCTTGAGCAGCGGCGGAATGCCCTCGGCTTGCAGATAGGCCTGGTACACGTCGGCGACGCCGCGGCGGGTGCGGCCGCGCCAGATGCGGGCGATGGTCGGTTTGGTCGGCATGATGAACTCCCTTCCAGGCGAACGCCGTGCCGCGCGTTCCCGTTCCAGCGTCTCCATGTCACGGTCGCCGAGGCCGAAAGCAACCGACACGTGGACGATCAGCCGATATGTGTTGCTGCCGAGATCGAAGACAAATCGGTTGTCGCCCGCGAAAATCGACGATACCGCCGAACCGGCAAAGTTGGCATCAGCTGAGCGCGGCGCTCGCCGCGCACGCGCCGGCAGCATGCCGACGCTGGCGCTCCAGCAGCCAGGTCGCGATCGCCATGTTCGCGATATTCCAGGCGATGCCATTGATCAGCGCGGAAGCGTAGGAGTCGGTCCAGTCGTAGATCGCGCCGGCCATCCAGCCTCCCAGCGCCATGCCGGCGAGAGTGACCGAGATGGCGAGGCTGACGCGAAAGCCGGCCTCTTGCGCCGGGAACAGCTCACGGATGATCACCGCATAACTCGGCACGATGCCACCCTGCGCCAGGCCGAAAACAGCGGAAACGACATAGAGTGAGACCAGCCCGTTGAACGGCAGATAAAGCGCGAGGGCCATGGCCTGCATTGCCGAGCCCAGCAGCAAGGTCGGCAAGCCGCCGATGAGGTTCAACACCCAGCCGAAAATCAGGCGGCTCGCCACGCTGAAGCCGAGCATGACCGCCAGCATCTCGGCGCCGCGTGCAGCGCCGTAGCCGAGGTCGCCGCAATAGGCGACCAGGTGCACCTGCGGCATCGACATGGCGACGCAGCAGCACATCCCGGCGAGGGCGAGCAGGCCCTGGGTGGCTCCGGGAGACAGGCCTATGGCTTGCATCGTGTTGCCGCTGCTCGCCCCCGCGGGCGTCGCCTTCTGCAACACCGGCCTCCGCAGCAGAGCCAGGGAGAGCAGCAGCATCGTTGCGAGGCAGAACAGGCCGATGCCGACATGGGTCTGCCGCCAGCCGATCGCGGCGATGGCGTGCTGGACGATGGGCGGCCAGACCACGCCGGCCAGGGAGCTGCCGGCCGTCGCCAGGGAAACGGCGAGGCCGCGGTGCCTGTCGAACCACAGTGAGGCGTCGGCCACCAGCGGCGCGAAGCTCGCAGCGCCGCCGAGTCCGATCGTGAGGCCGCAGATCATCGCAAAGACCGACAGGTTCGGCGCGAAGGCGGTGAGGACATAGCCGAGGCTCATCAGGATCGTGCCGGCGGCCAGGGGCGGCAGGATGCCGAAGCGATCCGCCAATCGACCGACGATGATGCCGCCGATCATGAAGCCGATGATGGCGGGCGTGTAGGGCAGGGTCGCCTCGGCGCGAGGCGCATTGAAGTCGGCCTGCACCGCCGGCAAAGCCACGACCAGGGACCACATCCCGACGCAGCCCAGCGCGCTGAGAGTCATGGAGGCGGAAAGACGAATCCAGGAATAGGGAGTCTCGATCGACGGCATGTCAGGCGGCACTGCGGCAGGTTTCCTCGGGCTGCGTGGAGGTCGGCCCCGGGGTATCGCCCGCCGTCACCGGCGACAAAGCAGGATTTCTCTTTTGTCGAGCGAACGAAACTCATGCATCCTTCCGAACCTTCCCGCATCGCCAGGAGCCGGCCATGACGTATCTGCTGCCGCCACTCAATGCCCTGCGCGCCTTCGAGGCCGCCGCCCGCCATCTCAGCTTCAAGCAGGCCGCTCACGAGCTGCACGTCACGGCCGGTGCCGTCAGTCAGCAAGTTCGCCTGCTGGAGGAGCGGCTGGGCGTGCAGCTGTTCGAGCGGCGGACACGGCAGGTCATTCTGACGTCTGGCGGCGAAACCTATCTGGCGCGCGTGCGTCAGGCATTTCGTTGCCTCGCCGAGGCCACTGCCGAGCTCAAGCCTGAGGGCGTCACGAGCCTGCTGCATATCGGGCTTCATGCGAGCTTTGCCGTCGACTCGTTGCGGGCGCGCCTTTCACGGTTCCGCCGGGCCCAGCCCCAGCTCGCCATTCGCATCAGCCAGCCGGCCGGGCTGCATGAGCTGCTCGAAGGCAAGGTCGATGTCGTGATCGCGGACAGGGTGCAGCGCTGCCCAGGCTACAGGTGCGAGCCTCTGGACAGCGGCTTCCTGATCGGCCCGCTGGGCACCGCCGATTGTCCGGAGATCGAGACGCTGCGGTCCTGCCTGCTTGGCCACATCGAGCTCGAGCCTCCGGCCAAAACCAAGGCGCCGTCGCCGCCGGCATGGCCGAGCCGCGTGCCATGATGTCCACGCGCGGCCGTAACCGGCGGTTAACCATGGATATTTACGGTGCAACAAGCCTCTGAGCTATGACAGTCAGTTGATTTCGAGTCCAACCCCATGGCGTTCGGTAGCCGCGCATCTCCGCGAAGCATCGCCCCGACGGAGCCAGCGGCTTCGTGGGAAGCGCCGCGGGCTGCGAAGGCGAAGCCTGACGGCGCCTCGCCGGGACTGATCAAGGGATCGCTGACCGTCTCCGGCACACTCGCCTTTCTGCGCGAGAATGGCCGGCGCATTCTGACGCTGGCCCTGGCGCTGTTCGCCCTCGGCGTCGTCGTTCTGATGGTCCTTCCGGTCCGCTACGCCGCCACCGCCCTGGTCGTGCTCGATCCCCGCGAGCTGCGCGTAACCTCGGATCAGGACGTGCTGCCCGGCATCGGCCAGGATGCCGCGGCGCTTCAGAGCCAGATCGAGATCGCCAAATCCGACGGCTTTCTCCGCCCCCTGATCGAGCAGCTCAAGATCGCGGACGACGAGGACGTCGCGGGCGGCTATACCGACATGACGCGCCTGCTCGAAAAATTCCGCAACCGTCTCGAGATCACCCGGCGCGGGCTCACCTATGTCATTGCGATTTCCTTCACCTCGAACCGCCCGGACCGGGCCGCTTACTACGCCAATGCCATCGCCGAGGCCTTCGTTGCCAGCCAGGGCCGCGTCCGCACCGAGGCGACGGACGAGGCCGCCGACTGGCTCAAGGACCGGCTGAAGACGCTGAGCGAGCGCCTGCGCGCATCGGAAGACGCCGTCGCCGCCTTCCGGCTCGAGCACAACATCGTCAATGCCGGCAAGGAATCCACCACGCAGCAATTGCGGGTGACCGATTTGACCCAGCAGGTTTCGGCCGCGCGCGCGCGCACCGAGGAGGCCAAGGCGCGCTACGAGCAGGTGCAGCGCGATCTCAAGGCCAATGTCGAAGGGCCGGTGAAGCAGGACCTCCTCAGCATGCTGCGCACGCAGCGCTCGGCCCTGAATGACCAGATCGCGCAGAAGAAGGCGGTGTATGGCGACCGCCATCCCGACCTCGCGATCTCCTACAGCCAGCTGGCGGATATCAACCGGCAGATCGAGATCGAGCGGAAGAAGAACATCGACACGGCCAAATCCGAGTATGAGGCCCAGCTGGAGCAGCAGAACGCGCTGGAAAAGCAGCTCAAGGCGGTCGAGACCAAGATGCTGGTCGACGGCCAGGCGCTGGTGAAGCTGCAGGAGCTGCAGCGCGACGCCGATGCCAACAGGAATATCTACGAGCAGTTCCTGTCGCGGTTCAAGAGCACCAACGAGCAGCGTCAGCTGCAGGCGTCCCAGACCAAGATCGCCTCGATCGCCATTCCGCCGCTGCGCTCGACGCGTCCGCCGCTCGCCTTGCTGCTCGCGGCATTGGCGATCGGCTCGCTGTTGACCTCGACCGCCGCCGTTGCGGTGACGACGAGCGTGTCCGCCGACAAGCCCGGGTCCGTTCAGGCGCCTGCGTCTGTGGAAGCGGATGAGGCGCCCAGCCGGGAAGTCCAGCCTGCGGCCGCCGCCGCGCGCCGAGCCGAGGCGATGCCCAACCTTCCTGTCTGGGCCCGCATCCCCGAGCTGGCGCCAGGGGCCGGGACCAACACAGTCTGGCAAAGACCGATCGCAGCAGTGGCCGAGCTCGATCTCGGCCTCCATCTGCGGCCGCTGCTCGAACGCATCGAGCGTGTGCCGGTGCGCGGCTGCAAGGTCGCGCTGGTGTTGTCGGTCGGCAAGAGCGCAGGCGGCAACACGGTTGCGCGCTCGCTCAATCGCGCCGCCGTAAATCGGGGCATGATGAGCGTGCTGATCCGGCTGCAGCCTGAATTCGCAGGCCACCAGCCGCCGGTGACCGAATGGCACGATGGCTCGACCACGGCGGGACTTCAGTCGATCGACGAGCTCCTGAGCGCCGGCCGAAAACCCGATGCAAGGCCCGAGGACGATATTCGTTCGGAGTTCGACCTGATCATCGTCCACGCCAGCAATCTCGCCTTGCAGCCCGACGCCATCGCCCTGGCCGCGCACGCGGACCTGATCGTCCTGGTGGCGCGCGCCGGCGAGCTCGGCTCGTCCGCGATGCGCAGGGTGACCGCGGCGCTGTCGAAATATGCGGCGGTGCCGACCGGCCTCGTCGTCAATCACGTGCCCGCCGGTTCAGTGGCGCCTCACGCGGAGGGTGGTGCATTGGGTCTTGCGGTTTGACGATGACGGCGTCGCGCCGCCGTCTGCTGGTCGCGGCGATGCTGCTGTCGATCTCATTCGGCCCGCCGGTCTTCGCGGGCAATTGCCTGCCCTTGCCGTCGACGGTCGCGCCGCAGCGGCTTGCCGCGCTGTCTCGCGGCTTCAATGCCGACGGCTGGATCAACGGTGCGGCGCCAGGCCGCGCGTTGCTGCAGCAGCTGCGCAAGGCGGGCATGAGCCATGTCCGCTTGCCGGTGCCGGCGGAACGAGTGATGCCGCGCTTTGCCGCGAAAGACGAGCGCGAGGCGAGCTTGCGCGTGCTCGGCAACGCGTTGAAGCAGCTCACCTCGCTCGGCTATTCCACCTCCGTCGACCTTCATCCGGGCGAGCGCTTCAATCGCCTGCACAAGGATGATCCGGATGCGGCGATGCGCGAGATGCAGGAGGCCTGGCGCGCGCTTGCAGAGGTCATTCGATCCCATCCTGCCGATCGCATCTTCGCCGAGCTGCTCAACGAGCCCGATATCGAAGCCGACAGGTGGCAAAGGGAGGTAGAGGCGCTGGCCGCGTTCGTCCGCGGGCTGCTCCCCGCGACCACCCTGATCGTCGGTCCGGTCAACTGGCAGCGCGCGGATTCGCTGCCGGGGTTTCGTCCGCTGCCGGACCGTGACGTCGTCTACGCCATCCACTTCTACGATCCGATGGTGTTCACCCATCAGGGCCATTGGGACGAGCGGGATCCGCTGCACGACATCCGCGGCCTGCCTTACCCGATCAGTGCCGGAGATCCCGCCGTGCAGGCGCTTCGCCAGGATCTGCAGGACAGGAACGCGGTCAGGGCGCTCGGCATGCTCGATACCGCGATTGCCGCCGCCAGGGACAAGCCTCGGGCCGATCGCTGGCTCGCGCCTGCGCTCGAGTGGCAGCAGCAATTCGCGCGACCGATCATCGTCAACGAATTCGGCGTGTTGAAAGCCGCCGCCCCCAAAGAGAGCCGGTTGCGCTGGCTGGCGGAGGTCACGGCCTATGCCCGCGAGCATTGCTGGGGCTGGGCGCATTGGGAGCTGGCGCAGGGTTTTGGTCTCGTCGATACCGCCACCGGCAAGCCCGATCCCGACCTGATGCGGGCGCTGCTCGGCGCGCCCCGAGCTCCCGCCGCGCGCCGCGATCGTTAACGGATCTTTACGTACCGCCCCGCTACCGTGCTCCTGCGCGATGATGCCAAAGGACGATTGATGAGTGCCGGGTACTCACCGCAAGGGCAGAGCGTGCAGGCCGTGCCATCGCCGCCGGCCTGGCGCGAACTGGTCCCGACCTTCTGCATCGCCATGGCAACGATCGGCTTTGCGCCGGTTCTGCACCTCGCCAATCCGGCCCTGGCCATCACCGTCGAGGTCCTCATCGGCATCGCCATTGTCGTTGCGGTCCCGACCTATGCGCCGGCCGTCGCGATCTTCGTCCTGTTCTTCCAGAATCTGTTCGTCTCGATCCTGTCGCCGCTGGTCCCGCTTCCGTCCGATCTCGACTTCATCAAGGGCTACAATTTCCTCGTCTGCTCCGTCATGTGGCTGGCGACGTTCGCTCTGTACGTGCTGGGCCAGAGGAATCAGTCGACGGAGGTGAACCGGATCATGCGCTGGGGTGTCGCCACCCTGGCCGTGGTGTCGCTCTATTTCGCGATCGGCTTCGGCCAGAACGGACAGGCGGCCGCGGTCTATCTGCGCAACATCGTGCTTCCACTGTTTCTGTTTCAGCTATCGCTGCTGACGGCCGCGGCCTATGAGATGCGCATCACGCCGTTCCTGGTGACGCTCGCGGTCATCCTCATGCTGTGTGGCTATGTCGAGCTCGCATTCCGCGACCTCTGGCTGGCCATCACCAACGGCTATACGTTCTGGGGCTTCGACGAGCTCAAGGCGACCCACTCGGGCGTCTGGGAAGCCGAGATGCGCGCCACCGGAAACGTGCCCGTCGACCTGAAGGACCGTTTCAGCTTCGACTTCCTGAACACGCCTCTGCTCGAAGGATTCGGCCTGTCCAAGATGCTGCGCATCCACGGCCCGAACATGCACCCGATCAGCTTCGCCTACGGGATCGGCTTTCTCGCCCTGTTCCTGTTCTCGGTGGGGCGTCCGTTCCTCGCCCTCGCGGCATTGCCCCTTCTGGTCTTTTGCAGCGTGAAGGGAGCGCTCATCGTGGTGATCTTCGTGGCCGCGGCCTGGATGTCGACCCGCCTGCTCGGTGCCGTGGTGACGCTGTTGCTCGGCATCCTAGGCCTGATCGCGTTCGCGATTCTCGCGATCCGGGTCGGCCTGCAGATCGGCGACTATCACGTCATCGGCCTCATGGGCGGCTTGAACGGATTTTTGGAGAAGCCGCTCGGCCGGGGTCTCGGCGTCGGCGGCAACTTGTCGGAGAGCTATTTTTCGATCGACTGGGGCGCCGCGCAGGCGGCCGGGACGATCGACGGTGCGGTCGAAAGCGCGATCGGCGTCCTCCTGTACCAGATGGGCATCGCGGCTTTCGTGCCGCTTGCCTTCTATTCCGCGATGGCCCTCAAGGCCTGGCGCCTGTACGCCTCGTCAGGATATCTGACACAGGGCCTCGCCGGCTTCGGCGTCATGGTGGTGCTGCTCAACGGATTGTTTCAGGAAGAGGCCTTGTTCGCGCCGCTCGCGCTGGGCCTGATGCTCTCGCTCGCTGGCCTCGTCATCGGCAGCCAAGTGAGGATGCAGACCGTCGCCAACGAGGATTCCGGCCTCGCGCAGATCACGCGCTACCAGCCCGTGACGTAGGCTGGCGCTCCAAGTGAAGCCCGACATTGGCTGAGCGCTCCCGATCATCGCATTGTCATGCTCCGGTCATCTCAGCTGCATCGTCCGTTGCTCTTTTCCCCCGCGCGCCAGAGCCTCTTCCGTTCCGATGGCATCGGAACGGAGCTCTGGATGATTGTTTGACGCGTTTTCTTGACGCGAGCCGGACGCCACGTCGCTCGAAAACGCTCTGGGGAGAGCTGACATGCAATTGATCAAGACGATTTCGGTTGGCCGCCGGCTGGTCCTCAAGGGCCTCGCGGCATCAGTCATGGCGCCGCTTGCGGCGCCGGCGTTTGCCGCCGAGAGCCTTCCGGCGCAGCCGACCGGTTCGGCCACCGCTGTCGCCACCGACAAGTCCTATTGGGCGGCCGTGAAGGGGCTCTATGCCGTCACGCCCGAAATCGTCAATTTCGAGAACGGCTATTGGGGCATCATGGCCGAGCCCGTGAGGCGCGAGTTCATCCGCCAGTCCGACATGGTCAATTATCAGAACACTTATTACGCGCGACTGCGTGCCGGTGCGGATTTCGAGGCCGTGCGCACCAAGGTGGCGGAGGCGGTCGGCGCGGCACTTGAGGAGATCGCGCTCACCCGCGGCGCGACCGAAGCGCTGCAGCTCCTCATCGACGGCTACAACAGGCTGAAGCCTGGCGATGCCGTGCTCTATGTCGATCTCGACTATGATTCGATGCAATATGCGATGAACGCGCTGAAGGCGCGCCGCGGCGTCGACGTGGTCAAGTTCGACGTGCCGGAGCCGGCCACCCGCCAGACGGTGCTCGACGCCTATGCCCGCGCCATCGAGGCGAACCCGAAGACGAGACTTCTCCTCCTGACCCATGTCAGCCATCGCACCGGCTTCGTCATGCCGGTCGCCGAGATCGCCCGCATGGCGAAGGCCAAGGGCATCGACACCATCGTCGATGCCGCCCATTCCTGGGGACAGATCGACTTCCGGGTGAGTGAGCTCGAGGCCGATTTCGTCGGCTTCAATCTGCACAAATGGATCGGCGCGCCGCTCGGCGTCGGCTTCCTCTACATCAGGAAGGACCGCCTCGCGGCCATCGATCGCGACATGGGCGATGAGGATTTTCCGGACAGCGATATCCGCTCACGGGTGCATACCGGCACGGTCAATTTCGCCACGGTGCTGACGGTGCCGACGGCGCTGGCGCTGCATCAAGAGATCGGCGCGGCGGCCAAGCAGGCGCGCCTGCGCCATTTGCGCGACTATTGGGTGAGCCGCGTCCGCGGCTTTAGGGATATCGAGATCCTGACGCCGGATGAAGCCGGCTCATATGGCGCGATCACGTCCTTCCGCCTCGCCGGCAAGACCAGCAAGGCCGACAACGAGGCCATTGTTGCGAAGCTCCGGGACAGCTACAGGATCATGACGGTGCGCCGCGCCGGCGTCGCCAGGGGCCAGTGCATCCGTGTGACGCCGGCGCTCTTCACCGACGAGGCCGATCTCGACCGCCTCGTCGAGGCGTTGGCTGTCGTCACGGGAACGAAGACGGGGTGAGGCGGGGGCGGCGCGTTCTTCCGTTATTTCACCGCCACCCCAGCGCCGGCGCGACATGCGCCAAAATCGCCTCGATCGCATGCGCGCAGTAGTCCACACCCAGCTGGTTCGGGATGGTCAGCAGCAGCGTATCCGCCTCCGCAATCGCCTCGTCCTGCCGCAGCTGCTCGATCAGCACATCCGGCTCCGCCGCGTAACTCCGGCCGAAGATCGCGCGCGTGCGCGGATCGATGAAGCCGATCTGGTCCTCGCCTTCGCCGCCGCGGCCAAAATAGGCGCGGTCGCGGTCGTCGATCAGCGCAAAAATGCTGCGGCTGACGGAGACGCGCGGCTCGCGGCTGTGGCCGGCTTCTCTCCACGCCGCGCGATAGGCGCGAATCTGGGCAGCCTGCTGCACGTGAAAAGCTTCGCCGGTCTCATCGTTCTTTAGCGTCGAGCTCTGCAGGTTCATGCCGAGCTTCGCCGCCCACACCGCTGTCGCGTTCGAGCCGGCGCCCCACCAGATCCGATCGCGCAAGCCCTGCGCATGCGGCTCGAGGCGCAACAGCCCGGGCGGATTGGGAAACATCGGCTGCGGATTGGGCTCGGCAAAACCTTCGCCGCGGAGCAGGTCGAGAAAGACCTCCGCGTGACGCCGCCCCATGTCGGCATCGCTCTGGCCCTCGGCCGGCCGATAGCCGAAATAGCGCCAGCCGTCGATCACCTGTTCCGGCGAGCCGCGGCTGATGCCGAGCTGCAGCCGCCCGCCGGCGATGAGATCGGCGCTTCCCGCGTCCTCCACCATGTAGAGCGGGTTCTCGTAGCGCATGTCGATCACAGCCGTGCCGATCTCGATCCTGCTGGTCTTGGCGCCGACGGCGGCAAGCAGCGGAAAGGGCGAGGCGAGCTGCCGCGCGAAATGATGCACGCGGAAATAGGCGCCGTCCGCCCCTAACTGCTCCGCCGCCACCGCAAGCTCGATCGATTGCAGCAGCGTATCGCTGGCAGAGCGGGTCTGCGATTGCGGCGAGGGCGTCCAGTGCCCGAAGGAGAGGAATCCGATCTTTTTCATCAAGCCAAGGTAAGCCTGATCGCAAGAGTTTGCGATAGTCGGCTGGAAGAAAGTTGGGCAACATGGAAGAGCGTGTACTCGGCAAGTGCCGCTCTTTGGGGTGAAGCAGACCTAAGCAGACTGCGGCGTCAGTTTCGCATTCTGACCCTTCTCGGAAGTGCGTGCTTCGCCCCGGCAGTGGACGCTCCCCGCTCCGACAAGCGAGCGAAGTCGCCGATCCCGTTGCGCTGCTGCGGCCGGTATGATCGAAAGACTATCGCGTCCGTAGCGAGGATGCGTTTGAGGCCGTGGGCTCCCGCCTGCGCAGCGCCCGCTCATGAAGAGGCGATGTGGATCATCCCTGTTCCGAAGGCAGACTAAACAGAAACACGGCCCCCCGTCGTTCATTCGCACGAGTCCAAAGTCGTCCTCCGTGCGCCTCGATGATCGATTGGCAGATCGACAAGCCCATGCCGGTCCCGTCCGGCTTGGTGGTGTAGAAGGGCTCGAACAGGCGGTCAACCATTGCAACGTCAAGTCCGGGACCGTTGTCCCGCACGGCGACAACGACGAGACTCGAGGCATCTGCAGCCGTGCTGATCCGCAGCTCCCGTCCGCCAACGTCGAGGCAGCTCATTGCCTCGATCGCGTTGAGGATCAGATTGAGAACAACCTGTTGCAGCTGGACGCGATAGCCTTTCACGAGCGGCAAGCCCGGAGCGAGGTCGGTCTGGACCAAGATGTCATGCTTGAGCAGCTCGCTCCGGGCTATGGTGATCACGTCCAGGATTGCACCATTGACGTCGACGCTCTCCTTCGGCGCCGGAGTCTTCTTGATCAGGGATCGGATCCAACCGATGATCTCGCCGCCTCGCTTGGCTTCTGCGACAATGGATGCGAGCGCCTGCCGTGCCTTTTCGTAATTCGGAGATTGCGTTCCTAGCCAGCTGAGTGCGGCTTCTGCGTTGCAGAGCATCGCGGTGATTGGTTGGCTCAGTTCGTGTGTCACCGAAGCTGTGACCTGGCCCATTGCCGCCGCGCGATTGGCGTGGGTTAGTTCAGCCTGCATCTCGCGGAACGTTTCGGCGGTTCGCTTGCGTTCGGTTATGTCGCGGCTCAGACAAATGATCTGTGACCGGCCGCCTTCGCAGAATTCCCGCATACGGACTTCGACGGGAAACACAGTGCCGTCCTTTCGGCAATAGCGACTCTCGAGCGTAGCGATGCCGCCGGCCTTGAGGCGCTCGCGGTTGATACGCCAGGCCGCTTGATCCATCTGCAGATCGAAGAAGGAGGCAGTTGCCCCAACCAGTTCGCCCCGGCTGTAGCCGAGGCTTTCGCAGGCATTTCGATTCACATCGAGAACGCGACCGTCTTCGCTGTGGAGCATGAACATGTCGGTCGCGTGGTCCACGAAGGTACGGAAACGGGCCTCGCTCTCGATCAGCGCCTGTTCGGCGCGCTTGCGCTCCGTGATGTGACGCCCCACACCGCGGTAGCCAATGAAGTGCCCGGCGTCGTCAAAGATGGGCAGCCCAGAGACGGAAACGTAGCGCTTGCCGCCGTCGGGCGTCGGCCGCGCGAGCTCGAAATCGCGAAACGGGAGGTGGGCATCGAGTATCTCCCGGTGCTTGCGCCAGCCCTCTGCATCAGGCTCCAGATAAGGGACCTCCCATCGTGTCCTGCCGATTTCGGAGACGGGCGGTTCGGGAAGTGTCTCAGCGAACTCCTGGCGGATGAAGTGATGCTGCGCGTCAGTTTCCCAGTACACATCAAAGGAGAATTGCACCAGCGTGCGGAACCGCTCCTCGCTCTCGCGCAGTGCCTCCTCGGGGCGCTTGCGCTCATTCGAATCGAGCGCGACCGACGGCACTTGAATCGGATGTTGCATGATCATCTCTTGCTCACGAGCGATGGATCAATCGAGGCATTCTTCTACCGGATTGCGGACCTGTCTCTCGCCCGGGGTGGCAAACAGCACCGGCGATCGCTAACGATGCACGGCGGGTCGAACCTGGCCTGGCAGCGGCCAATGATCGACCAGGAATATGCCTCGTGACGACTATACTCACGTATACAGGCCGTCTTTATAGCCATACTGCTGTGACGACTCCGCCCCGACAACGCGAGCTGAACTCCGGTTCCATCAACGCATGCGTGCGAGGCTGAGTCCGTTTCTTGTGCCGCGGGCATCAACCAGTAAGGTCGGCTGTTGGCCCTTTGCCGATTCGCAGGGGCGAACTCGTCACGTCCAGTTTTGAGCGCAGAACGAACGCCGACTAATTGACAATCATGGACGCGCGCCCGGGCGCATCCGGTTTGCACGAATGCCCGGCCGTGTTGACGAAGCCGTGACACGTCAAGCGTAGGCCACCCAGCCGCGGAAGGTGAAGCCGGTGTAGAACAGGGTTGGGTCGGAGAAGCCGGCTTCGCGCAGAACCGCCTCATCCTGCGCGGGCGTGAGGATGTCGAGATGGTTGGTGACGGCGTCGCGCGCGGCCGCCGCCTTGTCGGGCTCGACGCCGGAGGCGGCCAGGAACGCCGAGTACCGCGACAGCCATAGCGGGCGTTCCTCGTCGCCTCAGGCGCGCTCAGATGCGCGACCACGAAGGGCGCGCGCGGCTTGAGGCGGCGGCGGATGTCCGCGGCGATGCGACGCCGTTCGGCGGCATCGACGAAGTGCAGGGTCAACAGGCAAGTGGCCCCGTCGAACGGTCCGTCCGGCGCATCGTCGATGTAGCCCTGATGCAGCCATGCGCGCGGCGCCAGCGGCCCCAGGGTTTGCCTCGCGAGCGCCAGCATGGCCGCGGACGGGTCTACGCCGTCGAATTTCCAGGCCGGATGCGCCTGCGCAAACGTCTTCAACTCCAGGCCGCCGCCGGCGCCAAGCACGAGGATCCGCGCATCGTCGCGTGCGCGCTCGGCCAGGAGAATCGTGGCCATCGACAGCATCGCATTGTAACCGGGAACGAACCGCGGCGGTCCCTCAGTGTAATTCGCCACGGCTTGCGGATCGGAAAACATGTCTTGAACGTTGGGCATGACGTCGTCCTTGCCGGGTCGGGCGCCTCACGCGCGATGCGCGCGCATGCCTTGATGCTTGCGAGAGCCGAGACGCTTGCGAAAGTCGTCGCTCAGCATCGCCAGCGTCACCTCACCGAGGCGCGACAGCAGCAGCGCCTCCGCATCGTGAAAGGCCTGGTCGAGCGCGGCATTCACCGCCTGCTCGACGAGGCAGCCCGGCGCCTCGGTCCGGTTGCCCATGGCGAGCAGCGCGGGACTGCCGAGCGCGACGTAGACGTCGCGCAGCGTCACCTTCGACAAGTCGCAGGCCAGCGTCCAGCCGCCGCCATGCCCCTTCTCGGAGCGGACGTAGCCAAGCTCGCGCAGGCCCGCCATGACGCGCCGAATCACCACGGGATTGGTATCCATGGCCTTGGCCAGCGTCTCGGACGTGAACGGCCCAGGCTGCTGCGCCATGTGCAGCAGAATGTGCAGCACGCCGGATAGTCGGGAATCGCGTTTCATGTAACTTTATATGTTACATATTTGGGCGAGGTCAACCGACCGGAGCGCGTCGATCGAGGCCAAGGGGACGATTCAAAGTCGCGTTGGACGACTTCAAACGGAAGCACGGGCCGGAGAAGCTGGAAAAGGCCTATGCCGAGATGGCGTTCGCGAACGGGGTGGAGCGGTTTCGGCGGTGATCGGGGCGCTCCGCTCGGCCTCCAACACGCGGGCGCGAAGACTTTCCAACTCGAACAATTGAGACGTGAGCTGTTCTAGACGCTCATGCAGCAGCACGGCGGCGTCAACCGCTAGACCATGATGTTCACGCATGTCGCGTAACCCCCAACCAAGCTCTTGAACGAGCCTGGATCATGGCCCGCGATCGGACCAATCGGGAAAATGATGCAATCGCGACTGAAATCCGCCGACGTTGTTCCAGCATCTACATATGTGAATCGTATGTTGCTTTAGCCGAAAGTTAGTTCGGCGGAGAGTGCACTAGGCGCGGCGCGACGTCGTCCATGTACATCGCGCGCGGCGCGAAAGGGTGCGGCCGAAGTATCCGGGGCGAGCGCCGCGTCAAGGTGAGGCGCAGTTCGTAGAGGCGTCACTCTCGCTTGGACCGGGTGCTAAGGGGCACCACCTTGTCCGGCTCGATAGGGTCTGAACCCGCGCTCTGCCGCTTGATCACCAGTTCAAGCTCAAGAGCCTCAATTGCGAGTTCCTCTGCCAAGCGTCCGAACAGTTGCCGTTTTCCCGCGTCACTCGTCCGTCTGCTCATGAGGGCGAGATCTGCAGCATCGGCGCGGAGCTTCTCTAACCTTTCCCTGAGGTCCTTCATTGCATTTGGCTCAGGTTCCTGCGGGTAGCGTACAAAACAACGACCAGAACGCGCCACAGGTTCATCGTTCGTCGCTTCTTTACCTGGGCGAAGACCCACGCCCGGAGCAGTGCAGCTGCACAGACGGCTTGACGATGTCCATGCATGCAGCCCCCTCATGGCCCGCTTGGCCATCGGGAAAAAGATGCCACAAGAACTGAAATGCGCCGATGCCGTTCCAGGCGGCAATAGCTCGATTCTTGATGATGGCGAGCACCCCACGAGCGCGACCGATCTTTACTGCGCACCCGACGAGAAGGTCACCGCTACGATTGCCAGTGAGAAACACAGGACCACCGGGCGAGGGGGACAGCGCCTCGCCCATTGCGAGGCCGGAAGCCCAATAGCCACCTCGTGATACCGGAATGTTTCAGGTCCGAGCGCGTCAGGCGCTGAGGCCTATCGCATTTCGATTTTCTTGACCGCCAAAGCAGCGATTTCCGCCGGATCATGGATATCGGATTGCGCAATCTCGATGACCTTTCTCGCAACGACTTCTGCAAGCGGGTCGTGGTCGTCGCGATCCTCGATGCAAAGCGTATGGAGCGCTCGCTTGTAGGCTGCCGTGATGCGGCTGACCATTTCCGGGTCCAAATCGGCGGTTTGTAAACGCAGGGAGGTAGACATTTCTTGCCTCCTAAGCCCACGGAGTACCAAACGATAGGATACCACGGGAACTCGGTCGGGCTCGTTTAAATTCAGTGCGCTTGGCCGCCCCTCGGGCAGACTACTCGGAAAAAGAAAGCCCCGTCGGAGCAACTCAAAGCCTTGCGCGTTTAAGGCGGCAGGAAAGCTGCATGCACAGCCAGAATGGTCGCAGCCATGGTGGACAGCCGACTAACTCGCGCCCATGGTTCACCCTCCGATTTAGCGCCGGAGCATCGCCGGGCAATCTGCGACGAGATCGGTCAGCAGCTTCGCGGGACCCTTGCCGACGATCTCACCCCGCTACCATCGCGGCTGGAAGGCATGGTGGAGCGGCTGACCGAATTGGACGCCGACGCGCCGTCGGCCCCGCCGGATTGCCAAGACGATGCGCCATCCCGGCCACTCCGGAAATTTGTGTCGGCGCTTTGGCGGGTCCTCCGAAACCGGCCTTGAAGCGCGGTGACGCGCGGCAGCGCCCCGTTCGCATATTTGCGATTTTCGGCTTGCCAGTTCGCATGGCGGGCTATCCAGCGGAATCCACGAGATAGGGCCGAGGCAATGACCGCTAGTCTCCGCCACCGTGACCGTCCACTTCCCGATCATCACGACCAATCTGCCGACGCTCTATCAACGGTTTGAAGCCTGGCGCCGAGGCTACTGCTATCGAGCTTGATAGCTATGGCTACGCCTCGACTGAGCCAATGAGCGGCAATGAGGGCCGGCCGATCAATTCAGCCGGCACTCACGATTGGAAGTTTCTGATGCGCCGCCTGGCGTTATAGGCCGCCACGTCCTTCCCAGTAGGTGGGCGTCCCATAATACCGGTGGGTTTGCGTTTCCCAGTCTCGATCCTGCCAGGAATCATCGCTGAACTCAGGCGCGTCCCTCAGCTGTTGCTCGGTGATGTTGGTTCGAAAACCGTTAAGCGACGTATCATATTTCAGAGCGCCCCAGGGAATGGGGTAGTGGCTGTGACCCAAGCCGACAAATCCGCCGAAGCTCATGACGGCATAAGCGACGCGGCCTGACACCTTGTCGATGATGAGGTGATCAATCTCACCGATGTTCTTTCCATCGGCTCCATAAACCTCGGTTCCCTGGATGTCCTCGCTTGAGATGCAGTGATGATCCGGATGGGCTGTTGCGCGGGCCATGACTTACCTCCTCCAATAGGTGGTTTTGCCGGCTTAACTCGGCTGCCACGGGGGCGTTCCTGCCTTAGGAGAACATGTCGCAGCTCGACCACCAACCTGCCATCGCCGACGTCGATTGTAACAACCTAACCGTCGTCGCCCCGAGAAGGCAGCCGGCGCGTGCGATGCGCATGGCATCTTCTGAACTCTTCTCCGCTGTGAGCCGGCCGAGAAATGCCAAATGCGATCCTGGTTCGTAACAGGGCGCCGGTGGACTGTGCGTTGGACGAGAGGCTCGGAAGGCGGGGTTGCCCGAATGAGCCGCGACGCGGTACGACGAAGCGGTTGAATGACCGCTTCTCCGGATTTTGTGCTCGGCTGTGTTGACGAAGCCGTGACGGATCAGGAGTAGGTCCTAGCCGCGGCGTCGCGTAACAGCCTGCGCGTCGGACGCGGTGTGAAGCCACGCGGACGATCATCTGCAATAGTCCTAAAAAGCTCCAATCCTTGCATGAATCTGACAACGCTTGCGGCCTATGGTGCGGCACTCAGCGTGTAAGAAGTCGAGAGCAGAGATTCGCGTTACGACATAGGTCAACGCCACCGCAGAACGCGACGGACAAGCGGCCTGTGAAAGGCACATGCGCTGCACGATCAGCGGTCTAGGTTGGGGACCCATTCCTCCGCGGTTGCATCCCAATGATGGGTGTCATCGAAATGCTTCCAGAGTGGCTGCCCTTGCTTCCTTTCGCCGTTCTGCCGGTTAGCCTGTGAGCCGATGACAAGCGCCACAGCCATCATTACCCATTCGCGAGCACTATGTCGGGAGTTCCATTTGACTGCTGCGAGCATTGGAAGCCTCCGTCAAGTAAGAACCGTTCTTCACATTAGCCCGCGCCAGAGCGAAGAGATGTAAACTACTTCACAGGCAGTCAAGATCTTCGACATAGGCGCCCGTGATCGGGGCGCAGCGAGCGCGAGCAAAGCTTCGCTTGCACTTCCCGTTAATCCTCAAGGGCAGCGGTCGACGGCCCTGGGTGGGGATTCAGGGTAAGGGAGCCGCAGGCTGCTCGAAAAGCCAGTCCACCTTCCATTGCAGAGGAGCAGATCGAGGCCGACAGCCTGTTGGCGTGTGGGCGAGCTTCGGTTTGCTCGGCAGCGCACCTGCAAGTGTCTTTTCCGTCGCAAGATGGAATGGGCCAGGAATAGAAGCGGCAATGCCTGCAACAATAGGCTCTCGCACCGATGTCGCTGCAATCATGATTGTTACCACAGATATGACGACTACAAGCACATGGTTCACAATGCGCCTAGAAAAAAGCTTCGTCATGAGTTGGGCCCTCACAACCGAAATAAACCACCGTGCAGTTGCAATCTCAGTCGCAGCAAATGGGTATTTGAATGAGTGCTCACCGCACGTGGCCTGCTTGTCGCCTTTGTAGGGCAGTAGTGAACAATGTTGTAGCAGCGATCCAGACCTAGTCCGAAGCCGAAACGCGCTACCAGCGCTCGTTGGCGCTCCCGAAAAGACCCCACGTTCGTTAAACTAGAGATCGTGTGATTGATATTCTAGGATCTTGCCGTGTGGTGAATCGCTTCGCCTGTGGCGTAGGTCGCGCTGCGACAGAGCCGTCTCCCGTACATCCCGTTCGACCCGCCCTGACGGTGGTCCATGTTGGGTCCGCGGATTTCCGGTAAGGTCAAGCTGACGGTCGGTGGGCTGCGCTACAAGGTCGGCTAAGGGGCCCACAGCCGACATCGCCCCTGTGCCGGAATGACGAAAGAGGCCGCCGATTGAAGGCGGCCTCTTTTTATGCTTCGGCGCTTCGTTTTTACTTCTTGCGCGGATCATCGGCTGGATCGATGAACACGATGCCTCCCGGCCCGGTGAATACAATTTGGACCATCGTTTCTTCGTTTGTCGTCCAAACATAATGGGGGTGCTTCGCCGGCAGCGCGAAGACGGAGCCCGGCTGCAATATCGAGCCTTTCGAGGGATCAAACTTTTCACCCATGGCGTTCCCAAAGCTGCCACTCATCACGGTGACGACCTCGGCATAGGGGTGAGTGTGCGGCGGAACTTTATAATTCGGCGGGAATTTCACCCGCTGGACGATCGTCTCGGCCTTTGTTGGATCACCGATCAAGATGGCGGTTTGCACGCCCCTGAAGACCGGATGCTCTATCCACGTCAGCCCGTCGGGCTTGACTACCTTCATCGCATCTTGAGCCATCGCAGAACTTGCCAACGCGATCAAAGTGGCGGCGACATAGGACTTGTTCATCCTAACCTCCTCCCAAATGTTGCGGAGCTCGAAGGCTCAATAGGATACAGCAAAACTCAGACTGAAGCGCTTGAATTCATTTTCGGATCGACGCCGACTTTTGACCCAATCGTTCCAGGACCTCCGTATCCAACTGCAATTGCGAGAGCACCGACACGCCATGGCTGACCTCGCGGTACATCTCCACGCCTTGCCGGCGTCGTTCAGCAACTTCTTTATTGGACTTCGCGATGCCGACGCGCGCCATAGCAAGCAGAAAGCGTGGATTGACGTCGTAGTCGCACGCCTTGATGCATTCTCCGCTGAGCATGCAAGAGGCCGCCCATTTGCGGGACGGCCTCCGTCAATCGCGTCGGTTTGGCTCTCGGATGCGAACTTCCGGCCTACCCTTGTGAACCGACATGTCGCTGCACTGCGTCAACGGTAGCGATGGGCCAAATGCGGCAGATATGAGCACGCAAGATTCATTTCACCGGCGTGCACTGTAGATCCTCGCCGACCGTCAATGGACCGGTGTAGCTCTTTTTGAGATCCGCCAACGCGACATCGAGATCGAAAATGCCGATATGGCTAACGACGAGCCGTTCAGCCTGCGCCTCTTGCGCGACGCGGCCGACAACATCCGGTGCCGCATGAAGCGGGTTATTCTTGACGCCTGCCGCAAGAGCCAGATGCATGATCAGAATGTTCGCTCCTTTTGCGAAATCGACGAACTTGGGGTCGGTTCCCGTCTGATCTGAGCTGAAGACGATCGATACATTCCGGACCTTCACGCGATAGGCGAGAGTCGGCATATTACCATGCGGGATTCCGAGCGCCGTCACCGTCAAGCCGTCTCGGTCAAAGACGGTCGTCGGTTGTGCCTTGGTCGCGTCGACCACGCCGACGTCGAGGGAAACGCTACCTCCCCCTGACAGCGGTCCGCTCGGTATGTCGCGCCGCTTTCCTCCGAGTGTGGCCCCGAGCACCGGGAACGCGCCGTTCTTCTCGTCGAACAGACGGCTGAGGAATGTCGAGAAATCGGGCGCGGCATCGTTGCCGGACGGACCGACGATGGGTAACGGTTCCTTCCTTGCTAAGTGACTCTGCCAAAGGAAGGCAGGAAGGTCAGAGATGTGGTCTGGATGAAGATGACTCACGGCGACCAGCGACAAGTCGGTCAGCTTCGCTTGGGTCTGGCCGAAACGGCCAAAAGCACCGCCACCCATGTCGACCAGAACTCTGGCCTGATCGCCGACCCAGAGCAGATAGCTCGTTGAAGAGCGGAAGGGATTGATGCGCGGTCCACCAGAACCCAGAATCTGGACAGCAACGGAATTCGGTTCGCAGTTCTGAGCAGAAGCGCCGACTGGAATTAAGGTAGCAGCGAGCAGCCCAATAACAAACGATCGACGCATGGGACACCTGCACCAATCTTTGGAAGTCCCGGAACTGGCACCAGCGTATCAGGCAGAGCGTTAGATGCCAATGCGTGATGTCTCAAATGGGTCATTCGCGACGGTCTTGCAGGATCTCTTTTCGGTCCAGTCTCCCCCTTAGAGCCGACATGGAGGCAATGGCCGGACTTGGTCGCGAAGGGCCAATAACGGAAGTCGACAGCCCCGTTCGCATCCGCGATTTGCAGACCTTCAAGACGTCACTGACGCGCCGCCTGAAAGTCGCTCAGAGAGGATTCGGATCGCGGCGTCGCACTCATCCCCGCACTCCGGCTGCGAGGCGGACACCTTCGACCCGGAGGGCATAGTCCTCGGGCCGCATCCAGGGGGGCCTTTGCTGCCAACGCTGAAGCTGCTCCGTCGATTGCGGGGGGATATGTTCCAGCGTTTCGCGCGCTTCATCCAATTGCCCGAGATAAGCGAGCGACGCGGCGATGTATTCGTAAGCGGTAGCATAACTCGGACGCAGGCGAACGACTTGGCGCCACGTCTGCAGCGCAGCGACGAAATCGCGCGAAAGAAACTGCAAAGCCCCACGCCAGACCGACCAAAGCCAAATCAGGGGATCATGTGGGCTGGCACGGATTGCTTGCTGCAGCCTCTCGAGTGCTTCCTCTCGATAGCCGCCGAACCCGAGTACACAACCAAGCATGCTGATAACAAAGGCACTATTTGGATTGAGGGCAACCGCAATGCGCGCTTCGGCGATCGCCGCCTCCCATTCGCTGCCCCACATCATCATGTGTGCCAACACTGCATGCGCCGTCGCATCGTTGTCGTCGAGCGATACGGCGATGTGCGCCTCTTCACGCGCCCTTCCTTGAACCTCCAAGAAGGGGCGGGTCGAGAAGTGCCAGATATCCCACTGGAGAGCCAGCGCGTATCCGTAATGGCCGGGAGCGAAATTCGGATCGAGCGCGATAGCTTGGCTGAAGAAGGCCAACGCGGTTTTGTTCTCCTCAGGTCGGTATTGGTGGAAGTGCCAAAGGCCGCGCTGATAGGCCTCCCAGGCGTCCAGCCGTTCCGGTGGTTTGCGCAGCACGCGCTGTTGCTCGGCGGCTGCCAGTGCCGGCTCGATAACCGCGGCGACGCTCGCCGCAATCTCATCCTGCACTGCAAAGATATCGCTGAGATCGCGGTCGTGGCGCTCGGCCCAGAGATGCACGCCTGTAAGCGCATCGATCAACTGTCCGGTGATCCGGATCCGGTTGCCGCCTTTGCGCACCGAGCCCTCGAGAACATAGCGAACGCCTAGCTCGCGCCCGACCTGCTTCACATCGACGGGTTGCCCCTTGTAGGTGAAGCTCGAATTGCGGGCGATCACGAAAAGCCAGCGGATACGCGAGAGCTCGGTGATGATATCCTCGACCATGCCGTCGGCAAAATATTCCTGCTCGGGGTCGCCGCTCATGTTCTCGAACGGCAGCACGGCTATGGAAGGCTTTTCCGGGAGTGGAAGAGCCGCACTTAGCCGCTCGGTCGGCGCGCGATGCGCTCCCACGCATATAGCGTAAGCGCGGACCGGTTTGGAGATGTTCTTGAGCTGCTGTTCGCCCAGATCCTCGACCTCGAAGGCGATCTTGCCGCGAGCGTGATTGAGGACGGTCTGCGATATGCAGATGCCGCCCGGCTCCGCTAGACCCTCCAGTCGAGCAGCAATGTTAACCCCATCGCCATAGAGGTCGCGCCCCTCGATCATCACATCAGCAAGGTTGATCCCGATGCGGAATTCTATGCGTTTCTCCGGAGGGATATGGGCATTGCGTTCGCGCATGCCCTGCTGGACCTCGATCGAGCAACTTACCGCATCCACGACGCTTGGAAACTCAATGAGCATACCATCGCCCGTCGTTTTCACGAGGCGACCGCGATATTGCTTGTTCTTGGGGTCGATCAGCTCGCGCCGACACTCCTTCAGGCGGGCCAGCGTGCCGGCCTCATCTGCACCCATCAACCTGCTATAACCGGCAATATCGGCGGCGAGAATAGCGGCGAGTTTGCGCTTGACCTTATCCGAAGCCATTTGGGTTTCCCTCCCGTGGGATTCCCTTTGCGGATCACCGCAGGTAGCGGAGATAGTATCACGTCCCCTCCCACCTTTGGCTGGAAAGTTCCGGCCGTTGCCCCGCTTCGAGCGGCCCCGCATTCCTGGGAATGACTGCTGTGGGGTCAAAATGCGAAGAACTCAGGGTGAGCAAGTTTAGTCCGCTATGCCCGAATAAGCGGACCTCCATCAGACAGGGCGTTACTTCGCTGATGGGCCAGAAGAGGTCATCGCGGCAGCGTGATAATGAACTCGGTAAACGCACCCAGCTCGCTCTCGACATCGAGGGTTCCGCCGTGTTGTTTGACAATGATGTCATGGGTCATCGACAGACCGAGCCCCGTGCCTTCGCCAGCTGGCTTGGTAGTAAAGAAGGGATTGAACATTTTTTCCTTCACCTCGACCGGAATCCCGGTGCCGTTGTCGCGGATGCGAATTTCGACCTTGTCGTCAAGGTTGTTCGTGGTCGCACTCAGCACAGGCTCAAAGGTCTCGTCTCCCGCCTCGGACTTGCGCCTGGTCGCGGCATAGAAGCCGTTGGAGATCACGTTGAGCAGCGCGCGCGTGATCTCCTGCGGATATACCTCGATTTCGCCCGCGTCGGGGTCGAGGTCCTGCGTGAGCGTGATGTTGAAGTCGGACTTCTCTGCGCGCGCGCCATGGTAGGCTAGATTAAGACTCTCCTGGACCAGGGCATTGATGTCGGCGAGGCGGCGCTCGCCCGGTCCCTCGCGTGAGTGCAGCAGCATGTTCTTGACGATGGAATCGGCCCGCTTGCCGTGCTGCATGACCTTTTCGAGGTTGCTCTTCAAAAGCGCCGTCAGCTCATCGACTTCGGTGCGGATCTTGTCGACGAGTTCGGCGGGCTTGAGGGCCTCGTTCAACTCCTCGGTCAACTCCGCTGAAAGGGCTGCGAAATTATTGACGAAGTTGAGTGGGTTCTTGATCTCGTGCGCAATGCCCGCGGTGAGCTGGCCGAGCGAGGCAAGCTTTTCGGTGCACCAGGCGGTCCTGTGCGGTGCGGAGGTCGT
>NZ_AXAZ01000052.1 GCF_000473065.1 Bradyrhizobium sp. WSM1743
CGCAGACCTCCCGAGGTAAGACCGACCGCCTTCACCGCACGCCCGCCGGATTTACCACCCCGACCCTTGATGACCATGGACTTCGCAATCATGTGCTTGCTCGTCCGGCCGGGTAGGCCTCGTTATCCGGTTCTTGTCCATCGGGTCGCGGCTTTGCCCCGCGCTGTCTTCAGACCCCATCTCGCGATGACGCCCTTGCGCTTCGCTAATCCTTCGCCGTCATCAGGCTGGATAGAGGACTTCCACCTCCAAGCTGTCGTTCATACTCGGCACACACAAAAAAGCCCCCTCGCGGGGGCTTCTTCATTTCTCGTCTCGCGCCGCTCAGTGCGAGGCGGCCCAGACCTTCTTCTTCGTGAAGTACATCAGGCCCGCGAAGATGATCAGGAACACGAACACCTGGAAACCGAGGCGCTTGCGCGCTTCCATGTGCGGCTCGGCGGTCCACATCAGGAACGTGGTGACGTCCTTCGAATACTGCGCGACGGTGGTCGGTGAGCCGTCGTCATAGGTCACCTGGCCGTCGCTGAGCGGCTTCGGCATCTTGATGGCATGGCCCGGGAAGTACTTGTTGTAGTACGAGCCCGCCGGGATGGTGACGCCCTCCGGCGCCTTGTCCTCGAAGCCCTGGAGCACGGCCGCGACATAGTCCGGACCCTGCTCCTGGTACTGCGTGAAGAAGTCGAAGATGAACCAGGGGAAGCCGCGCTTATAGGAGCGCGCCTTGGTGATCAGGGACAGGTCGGGCGGCGCCGCACCGCCGTTCGCGGCACGCGCAGCCTGCTCGTTCGGGAAGGGCGAGGGGAAATAATCCGCCGGCCGGCCCGGACGCTCGAACATGTCACCCGCATCGTTCGGACCGTCCTTGACCTTGTAGTCCGATGCGAAAGCCGCCGCCTGCGCCACCGAATAGCCGGGCCCGCCGGGCTCAGCGAGGTTGCGGAAGGCGACATAGGACAGGCCGTGGCAGCTGGCGCAGACCTCCTTGTAGACTTTCAGGCCGCGCTGCAGCGCGCCGCGATCGAACTTACCAAAAGGGCCCGAGAACGACCATTTGTTCGCCGGCGGCGTGTCGCTGCCTTCAGATGCTTTCGCGCTGTCGATCGAGCCTGCGAACAATGATCCGGCGAGTGCCAGCGCGATCGCGGTCGAGACCATCGGCGTCGACCTGCTGCCGGTCTTGGCCAGGACGGCATCCGAGATCGAGTTCGGCACCGGCCGCGGCTTCTCGATGCGCGCGAGCAGCGGCAGCACGATCAGGAAGTAGGCGAAGTAGCAGACCGTCAGGACCCGGCCGGCAACGACGTAGATGCCTTCCGGCGGCTGCGCGCCGAGATAGCCGAGCAGGATGCAGACCACGACGAAGATCCAGAAGAACTGCTTGGCGAGCGGACGGTACTTCGACGACCTGGTCCTGGCGCTGTCGAGCCAGGGCAGGAAGGCAAGGATGATGATCGCCCCGAACATCGCGATGACGCCCGCGAGCTTGTTCGGGATCGAGCGCAGGATCGCGTAGAACGGCAGGTAATACCATTCCGGCACGATGTGCGGCGGCGTCACGCCCGGGTTCGCCGGAATGTAGTTGTCGGCGTCGCCGAGATAATTCGGCATGTAGAAGATGAACCAGGCGTACAGCAGCATGAAGCAGGCGACGCCGAACATGTCCTTGATGGTGGCATGCGGCGTGAACGGCACCGTGTCCTTTTCCGTCTTCGGCTCGACGCCGTCAGGATTGTTCTGTCCGGCGACGTGCAGCGCCCAGACGTGCAGCACGACGACGCCCGCGATCACGAACGGCAAGAGATAGTGCAGCGAGAAGAAGCGGTTCAGCGTCGGGTTGCCGACCGCATAACCGCCCCACAGCAGCGTCACGATGCTCTCGCCGATATAGGGAATGGCGGAGAACAAATTGGTGATGACGGTGGCGCCCCAGAAGCTCATCTGGCCCCACGGCAGCACATAGCCCATGAAGCCGGTCGCCATCATCAGCAGGTAGATGATGACGCCGAGGATCCACAATACCTCGCGCGGCTCCTTGTACGACCCGTAGTAAAGGCCGCGGAACATATGGACGTAGACGGCGACGAAGAACATCGAGGCGCCGACCGCGTGCATGTTGCGGAGCAGCCAGCCGTAGTTCACGTCACGGACGATCAGCTCGACCGACTTGAAGGCGAGATCGGCATTCGGCGTGTAGTGCATCGCCAGGATCACGCCGGTCAGGATCTGCATCCCAAGCATGAAGGAGAGGATGGCGCCGAAGGTCCACCAATAGTTCAGGTTGCGCGGGGTGGGATAGGCGACGAAGGAGGAGTGGATGAGACCAAAGATCGGCAGACGCCGCTCGATCCATTGCAGGGCCGGATTGCTCGGCTGGTAGTCGGATGGTCCGCTCATGATGCGATCCTGAGGAAATAGTACGACGAGACGGCGCGAAGCTTCGGACGCAAGTCCGAGGCTCAGCCGATCTGGATTTTGGTGTCGGAAACGAACTGGTACGGCGGCACCGGCAGGTTCGCGGGCGCGGGCCCCTGGCGGATGCGGCCGGACGAATCGTACTGCGAACCATGGCAGGGGCAGAAGAACCCGTCGTAGCTGCCTTCATGAGCGATCGGGATGCAACCGAGATGGGTGCAGATGCCGATCACGACCAGCCACTGCTCGTGGCCGGACTTGACCCGGGCCTCGTCGGACTGCGGATCGGGCAGGCTCGCCACGTTGACGGCGCGCGCCTCGTCGATCTGCTTCTTGGTGCGGTGGCTGATGTAGATCGGCTTGCCGCGCCAGAACACCTTGACGTCCTGGCCCTCGGCGATCGGGCTGAGATCGACCTCGATCGGCGCGCCGGCGGCGATGGTCGAGGCATCAGGATTCATTTGGGAGATGAAGGGCCAGAGCGCAGCCGCGCCCCCTACTGCTGCAGCTGCCCCCGTTGCAACGAATAAGAAATCACGGCGTGTCGGATGGTCCGCCGAAGACGCTGTCGTCACGATTCCAACCCTTTCTTCTTATGCGACCGGTCGAACCGCTCCGGGGGGCGCCCAAGAGGTCCCCGGAAAGGCTGCCGGCGCCCGCGGCCCCCCGCGGCGGCAGAACTTGGCTTGTTCACCTCTAAACGGGTGAAACAGCAGTCCAGAATCGTTCTATTGGCACCCTTGCCGGGCGAGCGCAAGCCCGCTAACGGCGTGGGAGCGTGCCATGCACGAATTCCCGGGCGGGCGATGTTTTATTGAGACATTTCCGGCCCGGCTTGCCCCGCGACACCGCCCATGCAGATAGCACTTTTCCAACCCGACATCGCTCAGAACACCGGCACGATTCTCAGGCTTTGCGCCTGCCTGGACATGGCCGCCCACATCATCGAACCCGCGGGCTTCCCCGTCTCCGACCGCTTGTTCCGCCGGGCGGGAATGGATTACCTCGACCATGTCAGGCTTACCCGCCATGACTCCTGGGTGAAATTCGAGGACTGGCGCGCAGGCCAGGGCTGCCGGCTGCTGCTGTTCACCACCAAGGCCGCCACCGACTACCGCGATTTTCATTACCAGAGCTCGGACATCCTGCTATTCGGGCGCGAGAGCGCCGGCGTCACCGACGCGGTGGTCGAGGCCGCCGATGCGCACCTGGTGATCCCGATCAAGGCGGGGCTGCGCTCGCTCAATGTGGCGATGAGCGCGGCCATGGCCGCAGGCGAGGCGCTGCGGCAGATCCGGAACCTCGAAGGCCGCAAGGATTGACCAAAGGATTGAGGAGAGAGACTTGAGTTACGCGGTCAAGGAAATCTTCCTGACCCTGCAAGGCGAAGGCGCCCATGCCGGGCGCGCGTCCGTGTTCTGCCGTTTTGCCGGCTGCAACCTCTGGAGCGGCCGCGAGGCCGACCGCGTGGACGCGACCTGCAAGTTCTGCGACACGGATTTCGTCGGAACCGATGGCACCCTCGGCGGCCGCTACGGCTCGGCCGCGGAACTCGCCGACACCATCGCCGCGCAATGGACCGCGAGCGCCGCCAACCGCTACGTGGTTCTGACCGGCGGTGAGCCGCTGCTCCAGGTCGACGCCGCGCTGATCGACGCGCTGCACGCGAGAGGTTTCGAGATCGGCGTCGAGACCAACGGCACGATCCCGGCTCCCGAGGGGCTCGACTGGATCTGCGTCAGTCCCAAGGGCGGCAGCGAGCTGGTCCTGCGGCGCGGCCACGAGCTGAAGCTGGTCTATCCCCAGGCGTTGGCGATGCCCGAAGCCTTTGAGGATCTCGCCTTCGAACGCTTCTCGCTGCAGCCGATGGACGGGCCCGAGGTCGCCGAGAACACCGCGCGTGCGATCGACTATTGCCTGCGCCATCCGCAATGGCGGCTGAGCGTGCAGACGCACAAATCGCTCGGCATCAGGTAGGACACGGGAATGCAGATGGACGCTACGACAATCGAAGACCGCAAGGCCCGCGCCCGCGCCTGGTTCGAGCGCTTGCGCGACGACATCTGCGCGAGTTTCGAGCGGCTCGAGAATGACGCGCCGCAAAGCCTCTATCCGGGCGAAGCCGGCCGCTTCAAGCGCACGCCCTGGCAGCGCACCGACCACACCGGCGCGCCCGGCGGCGGCGGGGTGATGTCGATGATGCATGGCCGCCTGTTCGAGAAGGTCGGCGTGCACTGCTCGACCGTGCACGGCGAATTCGCCCCGGAATTTCGGGCTCAGATCCCCGGCGCCGCGGAGGATCCAAAATTCTGGGCCTCCGGCATCTCGCTGATCGCGCACCTGCGCAATCCGAACGTGCCCGCCGTGCACATGAACACGCGCTTCGTCGTCACCACCAAAGCCTGGTTCGGCGGCGGCGCCGACCTCACGCCGGTGCTGGAGCGACGGCGGACGCAGGACGATGCCGACAGCGTCGCCTTCCACGCGGCGATGAAACAGGCCTGCAGCCAGCACAGCAGCGTTGCCAACTACGACAAGTACAAGAAATGGTGCGACGAGTATTTCTATCTGCCGCACCGGAAAGAGGCGCGCGGCATCGGCGGCATCTTCTACGACTGGCACGACAGCGGCGACTGGGATGCCGACCTCGCCTTCACCCAGGACGTCGGCCGCGCCTTCCTGAAGATCTATCCTGAGATCGTGCGGCGCAATTTCGCGAGCGCCTGGACCGCTGCGGACCGCGAGGAGCAACTGATCCGGCGCGGCCGCTATGTCGAGTTCAACCTGCTCTACGACCGCGGCACCATCTTCGGACTCAAGACCGGCGGCAATGTGGACTCGATCCTGTCGTCGCTGCCGCCGGAGGTGAAGTGGCCGTGACCTCGATGAAGCCCGCCGCAGAGCCGCTGCCCCGCGCCATGCTGATCGACATGGACGACACCATCCTGTCGGCCTATGGCCGGCCCGAGATCGCCTGGAACACCATCACGGCCGAGTTCGCCGAGGAACTGGCGCCGCTGCCGCCGCCGATGGTCGCAGCCGCGGTGCTGGCGTTCGCGCGAAACTTCTGGGCGAACGCGGAAGCCGCGTGGCGGATGAAGCTCGCCGAAGCGCGGCACCTGACGGTGAAGGGCGGTTTCGCCGCGCTCGCGGCCGCCGGCCACCGCGCCCTGCCCGACGACCTCGCCATCCGCCTCGCCGACCGCTTCACCGCCTATCGCGAGGAGGAGATGTTCGTCTTCCCCGGCGCGCATGAGGCGATCGACCAGTTCAAGGCGCTCGGCATCAAGCTCGCGCTGGTGACCAACGGCGCCGCCGATATGCAGCGCGCCAAGGTCGAACGTTTCGAGCTGGCGCACCGCTTCCACCACATCCAGATCGAAGGCGAGCACGGCTTCGGCAAGCCCGAGGAGCGCGCCTATCTGCACGCGATGGAGGCGCTCGGCGTCACCGCCGAGGATACCTGGATGATCGGCGACAATCTGGAATGGGAGGTTGTGACGCCGCAGCGCCTCGGCATCTATTCGATCTGGATGGACGTGCATGGCGACGGCCTGCCTGAAGGCTCGACGGTCAGGCCCGACCGCATCATCCGCTCGCTCGGCGAGCTGCTGCCTGACCAGGCGTAATTGGGGCGCGCGAACAAAAACTGCGAAAACAACCCCATGCACAGTAGGGCGCCGCTGCAGAATCAAGGGCTTACGGATTTTACGAATCGCGTTTGACCCGTCGGGCAAAACAGGGGCATAATGCCATCGTCGGGATGCGTGCGTTGGAGGCGCAGAACCTGGCAAACAGCTCGCTCGCAGCCCATCCCTCGAGACGCCCGCCTGCGGCAGGCCCTCAGGATGAGGTCGCGTTTTGCAGCGAGATCGTCTGACCCTCATGGTGGGGAGCCCGCCAAAGCGGGCATCTCCGGACGATGCTTCGCATCGCCTAGAGAACCATGCGAGGCCGCGGTGCCCCCATCCGTTTTCCGCGTGTCATGACCGCCTGCTAGCCTCACAGACGCGTCGATCAAACCGAAAGGACAATCCATGGATCTGAAAGCCGGCGATGTCGTAATGCTGAAATCCGGCGGCCAGCCGCTGACCGTCGCGGAGGTGAAGGAAAACGAGGCGCTCTGCCTGTGGATGGGCATGGAAGGCGACCTGTTCCGCGAGACGCTGCCGCTCGCCGCGCTGATGCAGGTCGAGGAAGAGGACGACGAAGACGAGGATGAGGACGACGACGAGGAGTAGGCGTATCGTCGTCAAGCCGGAGCTTTCCGCTCCGATGCTCCCGATGTCCGCTTCTGCCAATAGCGGACATCGCTGGATGTCGTACAGCGGCCAAGAGGGGCAGCTCCTCAATTGACTCCAATTCCTGCAGAGCGGATCACGCGCGCATACTTCTCAGTCTCTTGGGCGAAGAACTCGGAGAATTGTGTTGATGAACCGAGGATGCTCGTTCCCCCGAGTTCTGCAATCCTGGTCTTCATGCGGGGGTTCTCGAGCGCGACGTTAACTTCCCGGTTGAGCCTTTCGACAATGTCTGTCGGCGTCATTCTGGGAGCACCTATGCCGAACCACGAACCGGCCTCGTAGCCAGGGACAGTCTCGGCGGCACTCGGCACATCGGGCAGACTCGCAGACCTGTTCGAACTTGTCACCGCAATCGGGATGAGCTCACCTCGCCTGATGTGCGCAATCGACGAGGGCATGGGATCGAACATTGCGTCAATGCTTCCGGCCAAGAGAGCGGCGAGCGCGGGCGTTGAACCGAGATATGGCACCAGCGCAACATCGATGCCGGTCATCATCCTGAACAGTTCGATGCCGATGTGCTGAGGCGTACCGTGGCCTGCGAATCCGATCTTGAGCTTTCCCGGGTTGGCCCTGGCGTAGGCGATGAATTCCGCGGTCGTCCGAACTGGAACGGAGGGATGCACCTCGATCACCAGCGGGACCCGATACAAGAACGCAACGGGCGCGATATCACGGGCGAAATCGAAGTCGAGCCCTTTAAAAAGGGTCGTGTTGATGGTGTTCACGGGTCCACAAATGAGGAGCGTGTGACCGTCAGGGTCCGACTTGACCACCGATCTCGTCGCCACATTCCCGCTCTGCCCCGGCCGATTTTCGATGATGAACTCCTGACCGAGTCTCTCGGAAAGCCATGGGGCGATAAGGCGACCGGCAATGTCGACCGGCCCCCCCGGCGGGAAATCCGACAACAAGCCGTACACTTCGCGCCGGATATCCCTCGGCCACGGCGATCCCTGGCAGAACTGATGTCCCTATCGTCGCCAACGCGGCGTTCACGAAATCGCGCCTGCGCAGTTGCATGTCGCCCTCCTTGCTACCGACCGTACAGCTAACGTTTGGACCTTCATTCCGCTATGATATGCTTGGACCGATCTCGATACTTTCAGGGTATGGCGTGGACCTACGTCGCCCTAGATATTTCGTTGCGGTTGCCGAGGAAGGACACATCACCCGCGCAGCCGAGCGCCTTGATATGCAGCAGCCGCCTCTCAGCCGACAGATCAGCCTGATGGAACGAGATCTGGGCGTTCAGCTTTTCCGTCGCACGCCTCGCGGCGTCGAAATGACCGCCGCGGGTCAAGCCCTGTTGAGGGAAGCCAAAGCGGTCCTTGCGCAGTTCGATCGCGCGATTGATGCGACCCGGCGTGCGGCACGCGGAGAACAGGGCACTCTGTGTATCGGAATTGCGCCAACAGCGCCCTTTAACCCGTTCGTTCCGGACTCGATTCGATGCTTCAGGGAAGCCAATCCGCTGGTTTCGCTCGTGTTGCACGAGGGGCTCAGCAATGACATCGTTGCGCAATTCAACAACGACCAGATGGACGTTGCCTTCGTGCGCGCGTCCCAGATCCATGCAGAGGGAGTCATCGTCGCCCCTCTTCAAGAGGAGCCTTTGGTCGCCGCCTTGCCAAGCCGTCATCGCGCGGCAAGAACCAAATCCAGGGCAGTTTCCCTGAAGAGCTTTGCCAACGAAAAGTTCATCATGATCGGCCCGGCCGGAACCGGCTTGCACGACGGGACAATCGCAGCTTGCCATAGGGCTGCATTTACACCTCGTCTTGGCCAGCCGGCCCCCAGAATTACATCGGCGCTCGGCTTGGTAGCGGCTGGACTGGGCATCGCGCTGGTGCCTTCAACGATGCAGAGTGTACGGATGAAAGGGGTTACTTATCTTCCGCTTGCAGATGCCTCAGCAAAGGCTTTCCTTGGCTTGGCTTGGCGGCGAGACGATCCGTCGCCCGTCCTCAAGAAATTCTTGAGCCTGGTTCGGGCTATGGCAAAGAAAAGGCCTTCGATCTGACGTCGCCTGTCACGACGCGTCCCGGAACTCCCGGGGCCGCGGAGTGATCATTTCAGATCATCCGGATCGTTGCTCTCCAGTTTCTTCCGAAGAGCCGTGACTACACGGTGAACGGCTTGCAGGTCCTTGATCGCGAGCCCCTGCGAAAGGCCGTTGATCCACGGCGCCTGCAAAGCCATGGCGGCATCGAAAGCGCGCCGTCCTTTCTCGGTCAAGACGACAAGCTGGGCTCGCCGATGATGTGGGTTGGCCTCGAACGCCACAAGCCCTTCCGCGTGCAGATCGTTGACGATCCGCTGCACGTTCTGACGATTGGCACCGAGATCGCGGGCAAGCCATGCGACTGGCTGGGACCGCTCGGCGTGAACAATTGCGCCGAGAATTTGCCAGCGCGCGCTCGTCAGCCCAAGCCGGGCCACCAAGCGGTCGCCTGCGGTCAAGAGCAGACTGTTCAGCCGGAACAGATCGAGCATGAGGTCGGTCAAAGCATCGCCGGCCGGCGTTCGTTGGGATTTTAGCATCTGGCACCATAGAATGATATTGACATCATTATGTCAATCTAATATCTAGAGCATCGTACCATATTGACATCATGCAACCAAATCCCGGAGGCTTCATGTCGTTGCTGCGCCCTCTCGACCCCACCTTTCCGATCGATCGCCAACTCGGCATCGATGCCGGTCCCGTTGTGCTGGTGAATGTCTTCACACTCGACAATGCCGACGAGCAAAGCTTCCTTCAGGTCTGGCAGGACGACGCTGCCTTCATGAAGCGGCAGCCTGGCTTCATCTCCACCCAGCTGCACCGCGCGATCGGCGATAGCCCGACCTACCTGAACTATGCCGTCTGGGAATCGACCGCCCATTTCCGCGCCGCGTTCACACGCCCAGAGTTCAGATCGAAGATCTCGGCCTATCCCTCTTCCGCCGTCGCTTCCCCCCACCTGTTCCAGAAGGTCGCGGTGCCCGACATCTGCGTCGCGTGATCGCTCGGCACACGGTGGAGTTGGACAATGGCCAAGATTCTTCATCCCATGGCCGGCGCGACGGCACTGGTGATGATTGCAACCTTCTGGATCTCCACGGTTCTCACGGAAGTGCTTGCGTCACACGCGAGCGTCACGGTGATCAAGTCGGCGATACCGTGGGCTTCCTGCTATTAGTCCCGGCGCTGGCGGTGACAGGAGGCTCGGGGTTCTTCCTCGCCAAGGAAGGGCGCGCCGGACTCATCGGTGCGAAGATCAAACGCATGCCTTTCGTCGCCGGCAACGGCATCCTCGTTCTCATTCCTGCCGCCCTGTTTCTCGCTTCCAAGGCGAAGGCTGCCGAGTTCGACACGACGTTCTACGCGGTGCAGACGCTCGACTGCTTGCCGGCGCGACAAACATCTTTCTACTCGGTCTCAATATGAGGGATGGCTTCAAGATGAAGGGGCGATTCCGCGCCAGCCGACGCGATCGCTTCAACGCCCATCCTGTGGTGTGAGGCCACCGCGAAGCGCCGCGCTCACGAGCAGAACTGGAAGATTATACAATTTCCGAAATACATGAATTATGACTTCGCACGAGCAGAAGGTAGTCTGGCGGCTCCAGCCAAACGGGACTATTCTGACGGTATGAAGGATTGCTGTTGTGCCCCGCCGCCACTCGATCTAGGCGGCAAGCAAAAGCGGAACGAAGCCTTCCGGTGCGTCCTCTGGGCGGTGCTGCTGATCAACGCCGCTATGTTCGCTGTGGAGATCGCAGCTGGATTGGCTGCTGGTTCGGCATCCCTCCAGGCCGATTCCCTCGACTTCCTTGGGGACGCGGCGAACTACGCCATAAGCCTGCTGGTCGTCGGAATGGCGCTTCGGTATCGCGCTTCCGCCGCGCTGGCAAAGGGCGCGACGATGGGCGTGTTCGGCCTGTGGGTTATCGGAACCGTTATTTGGCACTCCCTGCACGGGACCCTTCCCAGTGCATTCACGATGGGTACCGTCGGCCTGGCGGCATTGGCCGCCAACGCTGCATCGTTCGGATTGCTTTGGACTTACCGAGAAGGCGAAGCGAACATGCGGTCGGCATGGATTTGCACGCGCAATGACGTGCTCGGGAACGTCGCGGTGCTGCTGGCCGCGGCAGGCGTCTTCGGAACGGGGACGGGCTGGCCGGACGTTACGGTGGCCGCGATCATGGCCGTACTCGCGATGCAAGGCGCATTCCTGGTAATCAGGCAAGCAGTTGCCGAATTGCGCTCGGGATCGCTCGCGATGGCGGAATAGCCTGCAGCAGACTGATTTCCGTCTCGGGGGCAAGATGCGAAGAACCCAGCACGATTTCGGTGTAGGGGCATAAGCACTCGACGGAGCCGCGGCTATTCTCTTCCGCTCTGGCTCAATGAACCGACGGTCTAAAGGCTACGTCCGGGCGGGCGTTGGATGTGAAGATGCTGTTCTTGACGTGCCCCCAGGGAAGCCACCGGTGCCGTAGATCAGCAGGTTGTTCGCAGCCGAGACGTCCATCGGGAGCCAGGCGGCCGATCAGCCGCATCACCTCGATATTGCACCACGCCCCACGCAAGCGGACATCATTCAATCACCTCGTCGGCGCCAGCGAGGAGTGTCGGCGTCATCTCGAGGCTGAGCGCTTTGGCAGCCTTCAGATTGATGACCAACTGGAATTTGTTGGGCCGATAGATCGGGATGTCGCCCGGCTTGGTCCCGTTTAGGATCTGATGCACGTCGATGGCAAGACGTTGGGCAAGCTCGCCCAGATCCGGCGCATAGCTCATCAGCCCGCCAGAATCCACATAGTCGCGAAAGGGATAGATGATCGGAAGATGATGTTTCCCGGCGAGTTCGGCAATGGAGGCGCGTCGTGCCAAAAGGGTGCCGCTCGCGTCAACCATGGCAGCGTCGAATTGCTGTGAGGTCATCTCGAAGGCGCGACGGAGTTGCGCATCATTTACCTCCGGGAGGAAATTCCAGGTCAGCACGATCCCTAGGCCGCGCCCCGCTTTCTGAAGCGACAATCCTAGTGAGGTGTCGATCAAGACACGGGACGACGTCAGGTAAGCGACCTTGGCGGCCAAGGGCACCGCCTCCTTCAGGATTTGCAAGCGCTTGGCGACGATTTCGTAGCCTGCATCGATGCTGACGCCCGTAAGGTTGCCTCCGGGATGCGCGAGGTTTGCAACCAATCCTGTCGCAACCGGGTCTCCCATGATCGCAACAATCGGTATCGTTGTGGTGGCCGCCGCGAACGCTTCGATGAGATCGTTAAGATTTACAACGATCACCTGCGGGCCGCGGCCAACGACGGTGGCAGCAAGAGAAGCAAAATGTTCGGAGCGACCTTCTGCGGAATAACGCTCGACCACGATATTGGCTCCTTCCGCATAGCCCAACCCGCGCAGCGTTTCATGAAACCGCCGCACCCAGAAGGGGCCAGCAGTCTCGGTCAGCTGACCCGCGGGAATGCCCGAATGAACAAATGCAATCCGGTGCTGCCGCGGGGCCCGCTGCGCCCAACCAGCGAGCGGCCAAGCCGCTGTCGCACCGCTCAGAAGCTTGATGAACTCCCGTCGCTGCATCGCCAATCCCCGTGGTCGAAGCGTGCGTCCATTCTAGGACGTTCCTTGTCCAGGCTGCAGCCAGCTTAACCGCACCATCTTGGCGCCTGATGCCTGCCCTGATCCGGTTTGGCCCGCCGCAAAGTGCGAAACTGCAGCCCGATCTATTCCGACGCTAAAGAAGAAAGGGCCACGCCGCGGTGGCCCTTTTGATTATTTTTGAAGGTTTGCGGCAAAGAACTTGGCTGCTTCGGCCTTTGCTTCCTGATCAGCTTTTGCGTCATATCTGAGCGGCAAATTGAACTTCTTGCCGAGTTCGGTCGCTTCGGGGTTCGTGAACGCGTGCACAGCACCGGAATACTCGATGATCCGATAATCGGTCTTCGCTGCGTCGAAATCCTTCTTAAGCGCATCGTACTGCTCGCGCTTCACGAACGGGTCGTCCGCGCCGTTCAGAATGAGGATTTTAGCTTTGACGGTTCCCGGCGCCGGTGCAGGAGTATTGAGACCAAGTGTCGCGTGAAAGCCCGCAACGACGGCGAGATCAGCGCCGGCGCGTCCCATGTTCAGCACCACCGCGCCGCCGAAGCAGTAACCAACTGCGCCGATCCGCTGGGGATTGACCGAAGCCTGCTTGGCGAGTTGCTCCCGCGCTGCGTTGAACCGCGCCTCCATCGCCTTCGGGTCCTTCATCACCGCCCCCGAGAGCGCGCCGGCGTCCTTCGGGTTGTCGGCGGTCCTGCCATCGCCGTACATATCCGCAATGAACGCCGTGTAGCCCTGCTCCGCGAATTTCCGTGCCTCGTTATGGATATGCTTGGTGATGCCCCACCATTCGTGCACCATGACGACGCCGGGCCGCTTGGCCTGGGTCGCGTCATCGTAGACAACGAAGCCCTTCATCGTGGTCTCGCCATCCGTGTAGGTGACCGGCTCTTCCCTGATCGCTGCATGTGCGCTCGCGACCATTGCGATCGCGCAAAGTGCTCCCACTATGATCGTTCGCATGCTGACCTCCCGCGGGTTTGGCTCAACACAAATTGGCATACCGGCGACTACTGCGCTAGGCTTTGAAAGCGATGCAGGTGCCCTCGGTGGCTGCACCTACTTCAAGTTTCCGGACCTCCAGCTTAAGGCGGAGCGTGCAGACATTGCGGTTGGTCGTTGTCGTGTGAGCGATGCTACTGACGTCGCCCTTGGGCCAAACAGGAAAGTGACAGCCAATCGGACCCTTTCCCATCTACCCGCTATGAGCGGACACGATGGCGCTTGTCCAGCAAGTTAGCTCGGGCCAAGGCCGCCCTCCGCCAAGGGCAGTTTGTCCTCCCCGGATCCGGGCGACATCCCCGGGACCGTATCGCCGTCAATATCCAGGTGCTAGATTTCCCTGCTCCTACCGAACAGGAGGAACGACATGCCTGACAGCGTCTACAAGGTCATTGAACTGGTCGGTACCAGCGCCGACTCCTGGGAGAAGGCGGCCGCCAATGCGGTCGAGCAAGCTGCAAAATCTCTTCGAGATCTTCGCGTTGCAGAGGTCGTCAAGCTCGATATGCAGCTGGATGACAAGGGAAAAGTCGAGGCCTATCGCGCCAAGCTCAACGTATCGTTCAAGTTCGAGGGCTCCTGAGCCTCGGCACCTCGCCCCCGCTTGTGGGGCGAGGATGACTCAATGGAAAAGGCGCGTTGCGCGCTCCGTCCAACCGGACGCTGTGACCCAGCCCGGAAGTAGGCTCTGGTCCGATTGGGACCGATATGCTTTGATGCAGGGGGGCGTATGGCGCGTGGTGCCCCGATGTACATGGTCATTCGCAAGTACACCAAGGTTCGCTCGGTAGCGGACGCCGCTCGCCGCGCCAAGAGCGGCGTCGGCGAGATCCTGAGGCAATCGCACGGATTCAGATCTTATTATGTGCTGGATGCGGGCGACGGTGTTGGTATCGCCGTGATGATATTTGACGACCGCGAAAGCGCCAATGCAGCGAACGCCAAGATACTGGCGTTTGTTCAGGCGAGTCTTCATGACCTCGATCTTGGAGTTCCCGAAATCACCACCGGGGAGGTTTTGGTGAACATAGAGCCTAACGGGTCCTTGGGCATAGAGTAGCCGAAAGCGCTGCCAGCTGCATGGGGTGCCGCCTGCTGCTGATGCAATCAACGTGATCCGCATCGGCTTTGCAGCGATCGCGCCCTGGGCATCTGCAGGTCGTTGGCCGGGGAAATGCGACTGCGCGTAGTTTTCGAGGAGTAGCAACAACATGAAGCAACACACCACCGAAACATTTTCCACCACGGCGGTCGGCTGGACACCGCTTGTGCTTACGGGCACCGCGATGCCGCCAAGAGATCCCGATGAAGACGAAGAGGACGAGGAGGACGAGGAGGAAGAAGATGACGCTGACGAACCGGCGGTCGTGCGCGAGCCGGACGAAGACTAGGCTGGCGCGCGCTCGGCAGTCCGCGATATATTGTCTCCCATGGGCTGGGATGCGAAAGACATAGCGCTCCTCAATAGGCTCTGGTCCGAAGGACAGAGCGCGGCGCAGATCGCGCGCCGTCTCGGGTGCAGTCGTAACGCGGTCTGCGGCATGCTGACCCGTCAGGGCCTGAAGCGTGGCCACAAGCCGCCCACGGCGAGACCCAAGATAAGGTCGGCCCCGAAGCTGAGGCCGACGTCGTCGGCAGACTGCGCACGTCCAGCTGCACAGAAGGTGTCGCGGAACACAGCGGAGAGGCAGCAGCCCAAGGAATTCAGCAAGCAGCAGCTTTACGCCATTCTGGCTGAGGCGGTCAGAAACACTGGCTAAGAGTTCACCACCAACGTCGCTGCGCTTCCGTCACTGCCTGGCCAAGCTCGACGGGGTTCGGCTGTCGCGTATCTTGCAAAGGCTTGTCTGCTTTCAACTCAGATGGCGGTTCCGGCCAGCAAGAAGACGCCGCCTAGCACGACCATCGCAAGTCCAGGCCAGTTCGATCTGATGCCGAAGCCGCTCCCTGGCCTTTCAGGCTCCAGCGTGTCACGCCCGGAGCGAAGCCACTTTCCACCGCTGAATCGGCCTCGCCAGATGGGCTGAAACGCCATTTGGAGCACGCCGCCGAAAACAAGGAGAACACCAAGCCATATGAGAGTCATGCTCACCTCCTGTTGCTCCTCGGATGTGACGCTGGGGCACTCTATCCCTTTTCCGGCGGGGGCAGACACGAAATTGGTGACCAGTGCGGACGCGCCGGGCGAACCGGTGCCTCGACCGTGTATCAGATCAGCTGCCTCGCTGCCGCCGAGATCATCACCAGCCCGCCGGTGATGACGGCGACGTCGAGAATGGCCGTGTGGATGTGCACCGGCATCCGCTCGACGAACGCTTTTGCGAGGAACGCGCCGGGGATGGCGATGGCGCCGATCAGCAGCGCGAAGGCGAGCACCTGCGCGGTGACGGCACCGGCCAGCCCAAACACCGAGATCTTGATCAGGCCGGTGCCGAGCGAGATCATCGCGTCGGTCGCGATCACCGCGGCGCCTTCGAGGCCTGCGGCCATCAGGAGCGAGAGCAGGATCACGCCGGAGCCCGAGGTACCGCCGACCAGGACGCCGTAGCCGACCGAGCCGGCGGCGAGGCTGCTGTCGCCAATCCTGACATCTCGGCGGCGGAGCACGCGGCGCAGCGGCACGCTCAGGATCAGCATGGTGCCGATCACGAGCGCCGCGCCGGCATTGGTGAGGCGCGTGTAGCCGTAGGCGCCGAGCGCCGTCGTCAGCGCGGCGCAGGCGAGCACGATCAGCGCGCGGCGGCGGTCGGCATAGCGGACATAGGCAAGAGCCCGGCTCGCATTGGTCAGCATCGCGGAGATCGCGATGATCGGCACCACCGGCTCGGCGCCGACCAGCGGCACCAGCACCAAGGGCATCAGGGCGCCGGTGCCGTAGCCGGCGAGACCACCGACGATCGAAGCAAACAACGCCATCAACGCGACCAGCAGGAGCTGGAAAATCGAGATGTCGGCGAAGCCTGAAACGATGGTCACCTTCTCTCGTCGCGGCTGATGCGAGCCGCAGCTTGATCGGCGATGGCAGCGAGCGCGGCTTCCTCTAGTGGAAAATCCGCCGCAAGCCAAGCGTCCTCGGCAAGTGTCAACACATGTCCGAGCGCAGGTCCTTCCGCCAGGCCGCGTGCGATGAAGTCGGCGGCCTTCAGCGGAAATTTCGGCGCGGTCCAGCGCTGCGGCAGCTCGGCGAGCGCACGCCAGCGCGGCGAGGCGACATCGCCGCCGTTCCTCGCCCAGCCCAGCAACACGCGATCGTGATAGCGCTCGGCTCCGAGCCGGTAGAGCAACCGCCGTGCATTGGCTTCGTCCTTGGTGGCGAAGCGCCACCAGCGGTGCCCCATCGAATCCAGCGCCTTGGCCTCGGCATTGGAGAGCCGCAAGCGCACGGCGACGCGCTTGGCATCTTCGGTCACGGCGACCGTCAGCGCGGCCAGGCGTCGCGTGCTGCTCGCGGCGAGGCCGAGCTCGCGCTCGATCGCGATCATCGTCGCCAGGGGGCCCGTATAGACCACGCCGCCGATCAGCGCTTGCAGCAATCCGCCCTCGGCCATGGCCAGCACGGCCGCGGCTGCACCGCCGGGCACCAGCAGCTTCAGCATCTCCATGCGCACCCGCTCGGCCGAGAGGCTGGCTAGCCCTGCGCGTCCGCGGATGCAGGCGAGATAGCCGTCGCGGTCGGGCTCGCCGGCGCCGAAGGCGGCGTGGATGCGGAAGAAGCGCAGGATGCGCAAATAATCCTCGGCGATGCGCTGGTCGGGATCGCCGATGAAGCGCACGCGGCGGGCTTTGGCATCCGCGATGCCGCCGACATAGTCGTAGACGACACCATCAGCATCGACGGACAAGCCGTTCATGGTGAAGTCGCGCCGCTCGGCATCCTTCACCCAGTCGCGGCCGAACGCGACCGTGGCCTTGCGGCCGAAGGTTTCGGTGTCCTCGCGCAGCGTCGTGATTTCATAGGGATGCCCGTCGATGACGAGCGTGACGGTGCCGTGGTCGATGCCGGTCGGCACGCCCTTGATGCCGGCGGCCTTGGCGCGCCGCATCACCTCCTCCGGCAGCGCCGTGGTCGCGATGTCGATGTCACCAGGCTTAAGGCCGAGCAGTGCATTGCGCACGGCGCCGCCGACCACCCGCGCCTCCTCGCCATCAGCGCTGAGCAGCTCCAGGACACGCGCGGTCCCGCCTGCAGTCAGCCAGGGCGCATGGGCAAGTAAAGGCTCCGCGCTCATCGATCGGCCCCTATTTTTCCACGCCCGGCACGAGCTTGCCGTTCTCGATATGGGCGGGAACGTAGGTCGAATCCGGCGGCGCGCCGGAGAAATGCGCGAGGCCGATCAGGCCCGCGATGACGAGCGCGAGCGCGACCAGGACGAGGCGCGCGACGATCGCGACCGGCCAGGAGGATCGTGCGAACAGGCCGGAGCGCGTGGCGGCCAGGAACAGCGCATAGACGGCAAAGGGGATGAGGAAGATTCCGATCTCGGTCAGAACCGTCCGGATCATGATGAATAGATCCGCTCATACAGCACACGCAACATTCCCGCCGTCGCCCCCCAGATGTAGCGTTCCGCGAACGGCATCGCGTAGTAGGACCGCGGCATGCCGCGGAATTCCTTGCTGTGCACCTGGTGGTTCACCGGATTCATCAGGAAGGATAGCGGCACCTCGAACGCATCATCAACCTCGGAATGGTTGATGGTGAGCGAAAAGCCGGGCCTGACCTTCGCCACCGTCGGCAGGATGCGGAAGCCGAAGGCGGTGCCGTAGAGATCGAGATAGCCGAGCGGTTCGATGAAGTCCCTGGAGAGCCCGACCTCCTCCTCGGCCTCGCGCAGCGCCGCATCGAGCGGCGAGGCATCGGTCGCGTCGATCTTGCCGCCGGGAAACGCGATCTGGCCGGCATGGTCGTTGAGATGCGCCGAGCGCTGCGTCAGGAGGATGGTCGGCTCGGGATGATCGACCACCGCGATCAGGACCGCTGCGGGGCGCACAGGCTGCTCGCGCGCGATGATCTCGAGCATCTTGTCGGTCCCCGGATCGCCCGAGGCGGGGATGATGTTGGGGTCATAGAGGCCGGGCGGCACGTCGAAGCCGAGCCTCGCCCTGGAGCGGGCGAAGAAATCCGCCGCGCCTAAGATGGCGGGATCACCTTCAGCCTCGCTCCTGGGAATAGGCTTGTTCAAAGCGCGGCCCTCACCTGCTCCGCATCGGCCATGGCGAAGAATTCGCCGGCCGACTCGACACCGAACATCGGCTGGCCATCGACCATCCGCTCCTCGCCCATGTCAACCAGATCGTAATAGAGCGCCCTTGTGACCTTGGCCCAGAGGTCGGCGCGGACGTGCAAGTAAGGCGTCAGCCCGCCGTCTTGCGCCTGCTCGAAACGCAGCCGGTGCGCGGCATCGCAAATCACCCAGTCGTCGACATTGGTGCGGAAGCTCAGCACGCGATGGTTGTCCTCGCCGCTTTTCAACATCTCGACCGCCATGAACGGCGCATCATCGACGCGGATGCCGACCTTCTCCACCGGAGTGACCAGGAAATGCTTGTCGCCCTCGCGCTTGAGGATGGTCGAGAACAGCCGGACGAGGGCGTGACGCCCGATTGGCGTCCCCATGTAGAACCAAGTACCATCGGACGCGATTCGGATGTCGAGATCGCCGCAAAACGGCGGATTCCACAAATGCACCGGAGGCAGGCCCTTTTTGGCGCCTTCGGCATTGGCAGCGCTTTTGGCAGCGGCAGTCAGCCCTTCAAGACCGCGATCGGCGCTCTGCCCTTGGTTCGCCATGGTTTGCCCTGACTTTGTCATTGGCACGATTGGTGCAGGTCTACGTTGTACTCGGGTGCGCGGTTCCATACGGAATAGTCCGGTGTGGAGGTCGCCACTTCGTGATGCCGTACATACCCCGAAGCCGATAAGGTGGGGATAGGTTAATTCAACGAATACATGGCCTTCCTGCAAGTCTAGCATAGGGCCCATGATCTGACGTGATGACCTGACGTGACGTGCTGACCTGACGGTGCAAGCAAGCCGCGTGGCAGGCTGAAGGAGCGAGCGAATGGCGGAGAGTGTCGAGAAACTCGAGGACGGGATCGTCCGTTCGGCCGAACAGGTGTCGAGCCAGATTCGCGCGGCCAAGGACGCGATCGCCTCCGTCATCTTCGGCCAGGATCGCGTGATCGAGAACACGCTGGTCACCATCCTCTCCGGCGGCCATGCGCTCTTGATCGGAGTGCCCGGTCTCGCCAAGACCAAGCTGGTCGAGACGCTCGGCGTCACGCTCGGTCTCGATGCCAAGCGCATCCAGTTCACGCCCGACCTGATGCCCTCGGACATCCTCGGCGCCGAGGTGCTGGACGAGAGCACCGCGGGCAGGCGCGCGTTCCGCTTCATTGCCGGGCCCGTGTTCGCGCAGCTCCTGATGGCCGACGAGATCAACCGCGCCAGCCCCCGCACGCAGTCGGCGCTCCTGCAGGCCATGCAGGAGCAGCACATCACCGTTGCCGGTGCGCGCCACGATCTGCCGAAGCCTTTCCACGTGCTCGCGACGCAAAACCCGCTGGAGCAGGAAGGCACCTATCCGCTGCCGGAAGCGCAGCTCGACCGCTTCCTGATGGAGATCGACGTCGACTATCCCGATCGCGATGCCGAACGCCGCATCCTGTTCGAGACCACCGGCGCGGAGGAGACGCTGGCCAGGGGCGCGATGACGCCCGATGCGCTGATCGCCGCGCAGCGGCTGATCCGGCGCCTGCCGGTCGGCGATTCCGTGGTGGAGGCGATCCTGTCGCTGGTGCGCTCGGCCCGCCCGGGTCCGGATGCCGGCGAAGCCGGCAAGTTCATCGCCTGGGGACCCGGCCCGCGCGCCAGCCAATCCTTGATGCTGGCGGTGCGCGCGCGTGCGCTGATCGACGGACGCCTCGCGCCTTCGGTCGACGACGTGCTCGACCTTGCCGAACCCGTGCTGAAGCACCGCATGGCGCTGACGTTCCAGGCGCGCGCCGAAGGCCGCACGATTCCGGACGTGATCCGGCAATTGAAGACACGGATCGGTTGATGGCAGCAGAGAACGGGTCCGCAGCGAAGGAGACACTGGCGATCCGACGTGCCGATGGCGAAAGCCGCACGCTCGCCGCTTCGCTGCCGCGCCTGGTGCTTGAGGCCCGCCGCGTCGCCGCCAACGTCATCCACGGCCTGCATGGAAGGCGCCGCGCCGGCTCCGGCGAAAATTTCTGGCAGTACCGCCGCTTCGTCTCGGGCGAGCCGTCGCAGAATGTCGACTGGCGCCGCTCGGCGCGCGACGACCATCTCTATGTCCGCGAGCTCGAATGGGAAGCTTCGCACACGGTCTGGATCTGGCCGGACCGCTCGCCCTCGATGGCGTTCGCCTCGAAGACTGCGCGCGAGTCCAAGCTCGAGCGGACGCTGATCGTCGCCTTCGCGCTGGCCGAGCTGCTCGTCGCCGGCGGTGAGCGCGTCGGCATTCCCGGACTGATGGCGCCGACCGCAAGCCGCAGCGTGATCGACAAGATGGCGCAGGCGATGCTGCATGACGATGGCGACCGGCTGAGCCTGCCGCCGTCCTTCGTGCCCGCGGCACTGGCCGAGATCATCGTGCTGTCGGATTTCTGGTCGCCGATCTCCGAGATCAGGACGACGCTCGCGGGGCTCTCCGGCTCCGGCGCACATGGCACGATGGTGCAGGTCGTCGATCCCGCCGAGGAGTCGTTCCCCTATTCCGGCCGCATCGAGTTCGTCGAGCCCGAAGGCTTCGGCGTGATCACCGCCGGCCGCGCCGAGAGCTGGGCACAGGATTACGCTGTGCGGCTCGCGCTGCATCGCGACCAGATCCGCGCCGAGACCAACAACCTGGACTGGCTGTTCACGACGCACGCGACCGACCGCTCGGCCGCCGAGCTGCTGCTGTTCCTGCATGCAGGCATGCAGGTGAGCAAGTCGGGCGCCCGCACCACCACCATCAAGGCGGGGCCGGCCGCATGATGGGATTGCCGCTCGCCTTCACGCAACCGCTGCTCCTGATCGGCCTCGTCAGCCTGCCCGTGCTGTGGTGGCTGCTCCGCGTGATGCCGCCGCGGCCGCGCCGGATCGAGTTTCCGCCGACGCGGCTGTTGTTCGACATCACGCCGCGCGAAGAGACGCCGTCACGGACGCCGTGGTGGCTGACCGCGCTCCGCCTGCTCGCCGCCGCGCTGGTGATCTTCGCCGCCGCCGGCCCGATCTGGAATCCGCAAACCGGCCTCGCCGGCAGCAAGGCGCCGCTGATGATCATGTTCGACGACGGCTGGAGCGCCGCATCGCACTGGGACGTCAGGATCAGGGCCGCCGACGAGCTGATCGCCAACGCCGACAACGACGGCCGCGGCATCGCGCTGGTGCCGCTGTCCGAGCCGAACCGCGACATCACCCTGATGCCGGCAGGGGCGGCGCGCGTCGCGCTGCGGCAACTGGCGCCAAAACCCTATTCGATCGACCGCGTCGAGACGCTGGCTGCAGTCGAGCGTTTTCTCAAAGTCACCGGCGACTGCGAGATCGCTTGGCTGTCTGACGGCGTCGACACCGGCCGTGGCGAGGACTTCGTGGCTGGCCTCGGCAAGACCATCGGCGATCGCAGCCTGACCGTGTTCGAAGGCGGCACCTCCTCGCCGCTGGCCCTGGTCGCCGCCGAGAACGCCGCGGCGAAGATGACGGTGAAGGTGCTGCGCACCGATAGCGGCATCGCGGTCGGCACCGTGCGCGCGCTGGACCAGAAGGCATCGCCGATCGGCGAAGCCCGCTATTCGTTCGGTCCGCAGGACAAGGAAACCGAAGCGGCGTTCGATCTGCCGGTCGAGCTGCGCAACGACATCACGCGGCTCGAGATCTCGGGCGAGCGCTCCGCCGGCGCGGTGCAGCTGCTCGACAAGCGCTGGCGCCGCCGCGCCATCGGCATCGTCTCGGGCTCGACCAGCGAGACCGCGCAGCCGCTGCTGGCGCCGACCTTCTATCTCACCCGCGCGCTGGCTCCGTTCGCCGACGTGCGGCTCGCCGACAAGGGCTCGCCGCAGCAGGGTATCACGCAATTTTTGGACCAGAAGCTGCCGATGATCATCCTCGCCGATGTCGGTACCATCGCGCCTGAGCTCCGCGAGCGCCTCAATGCCTGGATCGACCAGGGCGGCGTGCTGGTGCGGTTCGCAGGGCCAAGGCTGGCGCAGGCCGAGGACGATCTCGTGCCGGTGAAGCTGCGCAAGGGCGGTCGCACGCTCGGCGGCAGCCTGACCTGGGAGAAGCCGCAGCATCTCGCCGCCTTCGCGGCCGATGGCCCGTTTGCCGGCGTCGCAGTGCCCAAGGACGTCACCGTGAGCCGGCAGGTGCTGGCCGAGCCGGATGCCGTGCTCGCCACCAAGAGCTGGGCCTCGCTGGAGGACGGCACGCCGCTCGTGACCGGCGAGCATCGCGGCAAGGGCATCGTCAGCCTGTTCCACGTCAGCGCCGACATGCGCTGGTCGGATCTGCCGATGTCGGGCACCTTCGTCGAAATGCTGCGGCGGGTGGTCGACATGTCCGGTTACACGTCCAAGCCGGGCGCGGGTGTTGCCAGCGAAGCGACCACTGAAACGGTGGCACCGCTGCACATTCTCGACGGATTTGGCGCCTTCGGCCCGCCGCCGGCGACCGCAAAGCCGCTGCCTGCGGATTACCGCGACCGCGCCACACCTGACCATCCGCCCGGCTTCTATGGTCCGGCAGAAGGACCGCTTGCCGTGAACACGCTTGCCGCCGCCGACCGCATCGCGGCCCTGAACACCGCGGCCCTGCGCGCCCGGCACGCCACCTACACCAATGCCGAGCCGCGCGACTTGCGCGGCTGGCTGCTGTCGACGGCGCTCGCGCTGTTCCTGATCGACGCCATCATCGTCGCGGTGCTCGGCGGCGGAATTGCCGCGCTGCTGCGCCGCCGCGCCGCACCCGCCATGATCGTGCTCGCCCTGCTCGCAGGATTCGCCTCGCTCTCGCCCACGCCGTCGCGCGCCGATGGCGTACCCGACGAGTTCGCGATGAAGGCGGTATCGCAGACCCGCCTCGCCTATGTCGTGACAGGCAATGCCGACGTCGATTCCATCGTCAAAGCGGGGATGAACGGGCTGACGCTGTTCCTGGCCCAGCGCACGGCGCTGGAGGCCGGCGATCCCGTCGGCGTCGATCCCGCACGCGACGAGCTCGCCTTCTTCCCGCTGATCTACTGGCCAATCGTGCCGGGCGCGCCGAAGCCGCCGCAGGACGCCATCAACAAGATCGACGCCTACATGAAGCAGGGCGGTACCGTGCTGTTCGACACCCGGGACGCGATCGAGGCACCGCCCGGCGCAAACGGGGCGTCGCAGACCCCGGGCATGCAGACGCTGCGCGAGATCCTGTCGTCGCTCGACGTGCCCGAGCTCGAGCCGGTGCCGCGCGAGCACGTGCTGACCAAGACCTTCTATCTGCTGCGCGACTTCCCCGGCCGCTTCACCGCCGGCCAGACCTGGGTCGAGACGTTGCCGCGCGAAGACGACGAGGACAGCGCGCAGCGGCCGGCCCGCGGCGGCGACGGCGTCTCGCCGATCATCATCACCTCGAACGATCTTGCCGGCGCCTGGGCCGTGCGGCCCGACGGACAGGCCATGCTGCCGGTGACCGGCGGCGACAGCCGCCAGCGCGAATTCGCCTACCGCGCCGGCGCCAACATCGTGATGTACACGCTGACCGGCAACTACAAGGCCGACCAGGTGCACGCACCGGCGCTGATCGAACGGCTGGGGCAATAGAGACGCTCATGTCGAGCTTCATCCACACGCTCCGTCATTCCGGGATGGTCCGAAGGACCAGACCACAGGTGCGCATTGCGCACCGGGGAATCTCGAGGTTCCGGATTCGGTCCAGCGGACCGATCCGGAATGACGTTGATAGGTCTGTCTGATGAATTACGGCATCGCATTCACACCGCTTGTCCCCGCGATCGTCCTGTGGCTCGCGCTGGCCGCGATCGTCGTCATCGCGCTTCTGCTGCTGGTGGTGCGTGCACGCGGCGCCGCGGTGCGCGTGGCCGCGCTGGCGCTGTTCCTGCTTGCGCTCGCCAATCCCTCCTTCACACGCGAGGACCGCGATCCCCTCACCTCGGTCGTCGCAATCGTCGTCGACAAGAGCCCGAGCCAGAACTTCGGCAGCCGCAATCGCGAGGCCGCAGCGGCGCAGGAAGCGCTGGTCGACAGCCTGAAGAAGATCAAGGGCCTTGAGGTGCGCGTCGTCGAGGCCGGACAGGCCGACGGCGAGACCGACGGCACAAAACTGTTCGGCGCCCTCGCCTCGGCCTTGTCGGACGTCCCCGTCGACCGCGTCGCCGGCGCTTTCCTGATCACCGACGGCCGCGTCCATGACATTCCCGCGAACGCCGCCGCGCTCGGTTTCCAGGCGCCGGTGCACGCGCTGGTCACGGGCCAGAAGGACGAGCGCGACCGCCGCATCGCGATCACGGCGGCGCCGCGCTTCGGCATCGTCGGGCAGACCCAGACCATCAGCTACCGCCTCGACGACCAGGGCGTCACGGGCGAGCGCGCCAAGGTCACGGTCCGCAGGGACGGCGAGGTCATCAACGAGCGCACGTTGTCGAGCGGCCAGGCCGCCAGCGTCGACGTCGACATCAAGCACGCCGGCCCGAACATCGTCGAGATCGAGGCCTCGCCGCTCGAACGCGAATTGACGCCGGTGAACAACCGCGCCGTGGTCGCCATCGACGGCGTGCGCGACAAGCTGCGCGTGCTGCTGGTCTCGGGCGAGCCGCATTCGGGCGAGCGCACCTGGCGCAATCTGCTCAAATCCGACGCCAGCGTCGACCTCGTGCATTTCACCATTCTGCGTCCGCCGGAGAAGCAGGACGGCACGCCGATCAACGAACTCTCGCTGATCGCGTTTCCGACCCGCGAGCTGTTCCAGCAGCACATCAACGAATTCCAGCTGATCATCTTCGATCGCTACGCCCGCCAGGGCGTGCTGCCGATCCCTTATTTCGAGAACATGGCGCGTTATGTGCGCGCAGGCGGCGCTGTGCTGGTCTCGGCCGGCCCCGACTATGCCTCGAACAGCAGCATCTGGCGCACGCCGCTCGATTCGGTACTGCCGGCCGAACCCGTCGGCGTCACCGAGAAGCCGTTCTATGCGCATCTGTCCGACATCGGCAAACGCCATCCGGTCACGCGCGGGCTGGAAGGCTCCGGCAGCGAGCCGCCGCGCTGGAGCCGCTTTTTCCGCACCGTCGATACCCGCAATGCGGTCAACCCGCCCGTGATGACCGGCGTCGATGGCAAGCCGCTGCTGTTCCTGTCGCGCTTCGGCGAAGGCCGCGTCGCGCTCTTGCTGTCCGATCACATCTGGCTGTGGGCGCGCGGCTATGAGGGCGGCGGACCGCATCTCGACCTGCTCCGGCGGATGTCGCACTGGCTGATGAAGCAGCCTGATCTCGACGAAGAGGCGCTACGTCTCCAGGTGCAGGGCAAGGACCTCATCGTGGTGCGTCAGACCATGGCGGACAGCGTCCAGCCGGTGAGCGTGACCTCGCCGTCGGGCGTGTCGCAGGATCTGACGCTGAGTCCCGGCGATCCCGGCGAGTGGCGCGCCAGCCTGCCGGCCAACGAGCTCGGCCTGTGGCAGGCCACCGACGGCACGCTGAAGGCGCTGATCAATGTCGGCCCGACCAATCCGAAGGAGTTTTCGGAAGTCACCTCCACGGTCGATACCTTGAGGCCGCTGACCCAGGCAACGGGCGGCGACGCCGTGCGCGTGGCCAGCGGCTCAAGCATCGAGCTGCCGCGCATCCTGCCGGTGCGTTCGACGAGCGTCTTCCACGGCGACGGCTGGATGGGCGTGCGGATGCGCGACGCCAGCGTCGTCAAGGGCGTCGGCGTGCTGCCGATCTTCGCCGGCCTGATCGGCCTGTTGCTGCTGCTCGGCGCCTTCGCCGCGACCTGGGTCCGCGAGGGGCGGTAAACTTCCAAAGCGTGATGGCTTCGCGGGCTCGTTCAACCTCTCCCGCTTGCTTGCGGGAGAGGCGCAGGCCGCCTTCGGCGGCCGTCATCTCAAGAGACGCCGAGGCAAGGCCTCGGCTATGGCGAAGCGCCGGGTGAGGTTTCTCACCTCTTGGGGGTTCTCGCCCGCGGAGACACCCTCTCCCCAACCCTCCCCCGCAAGCGGGGGAGGGAGCGCACCTCCTTGGTTGCAAACGATCAAGTCTCATCTCATCACGCATCAGACTAGCTAGTCTAGTTGCCCGAACGACACATCGGGTCGGCGGCCTGCATGCGCCGATCGGCTCGCGGTTGACATCGGCAGACTGGTCGGGCGATGTTACACTATAACATCGCGGCGTCCTGGGATTGACGCCCCGATGTGGGGGTAGCGTTTCCAGATGAAGTGGTTCCGGTCGAATAGCAGGCACGGTGCCCGGCTCGCGTTGTTCGCGATGCTGGTGCAGTTCGCGCTGACGTTCGGCCACAGCCACTGGTTCGCGCAGGCCGCGCCCCTTGCCCAATCCTCAGCCCAGCAGACCGACGGCGCCAAGGATAGCGCCAAGGGCGTGGCTGCGATCGACCGCGCCGCGGTCCAGAAGCAATCGCCCGCCGGCCCGGACCGGGAGCAGCCGGGCGAGGACAATTGCGCGATCTGCGCCGTCGTCGCGATGGCGGGTGCCGTCGTGTTCGCGACACCGCCCGTGCTGCTGCTGCCGCAGGCGATCGAGCTGCTCCACCGCACCACCGATGCGGAATTTCTCCATCTGAAATCGGCCGGCACCGCGTTCCAGCCCCGCGCGCCTCCCGCGTCCTGAGTTCCAACGTTTGATCACGCCCAGCCTCGCCGGACGCCGGCGAATGAATGGGAGAAGTTGAAGTCGAATTCCGTCGCGCTGCGACGGCAGGCCGCCTCCGATCAGCCGACCATCATTCGGACCGCGCCTGAGTGGAATCAGGACCATGTCATTTCAATTGCGACGCGCGCAGCGCCTTGGCGGAGCAAGCCTGCTCCTGCTCGGCGCCGCCGCCACATCTGCGCTCGCCCAAGACTCGGCGCAGGACAAATCGTCGACCGAGATCCCCGCCGTCACCGTGACCGCTCCGAGCCCCATCGTGCGCAGAGCGGTGGTGCCGTCGCGCAGCGCGGGCCGCGGCACGCGGACCGCGCGGGTGCGCAGCCGCCAACAGACGGCGGAAGCCGCGCCGGCACCCCCAGTGCCCGCCGCGCCTCAGCAGGGCGTGCTGCCTGTTGTGACCAACCAGTTCGCCACCGTCACCGTGGTGCCGAACGAGGAGATCCGCCGCGAGGGCGGCGGACAGCTCGGCGATCTCCTGTTCTCCAAGCCCGGCATCACCGGGTCGAGCTTCGCGCCCGGCGCATCCAGCCGGCCGATCATCAGGGGTCTCGACGTCAACCGCGTCGGCATCGTGGAGAACGGCACCAATGCCGGCGGTGCCTCCGACCTCGGCGAGGATCATTTCGTCCCGATCGATCCGCTCGCAACCAATCAGATCGAGGTGGTGCGCGGACCGGCGGCGCTGCGCTACGGCTCGACCTCGATCGGCGGCGTCGTCAGCGCCACCAACAACCGGATTCCGGATGCGCTGCCCTCCTGCGCGCCGTCGTTCCAAACCTACGGCCTGCCGACCAAGGCCCCGCTCGCGAGCGCCGCGACGGCGCCTTGCGTCACCGCCGAGACACGCACCGCCTTCAGCTCGGTCGACCGCGGCGTCGAAAGCGGCGTGCTGCTCGACACCGGCGGCGGCAATTTTGCCTTCCACGCCGACGCCTACGGCCGCACGACGTCCGACTATTACATTCCGAGCTATCCATACCTGTTCGACCAGACACGGCCAATCGGCAATCGCCAGCCGAACTCGGCAACGCGGTCGGATGGCGCGTCGATCGGCGGGTCCTACTTTTTCACGGGCGGCTTCATCGGCGCGTCGATCACGCAAAACGATTCGCTCTATCATATCCCCGGCATCGATGGCGCCGACCACCGGACCCGCATCGATGCGCATCAGACCAAGATCAACGTAAAGGGCGAATATCGCCCGGATGGCGCTGCGATCGATGCGATCCGTTTCTGGGCTGGCGCCACCAACTACCGTCACAACGAGCTGGGTCTCGCCGATACCGCCGATCCGACGACCGATGGTGTCCGCCAGACCTTCGCCAATCGGGAAGAGGAGATCCGCATCGAAACGCAGCTGATGCCGTTCAACGCCCGCTTTGCCGAGGTGACGACTGCGTTCGGCTTTCAGGCAGGCCATCAGGAGTTGACTGCGCCGAGTCCGGACGATCCCGGCTCGCTGTTCAATGGATTGTGGGACCCGAACCGCAACTACCGCGTGGCCGGCTACGTCTTCAACGAGTTCAAGTTCAGTGAACAGACGAGAGCGCAGGTCGCCGGCCGCATCGAGCATGTCGAGTTGCACGGCTCGACGCCGGATTTCCCGGCGGATTTCCTGCCCGACGGCAGTCCTCAAACGAGCATCGTCCGCAATCCGTCCTTCACGCCCAAGAGCGGCAGCATCGGCCTGCTCCAGGACCTGCCTGGCGGCATGGTCGGCAGCATCACCGCGCAATATGTCGAGCGCGCACCGAAACCGGCCGAGCTGTTCTCACGCGGCGGCCACGATGCGACCGCGACCTTCGATATCGGCAATCCGAACCTCACCATCGAGACCGCCAAGTCCGTCGAGCTCGGCGTGCGCAAGGCGACGGGACCGCTCCGCTTCGAAGCGACCGTCTACTACACGCATTTCGACAATTTCATCTATCGCCGCCTCACCGGCGTGATGTGCGATGGCGATTTCGCCTCATGCGGTGCGCCCGACGCCGAGTTGAACCAGGCGGTCTATTCGCAGCGCAACGCGAACTTCCGCGGCGGCGAGTTCCAGTCGCAGATCGATATCGGCGCGTTCCAGGGCGGCATCTGGGGCATCGAGAACCAGCTCGACGTGGTCCGCGCCACCTTCAGCGACGGCACCAACGTGCCGCGCATTCCGCCGGTGCGCATGGGCGGCGGCGTGTTCTGGCGCGACGACAACTGGCTGATGCGGATCAACCTGTTGCATGCCTTCGCGCAGAACAACGTCGCGGTGATCGCGGAGACGCCGACGGCGGGCTACAATTTGCTGAAGGCGGAGGTGAGCTACAAGACCAAGCTCAATCCAAATCCGTTCGGCGCGCGCGAAATGCTGGTCGGCCTCGTCGGCAACAACCTGCTCAACGAGAACATCCGCAACTCGGTGTCCTACACCAAGGACGAGGTGCTGATGCCCGGCATCGGCGTCAGGGCATTCGCGAACTTCAAGTTCTAGTTTCGAGCCAGTCGGGGCCTGCGGGCCCCGACGCACCTCGCCCTGGGCGCTTCAGCGTAATCCGGGCCTGCACCGCTGTCTCCACACCGTCATTGCGAGCGCAGCGAAGCAATCCAGACCGTCACTGCGGAAAGATTCTGGATTGCTTCGCTGCGCTCGCAATGACGGAGTATGAAGAGCGGCTGCCGCTCTTCCAATTCACGGCGTAGTAGCCCGGATGCTTCTGCCCTAGCCCCGCGCCTTGCTCCAGTCGGGCATGACCTGTCCCGAGACGCCCTCGAAGGCGCCGTCGACGAGCTCGAACACGAGGATGCGGGCGGCGTCGACGGGGCCCGGCATGGTGACGCGGCCCTTGGGGACCGGCTTGAAGCCGGCGCGGCTGTAATAGGGCTCGTCGCCGACCAGGAGCACGAGGCGATGACCTTTTTCCCTGGCGTCCTTCAGCGCGCGCTCCATCAACAGACGGCCGATGCCGCGGTCGCGGAACGGCGGCTCAACCGTGAGCGGCCCAAGCAGCAGCGCGGGCGTCTCGCCAATCAGGATCGGCAACTGCCTGACCGAGCCGACCAGAAGCGTGCCGATGCGGGCGGTGAAGGACAATTCGAGCAGATGATCGACGTGCTCGCGAATCCGGTAGGCGCTCAGCACGAAGCGGCCGGGACCGAAGGTACGTTCGTGCAGCCGCTCGATCGCCTGGGCGTCGCCGGCGGCCTCGGGAAGGATGGTCAGTGAGAGATCGTTCATGTCGATTTGCGGGATAGCACCTGAATGGACCGCGGTCCATCGGGCAGCGGGGCGCTCAGTTCCTTTTCAACGCCGGCTGGGACAGGTAGGCCAGCATCTTCATCTCCCGCCGCCCTCGCGTGACCGTGTCGAGCACGAGCCCCGACGACACCAACAGCGGGGCCAAGATCACCAAGCCCATCGACAGCACGGCGGTCGGCATCGGGTTATGGCACGGCAAGCGGATCGGGTCCTGCCATTCAGCGAACGCGATCTGCTTCATCTTGCCTTCGAAATAGCCGTCGTAGTCCAATGCAGAATTGGTGTTGAGCCCACCGAGCGCTTTACAGGCCGCCCTCAGCGCCACGTCGCAATCAGGGGCTTGCCGTCAAGCACTTCCGCGATCCGCAGCCGCGTGCCGGGCGTGGTGCCCCTGGGCAGCGCGGTGATGGCGAAGAAGCCGCATTCGACGATCTCGCGGTTGGGCTCGGGCGGGCGGTCCTGCGTGAATTGCCTGACTACGTAGACCGCGACGTGGTCGCGGCGGGAGACGTGACTGTTGAGGAAGATGCCGTGCAAGACCGCCTCACCGGTGAGATCGATATCGCCCTCCTCCTTGAGCTCGCGCCGCAGCGCCTCTTCCATGGCCTCGCCGAGATCGACGCCGCCGCCCGGCAAATACCAGCCGCTGACGTAACTGTGCCTGACCAGGAACACGCGATTGTCGGCATCCAGCACCACGGCGCGGACGCCGAGCGTCATGCCGCGGACGAGCAGGAAATAGACGTGGAAGATTCGCCGCAGCAACGGCTCGAATTTCCGTCGGACCCGGTTCAGACGTTCTCCCATCAAGCTTCCTTTGCCGCTCCGTTTCAGACCCTGCTTGCGCGTTCGTCGCGACCTTGCCATTACAGCGGAGCAATAGCGAGGCAATCGCGCGCCATGGCCCCCTTCACGCTCGCCCATCTGTCCGACCCGCATCTAGCGCCCTTGCCGAAGCCGCGGCTGATCGAGCTCGCCGGCAAGCGCGCGCTCGGCTATGTCAACTGGACGCGCAACCGCCACAAGTACCAGCGCCGCGAGGTTCTCGACGCGCTGGTCGCCGACATGAAGGCGCAGGCGCCCGACCACATCGCGGTGACCGGCGATCTCGTCAACCTCGCGCTGGAGGCGGAATTCGCGCCGGCCCTGGCCTGGCTCGAAAGCGTCGGTCGGCCCGACCGCGTGACCGCGATTCCCGGCAATCACGACGCCTATGTCAGCGCGACGCGTCATCGCTTCGGCGAGACGTTCCTGCACTACATCGCCGCGGACACGCCTGGCGCCGCGGCCTTTCCCGCCGTGCGCCGGCGCGGGCCGCTGGCGCTGATCAGCCTGTCCACGGCGGTGCCGACCCTGCCGCTGATGGCGACGGGCACGCTCGGACGCGATCAGCTCGCCGCGCTCGCAGAGGTCCTCGAACGGCTCGCCGCGGAGGACGTCTTCCGCGTGCTGCTGGTGCATCATCCGCTGAAGTCCAGCGCACGCCAGAAGCGGATGACGGACGCGCCGGAATTGCTGGCGCTCTTGAAGCATCACGGCGTCGAGCTGGTCCTGCACGGGCACGACCACATTCATTCGACGATGTGGTTCGAGGGCCCCAACGGCAATATTCCCGCGCTCGGCGTGCCCTCGGCCTCCGCGCTCGCGCACGGACGCTATCCCGCGGCGGCGTATAATCTGTTCAGAATCGAGAAGGACAATGCCGGCTGGCGCTGCGAGCAGACGGTGCGGAGCCTCGGGGCTGGATTTCAGATCGGGCAGATCAAGCATGCAAGGTTGATCTGAGGTCACGCCGTCATTCCGGGGCGGCTCGAAGAGCCGAACTCCGGTGCGCCCTTGCGCACCTGAGAATCTCGAGATTCCGGGTTCGCGCTTCGCGCGCCCCGGAATGACGACGGAAAGAAATTCACCAGCTCCGCAGCGCCGCCAGGACGGCCACCCCGAACAACGCGGCAGCGCCGAGCACGAAGCCGAACACGAACGGCCAGAGGCGCGAGCGGCGCGGCGGCGGCGCCGCCTCGGTCTTCGGTTCGGACGGGACCACCATCGCACGCTCGCGCTCGATCATGCGGCGCGCGACATAGTCGGTGACGGCATCGACGATCACAGCGGTGTCGTGCGATTCGGCGAGCACGATGCGGCCGAAGCGGGTGTCCTGGACGAAGCGGTACATCCGCTTGTCGCGCCCCATCACGATGTGGGCGACGACGTCGATCCACAGTCGCGGCGTATCGCCCTGGCTGATGCCGCGATCGAACAGGTCGATCTTATCAGGCACCTGGGCGAACAGCGGGTCGAGTGCGTCGTTGAGGATCTCGAGCCGCGCCACCTCGGCGTCGCGCAAATCGACGACGACGCCGGTTCGGTCGGCGGCCTCGATCCGCGCGCGCAGCAGCGCATCGCGCAGCCGCACCGGGCGCGGCTGGCCGGGAGGGGTCCCGCTGGTCTCGGGCTCTGACATCGTCGGCCTCGTCCTCGACTTTCCGTAATTAACCTATCAGCAACCACACCCTCCGCAAAGGCCCACAATTCCAGATACTTACGGCGCCCACAGCCGTTTCACCTGTACCAAAAACAGACGATCCCACCCAGGCGAGAAGCCTGGATGGGACCATCCGTCCTTGGACGTCTTCTTAATTCAGCTCGGCAGCCGCCTGATCAGGCTGCCGGGGCGCGCTGCGGCTCTTCCACGATCGAGAAGCGGACGCCGGCCTTGTGGCGGCTCTCTTCCGACACCTCGCGCCAGCAGTCCTCGGCTTCCTTGCGGGACTTGAACGGACCTTTGACCTGGGCCGAGCCTTCCACGAGCTTGTGGAAGTTCATCGAACCGAACTCGCCGCCGATCACCCAGAAATTGCTGCCTTTGGTCATTGTCAGTCTCCTGATGAGAGTAGCGTGGTTCGTTAGCCGAACTGGTTCATGGTGTTGTGGACGCCGCCCGCCTTCAGGGCAGCTTCACCCGCGAAGTACTCCTTGTGGTCGTCGCCGATGTCGGAGCCGGCCATGTTCTGGTGCTTCACGCAGGCGATGCCCTGACGGATCTCGGCGCGCTGGACGTTCTTGACGTAGCCCAGCATGCCCTGCTCGCCGAAATACTCGCGGGCGAGATTGTCGGTGGACAGCGCGGCCGTGTGATAGGTCGGCAGCGTGATCAGGTGGTGGAAGATGCCGGCGCGCTTGGCCGAATCCGCCTGGAAGGTGCGGATGCGCTCGTCGGCTTCCTTCGCCAGCGGCGTATCGTCGTACTCCGCCTTCATCAGCTCGGCACGGTTGTACTTGCTGACGTCCTGGCCCGCTTCCTTCATCGCGTCGTAGACCTGCCAACGGAAGTTGAGGGTCCAGTTGAACGACGGCGAGTTGTTGTAGGCGAGCTTGGCGTTCGGCACCACCTTGCGGATGCGGTCGACCATGCTGGCGATCTGCTCGATATGCGGCTTCTCGGTCTCGATCCAGAGCAGGTCGGCGCCGTTCTGCAGCGAGGTGATGCAATCGAGCACGCAGCGGTCCGCACCGGTGCCGGGACGGAACTGGTAGAGGTTGGAGGGCAGCCGCTTCGGACGCATCATCTTGCCGTTGCGGTTGATGATGACGTCGCCGTTGCGGGCGTTCTCCGGCGTGACTTCCTCGCAATCGAGGAAGCTGTTGTACTGGTCGCCGATGTCGCCGGGCTTGTGGCTGACGGCGATCTGCTGCGTGAGGCCGGCGCCGAGCGAGTCGGTGCGGGTCACGACGATGCCGTCTTCGACGCCAAGCTCGAGGAAGGCGTGGCGGCAGGCGCGGATCTTCGCCAGGAAGACCTCATGCGGGACGGTGACCTTGCCGTCCTGGTGACCGCACTGCTTCTCGTCCGAGACCTGGTTCTCGATCTGCAGCGCGCAGGCGCCCGCTTCGATCATCTTCTTGGCGAGCAGATAGGTCGCCTCCGCGTTGCCGAAGCCGGCATCGATGTCGGCGATGACGGGCACGACATGGGTCTGGAAGTTGTCGATCTTCTCGATCAGCTCCTTCTCACGGATCTTGTCGCCTTCCTTGCGCGCCTTGTCGAGTGCGCGGAAGATGTCATTGAGCTCGCGCGAGTCCGCCTGACGCAGGAAGGTGTAGAGTTCCTCGATCAGGGCCGGCACCGAGGTCTTCTCGTGCATCGACTGGTCGGGCAGCGGACCGAACTCGGAGCGCAGCGCCGCGATCATCCAGCCCGAGAGATAGAGGTAGGTGCGATCGGTCTTGCCGAAGTGCTTCTTGACCGAGATCAGCTTCTGCTGGGCGATGAAGCCGTGCCAGCAGCCCAGCGACTGCGTGTACTTGGTGGGGTCGTTGTCATAGGCGGCCATGTCGGCCCGCATCAATGCCGCGGTGTAGCGGGCGACGTCGAGGCCGGTCTTGAAGCGGTTCTGCAGGCGCATGCGTGCGACGGCCTCGGCCGTCACCCCGTTCCAGGTCGGCTTGGTCTCGAGGAGCGCCTGGGCCGCCTCGATCTCGCTCTGATACGAGGCCGGGCGCTGGAGCGCGTTGATGCCACGGGGCTGATAATTCATTTGCCTGATCCTTTCACTGGCGATGGCTTGCCATCGACATTATTGACAGTGCATTGCGATATGCGTGCCAGGAGCTAAACGCGAAAACAGAAACTTCGTACAGAGGCCTTGTTTTTTATTGGTGATGTCATGTAACATCGGAACATGTAACAGATGTTATTTTGTAAATTTTGTAAATTTAGGTCAGCAGGGCTACCCCTTGAAGGTTGTGGAGATCTGAGAAATGCCCGCCGATTCCGGCAAGAAACTCTTCGTCGGTCCCCGCTTCCGGCGGATCCGGCAGCAATTGGGGCTGTCGCAGACCCAGATCGCCGAGGGGCTCGGGATCTCGCCGAGCTATGTCAACCTGATCGAGCGCAACCAGCGCCCGGTCACGGCGCAGATCCTGCTGCGGCTGGCCGAGACCTACGACCTCGACCTGCGCGACCTCGCGACCGCCGACGAGGACCGCTTCTTCGCCGAGCTGAACGAGATCTTCTCCGATCCCCTGTTCCGCCAGATCGACGTGCCCAAGCAGGAGCTGCGCGACCTCGCCGAGCTCTGCCCCGGCGTCACCCATGCGCTGCAGCGGCTCTATGCGGCCTATGCCGAGGCCCGGCAGGGCGAGACGCTGGCCGCTGCGCAGATGGCCGACCGCGACGTCGGCACGCGCTACGAGGCCAATCCGGTCGAGCGCGTGCGCGAGCTGATCGAGGCGAACCGCAACTATTTCCCGGAGCTTGAGCAGGCCGCGGAAAACCTGCGCGACGAACTGAACGTGCCGGCCGAAGGGCTCTATGCGGCGCTCGTTGCGCGATTGCGCGAAAAGCACTCGATCCAGACCCGCATCATGCCTGTCGACGTGATGCGCGAGACGCTCAGGCGTTTCGACCGCCACCGCCGCCAGCTCTTGATCTCCGAGCTGGTCGACCCGCCCGGCCGCGCATTTCAACTCGCCTTCCAGCTGGGCCTAGGCGAATGCGCGCAAGCCCTGGAGACCATCATCGGCCGCGCCGGACCGCTCGACGACGCGCCGCGGCGGCTGTTCCGCATCACGCTCGGCAATTACTTCGCAGCAGCCGTGATGATGCCCTACCCCGCATTCCTCGCCGCCGCCGAAGCACTCAACTACGACATCCACGTGCTGGCGCAGCGCTTCAATTCCGGCTTCGAGCAGGTCTGCCACCGCCTCACAACCCTGCAGCGGCCGAACGCGCGCGGCATTCCGTTCTTCCTGCTCCGCGTCGACAATGCCGGCAATGTCTCCAAGCGCTTCTCGTCCGGCACATTCCCGTTCTCGAAATTCGGCGGCACCTGTCCGCTGTGGAACGTGCACTCGACCTTCGATACGCCGGACCGCCTGCTCAAGCAGGTGATCGAGCTGCCCGACGGCACGCGCTATTTCTCGATCGCGCAGATGGTGCGTCGCCCCGTGGCGCCGCATCCGCTGCCGCAGCCGCGCTTTGCCATCGGCCTCGGCTGCGAGATCCGTCACGCCGCCCGCCTGACCTACGCCGCGGGCATGGACCTGGAAAAGACCGAGGGCACGCCGATCGGCGTCAACTGCCGCCTCTGCGAGCGCGAGAACTGCGCCCAGCGCGCCGAACCGCCGATCACGCGCACGTTGATTTTGGATGAGACGACGAGAAGGGTGTCGAGCTTTGCGTTCTCGAATGCGAGGGAGTTGTGAGGGGGAGCCGTCCGGCACTGCTTCGCGTTTGGCGTGAGGAGCCCGCCACATCACCGCTGTCATGCTCCGCGAAAGCGGGGCATCCAGTACGCCGCGGCCCATCGGCTCTATCGCTGCCGTCACGGAGTACTGGATCGCCCGGTCAAGCCGGGCGATGACAGCGGAGGATGCGGCCCGACTGATCCGCACAACTCCTACGCCAGCGTATGCACGATCACCGGCCCAGCGGCGGCACTCGCATGCCCGGCGAGCAACGGGCCGAGATCCTTCTCGATCCAGGCGATCGCGCGCTTGTTCGCTTCCTCCGCCTGCTCGAACTTGTCGAAGATCGAGATCGCGGTGACCGTGTCGTCGCCGGCATAGACGACGTAATAGGCGCGGAAACCATCGACGTCGCTGATGATCGGAACGGCACCGTCCTTGATGCGGCGCGCCAGCTCTTCCGCACTCCCGCTTTTCGCCTTGGCCTGACGGATGGCGGCATACATGGCATCCTCCTTCCGGCTGTCTGAAGCTTGGTGGTGCTCAACCTACACCCGATAGCCGATCCCGTCATCCTGAGGCGCGAGGCCTGCGGTGCGGAGCACCGCAGGGAGAGCCTCGAAGGATGCACGGCCCCGATGCAGCCGGGCCGTAAGAAGCGGCCACCTCAGGATGACGGGGACGGACTGGCGCCCGCGCTCGGCCTTGGTTAACCCGATCCTAATCCGCCTCCACGATCTGCAACCAGGGATTAAGCACGCCTCAACATCGGTGCCTTAGTCTCGCCGCACTCACTTTTCGCAAACAACGGCGGCCTATTGTGCCGGGCGAAGTGACATCAGGGGGTTCATCATGCGCATTGCGTTGCTGCTGACCGCAACCATCGTCGGCGCGCTCTTCGCCAATCCATCCCATGCCGGATCGCTCGATGCTGAGGCGGCGCCGTCGCTGCCGCCGGGCTTCCAGAGCTACCGCGGCTACATGTTCGACCTGTCGGAGAACTCCGACCGCAAGGACGTCGACAAGCTCACCGACAATCTGAAGCAGCAGATCGACACCGTCGAAGCGGCCGGCCTGTCGCCGCGCGTGCTGCGCTTCTTCCGCACCGTGCCGATCATCGCGAGCGAGCTCGCCTGCCTCGACGAAGGCGCCGCAACCGCCTGCTACGGCCGCGTCGCTCCCAACGTCGAGCGCCGCGTGCCGCGGTCGCTGACGGTGTGGGACCACGACAAGCAGCGCTGGACCAATCCGAACGCCGTCGACCTCGCGGTCGATTCGGGGCTCGGCGTGATCATGCTGCGGCCGGACATGATGCGCTACGAGAAGGAGGCCGTGCTGCTGCACGAGCTCCTGCACGCCTATCACGCGCGGCTGCTGCCGGACGGCTACGCCAACAAGGGCGTGATCGCCTATTACGCCCTTGCCAAGTCCAAGGACCTGTTGCCCAAGGAAGCCTATGCGATGAAGAATCCCATGGAATTCTTTGCGGTGACCGCCAGCATCTTCCTGGCCGGAAAGAGCGAATTCCACGACCCCAAGTCGCGCGAGGCGCTCAAGGAGAAGATGCCGGACTATTACAAATACCTGGTCGGCGTGTTCGGCTTCGATCCCGAGCCGGCGGTGTCGAACGGCCCGGTGGCCTCGCTGAAGTGAGGCGGACCTAGCGTCTTCTCAAGCCAAGCCAGCCAAAAGGGCCGCGCGAAATGCGCGGCTTTCTTGTTTTGTCGGCCGGAAGCTGCGGATGACGCGCCGGTGGGAATTGCCAAGGCGGGGCCCGATCTGCATAGTCCCGCCCGCATCGATAGCTTTTTCGGAGAGGATAAGAGAACATGGCGGACGCCGACCTGGATGTCGTGATCCGGCAACTGGCCAGACAGCTGCATACGGGCCTGATGACCCGCGCCAAGGAGCGGCGGGATCGCTTCAACAGCCTTGCGGCCAAGGGCAAGGGCAAGGGCAAGGAGACCGGCGAGCGCTTCAAGATGATGGCCAAGGCCACCATGGAGCAGGCCGCCGCCGCCGCCAAGCGCCTGCAGATGTCCGCCGACAATGTCGCCGACAGCTACGCCCGCGCGATGCGGCTCGCCGCCAGCACGCCGGTTGCGGTGAAGGTGGAGAAGAAGGCCAAGGAAGAGAAGCCGGCGAAGAAGACCAAGGCGAAGAAAGCGAAAGCCAAGAAGACGAAGTAAGCGCTTTCTTCCTTCTCCCCTTGTGCGAGAAGGTGGCGCGAAGCGCCGGATGAGGGGTTGCTTCAGCAAACTAGACTGCGAAATTTTCACTCGCGGAGAGATACCCCTCACCCGTCTCGCTGCTCCGCCATAGCCGATGCGAAGCATCGGCATTCTTGAGAACGGCGGCCGAAGGCCGCCTATGCCACCCTCTCCCACAAGGGGAGAGGGTACAGCGGCGAATGCCGCTCTAGGTACGTCACCGCCTTGGAGCCGCCGCCTGGGTCGGCTCCGCACTTGCAAGTTCGGCGAGCTTGGCGCGCGCGGCCTCGCGCGCACGGCCGTCCTTGCCGGCGGGCAGAGCCAGCGCGGCCTCGAAATCGGCGCGGGCGTCGTCGAACTGGCCGCGGGCGAGGAACGCGAGACCGCGATCGAGACGGGCCTGCGCATCGGAGGGGTCGAGGCGGACCGCCGTGTTGTAGCTCAGGATGGCGCGGTCGAGATCCCCGGTGGCGGCAAGTGCGAGACCGCGCTGGTGATAGGGTGCGGCGAGCTTGGGATCATGCGCGATCGCCTCGTCGTAATCCGCAATGGCAAGCTCGAGGTCGCCGTTCTGCCGGCGCGCCAGCGCCCGGTCGCGATAGAGCGAGGCGCGGTTGGGATTGAGATGGATGGCCTCGTCGAAATCGGCGATCGCCCGCCTGAAGTCGCCGTGACGCAGCGCGATCCGCCCGCGCCCCTCATAGGCGAAGGCGATCAGCGAGCCCCGCAGCGGCGAGAAGCCGATCACGGCCGAGCAGATGTCGGGATCGTCCTCGTCGCCGCAATTGACCACCATGTGCGTGGACAGGCCGACGAGCACGCAAAGGACGATCAGCAATGGTACGGCAGCTCTGGTCATCTTCGACGGTGGCCGGCAGAGGGCCGGCCACGCATCCCCTTTCGAAGGAATGGTCACGTCGAGGTGTTAACACCGGCAGGGACGACCCTATGTGCGCCAGGTCACAAAGCCGGACCAAATCATCACCGGTTCCGTTAGCCCCAAGGTCCACGTGAGGGGCCACGCGAGGACGAGCGGCCCCAGGGACCGCGCGGCGGGTAGTTCTCGTTGGCGCCGACGGACGGCGCCGACCGCGTGCCGAGCTCGGCCGCGAGTTGCTGGAGGGCGGCGATGCGGTTCTGCGTCGAGGGATGGGTGGCGAACAGATTGTCCACGCCGTGGCCCGACAGCGGGTTGATGATGAACATGTGCGCGGTCGCGGGATTCCGCTCGGCCTCGTAGTTCGGCACCTGGAGCGCGGCGCCCTCGATCTTCACCAGCGCGGAGGCCAGCCACATCGGCTGTCCGACGATGCGCGCACCGAGATTGTCCGCAGCATATTCACGGGTGCGGCTGATCGCCATCTGCACCAGCATGGCGCCGAGCGGGGCGAGGATCATCATCAGGATCGAGCCGACGATGCCGAGACCATTGTTGTTGTCGCGATTGCCGCCGAAGAACATGCCGAACTGCGCGAGCATGGAAATGGCGCCCGCGATGGTCGCGGTGATGGTCATCAAGAGCGTGTCGTGATGCTTGATGTGCGCAAGCTCGTGCGCGATCACGCCGGCGAGCTCCTCGCGGCTGAGCTGGCGTACAAGACCGGTGGTGACGGCGACCGCAGCGTTTTCAGGATTGCGGCCGGTCGCGAATGCATTGGGCTGCATCTCATCCATCAGGAACACGCGCGGCATCGGCAAGCCAGCGCGGCCTGCAAGCTCGGCGACGAGCCCGACCAGTTCCGGCGCGGTCGAACGATCGACTTCGTGGGCGCCGTACATCGAGAGCACCATGCGGTCGGAGTTCCAATAGGTGAAGAGATTGGTCGCGGCGGCAATGACGAGCGCGATCATGGCGCCGGAGGCGCCACCGATCAGATAGCCGACGCCCATGAACAGAGCGGTCAGTCCTGCGAGCAGCATTGCGGTACGAAGATAATTCATGGCCGTCTCTCCTGGCCGGCCGCGGCCGCTGGAACGCCTGCAGGCCGGCAAGCCTGAGGTAGGGATGACCCCGGCCCGGGTGCAAGGTTTCCGGGTGCGTCGCGGAGCCGCGGCTATTGTGGAAGGCCGTCATTCCGGGGCGCCCGAAGGGCGAACCCGGAATCTCGAGATTCCGGGTTCGGTGCTACGCACCGCCCCGGAATGACGAAGGGAATGGCTCGGCCGCTTTCATTCCTTTACACTGCGGCAGATTCCTCCTCCCCTCCGGAAACCTCATGCTCCTGACCCGATGTGCGATCGCGACCATTGCTCTCGTCGCGTGCTCCTATGCTGCCTCCGCCCAGTTCGCACCGCCGCCCGCAAGGCCCGCCGCTCCCAAGGCCACCGCGCCCTCGCCGCGCGCGGCCTCGTGCCATAACGGCGCGAGCTTCGATCGCTTCCTGGCTGACGTGAAGCAACAGGCGTTGGCCGCCGGCGTCTCGCAGCGCGCGATCGCGGAGGCCTCGCCCTATCTCGTCTACGACCAGGGCATCGTCAACCGCGACCGCGGCCAGCGCGTGTTCGGCCAGCTCTTCACCGAGTTTGCCGGCCGCATGGCCGCGCCCTATCGCATGCAGAGCGGACAGCAGCACATCAAGCAATATGCGGCCGCGTTCGCGCGCGCCGAGAAGGAATATGGCGTACCGCCGGCCGTGATCGCCGCCTTCTGGGGCCTCGAGAGCGACTTCGGCGCCAACATGGGCAACCTGCCGACGCTGAAATCGCTGGTGTCGCTGGCCTATGACTGCCGCCGCTCCGAGATGTTCGTGAACGAGACCATCGCCGCGCTGAAGATCATCGATCGCGGCGATCTGCATCCCGACGAGATGATCGGCTCCTGGGCCGGCGAGCTCGGACAGACGCAATTCCTGCCCGTGCATTACGTCAACTACGCCGTCGATTATGACGGCGACGGACGGCGCGACCTCCTGCACTCGGGAGCCGATGTGATCGGCTCGACCGCGAACTACATCGCCACCGGATTGAAGTGGCGGCGCGGCGAGCCGTGGCTCGAGGAGATCAAGGTGCCGCCAAACCTGCCGTGGGAGAAGACCGATCTCACGGTGCGCGAGCCGCGCTCGACATGGGCGCAGTTGGGCGTGACTTATCCCGACGGACGGCCGCTGCCGAACGACAATCTGCCGGCCTCCGTGCTGCTGCCGATGGGACGCTTTGGGCCGGCCTTCATGGCATATGCGAATTTCGCGGCCTACACGGAGTGGAATAATTCGCTGATCTATTCGACCACGGCCGGCTATCTCGCCACCCGTATCGCAGGCGCGCCGCCGATGCGCAAACCTGCCGCGCCGGTCGCGCAGCTGCCGTTCAACGAGCTCAAGCAATTACAGCAGCTTCTGGTCCAGGCCGGCTTCAATGTCGGCAAGATCGACGGCGTGCTCGGCCAGCAGAGCCGCACTGCGGTGAAGGCGATGCAGATCAAGTACGGCCTGCCGGCGGATTCGTGGCCGACCGCCGAGTTGCTCGTCCGCATGCGCGGCAGCACGGCGCAAGTGCAGCCACAGGCGACGGTGCGGTAGTGGCCCATCCGTTGTCATGCCCCGGCTCGAGCGGGCATCCAGTACGCCGCGGCCCCTCGGCTCAATCAAACTGCCGCGGAATACTGGATCGCCCGGTCAGGCCGGGCGTTGGACAGCGAGAGTGTGGCGGTATGACAGAGAGCATGTAGTTCCGATGACAGCGGCCCGGGTCGGCCGATAGAATTTTCGCATCGCACAAGCCGCTTCCGCGATTGTATTTTTCCATGAGGCTCCCATGTGAGTAACTCAGGTTTTCTCCTGAGATTTCCCACCATTGAAGCGAGCATCACATGTCCTTCTACGACGCCGTCGTTCCCGCCTATTTGCAAATGCTGAACAGTTTGACCGGCCTGCTCACCAAAGCCGAGGCGCATTGCGCGGCGAAAAAGATCGACCCGAGCGTGTTGCTCGGCTCCCGCCTCTTCCCGGACATGCTGCCGCTGTCGAGGCAGATCCAGCTCGTCAGCGATTTCGCCACCAAGGGCTGCGCGCGCCTGACCCACAGCGACGTGCCCTCGACGCCGGACACCGAGACCAGCTTTGCGGAATTGAAGCAGCGGCTGGCGAAGACGATCGACTACGTGAAATCGTTCAAGCCCGAGCAGTTCGAGGGCGCCGAGAGCAAGGACGTCACCTTCCCGACCGGGCCTGATAAGACCACGACCCTGAAGGGCCAGCAATTCGTGACTGCGTTCTCGCTGCCGAATTTCTATTTCCACTGCGCGACCGCCCACGGCATCCTGCGTCACAACGGCGTCGAGATCGGCAAGCGCGATTTCATGGGCCTGAACTGATTTGCGCAATTTCACGGCCGCGTAGCGAAATTCTGCTGTCCCGGCCGAAATTGCACACGAATTATGCTGCGCGGTCCTTACCGCGCAGCTCGCCTGCACTTTCCGTATGGCTCATCCCTTGCGTCTGATGTCGCGATGCACAAGTGTTCCAGATCTCTCACCGCCTGGAAGCATTTCCCATGAGCCGTTCGACCAAATTGTTTGAGACCTACAAGCTCGGCCCGATCACGCTGGCCAACCGATTGGTCATGGCGCCGCTGACGCGCAACCGCGCCGTTCCCGGCACGTTCGTGCCCGGCGCACTCGCCGCCGATTACTACGGCCAGCGCGCCTCCGCAGGCCTCCTGGTCACCGAAGCGAGCCAGATTTCACAGCAAGGTCAGGGCTACCAGGACACGCCCGGCATCTACTCGAAGGACCAGGTCGCCGGCTGGCGCAAGGTCACCGACAAGGTCCATGAGCGCGGCGGCAAAATCTTCATCCAGCTCTGGCATGTCGGCCGCATCTCGCATGTCGATCTCCAGGCGAATGGCGCAGCTCCGGTGGCGCCAAGCGCAATCCGCGCCAAGGGCAAGACTTTCGTCAACGGCGGCTTCGCCGATGTCTCCGAGCCGCGCGCGCTCGAGCTCTCCGAAATTCCGGGCATTATCGACGACTTCAAGCGCGCCACCAGGAACGCGCTGGAAGCCGGCTTCGACGGCGTCGAGATCCACGGCGCCAACGGCTATCTGCTCGACCAGTTCGCACGGGATGGCGCCAACAAGCGCACCGACGCCTATGGCGGCTCGATCGAGAACCGCGCGCGGCTGATGCTGGAAGTCGCCAAGGCTGTTGCCACTGAGGCCGGCAGCGACCGCACCGGCATCCGCATCTCGCCGGTGACGCCGGCCAACGATCTCTCCGACAGCAACCCGCAACCGCTTTTCGACCACATCGTCGACGGCCTCAGCGCGCTGAAGCTGGTCTATCTCCACGTCGTCGAAGGCGCCACCGGCGGCCCGCGCGACATCGCGCCGTTCGACTATGCCTCCTTGCGCAAGCGCTTCTCCGGCGCCTACGTCGCCAACAACGGCTATGATGTCGACCTCGCAACCAAGGTGCTGGACGCGAACGCGGCCGATCTCATCGCCTTCGGCAAGCCGTTCATCTCCAACCCCGACTTGGTCGAGCGGCTGAAGCAGGGCGCAGGCCTGAACGACTGGGACAAGACCACCTTCTACGGCGGCGGCGCCAAGGGCTACACGGATTACCCGACGCTGGCGGCCGAGCCGGCGGAGTAGGGTTTCGCCCTCTCCGCCGTTATTGCGACGAGCGGCGACAAAAATTGCGAAGCAATTTTGCACTGGCGACGAAGCAATCCAGACTACCTCCGCCGAAAGACTCTGGATTGCTTCGCTGCGCTCGCAATGACGGTGTGGCGACAGGGTGCGCTCACCACTAGAGAAGGCCGGGACCGTTCTACCTGCCGGCAGACTCACGCCAATGCGCGCGTCTCACTCTCTGCAGCCACCATGCGTTCCACGATACGACGCATGCGCTGCGGGGCGGCATCGATGGCGAGACGGATGGTCTTGGCATTGGGGCGGGCCTGCGCCACCTCCTCTATTCGCTCCAGAATCTCCTTGTCCTCGTTAAAAGCGATACGGAAATCTGCGTGCAGGCGCTGATCAACATCGGCATCGTCAAGCGCAAAATTGCGCACGTGGAGCCAATGATCGATGCAGATGTGATCGTCGACCGGCGTGATGAAGTGGCATGCGAAGATGCGCAATCCCCTGCCCCGGTCAATGGGGTCGGCGATCTTGCCGGCGTCCGCGCTGCCGAAGTCGATCACTGCGATACAGGGCGCCACATAGTCGTAGTAGTGCCAGCGATCGACGTTGCCGGCGAAATTGCCGTACTTGGCGAACAGCGGGATCGGCGGCGCGTTCCTGATCCACCGCCACACCAGCACTCCATCCTCGGAAAAGGTGTGCTCCACCGGAATGTCTTCGCTGGCCGAATTGCCGAGCGTCGACAGGTGGACGAAGCTGACATGCGCGGGATCGCAGAGATTGTCGGCGAGATTGAGATAGTTGGTTTCGATACGAAGAGCGTCTCCTTCCGCCGCATGCCAGTCGTTCTGACCGTACTGCGGCAGATCATAGATCAGCGAGGGGTCGGCGAGTGCGGGATCGCCGGGCCAGATCCAGACCAGTCCCATCTTCTCGCTGAGCGGATAGGACGACACACGTGCATTCGGCGGAATCATTGGCTGCCCCGGAATCCGGACACAGCGTCCGTCGGCCCCGAACGTCATGCCGTGATAGCCGCACTCGATCGCATCGCCCTTGAGCTTGCCCAAGGACAACGGCGCCAACCGATGTGGACACGCGTCATCGAGCGCAACGACGCCACCCGCCTCGCTGCGATAGACGACAAGGTCCATGCCGAGAATGCGATGGCGCGACAGCGTGCGCGTGACATTGCGCGACCATGTCAGCGGGTACCAGGTGTTGCGGGGAGCGAGCAGGTTCATGCGGCACCTCTAGTTCTTGAGCTTGGCCATGACCTCGGCGTCGGCGGGCTGGTAGTCGGCGCCATCGAGATAGCGCCAGTCGGTCATCACGCCCTGGCCGTCCCGTACCGCGAGCTTGCCGACATAGACGCCCATGGTGGATTGATGGTCGATCGCGCGGAAGGCGATCGGCCCCACCGGCGTATCGACCTTCAGATGCTCCATCGCCTTGATCAGATCATCGGACCTGGTCGAGCCGGCGGTCTCGATCGCCTTCGCGAGGACCAGCGTGTTGGTATAGCCGATGAGCGCGCCGATGTTGGGCGGCTCCTTGTACCGTGCGACATAGGCCTTCGAGAACGAGTCATGCTGAGGCGTCTTGATCTCGCTCCAGGGGTATCCGGTCACGATCCAGCCGGGCGGAGCCTCATCTTTTAGCGGTGCCAGATATTCCGGCTCGCCGGAGAGAATGCTGACCACGGCGCGGTTCGTGAACGCATTGCGGGTCGATCCCTCGCGCACGAGCTTGACAAGGTCCGATCCGAACGTCGCATTGAAGATGGCATCCGGGTTCTCCCCCGTCATTGCCTGCACGACGGCACCGGCATCGATCTTGCCGAGCGGCGGCCATTGTTCGGAGACGAATTCGACGTCGGGCTTCAATCGCTTCAGTTCGCGCTTGAAGCTCGCTACCGCCGCCTGACCGAACTCGTAGTTCGGTGCAATCGTCGCCCAGCGCCGCGCGGGGAACTTGGCCGCCTCCTTTGCAAGGATGGAGGCCTGGGTATACGTACTCGGCCGCAGCCTGAACGTATAGCGATTGCCCTTCTCCCAGATGAGGGCGTCAGTCAGGGGCTGCGAGGCAAGGAAGAATGTCCGCTTCTGCTTGGCGAAATCGGCCACGGCGAGGCCAATATGGGAGAGGATCGTGCCCGTCAGGAGCTCGACCTGCTCACCGTCGACGAGCTGACCGGCCGCGGTGATGGCCACGTCCGGCTTGCCGGCATCGTCACGGGCGATGATCTCGAGCTTGCGGCCGAGCACGCCGCCTTTCCCGTTGATCTCGTCGCGCGCGAGCTCCCAGCCCTGGCGATAGCCGCGGGTCCCCAGCGGAAGGGCCGAATAGCTTGAGATCTCGCCGATCTTGATCGGCGGCGGCTCTGCGGCCCGCCCCGCGCCGCAGGCCACTCCGAGGACAAGTCCGACGAACTTCGCAGCAGCCGAAATGCGCATATCAGCCTCCCGCCATTGGGACCAGCTTATGTATGTAGTACTTACTACATAGGCAATACCACGGACTGACGGTTGTCAATGGCGAAGAATCGGCGGGCTTGCCAAAAAAACGGCAGACCCCATCCTGCTGGCTGTGATTCCCTGGGATACGCAATGGCCAACGATACAGAGCTGCCAGCCCGCACACTGGCCGGCCCGCGCCTCAAGCGGGCGGCCAAGCGGAAAAGGGCCTCAACGGTTCGACGGACGCGAGCGCCCGATCGGACCCGTGAAGCCATTCTGCGCGCGGCCGTCGCCGAGTTTGCCCGCGAAGGCTACGGCGGCGCACGGGTCGATCGCATCAGCAAGGCCGCCAAGAGCAACGACCGGATGCTCTATTACTATTTCAAGAGCAAGGAGAAGCTGTTTCATCAGGTCATCGAGCATTGCTATGCCGACCTGGTCGCGTCGGAAGAGGCGCTCGATCTCGATTTCTCCAGCCCGCGCGAGGCGCTCGCGGCACTGGTCGCCTTCAATTGGAACTACTATTGGGCCCATCCGGAGCTATTGAGCATTCTCGCCACGGAGAATCTCTTTAAGGGTCGTCACGTCAAGAACAACATCCGCCGCAGCTTCTCCAATACCCAATTGGGCATGCTGGAGCGCGTGCTCCAGAGCGGCATCGAGCGGCGCGAGTTCAGGCCGGACTGCGACCGCCTCCACCTTTATCTCTCGATCCTGTCGCTGACCTATTTCTACCGTGCCAACCTCTATACGCTGTCGAGCTACATGCAGACCGACCTCGTCGATCAGGAGATGCGGAGCGCGTGGCTTGCACATGTGCAGACCATGATTCAGGATCTGGTGAAGCGGAAGGAGTGAAGGCGCGCGCCACAGCTCCTTCCGCAGCGACAGTCTGGATTGCTTCGCTGCGCCCGCAATGACGTGGGGAGGCAGCGCGCAACACGGCGAAGAATAGAAAAAGGCCGGGATCGCTCCCGGCCTTTCGTTTTGTGACGCTCTACGCGTAGCTTACTTCGCTTCCGCGCGCTTCGGGGGAGTGGCGGGCCACGACTTGATCAGGGTGTCGTAGTCGACCGTCTCGCCCTTCGGCTTCTCGTTGGCGAGCTTGCGCTGGGGCGCGATGGTGCCGTCCTTCTCGGCCTTCGCGAACCAGTACTCCGGCTTCTCCTTCTTGTGGAGCTTCGGACCGCAGGCGCCCTGCACGCCGGACTTCTCGAGACGCTCCATGACGGAGTCCTGAGCAGCGGCCAATGCATCCATCGCGGCTTGCGGCGTCTTCGCACCGGACGACGCATCGCCGATGTTCTGCCACCAGAGCTGCGCGAGCTTGGGATAGTCGGGCACGTTGTTGCCGGTCGGGGTCCACTGCACGCGCGCGGGCGAGCGGTAGAACTCGATCAGGCCGCCGAGCTTCGGCGCACGCTCGGTGAACGACTTGTCCCAAATGTCGGATTCACGGATGAAGGTGAGACCGACATGGCTCTTCTTTAAGCTCACCGACTTGGAGACGATGAACTGGAGATAGAGCCAGGCCGCCTTGCGGCGATCCGGCGGCGTCGACTTCAGCAGGGTCGCTGAACCGGCGTCCTGGTAGCCGAGCTTCATGCCTTCCTTCCAGTACGCGCCGTGGGGCGAGGGCGCCATACGCCATTTCGGCGTACCGTCAGCGTTCATTACGGCGATGCCCGGCTTCACCATGTCGGCGGTGAAGGCGGTGTACCAGAACATCTGCTGGGCGATGTTGCCTTGCGCCGGCACCGGGCCTGCCTCGGAGAAGGTCATGCCCTGGGCCTGCGGCGGCGCGTACTTCTTCAGCCAGTCGAGGTACTTGGTGATCGAGTAGACCGCGGCCGGACCATTGGTGTCGCCACCACGTTCCACCGAGGAGCCGACCGGGCGGCAGCCTTCCATGCGGATGCCCCACTCGTCGACCGGCAGTCCGTTCGGAATGCCCTTGTCACCGTTGCCGGCCATCGACAGCCAGGCGTCGGTGAAACGCCATCCGAGCGAGGGGTCCTTCTTGCCATAGTCCATATGGCCGTAGACCTTGACGCCGTTGATCTCCTTGATGTCGTTGGTGAAGAACTCGGCGATGTCCTCATAGGCAGACCAGTTCACGGGCACGCCGAGCTCGTAGCCATACTTGGCCTTGAACTTGGCCTTGTAGTCGGGGTTGGTGAACCAGTCGTAGCGGAACCAATAAAGGTTGGCGAACTGCTGGTCGGGCAGCTGGTAGAGCTTGCCGTCCGGAGCCGTCGTGAAAGACTTGCCGATGAAGTCGTTGACGTCGAGCATGGGATCGGTGACGTCCTTGCCCTCGCCGGTCATGTAGTCCGAGAGCACGACGGTCTGGCCGTAACGGAAGTGCGTTCCGATCAGGTCGCTGTCGTTGATCCAGCCGTCATAGACGTTCTTTCCCGATTGCATCTGCGTCTGCAGCTTCTCGACGACGTCACCTTCCTGGATGAGGTCGTGCTTGAGCTTGATGCCGGTGATCTCGGAGAACGCCTTGGCCAGCGTCTGCGATTCATATTCGTGGGTGGTGATGGTCTCGGAGACGACGTTGATCTCCATGCCCTTGAAGGGCTCGGCGGCCTTGGCGAACCACTCCAGCTCCTTCTTCTGATCTTCCTTCGACAGCGTCGAGGGCTGGAATTCCGCGATCCACTTCTGGATCACGGCGTCGTCGGCGGCGCGAACCGGCGCCGAGACGGCGAACGACACTGCTACGATCGCAGCGGCGCTGGACATGGTCAGAAAACTATTCTTGATCAATGGACCTTTCCTTCTCCTAAACTGTCGCATGTTGTTCCTCCGTTGCAGCGACAAACTTTTATACAGGCCCGGGTTGCCCCCCGGATCTGGCCCGTCCCTTCGCGAGCTTCAGACCGTGCGAAAAATGAGCACGGCCGTGGCCAGCGAAATCCCACTTGCGAGCCACAGGCTCGAAATCTCAAACCCCTCCTCTCCGACCGGCAGCGTGGCGATCGGATCGGTGCCGACGAGGCCGATCCACACGAGGTGGATGACGGCAGCCACGATCAACGAGACGAACAGGCGGTCGCCGCGCGTGGTCGGAATACTGAGCACGCCGACGCGCTCGGCCTCGGGATAGACCGCCGCGAGCCAGGTCATCACGGCGAGCGTGCAGGCCAGCGCGGCGAAGAAGATCGCCGTCGGCAGCGTCCAGGCCATCCATGCGATGGATTCCATGTGAGCCTCCCTAGACCCGACCGAGCGCAAAGCCGCGCGCGATGTAGTTGCGGACGAACCAGATCACGAGCGCGCCCGGAATGATGGTGAGCACGCCAGCGGCGGCCAGCAGGCCCCAGTCCATGCCGGCGGCCGACACCGTGCGCGTCATGATCGCGGCGATCGGCTTGGCCGACACCGAGGTCAGCGTGCGCGCGAGCAAGAGCTCGACCCAGGAGAACATGAAGCAGAAGAAGGCGGCGACGCCGATGCCGCTCGCGATCAGCGGCACCAGGATCTTGATGAAGAAGCGCGGGAAGGAATAGCCATCGAGGAAGGCGGTCTCGTCGATCTCGCGCGGCACGCCGGAGACGAAGCCTTCGAGGATCCAGACCGCCAGCGGCACGTTGAAGATGCAATGCGCGAGCGCGACGGCCCAGGGCGTATCGAACAGCCCGATTGCCGAATAGAGATTGAAGAACGGCAGCGCGTAGACCGCGGCCGGCGCCATGCGGTTCGACAACAGCCAGAAGAACAGGTGCTTGTCGCCGAGGAAGCGGTAGCGCGAGAACGCGTAGGCCGCGGGCAGCGCCACCGAGATCGAGATGATGGTGTTGAGGACGACGTATTCGAGCGAGTTGATGTAGCCGGAATACCAGCTCTCGTCGGTGAAGATCCGCTTGTAGTGCTGCAGCGTCGGGGTATGCGGCCACAGCGTCATCGTCGAGACGATCTCGCTGTTGGTCTTGAAGCTCATGTTGACGAGCCAATAGATCGGCAGCAGCAGGAAGACCAGGAACAGCCCCATGATGAGGCGGCGGCCGGGAATCGAATGCATCAGGCCACTCCTTCCTTTGGCTTGAACGCGGGCACGGGCTTGAGCCCGACCGAAGGCTTGGGCTCCACCGCCGGCTCGCTCGCCGCCTGGACTTTGCGTTCGACGCCGGCATTGGTCATGACGGTGTAGAAGATCCAGCAGACGATCAGGATGATCAAGTTGTAGACCAGCGACAGCGCGGCGGCCTTGCCGAGGTCGAACTGGCCGAGCGCGATCTTGACCAGCTCGATCGACACGAAGGTGGTGGAGTTGCCGGGACCGCCGCCCGTGACGACGAACGGCTCGGTGTAGATCATGAAGCTGTCCATGAAGCGCAGCAGCACGGCGATCAGCAGCACGCGGTTCATCTTCGGCAGCTGGATCGCCTTGAACACGGCCCAGCGCGAGGCGCCGTCGATCTGGGCGGCCTGGTAATAGGCTTCAGGAATCGACTTCAGGCCGGCATAGCAGAGCAGCGCGACGAGGCTGGTCCAGTGCCAGACGTCCATCACGATGACGGTGACCCAGGCATCGATGTCGTTGGAGACGTAATTATAGTCGAAGCCGGCAGCGTTGAGCACATAGCCGAGCAGGCCGATGTCCGGACGGCCAAAGATCTGCCAGATCGTGCCGACCACGTTCCAAGGAATCAGCAGCGGCAGCGCGAGGATCACGAGGCAGGCCGCGACCGTCCAGCCCTCGCGCGGCATCGACAACGCGACGACGATGCCGAGCGGCACCTCGATCGCAAGGATCACCAGCGAGAAGAACAGATTGCGCCCGAGCGAGGCGAGGAAGCGGCCGCCGAGATCGGTCGAGGGATCGAGCAGCTCCTTGAACCAGCCGACGCCGTTCCAGAAGAACTGGTTGTTGCCGAACGTATCCTGCATCGAATAGTTCACCACCGTCATCAGCGGCAGCACCGCCGAGAAGGCGACGACCAGGAACACCGGCAGCACCAGGAACCAGGCTTTTTGGTTGACGGTCTTGTCCATCAGGCGGCTCCCTCCACCAGAAGGCTGTCGGCATAGACGTGCACGTGCGACGGATCGAATTTCAGCCCGGCGCTGCCGTCCGGACTGGTGAAGCCGCCAGGCGCGCGCGCCGCGAGCTTGGCGTCGCCGACGCGCACACGCGCGAAGCGGATGCGGCCGAGATCGTCGATGCGCTCGATCCTGGCCGTGAGCAGGCCGGGCGCGGGCGCAACGACTTCCACGAACTCGGGACGGACGCCGATCTCGATCTTGGCGCCGGAAGGCAGATTGTCGTAAGCGCGGTTGAGCGCGATGACGTGGCCGCCGACCTTGGCCTCGCGTCCCCGCACCTCCGCCGGCAGGATGTTCATGCCGGGCGAGCCGATGAAATAGCCGACGAAAGTGTGTGCCGGCTTGTCGAACAGCTCGGCCGGCGTACCGCTCTGCACCACGCGGCCGTCGTGCATGACGACCACGGTGTCGGCGAAGGTCAGCGCCTCGGTCTGGTCGTGGGTGACATAGATCATCGTGAGGTCGAGCTCGCGATGCAGCGCCTTCAGCTTGGAGCGAAGCTGCCATTTCAGCTCGGGATCGATCACCGTGAGCGGCTCGTCGAACAGCACGGCAGCGACGTCGTTGCGCACGAGGCCGCGGCCGAGCGAGATCTTTTGCTTGGCATCGGCCGTGAGCCGCGTCGCCTTGCGATTCAGATAAGGCTCGAGGTCGAGCAGGCGGCCGATCTCGGCGACGCGCCTGTCGATATCGGCCTTCGGCACGCCGCGGTTCTTCAGCGGAAACGCCAGGTTCTGCCCCACCGTCATGGTGTCGTAGATCACCGGAAACTGGAACACCTGGGCGATGTTCCGCTTCTGGGTTGACAGCGGTGTGATGTCCTTGTCGTCGAACAGGATCTTTCCGCGCGACGGCGTGATGATGCCGGAGATGACGTTGAGCAGCGTTGTCTTGCCACAGCCGCTTGGGCCGAGCAGCGCATAGGCACCGCCCTGCCGCCAGGTCATGGTGACGGGCTTCAGTGCAAAGCTTTCCTGCGGCGCATTGTTGCCGGCGTAGGAGTGGGCGAGATCGACGAGATCAATGCGGGCCATGTCGCATCTCCCCCTTACGAGCCCGGAGCGGCGACCAGGCGGTCGGCCGCGTCGAAGACGAAGACATCATTCGGATCGAGCACGGCATCGATGGTCTGGCCGGGCTCGAACTCGTGCACGCCGTGCAGCACCGCCACCCAGTTCGATCCGTCGCGAGTCAGATGCACGAAACTCTCCGAACCGGTGATCTCGGTCACCGTGACAGTGGCATGGAAGGCGTGGCGGTCTGCCTGGCCGTTGGCAAGGCCAAGCTGGTGGGCACGGAAGCCGACGCGATAGAATCCGTCGGGAAGTCCCGCATAAAGTCCGGATGCCGGTGCAGCGCTGCCGCCAGCATATTGAACCATGCCATCCCCCTTCTCGAGGCCCACCAAGTTGAGCGGCGGATCGGAGAAGACCTGGGCGACACGCAGGGTCTGCGGGCGGCGATAGACGTTTGACGTCTCGCCCATTTGCAGCGCCTCCCCCTCCCACATGCACACCGTGTTGCCGCCGAGCAGCAGCGCCTCGGTCGGCTCAGTGGTGGCATAGACGAAGATTGCGCCGGAGGCCTCGAAGATGCGCGGCAGCTCGGCGCGCAGCTCCTCGCGCAGCTTGTAGTCGAGATTGGCGAGCGGCTCGTCGAGCAGCACGAGATCGGCGCCCTTGACCAGCGCGCGTGCGATCGCGGTGCGCTGCTGCTGGCCGCCGGAGAGCTGGAGCGGCGTGCGTTTCAGGAACGGCTCGAGCCGCAGCAGCTTTGCCGCCTCCGCCACGCGCGCCTCGATCTCGTCGCGCGGCTTGCCCTGCACGCGCAGAGGTGAGGCGATGTTCTCATAGACCGTCAGCGAGGGGTAGTTGATGAACTGCTGATAGACCATGGCGACCGAGCGCTGGCGCACGTCGGCGCCGGTGACGTCCTTGCCATTGACCAGCACCTTGCCCGTGGTCGGCTTGTCGAGGCCGGCGAGCAATCGCATGATCGAGGTCTTGCCCGACAGCGTCGGCCCGAGCAGCACGTTGAGCGTTCCGCTCTCGAGCGTCAGCGAGACGTCGCGGATGTGCTCGACGCCCTCGACGGTCCGGGTCACGTGATCGAGTGTCACGGTCATGAGCGTCCTCCCGCTTCCAGCAGAGGACTTTGCGGCACGGCGTGGGTCCTGATCCAGTCGTCAAGCGCCGCGATCTCGTCGGCAGATAGTCGCAGGCCAAGCTTGGAACGGCGCCAGACGATGTCCTCGGCGGTGACGGCCCATTCGTTGGCCATGAGATAGCGGACCTCGCGCTCGGTCAGGGTCGCACCGAAGGCCTGGCCGAGATCCGCCGCCGATTTGGCATCGCCGAGCAGCTTGATCGCCCGCGTGCCATAGGCGCGCGCGAGCCGCCTTGCATGCTCATGGCCGAGGAAGGGATAGCCGCGCTGGAGCTCGGCGATCAGGCCGTCGATGTCGGACACATCCATGTCGCCGCCGGGTAGCGGCCATTTGCCGGTCCAGCCCTCGCGCGCTTTCGCGCTGCGAAGATAGGGCGCAAGGCGTTCCAGCACCTCCTCGGCGAGCCTCCGATAGGTCGTGATCTTGCCGCCATAGATCGACAGCAGCGGCACGCCACCGGGCGTGTCGAGCTCGAACACGTAGTCGCGCGTCGCGGCCTTGGCTTCGCTGGCGCCATCGTCATAAAGCGGACGCACGCCGGAATAGGTCCAGACCACGTCCTCCGGCATCACGGGCTTGGCCAGATATTCGCTCGCCGCCTTGCACAGATACTCGATCTCCTCGGCCGTCGCCTTCACCTTGGCCGGATCGCCGTCATAGTCGCGATCGGTGGTGCCGATCAGCGTGAAATCGTCCTGGTACGGGATCACGAAGATGATGCGGCCGTCCGCGTTCTGGAACATGTAGGCGCGGTCGTGATCGTAGAGCTTTTTGACCACGATGTGCGAGCCCTGCACCAGGCGGACTTTTGCCTTGGCATTGACGCCGGCGCCGCGGCCGAGCACGTCCTCGACCCAGGGGCCACCGGCATTGACCAGGGCCCGCGCCTGGACCTGCGAGCGCTCGCCGGTCAGCGTGTTGACCATGCTGACGGACCAGACGCCGTCGGCCTGGCGGATCTCGGTGGCGCGGGTGCGGGTGCGGATCTCCGCGCCCTTGTCGGCGGCATCGCGCGCATTGAGCACGACCAGGCGGGCGTCGTCGACGAAACAGTCGGAATATTCGAACGCGCGAGCATAGCGGTTCGGAATCAGCGGCTTGCCGACCTCGTCGCGCTTGAGATCGACCGAGCGGGTCGCCGGCAACAAATGGCGGCCGCCGATATGGTCATAGAGAAAGAGGCCGAGGCGCAGCAGCCAGGCCGGGCGCAGGCCGGCGTGATGAGGCAGGACGAAACGCAGGGGGCGGATGATGTGGGGCGCAATGCCCCAGAGAATCTCGCGCTCGATCAGCGCCTCGCGGACCAGCCGAAACTCGTAATATTCCAGATAACGCAGGCCGCCATGCACCAGCTTGGTCGACCAGGACGACGTCCCGCTCGCCAAATCGTTCATTTCGCACAGGAAAACCGTGTTGCCGCGCCCCACCGCGTCGCGCGCGATGCCGCAGCCGTTAACACCGCCTCCGATGATGGCGAGATCGAAAATACGCTCCAACAGACGCATCCCCCGGCGACCGCCCGTTCGTCGAGCGGCTACTTTCGCTTTTGATTAGATCACACCGTAAAACGAAAGCAAGATGAAAGAGAGGCGAAAGGAAATGAAAGAGGAACTTTTTTGGTGGGCAACTGGCCGCCGAATATGCAGGTGGGCAGCAATTCGAGATGCAGCGATACCCTTGAACAGTCATCTGGGGCGGATTATAGTCACAATAGTCATATTGGTTCCTTCCGCATGACTGACCACGACACTGCACCCGACACGCTTCCAGCTGATGACACTTGGACGCTTGCCAACGCCAAGGCTCGATTGTCCGAGGTGATTGATCGTGCCCAAATCGTGCCACAGGTCATCACCCGTCGCGGCAAGCCGAATGCCGTCATCGTTTCCGTCGAGGAATGGGCGCGCAAGACCGCACGCAAAGGCACCCTGGCCGAATTCCTGCTCGCTTCCCCGCTCCGCGGCGCCGACCTCGCGCTGGAGCGCGTGCACGACACCCCACGCGACGAAATACCGTGAACCTCCTGCTCGACACCAACGTGCTGTCGGAAGTTCAGCGGCCCGCGCCTTCGCCGAACGTCCTGGCGTGGCTCGATGCGATCGATGAGGATCGTGCGTTCATCAGCGTTGCCTCGATCGCCGAGCTCCGCCGCGGCATCGCATTGCTTGAAGATGGCCGCCGGCGCACGGCGCTGGCCGCTTGGCTTGCTCATGATCTCCCGACGCGATTTGCCGAACGCATCCTGCCGATCGACCACGCGGTGGCGGAGCACTGGGGCGACCTGATGGCTCAGAGCCGCAGAAGCGGCATTGCGCTGTCCGTCATAGACGGCTTCTTTGCGGCGACCGCGCTCGCGAACAACCTCACGCTCGTCACGCGCGATGTGAAGGATTTTGCGGCGTTCGGCGTCCCGCTGCTCAATCCGTGGAACGACGTATAAGATCCTATCTCAGCCGCACCACCGGCGCGGCCTCCGGTGCCGCATCCTGGGCATCGGCCTGCGCATCGTCGATATCCGCCCCCTTCGGCAGCGCCTCCACCACCTCGATGCCCTTGCTGTGGCAGATCGTGGCGAGGCGCTCCGGGAGCTCCTGGTCGGTGACGAAAGTCTGGATCTGGGTGATATGGGCGATGCGCACCGGCGCGCTGCGGCGAAGCTTGGTGGAATCGGCGACCAGCATGACGCTGCGGGCATTGGCGATGATGGCCTGCGCCACCTGCACCTCGCGATAATCGAAATCGAGCAGCGCGCCCTCCTCGTCGATCGCGGACGCTCCGATGATGGCGTAGTCGACCTTGAACTGGCCGATCAGCTGCGTCGCGGTCGAGCCGACCACCGCGCCGTCGGCACGCCGCACCGTGCCGCCGGCGACCACGACCTCGATGCGGGGATGGCGGTAGAGCAGCATCGCGACATTGAGGTTGTTGGTGATGACGAGGAGGTCCTCGTGCGAGGTCAGCGCGCTAGCGACTTCCTCCGTCGTGGTGCCGATGTTGATGAAGAGCGAGCAGCCGTTCGGGATCAGCGAGGCGGCGGCGGCGCCAATGGCCTTCTTCTCGTCGGCGGCGACGAAGCGGCGCGCCTCATAGGCGAGATTTTCGACGCCCGAGGCGATAATGGCGCCGCCATGGATGCGGGTCAGCGATCTCCGCTCGCAGAGATCGTTGAGATCCTTGCGGATGGTCTGGGCCGAAACCTCGAAGCGGCGTGCGAGCTCCTCGACCATGACGCGGCCGGAGGCGCGCGCGATGTTGAGGATTTCGGCTTGGCGATGGGTCAGTCCGGTCACGGCAGGGGCCCTCAAATCAGGAGGCGGCATGGTGCGGCGGTTCGCGCCGCCGGTCAATGCAGGAACCGATCGCTAGCGGACGAGCCGCTCACCACGCCATGGCGGCGGCAAGGCGCGCGAGCAGGTCCGGATCGTCGTAAGCGCTGGCGGAAGCCACCGCGCCGACTGCAACGAGGTCGGCATGGCTGAGCGTGGTGCGCATCCCGATGGTCGGGATCCCGGCCGCGGCTGCCGATTGCACGCCGGTGCGGGAGTCCTCGAACGCGATCGAGGCTGCCGCGCTGGCGCCGACGAAGCGCAGCCCTTCCTGATAGGGCAGCGGATGCGGCTTTCCGTGCGGCAGCTCGTCGCCGATCACGATCGCCTTGAACCGCTCGGTGATGCCAAGCCCCGACAGCAGCAGCTCCGCGTTGAGACGCGGCGCGTTGATGACCGCGACCATGGGGATGCCGGCGGCGTCCGCCCGATCGAGCAGCGCCATCAAGCCCGGCAGCGGTGCGATCTGGCCGGCCACGAGCGCGCGGAAGACTTGCTCCTTCTCGTCGAGGATCGCGGCGCGCCGTTCCGGCGCCTCGTCGGGCAGAAAGCGCTCACCGATCGCGACATTGGCGAAGCCTTGCAGCTCCCTGGAGAAGCGTGCGTGATCGAAGACGTGGCCGTGAGGACCGAGCACCTGGTTGAAAGCCTTCAGGTGCAATGGGTCGGTGTCGGCGAGCGTGCCGTCAATGTCGAACAACAACGCCCTGCCCATCCCATCGTGTTTGGCCTCGATCATTTCCGTACTTTCCCAAATGCGCGACGCATCGATGCGGAAGGCGTATCAATACGGCCTCCATCGCGCAATGACGCATCCACATGACCAGCACGTGACACTCGACAAAGCCGCGCGCGACTGCAACACTCTGGCCAAGATCAAAAAGGAGGAAACGATGACGATCAACCGACGCGATCTGGCTCTCTCGGCTCTCGCCGTCTCTGCGCTTGCGTTCGCCACGCCGGGGCTCGCCGCTTCAGCAGACGAGGAAGCCGTGGCGAAGAAGGTCGAGGCCTTCCGCCTCGCCCAGATCGCGGCCGATCCGAAAGCGCTCGGCGCGCTGTGCGCTGAGGAGCTGAGCTACAGCCATTCCAGCGGCAAGGTCGAGGACAAGGCGACCTTCATCGCCAACGCCACCGACGGCAAATCGAAATTCCTGTCGATCGAATACAAGGACCCGACCATCAAGGTCGTCGGCCCCGCAGCGATCGTGCGCTTCCACTGGCTGGGCGAGCAGGAGATGGCGGCCGATGGGAAAAAAGTGTCGACCAACCTTCATATCCTGATGAACTGGCAGAAGCAGGGCGACGAGTGGAAGCTCCTGTCGCGGGCCGCGACGAAGCTGTGATGATTGCTCTCACCCTCTCCCCCTGCGGGAGAGGGTGGCTCGTGTCCAAACCGGATAGATTGGTAACACAGTAGACCGGATGGACGGGTGACAGTTCTCTATCGGCTGGGAGGATCAGCCGATGCCTTGGCGAGAGAGCTGTGCAATGGACCAACGGGTACGCTTCATATCGGAACAGCGAACCGGCTTGTGGACGATGACGGAGCTTTGCGAGCGCTACGAGATCAGTCGCAAGACCGGTTACAAGTGGCTGGATCGCTACCGGTTGGAGGGGCCTGGCGGGCTTGAGGATCGTTCCCACGCCCCGCGCGTGCATGG
>NZ_AXAZ01000053.1 GCF_000473065.1 Bradyrhizobium sp. WSM1743
CCGCGGCGTGTTCGGTACCATCAAGCGCGAGCTGCGACGCCGCTCCGCGATCGAGCCCATCGGACACCTGAAGGCCGAAGGTCACCTCGGCCGCTGCTACCTCAAGGGCCGCGCCGGCGACGCCGCTAACGTCGTGCTCTCAGCAGTGGGCCACAACTTCCGCCGCATCCTCGCCTGGCTCAGAGAACTCTTGTGCCTGTTCCTGGGGCTGCCTATCGCGAACGCTCGCCTGTCCACCCAAGCTCAATCCGGCTTCTTAACGGACGAGTAACGTAAGAACCGTCTGAGGCGATGGAAGCCATGGTCATTCGACAAAGGCTCGTGATGTCGTAAACTGGCAGCTTGGCGACACGCCGTATTGTCGGAGCGATAATGGGGAAGCCCGCGCATTCGAACAGGAGGGCCCCGATTTGTGGTTGTAATGAGCGAAGCCGCGCGACACAAGCAGTCACATCCCTCTCCATCGCGTCGATATCGATCGGGGGCGCCGGACGCTTTAGTTCGTCCCGCCAGTATTTGCCGCCCTCGATCCCACCGATCACGACCCTCGCTCGCTCGGACTGTTCATCGAGCCCGAGCAGACGCTCATCACAATGGGTGGAGTCATAGGTCAGGACAGCGATCTTGGCCTGCGGGGCCAACTGACGAAGTAGCCCAGGCAGCAGGATGAGGCTAGACATAATTACCGGTACATTCACCGATGCGGCAACTGCTGGCTGATGCCGAATCGAAAAGCCGCAGGCCGAACTGATCGCAACGGCACCTCTTTCGACTAGCCGGCGCGCGGCCGCGATGTAGGCGGGCTCAAGCGTCGGATCGCCTCGAACGACATTCTCCACCCAGGCTCCAGGGACAGTCTCGGAGATGATCGGGAAGTCGAACGTAAGCGAATTCAGCATAGAGCCGGGCAGGGGCGTAGGCGACGCCGTACCGGGCGGTACTCCGCGTTCGAGTTGCAGGATTCCAAGAGATGGTGGTGTTTGTGATGTCATGTGCCGAGAATACCTAGCTTGAACGCCAGTCATATATCTGAGCAGGGCAAAGAGCGAACCTACTAGGATCGCGCTTTATCATTCGAAAGACCTGCGAGGTAGCTTAGATGGCCCGAAGACAACGCCGCATAAACTCTCGCCCATCTCTTTGGCAACGTCAGGCACTCGGGGATCAAATGCTCGAGGACAGCCGTGCCCGTAGACGTATCAACGGCAGCAATGACGAGCTATTTGGCACACTGCATGTCGGCGTCTAGGCCGTCAATGTCAGTGTGCGAGCATGACAATGACCGCTTTATTGTGGCCCTGTGAAACTGCCCGCTATCATCGGACCGTTCTTCTATTTTGGTCTATCTGAGTTGGGAGCGGCCGCACGACACTACAGCTGGTTTAGCTCATTCGAAGCCGGACGCCGACCTAGCAGGTGAGTTATGCTTCCGCTGAGTCGCCCGATCGCGTCATCTGGCCGAAAGCGTCGCTCTTCGAGCTTGAAAGCGTCCTCGATGACGGGATTGCGAACCTGGATCAACGAGGCCCATGATCGCTATTTGTATCGCCAACCTGTAGAATTCGGTGAAGCTGATGAGAAGCGTCGCGTTCACGATTTCGAACGGAACGCGTTGCGCGATAATGACGACGCAGGAGAATGAGCTATTCAAGCCAGCAATGTGAGGATTCATTCCAGACGTATGCGCCAACTGCATACGGCTCGAACGCGACCGAAGACTGCGTCAATCCTCAATAGTTGCTGGGTCGCCAGCAACGATGCTCAGAGAAGACTTGGCGCAGAAGGAGGCGGTAAGCCTTATCGCTCCAACGCATACTGAATCTGATTCCTGAGATGGTCGCCAGGGGAGCAGTCGTCGCGCAAACGAGCGCGTCGCAATTTCTCACACGATTGTAGTGCATCGCACATTCTTTACGCATAATGGCCAACGCACGTTGCAGTGGCTGTCGGCGCCGCTTCGATCTCTCTGAACCATTGATCTTGCGCATCCTTTAAATCTCGTGTTCGCGAGATGCGTTTGCTATCACTCGCATGCTAAGCACTTTATGGCGTTAAGGGCTTCGAGGTCAGACACACACACTGACCGAACCTGCGACAGGCACTTGAGAGATAGTCTTGCATCCGAAGCTATTGCAGTTGGCACGAGTCTTGAAGATCAGAAGTTGTCCAGCCGAAAGGAGTCCCAGAAATGGCCGATGACATTGTTGTCGTGATTCGGTGTCTCAATTTCGGTCTCCGAACTCCTCGGTTTGGCGGCACTCACCGCAAACCGGAAAGCGTGGAATACTGTCGCTCTATAGACATCCCAGGTTTCCCGATCTCCGCACTTTCTTCACGGTGGAACAGCGAAATGAAAGGGAAGAGAGTCCATGTCAGTCAATAAAGTAAAGCAAATCTGGAGCGCGGGCGACGCTGTAGTGAATGCCTGGCTCTCGATACCGTCTGGCTTTGCAGCCGAGGTAGTCGCGCAATGCGGATTCGACAGCGTCACCGTCGACATGCAGCATGGCGTGCAGGATTATATCTCCATGGTAGAGTGCTTCCAGGCTATGCAAAGCCATCCCGTCACGCCAATGGTTCGTGTGCCTTGGAATGAGCCGGGTATCATCGGCAAGGCACTTGATGGCGGCGCCTACGGCTTGATCTGCCCGATGGTGAACACTGCTCAGGAGGCTAGAAACCTCGTGTCATACGCGAAATATCCGCCGGCTGGCACCCGGTCCAATGGACCAATCCGTGCTGGCATGTATCGCACGGCAGGCACCTATCAGAAGATGGCCAATGAGGAGATCGTGATATTGCCGATGGTGGAGACCAAAACCTCGGTCGAGAATATGGAAGCAATTCTCGATGTTCAGGGCATCGATGGCGTATATATCGGACCCACCGATCTCGGCTTGTCTTACGGGCTCGGTCCAAAGGTCGACTACACCGAGCCCGAGATCCTCCTAATCTACGAGAAGGTCGTGAAGGAGTGCAACAACCGCAAGCTTAATCCAGGTATCCATTGCAGCGGCGCCGAAGGCGCGGCGCGCGCGATTAACATGGGTTTTAAACTGGTGACACTATCCGACGAAGCCGGACTAATGTCGACCTATGCAAAACTGCAGGTGAACCAGACTCGGAAAATGATCAGCGGGAAGGCATAGGAGAGGCTTTTTTCTGTGTTGAGCTCGTGGGAATAACCGACTTGAGGGCTGGCATGTACCAACCGCGCCGCGGCAGCGTAACCGCTGGCGATAAAATGCGCTGACCGTCCCAGCCAGTCGGGGCCGAGCCTTTCTGGTGCATCATAGCCACGGAGCCCGAGTTTACCATGACGTTGTGCCCCTCGGACGCAAGAGGAACGCCAACAGCATTGGCTTGAGACCCTTGAGTCTTCAGCGCCGGGTGTAAGTAGGCGGTGATGAAGTGGGCAACGTAAGCTTCATGCTGTCGTGTCGATCGTAGTGGTGGTGTTGGGTAGTCGCTTCCTTGATCGTGCCAACGATCAAGGGCTTCGACTTAGGCCGAGGCTGAGGTCCTTTCCGTGGTCTTCATCAGTCGCGCGCAGGCGAACTTGATGGTGCGATCAACTGCGACGTAGAGGTAGGGCTTGCCTTAGGCGGTCTGAAGCTCCGCGATGTCGACGTGGAAATAGCACACGGGGGAGTTTTGAGCCCTTTCTTCGAAGGGCCTGCCGCCTTCAACCGGCGCTAGGCGCTGGAAGTCGAAGGATCCGCATGAGATGCGGAATGGTCGGCTGCAGGGCATAGAGGCAGCGTTCGAGTGGTAGCAGCGCATGCCGCCGCAAAGCGACGATGATCGCCTTCTCCTCGACGGAAGGGACTCTCGACTTGGCTTTCTTGGGCCCAATCGGACGATCGGCGCGAGTCTCGCGTTGCTTCCACTTCGCGACGGTCTCGGTTAATCACGCAGCGCTTGGCGAGTGCTGTCATGTTCGCTTGACTGTTTGTATTGCTCGACGGACCGCCATCCATTGTGGTCGCGCAGCCGCGGCAGTTGGGCTGCAACTTGACGATCCAAAACAGCCTTCGAGCAGGTCGTCAGCACTTGTTCTGGAGAGTGGTTGCGGAAATCTGTCTCCCGGAGGTCTCCATCATGCCAATTCGATGCTCCGCTGCTGGTCGGACGCCGAGGCGTGCGTTCTTCTGGAATCGAGCGCTGACTGCATGGCCTCGGTGCATGGTGCGATTGGGTACTTGATCGCTTTGGCAGCTTGGGCGAAGATTCCTCTCTCCACCATCGTCCAGAAGCATCGTGTCCTTGTCTTCTTCTCCATTTGCGCTGTGGTACGCCTGTCATTCCTAAGCTGGACAGCGACAGAAGTCCCACTCAGCAAGGCGAATTTGCGCATACCAACGCGCCGACGCGGCTTCGATCAGCAACGAAATGGAGAAGCAACGCCAGGCTCTTTGTGTACTCTCCAACCTTGTAGGTGCCTTCAGAGAGCCGGTGGTTTATTCCTTCTGAAGGAGGCGAACGATTGAGCAGAGGAAAACATCATGCAGAAGAGCCCTTCCGGCGGATGCGTAGGTGCCGCCTGAGAAGATGGCGGTTCTAACTGATCGCTCAGACGCGACGATCGTCGCTCGTAGAAGGACGGCAGAGATCTATGCGAGCGGTAATGTCGTCGTAGTAACCGTCGGGTTTCAGATTGAGAACGTCCGTTATACCCGGAAGCTGCTCGGGCCATCATGATCGTTCTGGCAGCAGGGCTAACTGGCAACCTCGCGTTACTCACAATATGCGCAGCGGCAGCTAAATAAAAGTACTGGCGGATACGCATCAAGACGCGCCGCGCGGTTAGGCGCATGAGGGCGGGTCCGAAAGTGGGGTTCTTGATGGGAGTGTTGTCGCATCTGCGAATCGTGGAGATCGGTAGCTCGGCCGCGACCAGCTATTGCGCGCGGCTATTTGCAGATTTCGGCGCCGATGTGCAGAAGGTCGAGCCTCCTACTGGCGACCAGCTTCGCCGCACCGCACCACTCACGCCGAGCGGCCAGAGTGCGTGGTTCGCATTCCTGAACTTTAATAAATCAAGTAACGTTATCGATTCGTCCGAGCCGAACTCGATCCCGCAGCTCACGTCATTGATCGAGGATTGCGACATTCTCATCGATGGTCGTGACGTTGATCCGGCTGATTGCCCATCCATCGATATTGTGGCTATCCGGCAGCGCCGACCGGGGCTGATTCACGTTGAGGCGAGCTGGTTCGGCGCCCAGGGACCTTATGCAAAATTTGCCGCAACTGATTCTACGGTGAGAGCATTAGCGGGTCTTGTGAAGTTGGCCGGACCAGCCGAAGGGCCGCCATTGCACGCTCCAGATTTCCAGGCGGGCATTCTTGCGGGTCTGTGGGCGTTTATAGCCGCAACTAGCTCGGTGGTGGCGCAAATGCGCGGCGGCGGCGGAAGATCTTGGTCGGTCAGCATCTTTGAATCGAATCTGGCTTTGACCGAATATCTGATGTTCGAGTCGTTTGCACAGGGCGATGTCATGCGCCGGATTGGAATCAACCGCTTTTGGCCTAACTTTCCGACAGGCATATACCTGACAAAATGCGGCTGGGTCGGCGTAACGACCGCCAAGCCAGAGCAATGGCGGGCATTCTGCGACATGCTGGGTTTGCCAGAACTGCGTGACGATCCGGCGCTGACCTTCAACGAAGGTCGTTTGCAGAATGCCGACCGGATCGAAGGACAGTTTATACCAAAGCTGAAAGCGCGGACTGCACTTGAATGGTTTGCGGAAGGGTTGACACGCAAGATCCCGATCGTACCGGTGCCGGAGATATCCGATCTACTACAAGACCCGGAGCGATTGGCTCGCGGCGCAATCGTGCCCATCCGGATGGGTGAAGAAGGAGGACTGACCGTCGGCTCAGTGCTGCGACTGACATCGACCCCGCCACTGCAGGGCGGCAAAGTACCGGCTGCGGGCGAGCAGCAGGTGTTCGCAGGCTGCCGAACAGACGCGCCTAAAAAATCTGATTCAGCTGTCGGCATAGGTGCTGATCGAGGATCTTTGTACGGGATTCGAGTCATCGATTTTACGATGGGCTGGGCCGGCCCTCTATGTACGCGCACACTGGCCGATCTCGGAGCAGATGTGATCAAGATCGAGGCCATCCAATATCCGGATTGGTGGCGCGGGATTGACCGGCGTCCAGGCTACGTAACCGACAAAATGTACGAAAAGGCACCATGCTTCTGCATGGTCAACCGAAACAAGCGCGGAATTACACTCGACCTGAAGCGCCCGCAGGGGCTTGCTCTTGCAAAACGTTTGTTGGCAGGGGCCGACATCGCAGTTGACAATTTCTCAGTCGATGTCCTCTCGAGGCTCGGACTAGGTTACAACGTGCTAAGGGCTCTCAACCCCCGGCTAGTCATGATGTCGATGTCGGCGTTTGGGACGAACAGCATTCATCGCGAATGCCGAGCCTACGGCTCAACGCTCGAGCAGGCTTCGGGGCTTCCCGGTGTGATCCGCACCGCCGATGGGCTTCCGGTTATGACTCACATCGCGCTTGGAGATCCCGTCGGAGGGCTGAATGGCTGCGCAGCGGTCCTGACTGCATTGGTTCATGCTCGTAGGACCGGTCAAGGCCAGTTCATCGATCTCGCACAAACCGAATGTCTGATGCCATTCGCAGCACCATGGATCACCGTTCAGTCGATCAGCGGTTTGCCGCATGAAGTCGCACCACCGCCCGGCTCTACTAATCGACATCCGGAATACGTTCCGCATGGGTGTTTTCGGTGTGCGGGCGAAGACAAATGGATCATAGTCGCAGCCACCGACGATCACATGTGGCAGAGGCTTGCCACGCTCGTCGGTCGGACAGACTGGGCGATGGACTCATCGCTGAGGCCTGCCGCGGCTCGTCGAGCCATTGAGGATGAGATCGAAAGATACGTCGAAGCTTGGACCGTCAGTCGCAATGAGGATGACGCCATGGCCGAGCTGCAAGCGGCAAGGATTGCATCCGGTGTAGCCCGCTTGCCGATTGACCTGCTACAAGATCGGCATCTCCGCTCGCGTGCCTTTCTGCAGGAACTCGAACGCCCCTTCATTGGCGTCCATCCCCAGCCGTCAATGCCGATTCGTGATAACGGAAACCCTCGTCTGGTCCGTACAGCGGCCCCGACGCTCGGACAACATAATAGGGAGATATTATCTGACCTTCTTGGGCTCTCCGATGACGAGATCACGCAATTGGCGAAAGATCAAATTATCGGCACGGCCCTGTTGCCCGAGGCGGAGCTCGAGACCGAAAAGAACGTATACCCGAACTGATCGCATTCTAGTTCGCTTTGCTCCACGATGACGCGAGCTTGAACAACTTCAGGTCTCTGCCCGCTTAGAGGCATCTATCGGGACTTGCCAGAAACCTGGGGCGAGTTTCAAACTTGTCGCTCCAAGATAGTGGGCAATAAGCAGGGGAGCGTCCTTACATCGCGCTGCAAACCGGCCTCTCACTTCTATCCGACCGCGGCTGACACCTGGCGCGTCAATTGTGGTCATCCTCAATGTTGCTCAAGGCTAGTGCTCTGGGAGCATCTCAGTAGAGGACGCACCCTGCGCATGGTCATCCCGGAGCGGAGATCACCACCAGTTTTGGTAGCTTCGCTGCTCCTGTATCTCAGGTAATTGAGCTGTCGGGAAGAGCAAGAAAAAGCGTGTCTGCACCCGAGACGATCTGTTATTTCGCTGATCAATCGCTTTCGGTAGAGGTGAAACATGGCTAGAGCGATGAACGCATCGCGTAGCATGCAAGCGTTGGATGCGCTGGAATCAAACGTACGCTCTTATTCTCGCTCGTTTCCAGCCATCTTTAGCCGAGCGCGTGGCTCCATCATGCTAACGGAGGATGGTCGAAACGTCGTTGACTTTCTCTCCGGAGCCGGAGCGCTGAACTACGGCCACAACAATCACGAGATTAAAGCTGCCATTGCCGACTATCTGGAATCAGACGCCGTTGTCCATGGCCTTGACATGGCAACTCCCGCGAAGCTCGAGTTTATGGAGACCTTTAACACTGTCATACTCGCTAGGCGCAATTTGGAGTACTGCTTCCAGTTTACGGGGCCGACGGGCGCCAACGCGGTCGAGGCCGCAATCAAGCTCGCGCGCAAGGTCACAGGACGTCAAAACATTATCTCATTTACGAATGGATATCACGGGATGAGCCTGGGGGCCATGGCCGCGAGCGGGAATCGCGCTTATCGAACGGCCACCGGCGTTGCGTTATCGGGTGCAACGTTCATGCCTTATGACGGCTATCTTGGACCAAGCGTCGATACAGCGGACTATCTGAAAAAAGTGCTGGCCGATGAGAGCAGCGGCACCGATTGCCCGGCTGCCATCATTGTCGAAACAGTCCAAGGCGAAGGCGGCATCAATGTCGCCAGCAGAGAATGGTTGCAGTCAATTCAAGCCGTAGCGAAGAGTGCTGGCGCTCTGTTTATAGTTGATGATGTCCAGATGGGTTGTGGCCGGACGGGTCACTTCTTTAGCTTCGAGTTCGCTGATCTGTCGCCAGATCTTGTTGTCTTGTCGAAATCCCTAAGCGGATACGGCCTGCCACTTTCAATGGTGCTGATTAAAAAAGAGTTCGATGCATGGCAGCCGGGAGAGCACACTGGCACCTTTCGAGGAAATAACCTTGCGCTTGTGTCCGCAAGGGCAGCGATAGATCTCTACTGGCGGGACGAGACGTTCGCGCAAGAGGTGCTGCGGCTAGGAGAATTTATGCGGCGCCGGCTTGAGAGCATCGCAGTCAAGCACGGAAACAGTTTTGCGGTTCGGGGCCGCGGCATGGCGTTCGGATTTGACTGCCAAATGTCAGGCATTGCAGCAGCGACGACACGCGCTGCCTTCGAGAGGGGACTGATCGTCGAACGATGCGGACCTATCGATCAGGTCGTGAAGTTCCTGCCTGCACTTACTATCGATCGCGAGACGCTCGATCACGGTCTTCAAATATTCGAGCAGGCGTTGAATCAGGCGCTGAAGCGGATCAGGTCTTCGTGACCGCACGCAAAGAAGGCGTGTCTAGCGGTTAAGGAATGCCATGGGCTACGAGACGATCAAATATGAGATTGACAAGAAAATCCTCACGATCACGCTGAATCGACCAGACAAGCTGAACGCCTGTACCGCTGTTATGGAGCGAGAAATCGTCGATGCGTTCGATTGCGCCGACAAGGATAATGACGTCCTTGCAGTCATTGTTACCGGCGCGGGCCGTGCCTTTTGCGCTGGCGCCGACCTCTCGTTGGGCGGCGATACATTTGATCGGGACGTGCGGCGCGGGCCAGTGAAGCGGTTGACCGATGGGAAGGTGGACTACAGCGATCCCATGGTCAGCGACGCTGGGGGCAAGATTGCAATCCGGATATTTAGGTCACTCAAGCCTGTAATCGCTGCTGTTAATGGACCGGCCGTCGGCATGGGTGCGACGATGCAACTTCCAATGGATATTCGGATCGCCTCTCATGCCGCGCGTTTTGGCTTCGTGTTCTCGCAGCGCGGGCTCGTGCCAGAGGGCGCCTCAAGCTGGTTCCTCCCCCGCGTGGTCGGCATCGCCCAGGCGTTGGAATGGTCCTTGAGCGGCCGGATATTTACTGCAGAGGAGGCGCTCGCCGGTCGCCTGATCAACAGGATCGTGCGGCCGGACGAACTATTGCCAGCAGCGCGTGCGCTAGCCGTTCAGATCGTGGAGAAGACAGCACCTGTGTCGGTTACATTGATCCGGCAGATGATGTGGCGCATGCTAGGGGCCGACGATCCCATGGAAGCCCACAAGATTGAAAGCCGCGGCATGTATGCGCGCGGTCGTTCCGCTGATGCCAAGGAGGGGGTGGTAGCTTTCCTGGAAAAGCGGCCTGCCGTATTCAAAGACAGGGTTCCGGCCGATCTGCCGGATTATTTTCCGTGGTGGACGGAGCGGGAGTACAAGTGAGCTTTGCTCGCAAGCGCAAGCCGTATGCTGGGTACCGATTTTGCCTAAATACGCAGCGGCTGTCGATTGGAGTCGTACCCTTCCGATCCGCCTAAGTGGCCACTTGGATCGCCGCTGCGTGCTTGTAAGCCAGGACCGGCAGACGCCTCTCGAGCGGCCAGCTTCCGGTATTATAAGAAGCTACAAGTCTGGCTTTTTGTACAGCGACCGGCGCGATCGCTTACCCACGGGCTCTATCGCGCGCGGATCCGTTGCGGATCATTCTATCGAGCTGAGCATGCCCGCTGCTCTTCGCGACATCGTGAATGTGTATGGTGTCGTATGGCCTTTCCGCATGGTTGGGAGGCATACATCTCAGGTTAACCCGATCGCCTGAGAAAAGAAAATCGCATGCTTGTTCAAGATAGTGGGCTCGCAGCCGCAAAAACGGAATCCATCGTCCCCAACCGAAGTAGGTAGTGGCTCGATTTATGGCCGACGCTGTACGCTGACGGTTCCGTGTAGCCACTGGTATGGCTCAACAGGACAGGACAAGCGCAGCCATGAAAAGCGTAGTCAATCTGCTGAACGTCTCACGCTTCATTCGGATATATGATGATCTGGCCGCTCAGAAAGGCATCAAGCTTTCGATCGGATTCGATTTTGATAAGTATGTCGCAATTACCAGTGCTCTTCCGACCAAGAAGCCGACATACCCCAATTTCCGGCCAGATCGATCTCCGATAACGCCGGGCGAGGGCTACTGGATGATAGGTCTCGACAAGCATAACGATGTGGCGCTTGTGGAGGCTGCGCGGCTGTATAATTTGCCGCATAGCAACTTTGCACACAATCTTGAGTCTTTGAGGGCGTTCTATGCCGATCCCGCAATACATGCGCATCCTCAAGATCGCTGCAGGTGCACCGCACCAACGGCTAGGAAGATTACTGGAAAGGTCGCTTATCACGGGGATTTTTGGCTGCGCAAAGACTTCAGAGGGCAGGGCATGCCCGAGATCATGGCTGCAGTTTTGCGTGGTATTTCGTTCGCGATGTGGAATCCGGATTTCGTGGTCGGACTTGCAGAGCGTTGGCTGCTGTCCAAAGGTGTCCTGGCGCAATACGGACATGTGCACTACGAGGAAGGTGGATCGGTGCTGCATCTCGTTGACGAGAATATCGTGGACGACGATTTGCTTGTTTGGTTGACCTCGGAGGAACTCCAACGACTTGTCGATCATCCTGATAAAAAAGTGAAATGAGCGCGCCTCCGCGAGATCGCTGGCCAACTGCCAATGCCGAAGGGCAGGCCACTAGCCAACCTTCAGCCGGCCGGTCTGTGACCAAAGTGCGACGATCGGTTGAGCGCAGGTCCAATGTCGCAAAAAGAATATGGGCTTTTAGAGATAACAGGCTCACAGGCAATCGCGCCAACATCAAGGACGGTTAGCGACGGGGGATAATCTGCGCCAATGATCAAACAAAGCATAGCACGACAGGGCTCGGAGCCGGTGTGATGGGAGCTTCAATGGTTGGGCAAGGATCTAAGGAGAGGTTTGCGCGCGCGCAATTGGTATTCCCTGATGGAACGTCGCGAGCAAGTATCGAGCGGAGCCCGGTTCCTCGATATATCGAGCGGGGGACGGGCAGCTATCTTATCGACGTGGATGGCAATCGGTTTCTAGACCTGAATGCAAATTTTACGACGCTGATTCACGGACACGCGTTTGGACCCGTGGTGGAGGCGTTGACCCGCCAGCTGCGTTTGGGAACCTGCTTCGCATCTCCGACAGAGAGTGAGATCGCCCTCGCAGAACTGCTTTGCGAACGTATTCCTCGCGTCGAGCGTGTTCGCTTCGTCAATACCGGCACTGAAGCCGTGCTATTTGCGATAAAGGCCGCTCGGGCTTTCACAGGTCGTTCGAAGATCGCAAAGTTCGAGGGGGCGTATCATGGCGCTTACGACTGGGCCGAGGTAAGTCTTGCAGCGACGCCGGACAATTGGGGGAGTCCGAGCAGTCCAAGGTCGACGCCGTCTTATCGTGGAATGCCCGCGAGCGTGCTAGATGAAGTCATTGTCATGCGGTTTAATGATGCTGATGCCGCGCGCCGATTGTTGTCCTTGCACGGGAGGCATCTTGCCGCTGTCATCATAGATCCGATGCCGAGTCGCGCGGGGCTAATTCCACCAAAGCCGGGCTTCATTGCGGCAGTCCAAGAGACAGCTCGTATGAACGGCGTCCTTGTAATTGCTGACGAGGTGCTGAATCTTAGGCAGAGCTTCGAGGGAGCGTCGGCCCTTTATGGTCTCGTTCCTGACCTCATCACGATGGGGAAGATCATCGGTGGCGGCCTGCCGATTGGAGCAATCGGCGGTCGGCAGGAGGTGATGGAAGTATTTGATGCCTCGGCCGGTCGGCCACTGCTCCCCCAAGGCGGTACATTTTCCGCCAATCCTCTGTCCATAACGGCCGGGCTTGCGGCGATGCGGCATTTGGACTGCGCGGCCCTCGCACACCTTGAAGACCTTGGGAACGTTGTCCGGAATGGGATTGCGCGAGCCATCTCAAAAAGTGCTGCGCCGTTCTGCGTCACGGGAGCTGCTTCACTCTTTCGCGTTCATCCGATGTCCCAATCACCAAATGACAATCGTGAAGCTTATCAAGCGCCGAACGCCTCGAAACTGATGAAGCAGCTCGTGAACTTCTTTGCAAAGAACAGCATCATTCTGCCTTATGGAGGTGCCGCCTCGATCTCAACGCCCATGAATCGCGCTGACGCGGAATTCGTCGTCCAAGTCTTCGCCGGCTTTCTCGACAACCATCGAGCGCGCTGGATCGGATAGTGGTCCGAACGTGACAACGCCCTCACCAGCGGCGATTTGATGCTGATTGACGGTCTCGCTTTCGCTGTGATCGCGATTGCGGCTGTACAGGTGAGTAAGTGAGCCGAGGCTCGGTCGCTCGCGCTCCAGAAAGGGCCTGTATAAGCCGGTTAACGCAGGTTTGTGTCATCGCGTCGATCGCGGTTAGCGGTCGGTTCGGGCATAAGTCCAAAGGACAGGGATTGCAGACGACGCATGCGCTTGTCAGCAGTGGAATAGCGTCGGCTTACGATTGCGGACCTGCTCTTTTTCGGGGGTGATGGCAGGGTTGGATGGATCTGGCGTGCCAAACTCTTGTTCACAAAAGACCGTGTTTGGGAGCGAGGCCGACCGAAGGCTGATCCGCAGATCGTCATCGAAGGCGGATACCAGACGGAGCAGCATTGAGGAGCCGAGGGGAGCGCATTCTCTATCGTTGTGCTCGTCGTAATGTACCGCCCCATTTGATCTAGTAGCTGTCAGGGCGAACAAGCTGATGGTAGTTCAATTGTGCGAATGTATGAGCCGATCAGGCGGTTACCCAAGCTAGGTAAACGGGCAACGACTGCATCGAGTAGTCCGTGATTCCAACATGGAAGAGAACGTAATGGGATACCAGCGCGACGCCTCCGATCATGGTCGTCCGAGTGAGCGCTTTCGCAACACCGCATATGTGATCAACAAGAGCCGGTCATATTTCGATGCGGCTCACAGTGCTGGTCTCATGGCTGTACACGGACGTTCGACAATTGGACGCGCCTTTGCGTTAGGCCTCGGTCCACTCAACGATCGGCGCCAGGTCATTGATTACGTGCGGTGTTCGTATTTGGGACTGGATAACCATCCGACAATCGTGGCCGCCGCGATCAAGGCCATCGAGGCGCATGGATCGCTACACTGGTCATGCGCAAGAACACGGCTGAATTTCGATCTTCTGGCCGAGCTCGAGGCAGCGCTGTCGGAAATGTTCAGCGCGCGGGTTATCGCGTTTTCAACGGTCATGCTTGCCAATCTGGGGGCGATGCCCATTCTTGCTTCTGGCCTTCTGACGAACGGCGAGAAGCCGATTGTCGTCTTCGATCGCATCGCGCATTTGTCACTCGCATATCATAAGCCGGTCGTTGCCGATGAGACGAGAGTGGAAACGATTGAGCATAATGATATTGACGCACTAGAACGCTTATGTCGCGAACAGAGAGTAGTTGCCTATGTGTGCGACGGCGTCTATTCGATGGGAGGAAACGCGCCGATAAAGGAGCTTCGTGAGCTCCAGGAGCGTTACGGGCTCTTTCTTTATATCGACGATGCTCATGGGATTTCGCTGTTTGGGCGCCAAGGCGAAGGGTTTGCACGCACTCAATTCCCCGAAGTCCTAGGTGACCGTACGATTATAGCAGCCTCGCTAGCCAAGGGCTTCGGCGCATCAGGCGGCATGTTGATGTTGGGAACGGCCGAGCAGGAAGCTCTGTTTCGGCGATACGCTATTCCGTATGCATTCTCGGTAGCCCCCAATTTGGCAGCGGTTGGCGCCGCGCTTGGCTCTTGCAAGATTCACCGATCTGCAGAGCTTGCTGAACGGCAGATGCGGCTGTCACAACGTATCCAGGTCTTTGATTGTCGCGTCGAGACCCCCGAGAAAGGCAATTCACTTCCGATCAGAATGGTTCCCACAGGATCGGAAGCGAAGGCGATTGCACTGGCCCGAGAGCTCCTCGACGCGGGCTTTTATACCTCCGTGATCTTTTTTCCGACCGTTGCACAACGAAAGGCAGGCGTTCGGGTGTGCATTACAGCCGATCATGAGGTTGACGACATAAAACGGCTGTGTGAGTGCCTCCTAGAGAAGGTGCCTGAGGCCATTATTGAGCCCGACAAAGCCTCAGCGCCTGTGGCGGAGTAAGAGTGATTCCTAATCTGGAGCTGGAACACCAGCAACTGGAGAACATCCGAAGCTCAGCGTTTGCCGTTGGGCACTTCGTTTGCCTTTGAAAGACCAGCGGCTCCCCAAGCACCTCCGAGAACACTGCTATGATCGGCGGAACGACGCCAACAGGAAGACCGATTGCGAGCAAAGGTGATCCCTCCGCTGTACTCGTCACGGGAGGAGCACGCGGGATCGGACTTGCGATCGTACGCCGGTTCTTGGCCGATGGCTATCGAGTAGCCTTTGTGGCGACACAGGCGAACCATTTACAGCGTGCGCTGGTGAGTCTTAGTGGTCCAGAAGATCGGCTCCTTGCGGGGGTGCTCGACATCACTCACACAAATGAGGTGGACCGATTTGTTGACCAGATCCGCAATCGATGGGGTGAAATTGCAGTTTTGGTGAACAACGCGGGGATCTCGCCAAAGCGTGTAGACGATAAGTTGCCTTGGCTTTCGCAGATAGCGCGAGAGGAGTGGGCGCGCGTTATAGATGTCAATCTCAGCGGCCCGTTCACCCTCATACGTCTCCTAGCGCCATCGATGATTGCAAACGGCTACGGACGTATCGTCAATATCGGGTCGCTCGCCGGCCGTGCCGTGCCGCTAATCGCCGGTCCGCATTACGCTGCATCGAAAGCGGGATTGATCGGTTTAACCCGGGCTGCTGCGCGGGATCTCGCTCCACACGGAGTTACCGTCAACTGTATTGCTCCGGGACGGATTCTTAGTGACCTCACTGGACCCGCAGAGGCCGCCGTCAATCGCTCCGCCCTCAGCCGTATTCCAATCGGTCGTTTCGGAACGGCTGAAGAGGTAGCAGACCTCGCCGCCTTTTTGGCCTCGCCGAAAGCGGGTTTCATTACCGGAGCGACGATTGATATTACGGGCGGCGAATTCGGCGGCTAACTGAGGAATCTCAACAGGTCGTCCTTCTGGAGGCCCAGGCGGGCCGATGGTGGTACTTATGGTAAAAGAAACCGAACCTTCCGGCCAGGCACTCTCGCAGCTACGAGTCCTTGAGATTGGTAGCTCGGCTGCAACGAGCTATTGTGCGCGGCTATTTGCCGACTTTGGTGCCGACGTTTCGAAGGTTGAACCACCAGCTGCCGATCCACTTCGCTCCAGCGCTCCGTTGACCCCAGGTGGCCAGAGCGCCTGGTTCGCGTTCCTGAATTTCAATAAGTCGAGCATTATCATCGATCCTGCTGATCCCGAGGCGATCGAGCGACTGACGCGCTTGGTTGAAGATTGCGACATTCTGGTCGATGGGCGCGATATCGATTGCGCGGAGTGCCCGTCCATTGATGTCGCCCCAATTCGTCAACGGCACTCAGGTCTGATCTACCTCGAAGCGGCCTGGTTCAGCCGAGAGGGGCCCTATCGTGAGTTCGCCGCGAGCGATTCTGTCGTGCGTGCCCTTGCCGGGCTCGTCAAGCTGGTTGGGCCGATCGAAGGTCCGCCTCTGCACGCGCCAGATTTTCAGACCGGCATTCTAGCTGGCCTCTGGGGATTTATCGCCGTGGCCTCCTCGCTCATTGCGCGACTGGGGAGCAGAGTAGGCCGGTCACATTCGCTCAGCATATACGAGGCATGTATCTCGCTCAGCGAGTATCAGCTGTTCGAGACAATTGAGCGCGGTGAGGCGATGCATCGTATGGGCGTCAATCGGTTCTGGCCAAACTTTCCGGCCGGCATCTATGAAACTAAAAAGGGCTGGCTGGGCGTCACAACAATCACGCCAAAGCAATGGCATGCGTTCTGCGAGATGCTCGATCTGCCTCAGCTGCGTGATGATCCAGCTCTGGTACTCGGCGCTGATCGTCTGAAGCATACCGAGCAAATCGAACGACTATTCGTCCCGAAGCTTAAGTCACGGACTGCGCGGCAGTGGTTTGCCGAGGCAATACAGCGCAAGATCCCAATTGTACCCGTACCGGAGCTATCCGATCTTCTCGAGGATCAAGAGAAGATTGAGCGTGGCGCAATCGTACCCCTCCTGATCGGCGGAGAGAGAGCCCTGACGCCAGGTTCGATGCAACGCTTGACGTTGACGCCGCCCCGCCGGGGCGGGAAGGTTCCGGCAATTGGCGGGCTCCAGGTTTTCACCAAGGAACGAATTGACTCGAGGAGGCGACGTTCGTCCCTGCCGTCCGGCGGTACCCGTCCTGCCGAACAGCCACTGAAGGGAGTTCGCGTCATTGACTTTTCGATGGGCTGGGCAGGTCCATTCTGCACGCGAACTCTGGGTGATCTCGGAGCGGATGTTATCAAGATCGAGGCTATTCAGTATCCGGACTGGTGGCGCGGCGTCGATCGGCGAGAGAACTACGTGCACGGCCAGAGGTACGAAAAGACACTCCGCTTCTGCATTATGAATCGCAACAAACGTGGTATCACGCTTGATCTGACCAGGCCCGAAGGCCTTTCCGTTGCGAAGCGCCTCATAGCGCATGCCGACATCGTGGTTGACAATTACTCCGTGGACGTGCTCCCAAAGCTTGGGCTCGGTTACGAGGTCCTCAGGATGCTCAACCCGCGCCTCGTGGTGATGTCGATGTCAGCCTTTGGCACGAACAGTGTTCATCGGGGCTGCCGGGCCTACGGCTCTACCCTGGAGCATGGGTCAGGGCTACCGAGCGTGGTAGGGACTAGCAGCGGGCCGCCCGTGATGAGCCACGTCGCGTTTGGCGATGCCATAGGCGGTCTGAATGGTTGCGCCGCAATTCTTGTTGCACTGATTCACGCCCGCGAGACTGGGCAGGGGCAGTTTATTGATCTCGCGCAGGTAGAATGCATGATGCCGTTCACAGCTCCTTGGATCATTGTCCACTCCCTTTCTGGTGCGTCGGAAAGATATGGTAACCGGCATCCGCAGTTCGTCCCGCACGGCTGCTTCCGGTGTGCCGGCGAGGACAACTGGATTATGCTAGCGGTCACCGACGCCAACATGTGGCAACGACTTGCGACGCTCATCGGACGAGCAGAATGGGCTGCCGACTCATCGCTGAGGTCCGAAAAACGCCGCCGCTTGATTGAAGATAAAATCGAGAACGAAATCGAACGCTGGACACGCGGGCGTGATGCCGATCATGCGATGGCTGAGCTGCAGGGTGCAAGAGTCGCGGCCGGAGTTGTCCGCCCGCCAGTCGACCTGCTCCAAGATCCGCACCTAAGGTCGCGTGCATTTTTTCAAGAGGTCGAACGCGCATTCATAGGACCGCACTTGCAGCCGTCAATTCCCATCCGCGAAGGCGCACGCCCCGCCCCAATCCGCCGAGCGGCGCCTACTCTGGGGGAACATAACAGAGAGATCCTGGCAGACTTGCTTGGGCTCGAAGAGCTCGAAATCGCAGACCTCGCTAGCAAGGGCATCATCGGCAGCAAAATGCTCTCGGAGCGGGAGCTAAGACAAGGATGGTGATCTCCAAGAGCCTTCGATTTTGCGAGGCCACATCTAGGTGTCAACGCTCGCGGCATCCGCAATCGACTATTGATTGCGCAGAAGTAGCAACACGTCGGCTCGAGTCGGTAGAGGACCCTCTATTCTCACGCTGTAGGTCTTTGCTCCGCATTGCGATCATATAGCGCGTCGTGGTTCAATGCGGGATCAAAGCGAGAGCGCAGCGCCGCCATCCCACAATCCACGGGTCTTCATAGTGCCGGCTTGGTTATCCGGCCGGCTTAGACTGAATAGCACTGATGTCGCACAGCTCCTTGAAAGTGCGTTTATCAATCCGTCTTCACACGATTGGCGCTGTTTCAGATGGCCAATTTGAATCTCCTAGAAGTGGCGGCATACTCAGAAGCAGATGCGTGTTGCATGTAAGTCAACTACCTGCGCTCGTCGTTGATCGCGATAGCTGAGTATGTCACCTAATGGTTCGAGCGTCGCTGAACACGGGAGTCCCGGTATGGAACGTCAGTAATCCTGTTGCGGACGCTGACGCGGATTGAAGGAACGCGTGCGACGACTCGCAGCCCTGTTCCTTGCGGATTCCATCATCGGGCGTGGCAAATGATGCCCCAAGTGCTCTAAGGGAACGGCTTCGCCTGTATTCTAGCCATAAGAGCGGTTCTCAACAATTTTGTCGGTCGCTCGAACACGAGTATTTTTGAAGAAGGAGTACAGCATGGCGCGTGATGGTAAAATGGCGCTCGGACTATACGTCTTACAGGCGGGATATATCGAGGGAGCTTGGCGCGATCCGAGCGTGCCGGAGACTGGCGGAGTCGATATCGATCATTATGCGCACCTTGCGGCACTTGCTGAAGGCGCAGCATTTCACTTCGTATTTCTTCCGGATAGCCCAAGTGTCGTCGAACGTGATAATGCAAACATCGCGCGTGCGGGCCGAAATGATACGTTTGAGCCAATCACGCTGTTGTCGGCTCTTTCGTCAAAAATACAAAATATCGGCTTTGTTGCAACGGCGACTACGACGTATCACCAGCCTTATCACCTCGCGCGTATGATGGCTTCCCTTGACCACCTCTCGCACGGTCGTGCGGCTTGGAATATCGTTACCTCCGGAAACAAGTTCGAGGGGGCGAACTTTGGTGATGAAGACATTCCAGAGCATGACGCACGGTATGAGCGAGCTAGAGAGTTCGTAGCCGTCATGAAGGGGCTTTGGGATACATGGGAAGATGACGCTTTCATTCGTGACAAGAAAAGTGGGATCTTCGTCGACACGGCGAAGCTGCACCTCCTCGATCACCGGGGAACCTATTTTTCGGTAAGAGGACCGCTGAATATTGCACGGCCGCCCCAGGGATATCCGGTATTGGTGCAGGCCGGTTCATCCGACGCCGGGGTCAGGTTCGCTGCGGAATTTGCGGAAGTTGTGTTCACGGCTCAGCCATCGATCGAAAGCGGTAAGCACTATTACGCAAATCTAAAGGAGAAGGCTCGGCAGCTTGGACGTCAGGACGATCAGGTGCTGGTGATGCCGGGCATCGTCCCAATTGTTGGGCGAACCAAGCAGGAAGCCTCAGACAAGCTCAAAAAGTTGCAATCCTACACAGACACCGAGGTTTTGACTGAGACAGCAGATCGGTGGTTAGGGTTTGTCACCGACCTGCGTTCGATCGATCTCGATTCTTTGGTTCCGACGACTCTCCCGCGCACCAATTTCATTCAGAGCCGCCAGAAGGTGCTCCTTGAACTAGCTGCTCGTCAGAAAATGACCTGGAGGCAGCTGATTCGCTCGATATCGGATTCCCGTGGGCATCTGATGGTGGTCGGTACGCCAGATGAGGTGGCAGAGGTCATGATTGACGCTTTCAATGAATATGCGGCGGATGGGTTCAATGTAATTCCCGCGATTGTTCCGAGCGGGCTCAAGGAGTTCACGGAGCTCGTCGTTCCTGAATTACGTCGACGGGGCAGATTCAGATCCGCCAGCTCCGGACAGACTCTTCGAGAGAACCTCGGGCTCAAGCGGCCCCTCAACAGGTTTACGCGAGCGGCGTAAGCTTAATTCGAAGATGCTCCGCCTTGTTGCAGGCCGCTCCGGCATTTCTTCAAGCAGAACAGCGCTGACGAAACATCTCGGCTGGACCAGGAGGCGGAGTCAGGCGCTGCAATTTCGAAGGGGCTAGGTGAGTTCGCTTCGGCTCGCTTGCTCCTTGTGACCGTCGGGTCTGGTCCTCTCTCGGTACTCGCCATCGCGCGACATCGTGGTGACGCTTCGGCTCCGTACGGTTCGCAGGGGAAGCGATCATTTGGCGACCGCTTGGCCCTCAGCTGCATGGGATGCCTGCGTTGGCACGATGGATGTCGCGGCCCCCTCGTTCCATTGGCGGTATAGGGAAATGAGCGCACATCGGCGTGCGGTTGCCTATCCATCTCTTTTCATACGCTCTGAGATCGCGGCAACCGCTGTCAAGAACGAGTCCATTTGCTCCTTCGTGCCGATGCTGATGCGAATGCAGTCGCCAAGACCGTCATCTGCAAAGACAGCAACGAGTATGCCCTCTCTCTCCAGCGCGGCATGCCACCACCTGCCGTCCTGTCCATTCGGCACCCGCGCCAGCAAGAAATTGGTATGAGAAGGCGCTACACCGAATCCGAATTGACGCAGTTGCGCCGCAACTCGTTCTCTTTCGTGCTTGATATGCCTATGATTCTCCTCGTAGGCCGCGCGATGTGAAAGGATGCTGATTCCGACCGCTTGCCCTATGATGTTCATGTTGAAGACGTTCTGGATGTTTCGCAGCCGTCCAATAATCTCTGGATGACCAAGGCCGAAGCCGACCCGGATGCCCGCGGCCGCGTAGCTCTTCGACAAAGTCCTCAGGAGCAGAAGGTTGGGATAGCGGCGGACGAGCCTCAGCCCGTTATCCGGTGCGAAGTCGACATAGGCTTCGTCCAGCACGATTAAGCGATCAGACTGTGCAACGAGGCGTTCGATATCGGCGATAGAGACGAACGTCCCGGTTGGGTTATTGGGATTGGCCAGCAAGATGAACTTGGCGTCCTTTGCCGGACCGAACAGCAATTGGTCAATCGGAATCGAGCGCGAGTCGATCCACGATACTTCGAGGAGCTTGGCGCTCTGCAACAGAGCAAGCTTGCGATTGAACGAGAATCCAGGAGACATCATTGCGACGCTGTCGCCCGGTGCGAGGAAGGCCCTGTAGATCAGGGCGAGAAGCTCCGACGAGCCGTTGCCGGCGATCACATGGTCCTTTGAGAGGCCGTAGGCATCAGCGGCGGCTTCTCTCAAGCCGATGTTGTCGTCTTCCGGATACAAATACTGACGTTCGAGCGCCGAGATCGCACTTCGCCATACCATTGTTGGTAGTGGAAATGGGTTCTCATTGGTGTTTAGCTTCACGTAACGTGCATCTGGCGCCCGCCGTCCAGGCGATTGAGCGCCTAGCTCTTTAGCCGGCTGCGCAAGAGAAGAGAGCACACTTTGCAGCTTTGCATCGATCATGTCGGTTTCCCCCTTGATGCGCAGACGGCTGTTGCCGCCGAGAGTGAAGACGTTCCAATCCGTTTCGCGGAGGCGAGGCGCAGTCTGGAGCGTTGGCGGTGCGCGAGCCGAAAGTCGGCGGTTAAAGTACATCCCATTGCTCGTAGGCCCTGGTCGGTGGTGCGCGACGTTGCGAGCGCTTTTGTCGATCTCAGCTCGACGGCGTGCAGCGGTGCGGAGTTGCCAAGCCAATCCTTCCAGACCGAAGCCGCGAGCCTTGGCCTAGAAGTCGGTACATAGGTGACAGCGTCATGCGATGCTCCCCGGTGAGGCACTGGCCTGCGCCGGCTTTTCCAAAGGCCGTGGCGGCTTGTTTCTCGAACCTACAATTTGACGCTACGTGCGAATCAAGTCCTGTCGGCGTGCCCGCCGGCCGGCTCGCGCGAGCTTGAACTATCGAGCGGGTTGGCAGCGCCATTTTCCGAGCTGCCTCATCGCTCAGGACCCCTCTCTCGACCTCAATGTCCGTGTCGGAAGCAAATCTGGCGCCATTCTGCTCAAGTTGAGCGCGCAACTCCCGAAAGTTCTCGATGATTCCGTTATGGAGACCGCGACATTTCCGTCAGATGCGGGAGGAGCGCCAGCGACCAAGACCGGCATTTTATCTGCCAATACCTCCATGCTCTTACGGGGCTGCTGCGCCGTTCGGGGACGATTGCATCGCGGCCATGGGAATAGCTGTGCGATTGCTCGCGTCGGCGCACTGCCTATCACCAGCGTTTTTATGGGCTCTCAAGCTGTTCTGGGTTTCGGTTGTTCAAGGCCGCAAAGCTCATGCTATCGATGACTGTTGTGTATTCCGCGGCCGTTGTGAGTTTTACCCGACCTTTGGTCAAGCTATTCAGCGATAGCGGGAACGTCATAGAAATTGCCGTCTCGACTTGTATCGGTTTCCATCTCTTTTTGAATTCTTTGTTATCGAGAGTTTCGTGACGATGATGCTTCAGTCGTTCGGGAGAGCACGACTTAGTGTCGTGCGTTCAATATGCGGCCGATGGATTCCATGTAATTCCGGAGATTGCTCCGAGCGGGCTCAAGGAGTTCACGGGGTTCGTTGTTCCAGAATTGCGCCGACGCGGCAAATTTAGGTCGGCAAGCTCCGGACGCACTCTTAGAGAAAGCCTTGGGCGCAAGCGGCCCGTCAATCGATTTACGCGAGCGGCGTAAGCGCTCATCTCGAAGATGCTCTGGCTTACTTGGGCAAAGATCGCGCTCAGCGCTGTTTTGCAGCCGGAGGTCGGAATAGCCGCCGTAGATTCGGAAGGGGGCACGTGAGCCGCTCCGGCCCGCATGCCCCTGTCGTTCGCGATAAACATGGCTCTCTCGATATTTACCTCCTGTTCCGACACGGGTGGGCTGGCTTGCGTCCTCTGGACATTGGTTTGGGAGGCGCCGCACCCCTGGCCGGCTCAGCGAACAATTCGGACAAGTGAATACCCAAGGTCATGGCGATACGGTCCAGGAGATCAATGCTCGGGTTCTCTTTCTGCTGCTCAATGCCGCCCAAATACGAGCGGTCGATCCCGGCATCATAAGCCAATCGCTCTTGCGGAATGCCGCGATCGACACGGATCCGGCGCACATTCCAGGCCACAAGCGCACGAGCGTTCATGCGCAAAGCCAGCCATTCTGACGACTATGAAACCACTGGTTATAGGCGGACTATTACGATAAGCTGCGACACAAGCAGTTGGCAGTCTGCGGACTTTTGCTTTAACGCAGCAGATCACCCTAAGGCGCAAATGTCCTGGAGTTCGTCTTCTCAATGCCATTGGCCCATCACAAGCGACCTCGCGGCGCGACAGTTCGCTGCTGGCGGGACAGCAAAATGAACCCAGAGGTTCCTGAGGCTTTTTGCCGGCGCCGCGACCCAATAGGACAACCGTTCAGCGGGAGTTCGAAAAGTGAACGAATTGTTTCCACTTGGCTGCCCTTTTGGGCTGCGGCCTTCACCAGCCGGCGGGTAAACGACTGGCCTCCACTCCGTTGCCCGTAGGGTGAAGAGGCAAGGACAGCCTCAGCTGTGTGGCCAGTCTGCGATCAGCCACCGTATGGACTGCAGGCAGATTCAGCGCCGATCAAAGAGCAAGTGCACAGAATGGAGCCGTTCCAGATGCGTTCGCGGTTAGGGTAACGATCAAAAAGCCAAGGGGCCGCGACGATTCGAGCGGTACCAAAATGACCCTAAGTTCGTTATCGTTGCTCGGATTTCGATAGAAGTTTCAGTTCGGTAGGAGTTTCAGTCAGTGCCGGCCGACCCGAAGATCGCAGAATTGGCTCCCAGCGCGCACGAGCTCACGTCGTATGACAAGGAGCACGCCGTCACCTACATGCGACTTCTCGATGCCGACGCTGACAAAGCAGATTGGTGCGAAATCGCGCGCGTTGTGCTTGGGCTTGACCCGACCGTTGAACCGGATCGTGCGCGACGCACCTTCGAAAGTCATCTGACGCGGGCCAAGTGGCTAGCAGGCCACGGCTATCGTGATCTGCTGCGTGGCGGTTGGCCAAAGCAATGAATACCGCCGCTCTCAGGATCGGGGGAATTTCTAGCAATCGCAAAAAACGATCATTCCATCGATTAAGTGCGTGCAGGGCCGGTACGCGGTACGTACGCAGCCGGAAAGCGCCACAATCATGGGATGCACTTCCTCGCGTGTGAAATCTTGCGGGGAAGTTGCGACAATGCCGGGTACTGACTGGAGATCTGAGGAAGCATACAGCAACCTCAAGAAGGCAGAAGCTGCCGACGTGGCCTGGGAGTGGCTGCGCCGAGATCCCGATTACCAGGAGGATTATAGGCGCTTGTCTCGCCGCCAACGATCCAGCGCAACCACGGAGCAGTTGCGACGGAAGTGGGGGCTCTCGTTTTCCAGCTGATCCGCAAAAGGCATTCGACAAGCAAGCAGTCTTCTGGGCACCCGAAGTACTGTCGACCGTACTGCGTGTGCGGGCGGCCAACCGCGTGGCGCCCAAAAGCTACCAGATCGATTTCGGCAATCTGCCGGGCAGCGACGTTCGTCGCGCGCCGGATGGCTGGCATGCCATCGTGCCGCTCGGAGGCGCGAAGCATCGCCTTTGGCTGAAGAGCATTCCGGCGAGCGGGTCAGTTGTCGTGCTCGATCTGCCGCTCGACGCGGATTTCGAGCTTCGCTTGCAGGCCGCACGTCGATTTTGGCTCGCCCTTGAACATCGGCCGCTCGGAACGCCTCCTCTTGATTTGCCGGCTTTGAAGCGGCGTCGCCTTATCCTGACGCTGCGCGCACTGGATGGATGGCAGGAAGGAAATAACTATCGCCAAATCGCGCAAGGTCTGTTTGGAAGCCATCGTATTGCCGAGCGGGGCTGGAAAACAAACGACCTCCGCAGCCGAACCATTCGACTGGTTAAGCTGGGGCGGCGCCTCATGCGCCTTCGCTGCCGTGCATTGCTCCACAAGGGCCGACGCAGGAATGACAGCTCATGAGCTCTCGGGCGATCAATGGCATACCTCCGTTCTGCGCAGCCAAATTCTTCTGACATGGCACGATCGCGGATAGGAGGAGATCTTTGCGTTCCGATCTCTCACTCTGTCCCTTGTCGTCGGGATGAATGCAACCGAGAGGTAATCTTAGCCCTTGTTCGGATTGTCTTTCTGGTTGACGGCTCTCGACATGAATGGGGGTGGTACAGCGATCTGGCGCAGAGTCATCGAGGAGACCTGGAGAGGCGTTTCAGCTAGCCTGAGCTAGCGTCGCCTTCTTGCAAAGACGAGCAACCCATCGGCAAAAAGAACGAGCGATCTCGGGATGCTCGCTGCGATCCACCGCATAGGCGCGATATTGCATGCCACTTGGAGCGCGTGAGCCGGGAATGATTTGCAAAGCGCCCCCTCGCACCAGATCACTGACGATGATTTCTGGTGCGACAAGAAGGCATTTTCCTGTCATGACTGCCGGCAGAGCAAGATAGTTGTGATCATAGCGCGCGCCTGCTCGTATGTCGTTTGAGGACAGGTTCATCGCTCTCAGCCATGTCGGCAGGATGTCGGGACGAGATGTGATGTTCAGTATCGGCGTTGATCGAACGATCGAGAGCTCTCTGCCCGCGACTAGATTTGGCGGCCCCACGCATACCAGCTCCTCATTGTAGATCTCCCAACTATCGGCAGGTTCGATGACGGAAAGGTCGCGTGTAATCAATATGTCGTAGTCATCCGAAGATGTCGGCGGCGACAGCGAGCTGACGACGTCCACGATAACACCGCCCGCTTCAGCAGAGAACGCTTGCAGATTTGGGATCAGAAGCGAGGAAGCAAAAGTCGATAGTGATGTGCGAACGACAATCCGATTGGCGCCCGCGGCCGCCCGCCGCCGCATTCTCTTGGCGGTGAAGCCGACTGTCTCGAGCGGTTCAGAGACTGCGTTAGCAAATAGTCTTCCGAACTCGGTCAAATGACTGCGTCGGCCGCGCCGCTCGATGAGGTCCGCACCGAGATAGTCCCGCAGCACGGACAAATAGCGGCTGACCGAGCTCTGAGTCGTTCCCAAGCTGCTGGCGGCGCGCGTGACGCTGCCTTCGCGTGCGACGATCACAAAAGCGCGGATGGCGTTTAGAGGAACTTCATCGTCTTGAGCCGCCACTGTCTGCTCCGGCGCTGGATTGAACATCCATCACAATATTCGATGTTCATAGCGGGATTGCCGCGTATCAAGGCTTGGCTGCGCACAAAATCCGCGTGGGAGCGCTTTCATACTTGCTCCAGTACCGCACAAGATCGGCGCCACGGCTCGGTCCTGTCAGGGGGACTAGGTCCTTTTGCGGCGTGCCGCCTTGGGCTTGCGACCTTTAGGTAAGGTGGCGGGCGGCGGCGCACCTTTGGATGGCCGAACAAACAGCTCGGAGACAGTAACGCCGAGCGTCTCGGCAAGACGGTCGAGAAGATCGACTGTCGGGTTCGCCTGTTGGCGCTCAAGTCCGCTCATATAGGAGCGATCAACACCTGCATCGTAGGCCAATTGCTCTTGCGGAATACCGCGCTCGACGCGGATCCGGCGCACATTGTAAGCCACAAGCGCACGAGCTCTCATGCGCGAAGGCAGCCATTTCGATGGTCATCAAACCACTGGCTATAACCAACATAAAAAAATCATCGGATAACGCCACAGCTTGAAATCTGATCATCGCACGAGGCTATCACGACATGAGTGATGGGATTCCGGTCATGGGGGCAGGAGGCCAAAGCATCGGCCTACGCTCTTTGCATGTAGTTCATGGACCGGTCCGAAAATCGAGTTCGATCTCACGCGTCACCTCGATTATGCTCTCTGGATGGCGGCCGTTCTCGACAAAAGCGTATTTCAAAGCTTGGGCGCGGTTGACAAAAAGGCCGCCAAAGGAGCCCCTTTGTTCGCGGGCGACCCAGTTACCGCGTCGGTTCCTGCCAACAAAAACAATCGGCGGTGGCGAGCCACGCGACGGAGGCTCGAAGGGCTGAGTCATCATGTCTCATCCGTGACCTGGCGGTTCAGGTTCACCAGTCGAGATGCTAACAATCCATCGCCCGGCTTCCAGCTCTTGGATCGAAATTGTGACGCTATCTTGCATGCTCTCAAGACACTGGTGGCGTCAAACATCGGTTTCACTGCCGGCCGCCCATAAGTCTTGGCTCTGGTCGCCAGCCATCGACTTCGCCTACAGAATACGTCAAAGCTGAACCGAGTTCTGCTACCAGTTCTGGGGTCAACAAAGAATCCGGAGTATACTGAGTATGCCTGAGGACCTTGGCTCTGCCGTTGCCGATCGATGCTTAAGGGCCTCGGCCTACTCACCACTTGGGCCAAGACCAACATGCGCTCGGCCACGGTCGTACGCGCCCCAGTGAGCGGCTGGTCGCCAAGGCACTTCGCGTGCGCTGGCGGATATTGACGTTCCTGGTAGCGCTGCGCCACGACCGCATCAGCGCTGCCTGTGTGATCGACGGGCCGATCAACGGCGAAAGATTCCTGGCCGACTCGAACAGGTGTTGGTGCCATCCCTCAGGCCCGGCGACATTGTCATGATCAACAAGCTCGGCAGCCACAAGGAAATCTCGTGCGGCGCGCCATTCGCGCCGCAGGCGCATAGCTGTTCTTCCTGCCGCCCTACAGCCCCGACCTCAATCCAATCGAGCGGTCTCCGCCAAGCTCAAGACCCTGCTCCGAAAGGCCGCCGGGCGAACCGCAAATGCAACCAGGAAGCGCATCGGTGCCTTGCTGGACTGCTTCACGCCCCAGGAATGCGTCAACTACATCGTCAACGCCGGATACGCTTCATGACGCACTCACGCTCAGATCCTTAGAATGGCAAAAGTCTCGGTAACGGTAAGAGGAACGATACGCTTTGTCGGGCTTGTTGGGTTCGCGACACAGGTGTTCAACCGTGTTCGCACAGCCGAACCGACTAGAAGGCAATAAAAGAGGCGCCCGGCGTAATCAGCAAAGTGGCACGAGTTTTGATCCTTTTCCCTGCGGCGCGGCAGGAGTTGCCGGCTGGACCTCATGTTTCGGGTTGCCGTCAGGGTGGCACGGCGGAGGGAAAGCGGCATGACAGGCCTCCGCCAAATCGCATGCTATTGGATGATGGGCGTGGCAGAGTTCATGACCTCTGACACTATGTGCGAGTCCTTGTCGGCCTCGGGAAGAAGATTTTGAAGACCGGCTCCAGCCGCTTTCTTTGGACGGCGAGTACTGGCCTAGTAGGGCCCAGCGTTTGTGCGCGCTCGCGCTTGTCTTGGTTGCTTGCGGTCAGCAATGCGATCCGCTTCGGCTCTTCCCTAAAGCCTTACAGGAGGTGCCTGCATGAGCTTGGATATTGATTGCGATGGTGCGCCGCACGACGGACCCGCCGCAGGCCAAGTGTTCCGCGATCTTGGCGTTGAACCGATCATTAATTGCACCGGCGTGCGTAGCTCCTATGGCGGATGCAATCCAACACCATCTGTGCTCGCCGCAATGGAAGCCTCTGCTCGGGGCTTTGTCATTCTGAATGAACTGGCGGAAGCGATTGGACGAAAATTGGCTGCGCTCACCGGTGCCGAATGGGGGCTCGTCACTGCTGGAAGTGCAGCAGCAGTAAGCCAGGCTGTTGCTGCTTGCGTAGCGGGTAACGATCCAGAGAAGATGCTGAAGCTCCCGTTACGCGGCGAGAAGGTGGTCGTTGTCGCTGCTGATCAACGGATGGCTTACGAGCATGCAATTCGAGCAGTCGGTTGTCTGGTGCTTCCTATCAGCCGTGCCTCAGACTTGGACCAGCTTCCAATTGAAGATGTAGCAGCGATATGCGTTGTTGCTTCAGATATTCCAAAGTCGGTGTTGCCCTTTGAAGAAATCGCTCTGCGCGCAGGGCAACTCGGAATTCCGCTGATTGTAGACGCGGCCGGAGAAGCCCCAAAATTTCCCAACGTTTGGCTCCGCAACGGGGCTGATCTTCTCATTCATTCAGGTGGGAAGTATATCAGTGGACCGCAGTCTACCGGCTTCTTACTGGGCTCGGAAAGATTATGCAGAGCGGCGTACCTGAACGGACCTCCTGGCCAATCGTTTGGTAGGTCAATGAAGGTCGGCAAAGACGAGATCATTGGCGCTTACGTCGCGTTGGAACAATGGGTGATGGGAGGGGCGGCTCGTGCGATGGAACGATGGCGCCACTGTATTTCGATACTGAAGCGCGAATTTTTGAGCGTCCCTGGCCTCGCTGTCGAAGAGATAGAACCAGATGTCGTTTTCTGCAATCCACGAATAGCGGTTTCTTGGTCGATCAAAACATTCCCAATAGACGCCGAGGTGATCGCCGAAAAACTTGCCAGCGCGCGCCCACGCATTGTGTTGCGCGACTGTTGGCAGCGCTCGCAACGGATCGTAGTCGATCCGACCAATCTGACCAAAGTCGAAGCCAAGATCGTCGGCCGTTCAATCATTCATGCCCTTGCAGAACGTCCTTTAGCGCCAGCCGCACCACCACAGGAGGACTTCGAGGAGCTGGCAGGAGCATGGCAGGTCTTTATCGACTTTCTTCACGGTAGTGCAGTACATGCGTTCGACCTGCTACAGGATGGTCAAAATATTTGGGGCACGCACATCGGCACCGAAATTTCGAGTAACTGCCGCGGCAAGATAGTTGGACCGCAGTTGAAGCTGTTTTCACATTTGCCGGGCGATCCCTTGGGCTTGGACTACGAGTTCGAAGGGACTCTTCGCGAGGGCAGCCTGACAGGCGTCGTTCGCTTGGGTGCGTCCGCAGCCAAGTACAGCGGCCTGACCTTTAAGCGGCAATTCGGACAAGCGGGTTGGCGCGCTAAGCGGACCCAAACAAATCACACCGTTGGAGATAAAGGTGCAAGTCGCTAAGAAGCGGTCATCAGACGCAGATCCAACTAAACTGCAGATACAGAGGCTGCAGATACAGAGAATGGGATCATCTTCGACAGCAATTCTTCTCGCATACTTTCAATGTGGCCAAGCTGATTAGTGCGTCTTTGACTAATGCGCCCGGAAATGCGAGTGCGGCCTGACCGTTTGATAGATTTGGATGGTGCAGACCACAGTTACACCGAAGTCTCCCAGGCAGGTGTGTCGCCGAGGCGCCAGAAATAACCCGGGCCTCTTTAAGAGGGTGATCGGAAGTTGGCCTGCCGCGTAGTCCATATCATCACCATGTCTAGACAAAAAATGATCGGACGGAAATCGGGGCGAACGGATCCCATGTTTCGCAGGTGATCCGTAGCAGGTGAGGCACTAGGCCATATGCGACCTCCAGGCACGAGAACCGAGCCGAGAAGATCACTACCCATCAGGAAGGATGATCGATTCGTTGTTGTGGCACTGGGCGGTGCAGAAATCATCAGCTACGGCACACTTTATTATTGCGTGGCTGGCATTGCAAAGGAGGCGTCCCGTGACCTCGCCGTCACAGAGGAGTGGATATTCGCTTGTTTCTCCTTTGCTTTGTTTGCGAGTGCGCAGATGTCCCTGGTTGCCGGCCGCCTCATGGACCGATACGGCGCAGGCAAAACTATGAGAGTCGCCTCATTGGCGGGAGGCGCTAGCTTGGGATTAGCAGCAATTTCTTGGAATGCGGTCGTTTTCACAGTCGCGCTATTCGGTATGCAACTTGCGTCGGCCTTTCTTTTTTATGAGGCTGCATTCGTGTTCTTGGTACAGCGAGATGCGATTCATGCAAAACAGCAAATTGCTCTATTGACGTTGATCGTCGGGTTGTCGTCAACATTGTTTTGGCCGCTAACTTCGTTGTCGCTCACTTTGATATCCTGGAGACAACTCTGTTGGATCTATGGAGGCTGCAATGTTCTTCTTGCCCTCCCATTAATCCAATTGGCTCTTGGCAGGTCCTCCGTGAAGCGTAGAGATCAGAACAAGGTCTGTGGCCAGCAAGGCCCGTCCTCTTCCAAGCTGAGTGATCTTGTCCTAATAACGGTCGGATTTTCGCTAACGACATTTGTTTTCTCAGCGTTTCTTGGCCAGATGATCCCAATCCTTTCGTCGATCGGTTTAGACATGGAGGGGGCGTGGGTTTCAGCGCTCTTCGGACCGTCACAGGTCGCAGTACGGCTATTTGCAAGTTCGTTTACCGAGAGAATATCCCCAATTCAGCTCACCATTCTCTCATGTGTTATGCTCTCGGCGGCTACATTTATCATTACATTGACGTCTCACTCTCTCCTCGGAATTTCAATCTTCATTGCTCTGCTCGGGTTTAGCTCGGGCCTAAACAGCATCTGTCGTGGAAGCTTGCCGCTCTCAGTGTTCGGGCAGGACGGGTATGGAAGGCGGCTCGGGTTGATCACGGGTTTCCGATTGTCGGCGGCGTCTTTTGCGCCCTTCTTCTTCAGTGTTATCCAAAACCACTATGGCATCGTGGTTGCATTGGCATCTCTAGCCGTCTGCGCAACAGGAAGCACGCTTTCGTTCGCATTTGTGAGCGTCCGGTCAAAACGGGAGCCAGGCCGTTGAAGAAGTGAGCTCCCGCCTCAGTTTTGGGGGCGCGCCCGACGTGATCGGATGGTCAGCAGTTTTGAATCAATCTCGCGCGGCGTATCATCTTCGATGGAAAGTCGCGAGTTCCTGACCGTCTAGGTTTAGCTCATCACGCCGAAGTCAAGGTTAGTGCGTATTATGGCAGAGCTGATGTGCAAGACGCGGGTTCGCAATGAACTGGGCGAGCCAACTGGGGCGCCGAACGGGGCGCCTCGGCTCTCGCCCTGCGGGCGCCGCCGAGTCGAACGCTAATGATCAGGCGCACGGCAGGCCGAGCGGCATGTCGGGAGTTTTCCGTACGTTCGACTTGGCGGACGTGACCGATACCGCCATTCACCCGGGCCTGCCCCGGCATTTCGCTTGTTTGGCTGGGGCACGTGAGCAAGCGCCCTTCACCGTGGCGGTCCTATGGAGCGGTTGGATAGCAGCGTCCATAGGAAGAGGCCCCTTACAAGTTAGCCGATGACAAGCTCCAAATCCATATCATCTTAACTTCGCATGAGGGGACGGGGCACGACCTTAGCTTGCCGACCGCTGAAGCGCGCCTACTAGAATTGGTAGTTTGCGGACGTCGTATCTCGCCCAATCTAAGCAGTAGTTGCGGTTGGCAAGCGGCCGCAAGGGCAGTGATTTTCGATCGCCGTCGGCAGAAAACAATAAAATCGAGGCTCGATGATCACATACCTATCTGACCGCGCAAATGCCGTTACTGCCCTGGGGATTCTTTGTTCCGGTGCAGCGATAGGGTTCGTCGTGAGAGGACACTACGAGGCGGGAATAGCGCTCGGACTCTGGGCGATCGTCGCTGATGACGTGGACGGCGAAATTGCCCGGAGCACCAAGCACCGAACGATGGCAACCAAAGCCATTGGTAAAGCTCTCGATGCGTTCTCTGACCTTATTTTTGGATCAGTCATCCCGGCAATTATCATCGCATCTTTCATCGATTCTCCAGCATCTGCCGTGTTCACAGCGTTCTTGTTATTGATCGGCGCGCTTCGCCTGGCATATTTTGACTATTTCGGACTGGACGATCGCGGTTATTCGACTGGTCTACCTCTCTCTTACGCTCTGCCCGTTCTCGCGGCGATCTTGCTGCTTGACCACACTATTGCGCCGCTTGAGTTAGGTGTCGTTCTTCCTGCGGTCTTTGTACCGCTATCGTTGCTCCACATCGCCCCGTTCAAGATCAAAGCCTCAGGCACTCTTGTCCATGTGCTAACGATCGGCGCGGCGATCGCTGCGTCCGCCGGACTGCTGATCACGAGTAGGGCGGGCACCTAATCGGGTGGCTTAGAACGTCATAAGGTGGAGAAATGTCGAGCTTAACGAACCGTGTGGTATTTGCCGGAACCAGGGGGCTTGCGAGCCGCTGTCTTCTGTTTGTCATCGAGACCTGCGGCAAAGACCACATTGCGGGCGTTCTCGGCGCTTCCCGGTACCAGAAAACATGGTGGCGGCACGAGACCAGTGAGGAGCTTTGGCAAGTCGCAGACCGCTTTGGAATACCATTTTTCGAGTCGATAGATGATGTTCCTCCTCTCGGAACGTTTCTCGTAAGCGTCATGTGGAACAAGATTTTTCCGGCCCATATCCTCGCACGTTTTGATGGAGGAGGCATCAATCTTCATCCAGGCCCGCTCCCTGAATATCGCGGCAGTTTTGCGCGGACGCATGCCATACTCAATGGCGAGAGGAGCTTTGGGGTGACTGTCCACTATCTCTCAGAGCGGGTCGATAGGGGCGATATTATCGGCGAATTGCAGTTCCCTGTGCTGCCTTCAGAGACGGCCCTCTCTTTAGACACCAGAGCGCAACTTTACGGCTACGCGCTCTTCTGCCAGGTGTGGCTGCGTTTGTTGGACGGATCGGCTACCTCTCGTTCACAAGACGAGTTGATCGCTCAAGAGAGGCGCAAGGCTTGCTTCTATCCCATGCGCAAGATGACCGCACTTTTGGATTCGTCAGACGTTCCACGCAGCGCCGAAGAACTCGATCGGCTCTACCGCGCTCTATATCTTCCACCACGCATTGAGCCTCCCAAGTGGCTCGTCGAACGAGTCATGACTAATGAGGTTCGGACGCTCCTTCGGGATTCTACCGCCGGCGGTAAGGCGTGACCTGGCGCGCAGCGCGGCAGCGAGCTCGAAATATGAGACCGCGCTTATCGAGGACGTCCGCGACGGCCGAGGTGTGCTCGCGAATTGCCGCTCATCGACTGAAACGGGCTCTAAGCTCCGGAGGGTGTTTTTGTAGTATCCAGCCTACGGAGCGGTGCCGGCGAGCCGACGCCTCCCGCAGTCCCAGCTTAGCGCGCGGAGGAGGCTAGCTGTGTGTGGGATTTGCGGATTTATCGGACGGATTACTGATAAGTCAGTGACCGAGCGGAACCTCGCGCGTTGCGCTCAGACGTTGGCCCATCGGGGGCCCGACGCGAGTGGCAGTTGCGTGACCTCTTCCTTTGCCTTTGCCCATCGAAGGCTCGCGATCATTGATCCGGATCCCAGGTCAAATCAACCGTTCCTCGATGAGGAGCTCGGCCTAACCGTCACCTACAATGGGGAGATCTACAATTACCGTCACTTAAGGCAGGACTTGCTCCGGCGCGGGTACCGATTTCGCACAGAGTCGGATACGGAGGTACTTTGCAAGGCATTTGCCTGTTGGGGGATTGATAGCGTCGAACGTCTGCGGGGAATGTTTGCTTTCGCAATCTACGATCAAAACACGGGGACAGCGTTCCTTGTCAGAGATCGGCTCGGAATCAAGCCGCTATACTATGCCCAAGCAGATAATGGCTTTGTCTTTGCCTCACAGGCGTCAGCCATCCTGCAGTGGCCAAGCGTCCGATCTAAGCTCGATCCGGTTGGATTATCAAGCTTCCTCTCCTACCGTGCCGTCTTCGGCGAGAGGACGTTATTTGCAGATATTCGAAAACTGCCACCTGGAACCTGGTTGAAAATCACCGCTCAATCGCACGAGCTCACACGTTGGTGGGATCCTGCTCGCCTCGATAATGGTGATGATTGCAGTTCTCTCGAAACGTTGATCGGCAGTGCCGTGGAGGAACATTTGCTGCCCCACACTCCAGTCGCGGCGCTGCTTTCGGGAGGGCTCGACTCCAGTATTTTGGCCTTCGAGCTTTCAAGGCACTCGTCACACAAGCCGACATGCTTCACCGGGGTCGTATGCGGCGGTCTTTACGATGAAAGCCCTTATGCGGTCGAGGTAGCGAAATCCCTCAAGCTCGCCCACGTCCTGGTTCGGCTGCCTGGGGCAACAAGCCTGGATGTCGTTAAGCGCCTCACCGCATTACGTAGTCATCCAGTCGGCATGCACAACGAAGCGGCGATGTATTTGCTTGCGCGGGCGGTCGCCCATTCTCACAAGGTTCTCCTTACCGGCGAAGGTGCCGACGAGATATTCCTTGGATATAGCCGAATCTTCAGATTGTCTTTCGACGTTCGTCGACAGGCGTTGCTAACAGCTTTGCCTGATGTCATTGGCCGCCCGGCGCGACGTCATCTCGGCCTTCCCAAGTTCCAAGCGAGTGAATTCGAGTTCTTTCTCGGGCGTTACACCTACTTCCCCCAATCAGAGAAGCTGGCACTGGCGACATCGGCATGGAGAAAGGACATCGCTTACGATGCGGAGCTGATCGATTGGATGAACCACGCCTATCATTCAGGCGGCGCTACTCCGGTCGAGCGCATAAGACAATTCTTTGTACGGCATCACCTACCGGCGCTGCTCGAAATGGTCGACAACACCACACTGGCGGCCGGGGTGGAGGCTCGAGTGCCATTCACAGACCACCGGATCGTTGCATTGGCTCTACGCATGTCGTTCTCAGAACATCTGCGTTGGAAGCATGCCTTCGCCCCGTTTCAGGCGGCTTTCACTTCGATTGAGAAATTTAGCGAAACGCTCGACGTCTCGAAGGCCGTGCTGCGCACCCTTTACAGAGATCGTCTACCCGCAAGTGTGATCACGAGAAAGAAGCTCGGGTTTCCGTTACCTCTTGGTAAGTGGGCGACGGACCCGAGCTCGGCGCCCTTTCGTGACTTGATATTCAAAGAATCTCCTGCGATCGCCGACTATCTCGATGTTGGTGCTCTCCGGCGATGGTACGAACGCCGCTCTCAAGCGGCGAACGATGCATTCGGAAGGCAGCTCTGGTTGATTTGCAATCTAGAAGTCTTCCTTCGTCAACTATCTTCGTAGGGGTTCGTACGTTTTGTAATGCGGTGGGCCGAAGGCCACCGGAATTCGGCGCCGCTTGCGCGAAGACCTCGGGCCGATAGACGCGGGAGCCCGACAATGTTACGCGAGGCTGATGCGCGAATGCGCTATCCAGTGCGAACGATGCGTTTTGAGGGAAGCTGAATCTACGCTGAGCTACGCAAATGGATTGGAAAGCGAGGGGAGGACGCTCGCCCTTTATAGCTGCCCGACGGTTCGCGCTCCCACCAAAAACGTTCGCTTCTCGGACGTGTGCAAGAGTGCAGGGCCAGGCCTCAGGAAGGTTGGTTTATGCTGCTTTTGGTGTCGGTGTATATCGGCCCGCCGATCGTAGCCCGCTCGATGGGACCATTCGCGACCTATCTGACTTCGCACTATGTGGGCCTTTCGCAGCAGCCGAATGCATCAGCGTTCGGAACCACAAACGGTCAACGTGTCGGCTGTTGGCTAGCATAAATCTTTGGAAGCGGAAGCACAACATTCGCCATCTTTGGAAGACCCGCAAGGATCACCGCCTTTTCCCGGTTGGGGCCGAACTCCGTCATGCTGGCAAAGCTTGCGTGGTCGACGCGCGTGGCAACATCTCCCTCCGCGGACTCTTTGAGAGGATCATTGAAGAACACGTAATCGACGTCGGTCCTGGTCACCACCACCCAATGAGTAATGGTTTTACCTTCGAACTCAATGCTGATCATCACAATAGGATACCACCCTGCCGCCATCCAGTTCGAGAGGTCATCAAGGCTGTAAGTTCCAACATGGACAGGGATGCCGCGCTGGTACGCTTCGGCGAGATCTCGCTCCTGGAGAATGTGCATCACCTCCATCTCGCTCCCGTGTGAAGCGCGAGACTTAAGAAAAAGCCCATCATGGCTTACGACAACAAGGGATGCGAAGCCGCGGCGTTTAAGGGCCAATGCCAGACCAACTGGTCCGCAGCCGCCGTGAATGGTCGTTGCCTCTCGCCAGATCTCGAGCTCAGCTGTTTCATTCGGCTGATATCGCTCGTCCAGCGCGGACATGACCATCATCAGGGAGGATGGTCCACAGGTGAACTTCCTCTTTTGCCGATACAGAGGAACGTTCCTGACCGTTTGATTCGATGCGCTTTCGAGGTCCGGACGCGACATGACGTCTCCTCAGATGGACGTGTAAGAAGCTGAGCGAGGTCCGGAGTGGCGCAGCGCCTCGCCGATTGTCATGAGAGCAATCGCTGTCGCTGCGATGACGAGCCCGGGCGCGAGGGCGATCCACCAGGCCGTCATCAAATAGTCTCTGCCGTATCCCACCATATTGCCTAAGCTCGACATCGGCGGTTGTATCCCCAGCCCCAGAAAGCTGAGGGTGCTTTCCAGGAGAACCGTCTCGGTGAGCCCAAGTGTCATGCCGACCACGATGGTAGGTGCACAGGATGGGAGAATATGCCTTGCGTAGATATGAACCCGCGAAGCGTTGTAAGTTCGCGCCGCCGTTACATGGAGCCGATTGCGGGCCGTCAGAGCCAGCCCTCTCGCGATGCGGGCGTGACGCTCCCAACCGTGCAAGCCTACAAGACAGACAAAGAGTGCCAGCGAATTGCCAAATATCGTGATGACAAGCAGTGCGGTCATCATGAACGGCACGGCAGCCTGCATATCGACGAGTGCCATGACTCCCTCGTCGATCAGTCCGCCAAGCTCGGCAGCGAAGAAGCCCAACGAAACGCCCAGCAGGGTACTAATGAAGGTCCCGCCCACCGCAATGAGCATGCTGATCTGGATCGAATATATCAAGCGTGCCAGCACGTCCCGGCCGAGCTCGTCAGTGCCCAACAAATGTTCCAGCGTGCCGCCGAAGAACAGTGGTGGCGAAAGCCGTGCATCCAAGGAGATTTGTGCTGGATGATAGGGGGAGATCACCTGGGCCAGTGCGGCAATCAACAGACATCCGACAATCCATATCGCGGCAACATAGAGTCCAATTTGGGGTGGCTTACGCAGATCGCGACGGTCTTTCGAAGAACGAAAGATATTCCGGGTCCATTCATGCGTCCAGGCGGTGCTCATCTATGTCTCCGAGGATTTCGACCGCGGATCGAGCCAGGTGTAACCGAGATCGACGGCCAGGTTGGTCATGATCATCGCAGTGCCAGCAAGCAGAACAATTGCCTGCACCACTGGAACATCTCTGCTTCCGACGGATGTGACGAAGAGATTTCCAATACCCGGCCATGAAAAGACCGTCTCGACTACTGTCGAACCAGTCACCGCTCCGCCGATAAGCAGGCCAAGGATGGTCAGGATCGGAGCCGCCGCATTGGGCAGTACGTGGTGGATCAATATTCGCCGGAACGGAATGCCGCGCGCAAACGCAGCCAACACATAGCGACTGTCCAACGATTCGCGAACGGCCACGCGGGTGTACCGTGCAAGCACGGCGGAGCTTGCGGCCGCCATGGTTACTGCCGGTAAAACTAAGTTGCGCCAGCTCTCCGCGCCACCGGTCGGCAGCCAATTGAGGTGGATTGAGAATACCAGCATCAGAACGATCGCCAGGAAGAAGCTGGGAACGCACACGCCCACGACGCTCGCGATGGTGCTCGCACGGCCTACGATGCTCGCCGGAAACACTGCGGCAGCTATTCCTCCCGCAATGCCGGTGACCCCCGCCAGGGTAAGAGCACAGCAGGTGAGTATCAGCGTCAACGGAAGGTGGCTGAGGACGACACCGAGTGCATCCTGTCGATAGACGTATGAGACGCCTAAGCTTCCTCGGACGACGTTATGGAGATAGGCCAGGTATTGCGCCAGGATGGGGCGATCGAGGCCCAATTCGCCTGAGTATGCGGCGCGCATATCCGGGGTCGCGTCGGGCCCAAGTAAGACGGTTACCGGGTCGCCAGCACAGCGCATAAGAATGAAAACGCTCGTCACCATCAGAACCAGCGTGACCAATGCGCGGGCAATCTTGCTCGCAAATACCTTATGGGCGTTACGCCTCATGCGATTATCACCTCTGCGCCGGCACGTGCCGAGGCTCTGTGGGCTGCGAATAAGGTGTTGAGCGTGATGCCATTTCGACCCCGAGTTCGGAATTGGGCACCGCCCTGAGCAAGGACTTCATGTAATCTGTCTTTGGGTCGAGCAGTACCTGATCGCGTGAACCGCTCTCAACGATGCTTCCGCGCTTCAGGACCGTGATCTCTGAACAAAGATAGGCGACGGATCTGATATCGTGACTGATGAACAGCAGGGATAGGCCCCGGCTCTCACGCAGATCCGACAGAAGGTTCAGGATCTGAGCTTGAACAGTCATGTCGAGTGCGGAGACAGGCTCGTCACAAATCAGAACCTCGGGATCGAGAATAAGCGCTCGCGCTATATTGACTCGCTGGGCCTGTCCGCCGCTTATCTGATGCGGTAACTTGCCGAGGATCTCGCCCGATAAGCCGACGGCGGAAATTGCTGCAGCCAGCCGAGCCTGACAATCGGAAGACCTCATCCTGAAGTTCACAAGCAGCGGCGCGACAATCTGTTTGCCGATCGGGGTGACTGGGTTCAGCGCATCGAGAGGGTTCTGAAACACAGGTTGGACACGGAGGCGGAACGCAGCCAATCGATTCGGCGTCAGCAGCTCGCCGTCAAAAAGGATCTGACCCGCTTGTGGCGCTGTCAGCCCAAGCAGAAGCTTCGCGATTGTGCTTTTGCCGCTGCCCGACTCCCCGATCAGTCCATGGGCTTTCCCACGCCCGATGCTCATGTTGATCTTGCGCAGCCTCGAGCCGCCAAGGACCTCAGCAGCGGATCGGCGAGGAGCCCGGTAACAAAAATCGACATTGCGCAGCTCGAGGATCGGTTCGGGTGATGCTGGCGCTGTACGAACGCGAGCAGGCCCGATTGGCAAGGTCATTTCATGGCTCCAAGTTGTGGCATGCCACCACCTGTTGTGGAGTGCCCTGCAACACGGGCGCTATGTGCCGGCAAATGTCCAGTGTTCCGGAGCACCGAGATGCGAAATTGCAGCCGGCCTGGCGCTGAGTAGGTTCGGGGAGGGTACCTGCAGGGCTGTGCAGACGCCGGGGATGCCGTGAGAGTGGGGGGACAGCGGAGAATAGCGCTCGCGTATACGGGTGCAGGGGAGTTCGAGCGACGAGATCGGCGCGCCCGATTTCGACCAACTGGCCGGCGTAGAGAACGCCGATGCGATCCGATCGCTGCAGGGCAACTCCCAGGTCATGGGTCACAAAGAGAATTGCCATGTCTGAGCGGAGCCGTTCGAGCAAGTCAAGAATCTGCTTTTGCGTGGTGACATCGAGAGCCGAGGTCGGCTCGTCTGCGATGAGAAGCTTCGGCTTCATCGCGAGCGCCATTGCAATCATGACGCGCTGATTCATTCCGCCGGACATTTCGTGCGGATATTTTCTCATCGTCTCTTTGGGATCATCGATCCCCACATCGCAGAGTAGATCTGCAGCTCTTTCGCTCGCCTCTTTCTTGCTCAAACCGCCGATCATCTGGACGGTCTCGCGAAGTTGGAATCCGATGTTCCGAACGGGGTTAAGATATAGGCTTGGCTGTTGGTAGATCATTGCACGCAGGCGCCGATCGATCTCGGCAAGAGGCCTGCCTTCGATGTGAATATCGCCGAGACATTTCAGCTCGGAACTTGCTACTCCCATGATGGTCGAACACAGGACGCTCTTTCCGCTGCCGCTTTCGCCGACAAGCGCGAAAAATTCACCTTTCCGCAACTCGAACTGAACGGCATCCAGGAGGCGTGTCTCGGGCTGGCCCGCAACAACAACAGTCAATCCAGTAATGCTGAGAAGCGGCGGGCTGCCAGCCGCGATGGCTTGGCGCCCGGCATTCCCTTGCTCAAAAGCTTGAACAAAAGGTGCTTCAAGTGCGTCCGAAGCGGTTTGGTCCATGATTCCACCTTCCGAGCAGAAACGTCTTCTGCGTCTGGCCCAAGGCGTTCTCGGCTAGGCGTTGATTGCGCCTGGCCGAAAATCCATCAAACCGGTTGGTGTCGGTGCCCACTTGATGTTGGCGCGCTTTCCGAAGAACTCGCCAAGCGAATGGAGCACCGTTCCTGGTGGATCAATCTCGTCGAATATGTCGAGCATCTCTTGATAAGCGGCTCGTCTTTGGGCCGGGTCCTGGGCCGTCAGTAAGGTCGTCTCCAGCACATTGAATCTGTCGTTCCGCCAATACCTGCCCCTCTGAAAGTTGCTCTGAGACCCCCAGCGCGAGACGAACGATGCTGTGGGATCGGGGTAGTATGTCCCATCGGACGAGTTGTTCACACCGCGGCCCAGACGGTCTTCGACTTGCGCCCAATTCTCTTTCATTTGGATATCGACGTTCAGGCCGACAGCCCTCCACATTGCCGCGATGGCTTGAGTTTCGATAAGCTCGGCCGTGTAATAGTTGCCGACCGTTTTGAAAGGAATTGCTGCCCCGTTATAACCGGCTTCGGCAAGAAGTCGCTTCGCCTCTTCCGGATTGTACCGTGGGATTGGCCGGTCAGGATTGTAGAGAGCGCCGTACGCAGGGTGTTGATGGGACGGCGGCACACTTATGCGCTTGCGCCAGATACTATTGACAATGGTCTGCCTGTCGATCGCCAGATTCATGGCGCGTCTGATGCGCGGATCCCGCAGCACCTCGTTCGTGGTCGAATCATAGACCAGCGTGCGGAAGGACATCGTGTCGCCTCCAACCACGTCCAATCTATTGTCCGCGGCGAGGATATCGAACTGATCCGGCGCTAGGGTTGTGATGATGTCGAAGTCGCCAGCGCGAAGGCCGGCGACGCGTGCCGCCGGCTCCCGCACCATCCGAAACTCGATCCCCTTCAGCGGCGGCCTTCCACCCCAGTACCCGTCATGCGCCTCGAGGCGTATGTAGCGGTTTTCGACGGCCTCAACGACCCGGTACGGCCCTGCCGCTATGGGAGCCCTGGCCCATTGATCGAATGTCGCCGCCTTTAGATAGGCAGATTTCGAGACGATGCCGGCTCCATAGGAGGTCAGGCGTTTGACAAAAACAGGATCGGGCGCCTTGGTGCTGAACTCGACAGTATGTCGACCAGTTGCCCGCACCGCGCTCATCGATGGAAAGCTGATCTGGCCAACGCCAAAACCCGGACTGTCCTTTGCCAGCATACGCTCCGCACCGAAAGTAAATGCGACGTCCTCTGCCGTTAACTCTTCACCATCGTGGAATCGAACCCCTTTCCGCAAAGACAGGCGATATGTGGTGCTGTCGAGAGCCTCGATGCTTTCAGCCAACATCGGCCGAATCTGCCCGTCCCGTTGAAAGTCGATTGCAAAGAGCTTGTCGTAAATACTCTCGAGCACCCGGAAGCTCACGAGCGCCGTAGCACGGGGATGGAGCGGGTCGAGCTCGACGCGCAGATCCTGCATTGCAATCCGCAGTGCCATTCGGTCAGCGTCTTGGGCGAAGACAGAGGTCGATGGGAGCAAACCCAGCCCACCGATTAATTTGAGAACCTCACGTCGGGTGGAGTTATTCATGACATAACCCTTAGTTGCATATGATCGATGCGGCGCCCCTTTGTGGTCGACGCAGTACCGAGTGCTCACGCCTGGACGAGCGGATCGCATTCTTTTTGTGAGAAGCGGCTTCGCGTGTCGGAGATATAATTCACACCATGTGACACCATCATGACAGGCCTAGGTGCCTAGGTATCTGGACAAGGAGGCTGCCACTGCCGTAGGTTGAGGCTCGGAATCGGAGCTGGAAGGTGGCCGAATGAAATTTGTCATTGTCATGCTGGATGGCCTTCGTCCTGACCAGCTAGACGAAGCAGTTACGCCCAATCTCGCCGAGCTGTCCAAAATCGGCCTTCGACTTGCCCGCCATACCTCATCTTTTCCCAGTGAGACGCGCGTTTCATCGGCCGCGCTGGCCACGGGCGGACATAGCTCGGCCCATGGAATCATCGGCAACCGTTTTCTGGCGAACGGTCGGTCCATCGATGGATCTTCGCTCTCAGCCCTTCTGAGGCTGGGCAGCGAACGCGGTGGCGTCCTCACCGCCACTGCGATCGGCGAATTCTTGGCGGCGCATGGCCGTGCGATGCTGTCGATCGGATCTCAATCGCAGGGCTCTTTTGGACTTTCGAGCTGGGGGAGTTGGCAGGCAGGTGCGCCGGCGTATTGGGTTCATGACCCATTAAAGTTCAGTAACAACGCGGCCGTTCGCCGGATTGCGCCAACCTTTCCGATGCTCCCTCCCGACGAGGGGCCCGCACGCGCTACCATCGAGCGCGTCGTCGATCTATTCTTCTCGTTCCTCAAGGAAGAAACACTTCCGGAGGTCAGCCTGCTCTGGCTTTCGGAGCCGGACATTACATATCACATGTTTGGGCTTCAGCATCGCACGGCGCGTGAGGTACTCCACGAGGTCGATCGGCAGTTTGGACGTATTTTCGCTTGGTGGAGCGAGAAAGGGGCGCGGGAAGGAGTTCAGCTTATTGCTGCATCCGATCACGGACACGCCATCATTGGAGAAAAGATCTCCGTATTGGACCACCTGCAGCGGTCGGGATTTAAGGTGGGATACGAACTCACGCCCGACGTAGACGCCGCAATAACAGCTCAAAGGGTTGTCAACATTTGGGCCCGGGACAGAGAGAGCCATCTTCTGACAGAGATGTATCACAGCCTTTCCGAGGAGCCATGGTTTGGCGTGGCTTTCTCACGTAAGGCTCCCGATGGCGCTCCACTCATCGCCGACACCCTCCCGCTTTCCGCGGTCATGGCCGAACACCAACGAAGCGCGGATCTGTCGTTTGTTCTCGCCGATTGCGGAGCGGCTAATCGGAGCGCTTCGCCCGATGACGTGTACTACGATGGGACCTATCCGATCGGCGTTGGCATGCATGGAGGGCTTTCGGCGCATGAGCTGTCTTCATTATGCATCCTTGCTGGCCATGCCTTCATAAGCGGAGTTGTTGCTACCCCAACCAGTATCGTTGATCTGGTCCCGACGATCCTTTCCAGCCTAAGACTGCCGCTACCGTCGACTGTGCACGGCCGGATCATCGATGAAGCTTTGCAAGATCGCGAGGACAGAGGTCAGTATGACGTCGAAGATGCGAGCATCTCAATTGCCTCTTCAGTGCGCCGGTCAACTGTCTTCCGGGAGCTTTACCGACAACGTCTTTATCTGAAGGGAGCGGCCGTAACCCGGCTCGCGCACCCGAAGGATGATAAAACTGACGCTAATCCGACCGAATTGAAAGCCTGAACCACGGACCATTTGACCTATGTATCAAGGAAAGCGCTGGGAGTTTGTTCGGTCGAACATCGAAGAAGCCATTGCCTCGAGCCGATTTCGGCCAGGCGAAAAACTTCCGAACGACGTAGAGCTTGCTCTCGCATATGGTGTCAACCGGCACACCGTAAGATACGCCATTCGGGCACTTGAGCAGGAGGGACTGCTACGTGTCGAGCAGGGGAGAGGCACCTTCGTTGTCGAACATCCAACACCTTATCTGCTCTCCTCGCAAACCCGGCTGACCGATAATCTCATCTCGCAAGGCCGCCTGGCACGTCGTAAGATCCTGTCCGCTGCAACGATAAAGGCAGACGAGCGGCTCGCCGGCTACCTCGACTTGCAGGCTCGTGAAGATGTGCTACGCATCGACACACTGAGCTATCAGGACGAGATCCCAATCGTTATTGCGCATAGCTACTTTCCGGCGAAACGCACTCCCGGACTGCTGGACAAATTCTCTGGCGCCAACTCGATTTCGACTGCTCTCAGGCGCATCGGAATTGACGACTACTCGCAACAGTGGGTGACGATAAGCGCACGTCTGCCCTCTGCGCAGGAGGCGCGCCTGCTTGGAATGTCCACTTCCGCGCCGGTCTTCGTCAAAGAGAGCCTTGACTGCTCCGGCGGTATTCCGATCAAATTTGGCGAGAATGTACTGTGTGCACCAAGAATCAGCTTCAGATTCGATTTTAAAGAGATTAGTTCCGCGGAGCAGCCGCCTGCAGGAAAGCCTCGATCCGGAAAAGCGCGAGCGAGTAAATCGAAATCATCTGCCTCCTTCAAGATCTAGGTGCCCTCCCATTCCTGCGGTCGAAGCGGCTGGGAGCGCAATAACGATTTCGCTACCACCTCGCTTGTGGGGGTGTGTTTCACGCTTCATGCCGGGACGAGCCGCTCGCGTTTTGCTGAGGCAATAGGCAGCCGCGTTGGTTGCGGCCCCATCAAGCTGGCGGGCTTGGCATCGTTACGCGGCCGGTGTCAGTGGCAGCCGCGCAGGTCGTGAAGAGGCGCAGCGTCAAATCTTCCGCGATCGTCGTGAACCTCGCCCCTGCGAGGTTAGATCAAACGTCGGCTTTTGCGAAGATGCGCTCGGCGGTACGCAGATCTTCCGCGTCGTCGATTTCGTACCACCTGAGATCATCACATCTCACAGCAGCAAGCAGCAGGCCTTGTGTTTCCACGAGAAAGGAAAGTAGCTCCTCGGTGTAGGCTTGGATAGCTCCGGCCTTGATCATATCGTCTAGGGCCGGAATAACCTCTGTCCGCAGAGTAGACGCGGACAGCCGTAACAGATTCATCGTCTTGTAAAGAGGCGAGTCACCCGCGATGAGATTTCTCGCTGTTTGCTTCAAACGAAACTCTGAAATGAAGCCAAGATCGGACAACAGGACCGCTGATCCCTGCATCAGCTCGTGGAAGGGAGCGACAGCAGCCGCGTCGGGCGCTTCACTGATGAGCAGCTGGCGCAATACATTTTCCTCGAAGAAGACGTCGCCCTCAAAAAGGAAGCAGTCTCCGGAAAGCAGAGCGTCACGCGCCAGCCATAGCGAATAGGCGCTGCCAGTACGATCGTAAACGGAGGATTCGACATATTTGACGTCAACCCTGCCAAAGCGGCCACCGCAGGCGTCTTGGATCGCCTCTTTGCGATACCCGACGACAATCGTCACCTGTTCAACGCCGACACGCCCAAGGTTATGTAGCGCGTTGTGCAAGATGGGAGTGCCGTTAACTTGCACAAGGGTTTTCGGGGTTAGATCCGTTAGCGGCCGCAGACGAGAGCCAACGCCAGCGGCAAGAATGACCGCATTCTTGGGAGGATTCACAGGCATTTCATTCGCTTTCTATCCCTTGTATGAATCCGCGAGCGTTTCGAACGTCTCTGTTCAGTCTTGCGGACCGCCGCAGACCTGTCAGATGGCCCTAAGATTGAAACACGTCGGTATGATCGTCATCCGCGGATAGGGCTTCTTACCAAGTTGGCAGGGGAAAGCTGTTCCGCCGCGTCAGAGCGTTACAAGGCTTAAAAAGTCGACTTCCTGTTGGTTGACACCGAAGCAAGATTGACGAGAGGCGAGGGGTGTTCGCATCGCGCGGGGGGTTTCAAGAGGGCAACGTTAAAAAACAAAACCTGTCACCATAGGTTAGCGAGGCTGCAGATATCGTTTTTCGGCCGCGGCGAGCTCGTCATACCTCAAAAGTCCGAATATCTCGCTGAGCGGGGCGATATGGGATTCAATGCCCGCAACGCCCTCTTGAGCTGCGATACTATCGCAGACGCGCCGCATTGCAGCTGCCGCAGCTCGCAAGGAGTGATTGGCCCAGATGACCGTGGAGATCCCCGCATCGCGAAAAGTTGACACCGGCGTTCGATAGTAGGTCGTCGGAACAATCACAACAGGCAGCCGGTTCCGCCACTCGCTGACAAACGAAAGCATTTCGTGCGCGGTACTTTTTCGCGAGTGAATCAAGATTGCATCGGCGCCTGCGTCGGCATAGGCATGAGCACGCAAGATGGCTTCATTCAATCCATGTCCAGCGATCAGCGCTTCGATCCTAGCCACGAGAACAAGGTGTTCAGCGACGGTATCCTTCACGGCCCGCAGGCGACCGGAGAATTCATCGATATCGGCGAGCGGATGCCGCTCACCAATGAGCGAGTTCATCTTCGGGAAGCAGCTGTCCTCAAGCGAAACGCCCCCCGCGCCAGCCTGATGAAGTTTTCGTGTGAGGAGGCGAGCATTGTTGAAATTGCCGAAGCCGCCGTCACCATCAACGAGCACAGGTAGCTCGGTCGAGTCCACTATGCGTTCGACGCTCTGGACGAGCTGGGTCCATGAAGCTTCATTGGCATCGCGATAGCCGAGCGAACTGGCAATCGACAAACCAGAGGCCCAGAGCCCCTTGAATCCCGAGCGCTGGGCGATCGTGGCAGACAGGCCATCATGCGCTTCCATCAGAAACGACAGATCATCATTCGAGCACACCTGGGCGCGAAGCATTTCGACAGACGACGGACGAGTGCATTGATGACCTGCGTTAGGCAGCACGGATTGTGGCTGATACTGCATACAGAAATCCTGGAGGCCGAGCTTCGATTGGTGCAAACTTCACTGTTCATATCGTCTTGTCGTGATGTCGATCAATGACCAGCGTTGGTAGTTTATTGGGGCGTAAAAGCTTGCATGATCGCCACAGGATTGGGCCGAACGCTAACCTGTCGTTATGGTCGGATGAGCGTCGAGCCGACACACTGGAAAGGTAAGCTTTGGTGCAAGTGAAAGATCTGGGCTCGCGAACCGCGTGCTACGGCCCTTCACAGAGCATTCAGCCCTGGCGGGAGGAGCGCCTGGTCAAAGGGTGATATCCAGCTCACATAGATGTTGAAATATCGACTGCTACGATTGTCGTAAATGCTGCTATTGCGTTGAGACATATGTCGCAATCCCGTCGTGAAGGCTGCAGTTCGATGGCAGTCTCCCGAGAACGGACCGGCAATCTCCCAAGAACTTGTCCTGGCGCGAGAATTTGCGGGTGCCACTGAGTGGCATGGCACTTGCTGATCTCGTTCTTGGCCTCTCGGCTCCAGGAGAAATTCATGGCGGATGAAGAGGTTGTGCTGTCGGAACGGGAGAGACAGTGTTTGCGATGGGTGGAGGAGGGGAAGTCATCCTGGGCGATCGCAGTCATCCTGGGCGTGAGCGATAACACCGTCAACTTTCATATCAAGAATGCGATGCGAAAGCTGGAAACGACCAGCCGGACCCAGTGTGTCGTCAAGGCGCGGCGTCTGGGTCTTCTTGATTAACGGCCGCAGTTCCGTTGCCACCGAAGAGAGCGTGCTTCTATTTCGTCCTCGATTGTCACGACGGCGCCGTGGACCACTAGGCGAGGTGAGATCACCGGCGCATAACGCTCTTGAAAGCTCGATGGCCGTCGGATCCCTGTACGTTGTGGTCGATCCGTCCCCCTGCCGGGGACGCGGCGGCTGTATGCGTATCGCAAGCTGAAGAGAGGTGATCGTAGCGGCTTAGGTACTGAAGTCGTGCTCATCGGAACGGCGGGGTAGACGGACTAGCCCGTACACGAAGACGGCAGTGATAGTTCGTAAACGCAGTTCGAAAAGCGTGCTGCTGGTAGACGTTCCACCACACGCTCTGCGCGCTCAACCAAGTGCGGGCGATCCTCACAAGCGTAGCTAGCTGAATGAATTACCCTTTCGCGGACCGGTAATGCGAAGGCTGCGTTTCTCGATGATCTAGCGGATTTGAGTCATAAGCTGCATATGTTTGCGGGGGGGCGGCGATCCCGGTGTTTCTGGAAAGGCAGGCGACCCGAAGTCGATTTTACTGAGTTGGACCACGACCAGAGGGCGTCATCCATGATTTCGAAAGGAGGATTCGAGGCGCGCAACGTGACCACAAATCGGTGCACAATGTACAGCTCATATGCATTCTTCGCGAGGTGGGTACGACTCGCGCGGAGCTCCCGCTAAACGGGTCAAGCATTCGAGCTGCAATTTCGTTCGTTATCGCATAGTGGGGAGCCGGCCGCATTGTTTGTGCCGCCGGCAGAGCATCAAGCCCGACCACATCGGAGGTATCGTCCTCACGGTATGAAGGGGCATGTGTCATGGAAGCGGATCGTATCGGCGCACAGGGCCACAACCTGATAGCGCCAAGGTCGTGGGCCGCTGCAGCTGAAAGAAGCTTCTCTTCAGGTTTCTACCTCGTATTCGGATGCGCGCTGACGCGCCACGGAGGACCACGCCAGGAGCCTATTGCCCGAATCTTCCTAGCCTCGAGACCGCTTGTGCGTCGCCAGCTACGACGGCAACGCTCTGCTTGGACTCATTAAGCGATGAAGCCAACCGTCGTCTTGCCTTAGTCCGACAAATTCTCGCCTCATCCCCCGCGACCACCTTGAGCTCCTGGTTGGATGAACAATCCGACCATTTTGCTCGACTGGTCAGCTTCCGGAAAGCTGGACCTGCCATCGTGGCGTAATGGAGATATCTCGGGGCTGATCTGCGACTGCATCGAACTTAAACATCGCCAAAGGGAGTTACGAGATGGTTCGAATCCATGACACCCTCGACACCGCATGGTTGGATTCCAGCAGCACATCAGGCGCGACCCAGCATGATGAAACCTTAGGCCAAGCGGCCTTCGCCCTGCACCTCGATGAGATACCGTTGGAGCAGGAGCAAGAAGGAGGTGCAGATCCTTCCCATGCTGTTGCCTCCGCCGACGCGGAACATCGCTCGGTAAACCAGCAACCCGACATGAAGCTGGTCGTCATTTCGAACCGCGGCGCGCCATTCGACCCCAATAAACCCCAGACCAGCGGACTTGCCGCAGCCCTCGAGCCGGTCGTCGAACGTTCCGGCGCGGTCTGGATGTTCTCCTCGGAGAACCGCGGCGACGGGACTGAGCGGCCCCTGCTACTCGTGAAGGCTGGCGAAGGCCATGTGGCCGAACTCGATCTGCCGGCCGCGCACTATCGCGGCTACTATCGAGATTATTCGAATTCAATCTTGTGGCCGGTATTACACTCCCTGTCCGACCGGATGTCGCGCGCGGAAGAGGGATACGACAGCTATCGACAGATGAACAACTTCATCGCGCGTGCGGCGTTCGACTTGCGGGATCGGGACGCATTCTGGGTGCATGATTATCATTTGCTCCCGCTCGCGGGCGATCTGCAAAACCTCGGCATCGAGCGGCCGACCGGCTTCTTTCTGCACACGCCATGGCCGACGCCCGACATGATGGAGCGCGTACCCAATTATCGCGAACTGATGAAGTCGATGCTGGAATACGATCTGCTCGGCTTTCAGACGAACCGGGATCTGAACAATTTCGTGGCCTCCTTGCGAACCTATTTCGGGCTGGAGAGCAATGATGGCGTCGTGACCACGGAGCGTGGCCAGACGCGGCTCCAAAAATTCCCAATCGGTATCGATCCCAGGCAATTCGCAGAGTATCTTGCGGCGGAGCTCTCGCCCGCAGAGCAAGAAAAAATCTCGTCATTATTGCAAAGCTTCGAGGGCGCCAAGTTCGCAATCGGCGTGGACCGGCTCGACTACACGAAAGGCATCGACAAACGCGTCGAAGCGTTTAACCAGCTCTTGGCGGCCGAGCCGGGCAGCATCTCGCTGTTGCAGATCGCGCCGTCCTCACGCGCCGACGTCGACGAGTATCGAAAGTACAAGGAGGACGTGGAGAATGCGATCAACCATGTCAATGCCGAGCATGGCACAGAGGAGTGGAGGCCGATCCACTACACGAATGACCCGTTCAGCCAGGCTGCACTCGCGCGTCTTTACCGCGCGGCACATGTAGGTGTCGTCACGCCGCTGCGGGACGGCATGAATCTGGTAGCGAAAGAATATGTTGCTGCCCAAGATCCGAAGGATCCCGGCGTTCTGGTATTATCGAAGTTTGCTGGGGCGGCTGAAGACTTCAACGAGGACGAGGCCCTGCTGGTAGATCCAAACCATCCCGAAGAAATTGCGGACGCTATTTCGAAAGCGGTCAATATGCCGCTTGACGAGCGTGTGAAACGCTGGCGGTCGATGATGGATAAAATTGTATCCTATACGATCCACGACTGGTCGGCGGACTACCTCCGGGAGCTGGACAAGAGCCGCATCGCCGTTCCGGCTGATCAGTTCCACCATCTCGGTCTCGGCTGGACCAACGAGGCTCAAATGCCCCTGTATCAAAATTATGCCGCGGCGCTGACCGCCTATAACGAGATCGATCCCGCTGATGCCACCTTGAAGGAGGCTGCCTATGCGGACGTGAAGTCGGCTTTTGAGGCTTTAGCGGTCCCGCTGAAGCATACACAGGACAGACTCTGGGATCTCTCGGCGCCGACAGCTTCACGCGACGGTGGTCGCGGACAAGAGCTCGGTGCCCGCGAGGACTGATCGAGCGAAAAGCATAGCACGGCGGATGACAGGTTTCTGTAGCAGGACGGAGGAGCAATCCAGGTCTTTGGCGCTGACGCGGTTCTTGCGGGCGGCGCAGGCCCGCATGAATCAAGACATCATGCGAGTGGTCCATGATTAGAAGGGGCCGATACAGTCAACTCAGGTTCTATCTCTAAACGACGCTGATGCGAGTGGTGGCGGCGCCAGTCGGCGCGCCGCTGCCCGTTGATCGTTCCGCCACGGAGCGGCGCTTGCTCTGGGCCGCAACAGCACCGTTACGGAACAGTTCGCAGTGAGGGTTGCACTAGCCTTGAACCAGCCCGGATGATCCGGCAGCAGCGGGCATTCTCGATCGAAAATCTCGCTCTTGATCTTCTTTGTGCAATAGGACTTCGATGAGGACCACGGCTCGTGCGTGGGTCTCCGCCGGTGGATCAGGATCGTTTAAGCTGGACCGTAGCCCCCTCAATTGCGGCTGATGCCCAGCTTCATTTCGCCGTTTTGCGCCGAAGAACCTGATCTGGTGCTTGTACCTGTTGTTGATTGTTGGCTCAATCTCAAGACGTGTTGCAACGTAGGCTGTTTCTAGGGCGCTTTTACTCTCCTCGTATCGAGCGCAATCCTCTCGGCAATCAGTCAACGAGCCGATCTTTCGGCGTGACTAGTGGATTTCGCGAGGAAAAAGCTCGTCCAAATGGGCAACGCTTGCAGTCAACGAGTCGGAGGTCGCCATCCATACCACCCTTGCCGATGTCGACCTGGCTGCTGAGCAATGCGCTGCTCTTCGTGGGTATGATGCCCATCGACAAGTCTGCCCGGTGACGCCAGCGAAAAGGGAACAAGCTGATGTGCGGAGGAAAGCAGCATCGCTGCGTCCCAGGTTTTTGCCACTGAAGATCAAAATCGCTGGCGCTGTATGGCAGGCGGTTCGCCGATACGCTGTGATGTCCGCTTGGCAACCAACGTCGGCAACCGAACAGGGTCGTGCAGCTCGGAACGGCTGTAACTTGCGACTCTTTAGCCGGCACGCAGCTTGCAGTGAACGGCCCGCCACATAGCGCAAGCCGCGCTATGTCACGCGTTTGCGTGCTTTCCGCCGCTTCTGCTTGACGCGCCGCGGCCCGCGAGCGTGGCCTCTCGACCTTAGCCGGAGAAAATCCATGAAGACATCACTCCTCTCCGCCACGTTGTTTTCGATTGCCTGCTTCGCCTCCACGGCGCTGCGAACGGATGCGGCGGTGACTGATGACCCATTCCTTTGGCTCGAGGAGATCGAAGGGCCAGACGCAGTGGTTTGGACTCGCGCTGAGAACGAGAAGACGCTTGGGGTGCTTCAGTCAGATCCTCGCTATGGGAACTTCTACGGACAGGCGCTCTCCATCCTGCAATCCAAGGATCGGATCGCATATGTTTCATTGAAACGGCGCGGCTTGGAGAATTTTTGGCAAGACGAGAACCAGGTGCGCGGCGTCTGGCGGCGCACCACGCTCGAGAGCTATCGTAGCAAAGATCCACAGTGGGAAACCGTTCTCGACGTGGATGCCTTGGCGGTCGCCGAGAACAGGAATTGGATCTTTCATGGTAGCAGATGCCTTCCGCCTGAAGAGCGCCTCTGCCTGACTAGTCTTTCCGATGGCGGCAAGGATGCCGCGACCATACGAGAGTTCGACTGCGACACGAAGACTTTCGGTGCGGGTGGCTTCTATCTCCCTGAGGGCAAGCAGCACGTCAGCTGGGTCGATCGTGACACACTCCTTGTTGCACGGGACTGGGGCGAGGGGACTTTGACGCAAGCCGGCTACCCCTTTGTGGTGAAAGAGCTCAAACGTGCTCAGCCGCTCAGTGAGGCTCGCGAGATCTTTCGTGGCGAGCCCACCGACGTTAGGGCGTCCCCCTTCGTGCTTCGTGACAGCGACGGCAATATTCATGCGACCGGCGCGATCCGCGCAATCAGCTCTTTCGAGTCCGAGTATGTGGTCTTCCGCCCCGATGGGCCCGTCAAGCTCGATCTGCCGAAGAAGGCCGCAATGGTCGGTGTAGTGGGTGGTCGCCTGCTTGTAAGGCTTGATGAAGATTGGAGGCCGCCAGGCGATATCAGCTTCGCCGCCGGATCGCTGATTTCGTATGATTTGGCCGAATGGAAACAGGATTCGCTGCGCGCCAAAGCTTCACTCGTCTTCCAACCTGGGCCCCGCCAAGCCCTAAGCGGGTTAGGCGTTACAAAGAATTTGTTGATCATGACGATCCTTGAGAACGTTCAGAGCAAAGCGTTCGCTTATAAGTACGATCAAGGAGCTTGGTCGGCGACGCCGATCCCGCTGCCGGAACATACAAATATCAGCCTGTCGGCCAGCTCCGATGAAGCGGACCAAGCGATGTTCGCGGTCTCGAGCTATCTCAGACCAACCTCACTCTGGTATTTTGATGCCGAAAGTAAAAGGCTCGAGGAATTGAAGAAGACACCCTCTGCGTTCGATGCGTCCAACCATGTCGTGGAGCAGCTCGAAGCCACTTCGCGTGATGGCACGTCAATTCCCTATTTTCTGGTGCGGCCCAAGAACGCAAGGTTTGATGGCACAATCCCGACGCTTCTCTATGGCTATGGCGGTTTCCAGGTTTCTCTTTTGCCCTCTTATCTGGGACCGTTGGGGCGGTTATGGCTCGAACAGGGCAATGCCTATGTCGTTGCGAACCTGCGCGGGGGCGGCGAGTTCGGCCCACAATGGCATCAAGCGGCCCAGGCGGCAACGAAGCAGACCACATGGGATGATTTCATTGCCGTCGCTGAGGACCTGATCCGCCGCAAGATCACGAGTCCACGCCGGCTAGGTGTCATTGGCGGCAGCCAGGGCGGCCTGCTCGTTGGCGCCGCAATCACCCAACGTCCCGAGCTCTTCAACGCGGCGATCATCCAGGTGCCGCTGTTTGACATGCTTCGATACACCAAACTGGGCGCGGGCGCCTCCTGGATCGGCGAGTACGGTGACCCCGCCATTGCCGAGCAGCGTGCCTGGATCGAAGGATACTCGCCCTACCAGAAGCTAGTGGCGGGTAAGACCTATCCCGTTCCCTTAATTCTTACCTCCACCAAAGACGACCGCGTGCATCCAGCGCACGGCCGCAAGGCTGCCGCGAAGCTCGCCGCGCTGGGCCAGCCTTACTTCTATTACGAGAACATTGACGGGGGGCACAGCGCCGCCGCCAACCTCAGGGAATATGCGCGTCAACTGGCTCTTGAATACACCTATGCATCGAGGCGGCTTTGTTCTGAGTAAATTCAGTGGACGGGCTGATCGAAGCAGATAATGCAGACCATTGGTTATCTCAACGTCTTCACGGTGCTCAGCTGAATTCGTCGAACCCAAAGCGAGAGGCTGAAGAGCCGCCGGCGGCGCGACGAAGTTCGTCAGATGCGCAAGTTACCGGTTTGAACAGGATCCACCGTTGGCGAGCGGGTTTTCCGGCTTCCCAAACACAGACAAGCGGATAACTTGCCAAATTGCGCTTCCGATTGTCTCGGCAGATCCTGCTCGTTCGAAGGGCGCGACGTGCGGTTGACATCCGAAGACGAACAGTCAAAGCACAGCCCTGCGGGCGTCTTCGTGCTTGAGAGAGAATTTCAGGTAGCTTCAATGCAGGCATGCGCGCATTGATAATCCTGCGCGACGCTGCGCAAAGGAGTTCACGACCGCCCTGTTGTTCAACGTCGAAAGCATCCGCCGGCTCTGGATGAGCGCGGCATGTTCGAGGCTCCGCACGTCTTCTGTAAGCCGGTGGCGAGCGACGAGTGGAGCGAAGGTCAAACGTCATCCGGGCTGAAGCCTTGAGGCGAAGTGTCGTCGACGTCAGGCCGCTTTTGTCGCTTGCACAATGAGGCCGCAGCTAGAGCACGCGATAAAAACGAGCACGTGGCCAGCGCAGCGACTCGTCTCTTGCCGACCCTCTTGATGGCCGGGAGACTGTTCGCTAGATCACAACGGTTCACTATGGAGATGCCGCCGTGGCAATGGGTATTGTGAAGTGGTTCAATTCGACCAAAGGTTATGGGTTCATCAGGCCTGAGGACGGAAGTCCCGACGTCTTCGTGCACATCAGTGCCGTCGAAAAAGCCGGTTACACCACCCTCGAAGAGGGGGCCCGGGTAAGTTATCAGCTCAAGGCCGGGCGTACGGGTAAGATGTCAGCTGAGGATCTCCGGGTAGGCTGATCCGCCTCGCCTCCGGAAATCGCTCTCTGCAAAGCGTGATCTCGCACTCGTCAGGCGATGCCTTGTGACGGCGCGCCGGGCGTTTGGCCTTTCGACGGTCTCTTCCAGCCATGAGGCTGTCTGTTGAGGCCGTCGATCGATCACTGCCGTCAGAGTTACAGGCGTTGCGAGCCCGGTCGCAGTGTGGGCGTGGCAAGATATTCCAGCCGCCACGAACGGCCCGAACCCTACGCTCGTGACCAACGCGCCGCGAAGTGCACGCCGCCGGGCCGAAGCGCGCTAAGATGCAAACTCCGAATCCCGGTCGATCAGAACTATCAGGATTGGCTGATTGGAGGTCATGAGAACGGCGATCTAGCTGGAAGCCTGGAAAGTCCCTATCCCCACTCCAGCACTTAACTAAGGCTTCAATCTGAATTCGCCGATGTAGAGCGAGATCGCCCGCGCCAGTACTCGTCAGCCTCAAGGGCGCCCGGCTGGTCCGACACGGCACGGTTGGGGGGCCGTTACATGGAATTGTTCGTCAACTATATCGGGTGATCGCGTACGCGTGTCCTTTATCTCAGGCGCAAAAGCGCAGCGCATCCCTAAATCCCTGCGCAAGGAGATAGATAAGTTTGGCCCTCGCTTCACGTTGCTTTCCAGCGTCTCAACGAAACTAAGCTGGTAGTGTCCTGTTGCGTTATCGTCAAATCAGCGTTCGCAGATCTGCCATGAACACGGCCTTTTCCCGACGGCGATTTGGCTACTGCTCAACGAGCTCTCTTTATCGCACGATGCTCGCTCGCAGATCACGCCGCTAACACTCAGGCGGCTAACAGCCCACACGCCCTCTGTCGGAACGCAAGCGTGAAGCAGCCCCGCCGCAACATCGCGCTGCTGATGCGCTCCGGCGGCGGCTTCAAAGGGTGACCGCGAAACGTTACTCGGCGGACACCTGATTGTCAGCTTCAGAGCCAATGTCGGGAGCCTGGCATGGCGATGCGGCACGATGCGGCGGAAACCTGCTGTTTGTCGGCGGCATGCTGCTTGCACAGATCGAGCTGCGGGCGGCGCGACACGGCGCGTGCACGATCCCAACACGAATTTCGCTACGTTCGCCCACTTGCAAGAACTTGCGGGCTCGGCCTGCGTGCCTGGTCTGAGGATAAGCCAAATGAAAAAGTCCCTTGTGCGCGTCGCGTTGCTCTCGATGATGTGTCTCACAGTCGCGCTGCTCCACGGGCAGTTTGGTGCGGCCCCAGTGGACGATCCGTTCCTCTGGCTCGAGGAGGTCGAGGGGCCGCGCGCATTGGCCTGGGTACAGGCCGAGAACGAAAAGACACTCGGCTTGCTGCAATCGGATCCTCGCTACGATCGCTTTTACCGGGACGCGCTGACGATCCTCCAGGCAAAAGATCGGATTCCGTCCGTTTCGCTGAAACGGCAAGGTCTCGAAACTTTCTGGCAAGACGAGAGCCACGTGCGCGGCATCTGGCGGCGCACTACGCTTGAGAGCTACCGTGGCCAGGATCCCCGATGGGAGACCTGAGCTGCTGCCGGTTTGATGGACACCAGGTTAAGCTAATCCCACCTTGCGCTCGAACTCAACCGGGCTGAGATAGCCGATGGTCGAGTGCCTGCGGATCGTGTTGTAAAATCTTTCGATATAGTCGAACACGTCGGCTCGTGCCTCGTCTCTGGTTCGGTAGATCTTGTTGGCGGTCCGTTCGGTCTTGAGCGACGAGAAGAAGCTCTCCATCGCCGCGTTGTCCCA
>NZ_AXAZ01000054.1 GCF_000473065.1 Bradyrhizobium sp. WSM1743
CATAGTGCTGGGATGGTAACTCGGTCGGCCAGTGTCGAGTGGCTGGACACCGACGAACCCCAGCTTGCCGAGATCGAGACCGTCGACGAACACGTCGACCGCGCGGACCGGATTGTCCTCGCTCACATAGTCATCGAGCGACGACGGAAACAGCGTGCTCTGCCCCCGATCCACCCCTTCAACAAAGCGCTTCATCAGATGCCCCGCAAAATCGCAGGAAATCTTATCGCCCGAATCACAGCAAACAGAGCCTTTTCACACGGCCTGGGCCACAACCGGACCTGCATGCTATTCGATCACTTCATCGGCCCGTCCAAGCATTATGACGGATTAAGGCCAGAGGGGGACGTGGTGATTTTGACCGGCACTGGGCTATAGTCCTCAAAGTCAGCTTATGCCGTCCTTTCGTCGGCCCGTGCATAGAGGATTTGACCAATGACTGGCGGATATTTTGAAGACGTTGAGGTTGGTGACAGCCAGAAGGCTGGTCCCTATTCTGTCTCCAAGGAAGAAATCATTCAGTTCGCCAAGCGGTATGACCCGAGGCCCTTCCATATCGATGAGGCAGCCGCTGCTCGTTCCGCTTTTGGAGGACTGTCCGCATCTGCTGCCCACACGTTCGCGATCTTCATCTCGCTAACAAACGAATTAAAGCCTCCGGTCCGTGCGATTGCCGGGTTGGGCTATGATGAGCTGCGGCTGCCCAACGCAGTGCGTCCCGGCGACGACCTCTATCTCGAAGCGACCACGTTGGAAAAGCGCGCGTCGAAGTCGAGGCCCGACAGTGGAGTCGTTCGCGGTCAGTTCCGCTTGCGCAACCAAAAAGGCGATACGGTGCTGCAGTGCGTCGGCAACGGTCTCGTTGCGAGACGACCGGATGCGAAAGCATCAATGTAAGCCATTGTCGGCTAGGTCGGTTGTCTGCTTTGGGTCCACAAGCGGCGGTCGAAGCGAGCGCGGCGGATGACGTTGGCCGAGGTAGCGATCGTATTAGGGACTTGGTGGGAGCGAGCTTTGTCTCGGCAGATCGCTGGCGAAGAAATCTCCACCAATGCGGGCTCTGGGTCTAAATCGGCGGTCAAGACCCACTGCAATCCGCTTGTGGTCTACACCCGACAGCCAACACCTGCACGAGGATCCCGCTAGGCAGCGATGGGCCAGCATCAGACGTAGCATTCGCAGAGTTGGACAGTTAGGCTTGCCCGCACGGCAGCGAGGCGAAGAGACTTCGATGTACCGAATGTTATGCGTACTGATGGCGAGTGTCGTATTTAGCACAGCGGCTGGACATTGTCAGACGCAGGCAGGCACATCCACAATCACGTTTCAATCGGCCACCTACGGCGACATGCGCCAACTTTTGGCGCGGGAGGCAGCGACCGCAGCAGTGACGGTCAAGGCGACGCTTGGCTTTCCCGAGCAGGTGAAGGATCACTATCCAATCGTCGTCGTCGTCCACACGCTCGCCGGCTATCGTGACGCCAACGAAGGCTACGTCGCTGCGGAATTGCGCAAGGTAGATTTCGCCACATTGACGTATGACAGTTTTTCCGCGCGCGGAACCACGGGGACAGCCCTGCAGGGATCACCGGGCTATCTGACGGTTGGCGTTGCGGACGCGTACGCCGCGCTGCGGCTTCTCTCCCGCGACAGTCGCATCGACGCCGCGCATATTGCGATCATCGGATTTTCGTATGGCGCTGAAGTGGCTCACCTTGCGGCATTCGAGGCGGTGAGATCCGCGCTCAGTCCGGGACCAGACCGATTTGCCGCTCACGTCTCATTCTATCCCGGCGGGACTTTTGGCGCGGGCGCCGAACCCGGCGCCTATACCGGCTCTCCGGTCCTGCTGCTGCTCGGCGACAAGGACGACAATCTTCCGCTGACCAAGATCGAGAGATATCTGGCTTACGCGCGCGCCGCCGGGGCGCCGGCCCCGATCCAAACTGTAATCTATCCGGGCGCCTACCATGCATGGACCGTCCCCGATCTCACCACTGTTCGCTTCTACCCGGACCTCGTGAGCACGAAAAAATGTCCGCTCATCCTGCTCGGGCCGAAGCGGCCGGCCTTGCTCATCGACGGCGAGGCGAAGCCGTTCGACCCGGCCGCCTTTGGTACCTGCCTCGCCGCAGCGCCGGGCTATTCGATGGGATTTGACGCGGCAGTTCGCGCCCAATCGATCGCTGATACGATTTCCTTCCTTCGACGAAGCATGCGACCGTAGAGCAGCACTGCGTCTTTGCTGCACATTCGACGGGTGCATCAGATGCCCCACTCTGGGCCAACAAGCCGCCGGTCGCGGCCAAGCCAAGTGACTTCCGCTGAGCCGTCGCGAGCAGACGTTCATGAGTACGCGCTCTAGCTCGCCCGCCCGCCCTCGCGCATCGTCGCGAGCACGATGGCGGCGGCGAGCACGCTCGGCGATCTGTTGCCGGCCGACGCGGCTTTGGCAGACTCAGTGGCGCTCGTTCTGGAAGATCGATCTAAACCACTCAACTAAAGGCCGCACCAGCAGCCAACCTCGCAACCCAAGAGCCTTCTTGCAGGCGAGAAACCACCACCGCCGCGTTCCTTGAACGCTCGGATCGATACTCACCGCAAGCTTAGAAAGGCGTGCTGAGCTTTCCATCGCTCCTTCGTTGAAGGCAGCGCTTGCGCAGCCGATCGCTTCAAGCGCCAACATGTGGATCAACCAGGCACGAAGGTCATCAGCGTTCGTCAACCTGGCGGCGCAACTATTCAGGAAGTGCTCAATCGCCGCTTTGCGTTGGAGCAGGTCTCGCTCCCGCGAAGGCTCACTTGACATATTGGCCGAGTGCGATCGATACACGGCTTGATCAGCAGCAATGACCCCCACGTCGCCGTGTGCGGCGAGCCGCAACCACATTTCCATATCAGAGGCGTAGGGCAAGTCAGCCAAATACCCGCCCACTCTTTTCTGCAGGCTCGTGCGAACCACTACGGTCGGTGACAGCACAATGTTTCTTGCGCCGCTAAGTGCAATGAAATCAAGTCCGGATAAGACGTGGGTTCTGGATCCCACTCCTGTTCTATGGCGCGAGCGCTCCCCCCGTTGACCCAGCACGACCGCGCCTCCGAAGGTGAAAGCGACAGAAGGATGATCGTCCATTAGATCGGCCGATCTCTTGAGGGCACCGGGCAACAAGTAATCGTCCGCGGACAGCAGAAGCATGTAGTCGGCTTTCACCCAGGCGATGCCTTCGTTGGCGGTAACGATGAGACCTTGATTCGAGGTGTGCCTGCGGTAATTGGCGCGGGCATCGGAGCCAACCAAATCTTGCGCAACTTCCGCAGTATTGTCGGGCGACGCATCATCGATGATGAGCACGCGCAATTCGGGACCGGATTGCGTCAAAACGCTCTCGACGCACTCTCGCAGGAAGTGCCCGTACCCGAAACAGGGAACAACGACGTCTACAGAGCTCACGTTAATTGTCGGATTCCACCGACTCACAAAAGCGTCGAGACCTATCTGTTCAACAAAATGCGACTGAATGGGTTCCTGGCGGCTGCCACGACCGGTAGTTCGTCTGCTGCCGATCAAATCCGGCCTGGCCCAGTGTCTTCCGCTGGGCCGTCGCCGGCAGACGTGTATGAGGACACGCCCTAGCTCGTTCGCCTCCCCTTGCGCATCGTCGCGAGCACGATGTCGGCGGCGAGCACGCTCGGCGATTTGTTGCCGGTCGACATGATCTGATCGAGCTTGGCGAATGCCTCGACCTGCTCCCGGCGGAGCGGCGAATCCGTCAGCAATTCGGCGAGCGCCGGGGCCAGCTTCTCCGGCGTGCACTCCTCCTGCAGGAACTCCGGAATGACATCCTTGCCGATCACGAGATTGGCCAGGATCACCGAGGAGACCCGGATCGCGCGGCGCAAGATGAAGGCCTCGATGGCACCGACGCGATAGGCCGTCACCATCGGAATGCCCGACAGTGCGAGCTCGAGCGTTACCGTGCCGGATTTGGCCAGCGCGGCGTGGGCAATGCGGAAGGCGGCACGCTTCTCGTTCTCGCCGATCACGATTCGAGGCTTGACCGGCCAATGCGCGATGCCTTCGCGGATGGTGGCTTCGAGATGCGGCATGGTCGGCAGCATCAGCTCGAACGCGCACCCCTCCGCCTGCAAACGGCCGAGCGCCGCGCCGAACACCTCGAGGTGGTGCCGGATCTCGCTGCGGCGGCTGCCCGGCAGCACCAGCAGCACCGGTGGCGCGCCATCGCGGCGCTTCTGCTCCTCCACGCTCGGCCGCAGCGAGCCCAATTGCTCGATCAGGGGATGGCCGACATAACTGCATGGCGGCCCGCCGAGCTTGCGATATTCCTCCGGCTCGAACGGCAACAGGCCGAGCACGTGATCGACATAGCCGAGCATGGTTCGCGCCCGTCCCGGCCGCCATGCCCAGAGCTGCGGCGAGACGTAGTCGACGATCGGGATCGCCGGACTGCGCGAGCGTACCCGGCGGGCGACGCGGTGGGTGAAGTCGGGGCTGTCGATGATGACGAGCGCGTCGGGCGCGGCCTCGGTCACGGCGTCAGCCGTCTTTCGGATCAGCCGCAGGATCTTCGGCAATTGCTGCACCACCGCGGCAAAGCCGACGATCGACAGCTCTTCGATCGGAAACAGCGAGTCGAGGCCCTCGCGCGCCATGGTGCGGCCGCCGACACCGACGAACTGCACGCCGTCACCGAGGCGCTGGCGCAGCACCTTCATCAAGGCGCTGCCGAGCCTGTCGCCGGATTCCTCCGTCGCGATCAGGAAGATCTTGCGCTTGGGATCGCGGTCCTGCATCACGCGGGCAGGCCGATGACGAAGAGATACTTTGCGTCGGCAAGCGCAATCATCGCTTGCGGCTCCGCGGCAATGGTGTTGCCGGCGATGACGGCGATGCCGGCAAGGCCGGCGGCCGCGACGCCCTCGATGGTGCGCGGGCCGATCGTCGGCAGGTCGAAGCGCAGATCCTGACCGCTCTTCGGCGCCTTCACCAGCACGCCGCGTCCCGTGGCGGCGCGGATGCGCCCCTCCTCACGCAGCCGCGCGACCCGCGCCAGCAGCGCGTCAGTGCCCTCGATGTCCTCGACCGCGACCACATGGCCGTCGATCACCACCGCAGCCTGGCCGATGTCGAACGGACCGAGCGCGGTCAGCACCGCCCGGCCGCGTTCGATATCGGTCTTGCTGGTGTCGCTCGGCCAGGCGCGGCTGATGCAGCCCTCGGGCATCAGCAGATCCGGCGCGACATCCTTGATGCCGACCATGCGGAAGCCGTCCTGCTCGAGGATGCGGCCGACACCCGACAGCAGATGATCGTCGCCGCCGCGGAAGGCGCGGATGACATTGCCGAGCAGGCGCAGCGTCTTGACGTCGAAACGGATCTCGGACAGCGAGGGCCGCACCAAGGTGCCGATGAAGATCAGGTCGCGGCAGCCTTCCTGGCGAAACAGCCGCATCGCGCGGCCGAGCTGGCCGACCGAGATCCAGCGGTGGCGGAACTGCTCCACCCGCGCCGGATCGCAGGCCCCGCGCAGCGGAAACAGCACCGGCGTGATGCCGCGCGCGGCGAGCGACTCGGCGACCGCGAAAGGCATGGCGCCGCCACCGGCGACGATACCGACCGGTGACGAAACTTGCGAAGCCGCCGATGTCATGCCCGCGGCCATCACAGGATCACGTCGCGATGGCGGGAAGACAGAGCGGGCGCTTGCCCTTACCGATGAAGTCGAGAATTTCGGCGATCGCGGGGTCCTCGCCCGCGAGCGGCCGCACTGCCTCCAGCCGCTCGGCAAAGGTGCCGGCCCCGTGGAAGAGCTTCTGGTAAAAGCCGCGCACGGTCGCGAGCCGCTGCTTGGTGAACTTGCGCCGCTTCATGCCGATCAAATTGAGGCTCTCCAGCACCGCATACTGGCCGTTGACCAGCCCATAGGGGATCACGTCGTCGCGCACGCCGCACACGCCTCCGACCATGACATAGGGGCCGATGCGCGTGAACTGGTGCACCGCGGACAGGCCGCCGATGTAAACGGAATCGCCGATCTCGCAGTGACCGCCGAGCGTGGCTGACGTCGCGAAGATCACGTTGTCGCCGACCATGCAGTCATGGCCGACATGGCTGTTGTTCATGAAATAGCCGCCGTTGCCGACGCGGGTCAGCCCGCCACCCTTGATCGTGCCGACATTCATCGTTGCGCCTTCCCGGATGGTGCAGCCCGAACCGATCTCGAGCCGGGTCGGCTCACCCCTGTAGCTGAGATCCTGCGGGGCGCCACCGAGCACTGCGAATGGCGAGATCACGCAGTCATCGCCGAGCGAGGTGTGGCCGATGACGGTGACTTGTCCGATCAGCTTGCAGTTCGCGCCGATCACGACGTTCGGGCCGATGATGCAATAGGGTCCGATCTCGGTACCATCGCCGATCACGGCGCCGTCCGCGACCCGTGCGGTGGGATCAATCTTGCTCATCAAGCCAATCTTACTCGTCAAGAAGGTCTGGTTATGTATTGAAGTCGCTTGGTTTTCGGGTGGTTAGCGCGACTATGCCCGATCTGTCCAGTGACGTAACATCTCGCCGTGTTTCAAGTGCCGGATGAGGCCGGCGTCCCGGCCCATCAACACGTTCATGCGGAGCTTCAACGATCGTGGTCAGGGCCCTGGTCCTTCTGCTTGCACAGCTCGCGGCTACGCCGATCGTGTCGGAGACAATCGAGACCGGCGAACACCGTCTCGTCGATCTCGGGACCTTTGAATGCCGGGACATCACCCGCAGCACGGTGCTTCAGCGGGTCTGTTACGATCGCGCGCGGCAGGACCTGATTGTCGCGAGCAATGGCGCCTATGACCGCTATTGCGGCGTGACGGCGGGGGCGGTCGAACGCCTCCTGGGCGCGCCGTCCATGGGGCAGTTCTTCAACCAGAACATCAAGCGCGAGACGACCGCCGGGCGCTACGCGTGCCGGACGCGCGAGCCGGTCCAGAAGGGTTGAGTTCGCTCAGTCCGTCAGCATGGCGCCGACGTCGGCTTCCGCGACGACCTGGCCGTTGACCTTGGCATCGCCGTGAAACCACCACATCGCCTTGCGGCGCCCGAGCGAGCGCATGTGATATTCGATGGTGTCGCCGGGCAGCACCGGCTTGCGGAACTTGCACTTGTCGATGGTGAGGAAATAGACCGCCCGCGGCTTCTCGGTGCCCTCGACCGACTTGATGCCGATCACGCCCGCCGTCTGCGCCATCGCCTCGATCATCATGACGCCGGGATAGACCGGGCGCTCGGGGAAATGCCCCTGGAAGGCCGGCTCGTTGAAGGTGACGTTCTTGATGCCGATGCCGCTGTAATCGGCGCGGATGTTGATCACGCGGTCGATCAGCAGCATCGGAAAGCGGTGCGGCAGGGTCTGGAGGATCGCGTTGATATCCACCAGCTCGAACTTAACAGGTGATTCCGCCGTCATTCCCGTCCCTCGTCCTTCGGATCGGCCTTGCTGTCGCGTACCAGGCGCTCCACCGCGATGATCTCCTTGAACCACTGTTTGGTCGGCTTGGCGAAATGTCCGCCCCAGCGACCGCCCGGCGGGATGTCGTCCTTGACCGCGCTCATCGCCGTCACCTGGGCCCGGTCGCCGATCTTGAGGTGATTGTTGATGCCAACCTTCGCTCCGAGCGCCACGTTGTCGCCGATGGTCAGGCTGCCCGCGAGGCCGATCTGGGCCGCCAGCAGGCAGTGCCGGCCGATCGTCACATTGTGGCCGATCTGGACCTGATTGTCGATTTTGGTCCCCTCGCCGATCACGGTGTCGCGCAAGGAGCCACGGTCGATCGTGGTGTTGGCGCCGACCTCGACGTCGTTCTGGATCAGCACTCGTCCGGTCTGCGGCACCTTCAGATGGCCCTCGGGACCGAAGAAGATGAAGCCGTAGCCGTCCTGCCCGATCGAGCAGCCCGGATGGATCAGCACGTTGTTGCCGATCAGGGCGCACTGGATCGCGGTGCGTGCGCCGACATTGCAGTCCCGGCCGATCTTGACGCCGGGGCCGATCACCGCTCCGACGCCGATCACGGTGCCGCTGCCGATCTCGACGTCCGGGCCGATTACGGCGAGCGGATCGACGACCACGCCGTCCTCGAGCCGGGCCGAGGGATCGATGATCGCCGAGGGCGCGATACCGTCATTGCCGACCCAGGATTGCGGCCGCAGCGCTTCGCCGTGCCACTCCCGCGCGATCCGGACGAAGGCGCGGAACGGCTGCGCGACCCGCAACACGGCCACATGCGCGGGCACCTCGGCCTCGAAGCGCGGGCTGACCAGACAGGCCCCCGCCTTGGTCGCCCTGAGCTGATCGGCATATTTGAGGTTGTCGAAGAATGCCAGATGCATCGGGCCCGCTTCGTCGAGCGAAGCAAGGCCGGTGATGACGTGGCTGCCCCTGTCGGGGTCGACCAGCTGCGCCTTGGCCAGCGTGGCAATCTCGGCCAACGCTGTGGCAGGCGGCTTTGTGAAGAAGGTCGGCTGCGCCATTCCACCCCGTCGCGGTCCGGCTTCGGCATGAAGCGGTCGGGCCGCATCATGCCTCATGTCTTGGATTGGCACGATCCCTTTCGGAAACCGGCTCCAGAGATCCGGATCGTGCCGTGCTGATCGAACTAGAACGTGGTGCCGCCGCCGAACCGGAACTCCTGGGTGCGGTCGTACTTGCCCTTGGTGAGCGGCACGGCGTAGTCGAAGCGCAGCGGACCGAACGGCGACTGCCAGATCAAGCCGACACCGACCGAGGAGCGGACCACCTTGCTGTCGTCATAGACGAGGCCGGTACAGGTTCCGGTGCTCGACGGATTGACGGTCGATGGTATACAGCCCGGCACATTGACCTCGTTGGTGGCGGTCCAGCTCGTCGGTCCCTTGTAATCGTAGAGGCCGCCGGCATCGGCATAGACCGCGCCCTTCAGACCCACTTCCTTCGGCAGGAACCAGAACGGCATCTGCAGTTCGAGCGAAGCGCCCCAATACTTGGTGCCGCCGAGCGCATCCTGCGTACCAAAGGGGTTCAAGTCGCGCGGGCCGATGCCGTTCGGGGCAAAGCCGCGGACCAGGTTCGGGCCCATCTGGAAGTGGTCGAGCATGCGCAAGTCGCTGCCGATCTTGTTCAGCATGCCGCTCTGCAGGCGTACGAGGCCGACGATGTCCGACACCAGCGGTGTGTAGTACTTCGCATCGATGACCGACTTCAGATAGGACACGTCGCCGCCGACGCCGGCGAAATCCTGGCGGAAGTCGATGAGCAGACCGTCGGTGGGGTTCTTGTTGTTGTCCAGCGTGTTGTAGGTCAGCGTATAGCCGAGCGCCGAGGTCAGGGTCTTGCCGTTGGCAAGCTCCCTGCGCACCGGCAGTGAGGCTTCACCGTCGCTGTAGCAGCCTAGGCCATTTGTCGAAGCAAGGCTAATACCATTCGCATTGGCAAAGGCTGGGCTCGGATTGAACGATGGATTTGCGCTGCCGTCGGGCAGAAACTGCACGTTATTACAGTTCGCCAAGTAGTTCGGCAGCGTGATTTCCTGCTGATAGATCGAGTAGCGCAGTTGGAGCGCCAGATCTTCACGCAAGGAGAAGCCGAGACGCGGCGAGAAGCCGAGCGTCTTCGTGCCGTAGGAGATGTAGCTGTTGGACAGCTGCTGGCGCTGATAGAGGTCGAGGCCGAGCGCGACGCGGTAGTCGAGCAGATACGGCTCGACGAACGACAGCGAATAGCCGCGGGCGTATTGGCCATAGGTCACCGACGCCTTGGCGAACAAGCCGCGGCCGAGCAGATTGCGCTCGGAGACCGAAACTTCGGCCAGCGCACCGTCGGTGGTGGAGTAACCGCCCGAGATCGAGAAGTCGCCGGTCGATTTCTCTTCCATGTCGACGATCAGGATGACGCGGTCGCTCGAGGAGCCCGGCTCGGTCGTGATCTTCACGCTCTTGAAATAGTCGAGATTCTTCAGGCGCCGCTCGGCACGGTCGACCAGCGCGCGGTTGTAGGCGTCACCTTCCGAGATGTCGAACTCGCGGCGGATCACGTAGTCGCGCGTGCGGGTGTTGCCGCGCAGGTTGATGCGCTCGATATAGGTGCGCGGGCCCTCGTCGATGTTGAAAACGACGGACACGGTGTGCGCTTCGAAGTTGCGGTCGCCGCCGGGCCGAACCACGGCGAAGGCATAGCCGCGGCGCGAGGCCTCGATCTGCATCTCCTCGACCGACTTCTCGACCGATTCGACGTTGTAGAGCGAGCCGACATTGACGCGCGAATAGGCGCGCATCGAGGACGGATCGAAGTTCGGGATGCTGGAGCGGAAGTCGACCGCGCCGACGCGGTATTGCGCGCCTTCCTCGATCTTGAAGGTGACGTTGAAGCCCTTCTTCTCCGGATCGTATTCGGTGAGCGCAGCCACCACCTGGACGTCGGCAAAGCCGTTCTTGAGGTAGAAGCGGCGGATCAGGTCGCGGTCGGCTTCGACGCGGTCGGGATCATAGATGTCGCCGCTGGCGAGGAAGCTCAAGAGGTTCGATTCACGCGTCTTGATCACGTCGCGCAGGCGGTAGGACGAGAACGCATTGTTGCCGACGAACTCGATCGACTTGACGCCGGTCTTGGCGCCCTCCTCGATCGTAAAAATGAGGTCGACGCGGTTGTTCGGCTGCTCGATGATCTCGGGCGTGACGCGCACGTCATAGCGGCCGGAGCGGCGATAGATTTCGGCGATTCGCAGCGTGTCGGACTGCACCATGGCGCGGGAGAAGGTGCCGCGCGCCTTGGACTGGACTTCAGCGGTGAGCTGCTCGTCCTTGATCTTCTTGTTGCCCTCGAAGGCGATGCGGCCGATCACCGGGTTTTCCACCACGGAGACGATGATCTGGCCGCCGGAACCGCGGTTGATCCTGACGTCCTGGAACAGGCCGGTCTCGATCAACGCCTTGAGGCCGTCGTCGATGGCGGCCTGATCCAGCCGGCCGCCCGGACCCGGCTTGAAATAGGAGCGGATCGTCTCCACCTCGACGCGGCGATTTCCCTCGACGGAAATCGACTGAACGGTCTGAGCGAGCGCAGACGAAGACACCAAAACAGCCCCAACCGGGGCAACCACCGGCGCGCCGAACAAGATCAGGGTTGCGAGCAAGCCCCCCCGGAGTCGCAGTCCAAACTTCATCGCGCAACGCGCCCTTATCATTCCGTGCCAGACCCAACCCCAACGCCGGTCCGGAGATTCCCCAAGTTCAGGCCGCTTGTAGCCAATTTCGCCGACGCCGCAAACGGCCGAAAGCGCCGTAATTTCAATTTCATTCCAGGACGTTGCTCAACAGCAACGCCACAAAAAAGCCCCTATCAGGAAGCGGCCATCCGCAGGATGTCGTTGTAGGTCGCAAACACCATCAACATCAGCACCAGACCGAGCCCGATTCGGAACCCCATCTCCTGGGTCCGCTCGGACAAGGGCCGGCCCCGGACCACCTCGGCCGCATAGAACATCAGGTGGCCGCCATCGAGCAGCGGGATCGGGAACAGATTCAACAGGCCGATCGAGACCGACAGCACCGCGCAGAGATTGATCACGAACTGGAACCCGGCGCTGGCCGCCTGCCCCGACATCTTCGCGATTCCCAGGACGCCGCTGACCTCGTTCGGATTGCCCTGTCCGACGAACAGCGAGCCCAGGAACTTGAAGGTGCTGGTGATGATGAACCAGACCTGCTCGACCCCGATCTTGAGCGCTTCACCGATGCCGACCGGAGTGGTCGAGGCCTCCCCGGCCTGCGACTTGTGCTCGACACCGAGCACGCCGAGACGGTGACTGTTGCCAAACGGATCCTTGCGCTCGAGCAGCGCCGGGGTCGCGGTCAGCGAGACGATGGCGCCTTCACGCTTCACCCGGAAGGTAAGCGCCGAACCGGCGTTCATCGCAACGATTCGCTGCATGTCGGCAAAGCTCTCGATCGGCTTGCCGTCGATCTGGACGACGACGTCGCCGATCTTGAAGCCGGCAGCGGCGGCCGCGCCATCGGCGACGACACCGTCGACCCGCGCAATCGTGCTCGGCTTGCCGTAATAGAGGGCCATGCCGGCGAAGATCAGCGCGCCCAGGATGAAATTGGCGACCGGTCCGGCCGCGACGATGGCGGCACGCGGGCCGACCTTCTTGTGATGGAAGCTGCCGGCGCGCTCCTCAGCCGTCATGGCCGCGAGCGTCTGGGCCGACGGGGTCGAGGCCTCGCTCTCGTCGCCGAAGAACTTGACGTAGCCGCCGAGCGGGATCGCCGAGATCTTCCAGCGGGTGCCGTGGCGGTCGTTGAAGCCAACCAGCTCAGGCCCGAACCCGAGCGAAAAGGTTAATACGCGTACGCCCGCCCAGCGCGCGACCAGGAAATGGCCGAGCTCGTGGAAGAACACGACGATGGTCAGGACGAACAGGAAGGGAACCGCGTAGCCGAGGAGCCCATGGCTCAACGTATTGAAACTATGGACGAAAAAGTCGATCATCGATTTCCCTCACCCAGCGCCGCAAGGCCCTGGTTCCGAACCAACTAGGATGCCTTTAAGGCAATTTGAGGCAATAGGGCGGCAGCCCTATTTCGCGCAACATGGTCAACGGAGATTGCGTCGTCGGCGGACGTCAGGGGGGCCTGGTTCCCGCCTCTGATCCAATCGTCAAGGGTCGCCTCGACCAGCCGGGCAATCGCGCCGAACCGGATCTTGCCGGCGATGAAGGCGGCGACCGCGACCTCGTTGGCGGCATTATAAACGGTGGTGGCCCCCTTCCCGGTCCGGAGCGAATCGTAGGCCAGCCGTAGTCCAGGGAACCGCTCGAAGTCCGGCGCTTCGAAAGTCAGCTGACCGATCTTGGCGAGGTCAAGCTTGGCCGCCGGTCCCTTGATGCGGTCGGGCCAGCCGAGGCAATGCGCGATCGGCGTCCTCATGTCGGGCGCGCCGAGCTGGGCCACGACCGAGCAGTCGGAAAACTCGACCATGCCGTGGATGATCGACTGCGGATGAACGAGGACGTCGATCTCGTCCGGCGCGAGCGCGAACAAGTAGGATGCTTCGATCACCTCGAGCCCCTTGTTCATCATCGAGGCGGAATCGATCGTGATCTTCTGGCCCATGCTCCAATTCGGATGCTTCAGGGCCTGCTCGAGCGTCGCCTGCTCGATGTCGGCAGGCTTCCAGGTGCGGAACGGGCCGCCGGAGGCGGTGATGATGACACGGACGAGCTCGTCGCGATTGCCTGAGCTCAGCGCCTGGAACAGCGCATTGTGCTCGGAATCGGCCGGCAGGATGCAGGCGCCCGCCTTTGCCGCGCGCTGCATGAAGAAATCGCCGGCACAGACCAGACACTCCTTGTTGGCAAGCGCGACATGAGCGCCGCGGTCGACCGCCGCCAGCGCCGGCTTCAGTCCGGCGGCGCCGCTCACAGCCGCCATCACCCAGTCGGCCGGACACGCGCCTGCCTCGATCACCGCGCTTTCGCCGGCGCCGCATTCGGTGCTGGTGCCCGCGAGTGCGGCCTTGAGCTCCGCTAGCTTGGAGCTGTCGGCGATCGCCACAAAGCGCGCGGAGAATTCCTTGGCGAGCTTGGCCAGTGCTGCGACATTGCCGTTCGCCGTCAGCGCCTCGACACGGTAGCGCTCGGGCGCCGCGCGCAGCAAATCCATCGTGCTGTCGCCGATCGAGCCGGTGGCGCCGAGGACCGTGACGCTGCGGACGGCGGACGCCGCAAGCCTGTTGTTACGCAATGGGACCGCGCTCATTTCCTCACCAAACCATAAGACCGCTTCCGGCGCTATGCACACCATGGCGGACAAAGCCGATAATCCATGCCGCCAGGATGGCGGCGACAAAACCGTCCAGGCGGTCCATAAGCCCGCCATGGCCGGGAATTAAGTGACTGGAATCCTTGACACCGAAGCGCCGCTTCACTGCGGATTCGAAGAGATCGCCGAGTTGCGAGACCACCGACAGGACGGCGCTGACGACCAGCAGTGGAACCGCCTTCCCGATCCCGCCCGCGGCAAAGCCGGCCGCAACCGCAAGGCTCGCCGCAAAGCCGCCGAGCGCTCCGGCCCAGGTTTTTTTCGGGCTCACGCGCGGCCATAATTTCGGACCGCCGATGCTGCGGCCGGCGAAATAGCCGCCGATATCGGTCGCCCACACCACGAGCAGCACGAACATCAGCGCGGAGAAGCCGTTGACGAGATCCTTCCGCACCAGGATCGAGGCCAGCAGCGCCGCCGCTGCATAGGCAAAGCCCGTCGCCGCCCAGACGAACTTGCCTCGCGCAATCAGCATCACGATCGCACCGCCGATGCAGCCGGTGATGACGGCGGTCTTCAGCGCACCGAAGGTCACGCAGAATCCCATGGTGGCGATGACGATGGTCCCCACCCCCGTCAGTGCGACCGAGCTCGCGCCCACCACCGTCAGCCATTCCGCGAACAGGCCGATCGACACCAGGGTGACGAGAAGTGCCCAAAGCCAGCCGCCGGCGTAGGCGAGCGCAATGGCAAGCGGCGCCAGCACCAGACCTGCGAGGACTCGCAGCACGAGATTGCTCGGGGCAGGCTTAGAGCCCGCCGGTGCGGCGTCGGGTTCGCTCACGAGGCAGTTTTCGCGACCAGGCCGCCAAAACGGCGCTCGCGCCTGGCAAATTCGGCGATCGCGCTCTCAAGCGCAGCCTTGTCGAAGTCGGGCCAGTGGATCGGAACGAACACGAGCTCGCTATAGGCGGCCTGCCACATCAGGAAATTGGACAGGCGCTGCTCGCCGCTGGTGCGGATGATGAGATCGGGATCGGGAATGTCGGGCGCGTCGAGATGCGCGCCCAGTGTCTCGGAGTCGATCGTGGCAGGATCGCGCCTGCCTTCCGCAACCTCGCGGGCGAGCTTTTGCGCCGCTTTCGCGATCTCCTGCCGCGAGCCGTAGTTGAAGGCGACGACGAGCGTCAGGCGCGTGTTGTCGCGCGTCAGCTCCTCGGCCTCGTTGAGCAACGCGCAGATGTCGCTCTCGAGCCCCTCGCGCTCGCCGATGATGCGAACCTTGACGCCGTCGCGATGCAGGCTCGCCAGATCGTTGCGGATGAAGCGCCGCAGCAGCCCGAACAGGTCGCCTATCTCGCTCGCCGGGCGCGACCAGTTCTCCGAAGAGAACGAGAAGATGGTGAGATAGCGAATGCCGAGCTCGTGCGAGGCGCGCACCACGCGGCGCAGCGCGTCCACACCGCGGCGATGTCCTTCCGCACGCGGCAAGCCGCGTGCGGCCGCCCAACGCCCGTTGCCATCCATGATGATGGCGACATGCGCAGGCGCTTCGGACCTATCAGGTCCTTCCGTTGCGGGCGCGGTGGCGTTGGACATAAAGGCGATGCCTTAAACGGTGAGGATTTCTTTTTCCTTGGCGGCCAGCAACTGGTCGATCTCGGCGATGGTGCCGTCGGTCGCCTTCTGCACCTCGTCGGCGTGACGCTTCTGATCGTCCTCCGACATCTCGTGATTCTTCTCGAGCTTCTTGAGCACGTCGAGACCATCGCGGCGCACATGGCGCGCGGCGACCTTGGCGGCTTCCGCGTATTTGTGCGCGACCTTCACCAGCTCCTTGCGGCGCTCCTCGTTGAGCTCGGGGATGCGCAGGCGCAGCACCTGCCCCTCGGTCGCCGGCGACAGGCCGAGATTCGAATCGACGATCGCCTTCTCCACCGCCTTGACCATCGACTTGTCCCAGACCTGCACCGAGATCAGCCGAGGCTCCGGCACGCTGACGGTGGCGAGCTGATTGAGTGGCATGTGACTGCCATAGGCCTCGACCTGCACCGGATCGAGCATCGAGGCGGAGGCGCGGCCGGTGCGCAGGCCGCCGAGCTCGTGCTTGAGGGACTGGACGGCGCCCTGCATGCGGCGCTTCACTTCGTTGAGGTCGAAATTACCCGTGGCCATCACGTTTCTCCTTCAAAATCCCGGCGACCTCACCACGCCCTTCCCTCGGGGCGCGGCGGATGAGCCGTCAGCCGGCGACGATGGTTCCGTGGCCGACGCCACGCAGAATCGCGCCGATCGAGCCCGGCTCCGCGATCGAGAACACAATGATAGGCAGCGATGTCTCGCGGGCAAGCGCGAAGGCGGTCGCATCCATCACCTTGTAGCCGCCCGCGATCGCCTGCGAATGCGTCAGCCGGTCGAACCGCGTGGCGCTCGGATCCTTCTTCGGGTCGGCCGAGTAGACGCCATCGACATTGGTCGCCTTCAGGACCGCCTCCGCGCCGATCTCGGCGGCGCGGAGCACCGCGGTCGTATCGGTGGTGAAATACGGATTGCCGGTTCCGCCGCCGAGCAGCACGATCCGGCCCTCCGCGAGGTATTTGTGCGCCGCAGTGCGGGTGAACAGCTCGGAGATCTCGGGCATGACGAAGGCCGACAGCGTGCGCGCCGGCGTGCCCTTGCGCTCGATCGCCGCTTCCAGCGCGAGGCAGTTCATCACGGTGGCGAGCATGCCCATGGTGTCGCCGGTCGTGCGCGACACCCCGCGGGAGGAGACCTCGACGCCGCGAACCATGTTGCCGCCGCCGATCACGACCGCAACCTCGGTGCCGAGACGGCGGGCGGCGATGAGATCGTCCGCAACCCGGTCGATGGTCGGCTGATCGATGCCAAACCCCTGCTGTCCCGCGAGATATTCGCCGGACAGCTTGATCACGACGCGACGATAGACCGGATCAGTCATGGGCACTTTCCTTGTCCGGGCGCCGCTTCCGGCGGCACGCCGGAAGGAGGTGTTCCGGCGCTTACTTCTTGCCGCTGGCCGCCGCAACCTCGGCCGCGAAGTCGTTTTCCTGCTTCTCGATTCCCTCACCGAGAGCATAGCGCACAAACCCGGCGATCTTCACGGGACCGCCGACCTTGCCCTCGGCCTCCTTCACCGCCTGCGCCACCGACTTGCCGGTGTCGTGGATGAAGGCCTGCTCGAGCAGGCAGACTTCCTTGTAGTAGGTCTTCAGGCCGGACTCGACGATCTTCTCGATCACGTTCTCGGGCTTGCCCTGCTGACGGTATTTGTCGGCGAGCACATCCTTCTCGCGCTTGACCACGGCCGGATCGAGGCCGGACGGATCGAGCGCCAGCGGGTTGGCGGCCGCGACATGCATCGCAATCTGACGGCCGAGCGCGGCGAGCTCGTCGGCCTTGCCCGGCGATTCAAGCGCCACGATCACGCCCATCTTGCCGGCGCCTTCGACGACGGCCCCGTGGACGTAGTGGGAGACCACGCCCTGGCTCACTTCGAGCTGGGCGGCGCGGCGCAGGGTCATGTTCTCGCCGATGGTGGCAATCGCATCATTGATCGCGGTTTCGATCGTGACGTCGCCGACCTTGGCGGCCTTGATCTTCTCGACATCGGCACCGACGTCGAACGCGACCTGGGCGATCATCTTGACCAGACCCTGGAACTGGCCGTTGCGCGCAACGAAGTCGGTCTCGGAGTTGACCTCGACCACGACGCCCTTGGTGCCCTTGGTGAGCGCGCCGATCAGGCCCTCGGCCGCGACGCGGCCCGACTTCTTGGCGGCCTTGGACAGACCCTTCTTGCGCAGCCAGTCCTGCGCCGCCTCCATGTCGCCGCTGGTCTCCGTGAGCGCGGCCTTGCAGTCCATCATGCCTGCGCCGGTCGACTCGCGCAGGTCCTTGACCATCGCAGCTGTGATCGTTGCCATCGTTGAAAATCCTTTGTGCCTGCCGGTTTGCCGCGGCGCGGCATCCAATCGCCCCCGCCGCGGTCCATCTCAGGGATTCGCGTCAACTGAAATGGTGGCCGGATCCTATCCGGCCAACCCATCGCTCTTTTTGACTATTCCGCTTCCGCGGTCAGCGCCTTGGCCTTGGCCACCCAGGCATCCGCGCGGCTCGGCAGACCGACTTCTTCGCCGATCGTGTGCGCGGTGTCGTGGTCGAGCTCGGCGAGCTGCCAATAGTGGAAGATGCCGAGGTCGTTGAACTTCTTCTCGATCGCACCCGACACGCCCGGGAGCTTCTTGAGGTCGTCGGCGGTGCCGCGGGGACCTGCAAGGCCCTGGAAGCCGCTCGACGAGGGCGCCGGCAGCTCTTCGGCAACCGGTTGGGCCGAGGCGCCGATGTCGATGCCCGAATCACCCTGCGCGCGCGAGATGCCGTCGATCGCCGCGCGCGCAATGAGATCGCAGTACAGCGAAATGGCGCGGCCGGCGTCGTCATTGCCGGGGACCACATAAGTGATGCCCTTCGGGTCCGAATTGGTGTCGACGATCGCGGCGACCGGGATGTTGAGCCGCTGGGCCTCCTGGATCGCGATGTCTTCCTTGTTGGTGTCGATCACGAAGATCAGGTCGGGCAGACCGCCCATGTCCTTGATGCCGCCAAGCGAGCGGTCGAGCTTGTCGCGCTCGCGCTGAAGCGTCAGACGCTCCTTCTTCGTGTAGGAATTGGCTTCGCCGCCCGAGAGCACGTCGTCGAGGTGACGCAGGCGCTTGATCGAGGCCGAGATCGTCTTCCAGTTGGTCAGCGTGCCGCCGAGCCAGCGCGAATTGACGAAATACTGCGCGCAGCGCTTGGCCGCGTCGGCGACGCCGTCCTGAGCCTGGCGCTTGGTGCCGACGAACAGGATGCGGCCGCCCTTGGCCACCGTGTCGCTGACGGCCTGGAGGGCCTGGTGCAGCATCGGCACGGTCTGGGCGAGGTCGACGATGTGGATGTTGTTGCGGGTGCCGAAAATGAACGGAGCCATTTTCGGATTCCAGCGGTGGGCCTGGTGGCCGAAGTGCACGCCAGCTTCGAGCAGCTGACGCATGGTGAAGTCGGGTAGCGCCATCGTTCTAGTTCTCCGGTTGGTTCCTCCGGAAACGTGTGAGCAAAACGGAGCGTTCTCGCCCCGGCTGCCACCGGACGGCCTTGTGAGCCATGTTTCCGTGTGAGATGGCGCGCTATATAGCGCCATTTCCGCCAGAAGCAAGGAAATAAGGGACCGTCCGGGACGCCGGCTGTCGCTTCCCGGCGTCCCCTGCCCTTGAGCCTCCTAGCACTTCGGCTGGCCCTGCGGGCAGCTCTTTGGTGGCGGGCCGGCCGGCCGTGGAGGCGCATGCGGTGCCGCATGCGGTGCGGCGGCCATCGGCGGCGGCGCCGGCCGCGCAACCGGCGGTGGCGGCGGCGCAGGCCGTGCGATCGGAGGCGGAGGCGGTGCCGGCCGCGCCATCGCAGGCGGCGGCGCCGGTCGGGCAACGGGCGGCGGTGGCGCCGGCCGCGCCACAGCCACTGGCGGAGGTGCCGCCCGCGGCGGCGCGGGTGGTGCAACCCGGGGCGGAGGCGGCGGCGTCGGTCTCGCCAGGGCCTGAGGATGCGGCGGCGGTGCGCCGGGCCTGGCGGCCTGCGGCGTCGGTGGCGCTGGCCGATGTTCCTGCACTCCGGACGGTGCCCGCGCAGCCACTGGCGGCGGCGGAGCTGTCGCGGGTTTGACCGTGGTCGGGGCGGCCGGCTTGCCAGTGGCCGCGCTCGGCGGCGGCAAGGCGCCCGGCTGGAGCCCGGCCGGCCTGCCGCGCAGGTCAGGCGCAGGCGAGGTCGCGGTCCCCGGCGGCCTGGGCAGGCCCGCGGAAGGGCTCGTCGCATTTCCAGAAGCCGGCGGTTGATTGGGCGCCGTTGCGGTTGCCGCGTTCGGCTGCGCCGGCGGGACGTTGCCGGTGGGCGCCGTGGCGGTCGCAGCGGGTCTGCCATGAGACGGGACTGTGCCGGGCGCGGCCCCTGGCCCGGCCGGCGCCGGCGGTCCGCCAGGGGTTCCGGGCATCGGCAGCGTATTGGCCTGCGGCAGCTTGGTCGGCGCTTGCGCTGGCGGTCTCGCGGCAGGAGCGTTGCCCGCGGGAGCGGTCGCGGTCGGACCGGGTGTGCCGTTCGGCGTGACGGCGCCGGGCGCCGCCCCCGCTCGGGCCGGCGGGCTGCCGGGAGCTGCCGCTCCAGGCAAGGTGTTGGCCTGCGGCAGCTTGGCCGCAGCCGGCGGCTGCGCGGTCATGGCAGGAGCGACATTGGCCGGAGCCGGTGTCGCGAGACCCGGTCTCGCCGTTGGCTGGATCGTCGCGCTCGGCGGCATCGGCGCCTTGCCTTGCTGGATCAGCGCGGCGCGTTGTGTGACCGCCTGCGGCAGGGCGGGACCTGCCGGCGTGGCACGGCCGGCAACGGCCGGCGCCAGATTGCCCGGTCCGGGCGCCGGCCCCGCGGCCGGCGGCGGCGCCGGCGGGCGGTTGATCACGGTGTTGATGACGGTCGTGTTGTGGATGTTGTTGAAGATGATGTTGTTCGGTGGCGGCGCGACATAGATCGGCGGACTGTAGAATGCCGGGATCGGCACGAACACCGGCTGCGGCAGCACGAACAGGCCGACCACCGGCAGCGGCGGCGGCAGCACAACGAAATCCGGCGGCGGCGGCGGCAGATAGTAGACCGGCGGCGGCGGTGGCGGCGCGAAGCCGAAATCGGGATCGCTGAAATACAGCACGGGACGATCCACATAGACCACCTCCTCCGGCGGCGGTGGCGGCACGTCGTAGTCGATCATCGCGAAGGTCGGCGGCGGCTCGGCCGGCGCGGTGAGGATCGCCAGGCGTCGGCGCGCATCCGCCGCATGCGGGCCACGTGGATAGCGGCGCAGATACGACCAATAGGCCTCCGGCGTGTCGGTCCGATAGGTCCGTCGCCAGGTGATGGCTTCGCGGCGTGCGGCGACGATCGCCATCACACGCTTGGCGAGCGGATCGCCGGGATAGGCCGCGAGAAACTCCTCATAGGCCGGCAGCGTGTCGCGCTCGAGCGCGGCGGCATAGGCATCCTGCACGCCGAGATCGCGGATCGGCTTGCTCCGGATCGCGGCGACCTGGTCGGGCGCAGCCTCGGGCGGCGGCGCGTCGGGCCCACGCTCGAAGAACGAGAATTGCGCCGAGATCTTCTGCTCGTTCCAGGGCACCTGCGCGCCCTTGGAGGCCTCGTTGACGCGCAGGCGCACGCGATCGAACACCTCGGGCAGCGGCAGGCCGCCGGTGCGGATCATCTCGGCGAGCGACTGCGCATAGATGCCGTAAGGCCCCGGCTCCTCCGGCGCCACCGTGCCGGGCGCGGCGTTGAAGGCGATCAGCATGTTCGCCTCGGGCTCGACCAGCGCCAGGCCGCTCGCGATCGGCTGACCGCCCTCGATGAAGGGCTGCGCGCGGGCCGCGTCGAGCACGACGATGTTGGCCTTGAGCGGAATGGACGCGAGCTGGCGCGCATAGTCACTGATGCGCAGGGCCTCGGTTGGTATGTCGGTGTCGCGGGTGATGTTGGAATCGACCGGGATGAAATAATTCTCGCCGGCCAGCTGCACGCCGTAGCCGGCAAGATAGATCATCGCAACGGTGCCCGGTCCCGAAGCCTGGGCCTTCTGAATGAAATCGCGCAAGCTCTTGCGCAGCGTGTCGCCGTCGAGATCGCGCGCGCCGACCACGTCGAAGCCGGCGGCCTGGAGCGTCTGCGCGATCAGGCCGGCATCATTGGCCGTCGTTGCCAGCGGCGACTTGGCATAGGCGCCGTTGCCGACCACGAGTGCAATGCGCTTTTCCTGCTGCTGCGCACGCGCCTGGTCCGGCACGCCGGCGGCAAGGGCCACGATCGGCAGCAGAAGGCAGATGAAGGCTCTGAGCGTCCCACGCATGGCTTGCTTGCCCGTTTTTGTCGTTGAGATATGTCACCGCGCATCAGGCGCGCGGCCGCCTGAACGGCGCTTGAACGAAAGGCTCGGATTGAGGCGGCGGCATGGCCACGCCGCAGCGAGCGTCAGCTCGAGGTCAGCCTCACGTCAGCTCGAAAGGCCGCGAGGCTCCTTCAGATCCCTACGCCGCGCGATCAGGTCGAGGATCTCTAGTGTTACCTCACTCCACCGCCTGCAACTCGGCGAGCTTCGTTCGCGCGGTCGCCTCGTCGAGCGGCACGAGCTCGGCTGGCCCGGGATTCGCCTCACCGGCGGTCGCGATGGAAACGGCTGCAAGCCCGACCAGCCCGCCGAGCACCGCTCCGCCGGTGGCAGCATCGTGCCTGGGGCTGCTCTTGATGAGATAGAAATGCGTCCGGCCGGCTTCCATCACGATCTCGCGCTTGGTGTCGCCCGGAAACATCAGCTCCGTCACCAGCAATTCGTGGCGACCCGCCGGCCGATCGGCATAGGCATATTTCCCCGCCACGATTTTACCGAGCGGCGCACCATCGAGCTTCACCTCGCAGGCACAGATGGCCATGCTGAGGCCATTCCTCTTGTCCTGGAGCAGGACGACGCGTGAATGCCCGGCGCGCGGGGGGCCGACCTTTTTTGTTACAGACGCAAAGTCGGTTCCAACCTGATCGCTGACACAGCCCACCAGCATCGCGCCAACGGCCATCAACAACGTGCCCCGTCGCAGCATCGCACACCCCAGTTCAATCCCCTGGATGCAGGCTAGCTCGGATCAGCGACAGGTTGCAACAACATCCGACGGCCACTGCGTGGCTTGCGTGGACCGGGTGTCAGAGCTGCTGCACGTCGACAACGCCCGCGACCGCCTTGATTGCGCCGGCGATCTGCGGCGAGACCTTGAAGCGGCCGGGCAGCTTCATCTCCACCTCGGTCTCGAGGTCGAGCATCATCACCAGCGAGACATCGCCGTCGCCATTCGAGCGCGGCGCGATGCCGGGACTGCCGACTTTTGGCGCGGCGCCGTTCGAAGCGGCCATGTCGGGCCCGGCGAGACGCTTGGCGATCGAGTCCAGCGGCTTGGTGTCGCGCAGGAAGATGCGCAGGCCCTTCTGCGTCTTGGCCGCGGCGTCATCGAGCGGCTCGGCATGCAGCACGCGGGCGCGGACGTCCTCGCCCTGAAGCTCGGCGCCGAGCTGGAGCAGCACGGCCGCGCCCGGCTCCAGCACGTCGCGATATTGCGCAAGGCCTTCGGAGAACAGCACCGCCTCAAAGTGGCCCGTGGGATCAGACAGCCCCATGATACCCATCTTGTTGCCGGTCTTGGTACGACGCTCCATGCGCGAGACCACGGTGGCGGCGACCTTGCCGGCGGTGGCGCCGGTCTTCACCGCGCGCGAGAACTCGGCCCAGCTCTGCACCCGCAGCCGCTTCAGCACGGTGGCGTAATCGTCGAGCGGATGTCCCGACAGGAAGAAGCCGATCGCGTCGTATTCGCGGCGCAGCCGCTCGGCCGGCAGCCACGGGTCGACCTGCGGCAGCATGATGGTCGGCGCATCGGCTGCGCTGCCGAACATGTCGTTCTGGCCGATGGTCGCGGCCTCGTGCGCGCGCTGACAGGCGGCGAGGATCGAATCGGCACCGGCAAAGACGCGCGCCCGGTTCGGCTCCAGCGTATCGAAGGCGCCGGCGGCGGCGAGACTTTCGATGATGCGCTTGTTGATCGCGCGCGGCGAGACGCGCGCGGCGAAATCGGCGAGCGAGGTGAACAGGCCGCCTCGGGTGCGCTCCGCGATGATCTGCTCTATCGCCTGGATACCGACGCCCTTGAGCGCGGCGAGCGCGTAGTAGATCGTGTTCTCGCCGACCTCGAAGGTGGCGCCCGACCGGTTGATGTTGGGCGGTTCGACCTTGATGCCGAGGCGCTGCGCCTCTGAGCGGAATTCGGAGAGCTTGTCGGTGTTGTTCAGATCGAGCGTCATCGACGCCGCGATGAACTCCACCGGATAATGCGCCTTCATATAGGCGGTGTGGTAGGACACCAGCGCATAGGCCGCCGCGTGGCTCTTGTTGAAGCCGTAGTCGGCGAATTTTGCGAGCAGCTCGAAGATGGTCTCGGCCTGCCCTTTCGGCACGCCGTTCTTCACCGCGCCCGCGACGAAGATGTCGCGCTGCTTGTCCATCTCGGCGCGGATCTTCTTGCCCATGGCGCGGCGCAGGAGGTCGGCGTCGCCGAGCGAATAGCCCGACATCACCTGCGCGATCTGCATCACCTGTTCCTGGTAGATGATGACGCCGAAGGTCTCCTTCAGGATCGGCTCCAGCACGGGATGCAGATATTCCGGCTCCTCGTCGCCGTGCTTGCGCGCGCAATAGGTCGGGATGTTCGCCATCGGACCCGGTCGATACAGCGCGACCAGCGCGATGATGTCCTCGAAACGGTCCGGCCGCATGTCGATCAGCGCCCGCCGCATGCCCTGGCTTTCAACCTGGAACACGCCGACCACGTCGCCGCGCGCCAGCATCTGGTAACTCTCGGCATCGTCGATCGGCAGCGTGGCGAGATCGACATCGATGCCGCGCGGCTTGAGCAGCTTGCAGGCGACGTCGAGCACGGTGAGCGTCTTCAAGCCGAGGAAGTCGAACTTCACGAGACCTGCGGGCTCGACCCATTTCATGTTGAACTGGGTCACCGGCATGTCGGATTTGGGATCGCGGTAGAGCGGCACGAGCTCGCTCAGGGGACGATCGCCGATCACGATGCCGGCCGCGTGGGTCGAGGCGTGGCGCGTCAGGCCTTCCAGGCGCTGGGCGATGTCGAAGGCGCGCGCCACCACCGGGTCTTCGTCGCGGAACGCCTGCAGCTTCGGCTCGCTCTCGATCGCGGCGGCAAGCGTCACCGGCGCGGCCGGATTCTGCGGCACCAGTTTCGTCAGCTTGTCGACCTGGCCATAGGGCATTTGCAGCACGCGGCCGACGTCGCGCAGCACGCCGCGCGCCTGCAGCGTACCGAAGGTGATGATCTGTGCGACCTGATCGCGGCCGTAGCGCTGCTGCACGTAACTGATCACCTCGCCGCGGCGGTCCTGGCAGAAGTCGATGTCGAAGTCCGGCATCGAGACGCGTTCCGGATTGAGGAAGCGCTCGAACAGCAGGCCGAACTTGATCGGATCGAGGTCGGTGATCGTCAGCGCCCAGGCAACCAGCGAGCCGGCGCCGGAGCCGCGGCCCGGCCCGACCGGAATGCCTTGCGACTTCGCCCATTTGATGAAGTCGGACACGATCAGGAAGTAGCCCGCGTATTTCATGCGGGTGATGACGTCGAGCTCGAAGGCGAGCCGCTTGGCGTAGGTCTCTTCCGTCGTGCCCTGCGACAGGCCGTGGACATGCAGGCGCTTGGCGAGCCCCTCCTCCGCCTGCCGCTTCAGTTCGGCGGCCTCGACCGCGGCCGCATCCGAGCTCGAGGCGGCGCCGACCGTGAAGAACGGCAGGATCGGCTTGCGCGTCATCGGCCGGAACGAGCAGCGCTCGGCGATCTCCACCGTCGAGGCCAATGCCTCCGGAATGTCGGCGAACAGCACCGCCATCTCGGCGCGCGTCTTGAAGCGATGATCCGGCGTGAGCTGCTCGCGCTCGGTCTCGGCGATCAGCCGCCCGCCGGCGATGCAGAGCAGCGCGTCATGCGCCTCGTAGTCGTCGGTCGCGGCGAAATACGGCTCGTTGGTCGCGACCAGCGGCAGGCCCTGCGCATAGGCGATGTCGATCAAGCCGCTTTCGACGCGCCGTTCCTTGTCGGTGTTGTGGCGCTGCAATTCGATGTAGAGGCGGTCGCCGAAAAGTTTGGCCAAACGCTCGCAGCGCGTCGCCGCGAGGTCGGCCATACCGCCGGCAAGCGCCAGCGAGATCGGCCCGTCCGGTCCGCCGGTCAGCGCGATCAGCCCCTCGGTTTCGCCCTCGAGCCAGTCGAACTTGATGAACGGAGCATGGCTGTCTGGCGATTCCAGGAATGCGCGCGAGTTCAGCCGCATCAGGCTGCGATAGCCGCGCTCCTGCGCGGCCAGCAACACCACGCGCGACGGCCCCATCGCGTTGCGCGCATTGGGATCCTGATCGCCGAAGTCGATTGCCAGCTCGCAGCCGACGATCGGCTGGATGCCGGAGCCCGCCATCTTGTCGGAGAACTCCAGCGCACCGAACAGATTGTCGGTATCGGTCAGCGCCAGCGCGGGCTGGTGATCCTTCTTCGCAAGCTCGGCAAGCTTGGCGATCTTGATCGAGCCCTTGAGCAGCGAATAGGCCGAGTGAACGTGAAGGTGGACAAATCCGGCGCTCGGCATGGTCGCGTGACGGCCTCTTGCAGATGAGATGGAGCGGTCGCCGACTCCTCAAGGCATCATGCACTTGCTCGGCCGACTCGCCTCACAATGGTGGGGTCTCGCGCCGCCAGAGTCCACGCCGGAGCGGCCGCTTCGCCGCCTCGTCCCGCTTTTCCCCAACCCGACCTGGCCTGAGCTGAGCAATCAGAGCTGCGGAATCACCTGCGCCCAGATCGCGATCATCCCGACGAACAGCGTGATGGACGCCAGCGCGGCGGCTTCTTCCACGAAAACCCTGAACATGGCTTGCTCCCTTGTTGGAACGTATGGAGAACATTGTTCTCAGTTTGTTCTAAGGAGTCAAGCGCGGCGGACAACCTCGAAAAGCGATGGTTAACTCGCTGAATGCAAACGACAAAAAAGCCCCGGCCGAAGCCGGGGCTTTCGTCAGCCGCTCGCGTGGAGCGATCTGTCTTAGTAGCGAGCCACCATCGGGCCGCCGAACTTGTAGTTCAGGCGCACGAGACCCATGTCGACGTCCTGACGGATGCGCTCCGTGCCGGCGAAACCGGCGAAGGTCACGTCCTTGTCGGACAGGAAGATGTGGTTGTACTCGACGCCAACCGACCAGTTCGGAGCGAAGCCGTACTCCAGGCCAGCACCGACGGTGCCACCCCAGCGGGTTTGGCTGGTCGAAGCGAGCAGCGGGCCGGCCACGTCGTAGATCTCGTACTTGTCGCTGACCACGGCCGCACCGCCCTTCACGTAGATGAGGACGTTGTTCCAGGCATAACCGACTTGGCCGGTGATCAGGCCGAACGCATCCATCTTGGTGCGGTTGCGAGTGGCGAACAGCGCGCTGAGATTGTCGCCGGAGAAGTCGGCCCAGTTGCCCTGGCCTTCCACGCCGAACACCCACTGGCCCGACTGCCAGCGATAGCCGATCTGGCCACCGACCGTGCCGCCGGTCGCATCGTGCGAGCCTTCGCGACCAACGCCAACGAAATCCCAGGTCACGTGCGACGAACCCCCGCCGCCGTTGATGCCGATGTAGAAGCCGCTCCAGTCGTAAACGGCAGCGATCGCCGCCGGCGGAGCTTTGGTGTACGGCCGCGCCGCGAGGTCAGCAGCCAGCGCCGGCGCAGCCGCGCTGAGCGCGATCAGGCTGACAGCGGCGAGCAACAAATTCTTTTTCATTTGATTCCCGTTCCAGTTTCTTCAGAGGCCCCCGGGCCGTAACTGTCGTCATAACAGCGATCGACGGAATTGCTGTAACCACGACGCAACAGTTCGGTCGAAAGGACCTCGCTGATTAACGAATGTTTATCGGCGTGTGTGCGGAAACCCTTTGAAACAAGAGTTTTCATGAGTTCCAATGTCGACTACACGACATAAACTGCACGCGCGCGTAACAACGTCGCGCGCACATTCGCGTGATTGGAGAATCGAAATGCGCGGTCGAGTTCCTCATCCTATTGTCGCCACACTTTCGCTCGCATTGATCACATTTGCACTCGCATCAATTCCAAGCACGCCCGCGCGTGCATTCGGCAAAAATCATCCGTTCTGCCTCACTGGTGATGAATGGCCGGGACTGAGCAATTGCAGGTTCGACACCTACGCGCAGTGTCAAGTGAGCGCGTCCGGTCGCGCGCTGACCTGCATCGCCAATCCGTATTTCGCCGGACAGAGCGACGATCCATACGCGTATCAAAATCGTCCGCGCGCGCAGACGCCAGGCTATTTCCTGCCGCGCTGAGATGCGCCGCGCCGCACTGATGCTCGCCCTCACCGGCATGCTCCCGGCAAGCGGAGCTGCGCACGCGCAGACCTATGATCCGAGCTATCCGGTCTGCATGCAGATCTACGGCCCCGTCGGCTATTTCGACTGCCGCTACGGCTCGCTTGCGCAGTGCCGATATCTCGCCGTCGGGCGCTCCGCGAGTTGCGTCGTGAACCCGTACTTTTTACCGAAGAAACAAACTGTCCCTCGCCGCCCGAGCGCACCGCCGTTGGCACCGGATGATCAAAACCGTTCGGCTGCAGCCACTTATCCTGTGGCGTAGCGGCTGCGTCTCCTCAGCTTTGCCAAGGCGTGTTGCGGATGCGCGTGCACGCGTTCGGCTTGCGGAAGCTCGGATCGTGATCTTCGATGTAGTCGAAGTTGACCGTCCCGAACGTCGTCTGCGGCTTCTTCAGCGCCGAGCAGGTCTACACCTTCAAGAACTCGTTCTTGAAGTCGCCGCGCGGAAACGCTGAGATCACCTGGTCGCGCTGCTCCGGCGTGTACTCGTCAAATCCAACGCCCACGACGTCCACCAGGACGCCCGCGTTGGTGAGCGCGATCTCTGGTCTCATATATTGCGGAATGCCGGGGGTGGTGTGCAGCGCGATTGCTTCCCAGACCAGGTCGGCTTGTGGCTCGGCAATGCCGCGCGCCTGCAGAAAGTCGCGCGCCGCGTCGGCGCCGTCGACCTCAAACCGCTTGGTCTCGGTGTGGTAGTGATCGACGAGGCCGAGATCGTGAAACAGCGCCGCGACATAGAGCAGCTCGGAATCGAACTTCAGCTTCTGACGCAGCCCCTTGATCGCGCCGAACACGTAGACGCGAACCGAATGGTTGAACAACATCTCGTCTTCGTAACTGCGCACCAGCTCGGTGGCCTCGCGCGCCAATTGGCTGTCGGGAATCTTGACGCCGGAAATCACGCTCGTCATTTTCAGGCTCCTGCTTTCCTTTCGGCTGATGCCCTTCGCGGTCAGGCTGCATTCTCGAGCGCAGCCTGTGGCGTCTTTCGGAAGCTGATCGACATGCGATTGTACGCATTCATCAGGCTGATCGCGATGGTGAGATCGACCAGCTCGCGCTCGCTGAAGACCTTGCGGGCGGCTTGATAGGCTACATCCGGAACGTTGGTCTCGGCGACGCGGGTGACAGTCTCGGCCCAGGCAAGAGCGGCGCGCTCGCGTTCGTCGAAGAGATTGCCGGCCTCGGCCCACGCCTGGACCAGCGCGAGCTTTTCAATCTTCACGCCGCTCTTCAGCAAGTCGCGCGTATGCATGTCGAGGCAATAGGCGCAGTTGTTGATCTGCGACACGCGGAGATAGACCAGGGTGACCAGCGTCGCGGGAAGCCCGCTCTGCATGACGTAGCCGTAGACGCCGCCAAGTGCCTTCGTGCCTGCCGGCGCGATGTGGTTGTAGTTGAGACGTTCGGTCATTTGCTTTCTCCTTGATGACCGGAGGGGATGAACGCTCCCCGTTGCCCCTTAGGTGCCCCTGCCATGGTCCATAAAAAAGCACCAAGAATACACAAAAATCGTGTACCACGCAGGCATGACCAGGCCGCTGCATCTGAAGCTCGATCGATCTGCGAAGACGCCGCTGGCCGAGCAGATCCACAGGGGAATCAGGACCGCCATCGAGAGCGGCGTGCTCGCCCCGGGCGCGCGCCTGCCCTCCTGGCAGGATCTGGCCGCCCAGCTCGGCGTCGCGCGCGGCACCGTGCGCGTCGCGTACGAAAAGCTCTCATCCGCCCAACTGATCGTCGCGGCCCGCGCGACTGGAACACATGTCGCGGAGCGGCTGTCCTTGCCGGTGCGGCGGGACAAGGCCCCGGCCCCCGGCTCGTTCATGGAGATGTACCAGGAGCTCACGGCGGGGCCGGCGATCTTCCAGATGGGCGTGCCTGCGCAGGAGACCCTTCCTGCGACGCTGCTGGCGCGGATGCGCGCGCAGGCGGTCCGGATTGAGGTGAGCGCGCCGGCGATCTACCCTGACCCGCGCGGCGAGCTGGCGCTGCGGCGCGAGATCGCCGCCTACCTTGCGCTGGCGCGCGGGATCGAATGCGCGCCTTCCCAGATCATCGTCACCGGCGGTTTCAGCGGCGGCCTTGGCCTGGCGCTCCGTGTCCTCGGACTCGAGCAGAAGAAGGCCTGGTTGGAGGACCCGGGCTTTCCGTTCACCCGGCACGGTCTCGAGCTTGCGCGATTATCGATCGCGCCGATCCCGGTTGACGCCGACGGTGTCGACGTCGATTTCGGACTGAAACATGCTCCTGATGCCGCGCTGGTCGTCGTGACGCCAGGCCAGCAGGCACCGCTCGGATCGACATTGTCACTTGTGCGGCGCTCACGCCTGCTCGACTGGGCTGCGCAAAGCAAGGCGTGGGTGATCGAGGATGACTATCTGAGCGAGCTTCAGCTCAAGGGCCGGGCGACGCCGGCGCTGGCATCGCTCGACCGCGCCGGCCGCGTCATTCACATCGGCTCTTTCAGCAAGACCGTGACGCCAGCTCTCCGTCTGGGCTTTGTCGTTGCACCGGCCGCTCTGGCGTCGCGATTTGCCGAAGTTGCGGCGTGCCTCGCGCCGGCGCCTGGACCCGCGGTGCAGCTCGCGATGGCCGATTTCATCCGCGACGGCCATTATCTCCGGCATCTTCGGCGCACCAAGCGGGTCTACGCAGCGCAAGGCGATGCATTGCTGAAATACCTTCGTCCGCGCACTGCAAACGTTGCGATTGCCGGATTGGCGGCGGTCCTTCGGTTGCCGGAAGGAGCACCCGATCTGGCCATCGCCAGGGAAGCAGCACCGCTTGGACTGGCGCCCACGCCACTATCGCTCTGGTATGCGGCGAAGCGCTCAGTGCGCCCAGGACTGTTGCTCGGGGTCGCAACGTCTCCGCTCAAGAGGATCGAGGCCTCCTGCGATCGGCTCCTTCAGATCATCGATCGTCTGGCGTGACGAACGAAATCCTCACCTGGAAATCACGCCAGTGGCCGGATGTTCTGGTTCATGCGGAAGAAGTTCGTCGGGTCATACTTGGCCTTGATCCGCTGCAGACGCCGGTAGTTCGGTCCATAGGCGGCAGCGACAGGATCGCCCGTCTCGTCATCGTCGAGATAATTGACATAGCGGCCGGAGGCAAAGAAGGGCCGCATCCTTTCATAGGTCTCGCGCGTCCAGGAGATGCAGCGGCTGCTATCGCTGGGATGCATCCACTGCGTGAGAATCAGGAAATTGTAGCCCTCCTGCCGATGCGGAAATGCCGTATCCCCGGCATCGACGCGGGCCGCCGCGCCGTGGACGTGCTCGACGAGGAACTGTCCCATGGGTGTCGGGCAGCGCGCGAAACATTCAATCATGGTTGCAATCGCGCCATCACTCAGCTCCGTCAGGAAGTTCGATTTCCAATAGTTGAAGGCGCCTTTCGGATAGTTGGCGTCGAGTATGCGGTTGAGCTCGCAATAGGGCATCGGCCCGACTGCATCCAGGATCGGCGTTCCGAATTCTTTCAGCGGCCGCACCGCTCGTTCGGCATCGGTCACCGGACCGCAGTGGCTGGTGACCAGGACTGCGACCTCCGTGCCGGATCCGTCTGGCGCATGCGTCAGGGATGCGTTCAGCATGTGCTCGTCCGCGAGCGATCGCGTGCTGCTCCGGAAGAATTCGAGCACATCACGGGAGCGTTCGATGGGATGAACGATCGGGCCGCCGGTGACGATTGGTCCGACCGAATGAAGATCGTATTCGAGACCGGTGGCGATCCCGAAGTTTCCGCCGCCGCCGCGGAGGGCCCAGAACAGATCGGGCTCCTCTTGCTTGCTGGCCCGCAAGACCTTGCCGTCGGCAGTGACAAGTTCGACGGCCCGCAGATTATCCAGTGCTAGGCCGTACTTGCCCATCAACCAGCCCAGTCCTCCGCCAAGGGTCAGACCAGCAATCCCGGTGGTCGAGACCACGCCACCGGTGACCGCAAGCCCATGAAGCTGCGTTTCGCGATTGAGCTCGGCCCAGGTGACCCCGCCCTGCGCCCAGACGGTCTTGCCGACAGGATCGACCCGCACGCCCTTCATGGGCGAGAGGTCGATCATGATCCCGCCGTCGATGGTTGCGCGCCCTGCTACATTATGACCGCCGCCGCGAACTGCGACCTCAAGGCCGAGCTTGGTCGCAAGGGCGACCGCATCGACGACATCAGCCACGCTGCGGCACCTGGCGATCAATGCTGGCCGTTTGTCGATCAGCCCGTTGTGGACCTTTCGCGCCTCCTCGTAGCCCTCGTCCGCTGGCTTGAGGAGTTGTCCTCCGAAGGAGGCGTTTAGATCGGCGGCAGCGCTGGCGACAGATGCGATGGATGACATGACACGATCTCCTCAGCTTGATCCGCCACATCCTCGGCCGAGGGCTGTCTCGGAGCAAATCCGAAGAATTCAGGTGACGATGAAATGATTTCACCTAGACTGGCGGCATGCACAAGCTGCCGCCGCTGATTGAGCTTCGCGCGTTTGAGGCCGCTGCCCGCCATCTCAGCTTCAAGAAAGCTGCGGCAGAACTCGGCGTGACCCCAACGGCGATCAGCCACCAGATCGGGTTGCTCGAGCATTATTGCGGTCGGGCTCTGTTCCGGCGCAGACCAAGGCCGCTTTCGTTGACCGATGCCGGCGCGCGGCTCTTCCCCGCCATTCGCGGCGGACTTGAGGCGTTTGCCGCGGCCATTGCGGCCGTCAAGCAGGAACGAGACCAGCAGCCTCTCCGTGTGACGACAACCAATGCTTTCGCCAGCCGCTGGCTCGTGCCCCGCTTGCCCCTATGGCGGAAGCTGCACCCCGACGTGCCGCTGGAAGTCATCGGCACAGATTCAGTGCTCGATCTGCAGGCCGGAGATGGCGATGTCGCCATTCGCTATGCGACCAGCCGGGCACGGCCGGCAGACGGAATCGTCGATGATCTCTTCAGCGATACGTTCTGGCCGGTCTGCAGTCCGCGTTTGCTTGCAATGGAGCGCCTGAAGCGACCAATCGATCTTGCGAACCACGTTCTGATCCACTCCTATTGGTCGCCCGCCGATCGTGAGCCGCCGACATGGCAGAGATGGCTCGCCGCAGCTCAGCGCAGGTGGCGCGAGGTGCCCCAATTCAAGGACATGCAGCATCTGAGCTTCCGGGAGGAACTGCACGCAATCGAGGCGGTGATTGCCGGACAGGGAGTCGGGATTTTCAGTGACGTGCTCGTGGCACACGACCTCGCCGCTGGTACGCTCGTGAAGGCGTTCAAGTTGAGCTTGCCTGGCTACGGCTTCCATGTGGTCAGTAAGCCAAGCCATCCGCGCGCACGGACCATCCGGGCTTTTTCGCAGTGGTTGCGGTCAAATCCTTGATCCGCCTCTCCGTGAGCAGACGCGCACCACACTGGCGCCGTTCACGCGTCTTCAGGGAACAGCCCGCGCAGGGTGCGCGCCTTATCCGGCAGCCTACGTCAACCGTCATTGCCCAGCTACGCAGCACACATCATGCGTTCGATGCCCTGCGTGATGTAGTTCCGGCATCGCCAGCCCCCTTTGCCGCGCCGCGAAATTGGAACTCCTTATGGTGTTACCAATACGCATTTTGCAATTGTGTCAGCATGGCACTGGATTTAATTCGTCAAAGATCTTGCGATCCAAGAATATTCGCGTCCGGTCGCGTGTTTGGAGCTTGTTTTTGCGATTGAGAGCTTTCGCAGCTGAATTGGAGTTCGCGGCGCAAGGCGTAGGCAGATTCAAACAAAGTTTGAGGCTCTCTCCCTATACCGCTCGAAATGCGATGCGGCGGATGGTTTGCGGCGAGCTGCAGTGATGCTTCCCAGCGGAGTTGCTAACCGGCTTCTGGCAGCACTGCCGGCTGCGGACCTCGATCTGCTGGCACCCGAGCTAGAGATGGTTACGCTCGATCGGGACGCGGTCGTCTCGCGGGCGGGTGACCATACCGAGTACGTCTTCTTCCCTCATAGTGGCGCCGTTACGGTCATGATCGACACGGCGAATGGGCAGACGGTCGCAAGCGCCGCAATAGGACGCGAGGGAGCAGTGGGCACGCTTTCCGTGCTGGGGCCGTCCCCTGCTGTCGTAACCGCCGTCGTTCGTGCTGCGGGGACCGCCTCGCGGATTCCCGCAGCGCGATTCCATGCCGCCTTCAGCCGGAGTCCCGCGATCCGGCATGCGGTCCAGATGCACTTCAAGGCGATGCTGATACAGTTGCAAGTTGGCGGGGCTTGCAATGCGCTGCATCCGGTCCAGGCCCGCATGGCACGCTGGCTGCTCCAACTTCGCGACCGCATCGACCAAGACACCCTGCCGCTCACCCAGGAGGCGCTTTCGCAAATACTGGGCGTACGGCGAACGACGGTGACACTTCTGATGCGCAATCTGCGTGCTTCCGGAGCGATCAGATCGGAACGGCGAGGCGAAATCGAGGTCGACTCATCGCGGCTCGCTGCAGTGGCGTGCGAATGCCGCGACACCATGCGTCTCGAAGTCGAGGAGATCTTCTCTGGGAATGCAGCGTCATCTCGCGTTTCGGCACTGCCGACGCAGTAAATGAAACGGGCGCTGCTGGCCGTTTCGAAGCGGCCCGGTGAATCCGGCGAACACGGTGCGGAAATTGCAGCTTCACGCATGCGGATTCTTCGGGCCGATCAGGCCGTGGCCCAAGGCTCTGATAAGATCGCCCATCTCACATCGGCGCTTGGCAGCGCGGTCTAAGCACGGGCATTGGACGCGCCCATCGCGGCCAGCGCGTGCTGGACCTGACTGGCCGCATAATCGACCATCTCGCGGTGAGTCATCGCGGCACCACGCCGCTCGGCCTCCGCGAAGGCCGCGTCACCTAACACATGGCGAACGCGGGTGAGGATGTCAGGCAGTTCCTGGAAGAAGCCGGTGGCGGGGATCATTTGGGAAAGGGCGCCGCTGAGGGTAGCGGCGACCGTCGGGTATCCCAGCCGCTCAAACAGCAGAATCAGGGTGGCGGTCGTGAGGGTCGCAAGACCTATCTCTGTTGATTGGCCCCAGATTTCGAGCATTCGCGGCAGGGTTCGCAACGTCTTGACCGGATCACCGCTCCGCACCTGCAACTCCGCGACGGCAGGAATGATGACGATCTCCCAGTAGCGATTACCGGAGGTCCTCGCAAGAGCCAGAGCCTTCTCGAACGCATCCAAGGCACATCTTGGGTTGGCTTTGCTAAAGGCTCTTCCCTTGGAAAACAGCGCCGCGATAAGCGAACTTGGCGTTCGCGCGGCCGCCACCTTGTCAACGATGTCGTCGGCGATCGCCATCGCTTCCTCATGCGCTCCGGCCATTGCCAGGTAAAAGGGAAGCGTGGCCAGGCATTGCCGCTCGCGCCGGTCAGCCGGATGCTCGGCACCGGCACGCGCATATTTGACGGCGCTTTCGGCATTGCCCTGGCGGGACGCAATCATGGCCAGAACAGAGAACGCCCAGACCGGCGGATCAAAGTTGGCATTCCCTATCAGCGCTGTCGCTTCCTCGGCGTAGAGCGTCGCCTCTTGAACACGTCCCAGGTTCCACGCCCTTTTTGCTGCGTAAGTCAGCAGAGCGCCCAGCCGTCGATGGCCGACGCGCCGTGCCGCATCGACGATCTCCGTCGGCCAATTGAGCGGTTCGCTGCGCACGCGGAGGACCGCCATGCTCGGGATCCTAGATGCGATTCGGGCCGCAACATCGATATCATCCTGGCTGCTCGCCCACCGAAACGCCGCGCGCAAATTGTCCACCTCCTGATCGAGCCAGGCATAGGCCATTAGTTGCTGCGGGCTTCGCCAAATCCTGTGGTGCGTCTCAGCTTCCTCCGCGAAAAATTGCGCATGGCGCCACCGAACCACGTCGGTTTCCCCCAGCATCGCGAGCCGCTCCTCGGCGAACTGTCTGATCGTTTCGAGCTGGCTGTAGCGAACTGCATTCCCGACCCGTTTGGTGCCGAGCAGCGATTTTCGTACCAGCGCGTCCAGGAGATAGAGAACATCGGCGGCAGCGATGTCGCGGCCGCTACAGACGCGCTCGGCAGCCTCCAGCCCGAAACCTCCGGCAAATACCGATGCGCGCGAAAGCACGGCCTGCTCGGATGACGACAAAAGGTCATACGACCATTCGACGGCGTGCCGCAGCGTCTGATGTCGCTTCGAGACGTGTCGCGACCCGCTGGTGAGCAGGCGGAAGCGTTCATGCAGGCGATCGCGAATCTGACAGGGACTCATTGTCCGCGTTCGGGCGGCTGCGAGCTCGATGGCCAAGGGAATCCCATCAAGGCGGCGGCATATTTCACAGATCGTCTCAGCGTCACCATTGAGTTCGAAGTGTGGTTCCACGGATCGCGCGCGCTCCACGAACAACTCCACCGCTGGCGCATCGATTCCGTCGCCGCACTCGAGTGGCAGCACTGGGTAGGTCCGCTCGCCATCGACCATCAGCGTCTCCCGGCTGGTCGCCAGCAGGCTGACATGCCGACATGTCGATAGGATCTCACGTGCAAGGCTGGCTACCGCATCGATCAAGTGCTCGCAATTGTCGAGAATGAGAAGCAGACTTCGCCCGGCAAGCGCATTGGCGACACTTTGCTCGATCGTCTTGCCGGCTTGTTGCGTGATGCCGAAGACGTCGGCGACGGCGTGACCGGTCGCATTGGGATCATCGAAAGCGGCAAGCTCCACCAGCCATGTGCCATCCGGATAGTTGTCGTGCATCGTCGCCGCGAGCTGGAGTGCGAGCCGTGTCTTGCCGATCCCGCCGGGGCCGGTCAGCGTGACCAGCCGCGCGCTGGAAAGGATCCCGCCGGCTCTGGCGACATCCCTGTCGCGGCCCAGAAAGCTCGTTGTCTGGAAAGGTAGATTACCCGGCGCGGTATTCGCGTGCATCGATGGCGGAATGCTTCTGTTCAGGCCTTTCGCGCCGGGCAGTTGATCGCTGATCTCACCGACCGGACCCTGTGGCACGGAACTGCGTATCACCGAGGCTTTGGGCTGCGTACGGTTCCACTCTCGCAAGAGATGGCGGTACAATGTCTTGGTCTGCGCGTCGGGCTCAATTCCCAATTCCCTGGAGAGCAGTTCGGCGCAGGTTCGATATTGGCGAAGCGCCGCGCCCTGTCTACCTTGCCGGGCATACAGCCCCATCAGGCTGCGATGAACACGCTCTTGCAGGGGATCTGCAGCAAGCAGGCGGGTCGCGATGTGAATGCCGCGTTCGATCACACCTGCGGACAGGTGATGATCGAGCAGCTTCGCCATGCCTTCCAACGCGAGTTCACGGAATCGCTGACGTTCCGCCGCTGCCCAGCTTTCAAATTCGGGTGCCGACACCTGAAAGCCTTCGAGGAATTCGCCACGATAGAGTCCGATGGCCCGCTCCAGGTTCGCCACGCCCGACCGCGCGATAAGATCCTCGAACACCTTTGCATCGATTTCGAGGGCGGCCGGCTCAAGGCGGATGGTGTCCTCCTGAGCGATCAATGCGGTACGACAGGTGTGTGACAAGGCCTTGCGCAAAAGGCTCAGCGCCTGTCGCAGACTGTCGCGGGCCTGCACCTCATCGTGGTCGCCCCACAGCAGCGCCGCAAGCTTCGGTCGCGCCTGCGCTTCGCCCTGGTGCAGTGCCAGATAGGCCAGCAGGGCTGTCGTCTTTTTGGTGGCCAACGGGATGGGCTCTCCGGTGTCCGTCTGGAGCCGGAAACTGCCGAGAAGTGCGAGGTTTGCCTTCGCCATATCCGCCGGCCCTGTACTCAGGGTGCAAAAAGCACCCGGTCCGACGATTTTGCGAATTTATCACGCGTGCGCCGACAGGTCCATTGCGGCGGGTCGGTAGTCTGCTCGCGAGGTCAGGGCCACCATTACCAATGGAGATCATCATGTGGAATCGATTGTCGATCGCAGCCGCCGCAGCCCTCGTGATGGGAACGGTCGGAGCCAACGCTGCAGAACTGCCCACGTATGAAGTCATGGGCTTTCCGATCACACCGCACCAGTTCGTGATATTGGGACCGGCCAACGCGCAACAGGAAACGCCTGCGGCTGGCGTATCGGCGCCGGTCCTTATGCCGCGCCAAAAGGCACGCGATGAGCGGACCGCCAGCAGCGGAGGACGCGCGATTACAGCACTGGTTCTCTCCCCGGTCGTCGCGATCGCCCCTGCGCGGTAGGGAGCGCTATCGCGTGGCGGCTCGCCGCCCCGGTAGCCGCCACGCGGCAGTTGCACTTCGAGGATCACTGCACTCCCTGCCCCGGCGGGCGACCCGCCGCCCGTGCCAGGGTATACCTCGCAAACGCACCATCATCGTGTAGCCCTTACGCCTCTACGCTTTGCACCGGCGTATAGATCACGAGCTTCAGCGCGGGATCGTCGTTGGCCTGGAAGCTCGTGTGCTCGAACCGGAGCACGCCCTTGGTCGGATGGTTCATGGTCTTGAGGCCCGAGGCGGTGCTGCGGATCTCGTGCGCCTCCCACCATTTGACAAATTCCGGACTGCCCTGGCGCAGCCGCGTCAGCAGCTCGGTGAAGGCGGGATCGCCGGCCCAGACGTCGTGGGTGGCGCGAAACATCGCCACCATGCTCTTGGCGACCTCGGTCCAGCCTGCGCCGTAGAACTTTCGCGTCTGCTTGTTCGTCAACACGAGCAGCAACGTATTGCGATCCTGCTCCGGCAGCTGGCCGAAGCCAAAAACCTCCTCGGCCGCCGCGTTCCAGGCCAGCACGTCCCAGCGCCGCCCGGTGATGTAGGCCGGTTGCTTCAGGCTTTCGATCATCCGCCGGATCGGCGGCGGCACGATCTCGCGCGTGAATGGACGCCTATCCCCGTCGCGTGCCAGCGCCTTCAGGTGAGCGTGCTCGGCCTTGCTGAGCCGCAGCGCACGGGCCAGCGCGTCGACGGTGGTGACAGAGGGGCTGACGGTACGGCCCTGCTCGAGGCGGATGTACCAGTCGACCCCAATGCCGGCGAGCTGCGCGACCTCCTCACGCCGCAGGCCCGCGGTGCGGCGCCTGGAGCTCAAGGGAAGTCCGACCGCTTTTGGCGTGAGCTTCTCGCGGCGGGACCGCAGAAAGTCGCCGAATTCGACGCGGCGGGGGTCGGCCATGGACGTGCTCCGTGAGGGAGGGACAGGGCAATACTAGGATAATACCAGGCCTTCCTGCCGCGCGACAGCCCTCGCATATTCCGTGCACCTCACAATGAGGCGCGAACGAAGGTCACATCATGAAGGCTGCCGTACTCAAATCTTTCGGATCCCCGCTGGTCATCGAGGACGTCCCCGAACCCGCGCTCGGCACCGGCGAGGTGATCGTCGATGTCGTCGCCACCCGCGTGCTATCCTATTCCAAGGAAGTGTTCAGCGGTGAACGCAAGTACGCGTTGGACTTGCCCGTCATTCCCGGAGCCGGCGGGGTCGGCCGCGTGCGCGCGATCGGCCCGGACGCGACGAAATTGTCCGTGGGCGACTGGGTGCTCTGCGATCCGACGGTGCGCTCGCGCGACGACGCGATCGCTCCCGACATCCACCTTCAGGGTGTGAGCGCGCGCGGCGAAGGCGGCATGCGGCTACAGAAATATTTTCACCACGGCTCCTTCGCCGAGCAGATGAGGGTGCCGACGGAGAACGTGACGCGGCTCGGCGAACTCAGCGAAGCGGAGGCCTCGCAATGGAGCGTGCTCGGCACCATGCTCGTGCCCTATGGCGGCTTCCTTGCTGCAAAGCTGCAGCCCGGCGAGAGCGTGCTCGTGAGCGGCGCGACCGGCAATTTCGGCAGCGCCGCCGTGGCCGTGGCGCTCGCGATGGGCGCGGCCTATGTCGTGGCGCCGGGCCGCAACGATAAGATGCTCGCCGAACTCGTACGTCGCCATGGCGCGCGCGTCAGGCCGGTGAAGCTGACGGGCAACGAGAATGACGACCGCGAGCTGATGAAGCGCGCAGCGCCTGACCCGATCGATTGCGCGTTCGATATCATGCCGCCTTCCGTCGCCACGACGGTGGTGCGCGCCGCGATCATGACGGTGCGGCCCAATGGCCGCGTCGTGCTGATGGGCGGCGTCAACATGCAGGGCGGTCCAGGCCTGGAGCTGCCCTACAACTGGATCATGCGCGAATGCATCACGATCCATGGCGTCTGGATGTATCCGCGTGATGCGGCGGCTCGCTTGATCGCGCTGGCACGCACCGGGTTACTGCGGCTCGACGAGTACGAGACCACGGCCTTCGACCTCGACCACGCCAATAAGGCGGTGGCGCATGCCGCGGCCAATGGCGGGCCGTTCAAATTGACGGTGATCAGGCCTTGAGTCCTGAGGCGGCGGCGGAGCGCCATCGCCCGAATTTTTTCGTTAGTCCAGCCAAGCACTTGGCTACTGTGCATGGGGTTGTTTTCGCGGTTTTTAATCGAGCTCGACCACCTGGCCGTGCGACAGCGAGACGCGCCGGTCCATGCGGCCGGCGAGCTCCATGTTGTGGGTCGCGATCAGCATCGACACGCGTGTCGCCTTGACCAGCTGCATCAGGGCCTGGAATACGTGCTCGGCCGTGCCGGGGTCGAGATTGCCGGTCGGCTCGTCCGCAAACAGCACGCGCGGCGCATTGGCAACCGCACGTGCGATCGCGACGCGCTGCTGCTCGCCGCCGGACAGCTCGGCCGGGCGGTGGGTGATACGATCGCCTAGGCCGAGATAGCCCAGGATCTCCTTGGCGCGCTTGACGCTCTCGGACTTCTTCAGGCCGCGGATCATCTGCGGCAGCATGACGTTCTCGAGCGCCGAGAACTCCGGCAGCAGCCGGTGCGACTGGTAGACGAAGCCGATATCGGTGCGGCGCAGCTGCGTGCGCTCGATGTCGGGCAGCTGCGAGGTCGGCGCGCCCGAGACATAGACCTCGCCGGAATCCGGCGCTTCCAGAAGGCCCGCAATGTGCAGCAGCGTTGACTTGCCCGAGCCCGACGGCGCCACCAGCGCGACCGACTGTCCGGCCCACAGCGCCAGCTTGGCACCATCGAGGATGGTCAGCGGCACCTCGCCCTGCAAGTACTGCCGCTTTATCTCGTGGAGATAAATGACCGGGACATCCTCCGCCCCATGCTGCTGCTCCATCAGCCCCTCACTCGTACCGCAGCGCTTCGACCGGATCGAGGCGCGCGGCGCGCCACGACGGGTAGAGCGTCGCCAGGAACGACAGCGTCAGCGCCATGATGACGACCGCCGTGGTCTCGCCGACGTCGATCTCGGCGGGCAGTTTCGACAGAAAGTAGAGTTCCGGCGAGAACAGCTCGGTGCTGGTCAGCCAGGACAGGAATTGCCGGATCGACTCGATGTTGAGACAGATCACGAGGCCAACGCAGAAGCCGACCAGCGTGCCGACCACGCCGATCGAGGCGCCCGTGATCAGGAAGATCCGCATGATCGAGCCCTGCGAGGCGCCCATGGTGCGCAGGATCGCGATGTCGCTGCCCTTGTCCTTCACCAGCATGATCAGGCCGGAGACGATGTTGAGCGCCGCGACCAGCACGATCATGGTCAGGATCAGGAACATGACATTACGCTCGACCTGGAGCGCATTGAAGAAGGTCGAGTTGCGCTGCCGCCAGTCGACCAGGAATACCGGCCGGCCCGCCGCCTCCGTCACCGCCTTGCGGAAGGCGTCGATCCTGTCGGGATTGGTGGTGAACACCTCGATCGAGGTGACATCGTTGCTGCGGTTGAAATAGGCCTGCGCCTCGGCCAGCGGCATGAACACGAAGCCGAGATCGTATTCGGACATGCCGATCTCGAACACGGCGACGATCTTGTAGGGCTTGATCCGCGGCGTCGTGCCCATCGGCGTGACCGCGCCCTTCGGTGCCACCAGCGTCACGCTGTCGCCGGCATGCAGCGACAGCTGGTCGGCGAGGCGGCGGCCGATCGCGACGCCCTGCCCGTCGTCAAAGCCCTCGAGCGAGCCCTGCTTGATGTTCTTGGCGATCGAGGTGAGGTTGTTGAGATCGTCGGAGCGGATGCCCCGCACCAGGACGCCCGAGGCGTTCCATGGCGATGACGCCAGCGCCTGACCATCCACGACGGGGGCCGCAAGGCGAATGCCTTCGACCTGGCTGATGCGCTCGGCGACGTCCTTCCAGTCGGTCAGCGGCGATTCCAGCGGCTGGACCAGGATGTGGCCGTTAAGCCCCAGAATCTTGTCGAGCAGCTCTTTGCGGAAGCCGTTCATCACGGCCATGACGATGATCAGCGTCGCGACGCCCAGCATGATGCCGAGAAAGGAGAACCCGGCGATGACCGAGATGAATCCCTCCTTGCGGCGCGCCCGCAAATAGCGCGCCGACAGCATCCACTCGAATGGCGCAAAAGGCGCGGTTTGCACGGTTTCGGTCATGGTCTCATCCATCGCTCGATAATCCCATGATTCGGGGTCAATTGTGGCCGGATTGGCGGCCGCGATATCGCGCGATGAACAATATTCAGCCGACCAGCCGGGCGACCGCGTCCGCAGGCGACATGGTCTCGCGGGCCCCGTCGCTGCGCCGCTTGATCTCGACCTTGCCGTCGGCGAGCCCCTTCGGGCCGATCATGATCTGCCAGGGGATGCCGATCAGGTCGGCGGCGGCAAATTTGGCGCCGGCGCGCTGGTCGGTATCGTCGTAGAGCACGTCGACGCCCTTGGCCATGAGCTCGGCATACAACTTCTCGCAGGCCGCATCGACGGCGGCATCGCCCTGCTTGAGGTTGAGAATCGACACGCGGAACGGTGCCACCGCCTCCGGCCATTTGATGCCGGCATCGTCATGGCAGGCCTCGATGATGGCGCCTAGCAGGCGCGAGACGCCGACGCCGTAGGAGCCGCCATGGATCGGCACGTCGACGCCATCCGGGCCCGCCACCAGCGCCTTCATCGGCTCCGAATATTTGGTGCCGAAATAGAAGATCTGGCCGACCTCGATGCCGCGGGTGTTGAGCCGCTTCTCCTCGGGCACTTCCTTTTCGAAACGCGCGGCATCATGGACGTCCTCAGTGGCGGCATAAACCGAGGTCCATTGCTTGATGATCGGCGTGAGGTCACTCTCATAGTCGACGTCCTCGCCCGGCACCGGCAGGTCCAGCACGTCGCGACTGATGAAGACACCGGATTCGCCGGTCTCCGCGAGCACGATGAATTCGTGGCTGAGATCGCCGCCGATCGGGCCGGTCTCGGCGCGCATCGGGATCGCCTTCAGCCCCATGCGTGCGAAGGTCCGCAAATAGGCGACGAACATCTTGTTGTAGGCGACGCGTGCCGCGGCTTCGTTGAGGTCGAAGGAATAGGCGTCCTTCATCAGGAACTCGCGGCCGCGCATCACGCCGAAGCGTGGACGCTGCTCGTCGCGGAATTTCCATTGGATATGATAGAGATTCAGCGGCAGGTTCTTGTAGGACTTCACGTATGCGCGGAAGATCTCGGTGATCATTTCCTCGTTGGTCGGCCCATACAGGAGCTCGCGCTTGTGGCGGTCGGCGATGCGCAGCATCTCCGGGCCATAGGCATCGTAGCGACCGCTCTCGCGCCAGAGGTCGGCGAGTTGGAGCGTCGGCATCAAAACCTCGATCGCGCCGGACCGGTCCTGCTCCTCGCGCACGATCTGCTCGATCTTCTTGAGCACGCGGAAGCCGAGCGGCAGCCAGGCGTAGATGCCGGCGGCCTCCTGCCGGATCATGCCGGCGCGCAGCATCAGCCGATGCGAGACGATCTCCGCCTCTTTCGGATTTTCCTTCAGGATGGGCAGAAAGAACCGCGACAACCGCATGGTAATACTCTGGGAATCAGTGATCGCCCGCAGTGAAACCGGATTGGGAGCGAAAACACAAGACCGGGAATGAGGAAAAGCCGCTAACGCGGCGGAATTCCTGTCATTTTTCCGTCGACTTCAGATTCAGGTTGAGCCGCCGCGGCGCTCCTTACGGCGGCGGCTCAGCCGCTCTCCAGCGTGACCTGCTCGAAATCGGTCACCAACCCGTCGATCCGCGCGTAGGGACGGCCGGCTCGATTAGTCTCACTTCATCTTCATTCCCGAGTGATCCGGCATTTTCTTCATGTCCATGTGACCCGAGTGCCCGGCATCGCCCGGTGCCTGCGCGCCGACGCCCTGGACGTCGAGGGAGACGGAGACCTTGCCGGCCTTCTCGAACTGAAGCGTCACCGGCACCTTGTCGCCTTGCTTGAACGGTCCCTTCAGATCCTGAAGCATCAGATGATTGCTGCCCGGCGCGAGCTTAACGGTCTTGCCGGGATCGATCACCACCCCCTTGTCGAGCGGGCGCATCTTCATCACGCCGTTGTCCATCGCCATCTCGTGGATCTCGGCCTTGCCGGCGATATCGGCGGACACGCTGACCAGCTTGTCCGCCCCTGTCCCCTTGTTCTCGATGACGAGATAGCCGCCGGCGACCTTCGCGCCGCCCGGTGTCGCGCGGCTCCACGCTTGCGAGATGACGAGATCGCCGGCCTTGACGTCTTCGGCGAACGCCGGTGCTGCGCTGATTGCGAGAGCGAACGCCGCGAGCAGCACATTTCCTGAGATTGTCTTCATATCGGTATTCCCTTTGCAGACTTGAACTTCAGTATTTGGAGAGTTGTTGCGCCGACCACTTTTCGAGATCGGCAATTTCAGCCGAGCCTTCGATCGTCGTGATGGTCCCGTCCCGGGAGATGAGCATGGTCCTAGGGATGTCGCCCTGCCAGGCCGGATCGATCTCGAACCGCAGGCGCTCGACGAATCCGTCGTTGAAGATGAAATTCTCGGTCGACGACAGCCCCGCCTTGTCGAGCATCGACTGCGTGGCGGCCGGCAGGTTCGGCACCAGATCGGCGCTGACCGTGACGACGTCGACGTCGGGATGATCCTTGGCAAACTTCCCGAGCAGCGGCAGCTCGACTTTACAGGGACCACAGGTCACACCCCAGAAATGCACGAGCACGGGGCGGCCGGCATGTCCCTTGAGGACGCCTTGCCAAGTGCCGCGTTCGAACGGTTTCAGAGCGGGAGAAGCGTCGAGCGCAGCCACCGATGCGATCAGAACGGCCAGACCCGCAACGCCTGCAAATCGAAATCTCATGGCTGGTCCTCGATAGCTGTAAACCGATAACCGTCCGCCTTGGTCATCCACGACAGGTAGGTCTGCTTGCCGTCGGAGACGAGCAAGGGGTGATCGGACGTGTCGCTCGTGCTTGATATCGTCTTCGGCGGCGACCATGTTTCGCCATCATCACGCGAGATCGTCATCTGGATCGAGGTCTTCTCGCCGTCGAATTCCTTCCAGACCATCACTGTTCCCGCAGGACCTGCAAGCACGAAGGGCCGCGTCGGGTTGCGGCCCGGCTGCCCCAGCGCCATGGGTGCAGAGAAGATGCGGCCTTCGTCGCGGGAATGCGCGTAAAACAATCCCTTTCGTGCTTTCCCGTTCGTGTACCAGACGGCATGATAGGTCCCGTTCGGCGCAACGGTGAGGCTCGGCCCATGATGCGGGCAGGCGTTGATCTGCCAATCATCGGTGCTGACGCGATGAACTTCGCCGGGCGTCGATACGTCGGCGAAGGTCATGACCGCATGATCGCGCACGCCGCCGTCGAAGATGTTCCTGAAGATCACGGCCGGCCGTCCGGGTGCCGCGAACGCCAACCCTAAGCGGCAGCACTCGCAGGTGCCGTCACGCGCGAGAGCGGCCTCTGCGTAGGTGGCGCCGCCGTCTCGCGATGAAGCAAAGAACAGCGCCGCTCCCTCGTACTTCCGCCCCGCCTCTTTCGCAGGGACACGGTTGCGCTTGTCGAGCCAGGCTGCAAAGACCGTTCCATCCTGATCGAGCGCCAACGCCTCAAACCGCTGGCTCTCGTTGTTGGCGGTGATAGGCTTCAGCTCGGCAAAGCTCTTTCCACCATCGGCCGAACGCGTGTAGAGCACCTGGCCGTTGAAGGCCTCGTCCCTGAAGATCGAGAACGCGACGGCGATGCCGCCTTTGTGATCGACCACGATCTTCGGCCGGGCATCCGGCCCCCAATCGAGGTTCAACCGCTTTGTCGTGACCTGGGTGGGCGCCGAAAAGCTGCGGCCCGCATCCTGCGAATTTGCGACCGAGACCTGGCCTCCCGCCATCCAGAGCAGCCACAGCGTACCGTCCGGACCGAAGGCGGGCGTCGCCTTGGTCGCACAGCGCAGCGTCGGCTCCTCGCACGCAGCTTCGGACGCGTGCTTACCGTGCATCTGCCCGAGCGCCGCACCTTGCAGCAATGCGAGAGCGACAATGCCGAGCAAGCCAGTTCGGATCATCGCCCTAATTCCTTCGAGAGCCCGGATCATTTGAATGCCGCCTTCATACCCGCAACGAATGTGCGCGGCGAGCCCGCATAGATCGATCCTGTCGTGTTTGCGAGCACGCTCGCAGGATTTTGAAGGCCGGCCCCCGTAACCGTGTTGGCGATGTTGTTCGCCGAAGCGACGTAGGTGCGGTCGAACACGTTTCTGACTTCCAGGAACAGGTTCAGGGATCTGAAGGTGTCGGACACCAGATCGGTTTTGTAGTGAACATTCACATTGACCAGCTCATAGCCGGGCGCCTTGAGCAAATTCGCATTGTCCATGAAGAAGGAGTCCTTCCACTGGAGTTCGACGAAGCCGCCGAGGCCGACCCGCGGCCCGGCGAACTCGTCGTAGCCAATTCGAGCTGTCAGCTCGTTGGGCGAGATACCGGGGATCTTGTTGCCTGCCCGGTTGAAGCTGAACACCGCGCCATTGGTGATGTTCTCGACATATTCGGCATAGACCTCGTCGAGGTAGGTGTAGGCGGCCATGAACCGCCAGCCCGGATAGAACTTCCAGTCGGCGGCAAGCTCGATGCCTCGGTGTTCCGAGCGCGGCGCGTTGAACGTATAGGTCGCGTTGCTCGCGCTGGGATTGCTGGCGGCCTGACTGACCAGCTCATTCCGGAAAAACTCGTAGAATGCCGTCACACTCATCTTGACCGCATTGCTTGGCGTCCAATCAAAGCCGAGATCATAGCCGACATTGGTTTGCGTCTGGAGCTGAGTGTTGTTGCCAAAATCACCGTTCGGAAGGACGAACAGATTCGACACCTGCGGCGTTCCGTATCCGGTCGCTACCCGTCCGCGAAACTGCCATTCCGGATTGAGTCTGTAGAGGAGCGCCAATTCGGGAGCCGTATTCTCGATCCTGCGATCGACGGTGGTAGGCGTAGGTATCGCAGCTACCGGAACGTTGAACGTGTCGTATTTGTAGAGGGTATTGACGCCCTTCAGAATTGTGGTTTCCCACCCAATTCCGGCTATCGCGGTCAAGTCAGGAGTGAGCTTCAACTCCTCCCTCGCCCGTATCCCGTAATTGGATGTATCGCTGAAGGTATTGGCCGAGAGCAGTCCCAACGTGGCGTTTCCGCCCGGCATGACGTTACGCGTATCGCTCGACGCCACGAGTGTATTGTACCAAGCGCCGACCAATGTGGTGGACTCCATGCCGAAGATTTCGCCGCGCTTCGTGATGTCGCTCACGTAGTTGTACGAGGGGAAATCGCCGATAGCGCTGGTCGTGCCGGTGGGCTGGCTGATGTTCCTGTCGTCGAAAACGAACTGGTTCCGCCAAGTCATCGTGTTATCGAAGTCGTGCTCCCATCGTGCTCCTACAATGGTTCGTCGATCGTTTCGCCCGAGACCTGCTTGCGTCGCCGTCTCGGTGTCTTTGTCGGCGGCGACGCCCGTTCTTGCGTTGAAGCCGTTGTTGAAAAGAGACACGGTGGGACATCCGGCGGCCGCTGTCGCACCGGTCGTACACCCCTGCTGGAAGGGATTGGTGTAAAACTGGTTCAGCGACTGCCGGATCGGCAGCCGCGCGCTGAGGTCGTTGTTGATGATCTTGACCGTGAAGCGGTCGTCCGGCGTCGCCTTGAGCGTTCCGAGGAAGTTGACCGTCTGCGTATTGAACCAGCTATTGCCGATGTAGCCGTCGCCTCGCACGTCGCTTGCGAACAGCGAGCCCTCGAAATTCCCGACCTTCTTGCCGGCCGTCAGGTAATTGTTGAGGTAGCCGTAACTGCCGCCGTCGACGCCATATTCGACGCCATCGATCGCGCCGCCCGGCGGTGTCCGGAAATTGAGCGCGCCACCGGTCGCGTAGTTGCCATAGAGCGCCGACGAGGGGCCACGGATCACGTCGATTGCACCATAGGCATGGGGATCGATCAGGTCGCTGCGCGACAGGCCGTCCGGCTGTGTCACCGGAAAGCCATCCTCGAAGATCACGAGATTACGGATAGCGAAACCGTTGCGGGCATTGGAGCCACGAATCGAGATGCCGAAATCGCGGGGGCCATTACCCTGCTTGACCGAAATGCCCGGGCTGTCCCGCAAGACGTCGCTGACCGAGAACGCCGGGCGGTTGTCGAACTGGCTGCGATCGATCGTCGTCGCGGTCTGACCGGCCGGCGACTGATTGAGACCGGCACGCACTGCGCCGGCGGATGCGGCCAGGTTTTGGCTCGGCGCGCTGGCAGCCGCGTTCTGCGCAGCGGGTTTCGCTGCGCGTCGCGCGGAAGTGGAGGGCAGTGGCGACGGCCGGGTGATTGGTTTGGGACGGGGAGCCTGCGGCGCCTCCACTGTCACCGCGGGAAGCGCTTCCGAGGCACCCTGGGCCAGCGCGCCTGAGCCGATCGAGGACACCAGCCCACAAAGCACGGGCAAGCCCGCGCGGCTGATCGCACGAATGCGTAACATCTGTTGAATTCCTGACATCCGGCACGTCGGCCGGTCCATTGAGGACGCCACCGGCACGGCAACGGCACGCGCCAATGGTTCGGTTTGTCGCTACGTCAGGAAAATTGAGGCGGTGCGCGTGCCTGGGCGCTCGAGCCCTTGTAAGCGGAGATCGCGGACGCATGCGCCGGATGCCATACCACCCGCTCGGCATGGCGGACGGGAATCGCGAGTGCCGCATGCGTCGGCGAATCGAGCGACGCGTTGGCCTGGGCCAGGCAACACAGGGCACACGCGCCGGCATGCGCGGTCGGCCCGCCCGTCTGATCGTTCAGGCCGCCCTGCTCGCTCGCGCTGTGGCAGATCACGCCGGCGGACAATGGATCGGCAACGGCTTGGCCGGCCGCCAAACAGGCGGCAATCGGCGCCAGCACCTGCATCACCAGGGCGAGCAGGACCAAAGGTAAGTATTTCTGTAGCCGCGCGCGCATTCGCCGAACCATTCGTTCGTGCGCTAACTAAACACTGCGGCCGGAGCCGAGTCGAGGTCAGTTCCGCCGCCTTCTTGGCCCCGCGCAACTTTCTCGAAAGCTGTGGTCGGCGTGTGCCACCGGCGCCGGTCCGGCATTTGAGGCAGGGCAACCCACCCCGCTTGTCCACAAATTTCTTATATTTGTCATATGGTTATATGGCTGAGAGCCCGATCATTTCGTCAGCTGCTCGAATTTTGAACATTCGTTGCCGAAAATGATGACAAGTGAGAAAAGTTGATCTAGCATCCTCTTGCTCAGGCGCTGACCGCGAGGTCGAGGCCTGGTGGTCCAAGTCTCGGGAGGAGCCCCTGGCGCGCAAAACGCAGCGTCGCCCCGTCAATCAAGAGCAAATCTTAAGATCGGGGATAATAGGGTCGACACAATTTTTGAGCGGGGCCAGGGCCCCGCTCTTTTTTTGCGTGCATGGCCGATGAACGGTTCTTCCGACCACATCGAGCAGTCATCGTAGCCGAGCATTGCGCGCACGAGGCTTCCCGCTCGCGCAAGGATCGATGCGCGCGCTGACAGGCGATGCTCGACCGGTAGCGCGCAGCGGACACTCCCGGCTGATGCGACGCCTGTCTCGCGGTTGATTGCAGATTGAGTGGCAACAACTCTTGTGAGAGACTTTCGGACATCGGTCGCGCAAGCAATGACGCGCCGACGACAAGATATATGGGAGCGAGCGATGTCCGGGACGAAAGATTTCTCGACGACCAGGCGCGATCTTCTTCAGGCGGCAGCGACCGCCGGCGCCGCAACTGCCATCCTCGGCAGCATGGGCATAAACCCTGCACTTGCAGCCGAAGTCGGACGCAGCGAAAAGCCGCTGAAGGCGGCATTCTCCAATGCGGGCCTCCAGGCCACCTGGTGCGCGCAAGGAAAGCAGGCTGCGGAATTCTGGGGCAAGCTGTTCAATGTCGAGGTCACCTGGTTCGATGGCCAGCTCGACGCGGTGAAGCAGCGCGCCGCGATCGACAACATGGCCTCGCAGAAATGGGACTTCGTCGCGATCCAGGCCTTCGGCATCGGCACCCTCACCCAGCCCGTGCAGAAGATGATCGACGCCGGCACGCCCGTGATCGACATGGACACGCTGATTGCGCCGCTCGATCAAATCAACGTCCACTCCTTCCTCGCTCCCGACAATGAGTTCATGGGCGCCTCGGTGACGCAGGCGCTGTGCAACGCCATGGGCGGCAAGGGTAAGATCATCATGACCCAGGGCGCGCTCGGGCATACAGGAGCGCAAGGCCGGGCCAAGGGCTTCAACTCGGTTGTCAAACAATTTCCGAACATCGAGGTGCTCGACACCCAGCCGGCCGACTGGGACGTGTCCAAGACGGCGCGTCTGTGGGAAACGTACCTCACCAAATATCCCCAGATCGACGCGGCGTTCTTCCACAATGACGACATGGCGCTTGCGGCGGCCAACATCATGAAGGCACGGGGCCGCACCAACATCCTGATCGGCGGCGTCGACGCCATGCCGCCGGCGATCCAGGCGGTAAGCGAAGGCCGCATGTTCGCGACCGTCCGCAATCCCTCCTGCCGCATCCATGGCGGCTCCATCATTGCAGGCGTGTCGGCCGTGGTCGGCGGCGAGAAGAGCGGACAGGGAATCCCGAAGAACGTCGTCACCGACGGCCCGGTCGTAACCAAAGCCAACGCCGCCGGGATGCAGTGGATGCAGGATCACTTCCTGATCTGAGTCTCCAGATCTGAACTTCCATGACTGCGGGACAACAGCCCATCCTGGAACTCCAGGGCATCACGAAGAGCTTCGGCGGCGTCGAAGCGCTTCGTGGTGTCGACTTCGCGCTCTATCCCGGCGAGATCCACGGTCTCGTCGGCGAGAACGGCGCCGGAAAAAGCACGTTGATGAAGATCATCGCCGGCGTGCACACCGAGTTCTCCGGCCGCTTCCTGGTCGACAGCCGGGAGATGCATTTCCGCTCGGCGCGCGATGCGCACGCCGCCGGCATCGCCATGGTGCATCAGGAGCTCAGCGTTGCGCCCGACCTGACGGTCGCGGAGAACGTCTCCCTCGGCAATCAGCCGACCAACGCGCTCGGCCTCGTGCAATGGCGGCGGATGGCGCGCGAGGCGGGCGAGCAGCTGGCCCGCTTCGGCATCGACGTCGACCCGATGGCGCGGCTCGGCGATCTCCCGATCGGGCTGCAGCAGCTGATCGAGATCGCGCGCGTGCTGTTCTCCGGCGCTCGCATCGTCATCCTGGACGAGCCGACCTCCGCCCTCTCCCCACCCGAGGTCGAGCGGCTGTTCGCAACGCTCCGGCGGCTGCGCGAGGAAGGCACTGCAATCGTCTTCATCTCGCATTTCATCGAGGACATTCTGCTTGTGTCCGACACGGTGACCGTGTTCCGCAATGGCCGGAAGGTTGCGGAGACGGCAAGCGCTGCGACCAGCAAGGGCGCACTGATCGAGGCCATGATCGGCCGCGGCGGCGAGGCGCTCGAGCACAGCTATACCGACGATCTGATGCTGCCGCAGCCGAGCGACAGCTCGGTCGTTCTCAGGGTCGACCAGCTGTCGCTGTCCCGCAGCCTTCAGGACGTCTCGTTTGAGGCCCGCGCCGGCGAAGTGCTCGGCATCTACGGCTTCATGGGCTGCGGTCAGCAGGAGCTGTCACGCATCCTGTTCGGCAAGCTGAAGCCGGACAGCGGCACGCTCGCCGTGGACGGCACGCGCAAGACCTTTGCCAGCACTGCGGCGGCGCGGCGCGCCGGCGTGGCGCTAGTGCCGGAGAGCCGACGCGACATGCTGTTTCACCAGGAGCCGGTCTACAAGAACATCTCGATCAGCATTCTTGACCGCATCTCGGCGCTATTGCTCAAGCCGGCACAGGAGCGCGACATCGCCAAACGCCAGGTCGATCAGCTGCAGATCCGGCCTCCCGTGGTCGGCCTCGATCTCGGCATGCTCTCGGGCGGCAACCAGCAGAAGGTCGCGCTGGCGAAATGGCTCACCTACCCACCGAAACTCCTGGTGCTGTGCGAGCCGACCCGCGGCATGGATGTCGGCGCCAAGAACGACGTCATCAACATCGTCCGCGACCTCCGCACAAAAGGGCTGGCGATCATCGTGCTGTCGACCGAGCCGGAAACGGTGTTGTCGCTGGCCGACCGCATCCTCGTGCTCAAGCGCGGCGCCTTGGTGCGGGAATTCAAGAACGAGCCGGTCAGCAAGGACCGCCTGCTGGAAGCGGCGTGACGGAGAAGCACATGAGCAGCGAGACGGCTTTGGCGACGGGACAGCGGGCGCGGGGCCTTGCGCCCTTCCTGCGCTCGCAGATGCGCAACATCGCGCCGTTCCTGACGCTGATCTTCCTCTCCGCCTTCTTCGCCTTCGCCAGCCCTTCCTTCGCGACGCTCGACAATCTCGGCAACATCCTGACGCAGGTCTCTGTGACAGGCATCATCGCGGTCGGCCTCACCTTCGTGATCCTCTGCGCCGAGATCGACCTGTCGATCGCCAGCATCGCCAACGTCACGGGCATCGCGGTCGCCTACTTCACGCTGCAGGAATCCTACGTCAACATCGCCAACATCCCCCTGCCCGGCGCAGTCGCGATCATCCTGTCGATCCTGCTCTGCGCCCTGCTCGGCCTCGTCAACGCGCTGGGGCTGACGGTGATCGGCATCCCTTCATTCATCATGACCCTGGCGATGATGCAGATCGCCGCCGGCATCTCGGCGCTCCTGGTGCGCGGCCAGATCGCCTACAAGGTGCCGAGCCTGATCACCACGCTCGGCTCGGGCTCGATCGGAGGCATCCCCTGGATCGTCATCGTCGCCGCAATCATGCTGCTCGGCGGCCATCTGGTGCTGACCTACACGCGCTTCGGCCGCTACGTCTATATGGTCGGCGGCAATCGCGAGGCAGCCGAATATTCCGGCCTCAACGTCAAGCTCATCCTCGGTGCGGTCATGGTGATCTCGGCGGTCTGCTCCGGCATCGGCGGCATGCTCGGCGTCGCCCATTTCGGCAGCGCGCAGCAGAACGAGTTCGACACCTACCTGCTCGATTCCATCGCCGCCGTCGTGGTCGGCGGCACCAGCCTGTTCGGCGGCCGCGGCGGCATCGGCAACACCATCGTCGGCCTGTTCGTGCTCGGCGTCCTCAACAACGGCCTCGACCACGTCAACATCGACAGCTTCCTGAAGATCCTGATCCGCGGCCTGATCCTCCTGGCGGCGCTGGTCATCAACGTCTATGCGCAGCGGTTGAGGGAGAAAGCGGCTGAGTAGACGGCCGTCAAAACAAAAACTGCGAAAACAACCCCATGCACAGTAGCCGGGGCTAGTGGAATCAATGGCTTGCCGGCGGCGTCGTTGACTTGCGATTTGGCGAAGTCGATTTGACTCGTCGGGCAAAACAGGGGCATGATGTCATCATGGCCGATGCCGCCGACAGCTCTCCCCAGCTGCCGAAAAGATAACCCGTCATCCTGAGGTGCGAGGCAGGGGACGCAACGCGCCCCATGGGGAGCCTCGAAGGATGAGCGGCCGAGCTCTAGCCGGGCCGTCGCCCTTCGAGGCCTTCGCTGCGCTCCGGCACCTCAGGGTGACGGTGCTTCGGTATCAGCGAGCCGCGAGAATCGGAAATTGCAGTGGGTTGCGCCGCCCGCCAGCGTCTGGGTCCGTTCGAGGCGGATGCCTCGCGTGGCGTAGGCGTCGAAGTCGAGGCCGCAGATGTTCGGCAGGATCTCCTTGTCGCCGCGGCGCGCCGCGAGCTTGCAGAAGCCGCAGGCCTTGTAGTCGATGCCGAATTCGAAGCTGTCTTGCGGACCCGGCTCGACGAAATCGTAGACGAAATCTTCCGGAAACTCCGTTTGGTGAGCTTCTGTAGCGCTTCTTGCGGCCTGTTCGCGCATTAAGGCCTGGTTCTCCCGTGACATGAACTGCCGCCCTGCGGCAAGACGCTCGGCTTCGGGTGTCGTCAGCAGCTGCGCCCTGTAAATTTCCCGCTCGATCTCGCCGATCACGGGCACCGGCACGCCATGGCGCCGCAGCACCCGACTGATGGCCATGAAGCCGGTCAGGCGCATGAAGAAATCACTCATGCGGCTTGCCGCGCCACCGACATAGGGCATCTGGGTGAGGACGATCTCGAACTCGTCCATCACGTCCTGCCTGATTCCGTCGATATCGGAGAGATGCGTGCGCTCGCGGAGCATCGCTTCGGCAAGGTCTAGTCGCTCGCGCATGGCGGCTTCCATCGCGAGCCGGTGCGTCTGGTAGAACGGATGGATCTCAGCCATTGGACACCCGATATGATTGGCTCATTGCAACATCGACGACGCCGCCTCATTCCGCGGCGATCGCCTCGATCTCCAGCAGCCATTTGCTGTCGACGGTCTCGACAACCACGACGGTCAACGCCGGCTGGTGCTCCCCGAGCATGGCGCGGCGAATGGCCCGGTTGGCGATGACTTGGCTGCGGTCAGTCAGGAACGTGGTGACCTTGACCAGGTGCTCGACGCCAAGACCTGCCGCGGCGAGCACCTCCCTGACATTGCGCCAGGCCTGCTCGCATTGCGCCTCGAAGCCGTCAGGCACGCTGCCGTCGGACTTTTCAGGCACCTGGCCGCTGATGAACAGCAGGCGGCGATGCTGCTTCAACTCGAGGCCCATGCTGTAGCCGCCGGCGGGCGGGTGAACCGTTGCGGGATTGTGGCTGACGATGTGAGCGGGGGGCATGACGTTTCTCCGGATTTGCGCGTCAAGCCTAGCCGGCGACATCAGGGCTGCGCAAAGCATCATTCCTGCGGTTCAGCGCAAGAAAATCTACTGCAGGGACGCCTCCTATCGGTGTCAAAGTGCAGTTGCGATGACCTACGCCGTTCCCCCACTCAATGCGCTCCGCGCCTTCGAGGCCGCCGCGCGCCATCTCAGTTTCAAGCTGGCCGCGCACGAACTGCACGTCACGCCCGCGGCGGTAGGGCAGCAGTTGAAAGCGCTGGAGGCGCGCCTCGGCGTGCAGCTGTTCGAGCGGCTGCACAAGCAGCTCATCCTCACCGAGGCCGGCCAGGCCTATCTGCCCGGGATCTCCGAAGGCTTCCGCCACATTGCCGAGGCGACCTCGCAATTGAAGCCGGCAGGTGCAGTGCTGCTGCAATTGGGCGTCCACGGCAGTTGCGACCTGCGCCGCCTCGAACTTGCGGCGTTTCGTAGCTCACATGCAGAGCTCGGTTTGCGCGTGCTGCAGCCCGCCGGCCTGCACGAGCTCGTTGAGGGCAAGGTGGACGTGCTGATCGGCCGCGGCGTGAGCCGCCATCCGGGCTATCGCTGCGAACGGATCGATGAGGGATCGGGCCCGGGTGATTGGCTGGTTGCGCCGGAAGGCACGGCAGATTGTCCGGAGATCGTCAGTCTTCGCGTGTGGCTACGCGCCCTGCCCGCGGCGAAACCGCTCGCAAACCGCCGCCCGCGTCTGGTCGGCGGCGTCGGGAGTTGACGGGGCCAACGTTGCCGTTCAACTCAAGCCAAGTTTACCCCTACAGGGAAGATCGCGATGACCGTCCAGGGCGCGTCGTCATGAACCCGCGCCGCGGTTGAAGCACGGATGAGGTCCGCTGTGCTCTTCATAGTCGCGCAGAAGCCGGTCTCATCACGTCAGAGTTGGGCCACAAGCGGAAGTCTGATTTGCGCCGGATCAGCTCTCGTTGCGACGTCGAAACAGAAAAGCCGTGCCGAAACGCTTTCGGAGAGAATGCGGCCGATAGCGGGCGCCGTATGAAAAGCGCAGCCATCGTTCCCGCTGCTTTGCGATTGCCCTTCCGTGACGGAAGTAGAGAGCGATGGTCGCGAGAATGACGATAACGCCAATGATCCAGTGTCCAGACCAGAATAGCGCAATGCTGAATAGCCAAACGACGAAACCCGCAACCAGCCAAAGAAGCCAATAGCCAATATACGAGGGAAAATCCGGCATCTTGTTTATCGGCATGATCTCCACTCCGGGCTGGACCAAGCTGCAATGCCCACCAACTTAGCTCTAGCACGTCAAACGATAGGCCCGAGAAATGGGTAGAGTTCTACACGTTGAACCTCGTTAAAGCCTACACTCCTGGTCTGAAGAGCGGTGAACCGAGGGGGCTGTTGTGCTATCATGTCAAGCATGTTGGAGGGTATGAAGCAGACGCTCCTGGTCACAGGGGCGACCTTTGCGCTGATTGTCGTCGGCTTGGTTATCTATTTTCTGGTTGCGTATCTCAGCATGCTTACATTCGCCCTCTCATTCATGATTTTTCCAGTATTTCTCATCGTTGGGTTGGGATTTTTCAAACTGGCCCGCAATCGTGCGGCCAAGTAAGGACTCGCATTCGAAGTTTCACGCCCGCTAATGGAATGGTCCGGCCGTGCTCCGGCCCTGCCAGTGCGAGAAGCTGGCANGGGGCGCTCAAGACAAGGAGCACACCATGTCTCGGAAGCTCAATGCAGCGATCGCCGTGATCGGCATCGATATCGGCAAGAACTCGTTCCACCTCGTGGGTCATGATCACCGCGGTGCCATCGTGCTCCGGCAGAAGTGGTCACGCGGCCAGGTGGAAACGCGGCTCGCCAACCTGCCGCCGTGCTTGATCGGTATGGAGGCTTGCGTCGGTGCGCATCATCTCAGCCGCAAGCTCCAAATGCTTGGCCACGACGCCCGCCTGATGCCGGCGAAAT
>NZ_AXAZ01000008.1 GCF_000473065.1 Bradyrhizobium sp. WSM1743
CGCTCACATAGTCATCGAGCGACGACGGAAACAGCGTGCTCTGCCCCCGATCCACCCCTTCAACAAAGCGCTTCATCAGATGCCCCGCAAAATCGCAGGAAATCTTATCGCCCGAATCACAGCAAACAGAGCCTTTTCACACGGCCTGGGTCAGAAGCAGAAAGACCTGGGCTCGGGCTGAGAAGTGACGCTATACCTCGTATTTGAACTGTTTGAATAACACCATTTGCAAAACTTTAAGTGATGATGCTCGGATGAGTTGGCTTATTGCCCTTGCATTTTTCGGCTTTTGTTGGTGGCGCGCGGCAAAAGCGCGCGAACGAGCTGCCGAACTCGCAGCGACTGGAATTGGGCGCTCACCACTATATTGGGTGTCGAACGCGCTAGTAGCTATTCTGTTGGCCCTCGTGCTGTACATCGCCCACATTCACCATCACTCGCCCGTACCGGCCTTCCTCTGGTTTGCCGCCCTGGCGATCATCGTGGCTTTACTCTTCCTGCGCCGTTCGTTGAAATGGCGCTACTCGATTTAGCTAGACTGCCGCAATTCTGCGCTTGGTCATGGCGGATAACACGAGCAACATCCCAACCGGACGGACCTATCTGGGGTTTGCCCTAGCTTGGACCGTCCTGCTTTTCTCAGTCTATCTGATTTGCATCGCTCTATTTGCCGCCGGTCGTTGGGAGATTGGCCTTCTCACTATCTTGTTCGTCGCCTACGGCTTTGTTCGACACAGCGTGCGGCTCGGCAGACGCGCGAAGCGGGGCCTTGTTCGCAGGCGGCAATGTCCGCTCGGGGTCAATTTCGACGGTTTGCCCCCGCCTCAGTACGTCCGGCCGCCTTCCAGTCACAGCCGACATGTTGACGACCCGTTGGGTCGTCGCGAAGTGGCACAAGCAGAGATTGCGCCTCATGAGATCGGGCCCTAGTCTGAGCTTCGGCAGCAGACGTGGCAGAGAATGCGGTCGGACATCTCGGTGGATCGGGATGTGGCAGGGTTTGGCGACCGTATCATGATGGGAGCGCGTCGCTGGCCCACTGTATTCGGAGCGCGATCACTTCGCAGGATTCGATAGGATTTCGAGCAGAATATGCGCAGAGCTTCGGCTGTTCTTTTGATGGTGTTGTTGATGTTGATGCGAAACGCTCTGGCCCAGCCCCTCACCGTCGACCCAGAATCGATCGTTCCGTTGCCGGACAAGTTCGACATGGAGACGCCGGCGCCAGACGTGCCGCCCGAGATTGCGCGCTTTCAGGGAGCGTGGATCGGAACCTGGCACGACGACAGACATATTCTCGTGGTCGAGCGCGTCAGGCCGGACGGGCATGCGAACGTGGTTTTCGCTCAGTCGGATTCGGCGTTCTACGGCACGAATCGCGAATGGTGGCGAGGCGAGGCGACGGTCGCCGAGGGCGTGCTGATCATGACGGGCTTTCGCACCTTCCGATACGCCTTCGATGGCCCCGACCGATTGTATCTGACCGCGACCATCGCGTCCGGCGTCGCTTCCGGCAACGTCACGTCCGGGGCACTGGTCCGGGCTGATCCAGTGCGGTTGGCCGCAGGTGAGCGGCCGGAGAATTGGCCCTGGCCCGGCGAGCGTCTCTCCCTCCCGCACCTCACGCTTCGTACACCGGACGGTGCGCGCCCCATCATGCTCGAGGCGACATTCTACCCGCCGGCCGGAACGGGACCGGCACCGCTCGCGATCATCACCCACGGCTCCGACGCCGGCCGCAATCAATTGCGGAGCTGGTCATTCGCCACCGAGGCCCATTGGCTGCGCGACAACGGCTTTGCCGTGCTGGTGTTCATGCGGCGCGGGCGCGGCATGTCCGAGGGCGTCAACGGCGAGGAAGATTTCGGGCGCGATCACGACGGCAGCCTCGTCGATGTATCGAAAGGAGTGACGCAAGCGGTTGAGGATCTTGAATCCGCCATTGCTTACGGCCGCAAACTGCCTGGCGTCCGGCCAGGGCCGGTGCTGCTCTTCGGCCAATCGCGCGGCGGTTTTCTCGCCATGCACTATGCAGGTCTTAAACCCGGTGAGGTTGTGGGCGTAGTGAATTTCGTGGGCGGCTGGTACCCGTACGGGCCGGTGACCACGCCCTATTACGCCATCGCTGGCCACGATGCCGCCGGCAACGTCCCGCAACTCTGGTTATACGCGGATAACGATCGTCTTTACCCCGAAGCCCTGATCCGAGAGTACCATCAGGCATTCGTCGCGGCCGGCGGCAACGGCGCTTCGAGCTTCTGCACGACGGCCATTTGCTACGGCTCTATCCCGACCGCTGGCGACCGATCGCCGACGAATTCCTTGCCTCGCTCAATCCACGGCGCCCCTGATGTGCCGCGCTTCTATGTCTGATCGATTTCCGGTCGACGAACAGGAGCCGCCCACTCGACCCAGGACTCACCACGGAGCGTGGCAACAGCGCCGGTGACATCTTCAGCCCCAAGAGCCGTGTTCAGCCCATGAAGTCGCGCCTGACTCCCATGGCTTCGCCAAATAGGCATTACAGATCACTCAATTCCGCCATGAGCGCCCTGGCGGCAAGCAGGTCAGGCGTTTCGAAACCTTCCGTGAACCATGCGTAAGTTGAGGCAAGGAGGGTCCGCGCATCGACGACTCTACCGTCGCCGCACCAGAGCCTCGCCAAACTGATAGCCGCACGCAGCTCCAAAGATTTTGCGCTTTGACCCCGCGCGATATTCAGCGCACTTTGGAAATAGGGTTCGACCTCGTCGGGGGAAGCGCCGCAACTGCTCCGCAGTTCGCCACCGATGCGTGAGAGTTCTGATTCCCACATATGTTCGCCGTTGCGCCCGACGAGATCCTCTGCTTCACCGAGAGCAGCGAAGCCCTTCTCGCCGGCACCGAGTTGCAGGTACGTCGAAGCGAGCATGGACAAGTATCGAACCTGGTACCAGCTGGCGCCCAGCTTATCCCGCGCATCTAGATTCTGCCGCATGAGCGTCAGGCCAATCTCGGCGTCACCTTCCTGTGCCATGGCCCACCCCCTCAGGATCAACCCGCTTAGGCGCCAGTAGCTCAAGCTGTGCTGATCGGCGAGGTCAATGACTGCATCCGCGTGCGCATGCGTGGCCGCCACGTCGCCCATCAGTTCTGCGGGCCCCGCCCCTCCATAGATCCTCACGTGGGCCGTGAGGTTGGTCTGGTTCAGCTCCGCAGCATAATCAAACGCGGCTCGGCTCGCCGCTTTGGCCTGCTCGGGGTAGCCGAGGAGCCAAAGCATTAAAGCCAAGTAGGGTAGCGCAGAAGCCTTTGGATCATGGATATAGTGAACAGGCGGCGGTCGGTGTACGCGCGGGTCATAGCGGCTCAATATCCATTCGAACTCGGAGCGCGCCGTTACAAAGTCGCCGGCGTACATAGCAGTGAGACCCGCCAATCGATGCGCGCTCATTTCAAGTGCTACGTTCCTGGTGTTCTCGGCGGCGCTTTGCGTCTCTGCGACCAGGTCCTGCATAGCGGCGTAGTCGCCTCTTACGAAATGGAAAATGAACTTGCCGCTAAGAGTGGCTAATAACGCGTCCGCGTCATCAAGCTCCTTGCACAGCGCGTGAGCCCTACTGAACGCGGTGCCGAGCTGCGGAGCGGTGTATCCGTAAATGGCGATCAGCGGGCCTCCAATGGCGGTCTGAAGTGCGAGTTCTTGGCGATCCCGATCTGGCCCGAGCGGGCACGACTTGAGTGCCTCAAGCCCTTTCGTGAGATGAGTAATGGCTTCGAGATTGGCGGAACGCCCGGCGGCGATCCGACCAGCCCGTAGCCAATACCCAACCGCTTTCTCCGCAAGCCCGGCCTCCGTGAGATGTAAAGCAATCATCTCCGGCTCCGCCTCCGCTCTGGCAGGGTAAGATTCTTGAAAGACCTCGGCGATGCGCGCATGGATCTGCTGCCGCCTGCTCTTCAAAAGGCTCTCGTGCGCGATGTCCTGTACCAGCGCATGTTTAAAGCTGTAGAGCACATCGGTAGCGACTCCACGTCGGAATATGAGTTCTGCCGCCAACAATTCATTGAGAGCGCGCTGGAGGGCGTCTTCATCGAGCGGCGTCACGGCTCTCAGAAGGTCGTGCCCAAACTCGCGGCCAATGCAGGCTGCTATCTGGGCGACTTCCTTCACCGGCGCCAACCGGTCGAGGCGCGCCATTAGCGAGTCCTGCAACGTCGTCGGGATCGCTAACGGCGGAAGTGGTCCCAACAGCTCGTATCGGCCGCCCCGGTCCTCGAGCAATCCGGATTCGATGACGGTCTTGGTGAGCTCCTCGACGAACAGCGGCACGCCATCGGTCTTGGCCAAGATCTGCTCGAGCACCTCGTGTGGAAGCAGTTTGCCGCCTGCGATCCGTTCGACCACGGCGGTGCCTTGCTTGCGGCCCAGCCGGCTCAAAAACAACGCTGTCACGTGCCCATGCCCCGTCCAGCGCGGAACGAACTCCGGTCGGAAGGTAACAATCATGAGGATTGGTAAGCGCTGCGCCTCGTCAACACCCCGATCGAGAAACTCGAGCATGCTGGGGTCCGCCCAGTGGACATCTTCGTAGATGGCTAGCAGCGGCTGCTTTTTCGATAGACCGCGTATCTGCTCCAACAAAGCCTGAAACGTTCGCTCCTTCTTCTGGTGTGGACTGAGCTCCAGTGGTGGGTATCGATCGCCGCCCGGTATGGCTAACAGATCCGCGAGAATCGCTGCGCTCTCCTGCACGTTTTCTGTTGCAAGCCTGATCATCGTTTCCAGCTTGTCGAGCTGTTCTTCCGGCGGCTCCCCCCGTCGTATTCCCGCTGCCCGTTCGAGCAGTCCAACAACAGGATATAGTGCGCTGTTGGTGTGAAACGGCGAACAGAAATGGCTCAGGCACGTATGCGGCACCTTCGCGAGTTGGTCGCGCAGCGCTCGCAGGAGGCGCGATTTGCCTATGCCAGGTTCGCCGCCGAGCAGAACGATCTGTCCCTCTCCCTCTTTTGCCTGCTCCCAGCGATCCAACAAGAGCGCGAGTTCCTGATCGCGTCCAACCAACACGGTTGTAGACACTCCGTGCTGGGCCTCGAAGCGACTCTCGGCGGCCCCCTCACCGAGGACGAGCCATGCTCGCACGGGTCCAGGGAAACCCTTGAGAGGGACCGTGCCTAGATCCTGGTACATGAAAGCTTCGCCGAGGAGGCGTCGGGTGGACTCCGCAATCACGACACCGCCAGGTTCGGCAACCCCCTGCAACCGAGCGGCAAGGTTTGGGGTCTCCCCGATCACCGGCCGCTCGCGAGCCTCTCCCTCACCAAATAGCTCACCGACGACGACCAGACCGGTTGCGATGCCAATCCGGGCGGAAAGTGCAGTACCGTCCGGACCGGCAAGGGCCGCGACCGCTTTCGTTACCCGAAGCGCAGCGCGAACCGCACGCTCGGCCTCATCTTCATGCGCGCGCGGCCAGCCGAAATAGGCGAGGACGCCGTCACCCAGGAATTTGGCGACGTGCCCCTCGAACCGAGTTATCTCGATGGAAACGGTGTTGTGATACGCCTGCATCATTTCACGCATCTCCTCGGGGTCGCGCCCCAAGGCGAGTGCGGTCGAGCCAACGAGATCGACAAACATGACCGTGAGCTGCCGACGGTCAGCTTCTGAGGCGAATGCAAGCTTCGTCTCGCCGGCCGGAGCAGTCGGTCCAGCAGCAACGGGAGCTTCCGCTGGAGCCCGTGCACAAATAGCCTTAAGCACCATCTTGCGCGGTCCGAGCGGTAAGCCAAGTTCCCGCAGGTCCGCTTCAGTAAGGTCTGGCAGGACCTCGGGCGTGATCTCCGCGTCCCGGAACGCCTGTGCGTAGCGTTCCAGCCCAAGGCCACGAAGCCAGTCCGCGATATTCACGCGATGCTCCTCGCGCGCTGTCAAGCGAACGGCCGGCTCAGTTGAAGGTATGTAACCTCAGTTTTAGCGAACCGTCCGCCTGACGCTCAAACACGTGCGTAGCGATGCCACCGGCGGCTTGGGCCGACCCATCCGCCTTCTTGCCGTTGGCGCTCCATTTTGCGGTGCTGTAGACGACCTTCTCGTCGCCACCGGCGTCAATGACTTCTAGATTGTGATCGGTGAACCCACCTGAAAAAAGCCCAGCAAAGAACTTCTCGATCTCAACCGGACCAGAGATGACTTCGTGGGTCGGTGGCAGCACCTTGGCATTCGAAACATAGGCTGCGGCGACAGCCTTCGCGTCAGCTTTGTTGAAAGCCGAATCCCAGGCAGCATAAGTCGCGGTAACTTCGGCTCTGACGTCGAGGCTCGCCGAGGGGGTCGTGTTCGCCATGATCCCTCCCTCAGGTTGGCCTTAATGGCCAGCATAATACTCCTGTCGAGTTGTCCAGGAAATCCGTAACGAACCGGAAGCAGCCAAGCGCGTGCCACGCCAGCGACTAACCGCAGGTCCGGTCAAAGGCGTCATTTGGACAGGCGCCCTGCCATTCAATGTCTCTGGAAGGTGCGGAGACCGTTCGCTGGCCGATCCAGACTTCGCCTTAGGGTCAAGCGCGTCGCTACGACCGCGCGGCGGTGACTTCCGGCCAAGGTTCAAGGCCCGCTTTTCGGCTGCTCCTTCTTTTTGGCGCGGATCGCGCTGGACCAGCACGACGGACGCCGAAGGCGTCTTCGTGCTTTACGAGCTGGAGCGATATGAGGTGCTCACGTCAAAGGGATATCTTGACCGGCTCAATGCGCCGACACCGTGGTCGACGAAGATGATGCCGCATCATCTCGGCATGGTCCGCAGCCAATGCCGGATCGTCGCGAGCTTTGGCGGGGGCGTGGCAAGTCGCGCTGCAAACAGCGAAAAAAAATCCAAGACGCATGTCGGATCGGCGGCTTCCCCGTCGTCCTCGTGACATGAATGGGTCATAGACGCCAAACTCGGGCCCATCAATCACTGAGGATAACAACCATGCCCAATACCGTCCGTCTGCACCGCGTTCTCGCCACCAGCCCGGAGAAAGTCTATCGCGCCTTTCTGGAGGCCGATGCGATGGCGAAATGGCTTCCGCCGAACGGCTTCACCTGCACCGTGCATCATCTCGAGCCCAAGGTCGGGGGTACGTTCAAGATGTCGTTCCGGAATTTCACCACGGGCAATGGCCATTCGTTCGGCGGTGAATATGTCGAGCTCGTGCCCGGCGAGCGCCTGCGCTACACCGACAAGTTCGACGATCCCAATCTGCCTGGTGTGATCGAGGTGACCGTGATCCTGAAAAAGGTTTCGGTGGGCACCGAGGTCGAGATCACGCAGTCCGGCCTGCCCGACGTCATTCCCGTTGAGGCCTGCTATCTCGGCTGGCAGGAATCACTGCGGAATCTGGCACGGCTCGTCGAGCCGGAGATTAATCAGTAGCGGCAAGCTGGATCACACCGCTGAAAGCGGCCATTCGCGGGTCGATCTGTTCGATCAGATGCGCGGATCTATCCACCTCGTCATTGCGAGCGTAGCGAAGCAATCCAGAGTCCCTCCGCAGAACGATTCTGGATTGCTTCGCTGCGCTCGCAATGACGGAGAATGAGGACCTCTCCGAGAGAACAACTCACGTAGAGTCTGCTTGCTGCAGAGCCTCATTGAACTGCGGCTGCCGCCGAAGCAGGTCGTCCCGCCGATTTCGAACGGTAGGTTACGAGCCGATCTTAGACTCGAGCCCCCCGCCCGCCGTCCATCGGTCCGGATCCGGACTGTGGCCGATCAGCGCGAGGCCATAGGCGATCGACTCGAACTGGTCGCCCGACATCAGCCGCTCGTTGCCGAACCGCTCGGCGAACAATTTTCGGACGGCCGGCACAAAGGACGTGCCGCCGGTCAGGAACACCTTCTCCACCTCGCGCGCGGTGATGCGGGCCTCGGCCAGCACCTTGTCGACGGTGGCCCCCAACCGTGCGATATCGTCGGCGATCCAGGATTCAAAGTTCTTCCGCGTGATGGCCGCGCCGATGTCGACGCCGCCACCCCTGAAGCGGAAGTCCACCTCATCCTGCGCCGACAGCGCGACCTTGGCATCGGACACCGCGCGGTACAGCGCAAAGCCGAGATCGAGATCGACGATGGTGATGAAGTCCTCGAGCAGATCAGGCTTCAGCGCGGTGCGCGCCAGCTCGCGGAGCTCACGCAGATCGCCGTTGCTCTTCATCATCGCGAGCTGATGCCAGCGCGCGAGGTTGGTGTAGTGGCCGCTCGGGACCGGCAGCACCTTGTCGAACGAGCGGAAGCTGGAGCCCTTGCCGAGCCGCGGCGAGACGATTTGGTCGACGATGCGATAGTCGAACGTGTCGCCGGCAATGCCGATGCCGGCGTGACCGAGCGGCTCGGCGCGAAGCGTGCCGCCCGCGCGCGAGAAACGCATCACCGAGAAGTCGCTGGTGCCGCCGCCGAAATCAGCAACCAGCACGGTGGCATCGCGCTCCAGCCTGCGGGCGAAGGAGAACGCCGCGCCCACGGGCTCGTAGACATAGCGCGCATGGCCGGCACCGAGCCGCTCGAAGGCGGCCCGGTAGCGCTGCATTGCCAGCACCTCGTCGGGATTGCCGCCGGCAAAGCGCACTGGGCGGCCGACCGTGATGCTCGCCGCCTCGAAGCCGAACTTCCCTCCACCATGGCGCGCCAGCGTCCGCAGGAACGCCGCCAAAATGTCCTCGAACTTGTAGCGCTGCCGGAAGACTTGCGTGGTGTTGAAGCTAGAGCTCGCCGCAAAGGTCTTGAACGACTGCAGGAAGCGGTAAACGTGGCGGCCTTCGAGAAACTGCTCGATCGCCCACGGACCGCCTTCGGCCTGGGCGCCGGCGCCCGGCCGGTCCTCCCAGAAGCACAGTGCCGACACGTAGACGCTGTGGCGCCGTCCGCCATGATCGAAGCGGATGGCCTCGACCCGGCGGTCGTCGGCCGCGAGGGCGACAACCGTGTTGCTGGTCCCAAAATCGATACCGATCGAGACGGCGGGCGAGGCGCTCGACATGAACCACTCTGACGGTTGATTGGATAAGGGGGCGGACCACTAGCGGCTTTGCATGGACCTGCCAAGGGCCCGGGCATTGCAGTGCGGCCGGAATCCGGACCGCTTGGGGTCAGGTCGCCCCTTCCGGCCCAGTGCTTCAGCCTGCTTTCGTGCCCGTTTGCTCGGGAGAGGCGCCCCGTGCGCCCGCGTCGGCAACTTTATGTCTGAAAGAGATCTTAATTCAGCATTATGCTGCGATGCGAAAGATTGAATGCTGCTATGCAAACAAAGCGATGGCGTTTGGCATCTGGTATACATAGATTGCCCCCGAAATGAGACAGCAAGGCTGACTGTCTCCAGAAAGGGATTTCCGATGTCCAAGACCGCTTCCGTTGCTCTCGCTCCCTCCTCCTCGCTGTTCGCCCGCCTGATGGCCGCGATCGACAGCTTCCTGATGGCGAGCGCCGAAATCTCGAATCACAACGGCGATTTGCCCCGTTTCGGCCTGTAAGAAGGCCTCGTTCGCCCGCCGCGCCGCGGGCTGACAGATCCGCAGACGCCAGGCTTGGTCAAAATGGCCCCGCTCGTCGGGGCCATTTTCTTTTCGTGTCCTTGCCCGGCCCGCGACCACAACTGCGACGATTGGTCCGCCGACGTGGCCCACCGATCCGATTGTTTGTTTGCTGGCATCTCGCATACCATTCGCCAACCAAGAACCATTGTGCAATCAAAAGTATAAGACGTGGAAACGTAGCGCAGGACGGGAGCAGCCGAGGAGCACGCGTGCTGCGAACCTTGGCGGAACCTTAGCCGAAAGAAGCGGATGCCGCGTGTTGTCCCTGCTCCTACAGTTTCTACCGGGACTGCCATGGGAGAATCGACCGCAAGGGTGACCCCGGGCATGTGACTCAAGATGGGCTGACGCAAGCCGACAAAGAGCGGCTGCGTCGAGGTTTCGACAGGGAGAGAAACAAGATGAAGCCATTCATCCTGAATGTCGCTTTGGCGGCAATCGCGATGTCATGCGCCAACGGCACCGCAAGCCGTGCCGCCTGGGAGCCGGCTCGTCCGGTCGAGTTCATCGTGCCCGCGGGCACCGGCGGCGGTGCCGATCAGATGGCACGCACCATCCAGGGCATCGTCACCAAGCACAATCTGATGAAGCAGCCTCTGGTCGTCATCAACAAGGCCGGCGGCGCGGGTGGTGAAGGCTTCCTCGATGTGAAGACGTCGTCGGGCAATCCGCACAAGATCATCATCACGCTGTCGAACCTGTTCACGACGCCGCTGGCCACGGGGATTCCGTTCAACTGGAAGGATTTGACTCCGGTCGCGATGCTGGCGCTCGACGAATTCGTGCTTTGGGTGAACGCCGAGAAGCCGTACAGCTCCGTCAAGGATTACGTCGACGCCGTGAAGAAGGCCCCAAGCGGCTCGTTCAAGATGGGCGGCACCGGCTCCAAGCAGGAAGACCAGATCATCACGGTCGGCATCGAGAAGGCGATCGATACGAAGTTCACCTATATTCCCTACAAGGGCGGCGGCGAAGTCGCCGTCCAGCTCGTGGGCAATCACGTCGATTCAACCGTCAACAATCCGATCGAGGCGGTCGCGCAATGGCGCGGCGGCAAGCTCCGTCCGCTCTGCGTTTTCGACGCCCAGCCCATGGCCTATGACGAGCCGATCGCCGATGGCAAGGCCTGGAAGGATATTCCGACCTGCAAGTCGCAGGGGCTTGCGATGGAATATCTCATGCTGCGCGGCATCTTCATGGCGCCCAAGGCCACGAAGGACCAGGTCGAATACTATGTCGAGCTGTTCAAGAAGGTGCGTGCCACGCCGGAATGGCAGGAGTTCATGAAGAGCGGCGCCTTCAACACGACCTTCCTGACTGGCGCCGACTACGCCAAGTGGGTCGAGGCGGAGGAGAAGCGCCACCAAGGCTTGATGAAGGAAGCCGGCTTCCTTTCGGGGAATTGACCCCGCGACATCGACGACGGCTGAGGATGCTGGTCGTCCTCACGTCTGCCGCGACCGCGAAAGACTGCGTTTCCGCCTGGAGGTCTCATGACTGAACGATCCGGATCCGAATCCGGTCCCGCCCACAAGACGCTGGAAATCGGCATAGCGCTGCTGATCGGCGTCTTCGGCCTCGTCGTGATCTTCGGCAGCCTGAAGGCCGGCATCAACTGGGGCGCGGAGGGTCCGCGTGCCGGCTTCTTCCCCTTCTATATCGGCGTCGCCATCGTCGGCGCGAGCGCCATCAACCTCTGGAGCGCGCGACGCGACGGCGATGGCCGGCTGTTCGCAGAATGGGGACAGCTGCGCCAGGTCATGAGCGTCGTCGTGCCGACCGCGATCTATGTCGGCGCGATGCCGTTCATCGGCCTCTACGTCGCCTCGATGGTCTTCATCGCCTGGTTCATGCGCTGGCTCGGCGGCTATCGCTGGCTGACGACCATTGCGGTCGCGGTCGGCATGCCGGTCCTGACCTATCTCGTTTTCGAGCGTTGGTTCCTGGTCCCGCTTCCCAAGGGTCCGTTCGAGGAATGGCTCGGCCTGTAAGAGCCGCGCCGTCATTTTCGTCACTGCTGCAGGACGTATCGATATGGAAGAGTTGGCCAATTTGTTTCACGGCTTCGCGGTCGCCCTGCAGCCCTACAACATCATGCTGATGATCATCGGCATCACGCTCGGCGTCATCATCGGCGTGCTGCCGGGACTAGGAGGTGCCAACGGCGTGGCGATCCTGCTTCCCCTGACCTTCAGCATGCCCCCGACATCGGCGATCATCATGCTGTCCTGCATCTATTGGGGCGCATTGTTCGGCGGCGCCATCACCTCGATCCTCTTCAACATACCCGGCGAGCCATGGTCGGTGGCGACCACGTTCGACGGCTATCCGATGGCGCAACAGGGCAGGCCCGGCGAAGCGCTGACGGCGGCCTTCACCTCCTCCTTCGTGGGCGCGCTGTTCGCCGTCATCATGATCACGCTCGTCGCGCCCCTCGTCGCGGGCTTCGCGCTGCGATTTGGCCCCGCGGAGAAGTTCGCGGTGTACTTTCTCGCCTTCTGCAGCTTCGTCGGCCTCAGCAAGGAGCCGCCGTTCAAGACCATCGCGGCGATGATGATGGGCTTCGCGCTCGCGGCGGTCGGCCTCGATTCGATCACGGGACAATTGCGGCTGACCTTCGGTGTCACCGAGCTGCTCAACGGCTTTGACTTTCTGATCGCCGTGATCGGCCTGTTCGGCATCGGCGAGATCCTGCTGACCATGGAGGAAGGGTTGGCGTTCCGCGGCGGCACTGCGACCATCAACCTTCGCGTGGTGCTTCAGACCTGGCGGGAGTTGCCGGCCTATTGGATGACCTCGCTGCGCTCCTGCCTGATCGGATGCTGGATGGGCGTCACGCCCGCCGGCGCAACGCCGGCCTCCTTCATGAGCTACGGCATCGCCAAGCGCCTGGCGCGACGCGGCAACAATTTCGGCAAGGGCGAGATCGAGGGCGTGATCGCGCCGGAGACGGCCGCGCATGCCGCCGGCACCTCCGCGCTGCTGCCGATGCTCTCGCTCGGCGTGCCGGGCTCTCCGACCGCCGCCGTCCTGCTCGGCGGATTGTTGATCTGGGGCCTGCAGCCCGGCCCCATGCTGTTCGTCGAGCAGAAGGAATTCGTCTGGGGCCTGATCGCGTCGATGTATCTCGGCAATCTCGCCGGCCTCCTCGTCGTGCTCACCTGCGTGCCGATCTTCGCCGCGATCCTCCGCGTGCCGTTCGGCATCATCGCGCCGCTCATCCTGGTGCTCTGCGCGATCGGCGCCTATTCGGTGCACAACAGCACCTTCGACGTGATGCTGATGCTGGTGTTCGGCGTGCTCGGCTATCTCCTGAAGAAGTGCAACTACCCGCTCGCCCCGCTGGTGCTCGCCATCGTGCTCGGCGACAAGGCCGAGGAAGCCTTTCGCCAATCGCTGCTGGGATCGCAGGGATCGCTCGGCGTGTTCTTCTCCAACGGCCTCGTCAGCACGATCATGGCGCTCGGTCTGGTCGCCCTGTTCTGGTCCGCGATCCAAGAAGGCTACAGCCGGCTGCGCACGGCGATGGCGTGAAGCCCGTAATTCGCGCCCTGCCAAACCGTCGCAGGTCCGACTTCTGGAATAAAGAATTCCAGGAATTGCGCGGTCGCCGATCGACCGCGCGTCGGCGCGCTTGGACAAGCGCGCGCGTGGAAAATCTCCGAGCGCATACGCTTTCAACAGCGACCTGCGGCATCGCCGAACCAAGGAAAAGCGCCACAAAACCAATAATTTGGATGGGATCAGCCACAATCGCCGCTGGCACGCCGACCGCGATTGGGGCTTTACAATCCGGCGCTCACGGCGCATGTGAACAGATCCGCGTTATTTCGCCGCACCTCCCGTCCATCGCTTGAATCTTGGCATAATGCATACCAGGATGCCCCTCAGCGCATGCATAAAAATGATCGGCGCGTTCGGGAGGGTTTTTAATGACGGACATGGTGCAGTCGGCTGCGGCTCCTAGTGTCGCACGCGTGAGCGATGCTTATCGCTGGGCGCAATTGGCCATCGGCGTAGGCGCGATGGTGATGATCGCCAACTATCAATATGGCTGGACGTTCTTCGTCCCTGACATCCAGAAGACGTTCGGCTGGGATCGCGCCTCGATCCAGTGGGCTTTCACCCTTTTCGTTTTGTTCGAAACCTGGCTGGTGCCGGTCGAAGGATGGTTCGTCGACAAATACGGCCCGCGCATCGTGGTGCTGGTCGGCGGCGTGCTCTGCGCCCTCGGCTGGGCGATCAACGCGCAGGCCACCTCGCTCAACGGCTACTATCTCGGCATGATCATCGCCGGCATCGGCGCTGGCGGCGTCTACGGCACCTGCGTTGGCAACGCGCTGAAGTGGTTTCCGGACAAGCGCGGTCTTGCTGCGGGCATCACAGCGGCGGGCTTCGGTGCGGGCTCTGCGCTGACCGTCGCGCCGATTCAGGCCATGATCAAGGACAGCGGCTTCCAGACCACCTTCCTCTATTTCGGCCTCGGGCAAGGCATCATCATCTGCCTCCTCGCCTTCTTCCTGCTCGCGCCCAAAGCGGGGCAGGTGCCGAACGTGGTGGCGAATGCCAATCTGCTGCAGACCCGCCGCAACTACCAGCCGACCGAGGTGCTGCGTCAGCCGATCTTCTGGCTGATGTACTTCATGTTCGTGATCGTCGGTGCCGGCGGGTTGATGGTGACGGCGAACCTGAAGCCGATCGCAGCCGACTGGAAGGTCGACAACGTGCCGGTCACGCTGATGGCGGTGACGATGACGGCGGTGACCTTCGCGGCCACGATCGACCGCGTGCTCAACGGCCTGACGCGTCCGTTCTTTGGCTGGATCTCCGACATGATCGGCCGCGAGAACACGATGTTCATCGCCTTCGGCATGGAAGGGCTCGGCATCTGGATGCTCTACCTCTGGGGCCACGACCCGATCTGGTTCGTGCTGCTCTCGGGCTTCGTGTTCTTCGCCTGGGGTGAGATCTACTCGCTGTTCCCCTCGACCTGCACCGACACGTTCGGCGCCAAGTTCGCGACCACCAATGCCGGCCTGCTCTACACCGCGAAGGGCACCGCCGCGCTGCTGGTGCCGATCGCCAACTACATGCAGCAGTCGTCGGGCACCTGGGACAGCGTGTTCATCATCGCCGCCGGCGCCAACATCCTGGCTTCGCTGCTGGCTATCGCCCTGCTCAAGCCCTGGCGCAAGATCGTGGTCGCGAAATCGACCCTCTGACCCGCCCGACCACAGCTCGCGAGCACGACGCCCGGCCTCACGGCCGGGCGTTTTCGTTTTGCACGAAGGTCCCGCGCGCCCGTAAGGCCCCGGGCGGAACCGCGCATTTTTGTTGAACAGGGAGCCAAGATAGGGCTTGCAATCTGGGATATCGTATACCAAGCTCCGCGCCGCGCCTGCGACGATAAGCCACAATATTTGCGACATCAGGTCATCTTGGCAATCTGATGTGCGACCAGACAGGCGCGTTGGGAGGTTCTTGATGATTTCCAGCCCGGATGGCGCCGTCACCGCCGCGCCGCTTCGCACCGGTTTCCGTTGGCTCCAGCTCGGCATGGGCATCGTCTGCATGGCGATGATCGCCAATCTGCAATATGGCTGGACGCTGTTCGTCGATCCGATCGACGCCGCCCATCATTGGGGGCGCGCCGCGATCCAGCTCGCTTTCACCATCTTCGTCATCACCGAGACCTGGCTGGTGCCGGTCGAGGCCTGGTTCGTCGACAAATACGGCCCGCGCATCGTGGTCATGTTCGGCGGCGCGATGATCGCGCTCTCGTGGATCCTCAACTCCTATGCCGACACCCTCACCCTGCTCTACACTGCTGCGATCATCGGCGGCATGGGCGCGGGCGCGGTGTACGGTACCTGCGTCGGCAACGCGCTGAAATGGTTTCCCGACCGCCGCGGCCTCGCCGCCGGCGCGACCGCCGCCGGCTTTGGCGCCGGCGCCGCGCTCACGATCGTGCCGATCGCGAGCATGATCGTCTCGAGCGGCTATCAGCACGCGTTCCTCACCTTCGGCATCGGCCAAGGTCTCATCGTGTTCGTGCTCGCCTTCTTCATCCAGCCGCCGCGCCTCGCCATCCCGCCGAAGAAGAAGCAGCTCAATCTGCCGCAGACCAAGATCGACTTCACGCCGCCGCAGGTGCTGCGCAGCCCTGTTTTCTGGGTGATGTATCTCGTCTTCGTCATGGTCGCATCGGGCGGGCTGATGACCGCGGCGCAGATCGCCCCGATCGCGCACGACTTCAAGATCGCCGACACGCCGGTGACGCTCGCCGGCTTCCAGATGGCGGCGCTGACCTTTGCGATCTCGCTCGACCGCATCCTCGACGGCTTCGGGCGTCCCTTCTTCGGCTGGGTCTCCGACACGATCGGCCGCGAGCCCACCATGTTCATCGCCTTCGGCACCGCCGCCTTGATGCTGCTGACGCTGTCAGCCTATGGCCACGTGCCTGTCGTCTTCGTGCTGGCGACTGCGGTCTATTTCGGCGTCTTCGGCGAGATCTACTCGCTGTTCCCCGCGACCTGCGGCGATACCTTCGGTGCGAAGTTCGCAACCACCAACAACGGCATGCTCTACACCGCGAAGGGCACGGCCTCCCTGCTCGTCCCACTCGCGAGCGTGATCTCGACCGCCTATGGCTGGAAGGCCGTGTTCGTGGTGGCGGTGGCACTGAACGCAACGGCGGCGCTGATGGCGCTGTTCGTGATCAAGCCGCTGCGCCGCTCCTTCATCCTCGGCAAGGAAGCCGAGAGCGTCAGCACGGCAACCGGCAACGCCAAGACCGAGACGGCGTAAGCCGCCACACGCTTTCGCAGGCCTGAGAAGGGGCGCAGCGATGCGCCCTTTCTTTTGGACCGGCGACAAACGTCAGTGTTCCTGTCGCAAGATTTTTCGGATCAGCCAAATCCAACGCTTGACGATTGGCATTATGTATACCACACTTCTCTCAAACTTCACCCAGGGAGGTTGCAATGCTGGTCGGAGACATTCTGCGCAAGAAGACGCCGCGCGTTGTCACGGTGCGTATGAACGAAACGGTGGGGATCGCGGCCAAGCTGATGCGTGCCAACAATATCAGCGCGCTGGTGGTCAAGGACGTGGTCCGCTCCGAGGGCAACACCGCGGTCGGCATGTTCACCGAGCGTGACGTGGTGCGCGCCGTCGCCGAGCACGGCGCGGGTGCCGTCAACGTCAAGGTCTCGCAGCTGGTCTCGGTGCAGCAGCTGGTGTCCTGCACCTCCCAGGACACGATCGAGCACGTCCGCCATCTGATGAACCGTCATCACATCCGTCACCTGCCCGTGATCGACGATTACAGCCTCGTCTCGGTCATCAGCATGCGCGACATCGCCGCCGCGGTCGACGAGGCCGCCAACTCGACGCCGCAAGCAGCCTGACGCGTCGACTCGCTTTCCGAACTGCAGCCACGGAAAAGTTGCGCCCCCTCTCCCGCTTGCGGGAGAGGGGGGGAGAGGGTGTCTCCGCTGGGGAGACCCCCCAAGAGGATAGAGCCCTCACCCGCCGCGCTCGGGACGATGCTCCGCATCGCCCGGGGCGCGCCGACCTCTCCCGCAGGCGGGAGAGGTGCAGGGAGCCCGTTGCCTGATCGATCCAACCAACTGCCAAATTTGGTCCCGCGAGGATTTCATGAAGATCTGCATCTACGGCGCCGGCGCGATCGGCGGATATCTCGGGGTTCAGCTCGCGCGCGCGGGCGCCGATGTCAGCCTGGTCGCGCGTGGCGCGCACCTCGCGGCCATGCGCGAGCGCGGCCTGACGCTGCTTGCGGGCGAGGAGAAGCACACCGTGCATCCGCGCTGCACCGACGATCCCGCCGAGCTCGGCGTGCAGGACTTCATCATCGTCACGCTGAAGGCGCATTCGATCACCGGCGTGATCGAAAAGATGCAGCCGCTGCTCGGCCCCCACACCCGCATCGTCACCGCCGTCAACGGCATCCCCTATTGGTATTTCTACAAGCACGGCGGCCAATACGAGAATTCGACGCTGGAGAGCATCGATCCCGGCGGCCGGCAGTGGCGCAAGCTAGGGGCCGAGCGCGCCATCGGCTGCATCGTCTATCCCGCCACCGAGATCGAGGCGCCCGGCGTGATCCGCCACGTCTACGGCAACAATTTTCCGCTCGGCGAGCCCTCCGGCGAGATCACCTCCGACGTGCAGCGCCTCGCCTATCTCTTCGTCGCGGCCGGTCTGAAGGCCCCGGTGCTCGACCGCATCCGCGACGAGATCTGGCTCAAGCTCTGGGGCAATGTCTGCTTCAATCCGATCAGCGCCCTGACCCACGCCACGCTCGACGTGATCTGCACCGATCCGGCGACGCGCGCGCTGTCGCGTGCGATCATGATGGAGACGCAGGCGATCGCAGAGACCTTCGGCGTCAAATTCCGCGTCGACGTCGAGCGCCGCATCGAGGGCGCCCGCAAGGTCGGCGCGCACAAGACCTCGATGCTGCAGGATCTCGAGCGCGGCCGTCCGATGGAGATCGACCCGCTCGTCACCGTGGTGCAGGAGATGGGCCGCCTCACCGGCATCCCGACGCCCGCGCTCGACTCGGTGCTGGCAATGGTGACCCAGCGCGCCCGCATTGCCGGCCTCTATGACGGGGTCTCGACGCCATCAGATCCGCGCGCACTGGCGGTGGCGTGATGACGGACCAGATCAAGCACTGGCTGCGCTTCCGCCATGCCGGCGCAACCGGCTTCGGCACGCTGACCCCATCAGGCATCAGCGTGCATGAGGGCGAGATGTTCGGCCGCAACGCCGCTACCGGCAAGACGCTGGCGCTCTCGGAGGTCGAGCTGCTCGCGCCCTGCCTGCCCAGCAAGATCGTCGCGCTCTGGAATAATTTTCACGCGCTCGCGGCCAAGCTGAACCAGCCCGAGCCGCCGGAGCCGCTCTATCTCTTGAAGGCCACCACCAGCATCGCCGCACCCGGCGCGGTGATCCGCCGCCCGTCCTATTACGACGGCAAGACCACCTATGAGGGCGAGCTCGGCATCGTCATCGGCAGGACCTGCGCCCGCGTGTCGCCTGGCGAAGCAGACAGCTTCATCTTCGGCTACACCTGCGTCAACGACATCACCGCCAACGACATCCTGACCCGCGACCCCACCTTCCCGCAATGGGCCCGCGCCAAGGGCATCGACGATTACGGCCCGTTCGATCCCGTGATCGCCACCGGCCTCGATCCGGCCAAGCTCACGGTCCGCACCATCCTCAACGGCGCGGAGCGGCAGAACTATCCGATCTCGGACATGATCTTCAGCGCGCAGGAGCTGGTCAGCAGGATCTCCCACGACATGACCCTGCTGCCCGGCGACCTCATCGCGGTCGGTACCTCCGTCGGTGTCGGCGTGATGAAGGAGCCCGTCAACACGGTGACGGTGGCGATCGACGGCATCGGCGAGCTCACCAACGAGTTTCGGCTGTAGCCGAGAGCACAGTGGCGTAGACATCCGGGACCCCCACGAACACCCCGGATGTCGCTGCGCTCATCCGCGTTACGACACTGCCGATGGCGCTCTGAAACATCCAGACACATCACATCTGCGCGCGCCCGACATATGCCGCCAACATGTCCCGGGCGTGCCGCAACTTGGACGCATTCGGCCGCCCTTCTGTGAGGCGTGTCTGGGGGCACGGCACTGCCGTGTTTGGACCAAACCTTCTAGGGGTATGACTGTGAAGAAGATTGTAATTGCTCTGGGTGCTACGCTTGCTCTGGTGACGGCCGCGAATGCTGCGGATTTGCCGCGCCGCCAGCCTGTGCCGGTTTATCCGGGCGAGCAGGCGCCGATCGGCAAGATGCCGATTGGCAAGAGCCCGGTTGGAAAGGCCCCGATCGGCAAGGCGCCCGGCCCGGTCGCAGCGCGCTACTGACGCGCAATACGAATCTGCATAAGCGGCCGAGAGTCGAGGGCACAGCGTGAGGTACAAACCTGATCGATCGGGATCCTGCATCCTCGCGGGCTTCGCGCTCGCGGCCATGATCGCATGCACGATGCCCTCAGCCTCGGCCCACGAGGCGAACAAGCGCGTTGCCGACGCGAACGCGCTTGCCACGACCGACACCTCATCACGGCCGGCGCCGCAAGCAACGCGGCGTCCGCTCGCACGTGCGGAGAAGGGTCCCTACTACGTCGACTTCCGCGCCCGCACGGCCGCGAGCTGGGGCCATGCCTTCGTCTGGTATGGCAAGACCAGCGAGAAGGCGGTCGAGGTCGCGGGCCTCACGCCGGCGGGCGACACGCTCGCTTATGTGCTCGGTCACATCACCTTTGTGCCATCCGAGACCGGCGCAAGCTACGGCGATCTCGATCCGGAATATCTGACCGCGAGCTACCGCGTCTATCTCAACGAGGCCGACGCCAAACGCGTGTTCGCCTACATCAAGAAGCTGCAGGCGAACTCGCCGGTGTGGAACGCCGAGACCACCAACTGCACCGGGTTCATCGGCGACATCGCCGAGTTCATGGGCTTGCAGGTCCCCAACCGCTGGCAGCGCCCGGAAAACTTCGTCAACCGCCTGAAGGAAATGAATGGCGGCCGGCAGATGGTGCGGCTGTCGGCGGAGTAGCCGAAGACCTGTAGCCTCGCCCCTACCTCCCATCATTTCGGATTGCCTGTCCGTGCCCCGGATGCAGCGCAGCGTCTCTTCGACGGTGCGCTGCAGAGCCGGGGCCCATCTCTCAGGAGCATCCGCGGGCGCATGGGTCCCGGCTCAGCGCCGCAACGTGAAGAACGTTGCAGCGCGTCCGGGACACGAGACCGACTGGCGCCGTCACATGCGGGCCCCATCCAATTATCCGCCGCACGGAATCTCTTCGCCCCTCGCATGATCGCCCCACGCCGGCGCAATAGACATTTCCCGATCCCGGCGGCATCCTCCCCGCCATCAACTGATAACAGAGCGCCACAGCGGCCGGGGGAAACAGGTCATGTTGCAGACACGGTTCACCAAACTCGTCGGCGTCCAGCACCCGATCATCCAGGGCGGCATGCAATGGGTCGGACGGGCCGACCTGGTCGCGGCGGTCGCGAATGCCGGCGCGCTCGGCTTCATCACCGCGTTGACCCAGCCGACGCCGGAGGACCTCACCAAGGAGATCGCGCGCTGCCGCGACCTCACCGACAAGACGTTCGGCGTCAACCTCACCATCCTGCCCGCGATCAAGCCGCCGCCTTATGCCGAGTACCGCGCCGCCATCATCGAGAGCGGCATCAAGGTGGTCGAGACCGCCGGCAACAAGCCGCAGGAGCATGTCGACGAGTTCAAAAAGCACGGCGTCAAGGTCGTGCACAAATGCACCAGCGTCCGCCACGCGCTCTCGGCCGAGCGCATGGGCGTCGACGCCATCTCGATCGACGGGTTCGAATGCGCCGGCCATCCTGGCGAGGACGACACGCCCGGTTTGATCCTGATCCCGGCCGCCGCCAACAAGATCAAGATCCCGATGATCGCCTCGGGCGGCTTTGCCGATGCCCGCGGCCTCGTCGCGGCGCTGGCGCTGGGTGCCGACGGCATCAACATGGGCACCCGCTTCATGGCCACCAAGGAGAGCCCGATCCACCAGCTCATCAAGGAGAAGATCGTCGCCAATGACGAGCGCGAGACCGAGCTGATCTTCCGCACCATGCGCAACACCTCGCGCGTGGCCAAGAACGTGATCTCGACCAAGGTCGTCGCGATGGAAAAGGAAGGCGCCAGGTTCGAGGACATCCGCGAGCTGGTTGCCGGCGCCCGCGGCAAGATGGTCTATGCCACCGGGAATTCCGACGAGGGCATCTGGTCGGCCGGCCAGGTGCAGGGCCTGATCCAGGACATCCCGAGCTGCGCCGAGCTGGTCTCCCGCATCGTGCGCGAGGCGGAGGCGATCATCCGCGGCCGGCTGGAAGGCATGATCGTTCAGCCGCAACGCGAAGCTGCTGAATAAACTCGCTGAAGTGATTTGAACACGGCACCCGCCGCGCCGAAAGTGCGCTCCCTCGCCCCGTTCTTACGGGGAGAGGGTTGGGGTGAGGGGCTCTCTCCACGCGGGTGGTGACAGTTGGACTCGCGAAGACTCCCCCTCACCCGCAATTTGCTCCGCAAATTCCGGCCTCTCCCCGCAAACGGGGAGAGGCGAAGAGCGGCCCCGCTCTTCATCTACGATCTCAACTGAGTCCGAGGTAAGACATGAAAGCCTACGTCTATGGCCCTGATGGCGCGAGGATTTCCGACGTCGCTCAACCAAAACCGAAAGGCACGCAGGTCCTCGTCCGCGTGCGCGCCTGCGGGCTGAACCGTGCCGACACCGGCATGCGCAAGGGCCACGCCCACGGCGCGGCCGGCGGCGTCGGCACCGTGCTCGGTATGGAATGGGCCGGCGAAGTTGCCGAGCTCGGGCCGGATGCGAAGGGCGTCAAGGTCGGCGACCGCATCATGGGCTCGGGCAGCGCGGCGTTTGCCGAATACACGTTGGCCGATCACGGCCGGTTATTCCCCGCACCCTCGAACATGAATTTCGAGGAGGCCGCCACCCTCCCCGTTGCGCTCGCGACCATGCACAACGCCGTCGTCACCGTCGGCGGGGTGCAACCGGGGCAAGCCGTGCTGATCCAGGGCGCCAGCTCCGGCGTCGGCCTGATGGCGATGCAGATCGCCAGGCTCAAAGGCGCCAAGCTCGTGATCGGCTCGTCGACGGATGCCTATCGCCGCGGCCGGCTGAAGGACTATGGCGCCGATCTCGCCGTCGACAGCTCCGATCCGAAATGGGTCGACGAGGTGCTGAAGGCGACGAACGGCGAAGGCGTCGATCTCATCGTCGACCAGGTCTCCGGCAAGGTCGCAAGCCAGAACCTCGCCGCGACGAAGATCTTGGGCCGCATCGTCAATGTCGGCCGGCTCGGTGGCACCCACGCCGACTTCAACTTCGACCTGCATGCGGCCCGCCGCATCGACTATGTCGGCGTCACCTTCCGTACCCGCACCATCGAGGAGGTCCGCGAGATCTTTGCGGAGGTCCGCAAGGACATCTGGGGCGCGGTGGAAGCGCGCAAGCTGCAGCTGCCGATCGACAAGGTGTTCGCGTTCGACGACATCGACAAGGCGTTCGAGCATATGGAGGCGAACAAGCATCTGGGGAAAATCGTCTTGACGTTATAGGAGCCATCGTCATTCCGGGGCGGCTCTAAGAGCCGAACCTCAGGTGCGCAACTGCGCACCGGGGAATCTCGAGATTCCGGGTTCGCCTTCGGCGCCCCGGAATGACGGGCGAGGAAGCACCCCGCTCCTGCAAATCACTCGCGACAACAGCTGTGGATCATCACTTGATGTCCCCCGCCGGGCTGCTACATCCCCGGCATGACCTCCCAGCACGACAAGACCTCGGTCGCCGCGATCTCGATCTTCGCCAGCGGCGGCATGGCGGCGGCCAAGTTCGTGGTCGGGATCGCGATCGGCTCGCTGGCGCTGATCTCCGAGGCCCTGCATTCCTCGATCGACCTGGTCGCGACCATCATCACCTGGGCGGTGGTGCGGGTATCGGACAAGCCGGCGGACGAGGAGCACCATTACGGCCACGGCAAGCTGGAAAGCATCTCTGCGCTCGGCGTCACCGCCCTGCTCTACGTGCTCGCCGGCGGCATCCTGGTCGAGGCCTATAGCCGGCTGCGCGAGGGAACCCCGCCGCCGACGATTTCGGCCGTGCCGTTCGTGGTGCTGGTGATCGATATCGCCGTCAATCTCTGGCGCGCCCGCGCGCTGCATCGTGCCGCGCGGGAGACCAGGAGCCAGGCACTGGCGGCGGATGCGCTGCATTTTGCCTCCGACGTCATGGGCTCGCTCGCCGTGATCGTTGGCCTGGTCCTCGCCGGGCTCGGCTTCTGGTGGGGCGACGCCGCGGCGGCCGCCGCGGTTGCCGTGATGATCGCAGCGCTCGGCCTGCGCATGGCCGGCTCGACCGTGCAGACGCTGGTCGACCGCGCTCCGGAGGGCGCGCAGGAGAAGGCCACCGCCGCAATCCGTGGCGTACCGGGCGTGATCGACGTCGATCGCTTGCGCGTGCGCATGGTCGGAGCGACCACGTTCATCGACACCATCGCGAAGGTGCCGCGGACCTATCCGATTGACCGTGTCGAGGACATCAAGCGCAACGCGCAAGCCGCGGTCGATAAGGCGTTCGGCGATGCCGACCTCACCTTCACCGCGGTGCCGGTCGCGCGCGACAACGAGACCGTGCGCGACCGCATCATGGTGATCGCGCGCAATTCCGGGCTCGCCATCCATCACGTCACGGTGCACGATCTCGGCGCCAAGCTGATCGTCGGCATCGACCTCGAGGTCGATGCCGACATGCCGCTCGAGGCCGCCCACGACATCGCCAACACGCTGGAGCGCAACATCCAGGAGGAGTTCGGCGAGGACGTTGAGGTCGACGTTCACATCGAGCCGCTGGAACCGGAACTGCCGTTCGGCGTCGACGCCGCGCCGGAGAGGGTGCAGACCATCGCCGCCGCGCTGGCCGAATTCGCCGGCGAAGGCGAGATCCACGACATCCATAATGTGCGCGTCCGCAACACCGACGCCGGCGAGATCGTCAATTTCCACTGCCGCGCTGCGCCGTCGATGAGCGTGATCAAGGTGCACGAGCGTGTGGACGCGATCGAGCGCGCATTGCGGCGTGCGTTCCCGAGCGTGAAGCGCGTCATCAGTCACGCCGAACCGCCGCGTGCGCGATGAGATTGTGTGGAGAGTCACACGTTCTCGTTTCGGACTCGTTGCGCCCGTGAGTTTGCGGACACCCGATGCACAAACTGCGCGTTGGATAAGAATAATTTCGCGTTAACGATTCGTTGACTCTCGACAGCCCGCGAAAACTGGATTCAAATCAGTGTGATTCGGAAGCGACGTGGGGCCGCTTCCGGACTTCAGTTGCAAGCAGGTTTTCAGGGGGCCGAAGGCATGTCGCGTGCAGACGCCGCGAGCGCGTGCGTCCAATCCGATTCGATCAAGGGATTGGCGCAATCGATCGCGAAACCTGCCTATCACCGGCTCCTGATCGCGGAGCCGGCGCTGCGCCGCGCAGTGCCGACGCTCATCATCGCCTTCCTGATCACGATCTGCCTCGGCGCGTTCGTGCAAGTGGTCGACCAGACGCGCCAGAAGCGGCTGGTGATCCGCCACGACATTTCGGCACTCGCCGACCTGCTCGCCGAGCGCATCGATCGCCTCGCCTCGATCCGCCAGGAGCGGCTCAAGACCATCGAGAGCCTGCCGACGCTGCTGCCCGATCTCATTCCGTCCTGGGCCACGGCCTCGGGCCGCCACGTCATCGTCACCTCTGCCGGCATCGACCGCCGTATCCTCGCCCGCATCCCGGTCGACAGCGACCCGGTCGGCAACGACCGCCTGCTCGATGCGATCACGACCGCGCAGCTGATCGCCGCGCCGCCACGCGACGGCAACATCGCCGACATGACGCTGCCGAGCGGCAACATCGCGATGGCGACCTCACGGCAGATCAAGTCACTCCCCGGCTTCGTCACCGTGATCCAGGAGCGCAACGAGCCGATCTGGGGCTCGGACGCCGCGCTCTCGGTGACGCTGTCGGCGACCACCGGCTTCGTCGTCCTGATCCTCGGCTTCGCCTTCCACTGGCAGTCGACCCGCGCCCGCGAGGGCGACCTCATCAACGACGCCGTGCGCGGCCGCATCGACACCGCGCTCAACCGCGGCCGCTGCGGGCTGTGGGACTGGGATCTGTCGCGCGGCCGGATCTTCTGGTCGCAGTCCATGTTCTCGATGCTCGGCCTCGACGGCCGCCACGAGCTCCTCACCTTCGGCGAGGTCAACGCGCTGGTGAAGTCCGACGACATCGACCTGTTCGCGATCGCCGACCAGCTCATCTCCGAGAAGATCGACCACATCGACCAGACCTTCCGCATGCAGCATGTCGACGGCCACTGGATCTGGCTCCGCGTCCGCTGCGAGAAGACGCGCGGGGCGACTGATTCCAGCGTGCACCTGATCGGGATCGCCGTCGACATCACCGAGCAGAAGAGCCTTGCGGAAAAGACCGTGGAAGCCGACCTCCGCCTGCGCGATGCGATCGAGACCATTCCTGAGGCGTTCGTGCTGTGGGATGCGAGCGACCGCCTGGTGCTCTGCAACTCGCACTTCCAGCGCCTGCACAAGCTGCCCGACACGGCCGTCATTCCCGGCACCTCCTACGAGACCGTGCTCGAGGTCGGCCGCATGCCGGAGGTGCGCACCCGCCACAACGAGACCGCTGCCCAAGGCCCCGGCGCGCGCACCTTCGAGGCACAGCTCGACGACGGCAGCTGGCTGCACATCAGCGAGCGCCGCACCAAGGACGGCGGTTACGTCTCGGTCGGAACCGACATCACCCGCATCAAGGAGCACGAGCAGAAGCTGGTCGACAACGATCTGCGCCTGCGGGCCACCGTCATCGACCTCAAGCGCTCGCAGGCAGCGCTGGAGCGCCAGGCGGTCGAGCTCGCCGACCTCGCCGAGAAGTACCAGCGCGAGAAGACCCGCGCCGAGGAAGCCAACCAGACCAAGTCGAAATTCCTCGCCAATATGAGCCACGAGCTGCGCACGCCGCTCAACGCCATCATCGGCTTCTCCGAGATCATGGGCTCGGGCATGTTCGGCGAGCTCGGAAGCGAGAAGTACCAGGAATACTGTCAGGACATCCTGACCAGCGGCCACTATCTGCTCGAGGTCATCAACGACATCCTCGACATGTCCAAGATCGAAGCCGGCCGCATGAAACTCGACATGGAAGAGCTCGATCTCTCGAAGACGCTCGCTGAATCCTTACGGGTTGTCACCGGCCGGGCGCAGGACAAGCACCTGACGCTGGACGCCGACATCGCAAAATCCATCTCGGTCGTCGCCGACCGCCGCGCCACCAAGCAGATCATCGTCAACCTGCTCTCCAACGCCGTGAAGTTCACGCCCGACGGCGGACGTGTCGTGGTGCGCAGCCGGCAGCTTGACGACAGGATCGTGCTGATGATCGCCGACACCGGCATCGGCATCGCGCCGCATTCGCTGGCGCGGCTCGGGCGCCCGTTCGAGCAGGTCGAGAGCCAGCTCACCAAGACCTATCACGGCTCGGGCCTCGGCCTCGCGATCGCCCGCTCGCTGGCGCAGCTCCACGGCGGCTCGATGCGGCTGCGCTCGAAAATCGACGTCGGCACCGTCGTGCGCGTGACCCTGCCGCGCGACGCGATCAAGGCGGCGTCCGGGATATCGGCTGCGGCTTAAACTTCGATTTAGAGCTGCATCGCTTTGGGTTGGATCGATGCCGCGGCCCGACACCTCTCCTGCTTGCGGGAGAGGTCGCGCCGAAGGCGCGGGTGAGGGCTCTCTCCTCTCAGGGATTGTCCCATTGCGGAAACACCCTCTCCCCAGCCCTCTCCCGCAAGCGGGCGAGGGAGCGCACCTCCGTTGCAGCAATCAAGCCTGATCTCATGACGCTGCAGATCTCTACGATTGCAGCTTCGGCGCCACTTCACGCGCCACATTGACCAGCGCGGCGATCAGCGGCGTCATCGGATCGCGCTGGGGGATCACGAGGCCGATGCTGTAATTGACCTCGGGATCGACAATCGGAATCGACCGTACCGTATCGGACAGGCCGAGCGTCTCGGCGAGCTTGGCCGGCATCACGCTGGCCCAGCGCCCCGTCTTCACATGCGTGAACAGCACCAAGAGCGAATTCGAGGTCAGCGTCGGCGTCGCCTCCGCGCCGACCGATCGCAACGCGCGGTCGATGATGCGGCGGTTCTGCATGTCGGGCGTCAGCAGGCACAACGGCACCTGCCCGACTTCGGTCCAGGTCACCGTCTCGCGGTCGCCGAACATCGCATCCGGTGCGGTGAGCAGGCGATAGCTCTCATTGTAGAGCGGAATGGTGCGCACCTTGCCGATCGGCTCGTTCTCGATATAGGTCAGCCCTGCATCGACCTCGAGATTTTCGAGCAGCCCCAGCACCTCGGACGAGGTGGTGGACTGGATGCGGAAGCGCACCTCGGGATGCCGGGCGCGAAACGGCGTCGTCAGCGAGGCGACCATGCCGAGCACGGTCGGGATCGCCGCGATACGGATTTCGCCGGAGAGCTGGTGCTTCAGCCCGTTGATCTCGTCGCGCATCGCGCGGGCATCGCCCACGATCCGCCGCGCCCAGTCGAGTGCCCGCTCGCCTTCGGGGGTGAATCCCTGAAAGCGCGAGCCGCGCTGGACCAGCATCACGCCGAGAATCTCCTCGAGCTGCTTCAGCCCGGTCGACATCGTCGGTTGGGTCACGCCGCAGGCCTCGGCAGCGCGTCCGAAATGCCGCTCCTTCGCCAGCGCCAGCAGCAGTTCAAGCTTGTCGATCAACCGGTCGTCCCCTCGGATTCTGTGGTGCATGCAAGCTAGCACGCCCAACCCCTTCCCAACACGCAAAAACCGCCTGCCAGGACGGCCTTAATTGCAATTTGAGATCGAGCGATCGCGCTTGCCAATCGATCTGAATTCGCAATCGCAGCACGGGACAGCTTTATTGATCTTCGAATGATTCCAAATAGTTTCGGAGCAAGAAACGCTCTGGTTGAGAATGAACAATGACAGCGGTTTATGATTGGGACGAAACGCGCGGCGCCGAGATCATCGCCGAACATGCCGGGCAGGAAGGCGCGACGCTCGTCATCCTGCATGCGCTTCAAGAGGCGTTCGGCTACGTGCCGGAGGCCGCCATTCCCACGGTGGCGAAGGCACTCAACTTGTCGCGCGCCGAAGTGCATGGCGTGTTCACGTTCTATCATGATTTCCGCCACAAGCCGGCCGGCCGCCACGTGCTGAAGCTGTGCCGCGCCGAAGCCTGTCAGGCCGCTGGCGGCGATGCGCTGGCCGCGCGGGCGGAGGCGAAGCTTGGCGTCTCGCTCGGCAACACCACGGCCGACGATCGCGTCACGCTGGAGCCGATCTACTGCCTTGGCCTGTGCGCGACTGCGCCATCCGCGATGCTCGACGGCCGCCTCATTGGCCGGCTCGACGAGAAGCGCCTCGATGCACTGGTCGCGGAGGCACAGCGATGAGCATGCGTCTCTACGTCTCACGAGATGCGGGTGCGGTGGCCGTCGGCGCCGATGAGGTCGCCCTGGCGCTGGAGCAGGCCGCCGCCAAGCGCGGCCTTGCCATCGAGATCGTCAGGACCGGCTCGCGCGGGATGTACTGGCTGGAGCCGCTGGTCGAGGTCGCCACGCCCCAGGGCCGCATCGCCTTCGGTCCGGTCACCGAGACCGACGTGCCTTCCCTGCTCGACGCGCTCGCCAGCAACACGCCGCATCTGTTGCGGCTGGGCGCGACCGACGAGATTCCCTGGCTGAAGCGCCAGACCCGCCTCACCTTCGCCCGCTGCGGCGTGATCGATCCGCGCTCGCTCGACGACTATCGCGCCCATGGCGGCTACAAGGGTTTTGAGCGCGCGCTCTCGCTTGGACCTGATGCAATCCTGAACGAAGTCACGGCGTCCGGCCTGCGCGGCCGCGGCGGCGCCGGCTTCCCGACCGGGATCAAGTGGAAGACGGTCGCGCAAGCCAAGGCCGACCGCAAATTCATCGTCTGCAACGCCGACGAAGGCGACAGCGGCACCTTTGCCGACCGCATGATCATGGAAGGCGATCCCTTCCTGGTGATCGAGGGCATGACCATCGCCGGCCTCACCGTCGGCGCGACCAAGGGCTACATCTATATCCGCAGCGAATATCCGCACGCGGTCGAGGCGATGAACGCCGCGATCGCGGCGGCCAGGCGCGGCGGCTATCTCGGCGACAAGATCGGCGGCTCGACCTACAGCTTCGAGCTCGAGGTGCGCGTCGGCGCCGGCGCCTATGTCTGCGGCGAGGAGACCTCGCTGCTGGAGAGCCTCGAAGGCCGCCGCGGCATCGTGCGCGCCAAACCGCCGCTGCCGGCGCATCACGGCCTGTTCGGCAAGCCGACCGTGATCAACAACGTGCTGTCCTTCGCCGCGATCCCCTTCATCCTCGCCGAGGGCGCCAAGGCCTATGCCGATTTCGGCATGGGCCGCTCCCGCGGCACCATGCCGATCCAGCTCGCCGGCAACATCCGCTACGGTGGCCTGTTCGAGACCGCGTTCGGCGTGACGCTTGGCGAGCTCGTCGACGACATCGGCGGCGGCACGTTCACGGGCCGCCCAGTCCGCGCCGTGCAGGTCGGCGGGCCCTTAGGCGCCTACTTCCCCCGTGCCCTGTTCGACACTCAGTTCGACTACGAGGCCTTCGCCGCGCGCGACGGCCTGATCGGCCATGGCGGCATCGTCGTGTTCGACGACAGCGTCGACATGCGGAGGCAAGCGCGTTTCGCGATGGAGTTCTGCGCCGTCGAATCCTGCGGCAAGTGCACGCCGTGCCGGATCGGCTCGACCCGTGGCGTCGAGACCATCGAGAAGATCATCAACGGCGAGCGCGTCCATGAAAACCTCGCGCTGGTCGAGGACCTCTGCAACACCATGAAATTCGGCTCGCTGTGCGCACTCGGCGGCTTCACGCCCTACCCCGTGCTCAGTGCACTGAAGCACTTCCGGGAGGACTTCGTCCCGGCCCCGACCACGCTTCAGGCCGCGGAATAGGAGAACGACAATGTCTCTGATCGAAGAAATCGACTTCGGCACGCCGCGCTCGAAATCCGAAACGATGGTGACGCTGACCATCGACGGCAAGGAAATCTCGGTGCCCGAGGGCACCTCGATCATGCGAGCCGCGATGGACGCTGGTCACCAGATCCCGAAGCTGTGCGCGACCGACATGGTCGACGCGTTCGGCTCCTGCCGGCTCTGTCTCGTCGAGATCGAGGGCCGCGCCGGCACGCCGGCGTCCTGCACCACGCCGGTGATGAACGGCCTCGTCGTGCACACCCAGACCGAGCGGCTGAAGCAGCTGCGCAAGGGCGTGATGGAGCTCTACATCTCCGACCATCCGCTCGACTGCCTCACCTGCGGCGCCAATGGCGACTGCGAATTGCAGGACATGGCCGGCGCCGTCGGCCTGCGCGACGTACGCTACGGCTATGAGGGCGAGAACCACGTCTTCGCCAAGACCGATGGCTGCACCAACGACCACTGGATGCCGAAGGACGAGTCCAACCCGTATTTCACCTACGATCCCTCCAAGTGCATCGTCTGCTCGCGCTGCGTCCGCGCCTGCGAGGAGGTGCAAGGTACCTTCGCGCTGACCATCTCCGGACGCGGCTTCGACAGCCGCGTCTCGCCCGGCATGAGCGAAAGTTTTCTAGGCTCCGAATGCGTCTCCTGCGGCGCCTGCGTGCAGGCCTGCCCGACCGCGACGCTGACGGAAAAGTCCGTGATCGAGATCGGCCAGCCCGAGCACTCCGTCGTCACCACCTGCGCCTATTGCGGCGTCGGCTGCGCCTTCAAGGCGGAGATGCGCGGCGAGGAAGTGGTGCGCATGGTGCCCTATAAGGACGGCAAGGCCAATCGCGGCCATTCCTGCGTCAAGGGCCGCTTCGCCTGGGGCTACACCAACCACAAGGAGCGCATCCTCAAACCGATGATCCGCGAAAGAATCGAGGATCCCTGGAAGGAAGTGTCCTGGGACGAGGCGTTCTCCTTCGCTGCCGCCAAGATGCGCGGCATCCAGAAGAAATACGGCCGCGACGCCATCGGCGGCATCACCTCGTCCCGATGCACCAACGAGGAAACCTATCTGGTGCAGAAGCTGATCCGCGCCGGCTTCGGCAACAACAATGTCGACACCTGCGCCCGCGTCTGCCACTCCCCGACCGGCTATGGCCTCGCCACCACCTTCGGCACCTCCGCCGGCACGCAGGATTTCGACTCGGTCGAGGACACCGACGTCGTCGTCGTCATCGGCGCCAATCCGGCGTCCGCTCACCCGGTGTTCGCCTCGCGCCTGAAGAAGCGGCTGCGCCAGGGCGCCAAGCTGATCGTGATCGATCCGCGCCGCACCGAGATGGTGGAATCGCCGCATGTGAAGGCGCTGCATTTGCCCCTGATGCCCGGCACCAATGTCGCGGTGATGACCGCGCTGGCGCATGTCATCGTCACCGAGGGCCTCGTCAACGAAGCCTTCGTGCGCGAGCGCTGCGACTGGAGCGAGTTCGAGGAATGGGCGGCCTTCGTCGCCCAGCCGAACAACAGCCCGGAAGCCACCGCCATCCTCACCGGCGTCGATCCCAAGGTGCTGCGCGAAGCCGCGCGGACCTACGCCACTGGCGGCAACGGCGCGATCTATTACGGCCTCGGCGTCACCGAGCACAGCCAGGGCTCGACCACCGTGATCGCGATCGCCAACCTTGCGATGGTAACAGGCAATATCGGGCGCCCCGGCGTCGGCGTGAACCCGCTGCGCGGCCAAAACAACGTGCAGGGCTCCTGCGACATGGGCTCGTTCCCGCACGAGCTGCCCGGCTACCGCCACATCTCGGGCGATGCCGTGCGCGACCAGTTCGAGGCGCTGTGGAACGTCAAGCTCAACCCGGAGCCCGGCCTGCGCATCCCCAACATGTTCGATGCCGCGGTCGAAGGCACGTTCATGGGGATCTACGTGCAGGGCGAGGACATCCTCCAGTCCGACCCCAACACCAGCCACGTGGTGGCAGCGCTGTCGGCGATGGAATGCGTGATCGTCCACGACCTCTTCCTGAACGAGACCGCGAACTACGCCCACGTCTTCCTTCCCGGCTCGAGCTTTCTCGAGAAGGATGGCACCTTCACCAATGCCGAGCGGCGCATCCAGCGCGTGCGCAAGGTGATGACGCCAAAGAACGGCCTTGCCGACTGGGAGGTCACCATCGGCCTTGCCAAGGCCATGGGCTTCGAGATGAACTACAGCCACCCCTCCGAGATCATGGACGAGATCGCGGCGCTGACGCCGACCTTCGCTGGCGTCTCCTACGCCAAGCTGGATGAGCTTGGCTCGGTGCAGTGGCCCTGCAACGAGAAGGCGCCCGAGGGCACGCCGGTGATGCATATCGACGGCTTCGTCCGCGGCAAGGGCAAGTTCGTCGTCACCGAATATGTCGCCACCGACGAGCGCACCGGGCCGCGCTATCCGCTACTGCTCACCACGGGCCGCATCCTCAGCCAGTACAATGTCGGCGCGCAGACGCGGCGCACCGACAACGTGGTCTGGCATGCCGAGGATCGCCTCGAGATCCATCCGCACGATGCCGAGCAGCGCGGCGTGCGCGACGGCGACTGGGTGCGGCTGAAGAGCCGCGCTGGCGAGACCACGCTGCGCGCGGAGATCACCGACCGCGTTGCCCCCGGCGTCGTCTACACCACCTTCCACCACCCGGACACGCAGGCGAACGTCATCACCACGGACTATTCGGATTGGGCGACCAACTGCCCGGAATACAAGGTCACGGCGGTGCAGGTCTCGCCCTCGAACGGCCCGTCGGACTGGCAAAAAGCCTATGACGCACAGGCGCGGCAGTCCCGCCGCATCGTGCCGGCCGAAGCTGCGGAGTAACGGCATGCACGTGCCCGTCCAGGCGATCGACCGCGAGATCTGGCGCGACGGCGTCGCGTCCGAAGGAGCACGGCTGATCCCCGAGGAGACGCCGCTGGCGCTGACCTATAATGGCGGCACCTATGCCGTCATGATGGGGACGCCGCAGAACCTGGAGGATTTTGCGATCGGCTTCAGCCTAGACGAAGGCATCATCAAGTCGGTCGATGACATCAAGTCGCTCGAAGTAGTCCGCCTCGACGACGGCATCGAGCTCAGGATGTGGCTTGCCCCGAACGATGCGGCACTCATCAGCGAGCGCCGTCGCCACATCGCAGGTCCCACCGGCTGCGGCATTTGCGGCCTCGAGTCCATCGCCGAAGCCGTGCGGCCTGCGGCGATTGTTCCGGACGGGCAGACCTTCACGCCCGAGCAGGTCATGGCGGCGATGCAGGCCATCGCGCCGCTGCAATCGATCAATCTGCAGACCCGCGCCGTTCACGCCGCCGCATTCTGGTCCCCTACCGGCGGCATCCTCGCGCTGCGCGAGGATGTCGGCCGCCACAACGCGCTCGACAAGCTCGCCGGAGCGCTGGCGCGCAGCCGCACCGATGCCAGCGGCGGCATGGTGCTGCTGACGAGCCGCGTCTCGGTCGAGATGGTGCAGAAGACCGCCGCGATCGGCGCCCCCGTGATGGTCGCCGTATCGGCGCCGACCGCGCTCGCGGTGCGCACTGCGGAAGCCGCCGGCATCACCCTGATCGCCATCGCCCGCCAGGACGGGTTCGAAGTGTTTTCGCATGGTGGCCGGATTATCGCCCGCCATGCCACGGAGGTTGCCGATGTCGCCTGACCGCCTGATCTACATGGCCAACCAGATCGGCAAGTTCTTCCAGAGCCAGGGCCACGACAAGGCCGTGCCTGGGATCGCCGAGCACATCAAGAAGTTCTGGGATCCCCGCATGAAGCGCGCGATCTTCGCCCATCTCGATGCCGGCGGTGCAGGCCTTGCGCCTGACGTCCGCGAAGCCATCACCGCGCTGAAGCGGGCGACGTCCCTTCCAGCAACGCCCTGAACACGCGCCGCACCTCGCTCTGCGTTTCCTTCACCCGCGCCTCCAGCGACGAGAAATCCGGCGCGTCGCCGGCGCGCGCCATCACGCGCAGGAGGTCGGTGCCGGCGGTTTCCGGCTTGAAGCGCTCGCTGACGCAGAGCCGCAGGATCTGCGTCAGGTCGTGATAGAGCCGCGCCGCGGCACGCAATATCTCGGTCTCGGATTGTGCGAGCACGCCGAGCCTGCATGCATTTTCCAGCACCTGCACGGTGCTGACGTCGAGAATCTCCGGCTTGTCGTGGGCATGCACGAGCTGGAGATATTGCGCGATGAAGTCGATGTCGACCATGCCGCCGGCGGCATGCTTGAGATCCCAGCAATCGGCCTCGCCCTTCTCCTGCGCGATCGCGCGCCGCATGTCGGCGACGTCGTTGGCGGTGATGGCGGGATCGCGGCGACGGGTCAGGACATCGCGGATGACGCGCTCGATCCGTCCCCGGAATTCGGGCGAGGCCGACACCACGCGGGCGCGCGTCAGCGCCATGTGCTCCCAGGTCCAGGCCTCATTGGCCTGGTAGTCCGCGAATGAAACGAGACTCGAGGCCACGGGACCGGCGCGCCCGGAGGGACGCAGCCGCATGTCGATCTCGTAGAGCACGCCGTAATTGGTGCGGGTCGTGAAGGCGCTGATCAGGCGCTGTGTGAAGCGAGCGAAGTAGTGCGCGCCCTGAAACGATTTCGGCCCATCAGAGTCCGGGTTCTCGCTGTCGAAATCGTAGAGTAGGATCAGGTCGAGATCGGACGATGCCGTCATCTCGCGGCTGCCGAGCCGGCCCATCGCGATGATCGCGGTCTCCTGCCCCTTGATGCGGCCGTGCTGGGTTGCAAAGCGGTCGGCGACGAGGCCGTGCACAGTGTGCACGATGCCTTCGGCGACGTCTGCAAAGGCCGTGCTCGCCTGCTGCGCCGAGACGGTGCCTGAGAGAATGCGCGTGCCGATCAGGAACAGGCTCTCCTGCCCGAACAGGCGAAGGCGATCGAGGAACTCTTCATAGGAGTCCGCATCTCGCACGGTGGTCGCGAGGCGCCCGGACAATTCCTGCCTGTCGGGCATGGCGCCGAAGAAGCGGGGATCGATCAGGCCGTCCATGAGCTGCGGTTGCCGTGCCAGCATCTCGCCGAGTCGCGGCGCCGCGCCCAGCACCAGCGCCACCAGCGCGACGAGATCGCGGTTCTGGCCGAGCAGCGTGATCAGCCGGCCACCGCGCTGGAGCGCCCCGAGGAAATGATCGAACGCCACGACGGCGCGATCCGGCTCCTCGCCATGGGCAAGACCGTCGATCAGGGCCGGCACGAACTCGACGAAGGCACTTCGCGTCGCCTCATTGCGGAAGACGCGGTAGTCGCCGGTGATCCAGTCTCGCACGGTTTGCGCGACGGCGGCGGGCTTCTTGAAACCGAGCGTCGCCAGGTGCTGGAGCAGGCGCGGATCCTCGGGGCCCGCACCGTAGTCGAGCGCCGGCAGTTTTGCGGTGCCGGTCGGATCGTCGCCCTCGAACAGCTTTTCGTAGTGACCCTGGACGATCTGGAGCTGGTGCAACAGGTCGCGCGCAAAGGCTTCGCGATCCGGATAGCCGAAGAACCACGCGAAGCGCTCGACCGCTTGCTTGTCCTCAGGCAGCGTGTGGGTCTGCTCGTCGGCGATCATCTGGAGGCGATGCTCGAGCCGGCGCAGGAATTCGTAAGCCGTGGTCAGCTCGTCGCGCGCAGCAAGGGTGATCCAGTTGCTGGAGGCGAGCACGTCGAGCGCCCTAAGCGTCGGCCGCACCCGCAATTCCGGATGGCGGCCGCCCGCAATCAGCTGCTGCGTCTGCGCGAAAAACTCGATCTCGCGGATGCCGCCGCGCCCGACCTTGACGTTATGGCCCTCGACCGCGATCTCGCTCTGGCCGCGATAGGTCTGCATCTGGCGCTTCATGTCGTGCACATCGGCAAGCGCGGCGAAGTCGAGATGCTTGCGCCAGACAAAGGGCGCGATCTCTGCCAGAAGCGCCTCGCCCGCCCTGGGATCGCCGGCGCAGGCCCGTGCCTTGATCATCGCGGCGCGCTCCCAGGTGCGCCCTTCCCGCTCGTAGTAATTCAGCGCGGCGTCCCGCGAGATCGCCACCTGCGTCGAGGACGGATCGGGGCGCAGGCGCAGATCGACGCGGAAGACGTAACCATCATAGGTGCGCTGCTGCAGGATGCGCGCCATCCCCTGCGTGACGCGGACGAAGAACGGCTGCGGCTCGATATCGGGCGCGAGGGTCGTGGCATCGGGGTCGAAGAACACGATGAGATCGATATCGCTGGAATAGTTCAGCTCGCCCGCGCCCATCTTGCCCATCGCGAGCACGATCAGTCCGCAGCCCTCTTCGGGCGCCTCGGGATTGGGCGGCGAGAGCTTGCCGCGTGCGGCTTCCTGCCGCAGCAGGTACTGAAGCGCCGCTTGGACCGAGAAAACCGCGACATCGGTCAGCGCCACCGTCACCCGCATCACCGGCCAGACGCCGCCGATGTCGCAAAGCGCGGTCAGCAGTGCTGCCTCCGCCTTCATGCGGCGAAGCAGGCGCATCACCTCGGCTTCATCCGGTGCCGCAAGCACCGCGCCCTTCGCCTCCGCCATCAGCACCGCCAGGTGCACATCGGGATCGCATTCGAGCAGCCTGACCAGACGCGCGGGATCGGCACGCACGAGATCGAACAGATAGGGCGAGAATTCCGCGATGCCGGCCAGGATGTTGCGGGCGAAGGAATTGGCCAGCAGGGATTCGAGACGGGCCGATTGCGCCGGCTCGAGCTCGGCCAGCCAGCTTTCGAAACGTCGTTGGTCGGTTGTGGAAGCGGCAATATGGGGAGCCTCCGCGAAGCGTGCGGCCAGACTCTCACCATGCTTGTCCGCGTTTCCCGGCGCGGAGTGGTTCATGCCACCTTCTGTGGCACATCCTGCATTGGCGGAGCAACCCTGTCGCCGGCCCCCGCGCGCGCCGGGAGGACGAGCATGGCGACGAGGCCGGGATGGGCATCGCCCAAGCGCAATTCGCCGCCGTGCAACGTCGCGACCGCCGAGGCAAGGCTGAGGCCGAGGCCGGATCCCGGCAGCGTGCGGCTGGCCTCCAGCCGCACGAATCGCTCGACGACGTGCTTGCGATCCGCCTCGGGGATTCCCGGACCACGATCGGTGACGCTGAGCAGCACGTGGTCGCCGTCGCGCCTCGCTTCGATCGTGATTTGCCTGGCGTCCATGCTGACCACGGTTCCGGCCGCCTGTGCCGCCGGCTTGCCGTATTTGATCGCGTTCTCGACGAGATTGGCGAGCGCCTGGCTGATCAGTTCGCGATTGGCATGAACCGGCGTCGGCTCGCACTTGACCTTCAAGGTCATGCCGTCGTCCTCGGCGACCGGCTCGTAGAGCTCGTGGATGCCTTCTGCGACCTCTGCGGCATCGAAGTCGTCCATGTTGCCGCGCGCCTGTCCGGATTCTGCACGCGCGATCATCAGAAGCGCGTTGAAGGTCCGGATCAGCCCGTCGGACTCCTCGATGGTCCGCTCCAGCGCGGCGCGATAATCGGCCTCGCAGCCTGATCTCGCCAGCGCCTCCTCGGCGCGGTTGCGCAGCCGCGTCAACGGCGTCTTGAGGTCGTGGGCGATGTTGTCGGAAACCTCCTTCAGGCCGGCCATCAGCGCCTCGATCCGCTCGAGCATGGCGTTGAGGTTCTCGGCGAGGCGATCGATCTCGTCCCCGCTGCGCCCCACGGGCAGGCGCTCGCTGAGATCGCCGGTCATGATCCGCTGCGCCGTGCCGGTCATCGCGTCGATGCGCCTCAGCACCCTGCGCGCGACGAAGATGCCGCCGCCGAGGCCAAGCACGACGACGATCAGGACCGACCATTGCGCCGCCTTGGCAACGATGCCGAACAGGCGCCGCCGCTCGGCGAGGTCACGGCCGATCAGGAGGCGGAAGCCGTTTTCCAATTCGGTGACGCGCACCAGTGCACGATGATCGCGGTCGTCGGCGTCCTCGATCCGCCGGTACGCGGTCTCGGACCAGCCGCGCGTCGCCATCACGCCGGGGGCCAGCGAGCCGACATTGCCGGCGACCGCCTGGCCGGTCGGCGTGGTCACGAGGTAGAGGTTGGCGCCCGGCCGGAGCGCCCGATATTCGATCGTCCGTACGAGGCCGAACATGCCGCGGCGATCGTAGATCTCGTTGATTTCCGAAGTCTCGGAATTGACCGTCTGCGTGATTTCCTCGGTGATCAGCCGCCGTGTATTCCAGGCGAAATAGCCGAGCAGCGAGGCCGCGAACATCGCGAACAGCAGCAGATAGACCAGCGTCAGCCGGAACGCCGTGGTGCGGACGAGTTTACCGAATGCCGTCACGGATCATGTATCCGGCGCCGCGGATCGTATGCAGCAGCGGGCGCTCGAAACCCTTGTCGATCTTGGAGCGGAGCCGCGAAATGTGCACGTCGATCACGTTGGTCTGCGGATCGAAATGATAGTCCCAGACGTTCTCCAAGAGCATGGTGCGCGTGACCACCTGCCCGGCGTGCTTCATGAGGTATTCGAGCAGGCGGAATTCGCGCGGCTGGAGGGTCAGCTCGTCCTTGCCGCGGGCGACGCGATGCGACAGCCGGTCGAGCTCGAGATCACCGACACGATAAAGCGTGTCCTCGGCGGGACCGCCGCGACGGCGCGACAGCACTTCGACGCGGGCCAGGAGCTCGGCGAAGGAATAGGGCTTTGGCAGATAGTCGTCACCGCCGGCACGCAGGCCCTTGATGCGGTCATCGACCTGCCCGAGCGCGGAGAGAATCAGCACCGGCGTCGTGTTGCCCTTGTCGCGCAGTGCGCCGATCAGCGACAGGCCGTCGCGCTTGGGCAGCATGCGGTCGACCACCAGCACGTCGTAATCGCCGCTCTCGGCCATGGCGAGGCCTTCCTCGCCGTCAGCGGCGTGGTCGGCAATGTGCCCGACTTCGCGAAACGCCTTGGCCAGGTAGTCGGCGGATTCGCGGTCGTCTTCGATGATGAGGAGGCGCATCGTGCGTTCGGCGGCGGTCAAGGAGGTCAACCTTCTCTAAACATGGCGCGAGCGGCAATCGCATGCAAGCCGAGCGGGAGAGTCTGGACGCGGGAAAAAGGCGGGCGGTGAAGCTGGGGGGACCTCACCGCCCTAGGCCTTCCGACGGAGGGGGGCGTAATTCCACCGGAAGGTAGATGAGGGAAGCAAACGTTGCGCTGCTTCCCAGAAGGGCACCGGCGGCTGGGGCGACTGATGCCGGCGATGCCCTTCATCTCGTAGGCCTCCTGAGCCTTACCCCTTGGCGAGGGGGATCGCGACGAAGCGCGACTGGCCGCCGCTCTTCACGCGCATCAGGACGCTGTTCTTGTTGTCGGTCCGCGCCGCGTTGATGGCGTCGCGGACTTCGCCGGCGGTGGCAACGCTCTTGCCGCCGACTTCGAGGATCACGTCGCCTTCCTTGAAGCCGCGTTCGGCCGCGGCGCTCTTCGGATCGACTTCGGTGACGACGACGCCTTCCTTGCCGGCGCCGGCCACGGAATTTGCGGGCGCAACGGTCATGCCGAGCTTCGGCACGTCGGTGCCCTTGCTGGCACCCTTGCCGCTGTCCTGATCCGTGTCGGCCTTGGCCTCGACCGTGGTGTTCGGCAGCTGGCCGAGGGTGAGGTTCACGACCTTGTCCTGGCCCTTGTGCAGCACGTTGAGCTTCACGGACGCGCCGGGCGCCATGCCGCCGATGGTGCGGGCGAGCTCACGGGCGTCCTTGACGGATTCGCCGTTGACCGCGGTGATCACGTCGCCGGACTCGATGCCAGCCTTCGCGGCCGGACCGTTGGCCTGCGGCTCCGCCACCAGCGCGCCTTCGGCCTTCTTCATGCCGAGGCTATCGGCGATGTCGGAGGTCACCGGCTGGATCTGCACGCCGATCCAGCCGCGGCTGACCGAGCCCTTGTCCTTGAGCTGCGCGACCACGCTCTTGACGGTGTTGGCCGGAATCGAGAACGCGATGCCGACGCTGCCGCCGGAGGGCGAGTAGATCGCGGTGTTGACGCCCATCACCTCGCCGTTGGTGTCGAAGGCCGGGCCGCCGGAATTGCCCTTGTTCACGGGCGCGTCGATCTGGATGAAATCGTCATAGGGACCGTTGCCGATGTCGCGGCCGCTGGCCGAAACAATGCCCGCGGTCACGGTGCCGCCGAGGCCGAAGGGATTGCCGACCGCGAGCACCCAGTCACCGATCCGCGGCTTGCTGTCGGCGAGCTTGGCGAACGGGAAGTTGGAGCTGCCTTCGACCTTGATCAGCGCGAGGTCGGTGCGCTGGTCGGTGCCGATCACCTTGGCGGTGTAGGTCTTGCCGTCATCAGTGGTGACCTCGACCTTGTCGGCGCCGTCGACGACGTGATTGTTGGTCACGGCATAGCCGTCAGCCGAGATGAAGAAGCCGGAGCCCTGGCCCTGCACGACGCGGCCACGGCCGCCCTTCAGGCCCGGGCCCGGAAAACCATCCGGACCGCCGAAGCGGCGGAAGAAGCGCTCCATCGGCGAACCCGGCTGGAACGGCGAGGACGAATCGTCGCCGTCATCATTGCTCGCAGTCTTCTCCTTCATGTTGACCTTCACCGAGATCACCGACGGCTTCACGCGCTCGACGATGTCGGCGAAACCGATGGGACGCTCGACCTTGCGGACCTCGTTGTTGACCTGCGCATGCGCCGGGCTGGAGAACAGGTCGGCCGGCGAGGTCGACGGGCTGAAGCCATAGACGGCCGCGCCGAGACCGGCGACGACCGAGACCATCAGCGCGAGCTTGCGCGCGGAAAACACCGTCCGGCGCGGCTGCCGGTACGACGGGAGGTTCGAGAGGTCGATACGATCGTTCATGCAGAAATCTCCAGAGCCTTGAAATCCTTTGGTGCCGGATCCCAGCACCTTGCGGACCTGAAGATGGGGGCTCCCGCCTTACCGCGCGCTGGCGGCGGGATTAAACTTTTGTAATGAAGGGACGAGGCGGATGCGGCAGTTTAGCACAGGCCAAAAATTGTGGTCCTACAGGAACTTAATCGAGTTCCCGGGATGATCGCGGAACTGTACTTTGAGGGCCCAACTTGCCCTGACGCTGACGGTGAACTCGCGCAGTTCGCCACGACAGATCGCACCGCGGAATTGCGCGCCTCGCCGTGAAACACGCGGGCCGCGACCGGGAGCTGCGTACCAGGACCCTAGGACGATTTGGCATCATCCGACATCAACGCGGCGAGCCGCGCCTTCTCGTCCGGCGAGAGCGGCGGCGCCGCTAGATCTTCACCCCTTCGCGAGCGGCGGCGGATTTGCAGCCACAGCGCGAGGCCGCCGCCGACCAACAGAAGTGGCGCGAGCAGCCACAACAGGAAGGTCTGTCGCTCGAAGCGCGGCTTCAGCAGCACGAACTCGCCGTATCGCGCCACCAGGAAGTCGAGCACCTGCGCATTGCTGTCGCCGGCCGCGATGCGCTCGCGCACCAGGAGCCGCAAATCGCGTGCCAGCGGCGCATCGGAATCGTCGATCGACTGGTTCTGGCAGACCATGCAGCGAAGCTCGCGCGACAATTCGCGCGCGCGCGATTCCTTGGCTGGGTCCGACATGATCTCGTCGGGCTGGACAGCGTGGGCCGCCGGCAAAGCCAGCAGCATCAACGCGATGAACGCGGTCATCATCCGGCGCATCGGATCATTCCGCGGGCTGGAGGCGCTGCTTGGTCCGCGCCGGCTTCGGCGCGCCGACCCGCAGGCGGCGGTCGGACAGCGACAGCACGCCGCCGAACGCCATCAGCACCGGCCCCCACCAGATCAGGAGGACCAGCGGCTTGTGATAGATGCGCACGGCGATGGCGCCTTCGGCGGTGACGTCGCCGAGCGAAATGTAGAGCTGGCTCGCGCCGCGCGTCAGCAGTGCGGCCTCGGTCGTCGAGGAGCCGCGGGTGGTGAAGCTGCGCTTGGACGGCGTCATGACTCTGATGGCCTCGCCGTCGCGGCTGACGTTGAACTCGGCGATCATCTCGCGGTAATTCGGTCCCTGACGCTGAAACAGGCCGTCGAGCTTCACATCATAGCTGGCGACGTGGGCGACGTCGTTCGGCTTCATCGTCGCGATGTATTCGCTGTTCCAGGTGGTCTCGCAGACGATGCCGATCAGCGCGACGCCGAGGCCGGCATGCGCAAACGCCGTGCCCCAGGCTGATCGTGGCAGGCCGCGCGAGCGGTGCAGCACCGTTGCGAACGGCAGACGAACCAGCCCCGTCCGTTCGACCAGGTCAGTGACGGCGCCGGCAATGACGAAGACGCCAAGCCCGATCGCGAGCGGCGCCAGCGCGCTGCCGCCCCGCACCCAGGACCAGGTGATGGCAACCACGACGAGCCCGGCAACGCCGGCCGCGAGCAGACGCTGTGTCACGCCGAGCAGATCGCCGCGCTTCCACGCCAGCATCGGCCCGAACGGCACCGCAAGCAGCAACAGGGCAAACAGCGGCGCGAAGGTGAGATTGTAGAACGGCGCACCGACCGACATCTTGAAATCGGCGAGCATCTCCATCGCCAGCGGATAGAGCGTGCCGAACAGCACGACCGCGCAGGCGACGGTGAGCAACAAATTGTTCAGCACCAGCGCGCCCTCGCGCGAGATCGGCGCGAACAGGCCGCCCTGCTTCAATGCGGTGGCGCGGCCCGCGAACAGCGACAGGCTGCCGCCGATGAACAGGCACAGGATCAGCAGGATGAACACGCCGCGGGTCGGATCGGTGGCGAAGGCGTGCACCGAGGTGATGACGCCGGAGCGCACCAGGAAGGTGCCTAGCAGCGACAGTGAGAAGGTCAGGATCGAGAGCAGGATGGTCCAGACCTTCAGCGCGTTGCGCTTCTCCATCACGAGGGCCGAATGCAATAGCGCCGTGCCGCCGAGCCACGGCATCAGCGAGGCGTTCTCGACTGGATCCCAGAACCACCAGCCGCCCCAGCCGAGCTCGTAATAGGCCCAATAAGAGCCCATGGCGATGCCGAGCGTCAGGAAGATCCAGGCGACCAGCGTCCATGGCCGGACCCAGCGCGCCCAGGCCGCATCGATCCGGCCCTCCATCAACGCCGCAATGGCAAAGGAGAACGAGATCGAGAAGCCGACATAGCCGAGATAGAGCATCGGCGGATGCACGGCGAGACCGATGTCCTGGAGCACGGGATTGAGATCGCGTCCCTCGATCGGCGGATTGACGATGCGCAGGAACGGATTCGAGGTTGCCAGGATGAAGAGATAGAACGCGCTGGCGATCCAGGCCTGCACGGCCAGCACATGCGCGCGCAGCGACAGCGGCAGATTGTTGCCGAAGCTCGCGACCAATCCGCCGAACAGCGCAAGGATCGACACCCACAGCAGCATCGAGCCTTCATGGTTTCCCCACACGCCGGTGATCTTGTAGAGCAGCGGCTTCATCGAGTGGGAATTCTCGTAGACGTTGGCGACGGAGAAATCCGAGTTCACGTGCAGCATCACCAGCGCCGTAAACGAGGCGCCGACGAACAGCAGCTGCGCCAACGCGGTCGAGCGCGCCACATTCATCAAGGCGGCATCGCGCAGCCGCGCGCCTATCAGCGGCACGATGGACTGGATTAGTGCGAGCCCCAGCGCCAGCACCAGCGCGTAATGTCCGGATTCTGCGATCACCGCACAGCTCCCTGCGGATTGCCCTGCGCAGTCGCCGCCGCGGGTTTGGCGGCGCCAGAAGCTTGAGTGCCGTAATCGTCCTTCCAGTGCCCCTGCTTCTTCAGGGCATCGGCGACGTCCTTGGGCATGTAGGTCTCGTCGTGCTTGGCAAGGACTGTATCGGCCTTGAACACGCCATTGGCGTCGAGCGCGCCTTCGGCGACCACGCCCTGCCCTTCGCGGAACAGGTCGGGCAGGATGCCTTTGTAGGCGACCGGGAGCTTGGCATTGCCGTCGGCGACTTCGAACGTCACCGCGAGATTGTCGCCGCGCTGGAGCGAGCCGGGCTGCACCAAGCCGCCGAGGCGAAACCGCTTGCCCGGCTCGACATGCTTCTCGGCGACCATGGTCGGCGTCGAGAAGAACACGATGGAGTCGCGCAATGCGTTGAGCACCAGCGCGGCGGCGAGCGCGAGCACGGCGAGCGAGCCGCCGATGATGGTCATACGTCGCTGCTTGCGCGTCATGGCGTATCCGTTCTCCGCATCTCTCGTCCCGACATCGTCATCCGCCGAGCCCGAGAGTCCTCAGGCCTTCGTTGAGCTGGCGCAGCCGTTCGGCGTCGCTGGCAACCGCCTGCCGCGCATCAGCCGAGGCTCCCATGGCCTTGTCTCGCTCCCCCATCACGAGATAGGCGCGCACCAAGCGCAGCCACCCCTCGACATCGTCGCCGTTCTGCTTCAGCCGCGTGGCCAGACGATCGACCATGCCGCGCACCATCGCGTTGCGATCGCCTTCGGCCATATCCTTGGAGGCAGCAATCGTCTCATCGGACAACGCCGGCATCGTGCCGCCGCCACCGACTCGCGCGAGCGAGGACTGCACCAGGGCACGCCACGGCGCATCCGCAGGCGCTTTCGCAAGCAGCACGCGCCAGATATTGGCCGCATCGTCCTTGCGGCCGTCCTGCTCGGCGGCGAGGCCCAGGAAGTAGTTCGCCTTGGGATCGTCGGCGTTCAAGGCGTGTGCGCGCTCGAATTCGGCCTTGGCCTCGGCGGTGACCACGCCGCCGGCGGCGGCCGAGATCGCCTCGCCGAGATCGGACCGGCGCTCGGCGCTCTCGCCATTGTAGGTGAGCGAGTTGCGATAGGCGCGCACCGCGTCGTCGAAGCGGCCGAGCCGCTCCAGAACCGGCGCGAGCACGTTCCAGCCGCGCCCGTCGGTCGGATTCTTTTCCAGATGCTGCTCGACCTGTACGACGAGGTTCTCGAGCGACTGCGCCATGCCGGCCCCGCGCTCCCGCTGCGCGAGAGGAAAGTCCTGCAGTCGGGGTGAGCCGAGCGGCATGTAGACGCCGACCGCAACGAGCGGCAAGCCGGCGAGCGCCAGCACGGCCGCCGCACGGCGCCATTTGAGGCTCGACGTCGGCGCCATTGCAGGCTCGCTGCCCGCCGCCGCGAGCAGCCTGCGGCTGATCTCGACGCGCGCGGCCTCGGCCTCCGGCGCCAAGATCAACCCTGCGCTGAGATCACGCTCGATCTCGGCCAATTGGTCCTTGTAGACCGCAACCTCGCTGCCCTGATCCTGCGCGCGGCTGGTGCGGCCAAGCGGCCAGAGCACGGCGAAAATCGCCGCGACCGTCATCAGCGCGAACACGAACCATAACGTCATCTGGCAAGCTTCCGGCAGCGCGCCACCCGCGCCCACAGGTGGCTTTACACCACGGCCGGACGATGCGGCAATTGACAATTGTCAATTCAGCGCGACGGACGCCGTCCCGAAATCGAGGGAATCCAACGGCTTAGTGTATCTCGAAGTCGACACTCCGCGCGGCGTCCTCGCCATGCCCGTTGAAGGCCTTCAGGAAGTATGTTCCCGGCTTGATTGCATCCGGCAATCTGATGCGCAACGCTCCGACCGGAACCCGAGATGCAACCCTCGTGATTGTCTCAGGCAGCGGCCGATCGCTTGCCTTCTCGACCAGCACCACCTTGGCCCCCACCATCAGCCTTTGATACTTGGCCACGATAACGCGGTTCTCGATTTCGATGGAGCTGATAACGGGTTTCATGCGCCCACAAATAGAAATTCCCCGGACTTGCACGGGGACCGTACGGCGCGCAGCCGACAGCGTCAACCATAAATTGTGATCACGAAAATATGCGCTTTGGTCAGCCTGCGCGCGACGATTTGCGCTCGCCTGTGAGCGCGTTTTCCGCGGCCCGACTCATCAGCGAGGCGTAATCGTCGCCGAACAGCACCTGGCAGAAGCGGATCGCAGCCTGCACCTGCTGCTGCCGGTAGGCGCGGACCTTGTGATCGGCGGCGCGCAGCGACTGCACCAGCTGCTCGGTCGACCGTTCCACATATTGCTGGAGGTCGGAATAGGTGCGCAGCGTCACCTCGTTGATCGCAAGCTCGCTCGCATAGTTGCGGCACGTCGCGACGAAATCGATCAGCGCCACGGTTTCCTCGACCTCGGTGTTGTCGATCCGCGCGCCCGGCGGAATGTCTTTCTCGGGGCGCTGGCGCAGGATGCGGCGAACGCGGCCGGGAACGCTGTCGATCTCGGACTGCAGCGCATTGGAAATGTCGGCCCGGATCGAGGTCAACTGCTTGCCCCAGGCGGAGTCGTTGCGCAGGTCGAGCTCGGTGCGCAGGCCGCGCACGCCGTCGTGCAGCGTCTTGAGATTGCCGGCGACGTTGTCGAAATGGCCGCGCTTGATGTCCATGCGAAGGATCGCGGCAACGCAGGACAGATCGTGCAGGGCGATCGTGACGGCGACGCCGTAAGGCGTCGCCGCGACGCGGATCTCGTCGTCGGAGGCGGCAATCTTGATGGCGAGGCGGATGATCTGCCACGGCGCGGTCATCCGCTGCACGACGACCGATAAGGCGAAAGGCAGCATCTGCGGCGTCTGAAGCGCCGGAATATTGAGCGCCGAAGTCACCGAGGCGGTCTGGGAATCCCCGAAGGCCCGCAAAGTGCGCGGCAGCTTCTCGTTCAGCGTCGCGACGGCGTCCCGGACCTGGAGCACCGCACCGATCGAATAGAGGTCCTCGATCACGTTCGGCGGGCCGACACGGGCGAGCGCCCGCGACTTGTCGCCGCCGCCCGGCCCCGTCAACTCGAAGATGGCTTCCGCGGCCACCGTCTGGAGCTTCTGCGCCAGGGCTTCCACCTGCCCTGCACTGTCCGCCGGCATGCGCGACAGCGCCGCCTCGAATTCGTTCACCTTGTCCGGTGCGCCGTCACGGCCGAGCCACTGCCAGATCGGCTGCAGCGAGGAGCGGCGAATCTGGCCGACCCGGATCGGAGTGCCCGCCTCGACCAGGAACGGTTCCAATACCTGGAACAATAGCCGCGACAGATCATCCGTACGTGGCGGCGGAGCCTCGTCGGCCTCGGTCTTGCGAACGATCTTGCGCAGCTGCTCGAGCACGAGGGTTGCCACAGCGGTGTCCTGCCCGCGCTCGAGCGCGCGCTCGAACTCCCGCATCAGCAGCGCCTGCGACTGCGGCGGGAGCTGCGCGAGATATTCCCTCAGCCGCTCGATCGATGTCTGGCTCATGCGCCCGGGTAATGCACGGTAAAATGGCGGACAATGGGATGGGTCCGGCGCGATCATAGGAGGTCGCCACTTAAGAAGCCGTTTAGGAAGTGGGGCCGAATGCCCCCGGCTCCCTCCAGAGGGGATCGACGAGGACGAAAAACCACGTTGAAACAAATGCCTACAGTCCTGGAAGAACCAATTCGGCCCGCAGGCCGCCGATCGGCGCAGCGCCGAGCGATAGCCTGCCGCCATAGAGCGCGGCGAGATCGGTCACGATCGACAAGCCCAGTCCCGATCCGGGCTTGGACTCGTCGAGCCGCTGGCCGCGCCGGGAGACCTGGGCGCGTTCGGCCTCCGACAGGCCGCGACCGTCGTCGTCGACGATGATCCGCAGCCGAGGCCCGGCGCCGGCCTGATCCGGCGTCTCGACCAGAACCTCAATGAAGACGCGCGAGGCCGCCCATTTGCAGGCATTGTCGACGAGATTGCCGACCATCTCCTCCAGATCCTGTCGCTCGCCCCGGAACTTTGCGGATGGGTCGGCCTTGGCCTCGACCACGATGCCGCGGTCGCGATAGATCTTCTCCATGGTCCGCCGCAGCGCCTCGATGGCAGGCGCCACCTCCGTCACGGTCGCGACCACCGAGACCCGCGCCGCAATGCGCGCACGCTCCAGATGATGGGCAACCTGGTCGCGCATCACGTCCGCCTGCTCCATCACCTTGGCGGCGAATAGATCAGACGGATGGGCGCCGGCCTCGTTGACGATAACCGAGAGCGGCGTCTTGATCGCATGGGCGAGATTGCCGACATGGGTGCGCGCGCGCTCGACGATCTCGCGATTGGCCTCGATCAGCGCGTTGGTCTCGCGCGCCAGCGGCGCGATCTCGACCGGGAATTCCCCCTCGAGCCGTTCCGCCCGCCCGGAGCGGATGTCGGCGATCGATTCCGAGATGCGCTTGAGCGGGGCAAGACCGAAGCGGACCTGGAATACGGTCGTGAGCAGCAGCACGATTCCGAGCGCGGTGAAGGTACCGCCGAGATAGTAGTCGAAGCTTCGCGTCTCATCGAAGATCTCGGTGTCGTCCCCGGCGACGCTGACGAGAAATTTGCCGTCGGCGCCGAGATCGACCGGCCGTTCCACCATGCGCAGATTCTGCCCTTCCGGCCCGTCGACATAAGCGAGGCGGATGCCGGCGGCGGTGAGCTCGGCGCCCTGTTCCTCCAGCTTCGGCAGCTTCTTGTCCCAGAGCGAGCGCGAGGAGCGCACCTCCGGCTTCTCGGTGTCGGTGCGGGTGATCTGCCAGTACCAGCCGGACAGCGGCAGCTCGAACAGGGGCTCGCCAAGCGACTGGAACTGGCGGTCCGGCGGCTCGTCGGGGGTCGCGACCTCCGCGATGAGCGTGCGCAGATAGAGATTGAGCCTGCGATCGAAGGCGCGCTCGGTGGCGTTCTTGTAGACCGACGACAGCACCACGCCGGTGATGGCCAGGATCACCACGAGCCAAGCGGTCGCCGACAAGAACAGTCGGTTCGCAAGCGAGCTAGCGGCCATCGGAACGGTCCCGGCAGGGGCTGGAAGTCAGGTCGTCGGACGTCATGACCGGACCAAGGGCCCTGTTCGGCCTCCCGTCAAGCCCGAGAACGCCTCAGGCGCCCGGCGCAGGCGGCGGGGTCAGGAGATAGCCGAGGCCGCGGACGGTCTGGATGATGTCGACGTCGAGCTTCTTGCGGATGCGGCCGACAAAGACCTCGATGGTGTTGGAATCGCGATCGAAGTCCTGATCGTAGAGGTGCTCGACCAGCTCGGTCCGGGAAACGACGCGGCCGGAATGGTGCATCAGGTAGGCCAGAAGCCGATATTCGTGCGAGGTCATCTTGACGGGATTGCCCGACACACTGACCCGTCCGGTTCGGGTGTCGAGCGTGACCGGACCGCAGCTCAGCTCGCTCTGGGCATGGCCGGTCGAGCGGCGCAGCAGCGCGCGGATCCGCGCCAGCACCTCCTCCAGGTGGAACGGCTTTGCAACATAGTCGTCGGCGCCGGCATCGAAGCCCTGCACCTTGTCGCTCCAGCGGTCGCGTGCCGTGAGGATCAGGACCGGCATGGTGCGGCCGTTGCGGCGCCAGGCCTCCAGCACCGAGATGCCGTCCTTCTTCGGCAGGCCGATATCGAGCACCACGGCGTCATACGGCTCGTTGTCGCCGAGATAGTGCCCCTCCTCCCCGTCGAAGGCCCGGTCGACGACGTAGCCGGCGTCGGTCAGCGCCTTGGTGAGCTGGCGATTGAGATCGGGGTCGTCCTCAACAACGAGCAGGCGCACGCTTCTCTCCAGACATAGACCGCATGAACACCGCTCTAGATGAGCAATTCCGGCGTGAACCGAATATGAACGCCAGGAACCCGGCCGCCTTACTTTTTGGTCATATACGATTTCTCATGCACTGATGCGAGTGCGCCCGCCGCGCAGCCGGACGAGCCGGAGGCATGGCGGGCGCAATGACCGCGTGACGCGGCTAGTTGGCCGGTTCGGGCCGTCAGGTTCGGAAGAACACGAACCAGACGACGGCAAGGATCAGGATCGCAAGCCCGGTGGAGATGGCGAGAAGCGCCGCCACCGAAGGCCCGGGTTCACCCTGGCGCGCCTCGGTCGGAGTTTCCACGATCCGGTTCTGCTCTCGCGTGGTTGCCATGGTGACCTCAATCTCTGGACGTCGCCTTCGATAGCCGCGACCTCCTCGCAGCCGATGTCCCGAGCCAACGCGTGATGGGATACGATGTTCCGGCTTTTGCCCTCTCAGGCAGCAACTACGGGGCCCCCGTGTCCGGTTAACGCAGTTGCAAGATTCAGCAACCCGCCTTGCTATGATTCGTTGTTCCCCAGTGGTATCCTGATCGTCTGTCCCCGTTGCGTTTGGAGTAGCCCATGGCCCCCCGCGCCAATTGGAAGGGTTTTCTGCGTCTGTCGCTCGTGACCTGCCCGGTCGCGCTCTATCCGGCCACTTCGGATACCGAGAAGGTCTCGTTCAACCAGATCAACCGCAAGACCGGCCACCGCATCAAGTACCTCAAGGTCGACGCCGAGACCGGCGACGAGGTGACCTCCGAGGACATCGTCAAGGGCTACAAGGTCGACACCGACACCTATATCGAGGTCACCAAGGACGAGCTCGACGAGATCGCGCTGGACTCCACGCACACGATCGAGATCGACGAGTTCGTGCCCAAGACCGACATCGACAACCGCTACCTGATCCGCCCCTATTATCTCGTGCCCGACGGCAAGGTCGGCCATGACGCCTATGCCGTGATCCGCGAGACCATCCGCAGCATGGACAAGGTCGCGATCGGCCGCGTGGTGCTGACCAACCGCGAGCACATCATCGCGCTGGAGCCGCTCGAGAGCGGGCTGATGGGCACGCTGCTGCGCTACCCCTACGAGGTCCGCAGCGAAAACGAATATTTCGACGACATCCAGGACGTGAAGCTGACGAAGGACATGCTCGACCTGGCAAAACACATCGTCGAGAAGAAGTCCGGCGCGTTCGAGCCCGAGCTGTTCGAGGATCATTACGAGACCGCGCTGATCGATCTCATCAACAAGAAGCGTAGCGGGATGCCGATCACCGCGAAGGCCGCACCGAAGACGGGCGGCAACGTCATCAACCTGATGGACGCGCTGAAGAAGAGCCTCGCGAGCGAGAAGGAGGCGGCGCCTGCGGCGAAGGTCGCCAAGGAGATCGCCAAGGGCAAGAAGCCGAAGAAGCGCGTCGAGGGCCAGCGCGAGATGCTGCTGCCGATATCAGGCAAGGGCGGCAAGGACGCCGCGGCGAAGACCGCGCCCAAGGAGGCCACGAAGAAGGCCGACAAGCCAGCGCGGGCTCCGGCGCGGGCGAAGAAGGCCAGCTAGCAGCATCACACCCCGCGATCGCGCCGTGATGTCTCTCCTCGCCGATCGGCCGGCCTGACATGCCCTGGTCGACGGCGTTCGACGACCCCGTTCGCGTAGGCAACAAGCGCGAGCTGCTCACGCTTCAGGAGGCTGCGGACTACATCATGCAGCTGCCCGACGACGCCCAGCACGAGGCGCACTGGCAGACCGCCATCGAGACTTTGATCAATGCGGCCGAGACCGGCGGCGGCTGGGTGATGTTCGCCCGCATCGCCATGTTACGGGCGCTGAATGCGGACGGCCGGCGCGGATGAGCGCGATGGAGATGTCCTTGCCGGGCCCATTGACGAACAGGCTCAACAATCGGTTAAGCGGCCGCACGATCACGCCTTGACGGGCACTGCGCCCGGGCTGCCCGCCCGGGGGCTGCCGATTTGAGTCCATTTGGACGGACCGGCGGAACCTTAATTTAATGAATGCCGTCGTATGAGCGGAGGCGCGATCGCCCGCGCTTAATTCTTTTGGCGCGCACGAACACTTATTCGATCGATTTGCAAGTCCGATCACGACGCGACCATCCATTGGATCGGATGAACAGGAGTTGGCAATGCGTCTGCTTAGGTCCTTCCTTGCCGATGAGAATGGCGCAACCGCAATCGAGTATGGCCTGATCGCCGCAGGGATCGCTCTGGCAATCGTGACCATCGTGAACAGCACGGGCAGCGCGCTGCTCAACAACAAGTTCAACTCGATCAGCTCGGCGATGAAGTAACAGCCGGCCCTGGCCTGCGTAGCGGCGCGCCGCGCCCGCCAGCCGGGCCCAGAAGGTTGCGCATTTCGCTGATGCGTGGGCCCCGGCTCTGCAGCGCACCGCCGACCGGACGATGCTTCGCATCGCCGGGCGAGCGCTGCGCTGCGTCCGGGGCATGAGACCGCTGTTCAACGATAGACATGGCTGCTTATCCTCGCGGCGTATCTTGCCCGAGCTTTGCTGTCTTCTTCCGCCCTCATCTCAGCAAGGGCGCAGGGAAGGCCGGGCGCCGGCTGGCACCCGAAGTCCCGCGTGTGCTGGAAAATGCGCACGGGGTGGACGACAGGTGAGCCGGAACGCCCGGCCTTCCCTGCGCGGATGGTTTTAACGGTGTCCTTCGTGCTCTCCTCGGGGAGCGATGCACTATTGCCCCCGTCGCCTTGCGGATGGCTGATGCGCGGACCCGGTTGGGTCGCCACATCACCGCAAGCCTTGACGCACAGACCCCGGGCGTCAGGACCACACGACTTCTCCGTCCGCGCACATCCTCATCCGCGTTCCCGACGGCTGGCGTACGCTCGCCATCGAGACCGAACAAGGAAGCTGTCAGCGCCGTGTCGTACCGCGCCTGTCGCTGCTCACGGGATCTCCGCCCTGCACCAACATTGCGCGCCGACGCCGTCGCGGCCACCGCATCCCGGCCCGCGTCTCGTGACGGTCGCGAAACGCCCCTTGTGGCGAGCCAGGATGTTTCGGGTTGTACGGTAAAACAGAATTTCGGTCAATACGAATATCTTGCGGGCGGCGATTGACCCAGCCCTGGCGTGTTTTGCCCGTCGGGCAACGCAAGACATGGTGGCCCGGCGGCCACTTGCACCCCATTTCCGTCAACTTTAACGGCCATGTGAGTGCTGTTATTCTTCTCGGCGTGGGTCAACGAGCCATGCTGTCAATCATTGAACCAGAGCTATTTGAAGGTATGGCAATGAGACGCGCGACGCTCCTGGCTCTCAGCCTCATATTGGTCGGCGTCTGCTCGCATGACGGTGCGAGAGGACAGGCTTCGATCGCCCCGCCGGTTTCGCTTGCTGCGCCCAATACATCGCTGCCGCGTGCGAACGCCGCAAATTCCAGGATCTCGCCAGCCGCGTCTGCCAGAGAGGTTTCGCCACCTGTGATCGGCGGGCTTCCGCAGGTGGCGGCTCCGGCCAGCGACTATGACGGCTTCAGCGTCATCGTCGACGATGATGCCGCGCCGAGCCAGATGAGGCCGCCTGTGCGATCACGCGCCGCAAAGGGCGCCGGGTCCAACCGGGATCCAAATGGCCTCGACGGGCAGTCGGCAGTCGATCAGGAAGACGAGGCCTTGAAGCGAAAGCTGACGATCTGTCAGAACTGCAAATAGGAAGCTGCGGGGTGGTCAAGTTGAGAGCCGCAATCATATTGCTGTTTGCGACCACAGCTTGGCCGGTGTCAGCGCACGCCCAGCAGAACGAAACTTGCAGCACGTCGTTTCCGATCTGAAGGCCTGTGTCCGCACGTATTCACCCATGGCGCAGGCGGACGTCGGGGCGGTCGCTCCGGATTTGTTTCGAGCTGCCACTGGCGATAAATGGGCTGCCTCGACCAGATGAGTCGAAGCGGTCCTGCATGGCTGACCTACACGCATAGACAACGAGCTGCGCTTTACCATTCACCCATTTCCTGATCCTCTCTCCTCCAATCAGCCGGGACCAACCGGCCTGCCCAGGGAGAAACGCCATGAAGCTCGGCACCGCCATCGCGGAAATCATGCGGCGCGAGGGGATCGAGATCCTCTGCGGCTATCCGGTCAACCATCTCATCGAGCATGCGGCGAAGGCCGAGATCCGCCCCGTGATGGTGCGGCAGGAGCGCGTCGGCATCCACATGGCGGATGCGATCTCGCGGGTGACGTCGGGGCGCAGCATCGGCGCGTTCTGCATGCAGCATGGGCCGGGCGCCGAGAATGCGATGGGCGGCGTCGCGCAGTGCTTTGGCGAATCCGTGCCCGTGCTGGTGCTGCCGATGGGCTATCAGCGTAGGCTGTCGCATATCGAGCCGAACTTCAATTCCAGCGAGGCGATGAAGCCGTTTGCGAAATCGTCCGAGCCGATCATCCTCGCGACCGAGGTCGCCAACATCTTCCGCCGCGCCTTCACGAAACTGAAGAACGGACGCGGCGGGCCGGTCATCGTCGAGATACCCTCGGACATGTGGAACGAGGAAGTGCCGGAGCCGCTGCACTACACGCCGGTGCTGCGCACCCGCTACGGCGCCGACCCTGTTCACGTCAAGGAAGCGGCGGACCTGCTCGTGAATGCAAAGCGGCCGGTAATCTATGCCGGCCAGGGCGTGCATTACGCGCAGGCCTGGCCGCAGCTGAAACGGCTCGCCGAGCGGCTGGCGATCCCCGTCACCACCAGCTTGGGGGGCAAATCATCGTTCCCGGAAACGCATCCGCTCTCGCTCGGCTCCGGCGGCCTCGCAGTGCCGCGCGCAGTGCCGAAGTTTCTGAGCGAGGCCGACGTCATCTTCGGCATCGGCTGCTCCTTCACCGAGACCAATTTCGGCATCGCGATGCCGAAGGGCAAGACCATCATTCATTCCACGCTCGATCCCAACCACCTCAACAAGGATGTGGAAGCCAAGATCGGCCTCGTCGGCGATGCCGGCCTCGTGCTCGATGCGCTGCTGGAGGAGATCGGCAAGTCCGTCACCGCGGATCGTGATGCCTCAGCGGTCGCAGCCGAGATCGCGGCCTCGCACAAGGAGTGGCTGGCGAAATGGATGCCGAAGCTGACCAGCAACGACGCGCCGCTCAGCCCCTATCGCGTGCTCTGGGACCTGCAGCACACCGTCGACATCCACAACACCATCATCACGCATGATGCCGGCAGCCCGCGCGACCAGCTCTCGCCGTTCTGGAAGGCGGTCGAGCCGCTCACCTATCTCGGCTGGGGCAAGACGACTCAGCTCGGCTACGGCCTTGGGCTGGCGATGGGCGCCAAGCTGGCAAAACCCGACAAGCTCTGCATCAACGTCTGGGGCGATGCGGCGATTGGTTTCACCGGCATGGATTTCGAGACCGCAGTGCGCGAGCGCATCCCCATCATGTCGGTCCTGCTAAACAACTTCTCGATGGCGATCGAGTTGAAGGTGATGCCGGTCTCGACCGAAAAGTATCGCTCGACCGACATTTCCGGCGACTACGCCGCGATGGCGCGCGCCTTCGGCGGCTATGGCGAGCGGGTGGAGAGGCCGGAGGACATCGTGCCCGCGATCAAGCGGGGCATCCAGAAGACAAGGGAAGGCGTGCCGGTGCTGCTGGAGTTCATCACCAGCAAGGAGACCGAGGTGTCGCGGCCCGGCACGTGAGGCGGGCCGCCGTTGAGCATGGAAATATCAAGCCCGACTGGTTGCGCCGCAGTCCACCTCTCCCCGACGGGGAGAGGTCGGATTGCTATGGCGCGCAATTGCGCGCCTGAGCAATCCGGGTGAGGGGGCCGCAGCATTCAGTGAGAGCGTAACCCCTCACCCGGACCGCATCTTCGATGCGATCCGACCTCTCCCTTCGGGAGACAAGGCTATCGCATATGACTTGTTGCGGCGGCCTGCGCGCACGCCTCATCCTTCGAGACGGCGCTTACGCGCCTCCTCAGGATGAGGCTAATCAGCGTTAGTGCCCTTTGAAACTGCAGTCACGCACTCCGTCCTCATCCTGAGGAGCCCGCCTAAAGCGGGCGTCTCGAAGGATGGCCGCAGGGAAAAGCTCGCATATGCCATAGCCCTGCTTCGGGAGAGGTGATCCCCGCCGCTGGCTTCATCGCTTCCATCATGTTCATCTCAGTTCGGTGCTGCGGCTTCCGGCGCTGGCTCCGGCCGCGGAAGATGTGATAATCCGGCCCCGTGCCGCGCGTGTCGCTGCATCAGGCCGGATCAGGAATGACGACCCCTTCCAACGAAATCGACGAGCTCAGGCGGCAATTGCAATCGGCTGCGGCCGAGAATGCGCAGCTGCGCAGCAGGCTTGCGATTGCGCGGGATCGCCAGAGCGCAAGCGCCGAGATTCTGCGCACCATCGCGGCCTCGCCCTCTGACGCCCGGCCGGTCTTTGCGGCGATCGCGTCCAGCTCGAAGCACCTGCTCGGCGGCTTCTCCGCTACCGTGCTCCAGTTCATCGGTGACGAGCTGCACCTCGTGGCGTTTACGCCGACCAGCCCGGAGGCGGACGAAGGGCTGAAGGCAGCGTTCCCGCGCAAGATCGCGGACTTCCCAACCTTTACCCTCGTGCGCGGCGGCGAGACGATTGAGTTTCCCGACACCGAGGCCCCCGACGTTCCGGAGCTGAACCGCAAGCTGGCGCGGCTGCGCGGCTTCCGCAGCGTGCTGTTCATGCCGCTGATGAACCGGGGCATGCCGGTCGGCATGATCAGCGTCACGCGCGCCGAGCCCGGCGCGTTCGCGCCCGACCTCGTAGAGCTGCTCCAGACCTTTGCCGACCAGGCCGTGATCGCGATCGAGAACGCGCGACTGTTCAACGAGACGAAAGAGGCGCTCGAACGCCAGACCGCGACGGCCGACATCCTGAAGGTGATGGCGGCCTCCCCGTCCGACGTGCAGCCGGTGTTCGAGGCCATCGCCACCAACGCCAACCGGCTGATCGGCGGCTTCTCCACCGCGGTGCTCCGCTATGTCGACGGTGCCGCGCATCTTGCGGCATTCACGCCGACCGATCCGGTCGGCGATCGCGTGCTCCAGGCTTCCTTTCCGGTGCCGTTCGCACAATTCCCGCCCTACCAGCTCGTTGCCAATGGTGCCGCCGCGCAACTGCCCGACACCGAGCTCGAGCCGGCCGCGCGCGACATCGCGCGTGCGCGGGGCTATCGCAGCATGCTGTTCACGCCATTGATGAGCGAGGGCGAGACTATCGGCATCATCATCGCCACGCGCCGCGCGACCGGCCACTTCGCCGAGCATCATGTGCGGCTGCTGCAGACCTTCGCCGACCAGGCGGTGATCGCGATCAAGAATGTCAGCCTGTTCAACGCGACCAGGGAAGCACTGGAACGTCAGACCGCGACCGCCGACATCCTCAAGGTGATCGCGGCCTCGCCATCGGATGTCACACCGGTGTTCCAGGCGATCTCCGACAGCGCCAAGTCGCTGATCGGCGGGCACTCCTCGACCGTCACCCGCGTCGTCGACGACGTGCTGCATCTGGCCGCCTTCACCACCGACAATGAGGCCGGCAATGCGGATCTGCTCAGCTCATTCCCGACGCCGCTATCTTCGTCAGGCATTCACAGCCGCGTGGCAAGGAGCGGGCGATATGCCTTCCGCAGCGATATGCAGAGCGAGCCTGATCTCACCGAGGCCATGAAGGAGCTGGCGCGCACACGCGGATATCGCAGCATCCTGGTGGTGCCGATGCTGCGCGATGGCGTTGCGATCGGCACCATCGCCGTCACGCGGCGGGAGCCCGGTCATTTTCCTGACAAGGCGATCAACCTGCTCAAGACCTTTGCCGACCAGGCCGTGATCGCGGTCGAGAACACGCGCTTGTTCAACGAGGTGCAGGACCGCACCAGCGAGCTTGCCAAATCGCTCGATGATCTGCGCGCAGCGCAAGACCGGTTGATTCAGACCGAGAAACTGGCTTCGCTCGGCCAGCTCACCGCCGGCATCGCCCATGAGATCAAGAACCCGCTCAACTTCGTCAACAATTTTGCCTCGCTTTCTGCCGAGCTGACCGAGGAGCTGAACGATGTGCTCGCGCCGGTCCTCCTCGCAGACGATCTCCGCGCGGAGGTCGACGAGCTCACGGGGCTTCTGAAGGATAATCTACAGAAGGTCGTGCAGCACGGCCGCCGCGCCGATTCCATCGTCAAGAACATGCTGCTGCATTCGCGCGAAGGCGGCGGCGAGCACGGGCTGAGCGACATCAACGCGCTGGTCGAGGAAAGCCTCAACCTCGCCTATCACGGCGCACGCGCCGAGAAGCCGGGATTCCACGTCACGCTGAAGCGCGAGCTCGATCCGGCGGCGGGACAAGCCGAAGTGTTTCCGCAGGAGATCACCCGCGTGCTGCTGAACCTGATCTCGAACGGCTTTCATGCGGTCACCAGGCGCAAGGCGGATGGCGCCGCCGGCTACGAGCCGACGGTGATCGCCGCGACGCGAGATCGCGGCGACGACGTCGAGATCACCATCCGCGACAACGGCACAGGGATTCCGGAGGAGGTGAAGGAGAAGATGTTCAATCCGTTCTTCACCACCAAGCCGGCCGGCGAAGGCACCGGGCTGGGGCTGTCGATGAGCCACGACATCGTCGTGAAACAGCACGGCGGCACGATCGACGTCGCGACGGAGCCCGGCGCATTCACGGAGTTCACGATCCGGCTGCCGCGCAGGAGCAGCTTCCCGGACGCAGGCCGCTGAGCCTTACTCGGCCATCTCGACGGGTTGCTGGGCCGAGGGGCCGGCCAGCGGCCGCTCCTCCATCGCGATCAGGCACAGCGCAGCGATGGTCATCAGCGCGGTGGCGGCGCCGAACACGTAGCGGAACGCGTGCCGCATGTCGTCGGCGGGGATCGCGACGGCGCCCGCGGCGTGATGCTCGCCGGCGAGCGGGATGTCGGTGCCGAGCGCGATGAGCAGGATCGCTGCGAAGGCCGCGACCGTGAACGAGGACATCAGCGAGCGGAAGAAGTTCATCGCGCCGGTGATGGTGCCGACTTGCGGACGCGCGACCGAATTCTGCAGCGAGACCACGCACACCGGGAAGGTGGTGCCGAGCCCGAGCGCGAACGCGGCCATCAGCAACAGCAGGCCCCAGAGCGGCAAGGTGGTAACCGTGAGCCCGAATCCGCACAGTGCGGCCCAGGACGTGCCGATGATGGCGACGCGCTTGTAGTGCTTGGCCCGCGCCATGGTGCGGCCGGCAATTGCCGCGCCGCAGGTCGAGACCGCCGCGAGCGGGATCAGCGCAAGGCCCGCCTCGCTGGCGGTGAGATGATAGACCTGCTCGTAATAGAGCGGCAGCTGCACGGTGAGGCCGGTGATCGCCCCAAGGCCGCAGCCGCCGGCCGTCAGCGCGAAAGGCGCCACCGATCCCGTCAGCAACGGCAGTGGCAGGAACGGCTCGTCGGCCCGCCGGGCGTGCCACACGAAGGTCATCGCGAGCGCGACGGCGCCGCCGACCATCGCAAGCACGGTCGGCGACAGCCAGGCATAGCGCGTGCCGCCCCAGGTCAGCACCAGCATGAAGACGACGGCGGAGGCCATCAGCAGAACGCCGCCGAGCCAATCGACCTTGCGCTTGCGGTGGAACACCGGGATCTTGCTCATCTTGGGCAGCAGCAGTGCAAGCGCTGCGGCCGCAAGCGGCAGGTTGATCCAGAAAATCATCGACCAGTGCAGATGCTCGGCGAACACGCCGCCGATGACCGGACCGAGGATGCCGCCGACCATCCAGACGCTGGAGAAATAGGCCTGGTATTGCCCGCGCTCGCGCGGGCTGACGACGTCGGAGATCACGGTCTGCACCACCGGCATGATGCCGCCGCCGCCGAGGCCCTGAAGCCCGCGCGCCAGGATCAGCATCGGCAGGTTCGGCGCGATCGCGCACAGCACCGAGCCCGCCACGAACAGGCTGAGCGAGATGATGATCATGACGCGGCGGCCATAGATGTCGCTGAGCGTGCCGAACACCGGCGCGACGGCGGTCGAGGCGAGCAGATAGGCGGTGATCACCCAGGAGAGACTGGAGACGTCCTGGAACTGGCGTCCGATGGTCGGCAGCGCGGTCGCCACGATGGTCTGATCGAGCGCTGCCAGGAACATGGTCAGCATCAGGCTGATGACGATGGTGCGGACCTCGTCGGAGCTCAGCGGCACCGGCGGCGCAATGGACGGCGCGTCATCGACGCTCAGCACCTCGCTGGGAAGGCGCGACAGCTCCTCGGCGATGTCGTCAGGCAACGTCTGGCCGTCGGCAGCGCTCTGCCGTTCGAACTTGTTCATCTCGATCGGACGTCATGTGGCGGCGCAACGCCGCGAAGGATTCGTTCTATGCAGCCCAATGTAGACAGCAAAGCTTTTCCCAGGCAGGCACCGCGGCGCATGGGTGCATCCCGCCCCGGGGCCATCCCGAAGACGTGATCCGGATCGCGCGGCGGATCAGTCCTTCGGGCGTCGCTTCAGACGAGCCCGTTTCGGCAACACGGCCGGCCATTGCACGATGTGGTCCTCGAGCTCCTCGTCCGGGACCTCCTCCTCGCTGCCCTCCACCCGGCCGCGCACGGAGACGCCGGCTTCGTGGACGGTGTTGGGATCACCGGACACCAGCGGATGCCACCAATAGAGGTCGCGCCCTTCGGCGACGAGCTTGTAGCCGCAGCTCGGCGGCAGCCAGTTCAGGGTGCGGACATTGGCCGGGGTCAGGCGGACGCAATCCGGAACCTTGTCGGAACGATTCGGATAGTCCTTGCAGGCGCAGCTGGCGCCATCGAGCAGCTTGCAGCCGATATGGGTGAAGTAGATCTGCCCGGTGTCCTCGTCCTCGAGCTTGTTCAGGCAGCAGCGGCCGCAGCCGTCGCACAGGCTCTCCCATTCGTCCCCAGACATCTCTTCCAACGTCTTGGTTTTCCAGAAGAATCCTTCCTGGCCGGAAGGTCGTTTGGGAGCTGCGGTCATACGCCTCAACAACAATTCGAAAGAGCTACGGCAACGCCATCTAGGGCGCGCGGCGGCAAGGGTGCAAGCAAGGCCCCTTTGAAGCCCGTAATGAACCGGGGTCAATTAGGCCTGTTGTTCAAAATCCCAAGCGTGACCATTGGTTTATGGGCCCCGCTCGGCTAGAAGGAACAGCAAGTCCCTCGGATGCTGGCCGGGCGCCTTGGGTTTGCCGCAACATTCCCGCAAGACGTCTCGGTGCCGCCCCGGCCGGGTGCTTGAACGCTTTGGAAGCAAGCCTCAAGGGTTCTAGGTGCGCCAGATCATACCACCGCATTGGAAGCAGAGGGTCCGGAATTTCTTCCTCGACCTCGATGCGCGCATCGACTCCTCGCTGTTCTCCTCGGCCAAGGGCATCCGCGAGCTCTACGAGCGCTACTCGACCTTCATGGACCGCTTCTATGTCGGGCGCTGGAAGCGCTGGGTGTTCGTCGAGCCGCTGTCGGAGGCCGCAACCCTCGGGCTCGGCGGCCTGGTCGTGATGCTCACGCTCGCCATTCCCGCCTTCCGCGAGACCGCGGACGAGGACTGGCTGAAGAAGTCCGACCTCGCGGTGACGTTCCTTGACCGCTACGGCAACCCGATCGGTAGCCGCGGCATCAAGCACAACGACTCGATCCCGCTGGAAGATTTTCCCGATGTCCTGATCAAGGCGACGCTGGCGACCGAGGACCGCCGCTTTTACGAGCATTTCGGCATCGACATCGCCGGCACCGCGCGCGCGCTCGTCACCAACGCGCAGGCCGGCGGCGTGCGCCAGGGCGGCTCCTCGATCACCCAGCAGCTCGCCAAGAACCTGTTCCTGAGCAACGAGCGCACCATCGAGCGCAAGGTCAACGAAGCCTTCCTCGCGATCTGGCTGGAATGGCGCCTGACCAAGAACGAGATCCTCAAGCTCTATCTCGACCGCGCCTATATGGGCGGCGGCACTTTTGGCGTCGACGGCGCTGCGCATTTCTACTTCAACAAGTCCGCGCGCGACGTGACGCTGGCGGAAGCGGCGATGCTCGCCGGCCTGTTCAAGGCGCCGACGAAGTACGCGCCTCACATCAACCTGCCCGCCGCCCGCGCCCGCGCCAACGTCGTGCTCGACAACCTCGTCGATGCCGGCTTCATGACCGAGGGCCAGGTGTTCGGCGCCCGCCGCAACCCGGCCTTCGCCGTCGACCGCCGCGACGAAGCATCGCCGAACTATTATCTCGACTACGCCTTCGACGAGATGCGCAAGCTGGTCGACACTTTCCCGAAGTCGTACACCGAGCGCGTCTTCGTGGTGCGGCTTGCGATCGACACCAACGTGCAGAAGGCGGCGGAAGACGCAATCGAGAACCAGCTGCGCCAGTTCGGCCGCGACTATCACGCGACGCAGGCGGCGACCGTCGTCGCCGATCTCGACGGCGGCATCCGCGCCATGGTCGGCGGCCGCGACTATGGCGCCAGCCAATTCAACCGCGCCACCGACGCCTATCGCCAGCCCGGCTCGTCGTTCAAGCCCTACGTCTACACCACGGCCCTCCTGAACGGTTACACGCCGAACTCGGTCGTGGTCGACGGCCCGGTCTGCATCGGCAATTGGTGCCCGCAGAATTATGGCCATTCCTATTCCGGCTCGGTAACGCTGACACAGGCGATCACGCGCTCGATCAACGTCGTGCCGGTGAAGCTGTCGATCGAGATCGGCCGGCGGGAGCAGCCGAAGGCACCGAACCCGGCTAAAGTCGGCCGCGCCAAGATCGTCGAGGTCGCGCGCCGTTTCGGCATCAAGGCGCCGCTGCCCGATACGCCGTCGCTGCCGATCGGCTCGGACGAAGTCACCGTGCTCGAGCACGCCGTCGCCTACGCGACCTTCCCCAACCGCGGCAAGTCGGTGACGCCGCATGCGGTGCTGGAGGTGCGCACCGGCGCCGGCGATCTGGTCTGGCGCTGGGACCGCGACGGGCCAAAGCCGAAGCAAGCCATTCCGCCGAACATCGCCGCCGACATGGCGGGCATGATGAGCCACGTCGTCAGCGAGGGCACGGCGCGCCGCGCTGCGCTGGACGGCATTCCGACCGCGGGCAAGACCGGCACGACCAATGCGTATCGCGACGCCTGGTTCGTCGGCTACACCGGCAATTTCACCTGCGCGGTGTGGTACGGCAACGACGACTATTCGCCGACCAACCGCATGACCGGCGGCTCACTGCCGGCGCAGACCTGGCACGACATCATGGTCGCCGCGCATCAGGGCGTCGAGGTCCGGGAGATCCCCGGCATCGGCATGGGCCAGAAGCTGCCGCCGCAGCCGATGGCCGCGCACGCCAGCGCGGCGCCGAAGGTGCTGGAGACCAAGCCCGGCCCGCCGCCGGTCTTGACCAAGCGCGGCGCCGACATCCTGGTGCGCGTAGAGAAGCTGCTCGATGATGCGGCCAAGGCTGCGAACAAATCGACGGCAAATGAGGGCAAGCCGGCCAAGCCGTCCTCGTCGACGAGCGCGCTCGCCTTCCCGCAGAACTATGCGGAAGAGAATGCCAACGCCTCCGCCCCGCGCAAGAACTGATCGAAACCCGTGCGGCTGATCCTGATCACATTGACGGCGCTCCTTCTCGCAACCGTGGTCGGCTTAGGTGCGACCTGGATGACGACGACGCGCGGCACCGAGATCGGCGCGCTGACCATCGGCGCCTGGACGGCGCGGCCGCGCACCGGCACCGCCGACGTCGATCCCTATTCGCGCGCCACCATCGTGCGCAACGGCGAGCTGCCGATCGGCACCGGCGACGGCGTCGCCTTCACCGCCACCACCGACGACAAGAAGAAAGCGCTCGACGGCCGCTGCGACGTCGTCGTCTCCGGCGTGACGCCGCCGGCGCGGTTCTGGACGCTGACGCTGTACGACCGCAAGGGCCATCTCGTCGCCAATTCGCTCGCCCGCTACGGCTTCACCAGCCAGGAGATCGTGCGGTCGTCCGACGGCTCGTTCGAGATCCGCATCGCCTCGCGCTCGCGCGCCGGCAACTGGCTGCCGACCGGCGGCATCGAGCGCTACGCACTTATGCTGCGCCTCTACGACACGCCGGTCGGGGTCGCGACGCGCACCCAGCGCGACGCGCCGATGCCCAGCATCACCACGGTGGGCTGCTCATGATCCGGCTCGCGTTCACCGTCATTGCCGGCGTGGTGCTGGGCCTCGTGGTCCATCTCGTCAGCGTGCTGGCGCTGCCGCGGATCGCGACGCAGGACGCCTATTCGCGGCTGACGCCGATGACGAAGGTGAACGCCGTCACCCAGCTTCCCCTCGCCGACCCCAACACTTCGCCGATGCCGTTCATGGATCCGGCCTTTGCGCTGGCGATCTGCCGCTACGATCTGTCGGGCGGTCCGATCAAGCTCACGGTGCCGGTGAGCCAGGCCTACACCTCGGTGTCGTTCTACACCCGCAACGAGATCGCCTATTACGCCATCAACGACCGCTCCGCCGGCCGCAAGGTGATCGAGCTCGACCTGATGACGGAAGCGCAGCACAACGAGCTGCCCGAGGACGAAGAGGTCACCGCGGCCGACCGGCTGATCATCGACTCTCCCAGCACCACCGGCCTGATCCTGATGAAGGCGCTCGCCCCCGAGCCCGGCCTGATGCAGCAGGCGCAAGGCTCGCTTCAGGCTGCGACCTGCGCGCCGCAGACCGAGCCGCCAGCCAAAGCCGAGGCGCCGCGCGGACGACGTTGAGCGCGGATCACGCGAAACACTGAAGCATCTCCGCTTGCGGAACTCATGGACCGCGGCTCCGGCTGACCGGCGCCTGTAAGCGAAGGCGGTATTTCGCGCTGCGACAATCCTGACCGGCACCAGGCTTGGCATCACGGCCGGTATGGGCTATCCCCTCCCAGGGGATAGGATCATCATGACGAAACACCTCCACGAAAGCCACCCGGACATCGTCAAACGCCTCAAGCGCGCCGAGGGACATCTGCGCAGGGTCATCGGAATGTTCGACGACGGACGGTCCTGCCTGGACCTTGCCCAGCAGCTGCATGCAGTCGAGAAGGCGATCTCCGAGGCCAAGAAGGCCCTGATCCACGATCACGTGGATCACTGCCTGGACGCGGCCGCCAACGGCGGCGCCGGCAAATCGACCAAGAATGTCCTCGCCGAATTCAAGACGATCTCGCGATACCTCTAGCGCGGAGTTTTCGATGTTTTCGGCCAGCCAAACGGCCGCCGCGATTCTGTCGGTCCTATTCGCCGTAACCGACGTCATGCAGGCCTCTGCACAGTCCGCCAAGCCGGACAGAAAGCCGGACGGAAAGCCGCCTGTGATCGTGATGGACGACGCCCGCATCAAGCTCGCCGAGATCGAGCTGCGCGAGGCAGGTCCTGCAGCGATCGCGAGACGGCTGATGGTGCCCGGCACCATCGTTCCCGATGCGGGACGGGTTGCCCATGTCTCGGTCAAGCTCTCGGGCACCGTCGCCGAATTGCGCAAGAACATCGGCGACGACGTCGTCAAGGACGAGGTCCTCGCCGTGCTGGAGAGTCGCGAGGTCGCCGACGCCAAGAGCGAATACCTCTCGGCAAAACTCTCCAACGAGTTGCAGCAGGAACTGACGACGCGCGACAAGTCTCTGTGGGAGGGCCGCGCAGTCCCCGAGCAGCAATACATCAAATCGCGCAATGCGGCGGCGCAAACCGAGATGCGCTTCGGCATCGCGCGCCAGAAGCTGATGGCACTTGGAGTCACTGATGCCGAGATCGCCGCTCTGCCGCAGGCGCCCGACGGGACGCTGCGCAGTCAAAACATCCGAGCGCCGATCTCCGGACGGGTCGCCGAGCGCAAGGTCGAATCCGGCACTGCGGTGGGGCGAGACAGCCTCGAAACAGAGCTGTTCGTCCTCGTCGATCTGAGCCGCGTCTGGGTCGAGTTGGCGGTCTCGTCGGGCGACTTGCCGCTGGTGAAGGAAGGCCAGCCGGTCGATATCGCCCTGCGGGGCATGACGGAAACCGGCTCCGGCACGATCGTTTTCGTCAGCCCCCTTCTCGACAAGGAGACGCGCGCCGCCCGCGTGGTGGCCTCGCTCGGAAACGCCGATGGCCGCTGGCGGCCGGGCTCGTTCGTGACTGCGGGTATCGCCGTCGAACGCCGCGACGTGACCGTCGCCGTTCCGTTCTCCGCCATTCAGACGGTGGATGGCCGCAAGGCCGTCTTCGTGCGAACCAAGGAGGGCTTCGAAAAGCGCGACGTCGTGCTGGGACGACGCGACGGCGCTGTCGTCGAGATCGTCTCGGGCCTCTCCGCCGGCGAGACAGTCGCCAGCTCGAATACTTTTTCGCTCAAGGCCGAGCTCTCCAAGCCCGGCGACGAGGACTGAGCGATGATCGAACGGATCGTCGAATTCTCGGTGCGGCGACGATGGCTGGTCTTGCTGGTGACCCTCGTCGCAGCGGCTTCCGGTTGCTGGTCGTTGACGCGTCTCCCCATCGACGCCGTCCCCGACGTGACCAACATCCAGGTCCAGATCAACGCCAGCGCACCCGCCCTCACCCCGGTCGAGATCGAGAAACAGGTCACCGTTGCTCTCGAGACGGCGCTGGCCGGCATGCCTGGCCTCGAGGCGACGCGCTCCTTCTCGCGCAACGGCTTCGCGCAGATCACCGCCGTGTTTGCCGACCGCACCAACATTTACTTTGCGCGGCAGCTCGTCACGGAACGTCTGAACGAAGCCAAGGGCAGCCTGCCTCCCGGCGTCGATGTCCGGATGGGACCGGTCTCGACCGGCCTCGGCGAGATCTACTGGTGGGCCGTCGAGTACGAAAAACCGGGCGCATCCGCGCCGGTTCGGGACGGACAGCCGGGCTGGCAGAGCGACGACAGCTATCTCACACCCGAAGGCGAGCGGCTGACAGACGATTTCCAGCGCACGGTTTATTTGCGCACCGTGCAGGACTGGATCGTTCGGCCGCAGATGAAGACCGTTCCCGGCGTCGCCGGGGCCGATGCCATCGGCGGATTTGTCAAGCTTCCAGGTGCAGCCGGACCCGGCAAGACTGGTCGCCTATGGACTCTCCTTCAAGCAGGTCGTGGGCGCGATCGAGGCCAACAACACCACTCGCGGGGCGAACTACATCGAGCAGAACGGCGAAGGCCTTGTCGTTCGGGCCGCCGGCCGCGTCGAGACTCTGGAGGACATCGAACAGATCGTCGTGACGACGCGCGGCGGAGTTCCCGTTCGCATCAGGGACCTGGCGGATGTCTCGATCGGAAAGGAACTGCGCACCGGCAGCGCGAGCGTCGACGGCCGCGAGGTCGTGCTCGGCACGGCCCTGATGCTGATCGGCGGCAACAGCCGCACCGTCGCCGCCGCCGCCGACGCCAAGATCAAGGACATCAGCAAGACCCTGCCGCCGGGCATCTATGCCCGCACCGTCCTCAACCGGACCCAGCTCGTCGACGCCACGATCCATACCGTAGCCAAGAATCTCGCCGAGGGCGCCCTGCTCGTCGTCGCCGTGCTCTTCCTGCTCCTCGGCAACTTCCGCGCCGCCCTCGTCACCGCCTGCGTCATTCCCACCACCATGCTCATCACCGCGACAGGGATGCTGGAGGGGCACATCAGCGCAAACCTGATGAGCCTTGGTGCGCTCGACTTCGGCTTGATCGTCGATGGCGCCGTTATCATTGCCGAAAACAGCCTGCGTCATCTCGCCGAGCGCCAGCGCGAACTTGGCCGCACGCTGTCCCTGGACGAACGTCTCCACACCGTGAAGGTCTCGACGTCCGAAATGATCCGGCCGACGGTCTATGGCCAAATCATCATCATCCTGGTCTATACTCCGCTGCTCACTTTCACCGGCGTCGAAGGAAAGACCTTCGAACCCATGGCCTTGACGGTGATGATCGCGTTGGGCCTGGCCTTTGTCGTTTCGCTGACATTCGTACCGGCCGCCGTCGCGATCTCGCTCTCCGGCGCGGTCGACGAGCGTGAAAACATGCTGGTCCGGACGATGAAGCGCTGGTACGCCCCGCTTCTCTCGGGCGCCATCGCCAGGCCTCTGCCCGTGGTCGCCGCCGCCACGCTGCTGTTCGTCGGAGCGGTTTTCGTGTTCATGCGTCTCGGCCAGGAATTCACGCCGACGCTCGACGAGAAGAACATCGTGATGGAGGTGAAGCGCGTGCCGAGCACCGCGCTGGCTCAGTCGCAGGCCATGCAGCTCCTGATCGAGCGGCAGATCAGCGGGCTGCCCGAGGTGGCCTTCGTGTTCTCGCGCACCGGCACGCCCGATCTCGCCGCCGACCCGATGCCGCCAAACGCATCGGACACCTACATCATCGTCAAGCCGCAGGACGAATGGCCCGATCCTTCCATGACGAAGGACGACCTCATCAAGAAGATCGAGGCGGAGTCCGGGAAGCTGCCGGGCAACAAGCTTGGGTTTTCGCAGCCGATCGAAATGCGGTTCAACGAGCTCATTGCCGGCGTCCGCGAGGATCTGGCGGTCAAGGTGTTCGGCGACGACTTCGTCCAGATGCAGCAGACCGCTGGCCAGATCGCCGACGTGATCCGCAAGATCGATGGTGCCGGAAACGTGAAGGTCGAGGAGACCTCCGGTCTGCCCTTCCTGGAGATCAAGATCGACAAGGCCGAGATCGCGCGGCGCGGCCTCAGCCTTGCAGCCGTGCAGGATCTGATGCAGACCGCAATCGGCGGCACCGATGCCGGCCTCGTCTTCGAAGGGGACCGCCGCTTCAAGATCGTGGTGCGCCTCGCCGATGCGCAGCGGAACGACATTCCGACGCTGGAGGAGCTGCCCGTTCCGCTTCCGCGCGTCAATCCCGACGCGGCGGCCGCCTCGATTCCCTTGCGGACGATCGCCACGTTCGAACAGACCACCGGCTACAACCAGATCAGCCGCGAGAACGGCAAGCGTCGCGTCGTCGCCACCGCCGAAGTCCGCGGCCGCGACATCGGCTCGCTGGTGGCCGAAGCGCAGACCAAGGTCACCGAGCAGGTGAAGCTGCCGCCCGGCAGCTATCTCGCCTGGGGCGGCCAGTTCGAGAATTTTGCCGTCGCCCGGCAACGGCTGGTGTTCGTGGTGCCTGCTGTCTTCGCCCTGATCTATCTGCTGCTGCTCGGGGCGCTGGGCTCGGCGCGCGACGCGCTGCTCGTCTTCAGCGCCGTGCCACTCGCGCTCACCGGCGGAATCGCGGCCCTATGGCTGCGCGGCATGCCGTTCTCGATCTCGGCGGCCGTCGGCTTCATCGCGCTCTCGGGCGTCGCCGTGTTGAACGGGCTCGTCATGCTGACACAAATTCGCAAGCTGATCAGCGAGGGCATGGACCCGAGACAAGCCATTAGCGACGGCGCGTTGACGCGCTTCCGTCCGGTCGCGATGACCGCGCTCGTCGCCTCGCTCGGCTTCGTGCCGATGGCGCTTGCGACCGGCACGGGCGCCGAGGTGCAGAAGCCGCTCGCAACCGTGGTGATCGGCGGCCTCCTCACGGCGACGCTGCTCACGCTCGTCGTGCTGCCTGCGCTCTATGCACGCTTTGCCGTTCCGCACAGGCCAACCAGACGCAGCGATGCGCCCCCAGCCCTCGTTCACGACCGCGCCGCGGAGTAACGGCCATGCTGGCCGTCATCGACGACCTCCATCCGAAAGTGACCGTGAGCGCCTCAATGGATGATCTGGCCGAGGAAATCCCTCGCCCGTTCGATCCTGGCCGTGCGCAGGACGCTTCCTCGACGATGCATCTCTGGAAACGACGGAAGCCGAATTGCTTCGAGTCATAACCCAAGCGCGATCTCGGCCCATTTCAACATGCGGTCGCTATTGAGGAACGCCAGCACCGCCGGCTCCAGTGACGCGGGCGCGCCCGGTCCAACCAAAGCCGTCGCGGCCACCATGTCGCAGCGCTGATTGAAGGCGAGCGAGAGCGCGGCGTTGCGATGTCCCTCGACGCGATAGGCCCGACTGCGGCCGCGCATCGGACCGACCATGATCTCTCGGCCGGCGCCGATTGGCCTTGTCTTGCCAATCAGCGCCAGGTCGCCCATTTGCTCGAGGTCGCCATCGTCGGCGATGCCGGTGGCGCAATTGCAGAAGCCGAGCTTGGCGCGAACGTAGAGCTGGACCTCGCCGCCGCAATCCTCGGCCTTGCAGCGGAACGCCTTTCCTTTCCCCCAGGGATCTGCGCCGAAAGGCCAGTCGGTTTCCGTCCATACCGGGCGGACCTCGCCGGATGCCGCTGTTGCGCGTGCCGGTTCGCCGGATCGCAATATCCAGACCACAGCGGCAGCGCAGAGCAGTGCGGCGGCTGCGCTGATCGCGACGAATTTGCTTGTCAGGCGCATGGAAGCTGCTGCGGCACTTTTCCTAATTCTGAGCCATTTCCTAATTCTGAGCCATTTCCTAATTCTGAGCCATGAACTTTCGTGCGGCCGCGAGGTCCTCCCGCGAGGCGTCGCCATTGCGCGCCATGTCGACGACTTTCCCGTAGTACTGGCGCGCCTTCACGGCGTCACCCGCTTTCTCGGCGGCGTGAGCGGCGCCGATCGTCGCGCCGAAGCGGTTCGGCTCCTTGCGCATGGTGCTTTCGAACGCGGCCAATGCCTCCGTCGCCATGCCGCGTTCGAGCAGCATGGTCCCGTAAAGCTCGCGTGCCGGGGCAAGCGGTCCCGGCGTCACGATGGATTTTTCGGTCTTGTCTTCGGCATCGGCGGCAAGGCGCATCGCTTCCAACGCGTCCGCCTGTTTTCCCTGGGCATTGAGCTGCCAGGCTGTGGCCACCTGCCGCTGAATATCGACGATCTCGGCCCAATAGGCGTCCTTGTCCTGCTGCAGCTTGTCCCGCAACTCCGCCAGCTTGGCGATGTCAGCCGTCGCGGCATCTGCATTGCCGAAACGCGCGGCGCCAAGGGCGCGGGCGAAATAGGTGATCGCATCGACATAGGCAAACCGGCTCGGCTCGACCTTGAGCGCGGCAGCGCCCTGCCAATCGCCGCGCTCGACCATATAGCGCGCCTGGCTAGCCGCTATCGCGTAGGGACCGGCGCGGACGGAAGGCGCATAACCGGTGGTCGCAACCATGTCCGCGATGACCTCGCGAGCTCGGCTGTCCTGCGCAAGCTGGAGCAGGGCATAGACCATATAGTCGTCGGCATGCAGCTGCTCGCTGGGGTCCTTGCCCTCCTTGGCAGCCTTGGCGGAACGGCTATTGGCCTCGATGGATTCGTTCCAGTAGCCGACGCGCGTGAAGATGTGCGAGGGCATATGCAAAGCGTGCGGCGCCGCCGGCGCGATCTCGGAGTAGCGCTTGGCGGCGTCGAGACCTTGCTGTGCGATCGCGGGATAGTCGTAGAGGTGGATCAGGTAATGCGCGACGCCGGGGTGCCGCGGCTGCCGCTTGAAGATCGGCTCCAGGATGGCGGCGCCCTTGAGCTGGTTGGCATAGGTCTTGTCGTTTGGTGACGCCGTAACATTCAGCGTGATGGCGTAGGCAATCTGCGCTTCGTCATCGTCGGGATAGCGCGCTGCGACGGCCTCGGTTGCCTTGAGATAGGCCTGCGCGCGCTGGCCAAACGTCGTCTTTTCATCGCCCGAATAGAAGGCCAGCAGCGCGTCGATATAGTCCCGTTCGCGCTCGCTCTTGGCGCCGAGGGCCTTGGCCTTTTGCAGGGCGGCGAGGCCCTCGGCGAGGTTTTCCTTCGGCGCGGGAAAATGCGGATTGTACAGTAGGCTCAGGGCAATGCCCCAATAGGCGATCGCGCATTCCGGATCGGCCTGCAACGTCTCCTCGAAAATCTCTTTCGCGGGCCGGTACCAGAACGAGTGCTGATAGCGCATCCCGCGGTCAAAGCGGCGCTGCGCCACCTCGTTGCAGGAGGTCTGGAAGTGAACCTTGCCAAACTGCTCGTCGGTCCCGTCCTCGGCGCCTGCCGCAGGCGTGGCGGCGATCGAGACCAGGGTAGCGAGGGCGAGAAGAGAGACGGTTCTCAAGGCGAGCGCGCGCATGGGCCCCTCCGTTCCTGTTCAGAAAAAATTCGGTCAGATGGCGCCGATGAAGGCCGGAGCGCCAGAAGTTCGTCGTGCTGAAATTGGCGATGGCAATTGCGTTGGAAGGATTTGCCCATTCGCGATACGAGTCAATAGGAGCGTTAGGGAAGCACGCCTGTCAGGCTCCGTCCGCCCGTGCGCGAAATCGTATGCCGACCGGCATTGGCCGAAACGCTGGCGTGCGACACAGCGCGTCGGGGCTCATTCAAGCTCGGGCGTGCGAAACTGCGGCGCACTCCCGGCATTTCTGAGAGCTTTTGCCTGCGGCCATCCTTCGAGATGCCCGCTTTAGGCGGGCTCCTCAGGATGAGGACTGAGTGCGCGGCAGCAATTGCAACGGGCATTGACGCCGATCAGCCTCATCCTGAGGAGGCGCGTAAGCGCCGTCTCGAAGGACGAGGCGTGCATGCAGGCTGCAGCGACGAATCATATGGGCTCCCATGGCAGGAGCTGTCACGCGACAGTTGGACGCAATCGCAAATCGATTGCGGCGTTGAAGCGCCTCGTCTCGAGGGCTATCGAGCAGCGAAGCCATCTTCAATCGGAGGAACGCATGAGCACCATCACCGGCGGCTGTCACTGCGGCGCAATCCGTTATGAGGTCGAGGGCGACGCGATCGTGCACGCGCTGTGCCACTGCCGCGATTGCCGGCTCCACGCCGGCGCCCCGGTCGTCGGCTGGACGATGTACGCGGAGGATGCCGTCAAGGTGACCAAGGGCGAGCCGAAGGTGTACCGGTCTTCGGAACATGTGCGGCGGCACTTCTGTGGTGACTGCGGCACCGGCCTGTTCTATTTCAACGCCAGCATGCCCGGGATCGTCGACATCCAGAGCGCGACCTACGACGATCCCGAGGCCGTGCCTGCAACGATGCAGATCCAGGTCGCCGAGCGGCTGCGCTGGATGGAGCGTGCGCACGAACTGCCGGCGTTCGACCGCTTTCCCCCTCAACCGTAGCGGCGGAGGATGACACCGGCTCTTTTGCCGTTATCGAGGAGCAACGCTCGAGTCGTAAGTCAGCTCTTAGATGCTGGCGGTGCCGTTGCGCAGCGTCGTCGGACCCGCTCTCAACCGATCGCCTGCGAGCCGATAAAGCGCATGAATGGCTTTTGGCCATCGGCACCGAACAGCACGACCGTGTAAGGCTGCGGCTTGCCGCCTTCCATCCCTGGCGATCCGATCGGCATGCCCGGCACGGCGAGCCCTTTCGCAATGGGACGCTCCGAGAGGAGGCGTCGCACCGCCGCAGCCGGCACGTGCCCCTCGACGAGATAGCCGGCGACCTCTGCCGTGTGACACGCGACCAAGTCCGAGGGGATGCCGAGACGACTCCGCACCGCGTCGAGATCGGCGGTCTCCTCCACCTGGACGGTAAATCCTGCGTCTCGGAGATGCTGCACCCAGCCGGCGCAGCAGCCGCAGCTTGGATCCCTATGCACCGTGATGGTGGCTTCTTCGGCCTGCGCCGCGACGGCAGGCCCGGCAAGCACTGCCGCCGCCATCAGCCCGACAAGCGACCGGCGGGTCATCAGATCTGCGCGTTGCTTCATCTTCAGCCTCCTTTCGTTTCATCGTGGTATCTCAAGTCGAAGCGCCCAGGCCTCAACGAGGGCTCGCTTGGCCCTCGTACATGAAGGTCATGGGCTTCAGGCCATTCATATATCCGGTGCGCATCTCGTCGATGCGAAAGCCGCTCCGGGTCAAGACGTCGGCAATGTCCCGATTGAGATGACAACCGCCCGAGATGCGCACCCACGCGGGAGTCAGGCGATCCTGCCACCAGCGCACGCGCGGTTCGGGCGCGCGGCCATGCTCGACGAAGACCAGCTTCCCTCCCGGTTTCAGCACACGCCGCACCTCTGTCATGGCGCGATCGACGTCCGGAATGCTGCACATGGTCCAGGTCATCACGACCGTGTCGATGCTGCGGTCCTCGATCGGAATTGCCTCGGCCGAAGCTTCGACAAAGTCAACCGGAGTGTCCGGATGTGGAGCGTGTCGCGCCATCTCGAGGAGCTTCGGACCGGGTTCAAGCCCCACAACCTGCTTCACCGTAGCTCCGTAGAACGGCAGGTTGCGGCCGGACCCGATGCCGATCTCGAGCACCCGGCCCTGAGCCGCACCGGTCGCGCGTTGCCGGTAGGGCGCAAGTTCCTTGTTGCGCATCGCAAGGTCGCAAAGCCGTGGAAGAATGACGTCGTTGTAGAAGCCCATGCGCGCATCTCCTAGCACCGCCGCTCAATGGTCTTGCTGATCTCTTCAGGTGCGGCAAAGATCACGTCCGCACGGTCGCCCATCATGCCGGCGGGTACCAGGGCCGGTGCGTTACTTTGTGGACCATCTTTGCCGGAATCCGTCTTCAAACGCAGATTATGCTCCCAGAAGGCGCGCGTCTTGCCGTCCGCGGTCGTAACGCGATAGGTGTCGTGACAATAAGTGATGGCTTTCACCTGCATAGCCGACTCCAGGCTTTTCAAATTGGGATTGCGCCCGCCGCCATCCATCATTCCGCCCATCATCCCTCCCATTCGACCTTCGATACCAGGCGGATGAGCGCCCGGCTTGGTCGCCTGCTTCAAGAACGCAAGCAGATCGGCGCGAGCGCGATCGTCCTTGATTCCGTCGAACGGCATATCGTTGCCTGGCACCATGCGATCCGGGTTCGTGATCCAGGCATCAAGCGAACGTTCGTCCCAAATGATTCCAGACGACTTGAGGGCATCGGAATAGCGTTCGAAGCTTTTCAGGCTGCCGGCCTTTCGGCCCCACAGTCCTGCGAGGCTCGGGCCAGTCATGTTGCGGTCTGGCTCGAGCGAGTGACACGGCATGCAGGCCCGGAAACCCCGCTGGCCGCGTGCCGCAACATCCTGCTGCGCAAGACCCGGCGAGGACACAAGGACGACAGCCAACCCGATCAGATAGAAGCGATGCATCTTCAATCTCCCTTGAAGAGATATTTGATCAGCGCTGCCGCCCCCAATACGAGAACGATGACGATCAGTGCGGTGATCAACGCCATCGTCCCAAACATTTCCGACATCATGTCGTGCATCATGGCTCACCTCATTCCGCCGGCTCCACGACCCGCAATCTCGCACTGATCGGCTTTGGCATTTCGGTCGATTGTCCTTTGTCCTCGCTCTTGGGAGGCAAGCGGAAGCCTTTCACCAGCCCGAAGATCGCCGGGATCACGATCAGCGTCAGCAGCGTCGAAGAGATCATGCCGCCGATCATCGGCACCGCGATGCGCTGCATGATCTCCGACCCGGTGCCGGTGCTCCACATGATCGGCAGCAGGCCCGCCATGATGGCGACAACCGTCATCATCTTGGGACGGACGCGCTCGACGGCGCCTTCCATGATGGCCTCGTGCAGATCCTGACGCGTGAGAACCCGGCCGGCCGCGCTGCACTTCGCCTTGATCTCTGCGAGGGCTTGCTCGAGGTAGATCAGCATCACGACGCCGGTCTCGGCGGCGACGCCGGCGAGCGCGATGAAGCCGACGGCGACGGCGACCGACAGGTTGAAGCCGAGCCACCACATCATCCAGATGCCGCCGACCAGCGCGAACGGCAGCGACAGCATGACGATGAAGGTCTCGGTCATGGCCCTGAAGTTCAGGTACAGCAGCAGGAAGATGATCGTCAGCGTCAGGGGCACCACGATCTTCAGGCGCGCTGCGGCGCGCTGCAGATATTCGTACTGGCCGCTCCAGACCACATAGGTGCCGGCGGGAAACTGGACGCTCTCCGCCACAGCGCGTTGCGCATCGGCGACGTAGCTGCCGATGTCGCGATCGCGGATGTCGACATAGATGTAGGTCGCGAGCTGGCCGTTCTCCGTCCGGATCGAGGTCGGCCCCCGCGCCGGCTCGACCTTGGCGACCTCGCCGAGCGGCACGGCGCCGCCTGCGGGCATCGGCACCAGGATGTCGCCGGCGATCGCCTTGGGATTGTCGCGCAGGTCGCGCGGATAGCGCATGTTCACGGTGAAGCGCTGGCGGCCTTCCACCGTCGTCGTCACCGTCTGACCACCGAGCGCGGCCGCGATGGTGTCCTGGACATCCTGGATCAGGATGCCATAGCGGGCGAGCGCCTCGCGGTCCGGGACGATCTCCAGATAGTAGCCGCCGATGCCGCGCTCGGCGTAGGCCGAGGACGTGCCCGGGACGGTCTTGATCACCCGTTCGACCTGCCGCGCCAGCCGGTCGATCTCGACGAGGTCGGTGCCCATCACCTTGACGCCGACAGGCGTGCGGATGCCGGTGGACAGCATGTCGATGCGCGCCTTGATCGGCATGGTCCAGGCGTTGGAGACGCCCGGGAACTGCAGCGCCTTGTCCATCTCCGCGATCAGGCTGTCGACGGTGACGCCGGGGCGCCACTGCTGCTTCGGCTTCAGGTTGACCACCGTCTCGAACATCTCGGTCGGCGCTGGATCGGTCGCGGTCGCCGCCCGTCCCGCCTTGCCGTAGACCGAGGCGACCTCCGGGAACGACTTGATGATGCGGTCCTGCGTCTGCATCAGCTCGGCCGCCTTGGTGACCGAGATGCCGGGCAGCGTCGTCGGCATGTAGAGCAGCGTGCCCTCGTTCAGCGTCGGCATGAACTCGGTGCCGAGCTGCCGCGCCGGCCAGATCGTGACGGCGAGCACGACCAGCGAGGCCAGGATCACCAGCGTCTTGGCGCGCAGCACGCCCTTGATGACCGGGCGGTAGATCCAGATCAGGAAGCGGTTGATGACGTTCTTGCGCTCGGGCACGATCCTGCCGCGGACGAAGATCACCATCAGCGCCGGCACCAGAGTCACGGACAGCAGGGCCGCAGCCGCCATCGCGAAGGTCTTCGTGAACGCCAGCGGGCTGAACAGCCGCCCTTCCTGCGATTCCAGCGTGAAGATCGGCATGAACGAGACGGTGATGATGAGCAGGCTGAAGAACAGCGCCGGGCCGACTTCGGACGCCGCGTCGATCAGGATCTGGACGCGCGACTGGCCGGGCTTGGCTCGCTCCAGGTGCTTGTGGGCGTTCTCGATCATGACGATCGCGGCATCCACCATGGCGCCGATCGCAATCGCGATGCCGCCCAGGCTCATGATGTTCGATCCCAATCCCAGCAGCTTCATGGCGCCGAACGCCATCAACACGCCGACCGGGAGCATCAGGATCGCGACCAGCGCGCTGCGGACATGGAGCAGGAACACGATGCAGACGAGCGCAACCACGATGCTCTCCTCGAACAGCGTGTGCTTGAGCGTATCGATCGCCGCGTAGATCAGGCCCGAGCGGTCGTAGACCGGAACGATCTCGACCGACTTCGGCAGGCTGCTCGCGATCTCCTTGAAGCGCTTCTTGACGTTCTCGATCACGTCGAGAGCGTTGACGCCGAAGCGCTGCAGCACGATGCCGCTTGCGACCTCGCCCTCGCCGTTCAGCTCGGCGATGCCCCTGCGCTCGTCGGGTCCGAGCCCGACATTGGCGAGGTCCCGGAGAAGAACCGGCGTGCCGTTGCTCGTCTTCAGCACGATGTTGCCGAGATCGTTGATGCTCTTGATGTAGCCCTTGCCGCGAATGACATATTCGAACTCCGACAGCTCGACCGTGCGGCCGCCGACATCGGCGTTGCTGGCGCGGATGGCCTCCCGGATCTTCTGCATACTGATACCGCGATCCCGCATCCGCTGCGGATCGAGCACCACGTTGTATTGCTTGACGAAGCCGCCGATGCTAGCGACCTCGGCGACACCTTCGGCCTTGGCCAGCGCGAACTTCAGATTCCAGTCCTGGATCGTGCGGGTGTCGGCGAGGTTCAATTCCCGCGACATCACGGCGTACTGATAGACCCAGCCGACGCCGGTCGCATCGGGGCCGATGGTCGGGGCGACGCCGGCGGGAAGCCTGGACGACGCGCCGTTCAGGAACTCCATGACGCGCGAGCGCGCCCAATAGATGTCGGTGCTGTCCTCGAAGATCACGTAGACGAACGACACGCCGAAGAAGGAGAAGCCGCGCACCACCTTCGATTTCGGCACGGTCAGCATCGCCGTGGTCAGGGGATAGGTGACCTGGTCCTCGATGACCTGCGGCGCCTGGCCGGGATATTCGGTGTAGACGATGACCTGCGTGTCCGAGAGATCCGGGATCGCATCCAGCGGCAGGTGAAGCAGCGCGTAGAGGCCGGCGGCGGCGGCAAAGCCGGTGCCGAACAGCACCAGCAGCAGGTTGCGCGCCGACCAGGCGATGATGCGGGCGATCATTTGTGCTCTCCCATCGCACGGCCCGCGTCGGAAGCCTGGGGAGCCGCCTCGGCGAAGCCTCTGAGCGCGGCCTTCAAATTGCTTTCCGCATCGATCAGGAAGTTGGCGGATGTGACCACGGCCTCGCCGTCCGCAAGTCCGTCCCGCACCTCGATATAGCCGCCGCCGCGCCGGCCGAGCTTCACCTCACGCGGCTCGAAGCGCCCTTCCCCCTTGTCGACGAGCACGGCCTGGCGCGTGCCGGTGTCGAGCACCGCGCTGTCCTGTATCGCCAGCACGGGCGCACCATCGGCCGTGTCGACGTCGGCATCGACATACATGTCCGGCAGCAGCGCCGCGTCGGGATTGGCGAGTTCGATGCGGACGCGAGCCGTTCGGGTTTCGCGGTTCACCTGCGGATAGATCACGGCGATCTTGCCGGTGAACGCCCGGCCGGGAAAGCTTCGCGCTCGCACCGCAACGGACTGCCCCACCGCAATGTTGCCGAGATCGCGCTCGGCGACGTCCACCAGCGCCCAGACGAGCGAAATGTCGGCGATGCGGAACAGCACGTCGCCGGGATTGGCGCGCATGCCTTCGATCGCATTGCGCTCGAGCACGATCCCGTCGCGCGGCGCCGACCAGTGGATGGTGACGGGCGCGACGTGCGTTTTCTCCATCTCGGCGATGACCTGCTCGGGGACGTCGAGATTGACCAGCCGTTGCCGCGAGCCGCGGCCGTACATCTCGACTCCGCCGACGGTCTTGGAGGTGATCGTCGCGAGATATTCGGCCGCCGCGGAAGCAACCGCCGAGCTGTAGATCTCCATCAGCGGCTGGCCCGCCTTCACGCGGGTGCCGGTAGTGACGTCCGCGATCTTCTGCACAAAGCTTTCGGCGCGCATCGCGATCACCGAGACGCGGCGCTCGTCCAGCTGGATCGTGCCGGGCGCCTTCACCAGGACGCGGATCGCTCGCCGCGCGACGGGCTCGGACCTCACGCCGGTGCGCTGGATCTTGCCGGGCGACAGCTTCACCGTCCCATCGTCGACGTCGTCGCCTTCGTAAACGGGGACATAGTTCATCCCCATCGGATCCTTCTTCGGCACGGGCGAAGTGTCGGGCAACCCCATGGGATTGCGGTAGTAGAGGATTTTTCGCGATGAAGCCGCCTGCGGTGGTTTCGTTGCCGCCGCAGTCATCTGATCGTCGTCGTAGACCGGCAGATAGTCCCACCCGCGGTCATCCTTCTTTGGACCGGCCGACCAAAACGGCGCGCCAATCGGATCGCGGTAATAGAGCGGAGTTCGGGCACCATCTGTCGTGGCCGCGGCGACCTCGGCATGAACGGACCAGCGTCCATCGTTCATGGACCAGATGGCGCCCAGGGCCAGGCTGCCGGTGAGCGCGAGTGCGGTGAGAAGACGGAGCGTGTTCATCGCCAGATACTGCGCGCCTTGGGCGCGCGTCCATGTGAATGGGAAAGAGAAGATCGGGCGCCATCCGGCGGCGCCCGAAGGCTCACTTGGTCGCCTTGACGATGACCTTGCCGGTGACCGTCTCAGGCTCGCCCTGCACCTTCGCCGAGAGCGTGACCTGGTAGCGGCCGGCCATCGGCAGGTCCGCCCTAAAGGTGTAGACGCCCGGCTCCTTGGACGGCAGCGGTGCGACGGCCGACTCCATCTCAGCCATGCCGTCCGGGGCCATATCGACACGGGTCTTGAAGATGACCGCGTCCGGCACCGGCTTGCCGGTCTGCTTGTTGGTCAAGCGAACGGCGAGCGTGACGTCGTCACCCTTTTTCATCTCGGGATTGACCGGCTCGAAAGCGTAATCGCCGGCGCCTGCCATAGCGGCCGTAGCGGCGAGCGAAAGGGTGGCGGCAACAGCCGCGGCGCTGAATTTGGAAAGCATTTCCTGTCCTCATGAATTGATCTTCCGCCGTGACGCAGGAAGCGCGCACGTCAGTCATCGTCGCGCGCAGGCGTGCCCGCGCGCGTCATTGGCTTGGCGAGATCAGATTCGAGGAGGTCGGAAGGGAGGACTGCCGCCGCGGGAGGAGACGACCTGATCGGCGGGAATAACGGTTTTCCCTGCCGCTACGGCAAGGAATTCGAAAGCCAGCGGACGAATGTCTGCAAGCGCGACGGTGCTGCCGACACAGCAGAAGCCCATCCCGCACTTGTAGCCGGTGTCGGACCCCGTTCCCTTCATGTCGGGACAACAATCGTCCATCGACATGTCGCCGTCGCCGCCCATCTGCACGGCAGCCTGCATGTGATCCGGCGACATGGCAAGGCTGGAAGCGGACGCGCCAGCCGGCAGCATCGCCAGGGATATGGCGATGGCGAGTGCCAGGATGGTACGAACGATCCGCATCAAATGTGCTTTTACCTTTTGGCTACCTTTTCGAGCCGCAGCGCAGCTTTCGTAGCATATTCCGCTGCCGAAAGCATTCTTTGATCCGGGTCAAGCATTCGTGACCGAGGCTATCGATGCGTGTCAGGCCGATCAGCCCCCGCTCGAGCTACGAGATTTTTCCTGCCACTTCTTGCCGGACCGCCGCAGCGTTCCGCAGCTATGCTCGTTGGGGGTCGATGAGGGGCGCGAGCGCGATGGGCGCCTCGATCGCGGGGTCGAGCCGAAGCTGCAGCTGAGACGTCGATGACGGCATCGGCGCTCAGCACCTCGAAGCCCTTGCCGTTGTAGCCGGATCTCAGGTTGACGGCCCGCCAATAATTCCATAAATCCCGATATATGGAAACAGAACAAGCCGTCCTGGCGCTCGCCGCGCTGTCGCAACCGACCCGTCTGGAGGCCTTCCGGATATTGGTCAGACACGAGCCTGACGGCCTTGCGGCCGGCGACCTCGCACGCCTGCTGGAAGTCCCGCAAAACACGCTCTCGGCGCATCTGTCGATTCTCAGCCGCGCGCGCCTCGTGTCTTCCGAGCGGCACAGCCGATCGATCATCTATCGCGCCAGTCTCGGCGAATTTCGCGACGTCGCCGTCTTCCTGCTCCGCGATTGCTGCGGCGGACGGCCGGAAGTATGCGAACCCGTCGTCGAGACTTTGCAGTCGTGCTGCTCGCCGAAACCCAGGAGGCGAGCCCGCTGATGGACAATTTCGATCTCTCGCGGCGCCTCGCGGCCGAAGCGCTCGGCACGGGCACTCTCGTCGCCACCGTGGTCGGCTCCGGCATCATGGCGGAAACGCTGACCAAGGACATCGCCCTTGCGCTGCTCTGCAATACCTTGCCGACCGGCGCCATCCTGGTTGTCCTGATCACGGTGCTCGGCCCGATCTCCGGCGCACACTTCAATCCCGCGGTCACCCTCGTCTTCACCGCCAAGCGCGAGCTGCCGGCGAACGAGGCTGCGCTCTACGTCATCGCGCAAATCGCCGGCGGCATCGCGGGAACGGTGGCGGCGCATCTGATGTTCGCCCTACCCCTGCTCGACCTCTCGACGAAAGTTCGAACCGGAGGGCCGCAATGGTTCGCCGAAGCGGTGGCCGCCTTCGGGCTGGTTGCGACCATCCTGGCCGGCATCCGGTTTCAACGGACGGCAGTCCCCTGGCTGGTGGGCCTCTACATCACCGCGGCCTATTGGTTCACGGCTTCCACCTCGTTCGCCAATCCGGCCGTGGCCATTGCGAGATCCCTGACCAACACGTTCTCTGGCATTCGTCCCGCCGACCTGCCCGGCTTCATCCTTGCGGAGCTGTGCGGAGCCTTTGCCGGCATGCTGCTGATGAACTGGCTGCTCGGACGCCCGCACGCATCCGCCTCAGTCGCAATCACGGAGACAACCCGATGACCGTCACTATCTATCACAACCCCGCCTGCGGCACCTCGCGCAACACGTTGGCGATGATCCGGCAGAGCGGCACCGAGCCCGTCGTGGTCGAATATCTCAAGACGCCGCCATCGCGGGACAGGCTCAAGGAGCTGATCGCGACCATGGGCATTCCGGTCCGCGCGCTGCTGCGTGAGAAGGGAACACCCTACAAGGAGCTCGGCCTGGACGATCCCAAATGGACCGACGACCAACTGCTCGATTTCATGGTCGCCCATCCCATTCTCATCAACCGTCCGATCGTGGTGACGCCGAAGGGCACGCGCTTGTGCCGGCCGTCGGAAGCCGTGATCGATCTCCTGGACAATCCCGTCGGCCGGTTCGTCAAGGAAGACGGCGAGGTGGTCGAACCGCGCGGATAAAACTAAGCGACTCTCGGGACAGGCAGGTCGACGACTCCCGGCACCACCGATTTGATGCGAATGTTGCGGAATTGCACCTTCGAACCGTCATGATGGTTTTGCAGGGCGATGTGGCCGCGAAGAGACCGCGGCTTGGGGTCCGTGAAGTCGTTCACGAGCACATCGTTCAGCGTCACCTTGATGCGGTTGCCGACCGCCTCGATGATGAACGTGTTCCACTGCCAGGGCCCCTTCTCAACATCGGTGCGGGTCGGCGCACCGATATTGTAGATCGCGCCGGTGCTTCGCAGGGGATCGTTCTCCTTCTTCGCTTCGGAATTGTACCCACGCGGATCGATCTGGATCTCGTAGCTCTGATCGATAGCCGCCATCCAATCATTCGGATTCGAGCTGTTCAAGCTGGGCACGCGGATGAAAACACCGGAGTTGTCGGTGCGGCTCGCGTATTGCCATTCGAGCTCGAGCACGAAGTCGGAGAAGCTCTCGCGCGTGTACCAGAGCAACCCGGGCCCGCCGACGGACTCGAGAATGTCGTACACCTGGAGGAAGCTCCCGGCGCCCGACATCTGCCATTCCGCCAGACTCCCAGCGTACAGCTGTTTGGAACGTGGCGAAGATGCCGGCGTCAATGCCGCGACGACGGCCGCGCTGGTCTGTCGCGCGAGCGCCAGGCCCGTCAAGGACGGGTTCGCAGAGCCGACGGTGGGGAACAAGGCAGGGCCAGCAACGTGGGCGTTCGAGATGTGATGGAAGCGCCCGGTGGGATCCGTGATCGACATGGCTGGATCGTCGCCCATCCACAGCGTGCCCGCTTCGTGATGGGTGTTGCCCAGCCGATCCCTCGTTGCGGCAAACGGATCGGCGGGCGGTGCGCTTTGCCAGCCGCCATTGTACCAGTACTCGACGTCGCCAGCGCTTTTGCCGAGACGCCCCGCCAGCTCGACTGCCGCGGTGGCGAGCTTGCTCCACGCCGCGTAGTCGTTCGGCGTAGGCGTGAAATTGACCCACGCGCGAGCGCTCAAGCCATCGCTCTGAAGCGGATCGGCTGCATTGGTGAGGTTCACAAAGCTCGTCGTGCTGCCCGGTCCGCTACGCTTGTCGCCATCCATCTCTCCGAGGCCGCGGAGGACGATTGCCACCCAATCCGGGTCCTCGTTTGCAAGCAAATTCCGCAAGAGGTCGATGTCGGGCACCATCGTCCACATCGTCGCTTCCGGGTTCTGTCCCTTCTCAGCCGATGCGAGCACCTGAAAATGGTAGCGCCGTTTGCTTCCGTTCGGGTTCGTAATCTCGCCACGCACGATCGCGCCGCCCTGTTCGAGCGTTGTAGACGCGCCGAGCCCGAGCGCGCTGCGTTTGACGCGTACCGTGAGATTCGTGCGCAGATGGGCCATGAAATTGGCACCCATGCTGTACGCCCCGCGCGTCACCGGGAACGACTCGATCGCCAGCCGCGTCGATTCGATCGTGCCGGCCGCCAGCACGACTTGACAATCCGGACTGAGATTGGCCGGAGCCGAAAGCGATCGGAACTGACCATTATAGGTGAGATCGATCCCGGTGACCCTGCCGCCGCTGTTCTGTAACCGGATGACGTGGCACCTGGGAACGAGGAAGAAGCGTCGCCGCGAGTTGTCGTTCAAGGTCCAGCGCTTGGCGATATCGTCCCGGATACTTTCGAGCAGCATGGGTCCGCTGCTGAACTTGTCGAACGAGAACAGCCCGGGGCCCGGCGAGTTCGCCTGCACCGCGATCGGAGCTTCGTCGACGACGTCCAAGGTCACATCGGGCAGGATCGCATTCGTACCCGCCGCAATGGCTTGCAACTCCGCATTGATCGCCGTGTTGAGCGGACCGGACAGGTAATCCGCCTTCTCAAGTACGCCAATCTCGCGCTCGACATCGAGGTAGCTCACGTTCAGAAAATCGCGCGCGTCTTTGGGCCACGCATCGAGATCGGCCGGCATCAGCCGCGGCGACCATCCTCCCCAAAACAGAGAGCGGCCGCCCGGGCAATAAGCGAGCCCGGTGAACGGCTCGTTGCTGTGCCAAGGAATGCCCCACACGCCGTTGCGCGCGCCTGGATCCTGATTATTACGCGTGACCAGCGCGGTGTCCGGCGCATTCAAGCCGAGATGCGGCAGGTTCTGCAGGTGTGTCGGGGCAAGATAGCCGCCTGCGTCGAGCAGGAGCACCCGTAGGTTCTGATCGGCCCCGGCGCGATAGATCTTGCTGGCGGCATACGCGCCGAACATCCCTGCGCCGATGACCACGACATCGAACGGCCTGCCGCCATTGTTCACCGCTTCGTCGTATGTGCTGCACACGTATCTGCCGAGCAGATCGCGCGTGAACTCGGTGTCTTGGATATCGACTGGAATGGAAGGGTCATTTCGCAGAAAGGCCAGCATCGGAGAGCTCCTTTCGAGGCGTTGTCACCGCAGCGCGAGACGTTCGGCAAGACAGGCCGCAAAGACCTGGCCCGCATGCGCCGTCGAAAGTAAGAGAAACTCGTGACCAGCTATATGAGCCGGTTCACATGCCAGCACGAATTCAGCTCGATCTCGCGCGGGTCCGCGATGGACGTTGGCCCCTCAGAACTCCAGCTTGTCACGTATCGCCTCGATCCCGGCTTTCGCGCACGCTTCGTCCGCGTCGCCGCCGGGAGCGCCGGATACGCCGACCGCCCCGACCAGAGAGCCGCCCGCTTCGACGACCAGTCCTCCTCCGATGATGACCGTTCCGGGCAGGTTACGAATGCCCGACTGCATCATGCCGGGCTGACTGAGCGCATTCAGCTCACTCGTGCTGGCTTTGAACGACGCAGCCGTCCACGCCTTGCCTGATGCCGTCGAGGGGGTGTGGGCGCCTGCAAAACGATCGCGGAGCATCACTTGCGTGACGCCGAAGCGATCGACGACAGCGACGGCAACCTGGTATCCACGGGTGCGGCAGCTGTCCAACGCAGCACGCGCGAGATCGAGCGCCAACTCGGGACTAAGCGACTTGTAGGCGACGAGGGCCTCTTCCGCCCGTGTTGGACTGATGAACGCGATCAACAGGGCCGCCGCGACCGACAGAGGTCGAACATTCATGGCTATCTCCGGCAAGGGTGGGCACACCGCTATTTGCCCTCACCATATGCCAGATCGTCGAACAGGGTCACGCTATCCGCCTTGGTCCACAAGCCAATCATGCCCGGATCTTTCATCGTAGCGTCCTCAACCTCGAATAACGGCTTGCCGTCATACGTCACTTTGAACCGAGTCCCCGCAAAGTCGCAACGCAACGTGTGCCATTGCCCGGACGCCACCGGCGTGCTGACGCCATAGCCGCCCTTGCGTCCGACAATTTCCAGCGACGTTCGAACGCCTTTGATCGTCTTGTAGAGCACCACATTGTCCTCCAGCGCGTTGGCCCGCACGACGTAGTAATTGTCCGCGTCCTTCGCGCGCCAGATGATGCCGGCGGCGCGATCCGCTGAACCGGCGATGGCCTTGAACTTGACCTCCACGAAACCGTCGCCGATGCTGGTATCGCTCTTGATGGCCAAGGGGAAGGTCGCCCGCCCGGATTGCTTGAGCACGTTCGGCTTGCTCGGCGCCGTGGCGTCGGCCTCAACGGTCCATTTCGGTTGTCCCTGACCGGTCTTCGTCAGGGTCCACCCTTCCGGCGGCATTCCGGCAGGAGCGTTATCAAGATTCAGGGTCTTGGCCACGGCGTTCCCTCCCATCAACAAAACCAGCACGACCGTCAAGGCAAGCCTCGCCCGCCCAGAAGGTCGGGGCGGAAGGACGGCTGAGCGGATCATCGGTTTTCGCATCTGAGCTCAGCTCTTCGTGCTAGCCGTCTTGTCCAGCGCCGCGCGCACGCCGCTCGCGAGCTTGATCGCATCGTCGTTGGCCCAGAAATGCATGAAGAACAGGCGCGGCTGTTCGTCCAGCATGTGGCTGTGCAGGGCCGTCACGGCGATCCCATGCGACCGCAACGTCTTGATCACCGGGTTGACCTCGTCGCCGGTCAGGACGAAGTCGCCGGTAATCGCGGCCTTGCCGCCGCCGGTCGGCTGAAAGTTGACGGCGGTTGCAACGCCCAGCGGCCCGACCGGGCTCAACTGCATGCCTTGCTCGGTGATGGGATCGCGGCGGGGGACGTTGAACTGATAAACGCCACCGTTCGCCTGGCCCTTGACGCCGATGATGTTGTCGAGCTGCGCAGTGTCGAGATCGACGGCGGGCGGAGCGGCCGTCGAAGCCGGCGCCGACGGCGGCGTCTTGCTTTCGGCGAGCGCGTCCTTGATAGCCGCGGCGATTCTGGCGGGATCACCGTGCCCGGCCACGTGCATGTAGAACGTCGCCGGGCTCGCGCCGAGCAGATGGTTGTGCACGGCAGTGATCTCCAGCCCGTTCGCGATCATCTTCGCCATGACCGGGTTGATCTCGGATTCGAGCAGCACCAGATCGCCCATCGCCATGACGCCGCCATGCGCGGACTTAAACGCGACCCAGCCGCCGAGCGCGAGCGCGGGCTTGATGGTGACGCCGTCGAGCGTCACCGTGAGATCGGTGCGTGGAAAGCCGTAGCGATGCACGTCGCCGGTCACGGCCGCCTTTCGCCCCAGCGCGTCGTCGACTTTCTGCCAATCGACGTCCTGCGCGCGGGCGGTCGCGATGAAGCAGGCGCCGATGGCCATCAGCGCCAAAATTGTCTTGCGCATTGATCTGCTCCCTTGAGCTTGAATTCGGTTTCGTCTCAGTTCCGCTCCTTGATCTGGCCGCTGCTGTCGACAACGAGCCGCACCTGCTTGCCGTTCTTGTTCGCCCTTACGGTCGTTCCTTCTGCAGTCGACTTGATGTCGCTGACATCGGTGTAGCCAGCCGCCTTGATCCTGGCGACGAGCTCGTCCTGGGTCAGCGCGCGTGCAGCCGATACGCCGCCCGTCAACGCCAGAATGAGGAAAGCGTGAAGGATTGTCCGTGTGCGCATGGTCGTTCTCCTGGTCGTGTCCCCGCCCCAGGTGAAGTCCGTTTCGCAAGGTGACGCGCGCCGACAAGGCCGGCGCGGCGCGCCGGACCGACAAGCCGAAAACGATGTGTAGGATGACATCGGGTGTCGTATGACATGCTGCGTCCCTGGTGAAAATCAGGACGCGATTCTTGGGCATGTCGCCTCACGGGGAGATCGCATATCCCCGACACGGCGAGTAGAAGCCCGCGTGGCCGGGCTGTCAACTCACCCCTCCCCGGAGAATCCTCACAAAGAATTTTACGCCCCGTATGGAACTACGCCAACCGCTCTTGAAAGGCGAAGACCATCTCACGTAAGCTGGTCCGCACGGGGACAAGGCAGACTCCCCGTGAGACCCCGGTCCAAGCTCTGCGCAGCACGCAATTCGTGGAGCTTGCGCATGGACACCGAACGACACTTCTCTCCCCGCCAGACCGTAGCCATCCTTTCACGCGGCGACGCTGCCGCGCGCCGGGCGGCGAGGCCGCAAAACAGCCGCTTCGTCCGCGTCTTCGAGGCGCTCGCCGCTCTCGAGATCGACGCGCGCCCTGTGATCTATGACGAAAGCTTCGCCGAGGCGGTCCGTGGCCAACTGCTCAGCGTCGACGGCGTGCTCGTGTGGGTCGATCCGATCCATCAGGGCAAGACGCGCGCTGAACTCGACGCCCTGCTTCGCGAGGTGGCGGCGCGAGGCCCCTGGGTGAGCGCCCATCCCGACGTCATCCTGAAGATGGGCGTCAAGGAGGTGCTCTACCGAACCCGTCATCTGGGCTGGGGCGCCGACACGCATCGCTACGACAATGCCTCAGCGTTTCGCGCCGAATTTCCCGCGCGTCTGCGCGCGAGCGGTCCGCGCGTGCTCAAGCAGAATCGCGGCAACGGCGGCCAAGGGGTCTGGAAGGTGGAGGCCCTCCCGAACACGGATGATATGGTTCGTGTGCTCCATGCCCAACGCGGAAGCCGACCCGAGGACATCCGCCTCGAAGACTTGCTGGCTCGCTGCGCGCCGTATTTCGGCTGGGGCGGCTGCATCATCGACCAGGCGTTTCAGTCTCGCCTGCCCGACGGGATGATCCGCTGCTACATGAGCGGCGCCAGGGTCGCAGGCTTCGGGCAGCAACTGATCAAGGCCTTGATGCCGCCGCCCCCGGAAGGTCCTGAGGCGCCCGAGGCGCAGCCGGGACCACGCATCATGCACGGGCCAGATGCCCCGCCGTTCCAGGCGCTGCGACGATCAATGGAGGACGAATGGACGCCGCAGACGATGGAGACGCTGGACATCGATGAATCCTCGCTACCCGTCATCTGGGATGCCGACTTCCTGTACGGGCCACGGGATGCGGCTGGCGCCGACACGTATGTCCTTTGCGAGATCAACGCGAGCTCCTGCTTTGCGATTCCCGACGAGGCACCAGCGGCGATCGCGCGAACGGTGCAGCACCGCCTTCTGCGGACCGAGCGCACCCGCGCCGAGAGATAGACCCTGTCGGCGGAGAGCCGCGGCATCCTGCGCTGCGGCTCCCCGTCTCACAGAAAGCCGGTCGAGATCCACGGGATCGCGGCGACGATCAGCGTGCCAATCAGCAAGGCGACGATATAGCCGACGATCGGCTTGATGCCCTCGTCGGGACTGATGCGGCTGATGGCGCAGGCCGCGTAGTAGCCGACGCCGAACGGCGGGGCGAACAGGCCGATGCCCATCGCGAGCACGACGACCATCGCGTAATGCACCTCATGCACGCCGACTTGGCGTGCGATCGGAAACAGCAGCGGCCCGAACAGAACGATAGCCGGGATGCCCTCGAGCACGCTACCGAGAATGACGAACGCCAGGATCGTGACGCCGAGAAAGACCGGCGTTCCGCCCGGCAGCGCGGTCATGAACTTTGCAAGCGACGCCGAGAAGCCCGATTGCGTCAGAGCCCACGCCATCCCGGTCGCCGCACCGATGATCAGCAGGATCGCGCCGGATAGTGACGCGGTCTCCACCAGCATCGGATAAAGCCGGCGCCAGGAGAACTGACGATAGATCAGCAGCCCGGTGAGAACCGCGTAGACGATGCCGATGGTCGATACCTCGGTCGCGGTCGCAACGCCCTCGACCACCGCGGCGCGGATGACGAAGGGCAGTGCCATCGCCGGAATCGCAATGACGAAGGCGCGGCCGATCTCCCTCCCCGTCGCACGTTCCACATGCGACAGGTCCTCCCCGCGGTATCGCCACCAGACCACGGCGCAGAGGCCGATCGCCAGCACGATGCCGGGCAGCAGGCCGCCGGTGAACAGCGCCGCGATCGACACGCCCGTCACCGAGCCAATAGTGATCAGCACCAGCGACGGCGGAATGGTCTCGGTCTGAGCCCCGGTCGCCGCGAGCAGCGCGACGAGATCCCCGGGCTTGGCACCGCGCTTGGTCATCTCCGGAAACAGCACCGGCGCCACGGCGGCCATGTCCGCCGCCTTCGATCCCGAGATGCCCGACACCAGATACATCGCGCCGACCAGCACATAGTGCAGGCCGCCGCGCACGTGCCCGAGCAGGCTGGCGAGAAAGCCGACCATGGCGCGCGCCATGCCGGTCATTTCGATCAGCAGGCCGAGGAACACGAAGAGAGGCACCGCCAGCAGGATCAGATGGCTCATGCCTTCGTCCATGCGTCCGATGATGACGACATCGGGCGTGCTCGTCGTCAGTGCCAGATAGCCGACGGTGGCAAGACCAAAGGCGAACGCGATCGGCACCGCCGCCAGCACCATTGCGCCGACGATGACCACGAAGAAGATCAGCAGGTTTAGATTGCCGAGCGGCTTCAACATCGGCGCGACCAGCACCAGCGCGGCAATGATGCCGCAAACGAGCGCCACGGCGGCCAGCAAATGCCGCAGGCCCGCGATGCGAACCAGCCGCAGCACAGCCGCGATCAGCATCAATCCGATGCCGACGGGTAATGCGGCAGCCCGCCAGCTGTTGACGATCTCGAGTGCCGGCGTCGTGACGAACACCTCGTCGGCCGCGAACTCGTAAGCGGGATGGATCACCAGCAGCAGGAACGCAAGCGATGCCGCGGCAGCGACGACATCCAGGAATGCGCGTGCGTTGGGACGGAGCATGCCGATGATGGCCGTCATCCGCATGTGCTCACCGCGCTGGAACGCGATCACAGATCCCAGCATGGCGAGCCACAGGAACAGGATGCCGGCGAGCTCGTCGGCCCAGATGATCGGAGCATGAAACACGTATCGTCCGACGATTCCGGCCGACAGCACCACGATCTCGGCCAGCACCAGCAGGGCAGCCGGGATCGCAACCACATGACCAAGCGCCTTGTTGGCCCTGACGGCCCATAGGCGCACACCGGATTGAGGTGCCGCAACCGCGGCACCTTCGTCGATGCTCGGCGCATGGTTGATCGCGGTCATGACAGCTTGCCCGCCGCTTTCTCGAGCTGTGCCCAAGCCTCCTCGCCGAACTTGCCCTTCCAGTCGGAGTAGAAGCTCGTCTTGGCGAGTGCCTGCCGAAACGCGCCGCGGTCGACTTCGATGAATCGCATCCCCTTGGCGGTCAGGTCCGCGCGCAGCGATTCGCTCAGCTTCGCGATATCCGCGCGCTCGTCTTTGGCCGAACGGTCGAACTCGCGCGTCACGATGGCCTGCACGTCCTTGGGCAATTTCTCGAAGGCGCGCTTGTTGCCGAGGATCCAGTAATTGTCCCACACATGCCCGGTCAGGGAGCAGGTCTTCTGCACCTCGTAGAGCCGGGCGGTGGCGATGATCGGCAGCGGGTTCTCCTGCCCGTCGACCACTTTGGTTTGCAGTGCGGAGTAGACCTCGTTGAAATTGATCGGCGCGGGGCCTGCGCCGAGCGCCTGGAACAGCGACGTCAGATTGGGGGCGGCCGGCACGCGGAGCTTGAAATTCTTGAGGTCCTCGGGCGTCCTGATCTCGCGTCCGGACGAGGTGACGTGGCGGAAGCCATTGTCCCAGGGGCTCGACACCGCCATGATCGGCGTCCTCGCGATCTGCGCGCGAATATAGGCGCCGAGCTCGCCATCCATCGCCTTCCAGACCGCATCATAGCTGGTGAAGAGAAAGCCGAGATTGACGATGCCCGCGGCCGGGACCAGCGTGGCCAGGATCAGCGACGACAGGTTGAAGAACTCGACGCCGCCGTTGCGGACCTGCGTCAGCAGGTCGGTATCGGAGCCGAGCTGGTTGGCCGGGAACAGGTTGATCTCGAGCCGGCCGCTCGTCGCCTCGCGAATGCGGTCGGCAGCTTCCTTGGCGCGGATATTGACGGGATGGGTCGGATCCTGGCCGGTCGCGAGCTTGTAGGTGAATTCGGCGGCCGAAGCAGGATGCGTGAGAATGCCGCAGAGCGGCACGGCGGCACCGGCGAGGAGCAGCTTGCGACGGCTGAGGGTGATTGGTTTCCGCGGGATCATCTATTCCTCCTGTTGAGCTTGGATTGTTCTGCAGGGATGGCTTTCGCCACCGCCGTTGCTGCCGGCCGGCCCTCGGTGCGCCGGCATTGGACAGCAGCTATCCTTCTCCGCAGCAGCGCTGCGAAGCATGTTGGCCTGATCGGTGGTGAATGGTGGCTGCGGCTAGCGCAGCCACTCCTTGACCTGGCGCGTCACTTCGACGGTCGAGATGCCGTAGCGGTCGTGCAGCGTCGGCAGCGCGCCCGCGGCGAGAAACTCGTCGGGCAGCCCGATCTGCCGGAACGCGGGATGAACGCCTGAGCGCATCAGCAACGCCGCCACGGCTTCGCCGAGACCGCCGATCACGGTGTGGTTCTCGGCGACGACGACGAGGCGGCCGGGCTTGCCTGCTTCGCGCAGGATCGCATCCCTGTCGAGCGGCTTGATCGTCGGAACGTGCAGGACCGCGGCGTTGACGCGGTCCTCCGACAAGGCCTGGGCCGCCTCCAGCGCGCGCATGGTCATGATGCCCGAGGAGATGATCAGGACGTCGCCGCCATCACGCAGCAGCGCAGCCTTGCCGAGCTCGAAGCGATAATTGTATTCGTCGAGCACCAACGGCACCTGTCCGCGCAGGAGGCGCATATAGACCGGGCCGCGATGCGCGGCGATCGCCGGCACGATCTGCTCGATCTCGTGCGCATCGCAGGGATCGATCACCGTCATGTTGGGCATCGCACGGAACAACGCGAGGTCCTCGGCGGCCTGGTGGCTCGGTCCATAGCCTGAGGTCAGGCCGGGCAACGCGCAGGCGATCTTCACGTTGCGGTCTTCTTCCGCGATGGTCTGGTGGATGAAGTCGTAGGCCCGGCGCGAAGCGAACACCGCATAGGTGGTCGCGAACGGCATGAAGCCTTCGGCGGCGAGTCCCGAGGCTGCGCCGAACAGCAGCTGCTCGGCCATGCCCATCTGGTAGTAGCGATCGGGAAAGGCCTGCGCAAAGATGTGCAGATCGGTGTATTTGCCGAGATCGGCGGTCATGCCGACCACGTCCTCGCGGCTGCCGGCGAGCTCGACGAGCGCGTGGCCGAACGGGGCCGGCTTGGTACGCTGCCCTTCCGCCGCGATCGAGGCGATCATGGCCGAGGTGGTGAGGCGCGGCCTTGCCGAAGGGGTCGGTCCTGCGGACTTCATGGCTGCTCTCCCGCATTCAGTGCAGACAGCGCGAGCTGCCATTCATGCGGCTCGACGCGAATGAAATGGTTCTTCTCACGCTGCTCCAGGAAGGGAACGCCCTTGCCCATCAAGGTGTCGGCGACGATCATCCGCGGCTTCGGCTCGGGATGCGACATCGCTGCATCGAAAGCGCCTACCACCGCATCGAGATCGTTGCCGTCGACGCGCTGCACGAACCAACCGAAGGCTTCGAGCTTGTCGACCAGCGGCTCGAAGCCGAGCATCTGCTTGGAGGGGCCGTCGGCCTGCTGATTGTTGACGTCGACGATTGCGATCAGATTGTCGAGCTTGTGATGGGCCGCCGACATGATCGCTTCCCATTTCGAGCCCTCGTCGAGCTCGCCGTCGGAGAACAGGGTGAAGATGCGCGCCGTTGACCGCTTGCGCTTCAGTCCGAGCGCCATGCCGACGGCGATGCCAAGACCAAGGCCGAGCGAGCCGCCGGACATCTCCATGCCCGGCGTATAGGAGGCCATGCCCGACATCGGCAGGCGGCTCTCGTCGAAGCCATAGGTTTCCAGCTCCGCCTCCGGAATGATCCCGGCCTCGATCAGGGCCGCATAGAGCGCGATCGCATAGTGTCCGTTCGACAGCAGGAAGCGGTCGCGCTCCTCCCATGCGGGATCTTCGGCGCGAAAGCGCATCGCGTGGAAATAGGCCACCGCCAGCACGTCGGCGATGTCGAGCGCCTGCGCAATATAGCCCTGGCCCTGGACCTCGCCCATCAGCAGGGCGTTGCGGCGGATGTTGCGGGCGCGCTGTGCCAGCGTCGGTGCGTTCGCGAGTGTCGGTGTTGTCATGTGTGTCCCCTCCCCGCTCAGTGGATCAGCATGCCGCCGTTGACGTCGATGACCGCGCCGGTGACGTAGGCCGACAGGTCCGAGGCGAGGAAGGTGTAGATACCGGCGACGTCAGCGGCCTCGCCGAGCCGGCCGAGCGGAATGCCCTCGAGGATCTTCGCCCGCATCTCGTCGGTGAGCTTGCCCGCGGTGATGTCGGTGCCGATCAGGCCGGGCGTCACGCAGTTGACGCGGATGCCGTCGGGGCCGAACTCGCGAGCCATCGCCTTGGCGAGCCCGAGCACGCCGGCCTTGGCCGCCGAATAGTGCGGCCCACCGAAGATGCCACCGCCGCGCTGGGCGGAAACCGACGACATGCAGGCGATGGATCCGCTCTTGCGCTCGCGCATATGCGGGATCACGGCCTGGGACAGGAACAGGATGCCCTTGAGGTTGACGTCCTGGATGCGGTCCCAATCTTCCGGCGTGATGTCGAGAAGCTTCACCGGCTGGGTCACGCCGGCATTGCTGATGAGGATGTCGATCTGGCCGAATTTCGCGATGACCGCTTCAACGGCCTTGATGCAGGCCTGCTTGTCGGTGACGTCTAAGGCGAGGCCGAGATGCGGCTGGCGATTGACCGGTTCGAGATTGCGCGCTGCGTCTTCCGCCGCCGAGCCATCGATGTCGAGAATGGCGACCCGGGCGCCTTCGGCGGCAAATCGCCGGGCCGTCGCAAGGCCGATCCCCCGCGGCGAAGCCGCGCCGGTGATGATTGCAGTCTTGCCGCGAAGCAGCATCTGATCCTCCCTGAATGGCTGTGCCGAGGCTCCCGAGGGGCGCGGCTGTTCTTGATCAGTTGGTTATGCCACGGCCTGCTTTCCGACAAACGCACTATTGTCTTGCATAGGTGAATTTGGTTCACTTGTGCGATGTTGCTGTCCAGTATCCCGATATCCGCCGTCCGCGCTTTCGAGGCGGCTGCGCGCACCGGCTCGTTCCGGGATGCGGCGAACGAGCTTCATCTGACGCCAAGCGCGGTGAGCCACGCCATTCGCAAGCTCGAAAGCGCGATGGGCACGATATTGTTCGAACGCAGTGCCCGCACGGTTCGCCTGACGCCAGCGGGCGAGAACCTGATGCGTCATGCCGGCGCCGCTTTCGATAATCTTCGCCGCGGCATCGAGGAGGTCGCCGGCCGCGGCCCGCAATTGCTGAGAGTGCACTGTGCACCGAGCTTTGCCGCCCAGTGGCTCGCCCCGCGCCTCGCCCGCTTCATGGCTGCCGAGCCCAAGCTCGAGGTCCGCCTCGCCGCCAACACCGAATATGCCCGGTTCAGCAACGACGATTTCGATATCGATATCGTGTACGGGCAGCCGAGAGCCGAGGGGGTCGAGGTCATCCCGCTGGGCGAAGAGACCGTGACGCCGCTCTGCACGCCCGGACTGGCGAAGAAAATCCGCAAGCCGAAGGACCTGCTCGACCAGGTGTTGATCCGCTCGGAAGTGAAGCAGGTGCAGTGGCATCAATGGTTCACGGCCAACGGCCTCGAAGCCCCCGCCATCCACGGCATGCGCTTCGACCGCAGCTTCCTGGCGATCGCGATGGCGTCGAGCGGTCTCGGCGTGACGCTGGAATCAACCCGGCTCGCCGAACGGGAAATCGCGACAAAGCGGCTGGTCGCGCCGCTTGCCGGACGCTCCGTCGACATCCGCTATGTCGGCCATCATCTCGTTTTTCCACGGGCAAGCCGGCAGCGGCGGCCGATCCGCGTGTTCGCCGAGTGGATCACGCGTGAGCTTGGAGCCGGCGGCTCGGCGTCGAGCCGCACCGGAGCCGACTCGACGGCCATCCGCTCAGACTGACAGCTCCGTGGATTCCGGCAGTGACGGCAGACCGCGCCAAGGCTCGATCCTGCGGAGACGGCAGCCGAACAAGTGAGGGCGGCGGAAGCAGAAGCTGAAACCCGCCCGGAGCATGCCGTGGCGTTGAACGCCGGCCTAATCGAGCAAGCCCTTCAATCCGGCATAGATCGAGCCGATGCCGGTCGCAGCGACACCGGCCAACGGCCCTACGGTCTGAATGAAATCCTGAATCAAGCGGGCGCGGCGGCGCAATTGCTCTTCGCCGACATGCTGCCCGAGCAGGCGCGCCACGCGGAAGGCAAACGCGTTCGGCTTGCCGCCCTGGGTCAGCACGCGGGGCAAGACCTGGAAGATCACGACGCTCAGGATGTTCCCGGAGACGAAGGCGAGCAGGATGCTGGCGCCATATTCGAACACCTCGCGCCATTCGATCCAGGTTTGCGGCAGGATCGGAACGTGATCATGAACTCCTGTTACCGTCAGCATCGACGAGATGCTGACCCCTGCCGTCAGGAACGCCAGGACGAACGAGGTCAGGGCGGAGACCCGGTGCAGGGGATAGGCTACGAAGCCAAACAGGAGGGGTATCGCGATCGACGCGATCCGCAGCGGAATCGCTGACAAGTTGAAGGTGATGGTCACGAGCACATGCGCGATCACCAGCAACAGGGATGGAATGGCGACGTAGAGTATCGCATGGGTTCCGTAATAGCGCAGCGGATTGTTGTAGCGCTCGAGGCGGACATTGACGCGGTCGAGATCGCGCCTGAGCTTGTCCAGGTCGGCAACGATCTCGTCGATCTCGAGAAGCGTCGGCCGCACGACCCGCAAGTCACGCGAGCAATGCTTGCATGCGATCGCTTCGTCCTTGATGGTCTCGGCGCAAAACGGACATTCCATCGCTAGCGCGACTTCCTTCGCCTCATGATTGCTTCGATCTCGTCCCTGGCCCGCTTCAGTTCATCGCGCAGCTCCTCGCGCTTGCGCAGGAGATCGTCGCGCTCGGCGATCAGCGTGGCGGGAACGGCGATGTCGCGCCCGCACGAGGCGCAAACCATTGCACCCTCCGCACTCCCGGACCGGCAGTAAGGGCACGTCACTTGGGTGCGACCTTCAAGGTGAAGACGGTCGTGCCAGGCCGACCATCACTGTCCTTGATATCGACGCGGACCGTGTATTCGCCGGGCGGCAGCTCCGCATCCTGCATGTTGATGCCGTCGGCCTGCACGAAGGGCTTGACCCGGGGGGTCAGGTCGACGTTCGGCGTCCGGAGGAAGATCACCTTGACCGACTCCGGGTCGATCTTCGCTCCGCCATAGGACTGAAATTTCAACACCAGCCGCAGAGGCGAGCTCGCCGCGTCGCCCGGCGAGACGAACTCGACCTTGGGACCACGCATGATGCCGCGCTGATCGACGGCAACCGCTCCCTTGGGAGGCGGCAGCTTGGCTTCCTCTTCCGAGATCAACAGCGTGGCGCGCGATGGTGCCGAGAACAGCAAACCCGCGGCCACAAGGCCCAGAAAGACATTCCGCTTCATTTTCCGTGCCCCTTCCCGTTCGTCAACGCAAGCCGCCATCGCCGATGATGGTGTAAGGCGCCCAGAACAGCGGATGCGCATAGGCAAACTCGGTCTTGCCCTCGCTGTTGAGATAACCCGGACCATCGACGAGGGCCATTGCGGCCTGACGCAGCGCTTCACTGCGCGACAGCTTGGGATCATCGGCCTGCCGCTTGAACAGGTCGGTCACCAATTGCCGCGCCGACTGTGAATGCACCGACCAGTTCGTCACCAGCAGCGCGCGCGTTCCGGCGTAGAAGAACGCGCGCCCGAGCCCGGATGCCGCCTCCGCTCCTGCCCCGGCGCCGGCGCCGGTGTTGCAGGCCGACAGGATGACCCAGTCCGCATCCAGCTTGAGGCCGAGGATCTCCTCCATGGTCAGAAGGCCATCGCCACCCTCACCCGTCACCACCGGCGACGACAAAGCGAGCGCGGGCTGCGTCAGCCCGTTCAGCTCGCCCGGGACCAAGCCATGGGTGGCAAAGGCCAGGATCCTGAAGCCGGAGAGATTCATGGTTTTCACCGCACTCTCGGTTGCGCTCTTGCCGAGAAACAGCACCTTGGAAGGGTCCGCCTGCAGTGCCAGCGCGATCGACTTCAACTCGTCAGCGGTGTCGGGCAGACGGGGCAAGAGACCGAGCTCGGCGCTGTCGACGCCTTCGAGCTTGGGACTGTTGCGCCGCTTCAACGGACCGCCACGCGTGATGTTGCCGCCGGCGTCGGCGACCTGAATCTTCTCTCCGCCGCCTTCCGCCTCCGCCTGCTGCTCGCTGTTGAAATAGGGATCGCCGAAGGCCACGAGGTCGCCGCGGCCGGGCTTGCCCGGCGGCAATTGCCGCAGCGTGCGCAGCGCCGCCGCCGACGGCACCGTCGAGACGGCATGGGTTCGCGCCAACCACGGCACGTTGCGATAACCGATGAACAGCGGATCCTCGTCGGCAGCGACCTCTGCCGGTGCCGTCGGCAACAGAGACAGCGGCAACAGGCCCAACGCACCGTTGGTCACGACAATCAGGTTCTTGGCCGGCTTCCATCCGCTCTCAACCGGCTTGAGCAGCAACTCGTAGAGCTCATGGCCGAGCTTGAGGTCGAACGGCGGAATGTCCGAGATCATCGCAGCCTGCGGCTCGAGCGCTTCGCGCAGCTTGCGGATCTTGCTCTCGATGTCGCCGATCTTGGCCTGGACCGCCGCGAACGCCACCGGCCCCGACTTCGGCACCGCCCAGACGAAGCCGCCGTTCTGGCCGAAATAGAACGAGAGCATGGCTTCGTCGTCGGCAAGCGTCGCGCGGATCTCGGCGACGCTCGGCGGCCTCGGCGAGACGAGATCGGCGTAGATCGGGAATTTCTGCTTGATCTCCTGGCGCGCCTTGTCGCGCTGGCCGCGCAAGGCGGCGATGGAGGCCTGGATCTGCTGAACACCCTTCTCGTCGCGTTCCGCCGCGGGAAGCGCGAGCACGTTGTTGAGCGTGCCGAGCTGGGCGTTGACCTGCTTGGTCAGGTCCTGCTCCTTGCGCACGAGCTCGGCGAGCGCGGGGTCCTTTGCCGCCGCACGCGCGCTCGAGGCGGCCAGCGCCTGCTGCACCGAGCGACCGCGGACGGCATCGGCGAGGCCAAAGGTCTCCTCGCCAACGCCGCTGCCCTCGGCCCGCGCGAGCAGCGCGAGATAGCTTTCGACGATGGTCTGCAGCCGCTGGCTGCGCGCGGCCACCACGGTGGTGTTCTCATCGTCGGCGTTCTCGTTCGCGCTCGCCATCATGATCGGGATGGCAGCCTTGAACTCGCGGATCGCCTCGGCATCGCGCCGCGCCCTCATCAGACCGACGGCCAAAGTGCCGCGCGCGGAGGCGGCATCGAAGTGATTTTCACCGACGCGCCCGACCTGCTTCCTGACGAGCTGCTCGGCCGCTGCAATGCCGGCGTCCAGCTGTCCGGAGTTGTAGAGCGCGAGAATGCGCGACGGATTGAGCTCGAAAACCTGGCGGCGTTGCGGCTCCCATTTGGCGATCGCCTGGTCGATCCGCGCAAACATGGCGTTGGCTTCGTCATTCTTGCGCTGAAGGCTGAGAATGCCGGCGAGCTGGGACAGCAACTGAACCGTCGGCTGCGAATCGTCCGGCACGCCGACGGTCTTGCTGATGTCGAGGGCGACGCGACCGAGCTGCTCGGCTTCCTCGTAGCGGCCCTGATCGACCAGAATACCGGCCAGCCCCATCACGAAACGCGGCGTCACCGGATTGTACTTGCCGGTGTCCCTCAGGCGCGCCAGCAGCGCTCGGCGCGCGTCGACCTCTGCTTCGGCGAGCCGTCCCTGCCGCGCCTTCATGCGCGCTTGGTTCAGGACGTTGCCGTCGACAACCTGGAGCAGCAGTGTCTCGGCAGGCGGATTCTCCAGCTCCAGAACCCCCTTGTTGCCGGCGCGCTTGCGCAGCTCGGCGGTGCGATAGGCGGCCTCGGCTTCCGCGAACTGGCCCCGCGCCTCGAAGATCTGAGCGCGCGACATCTCGATCTCGCCTTCCCAGTTCTGGCCCAGCCTGGCATAGGTGGCGCGCCAACCAGGAAGCCCGCTGGTGCGCGCTTCCTGGATTAGGGTCAGGCTGCGACGGAGATGGGCTTCGGCCTGCGCGACATCGCCCATCTGCAGGAGGATGGACGCAAGCGTACGGTTGGCATTGAACTGGTAGCCCTTCGAGCCCGGCATGTTGGTGTCGCGCAACAACTTTTGCACGATCTCCAACGCGCGCTTGGGATCGCCGGCGAGCAAATACTGCACCGACTGCAGCTGCATCAGACGCGCCAGCATGTTCGGGCTGACGGCTCCGCGGCCGACTTCCACTGCCTTGTTGGCATCGGCGGTGGATTCGGCGAGCCGGCCGAGTTGCGAGCGCGCATTGGCGCGATCGAAGTAGAATTGCGCGAGATCCTGGCGCGACTCCTTGCCCGTCGGCACGGCGTCGGCATCGGCCTTGAGCTCGGCGATCATCTTCTCATCGGGCTTCTCGCCGTCGAGAATGGCCGTGATATCGGAGATGTTGCGCGGCGGCGCGACGAAATCCTTCGGCAGGGCGGTGCCCGCATCGAGCTTGGGCGCCGCCTCTTTCGGCATTTCGACGGCGACGTTGGCGCGGCCGTTGGCGGCGTTGAGGGCCGCGATGACGCAGGCCCTGACCTGCGGCGAGGCTTTGGCACGGCAACCCTCGAGATCGGCACCTGCCTTGCGGCCTCCCTGGGCCTGCATGCACGCCTGCACGATCGGCCTGCCGACCGTCATCCGGCAATTCTCGATCGCCGCTTCCTTGGTCAACGCGGCAGCGGAGCCGGCTGATCCGAGCAGAATGGCAAATGTCAGCAGATGGCGGAGGGAAACGTCCAGACGGCTCTTGAACGGATGCGCGGCGTCTAAGCTCATCTCGAAGGACCTTCGGGTAAAATGACTTTGAAGAAACGGGACAATCCTATCCGGCCGGCCCGGAAGGACAAGGGCCATCCCGGAGGCCTCAACAGCGGTAGGCCGCTACGGCCGGCATGAGTTGCCAGAGATCGCGTGCGGCGAGGCGATTCCAGGCTAATCGCGCTGATTGGCCGCGGGGTGCGATGGCTGCCCTCGACGGGCGGCTGGCTTGTGCGGTCAGCCCTTCGAGATGACCGCGCGGCCGTAAGGCGGCTGGGCCGCGACCGGGGGATTGGCGGTCTGGGCGGCGAGTTCGCCGATCAGGCGGTCGGCATCGGCGGCCATGCCGTCGGGGGCCTGGATCACCAGGCGTTCCAGCGCCCAGCGGTAGGACGAGATGCGCTGCTCCAGGCACAGCTGCACCCACTGGATGATCAGCGAGTTCTCCTGCATGCGCGCGACCGCGTCGTCCCTCTCCCTCGGCGAGAGCGCGGAGACGCGCGCCATGCTGGCATTGCGTTTCCGATCGAGATCGATGACGCGGATCGCGCTGGCGAAGAACGGCTCGAAGCGCGTGATGTGGTTGCGGACGTCCTCGATCAGCTGCGCATAGCGCGAGGAATGCGAGCGGTGCGGCTCGTCGATCAGCGTGCGTCCGTACATGGTGCGGTCGAACACGATCTTCTGCCGCCAGGGCGAGGGCAGCGGCTTGTAGTCGCCGAACACGCTCTTCCATGCGGGGCGCGACAGAGGCGGCTCGATCATGGGATAGGCGAGATCGCGAAGCTGGCGCTCTTCGTCGGTGAGCTGGAATTGCGAGGACGTCAAGCCGACGCTGGAGGTGACCTCCGCGCCCAGCCAGCGATGCATGTCGTCGCTGCGCATGCTCTCGCGGGTGCGGCCGAAATCGCCGCCGCTACACGCCGCGAGCGACGCGCCTAACAGCGTGAGCAGGACGGCCGACAGGACAGGCCGGATCTGGCGGATGGAGTCCGGCATCGCATGAAGCCGGATGTTCAGCGACGGCGGCGACGGCGCCCCGGCGCTGTGCCCTGCTCCGGCCCGCGATCGCCGCTGGTTTCGTCCGCCTCACGCTCGATGCGGATCACGGGAAGGATCACGACCGTTCCCATGTCCGTGCGCGGAGCGACATCCCCCGACGAGCCCACCCGGCGACCGGCCGGAAATTCGATGATGGTCCCCATGCCAGCTCTCTTCAATTGCCGCGCGACCGAACGCGCCCCTGCAACATGCATTCATTAAGATCAGCTCATGGTTAACGGGGTGTAAACGCGCCTCTTGGACCGTAACCGCACGGACGCGCCGCGCCGTCCCGTTGCGGCACGACAACGCCCTAAATTGCAGAGCCGGCTTCACGCCTCGTTTTCCTTAACGAGGCTTTAAAAGAACCTGCGCTAGGCTCGCCCAAGTATCTTTCCCGAGTTGCGTACGCCTCCCATGACCAAGTCGCTGTTTCCCGGATTCGACGGGCTGATGACCCTGTCCCGTCGCGAAGGTGTCGATGTCCGTCCGACGCTGCTGCGCGTCCTGACCGACCTTTATGTCCAGACCAGCACCCACAGCGACGACGAGCAGCGGCAGTTCGTCGAGCTCGCCACGCGGCTGATCGATCAGGTCGACGATGCGACGCGCGCGGCCGTCAAGGCGCGGCTCGCGGTCTATCCGCAGACGCCCGTCGCGATCCTGCAGAAGCTCGGGCTGGTCGCGACCCAGGAAGGCCGCAGGATTCCATTGGCGCGAGAGATTCCCGCTCCGCCCCGCGCGCCCGCTCCAGCGCGCGTGCCGACCGAGGCCGAGCAGCGCATGGCTGCCAACGTGGCGATGCAGCCGAAGGAGGCGGCCGAGATCCACGACATGTTCTTCCGCGCCGGCGCCTCCGAGCGCGCGCTGATCCTGCACAATCTGGCGCAGACCCCGCTGAAGGCCGCCCCGCGCATTCCGACCGCGCGCGCCAAGCGCGCGATCCAGATCCTGGAGATGGCGGCGATCGCAGGTGACGTCGAGAACTTCACCTTCGAGCTCGGCGACAGCCTGATCCTGCCCTCCCGCGTCGCAGCCCAGATCGTCGACGATGCCGGCGGCGAGGCGCTCGCGGTCGCCGCGCGCGCGCTCGACATGCCGAGCCCGGTGTTCCAGCGCATCCTGCTGTTCTTCAAGCCGGAGATCGGCACCTCCGTGAACGCCGTGTACCGGCTGTCGCGGCTCTATGACCGCCTCGCCGAACGCTCGGCGCTGGTGATGCTGGCGGCCTGGCGCGGCTCGACGCTCGCAGTGACGCGGGCAAAGTATCAACCGTCGCTGCACGATGGCGAACGCCAGCGCGCGCGTGCCGGCGCAGGCCAGACGCGGCCGGGCGTGCAGCCGGGCTCCGCGCCTGCGGTGCGGAAGGGCACCGGCGGATCATCCGATCGCTGATTGCTCACGCCGCTGACAGGCGGCGACGCCGAGTGCTGGGCGCACAACGAGCTCCAACCTCGTCATTGCGAGCGCAGCGAAGCAATCCAGAGTCCCTCCGCGGAAAGATTCTGGATTGCTTCGCTGCGCTCGCAATGACGGTGGGCCGATAGCTAGGTCTTCGCCAATTCCAGAAAATGCCGGCCCGCGCGATCCTCGGTCTCGACGATCCACGCGTCCGGATCGAAGCGGATTTCCTTGGTCAACCGCTCCTCGATCGTGTGCTCCGGCAGAGGCTGTGGCGCGACCGGCATGAACAAGCGATCGACGGGGCGGCCGTCGTCATAGACGGTCTGCGGCGCCGGCGCATACAGCATCGCATTGCCGTCGAGCAACGACACCTTCACGAACACCGCGCCCGCCTCCTCGGCACCGCGGCGCCGCACGGCGCCGAACACGCCCTCGGTCTGGCAGCGGCGCAAGTAAGCCGCCACCCATATGTTGGATTTCAAACGCATGAATCGGACGATAGGCCAGCACTGCGATCAGCACCAGCCTCCGTGCAAGCGCCAAAACTATTCGACGGGATGGCCGATCGCGGCGGCGAGCTCGCGCAGCAGGCGGTCGGAGACCTGGCCGGTGACCTGCATCTTGTGCTCACGCTCGAATTTCTGGATCGCGGACTGGGTCTCGCCGCTCATGGCGCCCGTGATCTTCAAATTGCCGTAGCCATATTCGGACAGCGCGCGCTGCACGCCGGCGATACGCCGCGCGGCCGGGCTCTGCTGCGCAGGAATCGGTGCCGGCGGACGGATCGCGGACGGCGGCGTCGAGGTCGTCGCCTTGACCAGATTGGTCATCGGATCGCTCGAGCGCGTCGAGGCGGTCGCCTCGACGGGCTTTTCGGGCGCCTTCTCGGCGGCACGCTCGGCAGGTTTGGGCTCGACGCGAAACTCCGTCGCCCTCGGCTCGAGCGGCGAGGTATCGGCGCCGACGGGGCGCGGACGCGGCATGGGATTCGACAGCGGCACGGACGACGGCGCGGGAAGATTGATCACGGTGCCGAACATCGGCGCGGGGTGCCGGCCGGTCTGGAGGAACAGCGCATTGGCAACGATCGCAGCGATCGCGGCGACGGCGACGAGGCCGGCCAGCGTATCCTTGGGGCTGTGCAGCAGCACGCGCATCACGAGATTGCGCTCGGTCTCGACGTCGATGACCGCGGTTTTGGCACCACGGCGGCGCGGAGCGGCTTCGTCCTTGGCAGACTTCTTAGGCACTTTTCTTCACCAGAGCGGGTTGATCCTGAGACTGGTCGTGAGCTTGGTCTTGAAGGTCCTGGCGCAGCGCCGGCGTCAGCGTCGCGATCTTGCTCGCGTTCGCCTTGTCATCGGCCGGCCTCTCTTGCGGCGGCGTGTAGACGAGCGGCAGCTTGACGGTGACAGCGGTGCCTTCTCCCAACCTGCTTTGTACCGTCAATTCACCGAGATGCAACGCCACGAGGCTCTTGACGATCGAAAGTCCAAGGCCAGTGCCTTCGTGACGGCGCTGATAAGTCTTGCCGGCCTGGAAAAACGGCGCGCCGATGCGCTTGAGATCGTCGGGTGCGATGCCGACGCCGGTGTCGCTGATGCGCAGCGTCAGCTGCGAACCCGACACCGCGGCTGATACGCAGACCTGACCGCCGCGCTCGGTGAACTTGATGGCGTTGGCGACGAGGTTGAGCACGATCTGCTTGAAGGCCCTGGGATCGCCGGTCATGACGGGCAGATCCTGCGGCGCATCGGTGATCAGGTCGATGCCGTTCTCCCGCGCCTTCAGTGCCAGCAGATTGCAGCAATGGAGCAGCGAGGCGCGCGGCGCGAACGGCTCCGACGCAATCTCGAAATTGCCCGACTCCATCTTCGACATGTCCAGGATGCCGTTGACGACCGAGAGCAGATGCTGGCCGGAATCGTTGATGAGCTGGGCGTATTCCTTGCGCTGGGAGGCACCCAGCATCAGGGTCTGCTCCTGCGCGATCATCTCTGAGAAGCCGATGATGGCGTTGAGCGGCGTGCGCAGCTCGTGGCTCATGGTGGCGAGGAAGCGCGTCTTGGCGGCATCGGCGGCTTCCGCGGCGCTGCGCGCCTGATCCAGCGCCTGCTCGGAAAGCTTGCGGTCGGTAACGTCGCGCATCACGGCGACGACTTCGGCCTCGCACATGGAATCAGGATCGGTATCCCGGCGGCCCTGATCCTGATCGAGCGGACGGCAGCGCATCTCGACCCAGATGAAATCGACCTGGCTGCGCTCGGAACCGACAGGATCGCGCCGCAACCGGAACTCGACGCTGCGCACCTCGCCGCGCGCTGCGTCGGACAGTGCCGTGAGATAGGCCGGCCGATCGGCGACGTGGACGCGGTCGAACAGGCCATGGCCGAGCAGTTGCACCACTTGCATGCCGAGCATGGCCTCCGCCGCCGGCGAGATGAATTGCACCGCCCCGTTGCGCTGGTGCCGCGAGATCACGTCACTCATGTTGCACGCCAGCAGGCGGTAACGCTCCTCCTCGCGCGACAAGAGCGCGACGCTGGTGCGCGCGAGCGACTCCGCGCCGAAGGCGAGGCCTGCGGCATAGAGGGTCGCGGAGGCAACGCCGAAGGCCATCAGCACGCCGCGCTCGGCCGCGCTCGGCTCCTCCGCCGGCAGCCAGCCGAGCTGGCTGATCAGGATCAGCATCCCGGCGCAGGACAGCGCGAGCAGCGAGGCGAAAGCCGCAACGCGGCGCGAGGCCGACAGCGCAGCTTCGAGGGGAACCACGACCAGCCAGACCGCTGCGAATGATTCGATGCCGCCGGTCGTGACCGCGACCGCCATGATCAGACCGGCGAGCGCCAGCGACGAAAGCACGTGCGCACCCTCGTAGCGTCCGGTGCGCGACAGGAACCAGGACAACATGATCGGCGCGATCAGCCAGGCAAAGGCCGCGACCTCGATCGCGCTCGGCGCGCCGCGCATGGCAAGATAGGCCGGGAATGCGGCAAAGGCGGCCAGGCTGCCGAGCAGCCGCGGTGCCATGAAGGCACGATGGCGCGCTCGCATCAGCGCATTGTAGCGCGCGGAGGGATGCAGCAGTGCATCGAGACAATCGCGGATGATACTCAAAACTGTCACGGGTCTCGCGCTTCGGCTCAATCGTCTTGAGAAGACGCGCCGGAACGCCTCCTTGTCGTTGAGCCACCGTGTCAGAGCGACCTTAAACGAGTGCTAAGGCGGCGCCGCGCGCGGCCGGACACCGCGTTATCGCGGAGCTTTTTAGACGATTTGACGACGTCTTCGCTGCGGATGGTGAACACAGGGTTTCATCGTCGTCCGCATGGTTTCGAATTGGTGGATGCGGGGCGGCCAGCAAAATCACGGGCGCCGGGCGTCAATCGAAAATTTACTGGAACGTCGCTTCCAAAGAATCTTGGGTCAATTTTCCGCGAATTAAGCTCAAGGCAATCACTTGCGATTTATCGAGGGTTGCTAGGTCCGACATCCGCGGAGATCGCCGCGGGCGGACTCTAACGGACAGGTCGGTAAGATGCGCTTTCTGCTTCGCATCACATTCTGGCTCGGGCTGGTGCTGGTGCTCCTGCCGCGGGACAAGACGCCCGAATCGGAGAAGCTGCCGCAGATCGGCGCCGCCGACGCGGTGCAGGCTGCGACCGCGGCCGTCTCCGACATGACCCAGTTCTGCAAGCGCCAGCCGGCGGCCTGCGAGGTCGGTGGACAGGCCGCGACCATCATCGGCCAGCGCGCCCAGGAGGGTGCGAAGAAGCTCTACCAGATCATCAACGACAAGAAAGAGCAGATCACCAACGACAAGAACGAGAAGACCGACAAGAAGGCGCCCGACCATACCGGCTCGATCGCGATGGCCGGCGAAGGCGATGCTGCTGCGAGCGAGGCGCCGCGCGATACCCTGACCCAGGACGACCTTGCGCTGGAATGGCGCGGTCCTCAGGCAGCGAATTAGCGCCAACCCTATCGATTTCACGGCTTCGCGTTCCTATATTGGCCTTAACGGGAACGATGGGCCAAGATGACGACGATCGACGAAATCAGGGACAATTTCGAGCTTCTGGACGAGTGGGATGACCGCTACCGGTATGTCATCGAGCTCGGCCGTACCCTGGAACCGTTGCCGGAGGCGGAACACTCCGCCGCCAACAAGGTGCAGGGCTGCGTCAGCCAGGTCTGGCTCCAGAAGCTGGTCGACCGCAGCAATGGCGAACCGATCCTGAAATATCGCGGCGACAGCGACGCCCATATCGTGCGCGGCCTGGTTGCGATCGTGCTGTCGCTCTATTCGGGCCGCACGCCTCGGGAGATCCTCGATACCGACGCGATCGCCGTGTTCAACGAGTTCGGCTTTCGCGATCACCTGACGCCGCAGCGCTCCAACGGCCTGCGCTCGATGGTCGAGCGCATCAAGACCGACGCGAAAGAGGCGCTCGCGGAGGCGACCTAGCGACCCTCATGGTGAGGAGGGCGAAGCGCGTCTCGAACCATGAAGGCCCGGATGTGCGGCCATCCTTCGAGACGCCCGCTTCGCGGGCTCCTCAGGACGAGGGCGGGACGAGCTGAATGCTGGAACGACGTTACTTCCGCTTCCGCTGCTGCTGCCCCAAGCCCATCTGCTTGGCCAGCTGCGAGCGTGCCACCGCATAGTTCGGGGCGACCATGGGATAGTCGGCCGGCAAGCCCCACTTCTCGCGGTATTGCTCCGGCGTCATGTTATACTGCGTGCGCAGATGGCGCTTCAGCGACTTGAAGCGCTTGCCGTCTTCCAGACAGACCAGATAATCGGGCGCGATCGACTTCTTCAGCGAGACGGCCGGCTTGGCCGGCTCCAGCGGTGTGGTCTCGGTGCGGCCTGACGAGACCCGCACCAAGGCGCCATGCACCTGGCTGATCAGGTTCGGAATCTCAGTCGCCGGCGTCGGATTGTTGCTGAGATAGGCCGACACGATGCTCGCCGTCAGCTCGATGAAATTCTTCGCCCCCGCATCCGACATGCGCCCGTACCTTCTCCAGCTCGCGCTTCACGGGATTGACGACGCCAAAGTATTCCGTGTCAAGAATACATTCGGCGAAAATACGACGACTGACGACGACGCGCTGATTACTGGTGAAGGGCGCCGCTTTACTTACACGTGGCGGCCTCAACCGCGCTGGTCGAGATGGGCGCGGAGCTCGTCGATCGAGGCAAAGCGCATCATGCCTTCCGGCATCTGCGCCTCGATCGAGCCGTCGGAATAGAGCGAATAGGCCATGCCGTCGACGACGCCGGATTTGAGCACGGTCACGGGTGCCGGCTCGACAGATGGCGGCGGTTCGGGTGCTGGCGGTGCCTCCGTAAAGGTCGATGGGGAACGCGGCGGCGGACGGCGCGGGACGGCCGGCGGCTCCGGCGGGCGCGTACGGTCCGGCTTCGGCCAGGCAACGTCAAAGCTCGCGGGCGGAAGCTCCGGAGCCTCACTGGGCCCCGCAGGCGGCTGCGGCGGCGCACCTTCGGTGGCCTTCCCCTCCGCGCGCTCGCGCTCCTTGCGCGAGGTCGAGGCGAACAGCAGGTTGCGCCGGCGCGGCGCTTCCGAAGCGGCGGGCGGCGTCGGAACTTCCGGCTCTTGTGCTCCCTCGGCGCGCGGACGCTCGCGCGCCGCAGCTTCGCTCTGCCACGGTGGCGGACCTGCGGACGGCGGCGGCGCCGGCTCGATCCTCGCGGCCGCAGTGGGCACCGGCTCGGGCGCGAGCGCACCAGGCACGGCGAGGCCCGGCAGCACGGGCCTGACCCGAACCTCGGACGGCGCGACCACAGCGGCCAGCCGGCGAGCGATGCTCTTGAGCTCAAGCAGCACCAGATGCAGGCCGACCAGTAACATTCCGGAGCAGACGCCAATGGTGCCGGAGATTATGAGAGTTCCACCGAGGCTGAATTCCCTGATCGTCAGGCCGAAAATGATCGCAAGGAGACCCGCCAGGACGGCGCAAATCCCCACGATCAACAATGCCAAATTCATCGAACCACCCCCGGCCGCGCATCCGTACGCGACAACCGCTACGCCACGATACCGTCATACGATGTTCCACGCCAACGGCCAATTCTAGGCAGTGTTCCTAAAGGGAAGGAAATCAGGGACTTATTCACATTCCCTTCAGCTCCGGCTGGCTACTGCTAAAGCTGCTCTCAAGTAACCGGAATTGCTGCGTCGCATCAGGAATTTAGCCATAATGCCCAATTACTTGGTAATGGAACTGCGCTATACGGAGTCCGGGGAGCAGGCCCGCGCGCACCAGCAGGGCCAAGAGGGGATTCCGGGGCACCGATAGCCATGACATCCATCACGACTTCGGCGATCGACACGCCCCTACGGCGCTCGGTCGAACGGACTTGCGACGATCTCGCCATGCTGGTGCTGGCCGCGGTCGCCGTCATTGCTGGCTTGACGTTCCGCGACTACGGGCTCGGCTGGGACGACTACACCCACGCGGAATACGCCGACCTGCTGCTGCGCATGTTCGGTTCCGGCTTCAGGGACACCGCGGCGCTCTCCTTCGCCAACCTCTACATGTATGGCGGCGGCTTCGACATGGTCGCGGCCCTGCTCCACAAGGTCATTCCGCTCGAGCTGTTCGAGACGCGCCGTCTGGTCGGCGCCATCGTCGGCGTGATCGGACTCGCCGTGACCTGGCGGCTCGGCCGCCGCGTCGGCGGACCGCTCGCAGGCCTCGCCGCGCTGCTCCTGCTCGCACTCTGCCCGATCTTCTACGGCCACATGTTCATGAACCCGAAGGATGCGCCCTTCGCGGTGGCCATGATCATCCTGATGCTCGGCCTCGTCCGGCTCGCCGAGGAATATCCGCAGCCGTCGCCGCGCACGATCCTCATCGTCGGCCTGGGCGCCGGCCTTTCGCTGGGCTGCCGCGTTCTCGGCGGGCTCGCACTGGTCTACGCCATGCTCGGTTTCATGCCGCTGTTCCTGGAGGAATTGCGCATCGAAGGGTTGCGCGAGTCGGTCCGCCGCTTCGCCCATGTCGTCTATGTGCTGCTGCCCGGCCTCGTGCTCGGCTACCTCGTGATGGGCCTGATCTGGCCGTGGTCGATCATGGAGCCCGGCAATCCCTTCGAGGCGCTGACCTACTTCTCGCATTTCTTCGAGAAGCCGTGGAAGGAGATGTTCGACGGCGCGATCGTGTCGGTGCCCGACATGCCCTGGTCCTATCTGCCGACGCTGTTCGCGCTCCAGCTGCCCGAGGTGATGCTGGTGCTGATGGCCGGTGCCGTGTTCAGCACGTTCGCCATGCTGCCGCGACGCGAGGTTCCGGCGCGCCGCAAGACCATTCTCTTGATGCTGACGCTGGCTGCGACCCTGCCGCTCGCGATCGCGATGGTGAAGCGCCCGGCGCTCTACAACGGCATCCGCCATTTCGTCTTCGTGATCCCGCCGATGGCGGTGCTCGGCGGCGTCGCTTTCGCCTGGACCATGGAGCGCCTGCGCGCCAATCATCGGACCTGGCAGCCGGTCGTGCTCGCCACCTTCTGCTTTGGCCTTGCGCTGTCGCTCGCCGAGATGATCCGGCTGCACCCCTATCAGTACACGCACTTCAATCACATCGCGGGCACCGTGCGCGGCGCCGACGACCGCTTCATGCTGGACTATTGGGGTCTCGCGCTGAAGCAGGCCTCCGACGAATTGCGCGAGCAGCTGATCGAGCGCCAGGAAGTGCCGCCAACCAATCGCAAATGGAAAGTCGCGGTCTGCGGTCCGCAGCGCCCGGCCCAGGTCGCGCTCGGCCCTGACTTCACCATCGGCTGGGATTCCAATGCGGCCGATTTCGCCATGACGCTCGGCGAGTTCTACTGCAAGGGGCTTACCGCGCCCGTCATGGTCGAGATCAAGCGCGACGACGTGGTGTTTGCCCGCGTCTACGACATCCGCGGCCGCAGCATTTCCAGCCTGCTCTCGATCCCGGCGCCGTAATAATTTTCTCTCGACCGTAGCCCGGATGGAGCGCAAGCGTAACCGGGACCGGTCGTCCCGCATTGCGCCTCCGCCTCCGCTCTTCGAGCTACGGTGGAAGCTCCATGCGGGCTACGCGCGACAGCCACGCTCTTCGTGCCTTGCCCCCAGTCCCGCCCAAGACTACGCTCCCTCCCCGCAACAACGATGTTCGGAGAGAATTGCCATGTCACCAGCGGAAGCGCGCCTGAAGGAAGTGCCGTCGAACATGACGGAGGCGGAGTGGCAGCAACGGGTCAACCTCGCCGCCTGCTATCGCCTGGTCGCGCTGTACGGCTGGGACGATCTGGTCGACACCCACATCTCCGCGCGCGTGCCCGGTCCCGACCATCACTTCCTCATCAATCCTTACGGGCTGATGTTCGAGGAAATCACGGCCTCCAGCCTCGTCAAGGTCGACCTGCACGGCAACCAGCTGTCCGAGAGCGAATACAGCATCAACCCGGCCGGCTTCACCATCCATTCGGCGATCCACGAGGTGCGCGAGGACGCGATCTGCGTGCTGCATCTCCACACGCTCGACGGCACTGCGGTGTCGAGCAGCGCGGAAGGCCTGTTGCCGCTGAACCAGACCGCCCAGCTCGTCACCCACGACCTCGCCTATCACGACTATGAAGGCATTGCGCTCGACCACGACGAACGGCCGCGGCTGCAGAAGGATCTGGGCGACCACAACCACATGCTCCTGCGCAACCACGGCACGCTGACGGTCGGCCGCTCGGTCGCCTCCGCCTTCGAGCGCATGTATCATCTCGAACGCGCCTGCTCGATGCAGGTGCGCACGCGCGCGCTGGGCACGCCAGTCTATCCTGTCGAGGAGATCGCGATCGAGAAGAACACCGAGCTCTTGTCCAACCGCGACCGCGCCGAGCTGCGCGCCACCAACCTCGTGTGGCCGCCCTTGCTGCGCAAGCTCGACCGCGAGCTTCCGGGCTACCGGTCTTGAGATTTTCGCGATTTCGTGTAAGGTAGTTCTCGAACTACCTCTGCACGTTTTGGAATGGAACGCCGCCCAATCCCGGGCGGCGTTTTTGTTTGTTCGTCACGTCCGTCATTCCGGGGCGCGCGAAGCGCGAACTCTGGTGCGCAATTGCGCACCTGAGAATCTCGCGCAACAATCTCCAGATTCCGGGTTCGCCTCTTCCAGGCGCCCCGGAATGACCGCTGCGCGGTCACTTCACCTCCGCCAGTGCCGCGAGGATCCTTGCCCAGGAGCGGATGCCTTTCTGGAAGCTCCGCAGGTCGTATTTCTCGTTCGGTGAGTGGATGTTGTCGTCGTCGAGGCCGAAGCCGACCAGCAGCGAGTCGAGGCCGAGCGTGCGCTTGAAGTCGGCGACGATCGGGATCGAGGCGCCCGACCCCATCAGCACCGTCTCCTTGCCCCACTCGTCGGCCAGCGCCTTGCTGGCGGCGCCGAGCGGCTTCATGGTCCAGTCGAGCGCAACCGCGGGCGCGGCGGAATGGTCGCCGAACTCGACCTTGCAGTCGCCCGGAATCCGCGCCGATACGTAGTCGCGGAAGGCCTTGCGGATTCTCGCGGGATCCTGGCCCTGCACGAGGCGGAACGACACCTTGGCCGAAGCATGTGACGGGATCACGGTCTTGGAGCCCTCGCCGATATAGCCGCCCCAGATGCCGTTGACGTCGCAGGTCGGACGCGTCGAGGCCTGCTCGACCAGGAGCCTGCCCTTCTCGCCAGCCGGGAGCGACAGCCCGACCGGCCTGAGGAAGGTCTCGGGCGTGAACTCGAGCTTCTTCCACCGCTCCAGGATGTCGGGCGGGGTGTCCTTCACGCCGTCATAGAAGCCGGGGATGGTGATGCGGTTGTCGTCGTCGAACAGGCCGCCCAGGATTTTCGTGAGCAGGCGGATCGGATTCATCGCAGTGCCGCCGAACACGCCGGAATGCAGATCGCGATTGGCGGCGGTGATCTTCAGCTCTTCATAGAGCAGGCCACGCAGCGAGGTCGTGATCGCCGGCGTGTTGGGATCCCACATGCCGGTGTCGCAGACCAGCACGTAGTCGGCCTTGAACTCGTCCTTGTTGGCCTCGATGAAGGGCACGAAGTTCTTCGAGCCGACCTCCTCCTCGCCTTCGATCAGGAAGGTGATGTCGATCGGCAGTGAGCCCGTCACCTTCTTCCAGGCGCGGCAGGCTTCGACGAAGGTCATCACCTGGCCCTTGTCGTCCTCGGCGCCGCGCGCGACGATGATCTTGCGGCCGTCGGCATGATCGGTGACAACGGGCTCGAACGGCGGACGGTGCCAGAGATCGAGCGGATCGACCGGCTGCACGTCGTAATGGCCGTAGAACAGCACGTGCGGCCGCCCGCCCGCTCCGGTCTTGCCGACGACGGCGGGATGGCCTGCGGTCTGCCTCACCTCGGTGGCAGCACCGAGGCTGGCGATGTCCTTGGCGAGATGCTCGGCCGCGGCCTTGCAGTCATCCGCAAAGGCCGGATCGGCCGAGATCGACTTGATCCGCAACAACGAGAACAGGCGCTCCAGGCTGTTGTCGAAATCCTTGTCGATGTGGTCGAGCACGGATTGGAGCTGCGCATTGGCCATGATTGTGATCCTGATTGTTGGGTCTCAAGAGGTCCGGGGTTTTAGCGCCGCTGCGGCCTTGGGGCTAGCCGCAACCGGCGGATGCCGGATGTGCCAGGCGAGGCACCCAGCGAGGACCGCGGTTGCAGCGAGGTTGTTGCCCCAGGCCTGGATGACAGTGGGAAACCACGGCAGCGACAGCAGCATGAGGATGCCGGCGGCACCAAGGGCGAGCCAGGTTCCCAGGCGCACATGCGCTCGCTCGTCGAAGGCGGCGCGATGCATCAGCACCGTGATCGGGAAGAACAGCCACATGAAGTAGTATTGCCGGGCCAGAGGCGAGGCCACCGTCATCAGGCAGAACAAGATGCCGAGCTCCTCGGCATCGGAGCGCGCAGTTCGCCGCGCTTGCCGCGGCATGATTGCGACGAAGCCGAAGCCGAGCAATGCCGACAGCGCCAACACGATCCAATTCGCCGTCGTGTAGTCGAGGTCGATCACGTTCATCGTGCGCGGCGGCGTTTTGGGATCATCCTGATTGTAGTTGATCGGCCGGACCAGGCGATGCGTGACGGCAATCAGGGACCGGTTGACCCACGACCAGTTCTGCTCGCCACGCTGGCCAAAGCCCTTTTCCGAGCTCGTCCCGACCATGCCCTGGTACCAGTTCGCAAGTTCGGCCGCGTTGCGCTCGAAGCCACGGATCAGTGCCGGCACGACATATAGAAGAATGCCGGTGAAGACGATCGTGCTGACAACGGCGGCCCATTTGCGCCGCCAGAGCAGATAAGGCAGCACGGCGATCGGAAACACCTTGATGGTGGCGGCGAGCGCGAACATGAAGCCAGCGAGCCACGACCGCTGATGCCGCAAGCTCCAGAAGCCATAGAGCATCATCGCCAGCAGGACGAGGTTCGGCTGGCCGAGGTCGAACATGTCGAACACGAAGGCCACGGTGACGACGACCGGCAGCGCTTCCAGCCAGGGGCCAGGCGTGCGGCCCGAGCCGGTCATGACGTGGGAGAGCGTCCCGGTGTACCACCACGCCACAGCATTCAAGATCGACAGGACGACATAGAGCGGAATTTTGCCGAGCCAGCTCGGGATCGCCAGCGGGATCGCCGGGAGCGGTGGATAGATGAAGTCGAAATACTCGAGGGCCGTGGCAGGATACAGCGGCTCACCCTGCAGGACCTGCTGTCCGGCCCAGTACCAGAGCGAGTAGTCCTTGGTCTTGCCGCGGCCGAAAATCTCGGGGACGAGCACGTCGGCCGTCAGGAGGACGCAGCAGAACAGAAAAAGCAGATCCAGCGTCGCGCGCGGCGACAAGCGTCTGGGCGCGTCAGGCTTGGCTAACGGGGCGGGCGGGATCACAGTGCGGTCCTGTGCGGCGACAAAACAGGACGTAGCAGACCGGCGAAGGATTGGAGAGTCCCTCACCTGAAATTGTGCGCCGGTGATGGCCTCGGACGACCAAATATCAGGCGACGAGGAGAGCGCTTGAGCCTCATGGCCGGGCTCAAACCGGCGTCCTGCCTACCGCCGCAGCAATCCGCCGAGCGCGCCGCGGACCAGCGTACGGCCGATCGAGCCGCCGAGCTGGCCACCGATCGACTTGCCGACATTGGCGGCCATCCCGCCGATCACCTGGTTGGTGACCGATCGCGTCACGTCGCGCGCAATGACCTGGCCGGTTGACAGACGGCCTCGCTTGACGTTGGTGCCGAAGATGGTGCCGACGATCGAGCCGATCTGGCCCAGGATGCCGCCGCCACTTCCGCCAGCTGAAGCGTCCACCGTGGCCGCCGTGGCGGCGATGCGCTTCTGAATCATCTCGTAGGCGGACTCAGAATCGACGGCGGTGTCATATTTGCCCTTCACCGGGCTTGCAGCCATGATCGCCTTGCGCTCGTCCGGCGTGATCGGTCCGATGCGGGCCGATGGCGGCCGGATCATCACCCGCTCCACCATCGAAGGCGTGCCGTTGCCCTCGAGGAAGGACACCAGCGCCTCGCCCTTGCCGAGCTCCATGATCACCTTTGCGGTGTCGAGCTTCGGGTTCGGCCGGAAGGTCTGCGCCGCAGCGGCGACCGCCTTCTGGTCGCGCGGCGTGAAGGCGCGCAGCGCGTGCTGCACCCGGTTGCCCAATTGTCCAAGCACGCGGTCCGGCACGTCGATCGGGTTTTGCGTCACGAAGTAGATGCCGACGCCCTTGGAGCGGATCAGGCGGACCACCTGCTCGATCTTGTCCATCAGCGCCTTGGGCGCGTCATTGAACAGCAGATGCGCTTCGTCGAAGAAGAACACGAGCTTCGGCTTGGGCAGATCGCCGGCTTCGGGCAGCTCCTCGAACAGCTCCGACAACATCCACAGCAGGAACGTCGCGTAAAGCCTGGGATTCTGGAGCAGCTTGTCGGCGACCAGGATGTTGACCATGCCGCGGCCATCGCGATCGGTCTTCATGAAGTCCTTCAGCGTCAACGCCGGCTCGCCGAAGAATTTGGTGCCGCCCTGGTTCTCCAGCACCAGGAGCTGGCGCTGGATGGTGCCGACGGTCGCCTTGGTGACGTTGCCGAACCCCTGAGCGGCCTTGCGGATGGCAGCGAGCGGATCCTCCTCCGCGTCCGCACCCTTCTTCCCGCTATCGGGCACGATGGCGTCGAGCAGCGCCCGCAAGTCCTTCATGTCGATCAAAGTCAGGCCGTTGTCGTCGGCGACGCGGAAGGCGACGTTGAGCACGCCTTCCTGCACATCGTTCAGGTCGAGCATGCGCGCCAGCAGAAGCGGCCCCATTTCCGTGACGGTGGCGCGGACCGGGTGGCCCTGGTCGCCGAACACGTCCCAGAACACCGTCGAGAACTGATCGGGCTGGAATGACAGCCCCATTTCGGTGGCGCGCTTGACGATGAAATCCTTAGGCTCGCCAACCTCCGAGATGCCGGAGAGGTCGCCCTTGATGTCGGCTGCGAAGACCGGAACACCGGCGCGCGCAAACCCTTCCGCCATCACTTGCAGCGACACCGTCTTGCCGGTTCCGGTTGCACCCGTGACGAGGCCGTGGCGATTGGCGAGCGCCAACGTCAACCAGGCCTGCTCGTCTCCCTTGCCGACGAAGATCTTGTCGTCGGTGTCGCCGAGCTTGCTGTCCTGTACGGTCATTATTCTCTGATCTCTCTGCCGAGTTTCGCGTATTGAAACTCAAATGCACCAGTTCCGTAGTTTAACGCATGTCGCACGCCGATTAAAACCGTTCAACGCGTCCCGGCATGCGACATTGTCGGACACAAACGGACGACATCAGCCGAAAGTACGAACGAGGTGTTCGCAACCCGGCAATTTATCGCCGATTCGTCCTCGGCTCTTGCACGGCTGCAACACCTTTCGCGCGTTCGAAGGTGAATCGCGACGGCGCGTGCGTTCATCGCTTGAATTTCACATCACACCGGCTCAAGATCATTTTCGAAAGCAATACTCCGGCATGCAAACCGGCTGAGGGGCGGGCCTTATGGACGAGCTGATCGGACGGCTGGCGGCAAACGCCAGCATAGATGGTGCTGTCGCTGAAAAGACCGTCGGCATCATCCTGGGCTTCCTCCGCAGCGAGGGTCCTTCCGATAGCGTGCAGGCCCTGATCGACCAAATCCCGGGAGCGGAAGCTGCGATCGAGGCGTCCAGGAGCGGCGGCGGCCTGTCGCGGCTGATGGGCGGCGGCTTGATGGCCGTCGGCACCCGCCTGATGGGCCTGGGGCTTGGCATGTCCGAGATTCAAAACGTCGCCCGTGAACTTTTCCGCTACGGGCGAGACAAAATCGGAGCGGATCAGATGGGCAAGATCATCGCGGGGACGCCGGGCCTCAGCCAGTTCGCCTGAGCGACGCTTTTCATATCGAGCATCATGACATATCCGATCTCCGAGATTGAGGGCCTGCCGGCCTTTGCAGCCAACAAGTTGAAGGCGCAAGGAATCCGCACCACCGACGCGCTGCTCGAGGCGGCCTCGACCGTGAAGGGCCGCAAGGCGCTTTCCGCCAAGACGGGCATCAGCGAGCAGTCGCTGCTGGAGTGGGCCAACGTCTCCGACTACATGCGCATTCCCGGCATGGGCAGGGCCAAGGTCGGCCTGGTCCGCGCCGCCGGCGTCGCCACCGTGCGCGAGCTCGCCTATCGCAATCCCGCAAGGCTGGCGCAGAGCATGCGCGAAGCCAACGAGAAGAAGAAGCTGGTCCGCATCCTGCCGTCGGAGAAGTCGGTTGGCGACATCATCGCCAAGGCCAAGAAGCTGCCGCCGAAGATCACGTATTGATTGCAACTCCGTCATCCTGAGGTGCGAAGCACGGGACGCAACGCGTCTCGTGGAGAGCCTCGAAGGATGCACGGCCACGCTGCATCTCCACGGAAAGAGCCGGGCCGTAGCCCTTCGAGGGCCGCTGAAGAAGCGGCCACCTCAGGGTGACGGCGAGAGAGCGACGCCCGGAGCCGTCGGCGCTTCCAATCCCGTCTTGACTCCCCCTTCCCGACAGCGCAATGCCACGCGCATGAATGCCTCGCCCTCCCCATCCGTCCCGCCGGCCGGCTCGGCCGGGCCTGATGCGCTGCGGACGCTCGTGGGCCGGCCGATCCCGGCGGTGATGGGCGTGCTCAACATCACCCCGGATTCCTTCTCCGACGGCGGCGCGTTCATCGCACCAGATCAGGCACTCGCGCGGGCGCGGGCGATGATCGCCGATGGTGTCGACATCATCGATATTGGCGCCGAGTCCACCCGACCCTACAAGGGCGCCCGGCCGGTCACGGCGGCGGAAGAGCTCGCGCGGCTGAAGCCGGTGCTGGCTGGCGTGGTGGCGCTCGGTGTGCCCGTCTCGATCGACAGCATGAAGGCGGAGGTGGTGGCGTTCGCGCTCGAACAGGGCGCGGCGATCGCCAACGACGTCTGGGGTCTGCAAGGGGACGCCGACATGGCGCCGCTGATCGCCGCAAGGGGCGTTCCCGTGATCGTCATGCACAACCGCGACAGCGTCGATCCCGCCATCGACATCGTCGCGGATATGAAAGCATTCTTCCTGCGCTCGCTGGACATCGCCGCAAAAGCCGGCATTGCGCGCGAGAGCATCGTGCTCGATCCCGGCATCGGCTTCGGCAAGACGGCCGAGCAGAGCATGATCGCGCTGGCGCGCTTGCGCGAGCTCGACATGTTCGGCCTGCCAATCCTCGTTGGTGCTTCGCGAAAACGCTTCATCGCCTCGGTGTCGCCGTCGGAGCCATCGGAGCGGCTCGCCGGCTCGATCGCCGCGCATCTGATGGCCGCGCAGCGCGGCGCCAGGATCATCCGGACCCATGACGTCGCCGAGACCTTGCAGGCCCTGCGGGTGGCACACGCAATCGAGAGCAAGCAATGACCGATACGATCTTCGTCACCGGCTTGTCGATCCATGCCCGCCACGGCGTGATGGATCACGAAACCGAGGTCGGCCAGCGCTTCGTCATCGACCTCGAACTCTATACCGACCTGTCGGAGCCTGCGCGGACCGACCGGCTCGCGGACACGGTGTCCTACGCCGATGTCGTGGCGACGACGACGGCGGCGTTCAAGAACACCAATTACAAGCTCTTGGAACGCGCCGCCGGCGCGGTGGCTGACGCCATCCTGTCGCACTTCCCGCGCATCCGCGCCGTGAAGGTCACGGTGCACAAGCCGCACGCGCCGATCGCCGCGATCTTCGACGACGTCGGCATCATGCTAACGCGCTCGCGGCATCCCTGACATGGCGAGCGTGCTGATCGCACTCGGCGGCAATGTCGGCGATGTCCGCGCGACGTTCAAGAAGGCGATCGCGCATATCTGCGGCATGGCGCAGGCGGCGCTGATCGCGCGCTCGTCCGACTATGCGACCCCACCCTGGGGCGACGAGGACCAGGATCCCTTCATCAACGCCTGCATCGAGATCGAGACCAGCCTCGATCCGCACGCGCTGTTGTTCGTGCTGCAGAAGGTCGAGCGGAAATTCGGCCGCACGCGGAACAAGGAGCGGCGCTGGGGCCCGCGCACGCTCGATCTCGACATGGTCGCCTACGACGACGTCAGCTTGCAGAAGCCCGACCTGACGCTGCCGCATCCGCGCCTGTTCGAGCGCGCCTTCGTGCTGGTGCCGCTGGCCGAAATCGCGCCAGACCGCGTGATCTCAGGCATTCGTGTGCGTGACGGGCTCGCCAGCGTCTCGACGCAAGGCATTGAGCGGCTTCCGGATACCGGTTAACCAAAAACAACCGTTTGCAGGGACGGTCTGCCGTGGCAATTTCGCCTGCGAATAACAAGACTTTCGGGAGCCCCTCGCCGCATGACCTCCGTGACTGACGACCTGCCGCTGGCGGCGGATTTTCCCAAGGCGAGCGTCGAAGACTGGCGCAAGCTGGTCGACGGCGTGCTGAAGGGCGCGCCGTTCGAGAAGCTGGTCGGCAAGACCTATGATGGCATCAAGATCGATCCGCTCTATCCGCGCACCGAGGGCGTTGCGCCCGTGGTGGGACGGCCAGCGGCGGCGCCGTGGCAGATCGTGCAGCGGATCGACCATCCCGACGCGGCGCTCGCGAATGCGCAGGCCCTGCAGGATCTGGAGAACGGCGCGACGGGGCTTGCGCTGGTGTTCGCCGGCGGCAGCGGCGCCCATGGTTTCGGTCTGGAACCGACGGCGGATGCTGTCGCAAAGGTCCTGAAGAATATTCATCTTGACGCCGGGATCGGCATCGAACTCCAGATCGGTCCGCAATCGCGGATGGCCGCGATCCATGTCGCGGAATATGTGAAGAGCCGGGGTCTCGACCCCGCGTCCTGCAACATCCGCTTCGGGCTCGATCCGCTCGCGGCCGGTGCGGTGTGGGGCCACAGCCCTTATAGCTGGGACGAGATCGTTCCCGCCGTCACCGGCGCGATCAAGGGGCTTGCTGCGCTAGGCTTCAAAGGGCCGTTTGCCTCGGCCGATGGGCGCGTGATCCATGATGCCGGTGGTTCGGAAGTGCAGGAGCTCGCCTTCGTGCTGGCCTGCGGCGTCGCCTATCTGCGCGCCGTCGAAGCTGCCGGCGTCCCCCTCGAGCAGGCACAGGGCATGGTCTATGCCCGGCTCGCCGCCGATGCCGACCAGTTCCTGACAATGGCCAAATTCCGCGCGCTGCGGCTGTTGTGGGCGCGCATCGAGACGGCTTGCGGGCTCGCGCCAAAGCCGTTGTTCATTGCCGCCGATACGGCCTGGCGCATGCTGACGCAGCGCGACCCCTACGTGAACATGCTGCGCGCGACCATGGCGACGTTCGCGGCGGGACTCGCCGGCGCCAATGCCATCACCGTGCTGCCGCACACGCTCGCGCTGGGTCTGCCCGATCCGTTCGCGCGCCGCGTGGCGCGCAACACGCAGCTTCTGCTGCTGGAGGAGAGCAACCTCGCCAAGGTCAGCGATCCCGCGGCGGGCGTAGGCGGCATCGAGACGCTGACCGCGCAGCTCTGCGAGGCCGCCTGGGCCCTGTTCCAGGAGAGCGAGAGAGCCGGCGGCGCCTTCGCGGCGCTTCAGCGGGGCGTGTTCCAGAGCAAGGTTGCGGTAACGCGCAAGGCGCGCGAGGCCAATATCGCAAAGCGCCGTGACGTGTTGACCGGCGCCAGCGAGTTTCCGAACCTGCATGAGAGCGAAGCCACCGTACTGGAGGCGACACCGATCACGCTCGCTCCCTACGGCGAGCCAAAATACAAATTCGAAGCGTTGCCGCCGATCCGGCTGGCGCAACCATTCGAGGCGCTGCGCGACAAATCCGATGCGGCCTTGAAGGTGCGGGGCACGCGGCCAAAGGTGTTCCTGGCCAATCTCGGCACGCCCGCCGATTTCACGGCGCGGGCGACCTTCGCCAAGAGCTTCTTCGAAGCGGGAGGCATCCAGGCCGTCGACAGCGAGGGCTTTGCCGATCCGGCCAAGCTCGCAGCCGCATTCGAGGCCTCAGGTGCGGAGCTTGCCTGCCTCTGTTCCAGTGACAAGGTCTATGCCGGTCAGGCGGAACCCGCCGCCCGGGCCCTGCAAACGGCAGGCAGCAGACATATCTATCTGGCAGGCCGCCCGACCGATGCCGAGGCGGCGCTGCGTGCGGCCGGCGTCACGGGCTTTGTCTTCGCCGGAGGCGATGCGCTTGCGATCCTGCAAGACGCCTATCGACGGATGGAGCAGCCATGACCGAAACCGGCAAACCCGTTCTCACCGGCGGCTGCCAATGCGGGGCGGTGCGCTTTGCAGTCATGACGGCACCGACCAGGATTTCGATCTGCCATTGCCGGATGTGCCAGAAGGCGAGCGGAGCGCCATTCGCCTCCTTCGCCGACGTCAACAAGACGGACTTTGCCTGGACGAAGGGGCAGCCCTCGTTCTTCCGCTCTTCCACCATCGCCCAGCGCGGCTTTTGCCCTGGCTGCGGCACGCCGCTGAGCTTCGGCCGCATCGACGGCGACAGGATCGAGATCATGACCGGCACCTTCGACCATCCCGACCGCGTCATCCCGACGCGGCAGTTCGGCACTGAATCCCGCCTCGGCTGGGTGGTCGGTATCGCCAATTTGCCGAGCCAGACCACGCAGCAGAATTACGGACCGGAGAAGATGGCGACCATCGTCAGCTATCAGCATCCGGATCATGATTGAGCGCCTATGATATGGTTGAAGCCATGAGCCGCATTCCCAATTTCGCCGATGTCGCCTTCGAGCGGACCGCAACCGCAGCTCCAGCCGGCAGCGCCGAGCCATGGCTGACGCCCGAGGGCATTCTGGTGAAGCCCGCTTATGGCGAGGCGGATCTGGCCGGGCTCGATTTCCTCGAGACCTATCCGGGCATCGCGCCCTACCTGCGCGGCCCCTACCCGACCATGTATGTCAACCAGCCCTGGACCGTCAGGCAGTATGCCGGCTTCTCCACGGCTGAGGATTCCAACGCGTTCTATCGCCGCAATCTCGCGGCCGGACAGAAGGGCCTCTCGGTCGCCTTCGATCTCGCCACCCATCGCGGCTATGACTCCGATCATCCGCGGGTCGGCGGCGATGTCGGCATGGCGGGCGTCGCTATCGATTCCATCTACGACATGCGCACGCTGTTCGCGGGCATTCCGCTCGACCAGATGAGCGTGTCCATGACCATGAATGGCGCGGTGCTGCCGATCCTCGCGCTCTATGTCGCCGCCGCTGAGGAACAGGGCGTGCCGCCGGAGAAGCTCTCAGGCACCATTCAGAACGACATTCTGAAAGAGTTCATGGTGCGCAACACCTACATCTATCCGCCGGCGCCCTCGATGCGGATCATCTCGGACATCTTCGCCTACACTTCGCAAAAGATGCCGAAATACAACTCGATCTCGATCTCCGGCTATCACATGCAGGAGGCTGGCGCGACGCAGGACCTCGAGCTCGCCTATACGCTCGCCGACGGCGTCGAATACTTACGTGCCGGCCTTGCCGCCGGCCTCGACGTCGACCGCTTTGCGCCGCGGCTGTCGTTCTTCTGGGCGATCGGCATGAACTTCTTCATGGAAGTCGCCAAGCTGCGCGCGGCGCGCCTGCTGTGGGCGAAGCTGCTCAAACCGTTCAATCCGAAGGACCCACGCTCGCTGTCGCTGCGCACGCACAGCCAAACGTCCGGCTGGTCGCTGACCGCGCAGGACGTCTTCAACAATGTGATGCGCACCACCGTGGAAGCGATGGCGGCGACGCAAGGCCACACGCAGTCGCTCCACACCAACGCGCTTGACGAGGCGCTGGCGCTGCCGACTGATTTCTCGGCGCGCATCGCCCGCAACACCCAGCTCTTCCTCCAACAGGAAAGCGGCACCACCCGCATCATCGATCCCTGGGGCGGCTCCTACTACGTCGAGCGGCTCACGCGCGACCTCGCGGCCAAGGCGTGGAGCCATATCCAGGAGGTCGAGGAGCTCGGCGGCATGGCAAAGGCCATCGAAGCCGGCGTGCCCAAGCTGCGCATCGAGGAGGCCTCGGCCAAGACCCAGGCCCGCATCGATGCCGGCAAGCAGGCGGTAATCGGCGTCAACAAGTACAAGCCGACCGACGAGGACAGAATCGAGATCCTGAAGGTCGACAACACCAATGTCCGCCGGCTTCAGATCGACAAGCTCAAGCGGCTGAAAGCCGAACGCAACCAGAAGGACGTCGATGCCGCGCTTGCGGCGATCACGCGTTCGGCCGGCGAAGGCAATGGCAATCTGCTGGCGCTCGCCATCGACGCGGCACGCGCGAAGGCGACCGTCGGCGAAATCTCCGATGCGATGGAAAAGGTGTTCGGCCGGCACCGCGCCGAAATAAAATCCATCACCGGCGTCTACAAGCGGGAGGCGTCCAGCATGGGCAGCCAGGTCGAGAAGGTTCAGGCGCTGATCGACGCCTTCGAGGAGGCCGAGGGCCGCCGTCCGCGCATCCTGGTCGCCAAGATCGGCCAGGACGGCCACGACCGCGGCCAGAAGGTGATCGCATCGGCGTTCGCCGATATCGGCTTCGACGTCGACATCGGGCCGCTGTTTGCCACCGCGGACGAAGCCGCGCGGCAAGCGGTTGAGAACGACGTGCACATCCTCGGCGTCTCCTCGCTCGCTGCCGCCCACCTCATCGCCGTGCCGGAGCTGAAGGCCGCGCTGAAGAAGCAGGGCCGCGACGACATCATGATCATCGTCGGCGGCGTGGTGCCGCCGCAGGATTACGATGCGCTCTATGCCGCCGGTGCTGAGGCCATCTTCCCGCCCGGGACCGTGATCGCGGACGCAGCCGAGGAGCTGATCCGCAAGCTGAACGCGCGGCTCGGGCATAGCGAGGCGGCGGAGTAGATGGTAGACTGGCCGTGACCGGCCAGGTGTGTCCATGTCACGTGACGAAATCATCGCTGCGATACGCAAGAACGCGGACGCCATCAAAGGCAAAGGCGTATCGAAGCTTGCCATTCTTGGCTCGCGGGCCGGCGAAGATTACGGCGTTGACAGCGATATCGACATTCTGGTCGAGGTCGAACCGGAGACCTCGTTCTCGCTACTCAACCTGATCGATGTCGAGCACATCATCGAGGACGCCACCGGCCTCCAGACGCAGGCAACCGTTCGCCGCTTGATGTCCCCTCGCTTTGCGCCACACAGCGCAGACGACATTCTGGAAATATTCTGACGCTCACGCAGGAGCACTATCCTTGAAGTTCATGACCGGTTTGAGCGTCGCCCTGGCGCTCAGCGCAACGTGCGTGCTTTCCGCCCGCGCCGCCGATCCAAGACCCGACGCCATCATCAAGACCAAGAGCATCGAGGCGCGCATCCTCCTTGACGACAAGATCAAGGCGGACGCGGCTCTGGCGGCGGATTGTCTCGCGGAGGGCAAGAGATGGCTCGACAAGAACGCGGCCGAGGCCGCCGCCTCGCGCAAAGCCGATCCGCAGTTCTTTAAGGAAGGCGGCTGGGAATTTGAGCGCAAATATGAGATCCGCTCCGTTGTTGCCGACCGTTACGTCAGCATCCTCCGCAACGACTACATGAACACAAGCGGCGCGCATCCCAATTCGGACGTGAACACGATCCTGTGGGACAGGACAACGACCAAGCGCATCTCGATCCGCCCGTTCTTCACCGAGACCGCCGATGGCGGCCCCACCATGAAGGCGATGGTGAAGGCCGCGATCGCCTCGCTCAAGGTGGAGAAAAAGAAGCGCGACACCAGCGAGACCGCGACCGACGAGTGGTTCAAAGGCGTGGAGCCGAACCTGCTCAAGGTCGGCGCGGTGACGCTGGCGCCGTCAACTGAAGCGGGCAAGAGCTCCGGTCTCACCTTCCACTATCCGCCCTGCGCCGTCGGTCCCTACGCCGAAGGCGAGTATGTCGCCTTCGTGCCGTGGGAGACGCTGAAGCCTTACCTCACCGCGGAAGGCACGCGCATCTTCGGCGGCGCGCGGCCGAAGGGCGACGCGGAGGAGCCCTGAGCGATCGCTAACTGGATCGCGCCAGCGTCCGCGCAAGTGAGTCCGTCCAATCCGGAATCCAGGACGCAAACAAGGCTTGCCATCGATCGGCGTCCGCAGGTTCGGTATCGAGGATGACCGACCATTCGATGAGGGTGCGGTCGCCCTCGACGATCGGGCGCAGATGCATGGTGCCCTGATAGCGCGTCGGCGCCGGCGTCTGACTTCCGTGATCTTGCGGATACGGCAATGCTTCGAGACCGGCATAGGTGAGGGTGTGCTGCAGGTCCGAGTGATCGACCAGGCGCTGGCGAATCCAGTTTCCGAGATAGCAGAACCGCCTGATGGCGCCGACTTCATCGCCGCGCTTGTCGTCTTCGATCACGCTCTCACTCACGCCGTCGATATAGGCGGGATAGTTGTTGAAATCGCGGATCAGCGACCAGACGTCATCCAGCGGCCGATCCAGCACGGCGCTGTAATAGGCTTGAGTCATCGATAGCTTGCCTTTGGCTTTCGTTACGCGCTGAGGTTGGCGAATCGCGCAGGCCAAACCCACCCGATTTCCGACTGGCCCATCCGATGGGCATGCTGTTTTCACACAACATGTCGATCTCCTTGGTAGCGCTACCTTGCGGCGGCGCTGCAAAGCCGACTAGAATGTCGCCATTGACACGAGCGCCCGGCGTCACGGGCGCCGCTGGGAGGCATTCAATGTCCAAGATTTCGCGCCGCACTTTTGCGGCTTCGACGGCCGCGGTCGCGGCATCCGCCGCTTTCGGGTTCAAGCCCGCACTCGCACAAGCCTATCCAGCTCGGCCGGTCACCGTGATCGTGCCCTGGGGCGCCGGCGGCGGCACCGATGCCACCGCGCGCATCGTCGCGGCGCTGCTGGAAAAGGACCTCGGCCAGCCCTTCAACGTCGTCAACCGCACGGGCGGCTCCGGCGTCGTCGGCCATAGCGCGATCGCGACCGCGCAGCCCGATGGCTACACCATCGGCATGCTGACCGTCGAAATCTCGATGATGCACTGGCAGGGCCTGACCGAGCTGACGCCGAGGAGCTACACCCCGCTGGCACTGATGAACGAGGACCCACCCGGCATCCAGGTCTCCTCCTCCTCGCCCTACAAGACTGTCAAGGAGCTCGCCGACGCGATCAAGGCGGCGCCTCCCGGCAAGTTCAAGGCTTCCGGCACCGGCCAGGGCGGCATTTGGCATCTCGCGCTGGTCGGCTGGATGCAGGCCATGGGCCTGCCCGCCAACCAGGTCGCCTGGGTGCCGTCGAACGGCGCGGCACCTGCGATGCAGGATCTCGCCGCCGGCGGCCTCGACCTCACCACCTGCTCGGTGCCCGAGGCGCGCGCCATCATCGAGGCGGGCAAGGCCAGGAGCCTCGCCATCATGGCCCCCGCGCGCAACCCGGTCTTCAAGGACGTGCCGACGCTGAAGGAGGCGCTGGGCATCGACTACGCGACGGGCGCCTGGCGCGGCATCGGCGCGCCCAAGAACCTGCCGCCGGAGATCGCAACCAAGCTGACCGCGGCGCTGAAGAAGGTCTACGACTCCGCCGAGTTCAAGGACTTCATGAGCAATCGTGGCTTCGGCACGGTGTGGGGCGATGCCGGCCAGTTTGCCAGCTTCATGGACAAGGGCGACGCCCAGATGGGCGAGGCAATGAAGGCGGCGGGATTGAGCAAAGCGTGATTATTCACCTCTCCCCGCTCGCGGGGAGAGGTCGAATTCGAGCTCTGTTCGAATTCGGGTGAGGGGGACTTTCCGCGAGTCCAACTCTCACCGTCAGCGCGGAAAGCCCCTCACCCCAACCCTCTCCCTGTAAGAACGGGGAGAGGGAGAAAAAAACTCCACAGGACCCCTCCCATGCGTCTTCCCGACTCCGTCACGGGATCGTTTCTCGTCGTGCTTGGCGCGGCTGCCGCTTATGGCGGCTACATCTTGCCGCCGGTGCCGGGGCAGCCGGTCGGCCCCAACGTGTTTCCGCTCGTGATCGGCTGCGGTCTTGCGCTGTGCGGGCTCGCCATCGTGTTCGGCATAGGCCATTCCTTCGAGGAAGAGGAAGAGCTGGTGCCGTTCGAGAACGGCCAGGCAGCCAGTCCGCCGCCGCAGAGTAAGCTCTACGGCCTGCGCGCCTTGCTGCCGCCGGCGCTGCTGCTGTTCTACGTCGCAGCCGCCGACCGGCTCGGCTTCATCATCACCGCTGCGATCATGGTCTACGTCACCTCGACCGCGCTCGGGGCCAAGTGGAAGCTGGCGCTGCCGCTCGCGGCGCTCTCGCCCTTCGCCATCCACCTCATTTTCGGCAAGCTGCTCCGCGTGCCGCTGCCCGCCGGCCTGTTGCCGACGCCCTGGTAATCCCATGCTGAAGACCCTGATTGATGCATTCGCGCTGATCTCCACCTGGGAGGTCATCATCGCGATGATCGCAGCCTCCGTGTACGGCCTCGTGATCGGCTCACTGCCGGGCTTGTCGGCGACGATGGCGACCGCCCTGCTCGTCCCCGTCACCTTCTATCTGTCGCCGATCGCGGCGATTGCGACCATCGTGGCGGCGTCCTCGATGGCGATCTTCTCGGGCGACATTCCGGGCGCGCTGCTGCGCATTCCCGGCACGCCCGCCTCCGCGGCCTATGCCGACGAGGCCTATGCCATGACCCGCAAGGGCCAAGCCGAGCTTGCGTTGGGTGCCGGCGTCTGGTTCTCGGCGGTCGGCGGTATCGCCGGCGTGCTGTCGCTGATGATCCTGGCGCCGCCGCTCGCCGAGATCGCGCTGTCGTTCTCGACCTTCGAATATTTCTGGCTGGCGCTGCTCGGCCTGATGTGCGCCACCCTGGTCGCGCGCTCCTCGCCGGTGAAGGCGATCGCCGGCATGTTCATCGGCCTGCTCGTCTCCTGCATCGGCATCGAGAATCCCGGCGGCATCCCGCGCTTCACCTTCGGCATTACCGATCTGTTCGGCGGCATCGAGCCGATCCCGGCGCTGGTCGGCGTGTTCGCGGTGGCGCAGGTGATGCGGGCGATGCTGACGCCGGAACCGCCGCCACTGCCGCGGCGAAGATTCGGAAGCATCATGGCCGGCCAGTGGAAGCTGACGAAGCTGTATCACTGGCAGATGACGCGCGGGAACATCGTCGGCATCATCATCGGCGTGCTTCCCGGCGCCGGCGCCGACATGGCGGCCTGGGTGTCCTACGCGATGTCGAAGCGCTTTTCCAAGGAGCCGGAAAAGTTCGGCACCGGCCATGTCGAGGGCCTGGTCGAGGCTGGCGCCAGCAACAATGCCAGCATCGCGTCCGGCTGGGTGCCCTCCCTGCTGTTCGGCATCCCCGGCGACACGATCGCGGCGATCGCGATCGGCGTGCTCTACATGAAGGGCCTCAATCCCGGCCCGACGCTGTTCACCGAGAAGGCGTCGAGCATGTACGCGATCTATCTGATGTTCATCATCGCGAACATCCTGATGATCCCGCTCGGCATCGCCATGATCCGCGTCGCCGCCTACATCCTGCTGGCGCCGCGCTCAACCGTGATGCCGATCATCATGCTGTGCTGCGCGGTCGGCTCGTTCGCGATCGGCAACAACATGTTCGGCGTCGTCACCGTCGCCGCCTTCGGCGTGATCGGCTATGTCATGGAGGCGAACGGCTATCCCGTCGCAGCGATGGTGCTCGGCATCGTGATGGGCACCATGGTCGAGCAGGCCTTCGTCACCTCGCTGATCAAGTCCGACGGCAGCGTGCTGCCGTTCTTCGAGCGCCCGGTCGCGGCGATCCTCGCCGCGATGGCGATCGGCGCCCTGCTCTGGCCGGTGATGGTTTGGGTGTGGCGCAAGGTGAAACCGATGCAGACAGCCGCGGCAACGACCCGGTGATATCGGGCGGGCGGCCCTCGCCTGACCCGCCGGGGCGTTGTAAAGCAGGGCATGACTGAGAAGAAGTCCTCGCTCGACATCAAGACCCTCGCCAAGGAGCTTCGCGCCGGCAGCCGCGCGGCGCTGGCGCGGGCGATCACGCTGGTGGAGAGCCGGCGCGGCGACCATCAGGCGCTGGCGCGGGAGCTGGTGCAGAAGCTGCTGCCGGACACCGGCAAGGCGTTTCGTGTCGGCATCACCGGCTCGCCCGGCGTCGGCAAATCCACCACCATCGATGCGCTCGGGACGTATCTGATCGAACAGGGCCACAAGGTCGCGGTGCTCGCGGTCGATCCGTCCTCGGCGCGCAGCGGCGGCTCGATCCTCGGCGACAAGACGCGGATGGCGCGCCTCGCGGCCTCCGACGATGCCTTCATCCGCCCCTCGCCGTCCTCGGGCACGCTCGGCGGCGTCGCCGCCAAGACGCGCGAGGCGATGCTCTTGTGCGAGGCGGCCGGCTTCGGCGTTGTGCTGGTCGAGACCGTCGGCATCGGCCAGTCCGAGACCGCAGTCTGCGACATGACCGATTTCTTCCTTGCCTTGATGCTGCCCGGCGGCGGCGACGAGTTGCAGGGCATCAAGAAAGGCCTGGTCGAACTCGCCGACATGATCGCCATCAACAAGGCTGACGGCGACAATCTCAAGCGTGCCAGGATCACCGCGGCCGATTATCGCGGCGCGCTGCAGATCTTGGCACCGCGATCCGAGCATTGGCATCCGCCGGTCGAGACCTATTCGGCACTGACAGGCGATGGAATCGCAAAGATCTGGCAGAAGGTTCTGGATCACCGGAAGGCGATGAACGCGTCAGGCGATTTCGCCGCGCGGCGGCGTGAGCAGCAGGTGAAGTGGATGTGGTCGATGCTGGAGCAGCGCATGCTGGCGCGGCTGCGCAGCGAGGCGTCGGTGCGGACGAAAGTCCGGAAGCTCGAGACCGAAGTTGCCGATGGCCATCTCACCCCGGCGCTCGCCGCCGAGCAGATCCTGGAGTTGCTGCAATGAGCAACAAGCTCCGCATTCTGCTCACCGGCTTCGGACCGTTTCCCGGCGCGCCCTATAACCCGACCCAGCCGCTGGTGGCGCGGCTGACGCAGCTGCGCCGGCCGGCGCTCGACGATGTCGAGCTGTCGAGCCACGTTTTCCCGGTCACCTACGCCGCGGTCGACCGCCAATTGCCTGACGTGCTCGCCGCGCAAAAGCCCGACGCGCTCCTGATGTTCGGCCTCGCCGCCCGCACGCCTTACCTGCGCATCGAGACCCGCGCGCGCAACGCGGTCACAATGCTCTGGCCCGATGCCGCCAACACCCGCTCCAGCAAGCGCGGCATCGTCGGCCATGCTGACGCGATGACGTTCGGTCCGCATACCGCAAGGCTGCTGCGCGCGGCACGCCTCACCGGCATCGACGCGCGCCCCTCGCGCGATGCCGGCGCCTATCTCTGCAATTACTTAAGCTGGCGCGCGATCGAGAACGTGAGGGCCGGCGGGCCGCGGCTCGCGGCATTCATCCACATTCCCTTGCTTGCGCGGAGCGGCGCAGCCCGGCGCAAGGGCGCGCCGCGGATCACGCTGGAGGAACTGGTGGACGCGGGGGAAGCCATGCTGATGGAGATGGTGCGGCTGGCAAGGCAGTCACGCAGCCCGATTGCGTAAACATTTAACCCTACCGCGAACAATCCTCACGGCACCGGCCGCGCTGCGCTACCAAACCGCTGCGGACACCTCCCGCGTCCGCCGGAGGACGCGTCATGGACCTCAATCGCCGTCACCTCATCGGAGCCTCAACCGCAGGCATCGCCGGCGCGCTGGCTATGCCTGTTGACGCCGCGCGCGCGGCGCCGCTGACGTCCCTGCTCGGCCGCGATGCCACACAATACGGCGTGCGGCCCGGCAGCAGCGAGGATCAGACGCGCGCGCTGCAGCGCGCGATCGACGAGGCCGCGCGGGCGCAAATGCCGCTGGCGCTGCCACCCGGCGTCTACCGCAGCGGATTGCTGCGCCTGCCGAACGGCGCGCAACTGATCGGCGTGCGCGGTGCGACCAGGCTGGTCTTCACCGGCGGGGCCTCGGCGATCCAGAGCGACGGCTCCGATGCCATCGGCCTCACCGGCCTCACCTTCGACGGCGGCAATATCCCACTGCCCCCGCGGCGCGGATTGATCCATGTCCTCGGGAGCCGCGACGTCCGCATCGCCGATTGCGAGATCACGAACTCGGGCGGCAGCGGCATCTGGCTCGAGCAGGTCGCCGGCGAGATCTCCGGTAGTATCTTCACCAACATCGCGGTGACCGCCGTCGTCTCGTTCGACGCCAGGGGCCTCAGCGTCTCCCGCAACACGATTCTCGGCACCAATGACAACGGCATCGAGATCCTGCGCACCGCGATCGGCGACGACGGCACGCTGGTCGCCGACAACCGCATCGAGGAGATCAAGGCCGGCCCTGGCGGCTCGGGCCAATACGGCAATGCCATCAACGCTTTCCGCGCCGGCAACGTGATCGTGCGCGGTAACCGCATCAAGAATTGCGATTACTCGGCGGTGCGCGGCAACTCCGCCTCGAACATCCACATCAGCGGCAACAGCGTCAGCGACGTGCGCGAGGTCGCGCTCTATTCGGAGTTCGCGTTCGAGGCCGCGGTGATCGCCAACAACACCGTCGACGGCGCAGCCGTCGGCGTCTCCGTCTGCAATTTCAACGAAGGCGGCCGCATCGCGGTGGTCCAGGGCAACATCATCCGCAATCTGATCCCGAAGCGGCCGATCGGGACCGCGCCGGACGACGATGCCGGCGTCGGCATCTACATCGAAGCGGATTCTTCGGTGACCGGCAATGTAATCGAGAACGCGCCGTCCTACGGCATCGTCGCCGGCTGGGGCAAATATCTGCGCGACGTTGCAATCACGGGGAACGTGATCCGCAAGGCGCTGGCCGGCGTCGGCGTCTCCGTGGTGCCGGGCGCCGGCACCGCGCTCGTCAACAACAACATGATCTCGGAAACGCCGCGAGGCGCCGTGGTCGGGCTCGACCACGCGCGTGCCGTGACGTCGGATCTGTCGGCCGAAGGGGCGCAACGGTTCGCGCAGGTGGTGGTCGGCGGCAATGCGGTGCGGCGTTAGAACGCGTTCCGCAGCAGCGGGTACTTCGCTTCCAGGCCGTCGAGGCTGAGGGTGAACTCGACGACGCGCTCGGGGGCCGCAACGATTTCAGTGGCGGGCGGGGAGAACTGCGGCAGGAGTGTTGCCATGGCAGCAGGCGTGACGCTCGGCGCCGTGGCAACAGGCAAGGTAAGCGGTGCCGTCGCAGCGGGCGCCGGGCGCGGTGTGATTGGAGCAAGCGGCGCGATCGGGGCTTCGGTGATCTCCGCGAGTACGTCCGGTTTCGGATCGAGCCTGATCGGCATGGCGGTCTCGGGAGCGATATGAACGGCCTTGGGCTGCACGGTCTGCGCCTGCTGCTCGCGTGGCGCCATGCGGGGCATGGTCGCCGGCGACCAACCGAATGCGGGCGTCACACTCGCAGCCGCCTCGGCGACATCCCCGCCGGTTGCCAGCGCGCGCCACGTCTGGACGGCACGCTTGGCTTCCTGGATGTTTTCGAGGAACGCGATCTCGGAATGATAGCGGCGCCAGCGGCCGGTCTCGAACATCTCGGAGAGATGTTGCAGGCGCTGCTCGGCGAGAGCGCACCAATGTGCCGCGATGTGGCGGCTGCGAGCCGCGTCGCGAACAAACCCTTGGCGATGTGTCATGAACCAGCCCGTCAGGAGAGAATACGGACGCGGGGACGCAACGCACACGAATCAATTTAGACGCGACATGAATATTTTGTGGAAAAGTTTTGACTTGTCCAGCAACGACACGGCATTCGTCATCAAACACCGTAGTCGTGCGGTGATTTGCTGTGTTTTCGAGTCAAGCTTCGCACAAGCATAACGGACTTGCGGCGCGTTGTGCGAGCGACGGCGATCAAAGCTCCGGCGATCTTCAACCGCAAGCTGAACGAATGCGAAGCCTCAAAAAATCGGACGCCCCAAAAAGAAAAGACCCGTCCGGGGGGACAACCGGACGGGTCGAGCCATATGGGCGCTTGGGGTGGATGGGCGCTCGCGCCTGATATGACTGATGGGGAGGGATGACCGCTCCCACATCAGTTGGTCGTGGCAGCTGGCTGAACGTTCAATGCGGGGTTCGCTTTTTTGACCTTCGGCCTCTCGCGCATCATTGACGCAGCCGCTATCGCGTCGCCGGCCTATCTGCCTGAGAAACCGTGGATTTATCTTCCGTGCTGGACAGCGAGGGTTGCTCGATCGCACGGCTGCCGGGCTCGTCGCGACGCTTGCCCGCGTCTTCACGTTTTGTTGTACCGGAGGCAGCCGCAACCGGCGTCGCGCTGTCGGCGGGAACAGCCATGACCGCGGCAAATGCGTCGGCCTGACCGTCGCCGAAAAGGTCGTCACGCCCGGGTGAGCCGAGGTCGCGCGCGGTCCTTGCCAGCGTCATGCGCAGCGCTTCCGGCTTCAGAGTGTAGTTGCGCTCGAGCAGCAGCGCCGCGACGCCAGAGACATAGGCGGCCGAGAACGAGGTTCCCGACGTCATCTGGTATTTGCCGTCGGGCGCCGGCAGGAAGATATCGACGCCGGGGGCTGCGATCGCGATGTAGTTGCCGCGGTTGGAGGCGGAGAACAGCCTGTCCTGCTGATCCGTCGCGCTGACCGCGATCACATTGGGGTTGGCTGCCGGATAGAGCGGCGGCGATTTCGCGCCGGCATTGCCGGCGGCTGCGATCAGCACGAGGCCACGCGCGGCCGTCGCCGCGATCGCGCGCTCGATCACCGCGTCCTTTGGACCGGCAAAGCTCATATTCACGATCTGCGCACCGTGCTCGGCGGCGTAATTCAGGGAGCGCAGGATGATGTAGGACGAGCTCTCGGCGCCGCCATTGGCGCCGCCGAAGGCCCGGATGGCGATGATCCGCGCCTCAGGCGCGCTGCCCATGAGACGCGCATGCGCCACGATGGCCCCGGCGATGCCGGTGCCATGGACGTGCGGCCCCTCGGCACTGCCGAGCGCGTCGAAATTGTCGGCGACGGAATTGGCGAGCTCGGGATGCTTGGCGTCGATGCCGGAATCGATCACGGCGATCGTGACATTGGCTCCATGCGCCAGCGTATGCGCCTGCGGCAGGCGGAGCTTCGTCAGCGCATATTGCGCGGGATCGCCCTCGGTCGTCCCCGACGATTTCTGGTCCTGGAGCACGTAGCGGAAGTTTGGTTGGAGCGAGCGCACGCTGCCGTCGGCCGCGAATTCGCGCCGCACCGTCTCGTACGGCCGGCCGTCGGTGATGCGGAACAGGCCGAACGTGGCTCCAATCAGCGGGAAGTTCTCGGAGGCGACGCGGGTCAGGCCGTGGCGACGCGCCAACTCGTCGGCCTCGGCCGACGACAGCGCACCGTCGATCTCGGCGACGAATTCGCCGGCGAAGCTGCGCTGGTTCGCCGCGACCGGCGTGTTGTTGCCACGCCCCTTGCCGGCGCTTTTCTTGCCTGGTTTTCCAGTGCCCTCGCCGCCTGCGTTCGGTTGGCCTGTGCACTCGCCGTCGGCATCGCGATAGGGAGCGGTGCAGGCCGGATAGAGGTTCGGCGAATAGCGCGCATAGGGCAGCACCGGCGTCGTCGGCCGTACGCGCGACGTCGTGGTGTGGGGAATGGTCGCCATCGTCCGCGGGCCGCGGTCGACGCTGACCGCGCGCGCAGCGACACTGGGGCTGACCCGCGGGGTAATGCTCGGAGTGATGGTCGGCGTGCGCGAGGGAACGCTGATCGGCGTGCGCATGATCGCCTGCGCCTGCGCAACCTCGACGCCGAGACAGGAGGCGACCAGAAGCGCGGCGCCGACCGATGAAGCGTAGGCCCCGGCGCGCACCCTGCTCTCGGATTTGCCCGTCATCGGCTCAGCGGCGCGCCTAGGGCGCCGCGACGGCGAGGTTGACGAACTTCTCGCGCTGTATCCTGCCGAGCAGCGAGGCGAGCTCGTCCTGGCTCATCGCCTTGTCGAACTGGAGGCGGAACATGCCGCCCTTGGCATCGCCGATGATCGACGCCTGGTAGCTGTCGAGCAGCGCGGTGATGTCGGCGACGCGCGCCTCCGGCGTGAAGCGCACCAGCGCGCGCGCCGGCGCGGCCGTGCTACCGAGCTCGCGTGTGATCGGCGCGCTGGTCGAGAGCGAAGCCGTCTGGAAGGTCGCCGGCTGGTTCTTCATCAGCACGGCCCCGATGATCCCGGCCTGCAGCACGAGCGCGACGGCGCCGAGGCTTGCGGACCACGCCAACGTGCGCGGCGACAGGCTCGCGAAGAAGGTCGAGATGCGCGCCGACAGCGGCAGCGAACCGCTCGCCCGTGCCGGCTCGGCGTCGATCGCGGCGAACAGCTTCTGCATCGCGCGCGCCGACGGCGCCCCCAAGCTCTCGTTCAGATGGATGGTCTCTTCGTATTCGCCGCGGATTGCGGCATATTGCTTGGCCATCTCGGGATCGCGTGCCAGCGCTTCCTCGACACGGCGCGCATCGCGCGCGTTCAGCGTGCCGGCGGCGTGCCAGGGCAGCAGCAGTTCAATTTCACTGGGCTCTTGCTCCAGCATCTTCTTGCTCAAAGCCATCATGGCCAGCCTCGCTCAACGCCGGCTGCCTTCAGCAGTTCGGCCAGTTTCTTGCGCGCATAGAACAAGCGCGTCTTCACAGTGTTCCCCGGGATCCCGACGATTTCGGCCACCTCTTCCACGGATTTCTCGTGGTAGTAGACGAGATCGACGATCTCCCGGTGTTCCGGCGAGAGCCCCGTCAGACACTCCCGCAACGCCTCACTGGTATCCTTCTTCTGCACCACCGTTTCCGGATCGTCGGACGTGTCCTCGATCGCGTTGGCGGCTTCTTCGTCCAGCTCGAAATCCTTCCTGCGCCGGAGCGCAGACAGGGCCTTGAATCGGGTGATTGCCAGCAGCCAGGTGGAAACGGCGGACCGGCCCTCGAACTTGCCGGCTTGACGCCAGACGTCGAGAAACACCTCGCTGATGAGGTCTTCCGCCGCCTGCTCGTCCCGCACGAGCCTCAGTCCGAACCTGTAGACCCTGACATGGTGCCGCCCGTACAGCACCTGCATGGCGAGCCGGTCACCTTGAGCGATCCTGGCGATCAGGATCTCGTCCGAAGCCGCCTGTGTCACGCTCAATGGCCGTCTCGCAAAGTTGGTCGGGTCGATGCGGTGGACGGTTCGACGGGGGGTGCAAAATTGTTCAAGCTACCGCAGTCATACGGGAACCTGTGTGAGCTACCCCACATCTGCATATTTTTCTTATCCCACCCGCTTAAGTCAGCGGCATCAATCCAGATAGGTATCATAATACTGAGATGTTTCCCTGCGGAATGGTCCACCCGGCATCGGGCCGGGCAATTCCGGTTCCATAGCAGCCCTGCACCACGTTTGTCGCGCCAAGCCCTGCTTTGGCTCGACCGCATCGCGAAGGATGCATGATCACCGGCAAAATTCTCGAGGTGGCTGATCACCTTGTTCCGGGTTGCACCGTTCGGATTCGGCTCCAGAAGGATACCAAACCTAAAGGCTTGCCACGTAGATTTTGCACTGACATCCATCATTGGCGGGACCATGAGCACGGCCGCGACGTCCTTTCCGGAGAGGAATGCCGCAGAGGTCGCGGATCTTGTCCTCGCGCCTGAGACGACAGCTCCCGGAGTCCGGGCGCGCCGGGCCCGGCAGCGCCGCCAGATGTATATCGGCCAGGTCGCCAGCTACTCGCTGGGCGCCTCGGTCCTGCTGCTCTACGCCTATGACGGCACGATCTCCATGGGCGTTCCATCGCTGTTCTGGCTCGGCGGCCTCCTGATCATCGGGACGTTCACGGTGCTGTCGGAAGCCGGTTTCGGCGACCGGTTCGAGGATCATTACCTCACCGTCTATCAGATCTCGGCGCATATGGCGCTGCAACTGCTGTTCCTGCTCGCGGTGCCGACGGTCGGGGTCGCGTTCCTGGCCGTGTTGTTTCTGATCTTCGCGTTCGGCACGCTGCGCATGACGTCGAGCCAGGCAATGCTCACCTGGGGCCTTGCCACCTGCGGACTCGCCATCGTCTTCCTAGGATCGGACCTGCCGATCGGACTGCCGGTCGCGACCCGGCTGCAGCGAACCGCCTCGATGCTCTGCTTCGTGCTGGTGATCGGCCAGTGCGCGTTCCTCGGCCTGTTCGGCGCCACCCTGCGCAAGATCCTGTACCGGCGCAGCATCGAATTGAAGGCCGCCTATCGGCGCATCGAGGAACTGGCCGAGCTCGACGAACTCACCGGCTCCTACAACCGCCGCTGCATCATGCGGCTTCTAGACGCCGAGATCGAAACGTCGCGGCAGGCATCCAGGCCTTGCGCGATCGCGCTGATCGATCTCGACTGGTTCAAGCGCATCAACGACACCCACGGCCATCCCATTGGCGATGAGGTGCTGCGCACCTTCGCGATCACCATTTTCGCCAACATCCGGCCGACCGACAGTTTCGGCCGCTACGGCGGCGAGGAATTCCTGCTGCTGCTGCCGGACACGTCGGGCGACGGCGCGCGCCACATGCTCGAGCGCTTGCGCGGCATCGTCGCCGATCTCGACTGGAGCGCATTCTCTCCGGGCATGCGGGTGACCATTTCCGCGGGCGTCGTGACGCTGCGCGACGTTGATACTGCCGACACTTTTCTCGCGCGCGCCGACAGCGCGCTCTATGCCGCCAAGGCGCAAGGGCGCAACTGCATCGCAACGAGCTGACCAATCCATTCTCCTCCGGTGCGGCAGAAGCCGCCGCCGGGCCGAACGCTCCAGGACAGGGCAATGATTTCCAAATCCGCAAGACCATCCGAAAACCTGCTCGAGGAACTGCAGGCTGCCCTCTCGCACGGCACCGTTGCGCGCCGGGTCGAGACGCTGCGCCGCGTCACCGATCTCTTCGTGGGCAATGCAGTCGACTATTCCGACGACCACATTCGCGTGTTCGACGACGTGTTCCAGTGCCTGATCGAGCAGATCGAGATTGCGGCCAGGGCGCTGCTCGCCGAACGCCTCGCGCCGATCGCGGCTGCGCCGCCGAAGATCATCCGCACGCTCGCGCTCGACGAGGTCATCGAGGTCGCTGGACCCGTGCTGTCGAAATCGGAACGGCTGGACGAGGCCACCCTGATCGAGATCGCGCGCACGCGGGGCCAGGCCCATCTGAAGGCGATCTCGCTGCGGCGGGTTCTGTCGGAAGCCCTGACCGACGTGCTGGTGACACGCGGCAACGAGGACGTCGTGCAATCGACCGTCCGCAATCCTGGCGCTCGGCTCTCCGAGGAACGTCTCACCGACCTCGTCACGCGCGCCGAACGCGACGACCTCCTCGCCAGCTGCATCGGCTTGCGGCCCGACCTGCCGCGCCATCATTACCTGAGGCTGGTTGCGAAGGCGTCCTCGACCGTGCGCCGGAAGCTGGAAGCCGCGCATCCTGAGCTCGCGGACGAGGTGTCGACCGTGGTGCAGGAGGCGGCCCAGCGGGTCCGCGCCGCCGCCATCACCAGGCAGACCGAGATGGCGCGCGCACTGGTGAAGTCACTGCACGAGGACGGCCGCCTCAACGAATTCCAGATCACCACCTTCGCCGAGCAGGGCAAGTTCGACGAGACCAATGCCGGGCTCGCCGCGCTCGCCGGCGTTGCGGTCGAGACCGCCGAGACCATGATGATCGAAAGCCGCACCGAGGGCGTGATGATCCTTGCCAAGGTTGCGGGCATGCAATGGTCGAGCGTGCGCGCCATCATCGGCATGCGCGAGAGGCTCTCCGGCGGGTCGCAGACCGACATGCTGACGCTGCGCGAGACCTACGAGGCCCTGCGCTCATCGACCGCGCAGCAGGTGCTGCGCTTCCACCGCATGCAGAGCGCGACGCCGGTGGGCTAAAGCGGAATGGCTTTAAGCTGAATCGATTGCCGCGGGTGGTTCACCTCTCCCGCTTGCGGGAGAGGCGTAGGCCGCCTCCGGCGGCCGTCATCTCAAGAGACGCCGAGGCAAAGCCTCGGCTATGGCGAAGCGCCGGGTGAGGCTTTCTCCTCTTGGGAATTGTCCCATCGCGGAAACACCCTCTCCCCCAACCCTCTCCCGCAAGAACGGGGCGAGGGAGTGCACCTCGGTCGTTGCAGCGATCAAGCCTCATGCCATCGTGCTCTAGTATCTCAAGACCCTCGCGCCGACCGCCGCGCCGATCGCGGTCACCATCGCGGTCGCGATCGTGTACCAGGTCGCGACGAACAGGGGCGAGTCATCGGTGCAGTGCGAGGCGTAGAGGGTCGCGGCGAGCCCGGCCGAGACCAGACCGGCGAGTGCACCGGCCAGCGCGGGGCGCGACGGCGCGCCGTGGCGCAGGCCGAACAGCGCCCCCGCAAGCAGCGGCAATGACATCGCAGGGATTGCGACCAGGCACACCCTGGAGTTCTTGCCCATCAGGCGCATCGTCATCGGCATGGCTGGCGCCATCATCGCCTCACTGCCGATCGCCACCGCGAGCAGCCCGACGGGCAGCAGGAGCAGCCAGCCCCAGCCGCGCAGCAGGGCTTCGGGACGCGACAAATGCAGGCTGACGATGATCGCGGGGATTGCGAGCGACAGCGTCACCGCGAACTTCATGTCGAAGAACGGATTGCGCATGGCGCTCATCACGTCGGCGCGCACGCCGAGGAACGTCGCAAAAATCAGGATCGACAAGGGCGCGGCCACCAGCAGCGCCATGGTCAGCACGGCGCCGACCCGTGGCGCGCGGTGCGCGTTGTCGGCTGCGAGCGAGCGAATGAGCTGATCGGTGTCCATGACTAATGATCCCGCAGTTTGGCCGTCAGCGCCGCAAGTCCGCGATGCAGCGCGACCCGCACCGCACCCTCGCTCATCGAAAACTTTGCCGCCGTATCCTTGATCGAGGCGGCCTCGACCGCGATCGACTGCAGCACGTCGCGCTGACGCTGCGGCAGGGTGCCCAGTTGGGCGGCGACCTCGCCAGCCGAAGCCGTCTCCTGCGGCGCCTCACCCGGCAGCGTCTCGGCGAAATCGTCGATGTTGACGAACACGCGCCTGCCGCGCCGGCGGAGCGCGTCGATCAGCTTGTTGCGGCCGATCGCAAACAGCCAGGGCGCGAAGGGGGCTTCGCTGTCCCAGGTGTGCCGCTTCAGATGCACCGCCAACAGAATCTCCTGCACGATATCCTCGGCCTGGTCGGGAGGCTGACCTGCCCGCGCCAAGCCGCGCCTCGCGGCAGCGCGCAGCACCGGCGTGACTGCCTTCAACAGGCGATGATACGCCGCGTCATCGCCCGCCATGGCCGACCGCATCAGGCCGGTCCACTCGTCCTCACGTCCGCGCACCCGCGCCCTCACCATGCAATTCGGCCGCTCTTTCAAATTGTTACGCAGGGGCCGGACATATCACGAACTCGTGATCAAGACCCGGACCTCGCGACCGGCGCGGCCGCAAACATCGGCGACGGCTCATAACACCGATCGGCGCGTCCCGCATCGGGCCACCGGTCGCAAGGGGACGGTTTGCCCCGTTTTTGCCGGGTGTAGCCCGAAGATTCCCATTTTCTGCCCCGCTGTCGTCACGCCCCAGGGTCTCTGTTCGCAGCCGGGACGGGCGGAATTGGGGAGATCGTCAACATGATGAAAACCAGCGCGCGCGCGGCCCTGATCGTTTTGGCCGGGCTTTTCCTGCTGTTTGGGGGCGTTGCACAGGCGGCGCCGAGTTCGGCCGCGAGCAGTAAAGCGGACAGCGCAGACAAGCAGGCCGACACGGCCAAGCACCGGCGCCACGACTCGCGCCGCACCAGCAGCAAGACGACGCAGAAGTCCGACGACAAGGCCGACAAGAAGGACGCCGCGCCCAAGGCCGACGAGGCCAAGAACGACAAGACCGACAGTCAGGTACCGGCGTCGAGCCAGATGCCGCCCGACGTCGCCAACGCCAATGCGCAGCTCGCCGCCGACACGCCGACTGCCGCGGCCGCCTCCGCGATGACGAACCGCGCCAACGACAATGTGCAGGCAGCAGCCGATAATACCGACGCAGCGAACCCCGAGAGCCAGGTCGTCGCGCCCGATCAGCTCAACGACATCGATCGCGCCGTGCAGGAGAACCCGCCGGCGCAGAAGGCGGTGATTGCCGCAACCGAGGCGCTGCCACGGCCGGCGCCGGTGATGGCAAGCAGCCAGCAGAGCTCGGCCTGGGACCAGAGCTCCCTGATCGGCAAGATCTTCATCGGCGTCGGCACGCTGCTGACGCTGGCGTCCGCCGCTCGGATGTTCATGGCGTGATTGCCGGCCGATTGGCGACCTGAGTACTGGCCTGGCGGGCCTCGTCCGGAACGCGCCTTTCGTCGCGTTCCGGCGGCCTGTAGCCCCTTGAAGCCCACCGCGCCAGCGGGCACATTGCCCGCTCAATGAAAAGCGTGGGTGGAGTATGAGCACGTTCGAACACATCATCGTCGAAAGCATCGGTGCGGTCGGCATCATTAAGCTGAACCGGCCGAAGATGCTCAACGCGCTCTCGTTCGGCGTCTTCCGCGAGATCGCCGCCGCCGTAGACGATCTCGAGGCCGATGACGCCATCGGCTGCATCGTCGTGACCGGTAGCGAGAAGGCCTTTGCCGCCGGCGCCGACATCAAGGAGATGCAGCCCAAGGGCTTCATCGACATGTTCTCCGAGGATTTCGCCGCGATCGGCGGCGACCGCGTCGCGCGTTGCCGCAAGCCGACGATCGCCGCGGTCGCGGGTTACGCGCTCGGCGGCGGCTGCGAGCTCGCCATGATGTGCGATTTCATCATCGCCGCCGACACCGCAAAGTTCGGCCAGCCCGAGATCACGCTCGGCACCATTCCCGGCATCGGCGGTACCCAGCGCCTGACGCGCGCGATCGGCAAGTCCAAGGCAATGGACCTCTGCCTCACCGGCCGGATGATGGATGCGGCGGAAGCCGAGCGCTCGGGCCTCGTCAGCCGCATCGTACCCGCCGACAAGCTGATGGACGAAACGATCGCCGCAGCTGAGAAGATTGCATCGATGTCGCGCCCTGCGGCCGCGATGGCCAAGGAAGCGGTGAACCGCGCCTTCGAGACCACGCTTGCCGAGGGCATGAGCGTCGAGCGCAACCTGTTCCACTCGACCTTCGCGCTGGAGGACCGCTCCGAGGGCATGGCGGCGTTCATCGAGAAGCGCAAGCCGGTGAACAAGAACCGGTAGAGCGCGAACCGGTCAGGCTGGTGTAAGGCTCTGGCGCTTTCCCGCTGAAATCCTGTGACGCACCTGCAACAAGCACGGATTTCATGGGAGTTTTCCCCGCGGCAGTTTGCCTGCGGGACCTCGGCTGGCTAAACAGCTAAGAGGCCATCGTCGGCGGGGGCGGACCGGGGTTAAGCGGGATTACATGATTGGGCGTACCGCCAGAGCTGGTCGCGTGGTGACGCGGCATCGATCGGGCGTGGGTCCCGTGTTTGCGACATGGACCACGCTGGCGCTCTCGTGCGCCCTGCCCTCCGCCGCCTGGGCCGAAGCTCTGCCGGAGGCGCTGGCCAAGGCCTACCAGACCAACCCGCAGCTCAATGCTGAGCGCGCACGCCAGCGCGCGACCGACGAGAACGTACCGCAGGCGCTTGCCGGCTACCGGCCACAGATCATGGCGAGCCTCAGCGCCGGCCTGCAATCGGTGCGCAATCTGTTGCCCGATAACACCATCCAGACCGCCAATCTGAAACCCTGGATCATCGGCGTCACCGTGACGCAGACCCTGTTCAACGGTTTCCGCACCGCCAACAGCGTGCGGGCCGCCGAACTCCAGGTGCAGTCGGGGCGCGAGGCGCTGCGCAATGTCGGCCAGGGCGTGCTGCTCGATGCGGTCACCGCCTACACCAACGTGCTCGCCAACCAGTCGCTGGTCGAGGCGCAGCGCTCCAACGTCGCCTTCCTGCGCGAGACGCTCGCCGTCACCCAGCGCCGCCTCAATGCCGGCGACGTCACGCCGACCGACACGGCGCAGGCCGAGGCCCGTCTCAACCGCGGCCTCGCCGATCTCAACGCGGCAGAGGTCGCGCTGGCCGTTAGCCAGGCGACCTATGCGCAAGTGATCGGCAACGCGCCGTCGCAGCTCAAGCCCGCCGAAGTGGTCGATCGCTATTTGCCGAAGAGCCGCGAGGACGCCACGACGATGGCGATCCGCCAGCACCCGGCGGTGATGGCGGCCAGTTTCGACGTCGATGTCGCCTCCACCAACATCCGCATCGCCGAAGGCGCGCTGCTGCCGAGCGCGACCATCCAGGGCAGCGCCAGCAAGAGCCGCAACAACGACCCGACCCTCGGCACCTTCGCCGAGGACCAGGCCTCGATCGTCGCCAATGTCACTGCGCCGATCTACGACGGCGGCCAAGCCGCGGCGCAGACCCGGCAGGCCAAGGAGATCACGGCGCAGAGCCGGCTCGTGCTCGACCAGGTGCGCAACCAGGCGCGCACGGCGGCGGTCAGCGCCTGGGTTGCCAATGAAGGCGCCAAGATCACGGTCTCGGCCTCGGAGTCCGAGGTGAAGGCGGCGACCGTCGCGCTGCAGGGCGTGCAGCGCGAGGCCGCCGGCGGACAGCGCACGACGGTGGACGTCTTGAACTCGCAGGCCGATCTGATCCAGGCCAAGGCCCGCCTGATCGGCGCGCTGCGCGATCGCGTGATTGCCTCCTACACACTGCTCAGCGCCGTCGGCCATCTCGACGTCAAGACGCTGAACTTGAACACGCCGGACTATCTGCCCGAGGTGCACTACCATCAGGTCCGCGACGCCTGGCACGGGCTGCGCACGCCGTCGGGGCAGTAGGCTCAAAACTCTCGGTGGATGCCGATGAAAAGCCGCCGCATCCATCTGATGGGAGCCTCTGGCTCCGGAGTGACGACGCTCGGTCGCGCGCTCGCGGGCCAGCTTGCGCTACCGCATCACGACAGCGACGACTATTTCTGGCTGCCGACCGTGTCGCCCTACCAGAGGACGCGCCCCGCCGCCGACCGCCTGCGCCTGATGCGCGAGATGTTTTTGCCGCGTCTCGATTGGGTCCTGAGCGGATCCGTCACCGGCTGGGGTGAGGAGCTCGTTTCGTACTTCGACCTCGTCGTCTTCGTGACCGCGCCGCGCGAGATCCGGATGAAACGATTGCGCGCCCGCGAGGCCGCCCATTTCGGTGCTGATGCCGTCGCGCCGGGCGGCTGGCGCCATGGCGAAACCGAAGACTTCGTCGAATGGGCCTCCCATTACGAAGCCGGCGATCGCGAAGGTCGCAGTCTCGCCAAGCATGAAGCGTGGCTCTCGGGCCTCCCCTGCCCGGTCGTGCGCGTGGACGGCTCTCGTCCGCTTGCTGGTCTCGTCGAGCAGCTATGCAGCGAAACGGAGCGGTTGCCCGGCTGATGTGATATTCTCCTCCCACTCGCCAATAAAAAATAAACCGGGAGAGAAACCATGCTCAGTCGACGCAGCGTCCTGCTTGCCTCCCTTGCGGCCGGAGTAGCCATGACCAGCAAAGCCCATGCCCGTGCGGCACAGCCCGCGACGCCGATCAATTTCGACGTCCCGGCGCATGCCTGCGACTGCCACACCCACATTCATGGCGATCCCGAAAAGTTTCCGTTCTTCGCGGGGCGGGTCTATACGCCGGAGCCGGCGAGCCCTGAAGAAATGGCCGCACTGCACAAGGCGCTGCATATCGAGCGCGTGGTGATCGTGACGCCGAGCGTCTACGGCACCGACAATTCGTCGACCTTGTTCGGCATGAAGGCACGCGGCGCCAATGCGCGCGGCGTCGCCGTGATCGACGACAAGACGACCGAGACCCAGCTCGATACGATGCATCAAGACGGCTTCCGCGGCGTCCGCCTCAATCTGGCGACTGGCGGCGTCAATGATCCCAATGTCGGGCGGCCGCGCTTTACCGCCGCCGTCGAGCGCATGAAGGCGCGCGGCTGGCACGTCCAGCTCTACACCACGCTGACCATGATTTCGGCGATCAAGGACCTCGTCGAGACGGCGCCGGTGCCCGTCGTGTTCGACCATTTCGGCGGCCTCGAGGCTTCGCTCGGGCTGGAGCAGCCGGGCTTCTCCGACCTCGTCGCGCTGGTGAAGTCCGGCAAGGCCTATGTGAAGATCTCGGGCGCCTATCGCTCGTCGAAGCTCGCGCCCGACTATCAGGACATGGTGCCCTATGCCCGCGCGCTGATCGCGGCGAATGCAGACCGCATCGTCTGGGGCACCGACTGGCCGCATCCGGATTCGAGCCGCGTCGAGGGACGCAGGCCCACCGACATCGCGCCCCTTTATCAGATCGACGACGGCCGCCTGCTCAACCAGCTTCCGGTGTGGGCGCCGGATGCCGAGGTGCGCAAGAAGATCCTGGTCGACAATCCGGCGCGGCTCTACGGGTTCTGACGGTCAGCGCGCGCGGCGGGAGAAGAAGGAGATCAGGACCGGCAAGGTCACCAGGATCACGACCGGCGCCAGCATCATGCCGGTGACGACGACGACCGCGAGCGGCTTCTGCACCTGTGAGCCGATGCCTTCGGACAGCGCCGCCGGCAGCAGGCCGACGCCTGCGACGACGCAGGTCATCAGCACGGGCCGGAGCTGCAGCTCGCCGGTGCGCACCACCGCGCTCATGCGGTCCATGCCTTCTTCGATGAGCTGGTTGAACTGCGACAGGATGATGATGCCGTCCATCACGGCGATGCCGAATAGTGCGATGAAGCCGATCGCCGCGGAGACGCTGAATGCTGTGCCCGAGATCAACAGGCCGAGCACGCCGCCGAAGATCGCCATCGGGATCACGCTCATCGCGAGCAGCGTGTCGGTCATCGAGCCGAAGTTGAACCAGAGCAGCACGCCGATCAGCGCCAGCGAGATCGGCACCACGATCGAGAGCCGCCGGATCGCGTCCTGGAGATTGCCGAACTCGCCGACCCATTCCATGTGCGAGCCCGGCGGCAGCTGCACCTGCTCGGCGATCTTCTGCTGCGCCTCGCGGATCGCGCTGCCGAGATCGCGTTCGCGCACCGAGAACTTGATCGGCAGATAGCGCTCCTGCTGCTCGCGATAGATGTAGGCCGCGCCGGAGACGAGGCTGATGGTGGCGACCTCGCTCAACGGGATCTGCGTAACGGTACCGTTCGGCCCGGGCGCGCCGATCCGCAAATTCTGGATCGCCTCGGCACTGCGGCGGTACTCCGGCGCGAGGCGAACGATGATCGGGAAGTGGCGGTCGCTTCCGGGCTCATAAAGGTCGCCGGCGGTGTCGCCGCCGATCGCGACCTTGATGGTGGCGTTGATGTCGCCCGGAGCAAGGCCGTAGCGCGCGGCCTTGGCGCGGTCGATGTCGATCTGAACGGTCGGCTGCCCGAGCGAAGTGAACACCGCAAGGTCGGTGACGCCCTGCACGGTGGCCAGCACCGACTTGATCTTGTTGGCGGTGTCGGTGAGCGCCTGAAGGTCGCTGCCGAACAGCTTGATCGAGTTCTCGCCCTTCACGCCGGAGACGGCTTCGGAGACGTTGTCCTGGAGGTATTGCGAGAAGTTGAACTCAACGCCGGGGAAGCGATCGTCGAGCTGCTTGAGCAGCTCCGCTGTCAGCTCTTCCTTGTCGCGGGTGCCGGGCCACTGGCTCACGGGCTTGAGCGGAGCGAAGAACTCGGCGTTGAAGAAGCCGGCGGCGTCGGTGCCGTCGTCGGGACGGCCGTGTTGCGACACCACGGACTCGACCTCGGGCCGGGCGCGGATCACCTTGCGCATCTCGTTGACGTAACTGTTGCCCTCCTGGAGCGAGATGGTCGGCGGCAGCGTGGCACGGATCCAGAGATTGCCCTCCTCCAGCTTCGGCAGGAATTCGAGGCCGAGCAGCCGGCTGAGCGCGACCGTCATCAGCACGAGGCCGACCGCACCGCCAAGGACGATATTGCGGTTGGCGACCGCCCAATGCAGCAACGGCGAGTACAACCGGTGCAGGATCAGCATCACCTTCGTCTCGGTTTCCTCGACATGCGCAGGCAGGATGATTGCGGAGAGCGCCGGTGTCACGGTGAATGTCGCAAGGAGCCCGCCGGCGAGCGCATAGGCATAGGTGCGAGCCATCGGCCCGAAGATGTTGCCCTCGACCCCGGATAGCGTGAACAGCGGCAGGAAGGCCGCAATGATGATCGCCGCGGCGAAGAAGATCGATCGCGAGACGTCGGCGGCCGCGCTGAGGATGGCATGGCTCTTCATGCCGAACAGCGTCTCGGGCGACATATGCTCGGATTCCGACATCGGCGTGGTCTGCGTCAGGCGCCGGAAGATCGCCTCCACCATGATGACCGTGGCATCGACGATCAGGCCGAAATCGATCGCACCGACCGACAGGAGGTTTGCCGATTCCCCGCGCAGCACCAGGATGATGACGGCGAAGAACAACGCGAACGGAATGGTGGCGCCGACGATCAGCGCGCTGCGGAGATCACCGAGGAATATCCACTGCAACAGCACGATCAGCAAAATGCCGATCACCATGTTATGCAGCACGGTGTGGGTGGTGAGCTCGATCAGGTCCCCGCGGTCGTAGATGCGCTCGATGCGCACGCCGGGCGGCAGGATGCTGGAGTTGTTGATCTGCTGGACGAGCTGGTGGACGCGCTTGATGGTTGGCGAGCTCTGCTCGCCACGGCGCATCAGCACGATGCCCTGCACGATGTCATCGGAATCATCGAGGCCGGCGATGCCGAGACGGGGTCTTTGGCCGACAGTGACGGTTGCGACGTCCTTGACCAGCACCGGATTGCCGCCGGTCTGAGCCACCATGGTGTTGGCGAGATCGTCGATCGAGCGGATCAGGCCGACGCCGCGCACCACGGCCGATTGCTGGCCGATATTGACGGTGTTGCCGCCGACATTGACGTTGGAATTGCCGACCGCCTGGAGCAATTGCGGCAGGGTCAGGCCGTTGGCGACCAGTTTGTTGAAATCGACCTGGAGCTCGTAGGTCTTGCTCTTGCCGCCCCATCCGGTGACGTCGATGACGCCGGGCACGGCGCGGAAGCGGCGCTGCAGAATCCAGTCCTGGATGGTCTTGAGGTCGAGCACGCTGTAGTTCGGCGGGCCGACCAGGCGATAACGGAAGATTTCACCGATCGGGCTGAGCGGCGAGATCTGCGGCTGCACGTTGCCCGGCAGCGGCGCGAGCTGCGCCAGACGGTTCAAGACCTGCTGCAACGCCTCGTCATAGGTGTAGGCAAAGGAGAACTGCAGCTTGATGTCGGAGAGGCCGTAGAGCGAGATGGTGCGGATGGTCGTGAGGTTCTTCAGACCCGCGACCTGGGTCTCGATCGGGATCGTGATGTAGCGCTCGATCTCCTCGGCCGACAGGCCCGGGCTTTGCGTCACGATATCGACCATCGGCGGGGTCGGGTCGGGATAGGCCTCGATGTTGAGCTGGTTGAACGCGATCAGGCCGCCGATCAGCACGGCGACGAACATCCCGACCATCAGAAAGCGCCGGTTGACGGCAAGGGCAACGAGACGATCCATTCAGGTCTTCAATTTCTTTGGGTCGTCGATCAGCTGCCGGACGCCGCGCGGTCGATGAACAGGCTGCCCTTGACGACGATCTGTTCGCCGGGTTTCAGGTTGCTCGTGACCTCGACGAGGTTGCCGTTGATGAGACCGATCTTGATCTGGCGCAGCTCGACCGATTTGTCCTCGCGCGCGACCCAGAGGCGGACCTTGTCGGCTTCATAGATCAGCGCCTGCTTCGGCACTGCCGGCGCGGCGCGGTCGCCGGCCGAATAGATCGTGACATTCGCAAACATTTCCGGCTTCAGCAGCCCGTCCTTGTTGTCGATGGTGGCGCGGACCAGCAGGCGGCGGGTGGTGGGGTCGATCGCGGCGGCAACGTAGTTGATCTTGGCGGTGAACGGACGGCCCGGCAGCGCCATCACGTTGACGGTGATGTCCTGCCCGATGCACACCGCGGCCGCATCGCTCTCGCGCACGAAGGCGGTGAGCCAGACCGTGGAGAGGTCGCCGACCACGAAGACCGGATCACTGGCGCCGGCGCTGACATATTGGCCGGGGCCGATCTTGCGCTGCACGACGGTGCCGGAGATCGGCGAGTAGATCGTGATCTCCCGATCTATGACGCCTTTTTCCTGGAACGTCTTGATGGCCTCCTCTGTGAAGCCGAGGATGCGCAGCTTGTTGCGCGCAGCTTCCAGCGCCGTCACCGAGGAGCGCATATCGTTTTGCGCCTGGACCTGGGCCGCTTCCGCCTGCTGATAATCCTTCAGCGGAATGGCATGGCCCTCATAAAGGTCCTTGGCGCGCTTGAACTGGATGTCGGAGAGCTCGAGCGCCGACCTCGCCTTGTTCTGCGAGGTCATCGCCGCGATGAAATCGTTCTGGGCCTGCACGGTGTCGGCGGCCTCGATCGTAAACAGCGGTTGACCTTGCTTCAGCATCTCGCCGGGCTTGGCCAGCAGCTTGGTGACCCGGCCCGCATAGGGCGAGAACACCGGCGTCGAGCGGTCTTCGTCGACCGCGACCTTGCCCTCGGTGACATACTCGGCCCGAAAGCTCTTGGCCTTGACCGGCTCGATCGTCAGCGTCGCCCATTCGGACGGCGTCGGCGTGAAGGTCTGCGCATTCCTTCGCGACTGGCTCGAGATCTCGGAGTGCTTCTTTTCCTTAGCCCCGGAAGAGAGAACGCCGTAGGCCCCGGCACCGGCGCCGGCAAGAACTAGTAAAACTACGGATGTGATCACCCGCTGTTTCGTAAGCACCTGCAATCGCTTGGTATTTTCAACTACCATGGGGCCCGGTCGTGTCTGCGACGATCTCGGCAAATGACTGCCTCATCGGTCGCGCTAATAGTGCCGAATTGGGATTTCAAACAACCTAAAAAACGCTTGGCCCCTCGCGGTTGGCGTTAAAATTTTGCGACGTGTCAGCTTCTTGTCAGCTTCGCACCGGCCACTGTGCCGGATGGCTGCCAAGCGGCATCGCCGGGCGGCTCCATCGCGCCGGCGTCTTCGATAGCAGCGCGGAATGGCGCACCGCCTTCAACGTGCCGAAGCCAGATGGCATGCTCTCGATGAACGCAGCATGTACGGCCTCGCCCGTAAGATCCGGGGTGTTCAGCCCGCCGTCGAGCCGGCCGAGATTCCACAGCCAGCGTCCGGTCTGCGCCAGCGACACGCGCACGTGCCAGCTGCCGCCTTCGCACGCCTGGCGCGCCTTGGCCATCATCGCGCCGAACGCCATCAGATAGCCGGTGGCGTGATCGAGGATCTGTGCCGGCAATTCCTTGCGCGCATCGATGCCTGCAGCCTGCCCCTCGGCATGATTGAAGCCGATCGTGGTCTGCACCAAGGAGTCGAAGCCGCGCCGCCCGGCCCAGGGGCCGGTGTGGCCATAGGCCGACAGCGTGACATAGACGATGCCGGGATTGATTTGCGCAGCGTCCTCCGGTGAAAAGCCGAGAGCGGCGAGCGCGCGCGGGCGATAGCCTTGTGAGAAGATGTCGGCGTCCTTCAATAGCTCGCGCAGCTGCGCCCGCCCGGCTTCGCTCTTCAACGCGATGAAGGTGGTGAGCTTGCCGCGGCCGGTATCGATGGTGAGCCAGGGGATGGCGGGCAGCTCCGGCCCTGACACCAGCAGCACGTCCGCGCCGTGCGCAGCGAGCGTGCGGCCGGCGACGGGGCCCGCGATGACGCGGGAGAGATCGAGCACACGAAGACCTGAGAGCGGGCGATCGCCATTTGGCCACGGCTTTGGCCGGGCCTCGCCGATCCTCTCGATCGAGACCAGCGGCAATTGCGCAAGCGCACGCGCCTGCGGCAGCGCGGACCATTCGTCGTAGGAGCGCATCAAGGCGACAACGCCGCCTGCGGCGTAGGCCGCAGTTTCGAAATCCTCTCCCTTCCACTGCATCAACGCCGCCTGCACCTTCTCGTGCTCGGGCTCGCAAGCAAGCACCTTGCAGACGGCGTCGCGGTGATGTGGGAAATTGGTGTGGCAGCGGACGAAGCGGCGATCGCCGGTCCTGTAGACGCCGGCGATCGCATCCCAGGCCGGCGGGGGCGGCTTGTGGTCGACACGCAGATAGCGCTCCGAGCGGCATTCGGCGACGGCGTGGCGCATCTCGACAGAGACGTCCTGCATCTGCCCGCTGCGCAGCCGCCAGATCTCGGCGGCGGCGAGGCCGGCGGCGGCGATCGTCGTCTGGCCGGCGACGGCGACGCGAAACGAGGATGGGATCTGCGGCTCGGTGCCGGTCAGCCGCACGCGATCGAGCGCGGCCGCATCGCCGCCGGCGGTGGTCCAGATGTCCTTGAGAATATCGGCGGGGCTTTGCATGGCCGCTTCTCTCCGTTTCCAGGGGCATGATCTTTCGGAAAACCGCTGCACACTCTTCCGGATCATGCTGTAGTTTTTGCGACCATTCATCAGCACAAGAAGGATTGCAATGGCCGCCATCGATCCCCTCACCGCAGGCGCCGTCTTCGTCGCAACAGCGGCCACCGACGCGGTCTATGTGATGTTCACCTCGGCCGTGGTCGCGCGCAAGCGCGTGCCGGCCGCGACCTGGAGCGCGGTCTGGTATCTACTCTCCTCTTACGCGGTGATCAGCTACACCGAGAATGCGTTCTATGTCGCCTTCGCCGCAATCGGCTCCTGGGTCGGCGCCTACGTCTCGCTGACCTTCCTGCACCGCCCGCCCGGCGGCCCCCCGGTGGGGGCGGCGCCGGAGTGAGGCGGGCACATCTCGCTCCATGTCATTGCAAGGAGCCCTTGCGACGAAGCAATCCAGACTGTTTCCGCGGATGTATTTCTGGATTGCTCGCAATGACGATGTGGAGGCTTCTGCGTATTCCCTGAAGCAGCTACACTCGCTGCACTAACAAGAAGGAGCCAACAATGGATCTCGGTCTCAAAGGCAAGAACGCCATCGTGCTCGGCGGCACGCGCGGCATCGGGCGGGCGATTGCGGCGACGCTGGCCGGTGAAGGCGCCAACGTCGCGGTCTGCGCGCGCAACGCGGATCAGGTTGCGGCCACTGTCGCGGAGTTGAAGGCGAGCGGTGTCAGCGCCACCGGCGGCCCGGTCGATGTCACCGACGGCGCGGCGCTGAAGTCCTGGATCGAGGCTGCAGCAAAGGAGCTCGGCGGCATCGACATGCTGTTCTCAAATGCCGGCGCGATGGCGCAAGGACACGATCCCGCGTCCTGGGAGCAGAATTTCCGGCTCGACGTGCTCGGTGCCGTGCACGCGTTCGACGCGGCGCGGCCGTTTCTCGAGACGAGCGGCGCCAGCAGCGGCGATGCGGCCTTCGTGATCATCTCGTCGATCTCCGCGGCGCAGGCGGACTCGGCCAGCTCCTACGGCCCGATCAAGGCCGCGCTGATCCACATGGCCAAAGGACTGGCGCGGCAATACGCGAAGAAGAAGATCCGGGTCAACGTGGTCTCGCCCGGCACCGTCTATTTCAAGGGCGGCGTCTGGGAGATGATCGAGCAGAACATGCCGGAGCGGTACCAGGACGCGATGAAGCGCAATCCGACCGGCCGCATGGCGACGCCGCAGGAGATCGCCAGCGCGGCGGTGTTTCTGGCGAGCCCGGTATCGGGATTCACGACGGGATCCAATCTCGTCGTGGATGGCGCGATCTCGAACCGGGTGAATTTTTGAGGGGCACACTGTCATCGCCCGGCTTTGACCGGGCGATCCAGTATTCCAGAGGCGGCTGTGATTGAGCCGAGGCGCCGCAGCGTACTGGATACCCGCTTTCGCGGGGTATGACGACTGAGAGTGTAGCGCGCGATCGCGTCAGCAAATTCGTCATTGCGAGCGCAGCGAAGCCAATCCAGACTGCTTCCGCGGAAAGACTCTGGATTGCTTCGCTGCGCTCGCAATGACTGCGTGGTGGGCAGGCCGCCTTACGACGCTCAATGAAAATCCCGCGACGGCGGCAGGATGCGGACGTTGCGGGGGTGGCGGATTTTTTGCGCGGGCATGTCCGCGAGTGCGCGGGGATCTTCGTTCAGCGGTTCGACGACGGTGGCGCCTGCCGGCATCGGATGCTTAGGGCTGAGCGCATCGTTGGCCAATCCGACTAGATCGTGCGAGCGGTCGACCATGCGCTGAGCGATGAGATGCGTCACCTTTTCAGGGCTGCTCTGGATGTAGCCCTCGACCAGGATGAGGCGCGCGCCCATCACCTCCTTGCGGTACTGCTCCATGATCTTGGGCCAGACCACGACATTGGCGATGCCGGTTTCGTCCTCCAGCGTCATGAACACGACGCCGCTGGCGCTGCCCGGCCGCTGCCGCACCAGGATCACGCCGGCGCAGCGGACGCGGCGCCGCTCGTTCTCATGGCTGATGTCCTTGCAGGCGACGACGCGCTCACGCGTAAACATCTCGCGCAAGAATTCCATCGGATGGCCCTTCAACGACAGCCGGATGGTCTGGTAGTCCGCGACCACCTGCTCGGAACGCGGCATCACCGGCAGCGGCCTTGCGCCTTCGTCCGGCTGCTCGCGCGCGGTCGCCACCTCGAACAGCGGCAGCGGCACGTCGTCGGGCAACCGCCGCACCTGCCACAGCGCCTCGCGCCGGTCGAGCCCGAGCGAGCGGAAGGCGTCGGCATCCGCCAGCAGGATCAGCGCGCGCTTGGGCAGGCCGGTGTCGCGGGCGAAATCTTCCAGCGAGGTGAAGGGACGGCGGTTGCGGGCGGCGACGATGCGGTCGGCCCAGTCGGGCACTCTCTCCATGCTGTCATTCCGGGGCACGCGAAGCGTGAACTGGGGTGCGCAATTGCGCACCTGAGAATCTCGAGATTCCGGGTCTGGTGCTCCGGGCCGCTTTGCGGTCCCGTTCGTACCATCCCGGAATGACGCTTGTGAGCGTTTGAGCCGCTCCTCGTCCTCATCAAGCCAGTGAAAACCGTCGATCTGGCGGAAGCCGAGGCGTACGGCGCAATATTTTCCGCTTCCCTGCTCCAGCGTGCTCTGCGCGAAACTATAGGACACGTCGATGTCGCGGACTTCGACGCCGTTCTTGCGGGCATCGCCGACAATCTGCGCCGGCGCATAAAAGCCCATCGGCTGCGAGTTCAGGAGGCCGCAGCAGAAGGCGTCGGGATGGTAGTGCTTCAGCCACGAAGAAATGTAGACCAGCTGTGCAAAGCTCGCGGCATGGCTCTCGGGAAAACCGTAGGAGCCGAAACCCTTGATCTGGTCAAAGCAGCTTTTGGCGAATTGAGGATCGTAGCCACGCCGGATCATGTTGCCGATCAGCTTCTCCTCGTATTGGCCGATGGTGCCGACATTGCGAAATGTCGCCATCGAGCGGCGCAGGCCGTTGGCTTCCTCGGACGTAAAATGTGCGGCCTCGATCGCAATGCGCATCGCCTGCTCCTGGAACAGCGGGACGCCGAGCGTCTTGTGCAGCACCTTGTAGAGTTCGTCCTTGTCGCCATGATCCGGTGACGGCGAGGGATAACTCACCTGCTCAAGCCCGTTCCGCCGCCGCAAATACGGATGCACCATGTCGCCCTGGATCGGCCCGGGGCGCACGATCGCGACTTCGATGACGAGATCGTAGAAGGTCCGCGGCTTGAGGCGCGGCAGCATGTTCATCTGGGCGCGGCTCTCGACCTGGAATACGCCGAGCGATTCCCCGGCGCACAGCATGTCGTAAACTTTCGGGTCATCCTGCGGGACGCTCGCCAGCACAAGACGCTCGCCCTTGTGCTGATCGATCAGATCAAAACATTTGCGGATGCAGGTCAGCATGCCCAGCGCCAGCACGTCGACCTTCATCATGCTGAGCGCATCGACGTCGTCCTTGTCCCATTCGATGAAGGTGCGGTCGTCCATCGCGGCGTTGCCGATCGGCACATAGGTGTCGAGCCGGTCCTGGGTGAGCACGTAGCCGCCGACATGCTGGGAGAGATGGCGCGGGAATTCGATCAGCTCGGTCGCAAGCTCGACCGCGAGATTGATCATCGGGTTTTGCGGATCGAGCCCGGCCTGCCTGACCTGCATGTCGTTGAGGCCCTTGCCCCAGCTGCCCCAGACGGTATCGGCGAGCGCGGCGGTGACGTCCTCTGTCAGGCCGAGCGCCTTGCCGACGTCGCGGATGGCGCTGCGCGGGCGATAATGGATGACTGTGGCAATGATCGCGGCGCGGTGGCGGCCGTAGCGGCGGTAGACATATTGCATCACCTCCTCGCGCCGCGAATGCTCGAAATCGACGTCGATGTCGGGCGGCTCCAGCCGCTCCTTGGAGATGAAGCGCTCGAACAACAGATCGACCTTGGTCGGGTCGACCGAGGTGATGCCGAGCACGTAGCAGACGGCCGAGTTCGCCGCCGATCCCCGCCCCTGGCACAAAATGTTCTGGCTGCGCGCGTAGTGGACGATGTCGTGCACGGTGAGGAAGTAATGCGCGTATTTCAGCTCGGCGATCAGCGCGAGCTCTTTCTTCAGCGTCCCGCGCAGCTTGTCGTCGATCTCGCCGCCGAAATATTTGTCGACGCCGGCCCAGGTCAGATCTTCAAGATGCCCCTGCGCGGTCTTGCCCGGCGGCACCGGCTCGTCCGGGTACTGGTATTTGAGCTGGTCGAGCGAGAAGTCGATCTTGTCCGCAAAGCGCATGGTCTCCGCGATCGCCTCGGGGAAATCGCGAAACAGCCGCGCCATTTCGCGCGGCGTCTTCAGGAACCGCTCGGCATTGGCTTCGAGCTTCTTCCCAATCACGTCGATCGTGGTCTTTTCCCGGATGCAGGTCAGCACGTCCTGGAGAGGACGGCGCGCGGAGTGGTGATAGAGCACCTCGTTGGTCGCAAGCAGCGGCACTTTTGCCTTTGCAGCGAGATCATCGAGCCGCGCCAGGCGACGCCTGTCGTCGCCGCGATAGAGCAGGCTCGCCGCCAGCCACACGTCCTCGGCACGACTGTCCTTGAGCTTTGCGAGAACATCCAGCGCCTGCGCCGGCTCGAAGCGATGCGGCAGCGTCAACACCAGGAGCTGGCCTTCCGAAAACTCCAGGAGATCGGCAAAGGTGAGATGACACTCGCCCTTCTCGATCCGCGTGATGTCGTCGCCGCGCTTGCCCCGGGTGAGAAGCTGGCACAGCCGGCCATAGGCCGCGCGGTCGCGCGGATAGACCAGGATGTCGGGCGTGCCGTCGATGAAGACGATGCGCGCGCCGATCAGCAGTTTCGGCTTGTGCAGCACTTCGGCATTGTCGAGCTCCTTGTAGGCCCGCACCACGCCGGCGAGCGTGTTGTGATCGGCGATGCCGATCGCGGGAATGCCGAGGATGCTGGCCTGATGCACATAGGCGCGCGGATCCGAGCCGCCGCGCAGGAAGGAGAAATTGGTGGTGATGCCGATCTCGGCATAGCTAAGCGTATTCATGCGAAGAGACCGTGCACATACCAGCCGGGAGAAGCGGGCTTGCCGTCGCCGTCGAACACCTCTCCTTCATAAAGACCGTCGCGAAAGATCCAGAAACGCAGGCCCTCGGCATCCTCGATACGGAAATAATCCCGCGTCAGCTGCTTGCCGTCCTGCCGCCACCATTCCATGGCGATGCGCTCGGGCCCCTCCACCCGCACCACCGCATGCAGCGCGCGGCGCCAGGTGAATTGGTGTGGCGGGCCGTCGGGCACGGTCGCGAACGGCACCTTGATCGGCTCCGGCTTGTCGAACAGCCGCAAGGGACGCAACGGCGGCTCGCTCTCGATGCGCGCCGGCCATTCGGCCTGCATGGCCGACGTGAGGTGATGCTGCGCCGATGCAGCCAGCACCGCGTTTTCGGGGATATGGGTATCCTCAGGCAGATGCACGACGACCCGTTTTCCCCCGATGCGCGCGGCGATGCGGTCGATCAGCGCGGCGAGCTCGTCATTGTCGTGGACATGGGCGTCGAGATCGCGCTGCTCCTGCACCACGATCTCGGTGCGGCTCGCCGACAGGCGCACCATGTCGAAGCCGAAGCCGGGATCCAGCGGATCGGCGAGCGCATCGAGGCGCTCGCGGAACAGGCGGTCGATCACGGCGCTTCGCGTCACGGCACGTCCGGTCTCGACCGTGATCGCGCGCACCACGCCGTCGGTGCGGAAGAAGGCGGCCTCCAGACGCCGTGCGCCCTTGCCCTGCTTCTCCATGGACGCGATCAACGTGTCGGCCAGCCGTGACAACGTCATCGCGATCATGGTGTCGGTCGCGATCGGCTCGGCAAAGCGCTTCTCGACGATGTAATCGGGCAACGGTTTGCGCGGGTTGATCGGCGCATCGCCCTGCCCCAGCGCATGCGCCAGCAGCGTGGAGAACCGCGCGCCGAACCGCGCCGTGATCTCGTGCGGCTCGCGCGAGGCGACATCGCCGATGGTCTTCAGGCCGGCACGACGCAGGCCGGTGGTGATGGTCTCGCCCGCACCGAGCGCGGAGACCGGCAGCCCGCTAATCGCCTCCGCCTCTCCGCCATCGGCCACGATGGTGCCTGTAGCCCGCCGCGTCAGCGTGCGCGCGCAGACCGACGTGCCGGCGATCGCCGCGCTGACGGCAAAGCCCTGCCGACCGAGCGCGCGGACCAGTGTCTGCAACAGCGCGGTTTCGCCCCCGAACAGATGCGCACAGCCGGTGATGTCGAGAAACAGCCCGTGCGGCGCATCGAGCGCCACCAGCGGCGTGAAGCGGTCGCACCAGTCGGCGATATCGCTAAGCGTCTTCGCATCAGCCACGACATCGGCGTCGAACACTTTCAGGTCCGGGCACATCGCCCGCGCATTGGCCAAGGGTTGACCGATGTACAGGCCGAGGCACTCGGCGGCCTCGTCCAGCGCATGGATCACCAGCGCGTTGTTGTCCTTGATGACGACGACGCTCGGCTCATTATTGGCTTTACCCAGTCCGGCGCTGCCAAGGAACCGCTGGATCCGGTCGATGGGCAGGCGCGGCAGCCACAGGCTGAGAATACGTCGACGGTTCACTGAACTGGCACTCATCACAATTCCATTCCATGATCCACCGGCCGCACGGGCCATGACGATTGCGCAAGAGCTCGGCATCGAAGCGCGGCGCGCCCCAGGCACTCCAAGGCGCCGCAGGCATTGAAGCTGCACCCGGCGGTGAATGCGCCGCGCGCAGCATCCATCGCGTTTCGGCAGTCGAAGGCAGCGGCTGCGCGGCCATACGCAGCATCAGACCGGTAACGCCTGAGCCTTGCGCGGCCAGCGTCAGCTTGCGGCTCGCCACGAGATCGAACTGCCTGATCTCGCCCCAGAGCTCGAGCACGACGGCGCCCAGCGCATCGCAGGCGAGCGCGTCGGCCGAGGTGCGCAGCGCGCTCTCGACATCGGCGGCGCGCACCATCACCACGCGGCGCGGATCGAGGCCGAGCTCGGCGAGGCCGCTCATCGACAGCGCGCCCGTCTCTATTTCTGAGAAATCCTGCCGCACCCACAGCAGCGGCCGACGCGCTGAGACGCGCTCCGCAAGCCCCATGACGAAGCCGGTGGCGGCCGCGCCCTGGCGCCCCTCGCAAAACACCTCGTGGATCGCCGCGCGCGCGAGCCCGCCCTTCAGCGCGCTGTCGGCCTCGCTGTGGCCGAGCGCGACGCGATCGCGCTGATGCACGACCTCCGCCGTCTCGATGCGCTCGATCTGGCCGCGCAAGATCGCAAGCGCGCTTCCACGTGCGCCGCTCATGCTCGCCGCTCCTTCAGAGGTGATTGCCGATGGCTCTCGAAAGAGAACCCGCGGCTGGCTCATTTGTTCATGATATGTTCTAATATAAAGCTAACGGCGCCCCAAGAGTCAATCGAATTGGCGTCCAGTCGGATTCATGAGCAGAATCAAGAGGATTCAAGTGCCATGTACCTCATCACTCTCGACAGCCAGACCGATTTCGAGAGCTGGCGCAAAACCGCCCGCGCGCTCGCACTGCATCAGATCGCGCCGGCCGACGTGACCTGGAGCGTGCAGGGCCGCGCGAAAGACGCGGTGCCGGCTGGTCTTTGCGAAGCGCCCAGCCTTCCGCCGATCGAAACCGACGGCACCTTCAGCGTGCCGGCCAATTTCATCGCGCTCGCCCGCATCGCAGCCCTGCACCGCGACAGTGAACGCTTTGCGCTGCTCTATCGCCTGTTGTGGCGGCTGCGGAGCGACCATGATCTGCTCGAGATCAGGACAGATCCCGACGTCGCGTTGGCGACAGCGATGGCCGGCAACGTGCATCGCGACGTGCAGCGGATGCGCGACGTCGTTCGCTTCCGCGAAATCGGACGCGAGCACAAGGCCCATTACGCCGCCTGGTTCGTGCCGGAGCATCATATCGTCGAATTTGCCGCCCCCTTCTTCGCGCGCCGCTACGCCGACATGCCCTGGTCGATCCTCACGCCGGACGTTTGCGCACATTGGGACGGCCACGCGATCACATTCACGCCGGGAATCAACCAATCGGAGTTGCCCGCCCCGAACCGGTTGGAAGAAACCTGGCGCCGCCACTTTCGGCCGGACCACCCGTTCACGCCGGAGGCGCCGAACACGCGCCGCAGGAACCTGTCGGAAGCCTCGATACTTGAACCTCTGCTCGCCGACGCCGAACGCTGGACCGGCGGGCGGATCATCCCGCCTCCGGAGGCTCCGATGAAACGCAAGTCAGCTGTCGACGATCTCGAAACGCTCCGCGAGGAAGCCGCCCATTGCCGCGCCTGCCATCTCTACAAGGATGCGACGCAGACCGTGTTCGGCGAGGGCCCGAAGAACGCCAATATCATGCTGGTCGGCGAGCAGCCCGGCGACAAGGAAGACCTCGCCGGCCACCCCTTCGTCGGTCCGGCCGGCCAGATGCTCGACCGCGCGCTGGAGGAGGCCGGCGTCGACCGCAAGAAGGTCTATGTCACCAACGCGGTGAAGCACTTCAAATTCGTGCCGCGCGGAAAGATCCGCCTGCACCAGAAACCGACGACGCCGGAGATCCGGGCGTGCCGGCAATGGTATGAGCGGGAAGTTTCGGCAATCCAGCCGGATCTCATCGTGGCGATGGGCGCAACTGCAGCGCAAAGCGTGTTCGGCAAGATCACCCCGATCGGCAAGAACCGCGGCCGGCTCATCGACCTTCCCGACGGGCGCAAAGCGCTGGTGACGGTGCATCCGTCCTATCTGCTGCGGTTGCCCGATCCGGAAGCCAAGGTGCTGGAGTATCAGCGCTTTGTCGAGGATTTGAAGATCGCCGCCGGCTTGCAGAAGAAGGCCGCACGGGCTGCCTAAGTACTAGCAGGGAAACGGCAGACTGGCAGGAAAACGGCTTTCGCGCCTTGGTTGTCATCCAGCCTTCAAATCCATCACGGACAATACCCTTACCTGAGAGTTAAGGGGCGTCCAGACATGACCGATGTTGCATTCGACCGCGCGGTAGCAGATCCCGCGCCCGTCCAGCCGGCCTCGCGACCAAATCTCGACAAGGGCTTCAATCCGCTGACGATGATCCTGTTCTTCGGCATCCTCGCCGCGGGGCTGCTGTTCGTCGCCTACAGCATCTATGTCGACGTCAATGCCACCGGCACGCGGGTGACGACCTATCTGCCCTACATCCTCCTGTTCATTGCGCTGCTGATCGCGCTCGGCTTCGAGTTCGTCAACGGCTTCCACGACACCGCCAATGCGGTGGCCACGGTCATCTACACCCATTCGCTGCCGGCCGAAGTCGCGGTGATGTGGTCGGGCTTCTTCAACTTCCTCGGCGTGCTGCTGTCCTCCGGCACGGTCGCCTTCGGCATCGTCTCGCTGCTGCCGGTCGAGCTGATCCTCCAGGTCGGCTCCAGCGCCGGCTTCGCGATGGTGTTCGCGCTGCTGATCGCCGCGATCCTGTGGAATCTCGGCACCTGGTTCTTCGGCCTGCCCGCCTCCTCCTCGCACACGCTGATCGGCTCGATCATCGGCGTTGGCGTCGCCAACGCCGTCATGCGCGGCCGCGACGGCACCTCGGGCGTGGACTGGACCAAGGCAACCGAGATCGGCTACGCGCTGCTGCTGTCGCCCCTGTTCGGCTTCATCTGCGCCGCCACGCTGTTGCTGCTGCTCAAGTTCATCGTGCGCAACCCGGCGCTCTATTCCGCGCCCGAAGGCAACAAGGCGCCGCCGCTCTGGATCCGCGGCCTGCTGATCGCAACCTGCACCGGCGTCAGCTTTGCGCACGGCTCGAACGACGGCCAGAAGGGCATGGGCCTGATCATGCTGATCCTGATCGGCACCGTGCCGACGGCCTATGCGCTCAACCGCGCGCTGCCGGAATCCCAGGTCGTCCAGTTCCAGAAGACCTCGGATGCCGCCGCCAAGGTGATCTCCGCGAAGGGCGCCGGCCACAGCATCATCGGCGATCCCCGCCCCGCCGTGACGCAGTACATCACGCTGCGCCACATCAACGAGGGCACCTATCCCTCGCTCGCCGTGCTGGTGAAGGACGTCGGCGATCAGGTCGCCAAATACGGCACGCTGAACAAGGTGCCGGCGGAAGCCGTCGGCAACACCCGCAACGACATGTACATGACTTCGGAAGCGATCCGGTTCCTGATGAAGGACAAGGAGAACGATCTCAACAAGGAGGAGATCGCGACCCTGAACGCCTACAAGGGCTCGCTCGACGCCGCCACGAAGTTCATCCCCAATTGGGTGAAGATCGCGGTCGCCATCGCCCTCGGCCTCGGCACCATGATCGGCTGGAAGCGCATCGTGATCACGGTCGGTGAGAAGATCGGCAAGTCGCATCTCACCTATGCGCAAGGCGCCTCGGCCGAGCTCGTGGCCGCCGCCACGATCGGCGCCGCCGACGTGTTCGGCCTGCCGGTCTCCACCACGCATGTGCTGTCGTCGGGCGTCGCGGGCACCATGGCCGCGAACGGTTCGGGCCTGCAATGGTCGACCATCCGTAACCTGCTGATGGCCTGGGTGCTGACGCTGCCCTGCGCGATCATGCTGTCGGCCACGCTCTATGTGATCTTCTCGCGGATGTTCTGAGTAGAACGATATTCCATCAACGCGCTTGGCCGGGCTTGGCCCGGCCATTTGCATTCAGGTTGTCATTCCGGGGCGGTCCGCAGGACCGAACTACGGTGCGCAATTGCGCACCGGAGAATCTCGAGATCCCGGGTTCGCCTCTGCGAGGCGCCCCGGGATGACGTCGATGTTCAGGCCGCGAGCTGCTCCTCGACCAGCTTGACCCAGTAGGAGGTGCCGTAGACGATCGCCTCGTCGTTGAAATTGTAGGCGGGGTGATGCAGGCCGGCGCTGTCGCCGTTGCCGCAGAAGATGAAGGCGCCGGGCCGCGCCTCCAGCATGTAGGCGAAATCCTCGCCGCCCATCAGCGGCGCCATCTCGTGCACATTGGCCTCGCCCGCGACCTGCGTGGCAATGCGCCGCGCCACCTCGGTCTCCGCCGCATGGTTGTTCACGACGGGATAATTGCGCTTGTAGTGCAGGTCGATCTTGGCACCGGTGATCTGCGCCACGCCAGCCACGACTTCGCGCACCCGCTTCTCGACCAGCTTGCGTACCTCCGGCGAAAGCGTGCGGATGGTACCTCTCAGCGTCGCGGTCTGCGGAATGACGTTGCGGGCATTGCCGGCGTGGAATTCGCAGATCGAGATCACGGCCGACTCTAGGGGATCAACGCTGCGCGCGACGATCGACTGCAGCGCCGTGATCACCTGCGCACCGACCAGCACGGAATCGACGCATTTGTGCGGACGCGCGGCATGGCCGCCGACGCCCTCGATCATGATGTCGACCTCGTCGGTCGCCGCCATGATCGGACCCGGCCGGATCGCGAACGAGCCGATCGGGATGCCCGGACCGTTGTGCATGCCGTAGACCTGCTCAATGCCGAAGCGCTCCATCAGGCCGTCCTTGACCATGGCCGCGCCGCCGGCGCCGCCCTCCTCGGCCGGCTGGAAGATCACAATGGCATCGCCGGCAAAATTGCGGGTCTCGGCGAGATAGCGGGCGGCTCCCAGCAGCATCGCAGTGTGGCCGTCATGGCCGCAGGCGTGCATCTTGCCGGGGGTCTTGGAGGCGTAAGGCAGATTGGTCTGCTCCTCCACCGGCAGAGCGTCCATGTCGGCGCGCAGGCCGATCACCTTGAGCCCCTCGCCGGCCGGCTTGCTCCCCTTGATCACGCCGACCACGCCGGTCTGGCCGAGGCCGGTCACGACCTCGTCGCAACCGAACTCCCGCAAGCGATCCGCGACAAATGCTGCGGTGCGGTGGACGTCGTACAGCAGCTCGGGATGCTCATGGATGTCCCGGCGCCAGGCCTGAATATCGGGTTGGAGGTCGGCGACACGGTTCACGATGGGCATGGAGGGTCTCAAGCCTTGTTGGGAATACAGGACTGTCTACCATGCAAGCGTCAGTCCACCCAACTCCCGGGGATCGGGATCTGGCCCTGACAAACGGGCATAGCCGGGCTTGTCCCGGTCCGGCGGGTCTGCCTATTAGGACGGAACGTTAAGGGACCATCCGGGTGGAAGCAGAATGCCGAGGCGGCTTGAAGGTGAGTTTGACTACATTGTCGTCGGAGCCGGAACGGCCGGCTGCATCGTCGCGAACCGGCTGTCGGCCGATCGCAACAACCGCGTCCTCATCCTGGAGGCCGGGGGCGACGACAATTGGATCTGGTTCCACATCCCCGTCGGCTATCTCTTCGCCATCGGCAATCCCCGTTCCGACTGGATGTTCAAGACCGAGGCCGAGCCGGGTCTGAACGGCCGCGCGCTGGCCTATCCCCGCGGCAAGGTGATCGGCGGCTGCTCGGCGATCAACGCCATGATCTCGATGCGGGGACAGGCCGCCGATTACGATCACTGGCGCCAGCTTGGGCTGACCGGCTGGGGCTATGATGACGTGCTGCCGCTGTTCAAGCGCCTCGAGGACCACTTTCTCGGCGCCAGCGAGCATCATGGCGCCGGCGGCGGCTGGCGCATCGAGGCGCCGCGGTTGTCATGGGCCATTCTTGACGCTGTCGGGGACGCCGCAGAAGAAATGGGCATCAAGCGCATCCCGGATTTCAACACCGGCGACAACGAAGGCACCAGCTATTTCCACGTCAACCAGAAGCGCGGACGGCGCTGGTCGTCGGCGCGTGGCTTCCTCAAGCCGGCGCTGAACCGCCCGAACTTGCGGCTCGAGAAGCACGTGCTGGTCGACCGTCTCATCATCGAGCAGGGCCGCGCCGTCGGCGTGCGCTTCATCCAGAACGGCGAGATCATCGAGGCGCGTGCGAAGCGCGAGGTGATCCTCTCGGCAGGCTCCATCGGCTCGGTGCAGGTGCTGCATCGCTCCGGCATCGGCCCCGCCGATTGGCTGTCGCCGCTCGGCATCGACCTCGTCATGGACAAGCCCGGTGTGGGGCGCAATCTGCAAGACCACCTCCAGCAGCGCGCGATCTACAAGGTGGAGGGCGTGCGCACGCTGAACGAGACCTATTACAATCTGTTCCGCCGCGGCCTGATGGGGCTCGACTACGCCTTCCGCCGCCGCGGGCCGCTGACCATGGCGCCGTCGCAGCTCGGCATCTTCACGCGCTCCGATGCGACGCGCGCCCGTGCCAACATCCAATTCCACGTGCAGCCGCTGTCGCTCGACAAGTTCGGCGATCCCTTGCATCGTTTCCCTGCGATCACCGTCAGTGCCTGCAATCTGCAGCCGACCTCGCGCGGCACCGTGCGGCTTCGTTCGGCGACGCCGGACGAGAAGCCGATCATCGCGCCGAACTATCTGTCGACCGACGACGACCGCCAGGTCGCCGCCGACGCCATCCGCACCACGCGACGCCTGATGCAGCAGAAGGCGCTGGCCAAGTACCGGCCCAGCGAATATCTACCCGGGCCTTCCGTCGGCGACGACGATGCCTCCCTCGCAAAAGCCGCCGGCGACATCGGCACCACCATCTTCCATCCCGTCGGCACGGCGAAGATGGGCACGGCGAACGATCCGATGGCGGTGGTTGACGAGCGCCTGCGCTTCTACGGACTGTCCGGCTTGCGCATCGTCGATGCCTCGATCATGCCGACGATAACCTCGGGTAACACGAATACGCCGACGGCAATGATTGCGGAGAAGGGGGCGACGATGATCTTGGAAGATGCGCGATAGAGACCACGCACCGCTCAAGCCCAATTCTGGACCGAGGGAGAAGACCAGGGGGATGATGGATTGCCGCCGCACGCGTGCAGCCTCATAACGATTGCCAGCCGATCACAAGAGTTAGAGCGGCGGAAGCGACGACCAGAAGTATGGCTAGCCGGCCACCTCTTAGCTGGCTCCACATGAGCAGGCCCGACACCGCAAGCAGAATAATGCTGCCTGCAATGGAATCGGCGAGCAGAATCCACGCGACTCCGACTCCTTCTGACTTGTGCAGACGCGTGAGTGTTGCGAAGACGTTTGCGTCGTACCGCAGAACACTGGCAAAGCTGTTGCCTCGCCAATACTCGACCTGAATCAAATACCGAGGAGCATTGAAGCGCACTTGCCAGCGCTCCGGTTGCCGAATCGCACTGTCACCCCACAGCACATTCTGCGCCGCCTCAATCGTGGTGCCGGTCGCAGGTCGCGAGAGCGATAGCGAGTATTGCGCCCAAGCGGCGAAAGCCTCGATCGTCTCGGGACGCTCAGCAGGCAGGGCAAGCTGAAAGTTGCTCCGAGTCGTCTCGGCAAGCGGAAGCTTGAGTGTCGCGCGGTGATTCAGGAGAATTCCCGTCGCGCCAAAGCACAAGCCGAGCACGGCGCCCCAGAGGCCGAGCCAGACATGCACGCGGCGGAGCCAGCGCAGGAAGAAAGCGCGACGAGCACGGGAACGCCGTGCCGCCTCGTCCGCAACTGCCGGCGCTGGCAAATCGAGCATTAGGACCGGAGCCGACCACGGAGAAAGAAGGTGCGCGACTCCCCGGGCAGCGCGCCCCAGTTCACCGGCGTGACATAGTAGGTTTGGTCGAAGAGGTTGGAAACACCGGCGCTGATCTGGAAATTGGGCTTGACGTCGTAGGATATGACAGCGTCGACCAGCGCATAGGAGGGCAGTACACGCTGGCTGTGGCCCTCCTTGATCGCTGTGCCGTAGTTCTCCGCGAAGACACGGTCTCGATAGCGGACGCCGCCGGCGATCTTCAGTCCGGGCACCGAGGGGATATCTTGGGTGATCCAGAGATTGAAGATGCTCTGTGGTATGCCGAACGGAATAGTTCCCACCGACAGAGGTTCGGATGGGAAATTCGTCAACCGCGGATCCTGGTAGGTGTAGTTGGCACGAATGGATGTGCCCTCGAATGGCCGAGCCTCCAGATCGATGTCGAAGCCGCGCGTACGTTGTTCTCCGATTGCGAAGACCTGCGTTCCGACGGTCTGCAGAAAGTTCTCGCGTGTCGTTTCGAAAATGGAGAAGGTCGCGATCAAGTGGTTACCGAATGGCGACAGCCGTATTCCACCTTCATATTGCGTCGCCTGCTCCGGGGCGCGGATATTATTGACCAGAGTTTCCGTGCTCAGGAGAGCGAAGTTGCTCCGTGATGTCCCTATGAAGGGCGAGAACCAGGACGTGAGGTGATAAACTAGACCCGCATTGTAGCTCACCGCTCCGTCCTCGCGGCTGTCCCTTGCGTTGCTGAGCCGTTGCGTCAGTGTGGTTGCGAAATCATCATAACGCAACCCGACGCGCACCTTGAGGCGGTCCGTAACGTCGATCTGATCCTGGGCGTAGAAACTGGCATAGGTCGCATCGATGGTGTTGTTGTAGACTGGCGTAAATGTCAGCCCGGCCATCGATTGCTCCGGGATGACCGGGGCGAAGACATCGGTGATGTTCGGCAGATTTGCACTGTCGCGCCGAGAGATGACGTTGTGCTGCTGAACCTCGAATCCGGTGAGCAACGTGTGATTGATGCTGCCCGTCGCAAATCGCCAAACCGGCTCGAACTGGTAGTCGACGTCGTTCCAGTTATCCTGCTGCGATCGCAGAATGCGGCCCGTCATCGACGTGGCGTCGCCGACAACTCTGCCGCCCGCATTGCGGAGGATGTCGAGATCCCTGTGCATGAAGCTGAAACGATTGTTGATGGTCAGGAAATCTGAAACCCGCCACTCGTCCGTGACCGCCAACCGAGCGATATCCTGATTTCCCTTTGCGAAGGGCGTGTAATAACGGGTCTCGCGGGGCACGGGCAGGAGGGAGTTACCACGAAACAAAATGCCGGAGGTATCGGGCGTGCGCTCCAGATGGCGGAGATCGAGATTCACCGTGACCAGATGGTCGCTGTTGGGCTGCCATGTGAAAGAAGGCAGGAGTTCGATGTTCTCCCTGGAAAGACCGCGGAAGCCCTCAGAGGTGAAGTACGCCCCGTCGATCCGGTAATTCAGACCGGGCGCCGTCGTCGGGCCGGTGGCGCCGAAAGTCGTCTCATATGTTTTGAAGGAGCCGACGCTCTGGTCCAGGTAATATGCTGGTACCGTACTGGGAGGTGCGCGGACGAGATTGATCGTGCCTCCCGGCGTCCCGCTGCCGAACAGCGCTGAGCCCGGTCCTTTCAAGACCTCGATCCGTTCGACGCCTGTGAGCGAGCGGGGATAGCCCATGACCACCGGCGCATCGAAAAGGCCGTTGACCAAGAAATTGACGTCGAGGCCACGGATGCTGAAGCGATCGAAGAATCCATAGCTCGACAGCCCGCCTTCGCTAATGCCACTGACATTGCGGATGGCTTGGCGCAGCTCAGTCCCCCCCTGTTCCTGGGTCAGCGTCGTAGGTACGGTCTGGATGTTGAGCGGCATGTCGGCGATGCGAGTACCCGTCTTACCGAAGCCAGCGACCTTTTCCAGGGAGGATTGCTCCTGGCGATGACTTGAGGACTCACCCTGGCGCTGGTTTGAGGACTGGCTCCGACGCCGACTGGCACTCGTTGTTCGATTCGACTCCGCGCGAGCAACTGACGAGGCACGTCGAGGAGCTTCGACGGAGATCGCCGGCAGCACAACGCTCTGTGATGCTTGCTGGGCGACGGCATCGCTGCCTCCGAGTAACGCAAATACGCTTGCTGTGACCTGCAACCGCCGCCTTGCGTGTGAGCAAGATGAGTTCGCACGGCTCATCTCTCCGCGAACGCGGCCGGTCAATCTCGCATCGAAGTCCATATCATCGCCCCCAAATTTCGAGGGGTGCTAAGACCATGACCAGTTCCACGGGTCAACAAAGAATCCTTGATAATCAATGACTTAGAATTACTCTTAATCTAAGTTGTGAACATCCATTGGTTGTTGCGATGCGCCCAGTCATGCGGCCGGCCGGCGCCGAGATACTCACGAAATCGTCAGCGCCGTCCCGCGAATAAACCCGTCCCTCCCTCGATCACCTCTCCCGAAGCCCAATTCCGGGCGAGAGGAGAAGCGCAATGAGCGGACAAGATCAGGGGGACGACGGTGTCAGCCGCCGCAAGGTGCTGGAATGCATGACCTGGGCCGGCACCGGGGTGCTCTGGACCGTCACGGGCGGCGTGCCGCGCTCGCTCGGCATCATTGATTCCGCTGAGGCCGCAACAGCGGTGACGCCCGGCATGAGTTTCCTGCAGATCAGCGACAGCCATGTCGGGTTCGACAAGCCGGCCAATCCCAACGCGCTCGGCACGCTGGAGGAAGCCGTGGGTAAGATCAATGCGATGCCGGCGAAACCCTCCTTCATGATCCACACCGGCGACATCACGCATCTGTCGAAAGCTGCCGAGTTCGACAACGCCGAGCGCATCATCTCGCAGACCAAGCTCGACGTGCACTACGTCCCCGGCGAGCACGACTTCATCGACGAGGAGGTGAAGCTCTATCGCGAGCGCTACGGCCGCGGCACCAAGGGCCACGGCTGGTACTCCTTCGATGCCGGCGGCGTGCACTTCATCGGCCTCGTCAACGTCGTCGACCTCAAGGCCGGCGGCCTCGGCAATCTCGGCGCCGAGCAGCTCGCCTGGCTGGAGGACGATCTGCGCGGCAAGTCGAAATCGACGCCGATCGTGTTGTTCGCGCACATCCCGCTGTGGACGGTCTATCCGCAATGGGGCTGGGGCACTGAGGATGGAAGCCGCGCGCTCGAATACGTCAAGGGTTTTGGCTCGGTCACCGTGCTGAACGGGCACATCCATCAGGTGATGCAGAAGGTCGAAGGTAACGTCACCTTCCACACCGCGCGCTCGACCGCCTTCCCGCAGCCGGCACCAGGAGCCGCGCCCTCGCCCGGCCCGATGAAGGTCGAGGACGCAAGGCTGCGCTCCATGCTTGGGGTAGCCAGCATCAACTTCAAGCAGAACGAGCAGCGGCTCGCCATCATCGACACGCCGCTGCAGGGCTAAGGCTGAACGGAATCAGACAATGAGGACACTCAACCGCCGCGACTTCGGTGCCGCCGTGATCGCGGCCATCCTGTTGCCAGCAACAAGCGCCCGCGCCGACGACATGGACGTGCACATCGATAATTTCGTGTTCCAGCCGGCCGAGCTGAAGATCAAGGTCGGCACCACCGTGACCTGGACCAACCGGGACGACATCCCGCACACCGTGGTGTCGGCCGGCAGGTTCAGGTCCAAGACCCTGGATACCGATGATAAGTTCTCGTTCACCTTCACAAATGCGGGCGACTACAAGTATTTTTGTTCGCTGCACCCGCACATGACGGGGATGATCAAGGTTGAGTAACGTCTCCAACCAAGGCATCAACGTCTTGCCCGGCCGGTGGTCCCACGCCGGCCGGGCGCGTGCGTCTTCGATCACGGCAAAACAAGAAGCAGAGGCAAAGCGAGGAGCGATGCCCGCCACCGACGATGTGCAGAAGGCACAGCGCTTCCGCGAGGCGGCGCTGCCCTATCTCGACGACGTCTACACGCTCGCACGCTACCTGCTGCGCGATGCCTCCGACGCCGAGGACGCGGTGCAGGAGTGCTATCTGCGAGCGTTGAAGCATTTTGACAGCTACCGCGGCCCGGCGATGAAGCCCTGGCTGTTCGCCATTCTGCGCAACGTCTGCAACGCCGAATATGCGCGTCGCGCGCACAGACCGAGCGCGATCGAGGATACGCCCGGCGCCGCCGAGCAGACGCCGCTCTGGCAGGAGGCCGAGGCGAGCCCGGAGACCGAAATGGTGCGCAGCCGCGATGTCGGCGCGATCCGCAAACTGATCGACGCGCTCGCCGAGCCGTTCAAGGAAACCTTCGTGCTGCGCGAGATCAACAACCTGTCCTATCGCGAAATCGCCGAGGCCGTCGGCGCCCCCGTCGGCACCGTGATGTCCCGCCTCGCCCGCGCCCGCGCCATGCTGCGCGCGGCCTGGATGGCGGAAGAGGAGCAAGCGAAATGACCTGCGACGAAGCAAGGATCCTGCTTCACGCGCTGCTCGACAGCGAGCTCGATGCCGGCCACGCGCGCGAGATCGAATCGCATATCGCGAGCTGCCCGGACTGCGCAGCCGAGTTTGCCGCGCAGCGCGAGATGCAGCGCGTGCTCGCCGAGACCAATCTGCGCTACACCGCGCCGGCAAGCCTGCGCGCCCGCATCGAAGCCTCGCTGCCGCAGCCGCAGCGCCAGCCGACGCGGCGCTCCGTGCTGCGCGGCTTTGCCATGGGCTCGGCGGTCTCTGCGCTCGCCGCGACAGGCGTCGTCGCCGTGGTGCTGCGCCAGGATGACCAGCAGCGCATCCTGTCGGAGGTCGTCTCCGCGCATCTGCGCTCGCTCCAGGCCGGCCACCTCACCGACGTGGTCTCGACCGACCAGCACACCGTCAAGCCGTGGTTCAACGGCAAGCTCGACGTCGCCCCGCCGGTGATCGACCTCACCGCGCAAGGTTTCACGCTGGTCGGCGGCCGGCTCGACTATATCGATGCCCGCGCCATCGGCGCGGTGGTCTACCGGCGCCGGCAACACGTGATCAATTTGTTCGTGTCGCAAACGTCGAGCACCGAGCACCGGCCGCCGAAGACCCAAACCATGCAGGGCTTCAACTGCCGCCGCTGGGGCGAGCGCGGCCTGAACTTCTGGGCCGTCAGCGATCTCGGTGCCGACGAGCTCGCCGAATTCGTCGACAAGTTCGAGGCGGCGATGGCGAAGGTGGAGGGTAAGTCGGGCTCGTAGCCCGGATGGAGCGCAGCGCAATCCGGAGACGGTCTTGCCTGTCTCGACAGTCCCGGATTTCGCTTTCGCTCCATCCGGGCTACGATTGCTACGCCGACCGCCGCACCGCGTTGTCGACCAGCGTCTTGCCGAGCGACCAGATCGCACCGGGGACCTTGTGGCTGCCGGCGATGACGTCGTCGAAGGCGCGCTCGATCCAGCTGCAGTCTTCCTCGGTGATGGTGAGCGGCGGCAGCAGCTTGATGGTGTGGCTGCCATGGCCGGCGACTTGCGTGAGGATCTTGTGATCCTTGAACAGCGGCACGGTGATAAGCTGGCAGAACAGGCCCTTGTTGGCGGTCTCCAGCACGTTCCAGGAGGCCCGCAGCCGCAGCGACTTCGGCGGGCCGAACTCGATGCCGATCATCAGGCCCTTGCCGCGGACTTCCTTCAACAGCTCGTAGCCGGGCACCATGCGCGTCAGCGCGAGGCGCAGCTCGGCGCCACGCTTGGCGGCGGCCTCGATCAGCTTCTCGGACTCCATGACATCGAGCGTGGCGATGCCAGCGGCCATCGCCAGGTCATTCTTGGAGAAGGTGGAGCCGTGCACAACGGCGCGGTCCATCTGATTAAAAATCTTGTCGAAGATGCTCTTGCGCGTCAGCACCGCGCCAACAGGCACATGGCCGCCCGACAGCGATTTCGACAGCAGCACCATGTCGGGCTCGACGTTCCAGTGCTCGACCGCGAGGAAGCGGCCGGTGCGGCCCATGCCGGTCTGAATCTCGTCGGCGACGAACAGCGTGCCGTATTTCTTGCAGAGCGCGGCCGCGCCGGGCAGGAACTCGTCGGTGGGCATGTTGACGCCCTTGCCCTGGATCGGCTCGACGACGAAGGCCGCGACCTCGCGCGAGGCCAGCGCCTTTTCGAGCGCGGCCAGATCGTTGAACGGGATCGGGGTGCAGCCCGGGAGCAGCGGCTCGAAGCCGGTGCGGAAATTCGAGTCTCCGGTCAGCGACAGCGCACCATAGGTCAGGCCGTGATAGCCATGGGCGCAATACACGATGCCGGGCCGGCCGGTAGCGCCGCGCGCGAACTTGATCGCAGCCTCGACGCATTCCGCGCCGGAATTGGCGAAGAACGCCTTGTCGAGATAGGGAACGTATTTCAGCAACCGTTCGGCCAGCACGCCGGCGAGCGTCGAGACATCGAACTGGACGAGGTTGGGAAGATCGGCATCGAGCACGCTCTTGAGCGCATCCCGCATGACAGGATGATTGCGCCCGATCGCAAACACGCCAAAGCCGGACAACAGATCAAGGTAGCGAGCGCCCTCGCGGTCGTAGAGATACTGCCCCTGCCCTTTCTGGAAGCCGACATCGTAGCCGATGGTCTTGAGAACCCGAACGAACTGCTCGTTCAGATACCGGTTATGCAGGGTGCTGCGCTGGGCCTGACGGTCCGCGAATAGCTGAGACATGTCTGGATTTGGGCTGTGCATCCGCTACATACTTCGCTTGAGGGCCGTCTCGTCAACTGAAAACGGAGCGTTACTGAAAACGGTCTGTGCGGCCTTTTGCCCTTTTTCGGACCATCTTCGCAAGCACAGCTTTAGACCATGTTGCACTGCCAAGGAACACTCATGCGTTTGGCCCTTTACACCGGAATAATACTGGCTGGCGGTTACGCCTGCCTGACCCCGGCCCTCGCCGCCGACCCGACCGGCGACTGGCGGGTCGCCGACGGCGTCGCCAACATTCGTGTCGCCCAATGCTATGGCAGCATGTGGGGCGCGGTTTCCTGGGAAAAGCAGCCCGGTGGGCGCGACGAGAACAATCCGGATGTCTCGAAAAAGAACAGGCCGACGCTGGGCATGGCAACCCTGATCGACATGAAGAAGAAGCCCGGCGTCGATCAGTGGGAAGGACAGGTCTACAACGCCAAGGATGGCCAGCTCTACAGCGCGACCATCACGCCGGCCGGTCCCGATCAGCTCGAAATCAAGGGCTGCGTGATGGGCTTCCTCTGCGGCGGCGAAACCTGGACCCGGGTCGGCCCGCCGATCCCCTCGAGTCCTGTGAACGCCATGGCCAAGGGCGCGCCGAAATCCGGCGGCGCCGCGCCGAAACCCCAAGGGGCCCAAGCAGCCCAAGCCACGACAGGCACCACCACGCCCGCGCCCGCAACTCCGAAGGCCGCCGGCGCAGCCAAGCCCGGGCAGAAGGGCGCCGCCGACTCCGTCGGCGACATCTGCCTACTCCCTGAGATTGCGGGGTTTGCCCATTAGGGCCGGCTGGAACAGCAGCACCGCCGCGAGCGTCGTCACCAGCGAGAGTGCCAGCAGCTTGCCCATGCTGGACGTGCCGGGATGGCTGGACAGCCACAGGCTGCCGAACGCGGTCGCCGTCGTCAGCGCGCTGAAGAAGATCGCGCGCGTCAGGCTGGTCTGGAGCAGGTTTGTCCTACCTGAGCGCCAGGCCACGACATAATAGATCTTAAAGGCGACGCCGACGCCGAGCAGCAGCGGGAACGCAACGATGTTGGCGAAGTTCAGCGGCAGGCCGATCAACACGCAGATCTCGAGCGTCACCGCGCCGGCAACCAGAAGTGGCACCAGCGTCATCAGCACGTCGACGAACCGGCCTAGCGTGATCCATAGCAAGATCCCGATCACCAGCAGCGCGTAGATGCCGGCGTGGATGAACGCCTTCACCACGGTGTCGCCGGATTTCAGGATCGAGACCGGTCCGCCGATCGCGGTCGGTTCGGCCGCGAGCACCGCCGCGGCGAACTTGCGCAGCGTGTCGTTGTCGTTGGGATCGCCCTTGGGCAGCGCCTCGACTCGGATGACGCCGTCCTTGCTCTTCCAGGCGCTGACGAGATCGGGCGGCAGCGACTTCAGGGTGACCGGCTCGGCCTGCATGGCGTTCCTGAGCTGGTCGAACACGATCTTCATTGGCGTGACGAACACGTCCTGCGCCTTGTTGCGCGTGGCCTCGTCGCCATTGGCAAGCTTTTCGAGCGCGTCTGCAAGACGGCGCGAGGCGACCGCCCCCGGTCCCTTCGCATCACCTGCCGTTCGGCGCAGATTGTCGACTGAGGATTTCAGCGACTCCACATTCTCCTGGTCCGTCGGCGCCGCATCGATCTGATCGGGGTTCAGCGCGGGGTTCAGCACCTTGGCCCCCTGCGCGAGCAGCTTCAGCTTCGGCGGTTGGTCCTGCGGCACGAAGCTGTCGAGCGACATCACCCTGAGCACCTCGGGCACTTTCTCCAGCTTTGCCTCGACCTGCCTCGCCTGCTCTTCCGATGTCGTCATCACGTTGATGGCATTGGCGCCGGTGTTGGGGTCCTTGCGCAGGTCGAGGAAGGTGGCGATCGATTCGGCCCTCGGGTTGCGCAGGTTCATCGGGTTGAAGTCGAACTTCATGAAGTAGAGCAGCGGCAGGCCGCCAAGCGCCAGCAGCAGCGTGCCGCCGACGATCAGCACGCGGTGCTTTTCGAGGAAGTGATCGAGCGGCGCCAGGAAAGCGTAGCCGACGGGCTCTGGCTCGCCGGGCGGGTTCAGCAGCTTGAGCAGCGCCGGCAGCACGGTGATGCTGGACACGAACGCCACGAGCATGCCGACACCGGCGATCTGGCCGAGCTCCGAGATGCCCTTGTAATCGGTCGGCATGAAGCAGAGGAAGCCCGCCGCGGTGGCCATTGCCGCCAGCGACAGCGGCACCGCCGAGCGCTTGGCCGCCAGCACCAGCGCGCCGGAGAGGTTATCATGCTTGTAGCGCTCGGAGCGGTAGCGGACGCTGTACTGGATGCCGAAATCGACGCCGAGACCGACGAACAGCACCGCGAAGGCGATCGACAGCAGATTGAGCGAGCCGACCATCATCAGGCCGGCCGCGGTCGTGATCGCAAGGCCCACGAAGAGATTGATGAACACCGCAAAGATGATCTTCGCCGAATGCAGCGCCAGCCACAGGATCAGCAGCACGACGAGGACGGTGCCGATGCCGTTGACCACGGCGCCTTCCTGGACGGTGGCGTATTCCTCGTTGGCGATCGGGACCGGGCCGGTCAGCCGCACCCGCGCCTGGTATTTGGTCGGGAAATCCAGATCGGCCGCGGCTTTCCGGATCGCGTCGGTCGCGCCCTTGCCCGGCTCCAGCGCGTTGTAATCGAGGATCGGCTTGAACTCGATGAAGGCGCGCTTGTCCGAATCCTTCAACGGTTCGTCGCTGACGAGCTCGCGCCAGGAGAAGCTGGCGTTGCCCTTGTTGAGCACGGTCTCGACCGTCTGCGCGATCAGGTTGAAGGGCCGCTCGGTGTTGTCGAGCTTGACCTGGCCGCGCTTGACGCCGGCAAGTCCGGTCTCCAGCGCACCGGTGAGGCCGCGGATCGAGGGATCGCCCGCCATGATCTCGATCAGGGGCGCGGCTGACTCGAACTGGCCGGTGATCTTGGCGACCTCCTCGGTCGGCAGGAACAACAGGCCGTTCTTCTCGAAGAACTCGCCGCTGCCGAGCTGCTGCATCGACTGGAAGTTGGTCGTGTCGTCCTTCAGCTTGGCATAGAGCGCGTCCGCCGCCGCGCTCGCCATTTCCGGGGTTTTGGCCTCGACAACCGCCGTGATCGTCGCATCGCGGTCGAAGGCGCGATCGAACTGCTGGTCGCGCTGGCGCCAGTCCAGATTCTGGGCAATCAGCGAGTTGATGTCGGTGTTGATGGCGAAGTGGCGCGCAGCGTAGTAGCCCGCTCCTACCGACAGCAGGAGCCCGAGAATGACGACGAGGGAGGCAAACCGGGTGCAGGCCCTGACGATGGCAACGACGACGCTTTGCAGCACTTCTTTTCTTTCTGCGGTTACAGCTTGCCGGAAACGCCCGCTGTTTATCGGAGTTCCCGGGCGAAACCTATTGCTGTTTTGATGGTTCTCGCCGCGAGAAGGTTCGAGGTAAACGGCGGAGACCGTGGCAAAATCATGCGGGCGGCCGGTATAGCCGGGGAGTTGAGGCGGGAAAGTGACGAAGGACAATGCACGAATGCCGCGGACTTGCGCACCCCGCGAGCCCTACTAAAATACCTCGGAAGTGACCTGTCAGAGTTCCGACCTTTCCTTATTGCCGATTTTTTGCCACAAAGTATTGCGCCTCCATGCGCCGGAGCCCCCACGGGGGTGGGTGGCTACCGCATGTGCGAACCAATGGTGCGGATATTGCAACTCTTGGCTTGTATCGGGGTGCCGCCGGGGACTTTGAAGCGGATTGGTGCAACTTGCGTGATGGGCGTCCAATGGAAGTTTATCTGGCGCAGCCGCGCGGCTTCTGCGCAGGCGTGGTGCGTGCGATCGAGATCGTGGAACGGGCGCTGGATAAGTACGGCCCACCCGTCTACGTGCGCCATGAGATCGTGCATAACAAATACGTGGTCGAGAGCCTGAAGAACAAAGGCGCAATCTTCGTCGAGGAACTGTCCGAGGTTCCGCCGAAATCGGTCACGGTCTTCAGCGCCCATGGCGTCGCCCGCAGCGTCGAGGAAGAGGCCGCCGCGCGCGACCTTCCTGTGCTCAATGCCACCTGCCCGCTGGTCACGAAAGTTCACAATCAGGGGAAGCGCTACATCAGCAAGGGCCGCACCCTGATCCTGATCGGCCACGCCGGCCACCCCGAGGTCGAGGGCACGATGGGGCAGGTCCCGGGGCCGGTGCTGCTTGTTCAAAGCGTTGAAGAGGTTAAGGCCCTGACCCTGCCGGCGGATAGCCCAGTGGCCTACATCACCCAGACCACCCTGTCGGTCGACGACACCAGGGATATCATTGCCGCCCTCCAGGCCCGCTTTACAGATATTCAAGGCCCGGATATCCGGGATATCTGCTATGCGACACAGAACCGCCAATCTGCGGTAAGGAACCTGAGCAAGCTGGTCGACGTGATCTTGGTGGTGGGCGCTGCCAACAGCTCGAACTCGAACCGGCTCCGCGAAATCGGCACTGAGGCCGGCGTCGCGAGTTATTTGATTGCCGACGGCAGCGAGCTCAATCCGGAATGGTTGAAGGATGCGCGGACCGTCGGCGTCACGGCCGGCGCTTCGGCGCCCGAGGTACTCGTGGATGACGTGATCGAAGCGATGCGGCGGATCGGACCAGTGAAGGTCTCGGTGTTGCCGGGACGCGAGGAAAACATCGAATTCCGGCTTCCGGCCCAACTGGCCGCCAGCTACCCACCCGAATTCAAAGCCCAGAAAGAAACTTGTAATGGCTATCCCGTTCTTCAAGGAAATGCGTATCGGCGGCTATTTGCTCAAGCAGAAACTGCTTGGCCGCAAGCGCTATCCGCTCGTGCTGATGCTGGAGCCGCTGTTCCGCTGCAACCTCGCCTGCGTCGGCTGCGGCAAGATCGATTATCCGGACGCGATCCTCAACCGTCGCATGACCGCGCAGGAGTGCTGGGACGCGGCCGACGAGTGCGGCGCGCCGATGGTCGCCATTCCCGGCGGCGAGCCGCTGATCCACAAGGAGATCGGCGAGATCGTGCGCGGCCTCGTCGCGCGCAAGAAGTTCGTCTCGCTCTGCACCAACGCGCTGCTGCTTGAGAAGAAGCTCGACCTGTTCGAGCCCTCCCCCTACCTGTTCTTCTCGGTGCATCTCGACGGCCTGCGCGACCACCACGACAAGGCGGTGTCGCAGAAGGGCGTGTTCGACCGCGCGGTGTCCGCGATCAAGGCGGCCAAGGCGCGCGGCTTCACGGTCAACGTCAACGCCACCATCTTCGACGGCCATCCGGCCGAGGAGATCGCGAAGTTCTTGGACCTCACCGTCGAGCTCGGCGTCGGCGTCTCGATGTCGCCGGGCTACGCTTATGAGCGCGCGCCGGACCAGGAGCACTTCCTCAACCGCACCAAGACCAAGAAGCTGTTCCGCGACGTCTTCGCCATGGGCAAGGGCAAGAAGTGGAATTTCATGCACTCCGGCCTGTTCCTGGACTTCCTCGCCGGCAACCAGGAATACGAGTGCACGCCGTGGGGCATGCCCGCGCGCAACATCTTCGGTTGGCAGAAGCCCTGCTACCTGCTCGGTGAAGGCTACGCCAAGACGTTCAAGGAGCTGATGGAGACCACCGACTGGGATTCCTACGGTACCGGCAAGTACGAAAAGTGCGCCGACTGTATGGCCCATTGCGGCTACGAGCCGACGGCGGCGACCGCAGCGCTCAACAACCCGCTGAAGGCGATGTGGGTGTCGCTGCGCGGCATCAAGACGACCGGCCCGATGGCGCCGGAGATCGACCTCTCCAAGCAGCGCCCGGCGCAGTACATCTTCTCCGAGCAGGTCCAGAAGAAGCTCTCGGAGATCCGCAAGGATGAAGCCGCCGCCGCGCAGGCGAAGGCTGCGCAGAAGGCTTCGACTGCGGCGTAAGCGCGCACGATCAATTCTCGCAACAAAAGCCCGGCCGCCAGCGCGACCGGGCTTTTTTGATTGGTGATTGAGCCACGCTATCCGCCCCGTCGTCATTGCGAGCGCAGCGAAGCAATCCAGAATCGTTCCGCGGAGACACTCTGGATTGCTTCGCTGCGCTCGCAATGACGGAGTGTGCGGCACCAGCTTGCTCTTGCCATGCGCCCTCTTCCTCGCAGACACACCTGCACGTTCTCGCGGCTTCTTTCGCCCGAGCTTTGCTGTTCGTTCGCGCCCCTCGAAAGACCAGAGGGCGCAGGGAAGGCCGGGCGCCGGCGGCACCCGCGGTCCGTATGCATGGAAAACGCACACGGGGTGGATCACAGGTGATGCCGGTCGCCCGGCCTTCCCTGCGCGGATGGTTTTAACGGTGTCCTTCGTGCTCTCCTCGGGGAGCGTTGCACTATTGCCCCCGTCGCCTCGCCGCTGATCGATGCGCGTGCCGGTTGGCTGCCACATCACCGCGAGATTTGACGCCAGACCCCCGGGCGTCGGGACCACACGACTTCTCCGTCCGCGGACGGCGTCGCCGGAAGCATCCGAGGCTCGCGTGTGCTCACCCCCGAGATCCAGCTTGGCCGCTGTGACTGCGCCGTGTCGTAGCGCTCCGCGCATGACTCACGGTTGCCCGCCCTGTCATCGCCTTTCGCGCCGGCGCTACCGCGTCCACCGCACCCCGACCCGCATCTCGTGACGATCGCGAAGCGCCCCTCTGGCAGGGCCGGGATGAGCGCTCTATGCCACAAATCCGAAATTCGGTAAAGTGGAATATTTTTGCGAAGGGGGATTGACGGGTGTTTTGGTGTTTTGCCCGACGGGGTCACCGCGCCTGCATGAGGCTAAATTGTAACCGAAAGCCAGCGCCTTCTATTGCACCGCGCGCTTTACTGAAAAAGACCTCAGCCTTCTGACTCAGCGGAAACTTTCCAAGGAAATTTATGATTATCCTGCGCCTTCGAGCATCGGGCACTTTCTTAAGCACCTCACCACTCTCAATAAAGCGCAGGTACGCATTGAGTTTGTTCTGCAGAAGGACCAGATGATTCTCTTCATTCTCGTCCCAAGGCAGATGATCACTGATCGTAAGCCATAGATCGCCCGTTGCCTCGTCAATAGTAGCGAAATCGATTGTGTCCCTTTGATCGACCGACATCAGCACTCTCGAAAATTTGCACAGGCCGCAAGATGGTTGATCTCTTCGCGAAACCTATCGCACTTCTTTCGTGGTAGCGTCGCGCCATGACCGCGTACCGTCGCAACTCGTTCCTTGCGGGCGCTTCTTCTTCGCGTCAATCTGGCGGAACCGGAAGCTATCGTTGCTGACGGATTGCGTCGAGCGTCAAATGATGACTGCGATTACGGAGAGCGGGACGAGGAAGAGAGGGGTTTTGCAAGGGCTCACACCCATCCTACGCCCCAACGAAAAAGGCCCGGTCGCACGACCGGGCCTTTTTCATATTCTCGGCTCGCAGCCCCGCTCAGGCCGCCTCGGACACCAGCACCTCGCTGCCCACGAGCTCCGTCCCGATCAGATAATCCCGGCAGCCGCGCAGGCTGCGCAGCGCGCGGTTGAAGTCGAGGCCGGTCGAGACCAGCGCATGCAGCGTTGCCGGATTGCGCACGATGCCGCGCAGCACCGCGGCGAGGTCGATCTGGCCGTTCGGCTTGATGGCGGCGCGGGCAAGCGCCGGCAGCGCGCGATGGGCGGGATCGCTGATGACGCGGACCGCGGCGAAGGGCAGCCCGGCCTCGGCGGCGTAGGCGGCCGCGATGTGGCTTTCCATGTCGACGGCGGCAGCGCCCGTTTCAGAGTGCAGCGCCGCCTTGCACGAGCGTTTCGTGACCACCTCCTCGGCGCCGGCGAGGCTGCCGCGCACGACGCGGCGGCGGCCCGAGGTCAGGCGCTCGATCAGGTCGTCGCCGAGCGACAGGCCGGCGGCCCAGCGGGCGTCGCCGGACAGCACCTCGGTCGCCAGCACGACGTCGCCGGAGCGCAGCGTCGGGTCGAGCCCGCCGGCCACGCCGAACGAGATCACACCGCGAATCGTCTCGGGATCCACCACCGTCAACAGCGCCCGCAACTGCGTCGGGCTGCTGGATGAACAGATGACTGCCATTCCAGGCCCGGCTGCGATGCGGGCCTCCTGAACCAGTCCGGTCACGATCAGTATCGGCCGCGGGTCGATGGCCTGACCCGCGGTAACATAGTCCCCCGTCCCCAAAGTCACATTCCGACCCCTACCACCCTGCTGTTGGTGTTCCGCAAGTTCCGGTACCGCGCCAATGCCCACAGCGGAAAGAACTTTGGGTAACCATGATACCGTAGATAGAACACGCGGGGGAAGCCTGTGGCGGTGTACCGCTGCTCGTCCCACAGTCCTTTTTTGTTTTGTGTTGCAATCAGGTACTCCACCCCGCGCGCGACGGCCGGGTGATCAACCTCGCCTGCCGCCATGAGGCCAAGCAAAGCCCATGCCGTTTGTGAGGCGGTCGAGGGGGCGGCCTCCCATCCCTTGTAGTCCAGCCGGTAGCTGACGGCGTCCTCGCCCCAGCCGCCGTCATCGTTCTGGATCGAGGTCAGCCAGTCGGCTGCCTTGCGAATCATGGGGTCGTTGCGGTCGACGCCGGCCATATTCAGGGCACAGAGCACCGACCAGGTTCCATAGATGAAGTTCATGCCCCAGCGGCCGTACCAGGACCCCTCCGGGTGCTGGGTCTTCCGCAAGTACGCGACCCCGGCGGCAACCTGCTTGCTAGTCTTCTCGGTCTCGCCGAGCTGGGCCAGCATCGAGATGCAGCGCGCCGTGACGTCCTCGGTCGGGGGATCGAGCAGCGCGCCATGGTCGGAGAACGGGATGTTGTTGAGGTAATATTCGAGATTGTTGACGTCGAAGGCGGCCCAGCCGCCGTCGTCGCTCTGCATGCCCTCGATCCACTCGCGGCCGCGGGCGATCGCGGCATCATAGCCGGTGACGCCGTGCTCCCGGCGCATGCGGTCCATAGACATCACCACCACCGCGGTGTCGTCGAGATCGGGGTAATGCGCGTTGTTGTACTGGAAGGCCCAGCCGCCCGGACGGACGTCGGGCCGCTTCGCCGCCCAGTCGCCCTTCACCTCCAGCTCCTGCTTCGGGATCAGCCAGTCGAGCCCCTGCTTGGCCGCCGGCACCGCCTCGTCGCCGCCGGCTTCCAGCAGCGCGTGCGCGGTCAGCGTCGTGTCCCACACCGGCGAGACGCAGGGCTGGCAATAGGCCTCGTCGTCGCCGATCACGAGCAGCTTGTCGATGCCCCGGCGCGTCGTCGCGCGCGGCGGATAATTCTCGTCCTTGCCGAGCGCGTCGTACATCATGACGATATTGGCCATGGGCGGATAGATCGCGCCCATGCCGTCCTCGCCATTGAGCCGCTCCTCGATGAAAGCGAGCGCGGCGTCGATCGCGCGCTTGCGCAGGCGCTTCGGAAACAGCGGCTCGATCACGCGCAAGATCGCATCGAGCGAACGAAATAGCAGGAACCAGGCCATGCTCTGGTGCGGCGCCTTCGAGGTCATGCCGATCGAGCGCGGATCCTGCAGGAACAACTCGTCGATGCCGATTCCTTTCGGATTCTTCGCGCGCGGCTTCAGCGCGGCGATCACCATCAGCGGCACCATGGTGGTGCGCGCCCAATAGGAGATCTTGTTGAGGTGGAACGGCGACCAGAACGGCAGCAGCACGATCTCGATCGGCAGCACCGGCACCGCGCGCCAAGTCACGACGCCGAACGTCGCCAGCAGGAAGCGCGTGAAGACGTTGCTATGAATCGCGCCGCCGCGGGCATGAATGGCCTCGCGCGCACGCACCATGTGCGGTGCGTCGACGGAGTCGCCGATCATCTTCAGCGCGAAGTAAGCCTTCACGCTGGCGCTCATGTCGAACTCACCGTCGTGCACCAGCGGCCAGCCGCCAAGAGCGCCTTGAACGCGGCGCAGGTAGTTGCCGATCTTGGCCTCGAGCACGGTGTCGACCGGCTCGGCGAGATAATGGCGCAGCAGGATGTACTCGGCCGGAATCGTGCAGTCGGCCTCGAGCTCGAACACCCAATGGCCGTCGGACTGCTGCAAGCCGAGGACGCCTTGGATGGCCGACGCAATGCTCGATTCCAAAGCTTCGCGGCTGGTCGCGTTCACGGAATCCATGTCGCTCGATTGCTCCGATAGTGGATTGAAAGTTGACCGGCACATTGCCGGTCAGGGCCGCTTTGCGGCGAGAACCAGATCGGCAGCGCGGTCACCCGACCGGACCGATCCCTCGATGGTTGCCGGCAATCCCGTAGCAGTCCAGTCGCCGGCGAGGAACAGGTTTTTCAGCGCAGTGACCGGCCCCGGACGCAGGGCATTCTGGGCAGGTGTCGCCGCAAATGTGGCACGGCGCTCGCGCACGATCTGCCAGGGAGGCAGCTCCCCGGAGACACCGCCCGCCTCGCAGACGTCGTTCCAGATCGTCTGCGCGAGCTCCTCGCGCGGCATGTCGACGAGACGGTCGCCATTGCTGATGGTCACCGAGAGCCGGTTCGGAAACGCGAACAGCCATTCCACGACGCCGCCGATCACACCGAGGATCGGTGCCGAGCCCGGCGGCGGTGTGATGCGAAAATGGGCGTTGACGATGGCGCGGAATTCGGTCGGCGTCTTCAGGCCCGGCAGCAGGCTGGAAGCCGCGCGCGGCGGCACCGCCATCACGACGACGTCACCCGCACCGAGCTGGATCACGTCCTCGCCGCCGAAATTCAGCGCGGTCACCTTGCCGTCGGTGTTGACGAACGAACGCAGCTCATGGCCGAGCTGAACGGTGTGGCCACGTTCCTGCAAAAACTTCACCGCGGGCTCGATCAGCACGGCACTGAGGCCGTCGCGCGCGATCAGCGGACGGCAGGCCTGCCCGCCGGCGAGCAGCGTCTCGCGCACGATCGCGCCGGCGAGGCCGGCCGAGCCCTCGGGCGGATCGACGTTGAGCGCGGCCAGCAGCAGCGGCTGCACCAGGCGCTGATAGAGGATGCCTTCGGTCGGAATGGACTTGCCGACCAGCGTCTCCTCCGACGCCCAGATCAGCGGCGCCAGCTTGAGATAATCGGTGAGGCCGGTGTCGGGCACGCGGCGGCCTTCGTCGAGCACCCAGGTCGGCCATCGTCCTTCGCCGAGATCGATCTGCCAGCGCTGCCCGGTCTTGACATCGACGAAGGGAAATTGTGCGCGTTCGGGGCCGACGAGGCCGGCCTCGCTGCCGATCGCGCGCGCATAGGCGCGCGCATGGCTGTTGCCCGACAGCAGCAGATGATTGCCGTTGTCGATGGTGAGATTGGTGGCGCCGTCGAAATAGGACCGGCAGCGGCCGCCGGCCTGGTGCGTCGCCTCGTGCACGGCGACTTTGAAGCCGGCATTGGCGAGCCGCACGGCGGCAGAGAGGCCGGAAATCCCAGCGCCGATGATGTGAGCTGTGTTTTGCATCAGATGAAAGCGTAACGGAGCAGGATCAGGATGCGTGTGATCTTCGACACACGCACCGGCTCGCGCGGCGCGGTGAAGCCGCGCGCGATCAGGAGGTCCAGAATGGAATGGTAGTATTTGGACATGATCCGCGGCGCGCGCACGGCGCGGCGCTTGTTGCGGTTCATGATCTCGTCCGACTTCTCGAAATGCGACTTCGCGCGCTGCGCCAGCGGCAGGCAGACCTTAGGCAGCGCGCGCTCGGCGATCACGCGGTTCGGATCATTGGAGGTGATGCCGGCATGCAGCAGCGCCTCGCGCGGCAGATAGAGCCGGCCAAGGCCCGCGTCCTCGTCGATGTCGCGCAGGATATTGGTGAGCTGCAGCGCGCGGCCGAGATGGTGGGCGAGCAGGATGCCGTCTTCCTCGGGCATGCCGAACACCCGCACCGACAGCCGCCCCACGGCGCTGGCGACGCGATCGCAATAGAGATCCAGCGTCGCCATGTCGGGCGCGCGGATGTCCTGCGGCACGTCCATCTCCATGCCGTCGACGATGGCCAGGAAATCCTCGCGCTTGAGCCCGAAGGTCTTCACCGAGGCGACGTAATCCTTCAGCCGCGGCGGCGGATTGCCCTGGTAGAGCGCGTCGATGTCGTCGCGCCATTGCTGAAGTGCGGCGAGCCGCTCCTCGCGCGGCCCGTCGGAATCAGCGATGTCGTCAACCTGGCGGCAAAAGCTGTAGATCTGGAACATCGCTTCGCGCTGGTCACGCGGCAGAATGCGCATCGCGGCATAGAACGAGCTGCCGGATGCGGTCGAGCCGTAATTGGCGCCGGGCGTGGTCGCCTCAAGCGTCATGTGCAGTCCCCGGTCTGGAAATGGCTTTGCGTCCGATCGCGCGGCGGCCGACTTCGCCGATGATTCCGGCGAGGCTGAAGGTGAGAAGCTCGAACTTGTTCAGATGCACGCGCTCGCGCAGGGGGTCGCGCACCTTGAGCAGGCGCACGATGCGGTCGGCATAGGCCTGGATGACGGAAACGTCGACGCCGAGACGGAAATCCCGGATCTCCGCAGCTAGCGACCTGCCCTCGTCGAGCAGCGCCTCGTTGCGCGCGGCGAGCCCCTGCAGGCAGGCAAGCATCGCCGGTGGCGATTGGGCGAGGCCAAGCTGCTCGACCGAGGCACCGCTCGCGGCCAGCGCATCGCGCGGCAGATAGACGCGGTTGAGCTCGCGGAAATCCTTGCCGCAATCCTGCAGATGATTGTTGATCTGCAGGCCTGCGCACAGCGCGTCCGACGCGGCCCAGGTCGAGGTGCTCTCGCCGTGAACGTCGAGCATGAAGCGGCCGACCGGCATCGCCGAATAGCGGCAATAGTGGATGACCTCGTCCCAGGTCTCGTAGCGCAGCTTGGTCACGTCCATGCGGAAGGCGATCAGCACGTCGAGCGCGTGACGCGGCGCCATGCCGCGCTCGGCCAGCGCACGGCGCAGCGTGACAGCCTCAGCCTGGGTGTCGCCCTTGCCGAGCAGTTCCGCCTCGAGCAGATCGAGATAAGCGAGCTTCTGGTCGGCCGGCAGCGTCGCATGGTCGGCGATGTCGTCGGCGGTACGGACGAAGTTGTAATAGGCCAGGATCAAGGCGCGATGACGCGGATGAATGATCCAGGACGCGACGGGAAAATTCTCGTCGCGGTCACCCTTGCCGGATCGCAATTCGCTCGCAGAGGTCATCGAGGGCTAGTTTACAATCGTTTGGACAGGAAGGCTTTTTCGCTCGCGCGGGCTCTTGCCGGCGATGCCGCCGCGGCCCCCATATAGGGGAATACGACCGCAAAACCAATCCTGTGTCTCGATAGCTGCCCTCTGCGGATCGGGCCCGAAAAGGCGGCCCCGGGGCCGCCTTTGTGTGGGCCAGCGGCCGAGCTTACTGATTGTGGTTCTTCAGCACCTGGTCGCAGGCCTGCGAGATCTTGGCCCGGTTCTCCTTGAGGCAGGCCAGGATGGTGAAATCGCCCTGATCAATGACCGGACGGCAGAACTTCTGCACATCGCGGGTGCAGGCCTTCTGCTCGGCCTCCGTGCCGCGCCCTTGCTGGGCGAATGCAGCCGTCGAAAGGGATGCCGACAGCAGGGTGAGAGCGACGAGAAGCTTACGCATTGTATTCCTTCATTCTGACGGCAGAAACGCACCGATCCCGGGCTGCACAGGGCGGACGACCGGAACGGATTGTTCTGATGGCAAGTCGCCGCAGGGTAGCGGCCTCAGAGAAGGCACAAGCACTGGCAAATGCGGCCAAATTGGCGCCACGCCCACCAAATCAGGTCTTCCCTGCGCCTTCATTGGCAGATGTAAGGGGTTGATACTACGTCATAATTCAGAAAGCCTGTATTTTACTGCACGGCTGTTGCAGAGCTGCATCTCTCCGCCTCGCCGTTCCAGCCAGAAACACGCCGAAACACGGCAAATCACCCCGCCGGCGCCCGGTGAACCGCCATCTCTGGCCCTGGCGCGTTGAACCTGACACAGGCTCGGAACACTAAACCTTCGATGTGGCGAGACGTCTTGGATCTTGAACGGACGTCGTTCCAAAACGGGATATTCGTGATGAAATTCTTTGGGCGATCTGGACTGGCAATCACCGCGGCCGGCGTTGGCGCTGCGCTGCTCTTCTCGGTTTCGGCGAGCCACGCACAGTCGTCCGGACCGTTTGCCGGCTTCGACGGCGCGTGGACCGGCACCGGCACGGTCTCGCTGTCCGACGGGTCTACCGAACGCATCCGCTGCAAGGCCGACTACAAGGTCGCCGGCAGCGGTCTCAACCTCAAGCAGGCCCTGCACTGCGCGTCCGACAGCTACAAGTTCGACCTCACCAGCGACGTGACGAGCCAGGGCGACCGCATCTCCGGCAATTGGAGCGAGGCGAGCCGCAACATCTTCGGCAACCTCCAAGGCACCGCCGGCGGCGGCCAGATCGACGTATTCGTCGAGGCCAACGGCTTCGCCGCCAATCTGTCGCTGCGCACCAACGGCACCAAGCAGACCGTGCAGATCTCTTCCAAGGGCGAGATTCGCGGCGTCAACATCACGATGACGAAGGGCTAGGATCCTTTCCGCTTAGAACAACAAAGCCCTCGGCTCTCGCGAGCCGGGGGCTTTTTGCCGTAACGCTCCCTGCGCGGGCCAAAACCCCACGATGCGGCTCAGATCGCCGGCTTATCCGTGCCCTGCAGCTTGCCGTGCAGGTTGATCAGCCACATCGCCGTCGGCCTGAGGATGAAGAGGTCGGCGACGAGCGCCATGACCATCGAGAAGGCGCTGAGCCAGCCGAACAGTCGCAGCGACGGCAGGTCGGAGAACACGGTGACGACGAGGCCGCAGGCCAAGACCACCGTGGTCAGGATCAGCGCAGGGCCGACCAGCACGGTCGCCCGCTCCACGGCGAGCCCCGAGCCGACGCCCGGCTTGCTCTCCAGTCTCAGCCGGTTGAGGAAGTGGATGGTGGCGCTCAATCCCAGGCCGAACGAGACGGTGAGCGCGACGACGCTGGCGAATTGCAGCCCCTCGCCCATCGCCCACAGCACCGTTCCCGACATCACCACCGGGAAGATGCCCGGCAGGATGCAGGCGAACATCACCACCCACGAGCGGAAGGCGAGACCGATGAAGATCGCGACCAGCGCGAATTCGACGGTGAGGCCGCGGTTCAGCTTCTCGATCATGTTGGCCGAGTTGCGCGCCGCGATGGCGGCAAGGCCGGTCACCGCGACCTCATAGCCGGGGTGTTTCTTGCGGACGGCGTCGAGCTCGGTGTCGAGCTTGTCCACGATCGGCAGGAGCTGGCTCGAATCCTTGTCCGGCACGCGGCCGGCGACGACGACGGCATCCTGCTCGGCGTCGATGAACCGCCGCACCAGATGCTCGGGGATGACGCTGACATATTCCTTCAGCGTCGCGACATCGGCGCTGCCGGCCTTCTCGGCCAGCCAGCGACGCAGCGTCTCCAGCGACCACACGTTGCCCACACCGGCAGCCTTCTCGACCGTGGCGTGCACCTCGGCGATGGTCTGGAGCGTCTCCGGCGAATACAGCGATTCACCCTTGGGGAACACGATCAGTACGTTGACGGGGTTTGCGCCGGTGAGCTTGGCATCTAACCGGTCGCTGGCGGCAACCGCCTGGCGCTTGTCCGGCACCTGGTCGGCGAGCCGGTAGCGCGGCTCCAGATTGGCGTAAATGACACCGAGGCCGCCGACGAACAGCACCGCGATCAGGCTGAACAGGCCGGGCCGGCCGACCATGCGCACCGCGATCCAGTAGCAGAAATTGCGCAGCGCCTGGACGCCGGCATCGGCGCCCTGGAACTTGACCGCAAAGACCTTCTCGTTGCGCACGAAGAGCACGCCGAACACCGGCACCAGCGACAACACCGCGACCAGCGCGATGATGGTGGCGGCGAGCCCGGCCTCGCCGAACTTGCGGATCAGGTCGGAGTCGGAGAATTGCAGCGCGATGAAGGAAATGCCGGCGGTGCCGTGCGTCAGCACGCAGGCAGGCCCGACCACCAGCACCGCGTTCTTGAACGCGGTGAACTTGTCCTGGCCTGCGATCAGCCGGTCGCGCGCGGCGAAGGTGAGCTGCATCGAGTCCGAGAAGCTGATGACCATGATGAGCGGCGTCATCACGTTCAGGAACATGTTGAGGTTGAAATTGGCCCAGCCGAGCGCACCGAGCGCCAAGAGGATCGCGATCATCGGCGGGAACGCCGCGGCGATCATGAACGAGATCTTGCGGAAGAAGATGATGGCGATGACACAGCCGGCGAGGATGCCGAGGATGTTGTAGGTCAGCCCGTCACGCTCGACCGCATTGCGGATCTCGAGCTGCATCACCGGCACGCCGGAGAGCTGCACGTTGAGACCGGTGTCGCTGAGATCCTCCTTCATCAGCGCGCGGATGTCGCCGACGGTCTTGGTCAGCTTGTTGGAGCCGACCACTTCCGGATCGAGCGACAGCACGATCAGCGCCAGCGTGCCGTCCTCCGACAGCAGCTTGCCGCGGATGATTTCGTTGTTCTTGACGGTCTCGATGAACTTGTCATAGGCCGCGCCCTCGGGCAGCTCGGCCGGGAACAGCGCCGCCGGCAGCTTGCCCGGGGCCGGCGCCTGGCGCGCCGAGAACAGCGAGACGAGGCCGCGCGTACCTTCGACCAGCTGCAGGTCGGTGACGAAGTCGCGCAGCTTCTCGAGGTTGTTCCGCTCCAGCAGCGTCTTGCCCTCAACGACGACGAGAACATCGAACTCCTCCGCCGGGAACTTCTTCGTCACCTCTTCATACTGCTTGAATTCGCGGGTGTCGGAGCGGAACAGCTGCGACAGCGAATCGTCGATCTTGATGCGGTAGATGCCGAACACGGCGCCGACGATCAGGGCGAGCAGGACGATGCAGGAGACGATCGGGGCCCGGACCGCGATCAGCCCGAGACGCTCCAGCCCGAAGGCGATGGAGGACGCAGGTCCCTGCTCGACCTTGTCGACACGAACCTCACTCTCGCTGTGCTTTTCGAGCATGCCTTGTCCAGTTCCTAAATTGGCTCAGTCTTGAGAGCTTATTGCGCCCCGCGAACGGCTTGAAAACGCCATACCAATGGGAGGCTTGCCCTTTGAAAATGCGCGGAAAATCGCCGGCAGCGGTTTAGCAGGTCAACAGGTCTTTTCGCAAGCAGGCGAAGCTTGGCCGAATCGATCAAGAAAGCGGCGATCTGGGCCTGGGATGCCGGTCATCCAGGCGAGAATGTGCCAATTTGGCGCGGCGCGCGGTCCGCGCTCTCGTCCTTCAGCGCCACGCCGCTCACCTGCCGGGCCAGCCCCTCGCGGACCAGCCAGGCGACCTTGAAGGCAGCCTCGTCATAGCTCAACCCGGCGTTGTGGATGTTCGAGACGCAATTGCGCTCGGCATCGGTGCGGCCGGGCTTCGGGGCAAAGGTCAGATAGGCGCCGAGACTGTCGGGCGCGGACAGGCCGGGCCGTTCGCCGATCAGCATCACGACCATGCGGGCACCGAGAATGGCGCCGATCTCGTCGCCGAGCGCGACGCGCGCGCCTGAGGCGACGACGACATGGCCGATCGCGACAGCATCGCCCTCCGCGAGCAGCGGCAGCAGGTGCCTCACCATGATCGCCGCATGGCTGTGGACCGCCGCCGCGGACAGGCCGTCTCCGATCACAAGCGCGAGCTGGCACGGCGCCGAGGCGCTTCGTGCCAGAAGCTGCGCCGAGCCGAGCTCAAGCTGTCGTCCCAGATCCGGCCGCCGCAGATAGTCGCTGCGATCGACCGCCCGGCTCCTCACTTCGGTCACGGCAAGTCCAAGCGCGCCGAGATCGGCGACCAGACGCGGCGTATCGAAGGCGGCATGCACGGCATCGCGCGCGCGGGCATGGTCCAGCGTGAAATCAAGCAGCGCCTTCGTCGGCATGCTCGCGCCGCTGCGGCCAAGTGCAACGCGCGCGGGCGTGAACGCCCGCAAATCGAGCGTCGGACGGCGCGGCAGGGCCGGATCAGACATGTGGCATCATTCGGCGGGAACGGCGGCCTCGCGCAGCCGGATCGAATAGTTCGAGGCGTTCTGCTTGCCGCTCGAGGCCGCGCGCGCGAAGGTGATGAGGTGATGCGCGATCGTGGCGCAGCCGATCAAACCTTCGAGATCGCCGCGCTTGATGCGTCCCAGCGCGAACTTCCAGAACACGCGCTTGTAATCGCCGAGCACGCCGACCTTCCAGAAAATGTTGCGCAGCATGACGAGGCCGCGCTTGATGTTGGGCCAAGTCTTCATCTCCGGTGCCAACGGCACCTTGAGGCGGTTGGCATAGGTGTAATCGCACTGATGCTGATAGCGCGCATAGACCCTCTCGGGCGCGTAGGCGACCTCCATGCAATGCTTCCAGGACGACACGACCTCCTCATAGGGGAGCAGGAAGTCGACGTTGGAATCGCGGCCGTCGTCGTCGACCAAGCGTCCCTCGCGCTCCAGCCGGTCCCACAACGGCGTCTTCGGCAGCGCCTGGAGCAGATTGATGGTGAGCAGCGGAATCCGGGACTCCTCGACGAAGGCGAGCAGCGCCTCCGAGGTGTTCGGCTTGTCGGTGTCGAGCCCCATGATGATGCCCGAGACCACCTCCATGCCGTAGGAGTTGATGGTGCGCACGCCCTCCAGGATCGGGACCATCATGTTGTGGTCCTTGTGCATCGCATGCAATGCATCCGGATCGGGCGTCTCGATGCCGCAGAAGATGGTGACGAAATAGGCCTCGCGCATCTTCTCGAGTATCTCAGGCCGCTTGGCGATGTTGAGCGTCGCCTCGCAGGCGAGCCGCGCCACATAGCCGGTTTTCTTCTGCCATTCGATCAGATGCGGCAGCAGGTCCATCGCAGCCTTGCGATTGCCGATGAAATTGTCATCGACGAAATAGATGGTGTCGGTCACGCCGCATTCGCGCAGGCGGTCGAGCTCGGCGACGATCTGCTGTGGCGTCTTGATGCGCGGATTGCGGCCGTAGAGGCCGGGGATGTCGCAGAACTCGCACTGATAGGGACAGCCGCTGGAATACTGGATGCTGCCGAGGAAGTATTTCTTCACGTCGGCGAGCTCGTAGGCCGGGATCGGAAACTCCGTCATCGGCACGCGGTCTTTGGTCGTGAGCACGACCTGCTGCTCCGGGCGCGAGGTGTCGCGCGAGAGGATCTCGATCAGCTGGTTGGTGGCGTCGCCGAGCTCGCCGACATGCAGATAATCGAAGGACGGATAGTAATCCGGGCAGGCGCTGACGGAGGGCCCGCCGAGCGCGACCGGCAAATCGAATTCATGGGCGCGGCGGCAGATGTCGTTCATCTGCTGGCGCTGGATGTGCATGCCGCTGACGAAGACGGCTTCCGCCCATTCGAACTCCTCCTTCGTCGTGCGGCGCAGATTCTCGTCGACGAATTTGACCTGCCAATCCTGCGGCAGATAGGCGGAGATCAGCAATAGCCCCTGCGGCGGCATGAAGGCGCGGACGCCGTCGGTCAGGGGATATGAATGCTCGAACGTACCGAAGGACGAGGTGTAACGCGGAAATACGCAGAGAATCCGCCGGGACGTTCCGTTACTTTCAGCTCGCATCAAAGCTCCCCCGCCACGCTCGACCGAATGGTGCGGAAATTGCCAGCCAGACGCATAGGGTAATGCTGTCGCCGGAATTTCTCAATATTGTGGCACAAGCATAATTCCGGAAAGCGCCGATGGTTTCCTGAGGGAGAGTTGGCACCTGCCGCCGCCTCACGCGATCAGCCGCGAGGCAAAATCAGGCAGCAGGCCTGCATCGCCGGCAAGACGGAAATCGGCGCCTGTGATGCCCGAGCCCGCCAGCCAGTCGTCGAATTCCGGCGCGCGACGCAAGCCGAAGACGTCGCGGACATAGAGCGCGTCGTGAAAAGACGTCGACTGGTAGTTCAGCATGACGTCGTCGGCGCCGGGGACCCCCATGATGAAGGTGACGCCGGCGGCGGCGAGCAGCGTCAGGAGATTGTCCATGTCGTCCTGGTCCGCCTCGGCATGGTTGGTGTAGCAGATGTCGACCCCGAGCGGCAGGCCGAGCAGCTTGCCGCAGAAATGATCCTCCAGCCCCGCCCGGATGATTTCCTTGCCGTCATAGAGATATTCCGGACCGATAAAGCCGACCACGCTGTTGACCAGGAGCGGGGCAAAGGCGCGGGCGACCGCATAGGCGCGCGCCTCGCAGGTCTGCTGGTCGACGCCGTGATGGGCGCCCGCCGAGAGCGCCGAGCCCTGGCCGGTCTCGAAATACATCACGTTCTGCCCGACCGTGCCGCGCCCCAGCGACAGCCCGGCCTGCTGCGCCTCTTTCAAAAGCGCAAGATCAATGCCGAAACTGCGATTGGCGGCCTCCGTGCCGGCGACCGACTGGAAGACGAGGTCGACCGGAACGCCCTGCCCGATCAGCGACAGCGTCGTCGTGACATGGGTCAGCACGCAGCCCTGCGTCGGGATCTTCAGCCGGGCGATAATCTCGTCGAGCAGCCGCAGCAATTGCGCGATGATGGCGGGATCGTCGCTCGCGGGATTGATGCCGATGCAGGCATCGCCGGACCCGAGCAGGATGCCGTCCAGGATCGAGGCGGTGATGCCCCTGGCATCGTCGAACGGATGGTTGGGCTGCAGCCGCGTGCTCATCCGCCCCTTTAGCCCGATGGTGTTGCGGAAGGCGGTGGTGACCTCGCATTTGCGCGCCGCCAGGATCAAATCCTGGTTGCGCATCAGCTTTGACACCGCGGCCGCCATTTCCGGGGTGATGCCGCCTGCCAGCTTGCGCAACACCTCGGGCGTTGCGGCGTCCGACAGCAGCCAGTCGCGGAAAGCTCCGACCGTCAGCGAGGCCACCGGCGCGAAGGCCTTGGCGTCATGGCTGTCGATGACGAGGCGGGTGACCTCGTCGGTCTCATAGGGAATGACGGTTTCCTGCAGGAACTGCCCGAGCGGCACGTCCGCAAGCGCCATCCGCGCCGCGATCATCTGCGCGGCGGTGTCGGCGGCGACCCCGGCCAGCCGGTCGCCGGAGCGCGGCGGTGTCGCCTTGGCGAGGAGGTCGCGCAGATCAGGGAAGGTGTAGGTCGTGGCGTCGATGCTGTGGCGGTAGACCAAGGGTGTCTCCGGGGTTCATCGGCCAATGGCCGACTCCAAGACTATCGTGAAACTATATCTTCGGATCAAGACGCTGAAATATCTTACGTTTCGTTCGACCAAGGACGAAGGCAGCCAACGGACACATTAACGCCGCGTCCATCTTCGTTCTGCATAGTTTTGCATCAATTTTAAACGACCGCGCTCACCGGTCGTCTCAAGCTCATCCGGGCCCCTGAACACCATGACAACTGACCGATCTGGGAATGCCACCAAGCCGGCAGGCCATTTCACGCTCGCCACCAAGCTCTACGCGATCTTCGCGCTGTTTGCGCTGCTCACGGCGGCGATCGCGATGCTGTCCGACTACAACAGCCGCCGCAGCGCCGACCTGACCAGCGCGATCGAGACGGCGAATGCAGCCGCGCTGAACGTCGAGCGGGTCAACTCGCTGGTCTATGCGGTCGTGATGGAATCGCGCGGCGTCTACATGTCGACCGAGCCGGCCGTGGTGAAGAAATACGGCGATGGCCTGCTCAAGTTCAACGCCCAGATCCTCGATGTCGTGAAGCGCTGGGAGACGATCGTCAAAGCCGACGATGCCGAGCAGTTTGCCACCTTCAAGAAGCGCATCGAGCAGTTCGTCGAATTCCGCAAGGAGCTGGTGCGCCGCGGCGTCGAGATCAATGCAGCCGCGGGCCGCGAATGGGGCGACAACGACGCCAATCGCAGCGTGCGCTCGGCGCTGAACAAGGACCTCGAGGCGCTCTCCAAGGTTTATGCCGAGCGCGCCGGGCAGATCGCCCAACTAGCCGAGACCAACCGCACGCTGTCCTTCGTGCTCACCTGCCTCGGCGGCGTGGCGCTAGCCCTTGTCGTGATCGGCATCGTCATCATCGCCCGCTCGATCGCCCGGCCGCTCGCCGCGATCACCGCCACCATCAAGCAGGTCGCCGACGGCGCCGAAAATGTCGTGGTGCCGCACTCCGATCGCGCCGACGAGATCGGCGCGCTGGCCCGCGCGATCCAGGTCTTCCAGGACGCGATGGGTCGCAACCGCAACCTCGCCTCGCAGGTCTCGCAGGACGCCGCCGCGCGCGAGGAGCGTGCCCGTCATATCGAACGATCGGTCGAGGAATTTCGCGATGCGATCGGCGCCATCATGCACGGCCTCAGCGACAACGCCTCCACCATGCGCGAGACCGCGCAGAGCATTACGCGCGTCACTGCGGATGCGAGCAGCCGCGCCGGCACGGCGGCGAACGCCACCGAGCAGGCCTCACATAACGTCTCGGCGGTGGCGAGCGCGGCCGAGGAGCTGTCGGCCTCGGTGGTGGAGATCGGACGCCAGGTGCGGCAGAGCGCTGGTGCGGTCGAGCAGACCGGCCAGCGCACCGAGAAGTCGATCTCCGAGATCGAGAGCCTCGCCGCGGCCACGCAGCGCATCGACGGCGTGCTCAATCTGATCCAGGCGATCGCCGAGCAGACCAATCTGCTCGCGCTGAACGCCACCATCGAAGCCGCGCGCGCCGGCGATGCCGGCCGCGGCTTTGCCGTGGTCGCCCACGAAGTGAAGGCGCTCGCCGGCCAGACCGCCAAGGCCACGGCCGAAATCAGCGAGAACGTCTCGATGATCCAGGCCTCCACCCGCAACGCGGTGGATGCCGTCCGCGAGATCGGCGGCGCGGTGCGTGAGATCAACGATGTCACCTCGGCCATCGCCGGCGCCGTCAGTCAGCAGGACCAGGCCACGCGCGAAATCTCCTCCAACGCGCAATCAGCCGCGCAGGGCAACGAGACGCTGGTCGCGAACATCACCTCGCTGCGCGATGCCATCGGCGAGACCGATACGGCGGCAGCCTCGGTGCTGACCGCGGCGAGCAGCCTGACCGCGACGGCGCAGACGCTGTCGCGCGAGGTGGAGACGTTCTTCCAGAACCTGCGCTCGGGGGCCACGGACGGCGGCATCGCCAGGGCGGGGTGACGGCGCGGACGTGGCCGCTAGGCTGGCCGCTTCAAAATAAAAACTTGAAAACAACCCCATGCACAGTAGGCGGGCACAGGTTTTTCAATGACTTGGCGGGGGCCGCACGCGTCTGCTGATTTTACGAAATCTATTTTGACTCGTCGGGCAAAACAGTGGCATGATGTCATCCTGGCGATGGCGTGCGGTACGGACCCTGCTCACCATAGGATCGGAGCGCGGAAGTCTTGCCAAACAAAGAGGCCGCGTCTCGCCCGCTCTGCCGCCAAAACCGGAAGCTACCATTTGGCCTCGGCGAGTCGGCGATGGGCCAACAGGCGACATTAGCCGTGTGGCCTGGTCACTCGATCCGTCGTACAATATCTCATGGGTTTGGATTGCAGGCCATGGTGCAAAAGCGACCAGTGCGGGTCGAGCGCAAGTTGTCGGCGATATTGGCCGCCGACGTGGCTGGGTACGCACGGCTCATGCACACGGAGGAAGAGGCTACGCATGCCAGGCTGACGGCGCTTCTGACGGACGCCGTCGCCGCGGCCATTGCCGAACACGGCGGCCGCATCGTGAAGAACACCGGCGACGGGTTCTTAGCTGTGTTTCCGAGCGCGGTCCAAGCGGTTCGGGCCGCTGTGCAGTTTCAAACCCGCATCAAGGAACTTACAATTGGTGACGCGGAAGGCAGACGGATCGCTTTGCGCGTGGGCGTCAACATCGGCGACGTAATTGTCGAGCCTCATGACATCTTTGGCGATGGCGTCAACATCGCGGCGAGGCTTGAGGGCATCGCAGAACCCGGCGGCATCTGCATCTCGTCTTCGACCTACGATCAAGTCCGAGGCAAGGTCGGGATCGAGTTCGCTGATCTTGGCGAGCAGAACCTCAAGAACATCGACCGCCCGGTGCGGGTCTATGCCATAGTCCGTGATGAACCCAGCCTGGCGACAAAGGGCGGCAGCACGACACACAGCCCGCTTTCAGCACCACGCTTGTCCATTGTGGTTCTACCATTCGCGAACATCAGCGGCGATCCCGAGCAAGAGTACTTCGTGGATGGCGTGACCGAGAGCCTGACTACAGACTTGTCGCGCATCAGCGGCTCGTTCGTCATCGCTCACAACACGGCGCTCACTTTCAAGCGCAAGGCCGTTGACGTGAAGCAAATCGGGCGCGAGCTAAACGTCCGTTATGTCCTCGAAGGTTCCGTGCAACGCGGCGGCAACCGGCTTCGGGTGAACGTACAGCTGATCGACGCTGAGACGGGAAGCCATTTGTGGGCCGAACGCTTCGACAAGCCAGTCGCCGATCTCTTCGACATACAGGACGAAATTGCATCGCGGCTTGCCAACACCCTAAATGCCCAACTCATTGAGACTGAGGCGCGGCGGGCGGAGCGTTCGCTGCATCCCGATGCGATGGATTTGATTTTCCAGGGCATGGCTTGCTTAAGCAAGGGAAGGACTTCCGAATATCTTGCGCAATCGCGCAGCTTTTTTGAACGCGCCTTGGCGCTCGATCCCAAAAATGTCGAAGCGCTGGTCGGATTGGCAGTTGTTGATGCGGCAGCTGTTGGCATGGCTTTGACCGTTGACCGAGCCGCGCGTCTCGCAGCGGCTGAGACCGCCTTGATCAAGGCTCTGTCCCTGGCCCCCCAGCACGCACGCGCCCACTGGCTTCTAGGAAACGTCAAAATGTTCACCAACCGCGCGGCCCAAGGTATTGCTGAATGCGAGCAGGCATTGGCGCTGGATCGAAACCTAGCTAATGCGCACGCCTATATCGGTCGCGCCAAGTATCTTCTCGGTCGCGGCGAGGAGACCGAGGCCCATGTCCAAGAGGCACTTCGCCTCAGTCCTCGTGATACGGAGGCTTTTGTTTGGATGATATTCGCGGGCTTCGCCAAGCTGCAGCTCGGTGCCGACGAAGAGGCGGTCGCGCGGTTCCGTCGTTCGGTGGAGATCAACCGAAATCATCCACGCGCGCATATCTATCTTGCCACCGCGCTGGCGCACCTCGGTCGGCTTGATGAGGCGCGATCCGCAGCCCAAGTGGGGCTTGCGCTCGACCCGACTTTCACCATCTCCCGCTTCCGCGCCAACGTGCCGAGCGACAATCCGACTTACCTCGCTGGACGCGAGCGCTTCTATGAGGGCATGCGCATGGCCGGGATACCAGAGGGGTGATGTCGGCGATGGGTCAAAATGCGAAGAACTCAGGTTGAGCAAATCTGGTCCGCTCTGCCGCGATAAGCGGACCTCCGTGAGACCCAGCGCAACTTCGCAGATGGGCCATTTCCGGACTCATGCACCGCAGCAAACAGCGTCTCTATTCAATCACCTCGTCGGCGCGGGCGAGCAGCGTCGGCGGCACGGTGAGGCCGAGTGCCTTGGCGGTCTTGAGGTTCACCACCAGTTCGAACTTGATTGGTTGTTCGACCGGCAGGTCGGCAGGATTCGCACCCTTGAAAATCTTGTCAGCAAAGCTCGCGGCGCGACGATATAGGTCGAGAAGATCTGCTCCGTAGCTTAGAAGGAAACCCGCCGCCGCCAAATCTTTCGCGACTGCTGCGGACGGCAGCCGATTCCTTGCAGCCATTTCTGCAATTTGGCCGCGGTACTCATGCAGTACGCTATCTCCCTGTACGACGAACGCCTGCGCGTCCTCCTTCGTCATTGTCGCGAACGCCTGCTCAAGTGTGTCCACTCCACGTACTTCAACCGGAATTGTGGTCAGCCCGAGCGTCCGAGCGGTCTCCGTCATCGCCGCCTGCCGGCTTCGATTGACCGCAACGTCCGGATTCCACATGATGCCTAGACGCGACAGGTTCGGTATCACTTCCTTCAACAACTCAAACCGCTTGCCCAAAATCTCGCCGCCCGCATCGGCGGCTAGTCCGGTGACATTACCTCCGGGACGCGCCAGACTGGCGACCAGCCTGGTACCGACAGGATCGATTGTGGCGACCATGATGATCGGGAGGGTCCTGGTCGCCGTCATGGTAGCCACCGTGGCCGGATTGAACGCAGCGAAGATGACGTCCACGCCGAGCCGGACCAGGTCCGCTGCAAGCGCAGGCAGCCGGTCCATCTCGCCGTTGGCGAAGCGGTACTCGATGGTGACGTTCTCGCCAACACGGTAGCCCAACCTTCGCAGGCCATCTTCGAATGCTTCGACGAAAGGGAGCGCTCGCTGACGGGAAGCGATCCCGAGGAAACCCACCCGGTAGACCCGCCCTGCCGGTTGCTGCGCACGCACGGCCAACGGCCACGTCGCCACCGTGCCGCCTAGAAGCGTGATGAACTCGCGCCGCTGCATGTGCGAAGACATGAACTCGTCCAGTGCTTAAAGCCTAGCACTTTGAGAATAGGCCGCGAGTGAGAAATGGCACCCAACTGGCTTTAGACATTTATCAGGCTCGATGCCTCAGTTGGTCAAACGGCGACTTCGCACCTGCATTGGGGCTGGTCCGGTCTACCCCGCAGACCGGACGCCATGGTCGCTCACGCCAAGGTCAGCGTCGGGCCACTTCCGGACCCATGCAGTGCAGCATCATTCGATTACCTCATCGGCGCGGACGAGTATCGAGGGCGGTACGGTGAGGCCGAGTGCCTTGGCAGTCTTTATGTTGATCACCAACTCGAATTTGGTCGGCTGTTCCACCGGCAGATCTGAAGGCTTGGTGCCTTTGAGAATCTTATCGACATAGCTGCCTGCACGGCGCCATACATCGGGTAATTCGGGTCCGTAGACGACCAATCCGCCTTTGGCAAATTGCCGGAAGAGATAAATGGCGGGCAATTTGTGCTTAGCCGCGAGGGCGACAACTCGCGGGGCCTCGAAAATAGTAAGATAGTCCGCCAAAACTATTATTGCATCGGCGTGCTGGGCGACGGCCGAGGCAAAAGCAACATCCAGTTCCTCGGCCTTGCTCGCCTCAACTGTCGGCAGGGCCACGTCCATGTTTCCGGCAGTACGCGGTATTTCTTCCGCCAACAGTAGCCGGTGAATTGCATTTTCTGGATTGACCAACAGCGCAATTTTCGCGGCGCCAGGCACCAGTTCCCGGAGGATCTCTACAAATTTTCCAGTCATACCTCCGGGAACGGAGGTCGCGAGACCAGTGATGTTGCCGCCCGGATGTGACAGGCTTTGCACAAGGCCAATAGCTATGGGATTGTACACCGCCACGAACACAATCGGAATGGCGGTAGTGGCCGCTTTCAGAGCTAGGGCTGGGTTCGGTCCCGAAGCAATTATCAATTCGGGAGTCAAGGCCACCAAGTCGGCAGCTAAAGCCGGTAGGCCGTCCGCGGCATCACGATATTCGACAAGCAGGTTCTTGCCCGCGATCCAGCCCTTCTCCCGCAAGCCGCGAAGCCATGCAGCATGACTTGGGTCGCGGGTCGGATCATCTGCCCAACGGCCGAGGAAGCCAATTCGGCGAGCTTTGGTTTGCGCAAGCGAATGCCGAGGTGAAACGAGCACCGCCGCAGTAGCTGCTATGAACTCCCGCCGTTTCATTCGTTCCTCATCGCAGCTTGAGGACGATGGAGCGCAGAGTATCAGTCCTTGACGTTCGTCGCACTCACTGAAGTGCAATTCTCGGTCGCGAAGCGGCGCGATGTCGCACGCCCGCAATGGGTCAGGCCCGGAAGAACTCAGGTTGAGCATACCGTGTCCGGTACACTCCAAACAGCTGACATCCGACAGAAGTACCGGGTCTCGGCCCCCTTCGGGCCAATGGCCGACATTGCAAGGCTTGGCCTGATACGAACGAGGCCGCCAACTGAGGCGGCCTCGCTCTTCTTCGGTGGGGCGTTATCGCTTCCCGCCATCGCCAATCTTAGGGCGCGCAGACCTTGATGCTTTTCATTCCGGTCTCAGCTTCGGCGCGCGTCTTGAACACCTTGCCGTCGCCAACAACCACACTGGTGGTGGTGGTCGGCTTTTTGTCCACGATGGTGCATTTCTTCGTGGTGGTGTCTTGCACTACGTAAAATTCCGTCTGAGCGTAGGCAGCGCCGGTCATGATTGTTGCGGCTGCCGCCGAAATAAGAAACTTCTTCATGATGTCTCCTCCATTGTGAGTGTGCCCTGCGTCGATAACCGAGTCTGTTCCACGGCTGGGAACTCCATCTAGGGCACTAATTTTCAGTTTGAAGACCTTAAAGGGTTGATGTGAACGCCGGCCGAACGAGCAGTTCAGTGATTGTTTATTTTGAGCTTACCGATCTTCGCCTTCACAAGTGCGACTTCCGGTAATGGGATGGTCCGGCCGTGCTCCGGCCCTGCCAGCACGAGAAGCTGGCGGGGGCAGCGAAGACAAGGAGCAGGCCATGTCTCAGAAACTCAACGCAGCGATCGCCGTGATCGGCATCGATATCGGCAAGAACTCGTTCCACGTCGTGGGGCACGATCAGCGTGGTGCGATCGTGCTGCGGCAGAAATGGTCGCGTGGCCAGGTGGAAACGCGGCTCGCCAACCTGCCGC
>NZ_AXAZ01000055.1 GCF_000473065.1 Bradyrhizobium sp. WSM1743
GTGCCCGGCATTGGCCCGATCATCTCGAGCGCAATGGTGGCCGCGATCGGCACTGGAGATGTGTTCTCGAAGGGCCGCGACTTCGGCGCCTGGCTTGGACTGGTGCCGAAGCAGATATCGACCGGCGACCGCACGATCCTCGGCAGCATCTCAAGGCGCGGCAATCGCTACCTGCGCGCGCTGTTCGTGCAAGCCGCGTGGGTTGTGCTGGTCAAGGTCAGGTGTTGGCAGCGCTATGGCCTCAACGCCTGGATCGAAGATCGCCGTGATCGGCATCGATATCGGCAAGAACTCGTTCCACGTCGTGGGGCGCGATCAGCGCGGTGCGATCGTGCTGCGGCAGAAATGGTCGCGTGGGCCGGAGCACGGCCGGACCATCCCATTAGCCGACCTTGTCGTTTGAACTGCTCACGTCACAATCGAGGGGATCGCAAGGTCGTTGTAATCGAGTACGATCGTGGCCTTCGATTCGGGCTGGCAACTTCGAAGATAGAGCCGCTGTCCCTCAACGTACCGTCGGTTCGATTGAGCCGCAGGGTCGGGCGACGAACCATCCCGCGAAGCGCACCGCGCAACGGATACAGTAAAATCTGTTCGGAGGAAGATCGAAGCGTCCCAGTACGTGAGCAATTCGGGCCGATGCAGAAAGATGCCGTCTATCAGCAAAATGGAAGACGGCGGTGCCTCCAGATCATTGGCAGGTACGATGTCATCGGTCACGTGATCAAAAAATGCTCGACGATACCTGCGGGAACCACCGGGGCTTAGCGGGTCTAGCAGGTATTGCTTCAAAGCCGGGTAATTGTACGAGTCCTCGAAAAAGCCTTCTGGCGAGTGTCGCCCACGCTGATATCTGACCGCCTTGGGATTATGAAATCCGTCCACCGACGCTCGAATGATGGGCCGCCCCTTAGTCGCAACAACGCTTCCGAGTTCGTCGGCGAATGTAGTCTTTCCGGCCCCGTCTACACCGTCGATAGCGACGCGGACGATCCGGTCTGGTGCCGTCATAACAAGCCGATCGGCCAACTCAGACAGCAATTGCTTTCTCTTTTCCATCGGGATTCAGATTCGCTGAGGCCAAGTCAACTTTGAGCCTACAACCGAGCGGTCCTTTTCTGCAATTGGCCCTTAGCGTCGAAGATCAGTTGCTCGCCTTGGTGTCGGCTCTTTGGGGTAAACCCGGCCGTGGCCTCATAGTCAAATCTTGACCCGGAGCTGCGATTCAGACCGTTCGGTGAGCACTGAGTGAGTTGCTGTAAGTGGGGCGGCATTGTTAGTATCGCGCCTATGCCGTTCGCGATTACACTCCGCTTAGATCCCATCAGCGCTGTTCCTGTCGAAGCCATGTGGCGCAAGCTTGCTGCCGATGGAATCGACGCCGATCGCTGCCAACTTGGCTACGCTCCGCATATCACCCTGGCGATCTACCCCGACGAAGCACCCCTTAACAGGCTACGCAACGCGCTTGAGGAGACATGCCGAAACTGGGAGGCCCTTCCTGTTTGCTTGAGTGGATTAGGTGCTTTCCCGGGAGATGGCGCCGTTCTATGGGCGGTGCCCGTTGTGACGGCCGAGTTGCTTGCCCGGCATCAGGCCATACAAACTGCACTTCCCGATCTTAAGGTTCATGCGCATTATCGACCGGGAGCTTGGGTGCCTCACGTGACGTTGTCGGGTGCCTTGCCTGACCCGGGGCTGGCATTCATGGCTCTCCTACCAAATTGGGAGCCAATCACCGGCTTTCTCGACCGGGTCGAGTTGGTACGCTTCCGTCCCGTCGAAGTGCTGCACAGCGCGGCGTGCAGTCGAAGCGATTCATAACTCTGGAAACTTCGCATCGGATCAGGCGGTTCCGTTCGATGATCTGCCCGGGAGATTATTATGACGGTCAGCCGCAAGATGAGCTAATTTTGCAACCTTTCGTAGAAATGGCTATTGTCACGTCATCACCGAAATCCCTATGATTTGCGGTATCGTGGTAGAACCTAACAGGCAAAACTAGATGCGACCAAAGCTCACGATGACCGACGCTCCCGAGGCCGGCATGCGGGAGGCAATCGTGGGTCCTTTGATTGCATTCAACAACAGCCGCGCCAGTCAGCTGGAAAATCATAGGCCCTTGGTAATTATTCTATCTGATCAAGACAGCAGCGAAATCATAGGCGGTCTGTGGGGAGCGACGAATTTTTCATTCATGCACGTCGGTCTCCTGTTCGTGCCAGACAGCCTGCGCGGCATCGGCTTTGGTAGACGAATAATGCTCCAAGCGGAGCAGGAGGCGATTGCCCGGGGCTGTCGTGGGGCGTGGTTGGATACGTACAGCTTTCAAGCACGCGCATTTTACGAGCGGCTTGGCTACAGCGCGTTTGGCATACTCGACGACTACCCACCCGGGCAGCATCGAATATTTATGCAGAAAGCGCTGTCCGGCTAATCAAGGCCTTCCCCGCAATGCCAACCCCTATCGGTCGGTGGATTATTGAATGAACGAAATCATTGTCCGTTCAGCGACGCAACGCGATCTGCCTGACGTGTTGACGCTTTACCAGCATCTTCATCCGCACGAACCTAAACTAGAGGCGGCCACAGCCGAACGCGTTTGGACGACCTTGCTTACATCCGACTTCATGACGGTGATCGTCGCGCAAACAGCAGAACTGCTTGTGTCTTCATGCACTCTCGCGATTGTGCCGAACCTGTCTCGCGGTGGTAGATCGTATGGGGTGATTGAAAATGTGGTCACCCACGCAGAATACCGAAAGCTTGGGCTAGGCCGACGGGTTCTTGCCCGCGCTCTTGATATCGCCGCGCGGGCAGATTGCTACAAGGTACATTTGGCGACAGGTTCGAAGCGTGAGATAACCCTGCGCTTCTATGAAGGGGCGGGCTTCGAACGCGGAGGCAAAACATACTTCGAAGTACGCCGCGCTTAACGGAAGGCAAACGGACGTGACCAATGAGCGGCACGGCAGCGCGGGCGCCCCCAGGCTTTCGCCGTCAAAACTGCCTATTGATGTGTACCCTTCTTGTGGTAGCTTTGGCGCGGGGGTACGCGCTGGCCAGCGAGTACCTCCCTCTGACTTAAACCCCGTCTCCTCTTAGAGGCGGGGTTTTTCCGTGGCTCTTCTGGACCAGGTACGGACTATCGCAGGCCGCGTCGTTGAAGCTCGACAATGGTGAAGTACAATGACGCCGCAACCATTTTGAGTCGAGCCTGGATGGCCAAATCGTCAAAACTAGTCGCCGCGAGGAAAGGGCGCGTGCTCCTTGTCAGGCGCCGGCGCGACAAGCTCTGGATGTTTCCCGGTGGCCGCAAACGCTTGGGTGAAAGCGAGAGGAAATGCCTACGCCGCGAGATCGGGGAAGAGCCGCCCAAGCTCAAACTCGGCGCTGTGAAGCTCTGGAAAGAAGTGAAGGCCAAGAACCGCCGGTCGGGGCGCAGGATGACTGATGCCATCGAAGAAGGTCTCCGGCCCGTTGAAGATTGGCGACAAGCGCGAGATCGACAAGGCGGTGTGGCGCAAGCCGCGTGGCATCAGGCTGACGCCAACATCGCGCTACATTCGTGACAAGCTATTTCCGAAATAACCCGCGCCGCACTTATCACACCCGCGAGATCGACTCAGGCCCCTTGAAAAGAAACCCGCTCCCAAGGGGGAAACGAAGGTGGGAGCGGGATTGAGTCATCGGGAGAATACCGTTGCTCGGTACCCTCAGCGCTGTGGATATCACCCTAGGTAGCGATAAGCCACTCAGGAACTAGTCCCCGGTTGGCGTAATGCGAAACTCAACTACCTCGGGCAAGCCGCGCAAATGCTTGGCAAGTCTTTCCGCATTAGCCCTGTCGCGGCTCTTTATCGTCATCCGGTATTCGAACTGCTGCCCGCCTTCACTGAGGCGGGATGACAGGTTGGCGATCGTAAAGCCGTGAGCCCCGATCATCTTGTGGATTTCGCTTTCGCCCATAACATTGTCGCGGGTGAAGCGCAGCATGTGGTGGGCGTAGAACTCACTGGGCAATCGAGCCTCGATGACTCTGAATAACGCGAGCACCATCAGGGTCGCAACGGCGCCGACGAACGCCGCGAACCAGAATCCGATTCCAACCAGAATACCGATAGCTGCCGTGACCCAGATGGACGCGGCCGTTGTCAGTCCCCGGACAGTCAGCCCCTCCTTGAAGATGACGCCGGCGCCTAGAAAACCGATGCCGGTCATAATTCCCTGCGCCATGCGGGTTGGGTCAGTCCGGATGGCGTCGTGTTCAAGCAATGTCATCCACTGGTGCTGATACACCGTGACGATCATCAGTATGGCTGAGGCGATGCAGACCAGCGAGTGGGTTCTAAAGCCAGCTGGCCTGCCGTGAAACGAACGCTCAAATCCAATCATCGCGCCGATCAGGAGGGCACCAGCCACTCTGACGATAATCACAAGTTCGTCGTGGCCCATGGCCCACCTCTACTTGACGCTTGGCCGCGCTGGGAGCGCACTAGCGCAAGGGCGGTTTTGCCCCTTTCGCCAGTGTGCGTGCCTCACCTCAATGAGGCGGGCTGGGAGGCTTCAGACGGAAGTAGTCTGGTCTGGCGGATCCCTGCCCGTTCGCGCATCATCAGTTCGAAGAACCCGGCAGCCACGGCGGCCAAAGCCAAGCCAAACAGCCACGCCTCAGTGGAAGGCAGAGGCTGGGCGAAGCGATTAAGGTAGCTTTCACGGTCGAGCGTCGTGGCGAAGGAATACGCCAAGAAACTTATCCAGCTTATCCAGCTTGTAATTCGCAAAACCACCCACGCCCCAACTGCTGCGTTCTTCATGACCGGCGTTCCTGCTAAGCGCGGCGCCTGCTTGCCAAAGCTGACAAAATGGCAGGCTACACCTCCGGAAAATTATCCTCAATTCCCATTCGGCCCGTCCTGGTGTTATGATTTCTGCGGCATCGGGCCATTGGTCCCGGCCTCGAACAAACTTTCTCGCACTCTGCGAGGGGCGGAGCGTGCGATGGCGAAGGAAGCCAGGTTTTTCCGGAAACAGGCAGAAACGGCTGAGCGTATGGCGCGGACCTACTCTGATGCCGAACTCTCGCAGAACTTCCTAGCTATGGCCAAGGCTTATCGCAGCCAAGCGGACGCGCTCAAGGCTAAGGAAAAGTCGAAAGCCAAGAAAAAATCGGACAAGAAGTGAGGCTCGGTAAGATAACAGGAGTTTTGCCATGAATAGAGCGACTGCTATTTTCGCCATGTCCCTTTCAGTCGGTGCGCTGGACTTAGCGAGAGCCGATCAGCCGGGGCCAGACTGGATGCCGGCTCAGGAAGTGATCGAGAAGGTTCTTAAGTCGGGCTACACGCAGGTGACCAAAATAGAAGCCGACGACGGCCGATGGGAAGGTGAAGGCGTCAAGAATGGCCAGAGGATGGAATTTCGCGCCGACGCCAAGACCGGCGCGATCACGTCGGAAAAGCTCGATGACTAGCGAGCGCGTCGGGACTAGGGGTTCAAGACCCGCTATCGTTGCACAACATGCTCGACTTCTTCGACATCCTGCAGGAGTCCAAGTTCTGGGCTGCGTTGGCCTTTGGACTGGCTCCGATGGCAATGGGCATCCTCATTTTGTGGTTACGCCGATGAAGTTCGCCGGGCAAGGAGAGATTCTCCCGGCGGCGGTGTGAATGTCGCCCATTGGCCCATCAGCACAGTTGAGACACCTACCGCTGGGGTCCGCCTAGCTGGTCGGTACGGACCTTGATTGCTCAGGCCAAGTTTTTCGCATTCCACGGTGACGTCGCGCGCGACGCGTATTCCGACCTGATCACTGCTGTCGTCTCCTTTTGCGTGCCAGTCGCGATTCGGCGCGGCTGCGTGAATTCGACATTTCGGTCGAGGACCTGCCGGTCGGCGATTAGCAACAAGCCCTTCCGGCGCTGTCTGCATGTCAGCTATTGGTCGATTCCACTGAAAAAGACGGCCGTAACCCGATGTATCGGCGCCAGCGCCGATGTTGCGCTGCCAGGCAAGGTGATAGGACATTACCGGGACCTTGTTGGCCGCTACATCCACATCGTCCTCGCTTCGCTCCTTGCAACGACTGTGCTAGACATGCGCATGTCCAACGCCACCCCGCGCAACGCACGCGCTCGCGGTCGCCGGCGTTGTCTTCGCCGTTCACACCGACGACTACGATCCCGTTGCGCGTATTGGAGACTCTAGGCGGTGGTTGACAGGAAGCCGGTCCGAGTCATCGTCCCGTCCGACAAGGAATTCTGAAGAAGCTCGCCGCTGCCGGCGGTGGCAAGTCGGCGTAGATGATGAAGCCGCCCAAGGCGGAACGCGTTGCCGGCTTCAAGATCGGCGGGATCAGCCCTTTCCGGGCATCGAAGACTCGTGCGCACCGTGGTCGAGCAGAGCGCGCCTGGGCAGGAGCAGGTCTATAGCAATGGCGGTCAACGTGGCTTGCAGGTTGGCTCAAAACAGCCGACGTGCGCGACGTTCTCAAGGTAGTCGTGGCCGGCGTGGTCGCCTGAGCAGGAGGGGTCATCAGCGGGACAATTGCACCGCACAAGAATGTCGGGTCTCGCGCAGCCTTATTTTATTCGCCCGCTCGCGTCCATTGAGCCTGCACAGCCGCGTTAGACTATGGTAGGGTGCTGCAATCCGTTGAAAAAGAGTGCGTCGAAAACAGGGAGGACGACATGCGGGTGACTGCGTCGAAGGTCCTTGGCTCTCTGGCCGCAGGACTTTTTTTTATGTCGGCAGCCGCGCCGGCCGCTGAACCGCCCAAGGAGATGAAGCTCTACGTCTTCTCTTCGGGAGCGCTCAATCTCGACAAGTCGATCATTCAGAACGGCAGTAGCGGCAAGGTCCAGATACCTGTCGGCTTCTTCCTGATCCGCCACCCCAAGGGCGACATTCTGTTCGATTGCGGCAACAACGACCGCATCATCAAGGATCCCGACTATTGGGGCCCGTTCGTCAAGGCGCTTGATCCCGGCCGTTCGCCCGACATCGCCATCGACGCGCAACTTTCTAAGCTCAACGTGAAGCCGTCCGACATCAAATATGTCATCCTCGGCCACTTCCACGTCGATCACGCCGGTAACATCGGCAAGTTCTTGGATTCGACCTTCGTGTACCAGCGCGACGAGATGAGGAACGCGTTCTGGCCTGCGCCGGGCTACGCGACCTTCTTCATCACCGACGATTTCGCCATGCTGCGCAACAGCGTCGGCGGAGGAATGCCTTCCAAGTACAAGACCATCGAGCTCGACGGCGATCTCGACCTGTTCGGCGACAACAGCGTCTTCATCCACCGCACCGTGTCGCATACGCCCGGAAGTCAGATCCTGGTCGTGCGCCTGCCGAAGACCGGCACGGTGGTGCTGACCAGCGATGCCGTTTATCTCCAGGAGAACTTAGACAAGAACATCCTGCCGAGCATCGGCAGCGTCTACGATCCGGTCGGCATGCTCGATGCCTACGCTTGGGTGAAGCGGGTTCGTGACACCGAGGGCGCCGACATCATCTATGCCCATGACCCCGATACGTTCAAGGCGCACAAGCATTCGCCCGAATTCTACGAGTGATTGGTCCCGACTTCGGGCCATCGCACACGCGTCTCATCCCGGGCCTTCGCGCCCGGGATTTTGCGCGGTAGTCTTACGCGGTGCCTGCCACAGGGGTGTGTAAAGCTTCCATGCTGTCGGCTGTCTCTCCGGTTGTCGTCGCCGAGCGCGTAACAAAATGGTACGGGCCGCGGCGCGCCGTTGCCGACGTGTCCTTTGCGATCGCGCCCGGCGAGATCGTCGGCCTGCTCGGGCCGAACGGTTCCGGCAAGAGCACGATCTTCCGCATGCTTACCGGCTATCTGGTGCCGACCTCTGGACGGATCGAGGTCGCGGGCCACGATGTCGTCGAAGATTCGCTCGGCGTGCGCCGCGCCATCAGCTATGTGCCGGAAGATGCGCCGCTCTACGACCATATGCGGGTCAGCGAGTTCCTGCACTTCATGGCCGGCATCAAGGGATTGCACGGGCCGAAGGCGAGGGCGGCGGTCGATGAAGCCGCCGAGCGGCTCGACCTTGCCCGTGTCATGAGGCTCACGACCGGAAAACTGTCGCGCGGCTTCCGCCAGCGTGTCTCGATCGCGCAAGCGCTTCTGGGCGATCCAAAAGTTCTCGTGCTGGACGAGCCTACCAGCGGTCTCGATCCGCACCAGGTGATCGCCGTGCGCGACTTGATCCAGTCGCTGTCGGGACGCCACACCGTGCTGATGGCTTCGCACATCCTGCCCGAAATCGAGAAGATGGCGTCCCGCGTGATGATCCTGCTCGACGGCGTGCTTCTGACGCCCGATGCGCTGAAGGACGCCGCGCAGGATCTCGCGCTGCGACTGTCGGCAGACGCGACAGAAGATGCTGTGCGCAGTGCGACAAAGACCGTCGCTGGCGTTCGCGAGATTATCGCCGATCCGAGCAGCGCCGGACGTCTTCTGATCATGGCGGAACGGCGTCCGTTGCTCGCGGAGGATCTGGTCTCCGCCCTGGTCGCAGCCCAGATCCCGTTGCGCGAGCTGACCGAGCTGCGGCCCGATCTCGAAAGGGTGTTCCTCGATCTCACCCGGCCGGAGGCGGCCGCATGAGAAGCTTTGCGGTGCTGCTAGGGAAGGAAGCGACGGCACTGTTCTCCTCGCCGATCGCCTACGTGCTGATGACGGTGTTCCTGCTGATCATGGGCTACAGCTTCACGCTCACCCTGTTCCTCAGCCATCAGCCCAGCATGGTGCACATCTTCTTCCAGATGTTCGTGCTGTTCATGCTGACTGTTCCGCTGATCACGATGCGTCTGTTCGCCGAGGAGCGGAAGCTGAAGACGCTGGAGGTTCTGCTGACCGCGCCGGTCTCGGAGGTCGCGATCGTGCTGGCGAAGTTTCTGGCCGCGATGAGCCTGATCGTGGTCATGTTGGTGCTGTCTGGGACCTACGCGGCTGCGCTCGCCTGGTTCGGCGACCCCGATTTCGGACCGATCTACAGCGGCTATTTCGGCTTGCTGCTGTTCGGATCGGCGCTGGTCGGCGCGGGGCTGCTCGCCTCGGCGCTGACGGCCAACCAGGTGATCGCCGCGCTGATCTCGCTCAGCGTGTTCCTGCTGCTCTGGATCATCGACAATTTCGGCTGGCTGCTGCCGAGCCCCGCCGACACGCTGGTGGTGAACCTGTCGCTCTCGGTCCATTTCCGTCCCTTCGCCGTCGGTTCGATCTATCTGTCCGACGTGGGCTTCTTCCTCAGCGTCACCCTGCTGACGCTGCTGTTGACGGTCCGCGCGCTGGCGCGGCGCTGAGGGTGCAGGCGATGAGCGACTCCGCCAGAAACATTGGTCTCCTCGCATTGGCGCCCGCGGCGATCGTCTGCGGCGCCCTGGGCTTTGCAGGATTCGGCGAGACTGCATCGAACAGCCTCTTGTTTGCCGCCTGCGCCCTAGCCTTGCTCGCGCTCTTCATGCTCGCGATCCGGCTTCCCTTGCGCGGCGGCGGCGCGCGCTGGTCGGCCTGGCTTGCGAACGCGTCGATCGCTATTGCTGCGGTCGCAGCCGTGATCGGCGCCAACGTCGCACTGTACCGTCACGACGTGCATTTCGACGTCAGCCGGGAAGCGCGCAACACGCCGCCGCAACAGCTCACCGACGTGATCGCGCAACTGCGCACGCCGCTCGCGTTGACCTATTTCTATAATCCGAGTGACGCCAACGCGATCGCGGTCCGCGACCTCGTTCAGACCGCCGCGCGCAACCACCCGCTGCTCGCCTTCCGCGCCATCGACCTCGACAAGGAGCCCGGCCTTGCCCGCGATCTCGGCGTGCGCGCCTATAATACGGCGGTGTTGCAGGCCGACGACCGGAAGGTTCTGGTCGAAAACGTCATCGATCCCGCCCGCATCGGCTATGCGGCGCTCCGCGTGCTGCGCAAACGCGTGGAGACCGTCTGCTTCGTCACCGGCCACGGCGAGACGTTCCGTCCGCTGCCCTCGCACTTCCACTTCAGCCATGTCGAGACCCTGAAGGGCCACGAGACGCCCGGCGCCGGCGACGTGCTGGAGACTGCGCCCGAAGCGCTCGACCGGCTGCTGCTGGCGCTGAACCAGATCGGCCTCGAAATGCGCGAGCTGGTCACGGCGACCGCGTCCGCCATTCCGTCCGACTGCTCGGTCGTCGCCGATATCGGTCCACGCACGGCTTTTGACGCTCGCGAGACAGCGCTGCTCGGCGATTATGTGAGGGACGGCGGCCGGCTGTTGTTGCTGATCGATCCGCTCTCGCAGGTCGACGGCGATTTTGAGCGGTTGCTGCTCAAGCCCGTGGGCTTGTCGAGTGAGGCTGCGATCGTAATCGATCCGCTCAATCATTTCCGCACCGATGCGGACAAGGTCGCCGTGCCCTATTATCCGCCGCATCCGATCACGAAGCGTCTGGCGCTGACCGTGTTTCCGCAAGCGCGGCCGCTCGCGGTGGCGCAGCTGCCGCCCGGAGTCAGTCTCGTCGTACTGGCCGCGAGCAGCCAGGATAGTTATCTGCGCTCGCCGAGTGCAGCGCCGGCCGCAACTGATGGCGAAGCGCCGAGCGCACGGCGGAGCGCGCAGCCGCTCGCGGTCGCGCTCCAAGGCAGCTGGCCGGGCGCGGCGCCGGACAAGCGCTTCCGCCTGGTGGTGGCCGGCACCAGCAAGGTCGCGAGCAACGAATATTTTCCTTACGTCTCCAATGGCGAACTGTCGCTCGCCATGCTGCGCTGGCTCGCCGAGGACGACACGACGCCGAGCATCGCACCGCAGACATTCAAGCTGCCGGAGATCGTGTTGACCAGCAGCCAGATGCGCAACACCTTCATCGTGCTCGAGGTGCTGCTGCCGCTGAGCACAGCACTGTTCGGTGTTGCAATGTGGTGGAGGCGACGGTGACGTACGGGGCGGCCGCACGCGGAACGGCCCGATGGCTGACGCCGCTGCTGGCTGGTGCCTCGCCGCACTGCTGGCTGTCCTGATCATCAGCGGACAATGGCCGGAGCTGCGCAGCAAGGTCGCTTTTGTGCCGAAGGGTCTTGTGACCATCGCATCCGCGGACGCGCGACGGGTGGAAATCCGTTCCGGCAGCGACAGTGTCGTCCTGGTTCGCAAGGGCGGCGAGTGGACGATCGAGGGGTTGGGCGGCGCCGTGCCGGCCGAGCTCAAATCGCATCTCGAAACCGCGCTACGGCTCGTCATCGTTAGCGAGCCTGCACGCGAAATTCCGGCAAGCGAGCTCACCGCGTCGAGCTTTGCCGCATTTGGTCTCGATCCGCCCGCAACCGTTGCCGTGATCGAGACGGCCGGTGGCTCGGCGACATCGGTGAATGTGGGCACGCTCAACCCGGCGAGCACCTCTCACTATGTCCGGATCGCCGGGCGTCCCGCGGTGTATCTGATGTCGCGCCATGTTGGCGATGAGTGGCGTGTCACGCTCGATATGGCGCGCCGTCTGCGCGGGCCGACCGGACCGGACGCGGCAAGCCGCGGCAGAAGCCTGTTGCTGCCGGTGTCGATGGCGCAGGTGTGGGCGCTCGAGATCCTGTTCGCCGGCAAGCTCACCCGCTTCGAACGCGACGCTGACGGCAACTGGTTCCGTCATCTCGGCCAGCACAACCACGCGGCCGGTAACGTTGTGCATGTCGCCGATCCCGAGCAGGCCCGCATCATCGACGCAGCGCTGCGCGCATTCGATTCGAGCGCGATCGAGACGCATGTTGGACCCGCCGACCTGTCGCAACTGGCCCGCTACGGGCTCAACCTGCCAAGCCTGATCGTGCTGGTCTTTGCGCGCGACGCGTCCGCGCCGCTGGCAAGGCTCGAATTCGGGGCGTCCGCCGACAGCCTCGACCGCTATGCGCGCCTCGCGCCCGATGGCGCGGTGGTCACCGTGGCCGAGTTCGAGATGCGCCGGTTGACGGAGCTGCTGCGCGCGGTCGGAGCGGGATCATGAGCCTGCTCCGCCTCCTGCTGCTCGGCGTGATCCTGCTCGGCCTTGGCGCGCCGGTGCGCGCGCATCAGGTCAATCTCTCGACGGCACGCGTGGCGCTGGCTGCGGACCGCACGGTGGCCGTCGAGGTCGCGCTCAAGGGCGGTGATGTCGATCGCCTCATTGGCACGAAGATTTATGACGCGACGGCGGATGCGGTCGATCCCGCCGCGGTCGATGCGGCTGCGCCGTTGATCCTGGCCTATTTCAAGATGCATCTGGCCGTCGCCGGCAGCGATGGCAGTGGCTGCGCCGCAGGAACGGCCGTGATCCTCGCCGACGGCGACGGCGTGATCTACCGCAACAGTTTTGCGTGCACCGCCGTCACGGGCGACATCATCTACCGGTCCACTGTGCTGACCGAGAAAGATCCGACTGCGCGGCAGGTGGTGCTGGTCGCGCAGGGCGAGTCCGAGGCGCAGGCGCTCCTCGATGCCGGCAACACCACCGTCACGCTCTCGGCGCCGGCGCCGCCGCTGTGGTCGACGATGCAGCGCTATCTCCTCACCGGCATCGAGCACATCCTTCTCGGCTACGATCACATCGCCTTCCTGATCGCGGTCGTGCTGTGGGCGCGCCGGCTCATTCCGGTCGTCAAGATCGTCACTGCCTTCACCATCGCCCATTCGATCACGCTGTCGCTGGCGGCGCTCGACCTCGTCGTGATCCCGAGCCGCATGGTGGAGCCAGCGATCGCGGCCTCGATTATGTTCGTTGCCATTGAGAACTTCTTCTCGCGCGACATAGACAGGCGCTGGCACGTGGCATTCCTGTTCGGGCTGATCCATGGCTTCGGCTTCGCCGGCGCGCTTCATGAGGTCGGCCTGCCGACGAATGCGATCGTGCCGGCGCTTGCGGCCTTCAATATCGGCGTCGAAATCGGCCAAGTCGCGATCGTCGCGATCGTGCTCCCGGTGCTCGGCCTGTTCGACGAGCTGATCACGACTGGACCGCACCAAGCCGATGAGGGCGACTGGGCTGGTCTATGCCGTATCCGCTGTGATCAGCCTGCTCAGCGGCTACTGGCTTTTCATGCGCGTGGTGGAGGCCTGACGCGTCGCGGATTCATCATCCGAGTATTCTGGCGGTGCCTGGCGGCAGCATGGCAAGGATGCGCGCCCAACGGACTTGAGCTCGCGTGCGAGGCCAGTCTGGAAGGTAGAAAACTGGCCATCAGATGCGCCGGCAATGCCAGAAGCTTGTCTTGCCCTCGGCGGCACCCGGTATCAGGCCCTGCTACCAGTCATACGGGACGCGTTGAGAAGCTGCCGATCAGAACAGCATGGCGGCGATCGGCCTTGTTTCCCTGCCGGGGATGATAACAGGCCAGATTCTCGCGGCGTCGAGCCGGCCGACGCGGTAAAATACCAATTGCTGATCATGTTCCTGATCGCTGTCGGGACCGGGCTAGGAACGCTGACCGCTGTCCTGGGCGACGCACAACTGACCGATCATCGCCATCGACTACGTATCGATCGAATTTCCACCGAAGAGTTCGCTGCACGATCACTGCTGGCGGCGCCCGCGTCCTCGGCGCGCACCTCAACTACGGCAATCTGGGCGGCAAGTAAGGCTTGGCCGCGCGCCCTGGGGCAGCTATTTCGAAACTTCGCCGTCGCGCGGCAACGGCTGATCTTCGTGGTACCCGCTTCCTTTGGCCTAATCGTTCTGCTTCTGCTCGGGGCGCTCGCGGGACGCGGCCCTCAACTTCAGCACCCTGCCGTTGGCGCTGACCGGCGGAATCGGCGCGCTTTGGTAAGGAAAATGGGCCACCGTCGAACATTCAACGGGACCCAGCCAGTCTTAGGAAGGAAGCTGACATCCGGCCAGCGGAAGGCTGCCACCCTTCAGTTCGGTTGCGCTGTTGATAACGCCTTGGCCAGCCACGCTCGGACGTAGGGCGCCGCCGATTTCCCTTCGTCGGCGCGCCGCTGCGTAATCCATGTCGGGCGTCGCATTTGACACCTATGGAAATCATCTTCTGATAAGGGCTGCGCACAGGCCGCTCATTGCGCACCCGACACCCACGAGACCGCGAACACCAGAGATGTGTTGTGGGTGACATCGAGCAGATGACCGATCAGGCGCTCAGCCAACCCTGCGAATATGGACGAATACGTGCGTGCCGGCGCGCCGCTGGCCGACCAAGTCAGGCACCAGCGCCAGAATGTAGCGTGAGGGCCATAGACGCAGAAGCCGCAGAAAAATAGCGCGACGATCGCCCAGGGGCTAGACACGGGCAATTCGTACATGATTGCAGCAGCGACTACTGCTGAGGGCACAAAGAGTGCAATTGGCTTCCGTCTTACGGACCCAAACAGTCGGTCCGATATCCAGCCATTCGAAAGGGCACCGAAGCCATCCCGATCGGCAAGGCAACCGCAACCCATCGAGAGCCGCTGCCCAAACCGATTGCACGCGTCGCTTCGAGAAAAATGAACCGGCACCCACACAACCAGGCCGTATCTCGCCGCGTTATTGAAGCCCAGAACTCATCTAACATTGGCACCATGCGCAGACCTCCAACGAGCAGCTCGATGAGGGAAACGCACTCAGGGCCCGGTGTGGGGTAGACCCGTGGCATGCCGAACCTCAATGAGCTGATCGAAACAGCCTTCTTGAAATTACATTTGTCACCATTGGCGATCATATGTATAGTCATTGAAAATGGTTAGCTGCTGGGAGAGCGCCAAAAACCTTAGGTCAAACGATTGAAACGACTGTCCCAATCTCGCCCGGCGAGAAACACGGCATTCGAGCGAGAGACCGCTGCGTGCCCAACGCACGGCATGACACACGACCCAAAGCAGAGGCGTCATGGCCCGAGTTATTCAGATTTCCGATACGCATCTCAGCCCGAGCAAGCAGCACTTCGACGCGAACTGGGCGCCACTTGCCGGTTGGATCGCGCAGCATAAGCCAGATCTCGTCATACATACGGGCGACGTAACGGTCGATGCCGCCGATCAGGAAGCCGATGCAGCCTATTGCGCAACGCAACTGGCGTCGCTCGGCGTCCCGGTCGCGGCGGTTCCGGGAAATCATGATGTCGGCGAGTTTGGCAATCCGCACCAACCGGTGAACGAGGAGCGGCTCGATCGCTTTCGCCGCCACTTCGGTGACGACCGCTGGCTACGCGATGTGGGCGGCTGGCGCCTGATCGGGCTCAATTCGATGATTTTCGGCGGTGGCCCCGAGGAGGCGCGGCAAACCGAATGGCTCGAGGCCGCGATGGCCGATGCTGCGGGGCGTCGCCTTGCCTGGTTCACGCACCGGCCGCTGTTCATGGAGTCGCCGACCGAGGCCGACACCGGTTACTGGTCGGTCAAGCCGGAACCGCGTCGCGCCCTTCTCGATCTGCTGCATCGTTATCGGGTCGAGATCGTGGCCAGCGGACATCTGCATCGCTGGCACGAAATCAGGCTGAACGGCACGCACTACATTTGGGGGCCGGCGGCCGGCTTTCTGGTCGGTGAGAAACTGGCGCCGCCGATGGGCGGCGCGGCGCGGCTCGGCGCAGTGGTCTACGATATCGACGGCGAGAACATCGACGTGAGCATTCGTTCGGTGCCCGGCCTTACCGATTACTGGATCGACGACGTCGTGCACGAAGTCTATCCACCACGCGAAGCTGAGGCGTGATCTGCGATGGCCGGCCTCACATTGCGCGGCATCCATAAGGCTTTCGGGGACACTTCCGTTCTCAACAACATCGACCTCGACATTGCGGACGGCGAGTTTCTGACGCTGGTCGGCCCCTCCGGATGTGGAAAGTCGACCCTCCTGCGCATCATCGCCGGGCTCGAATCGCAGGACCGCGGCTCGGTCTCGATCGGCGGGAGTTCGGTCGACCATTTGCGGCCTCACGAGCGCAGGATCGCCATGGTGTTCCAGAATTACGCGCTCTACCCTCACATGTCGGTGTTCGACAACATCGCGCTGCCGCTCACCATGACGCGCCTCAACCTGTTCGAGCGCCTGCCGCTGCTGCGTCATCTGTCGTCTCGCCGTAGGCGCGTTATGGGCGAGATCGCGCGTGAGGTGCGGGCCGTCGCCGAGCAGCTTCGTATCGAAACTTTCTTTCACCGCCGCCCTGGACAGCTTTCGGGCGGGCAACGGCAGCGCGTCGCACTGGGTCGCGCAATGGTGCGTCATCCGCAGGCTTTCCTGATGGACGAGCCCTTGTCGAACCTCGACGCCAAGCTGCGCGTGCACATGCGCGGCGAGCTGACCGAGCTGCACGCGCGTCTCGGCGTCACGATGATCTACGTGACACACGACCAGATCGAGGCGATGACGATGTCCGATCGCATTGCCGTGATGGATCACGGCGACATACTCCAGCTCGGCACCCCCGCCGATGTCTATGAACGGCCAGCTACGACCGCGGTCGCGCAGTTCATTGGCAGTCCGGCGATCAATCTATTTCCAGCCCATGTGGGGCCGAGCGGCCAGGTCGAGCTGCTCGGCCGGACGCTGCCGATCCATGTCCACAACGCGCCGACGCCGGAACTGACGGTCGGCGTGCGTCCGGAGGCGATGCGGATCGGAGGTGGACCGTGCGTCGTCACGTGCAGATTCCGGCGCCGCGAAAATCTCGGCTCGGAAAGCATCCTTCACTTCGACCTAGTGGCCTCTCCTGAGGTCGCGGTGCTGTGCCGCGTCGACAACAACATGCCGATTCCCGATGGCGAGGTCACGCTCGCCTTCAAGCCACGGGATTGCCACGTGTTCGACCACAACGGCCGGCGCATCGAGATCGAAAGCCGCATGGCGGCCAGCCGCGGTGTGCGCCGCGCGAGCGAGGTCCGATGAACGCCATCATCGCAGAGATCACCCCGCTCGCCGCCGCGCCGCCGGCCAGCCGCCAGCGATGGATCGAGCGGTTTGCGGGCCTGGGCTTTGCGGCACCAGCCTTCATCCTGCTGGTCCTAACGAATCTGGCGCCGCTGGCGGCGCTCGCGTTCCTGAGCTTCACCAATTATGAGCTGGGCGCACTCGACTTCTCGTTCGTGGGTCTGAAGAACTTCGGCACGGCACTTCAGGACCCCGTGATCCGGCGCTCCATTACCAACACCCTGCTCTACGTGGCGATTGTCGTGCCCGGCGGCGTCCTGATTTCGCTGCTGGTCGCAATCCTGATTCACCAGCGCAAGCGCACGCGGAGCCTCTATGAGGTGATCTATTTTCTCCCCGTCACCTCGACGCTCATCGCGATGGCCACGATGTGGCAGTTCCTGCTGCACCCGACACTGGGGCTCATCAATCAGGTTCTCAAGGGGCTGGGCTTCGCCGAGACGGCATTCCTCAGCGAGCCGCGCCTCGTCATTCCAACGCTCGCAGCGATTGGCATCTGGCAGCTCGTCGGGTTCAACATGGTGCTGTTCCTCGCCGGCCTTTCGGCGATCCCCCGCGATCTCTATGAGGCCGTCGATATCGACGGCGCGAGCCACCCCATCGACCGCTTCCTGAAAGTGACGTGGCCGATGCTTGGTCCGACCACGATGTTCGTGACCGTGACCACCTTCATCACCGCGTTCAAGATCTTCGATACGGTTGCGGTGATGACCCGTGGCGGCCCCGGAGGCGCATCCGAGGTACTGCTGTATGCCATCTATCTGGAAGGGTTTCAGTACTTTCATATGAGCTATGCGGCGACGTTGACGCTGGTCTTTCTCGCGTTCACCCTGGTTTTTTCGGTGCTGCAAACCTTCGTCCTTGACCGACGGGTGCACTATTGATGGGCACATCGGTCACGATCGCTCGCCCGCCTGCGCCGGCCGCGATCCGGATGCGGCGCCTCGTGTCGCTCGCTCTCGTCCACGGGGTGCTGATCGGCGGCGCCGTCTTCATGCTGCTGCCGTTCGTCTTCATGCTGACGAGCGCGATCAAGCCGCCGGGCGAGATCTTCGAGGCGACGTTCCGGCTCTGGCCGCGCCAGTTCTTCGGATGGCAGAACTTCGAAGCTGCCCTGAGCACTGCGCCGCTGCTGCGCTTTCTGCTCAACGGTCTCATCGTGTGCGGCGGAATCCTCGTGGTCCAGCTGCTGGTCGCGATTCCCTGCGCCTATGCGCTCGCCAAGCTGAGGTTTCCGGGACGGCCGATCCTGTTCTCGCTGGTCCTGCTCGGACTCTGCATTCCGGTCCAGGCGCCCTCGCTCCCGCTCTACATCGCATTCGCCGAGCTCGGCATCCTCAACACCTATCTCTCGATGATGATGCCGTTCTTCCTGTCGGTGTTTGCGATCTTTCTTTTCCGCCAGTTCTTCAAGTCCTATCCCGACGAGATCATCCAGGCCGCGCGGCTTGACGGTGTCGGTGAGTTCGAGATCGTGTGGCGCATCGTCGTGCCGAGCGCCTGGCCGGCCATCGCAGCGTTTTCGATCTTCTCGGTCGTGGCGCACTGGAACGATCTGTACTGGCCGCTCATCGTCATTTCCGACACCAAGCTCGCGACGCCGCCGCTCGGCATGATGTATTTCGCCGATTCCGAGTTGGGTTCGAATTACGGCGCGCTCGCGGCTGGCGCCACCATCATCACGGCACCGCTCGTCATCGCCTTCCTGATCGCGCGGCGGCATTTCATTGCCGGCATCACGATGACCGGAATCAAATGACTTCAACCACTGCCAGGGGAGACACCGTCATGCTGCATCGCCGAGACCTCCTGAAGAGCGCCGCTGCCATCGGGACGACCGCGCTTTCAAGCCCGTTTCTGACGCGCCCGGCGCAAGCGCAGGACGTGACGCTGGATGTCCTTTATGCCTTTCCCGCCTTCGCGAAATTCCATGAGCCGATCGCTCAGGAGTTCATGAAGCAGCAATCCGCCATCAAGATCCAATTTCGGGCGCCGGCGGCGAGCTACGACGAAGGTCATCAGACCATGCTGCGGCAGGCCGTCACGAACCAGCTTCCGGACGTCTATTATTCAGGTTATCACCTGCTCGCCGAGCTCGTGCGCACGCTGGTGAAGCGCAACCAGATCACGGAAGTGGCGCCATTGCTGCAGAAGGAGGATGCGGCCTGGCGCAGGGCCAATTATTCCGACGGCATCCTGGCGCTCGGCGCGGTCGACGGCAAGATCTACGGCCTTGCATTCAACGCATCCCTGCCGATCATCTATTTCAACGCACAACTCGTGAAGGATGCCGGTGGCGATCCCGACAAGATGCCCAACAACTGGGCCGACATGATCGCGCTCGCCGTCAACATCAAGGCCAAGGGCGCCGATGTCGCCGGCATCGCCTACAATATTCATGACTGGCCGGACGATTGGCTGTTCCGTTCCCTGATCCTGCAAGGCGGCGGTCAGATGCTCGATGCGTCGGAGACTGCTGCCGGGTTCGGCACTGACGCTGGGCGCAACGCACTCGCTCACTGTCGGAAGTTCGTTGCCGACGCCAAGATGCCGCTGATCGATTGGGATTCTTCGCGCCAGCAATTCATTGCCGGAAAGATTGGCATTTTCGCCGACACGCCGGCCCGGTTGCGCCAGGTCACGGACCTGATCGGCGACAAGTTCACCTTGCGCACCTGTACCTTCCCGATCGACGACAAGCAGAAGGGTGGACTGCCCACCGGCGGCAACGCGGCGATCATCACGGCAAAGGATCCGGCGAAGCAGCGGGCCGCATGGGAGTTTCTGAAGTTCGTGAGTGGTCCGGAAGCGCAGAAGATCGTTGTCGAGACCACGGGCTATATGCCGACCAATTTGCGCGCCTCGGGGCCCGAATTCCTGGCGCCGTTTTATGACAAGAACCCGAACTTCCGTACCGTGTCGCAGCAGATCGAGCGCGCGAAGCCGTGGCAGGGCTATCCGGGCGGACAGTCCGTAAAGATCTGGCGTACCCAGCGCGAGATCATCCATGCCGTCATGCGCGGCGAGACGCCCGTCGAGGCCGGGCTCGATCGCATGGTCAAGGAAAGCAATGCCTTGATGAAGAGCTCGTAGGCAGCAGGCAATCAATTGCGGCAAGCAGCCGGACGCAAGCCGCTACTCTTCTCTTCGGGAGGCAGAATTCTGTGTTCATCATTGCCCAGCTGAGCGATCTGCATGTCCGATCGCCCGGCAAGCTCGCTTACGACGACGTCGATACCAACGCGATGTTTCACAATGCGATCGACGCCGTGCTGAGCCTCGACCCACGGCCCGACTGCGTCGTGGTCAGCGGCGATCTGACGGATTGCGGGCTCGAAGAGGAATACGAGGTTGTCGCTGCCGGCCTGGCAAGGCTGCCGATGCCGGTATTCGTCATTCCCGGCAACCACGACCGGCGCGAGCAACTGATCTCTTCGCTCCGCCCGCGCCACCGCTATCTTCCGCCCGACGGATTCATCAACTTCGTCGTCGACGATTTTCCGCTGCGTCTGGTCTTCCTCGACAGCGTCGAGACTGGAAGTATCCACGGAACCTTCTGCGCCGCCCGGCAACAATGGCTGCGCGACGCCCTCGCGGCCGGGCGCGGTAAGCCGACGGTCGTCGTCATTCATCACCCGCCGTTCCTGGTCGGGGCCGACGGGATGGATGATCTGCGGCTCCTTGGGGCCGAGGCGCTCGATGCAATCATCAAAGACCATCCCGAAATCGAACGCGTGCTGTGCGGCCACTATCACCGCTCGATCACGGCGCACTACGCCGGCACCGTAGGCTACGTCATCCCCAGCACCGCGCACCAGGTTGCGCTCGACCTGCGGCCCGGTCGCAGCAACCGCTTCATCATGGAGCCGCCGGGATTTGCGTTGCACGTTTGGCGGCCGAACATGGGCATCAGCAGCCACCTCGTTCCCGTTGGAGACCACGGGTCCCCGTTCGAGATCGCGACCGATCAGGATCATCCGGGAACGGACCGGGACAATGGCCTTCCGGCCCTGCTCGTCCGCGCCGGCGCCGTCGTCAATGAGGCCGCGGCCAAGTTGGTCGCGATGCAAACCACGCCGCTGCGCACCGAGCGCAAGGACCATCTCGACATCGTTACCGAGGCCGATCTCGCCTCAGAGGCGATCGTAGTTGCGGGTTTGAAGGCGCTGACGCCGGATGCCGGCATCCTGGCGGAAGAGAGCGGCGCGAGTCCCGGGGACAACGGCGCGCGCTGGATCATCGATCCGCTCGACGGCACCATCAACTACGCGCGGGGGCTGCCGTGGTTTTCCGTGACGGTCGCCTACGAGGTCGGCGGCGAGACGAAGCTTGGCCTGATCAACGCGCCCGATATCGGAATGACGGCACGCTATCTCGCTGGGGAAGGCGCGACGATCGATGGCGTGCCGGCATGCGTCTCCACGACGCGCTCGCTGTCGGACGCGGTCATTTCGGTGATTCTGACCTCGCATTTCTCGCCCGAGGAGGTCCGGCGGACGACGCGCGTCATTGAACTGCTCGGCAGAGTGGTGCGCGGCGTGCGTATCGTCGTCTCCGGCGCCCTGGAGACAACGATGGTCGCCTCGGGACGTCTGGACGGCTTCGTTTCACTGAAGGCCGACATCGTCTCGCACGCGGCCGCGATGCCGATGGTGTGGGCCGGCGGCGGGCAGGTCACGACGCTGACGGGGCGTCCGTGCCGCAACGACGATCTCGACAAGATCGCTTCCAACGGATTGATCCACGAGGAGTTGCTCGCTCTCCTGCGCCAGGCGCTGCAATGACGAGCAGTCTCAGACCCGCATGACGGGCGATCTTTCACCGGAAGGAACCGTTTGAAGCGACCTAGCGGCGGCCTCGCCTGGGAAACAGCTTATCGCGGATGTAGCGCGAGGTCGGCGTCAGTCTGGCGCCGCGCGGCTTGCGCCAGACTGCTCGATCGATCTCCTTCTTGTCGCCGACCTTCAGCCGCCCCGACACTTTCTTGGCCAGGAAAATTGCATCGCTCATCCGCCGGCCGGTTCGGCTCTTCCTCGCTTTCACTTCCTTCCAGAGTTTCAACGGCCCGAGCTTCAGCTTGGGAAGCTCCTCCTTGATCTCGCGGCACAGGCAGCTTCTGTCGCTCTCGCCTGCCCGCCTTCGGCCGCCTGGAAACATCCAGAGCCCGTCGCGCCTGCGTCTCACCATCAGCACGCGCCCCTTTCGGGCGACGACCAACTTGGACGATTTCGCCATCACGACCGGCCTTTTTTCTATGCCTGCTTCCTTTGCCCGGGCCTTTGGCGAGATGCGCTCAATTACGGGAAAATGATCGCCTTGATGATCCCATCGCGCCGCGCCACCTGCTGCTCGAACGCAGCGGGCGTCTGGTCGAGCGAGAAGCGATGCGTGGCCAGCGGTGCCAGCTTGACCTGCCCGCCTTGCGCTAGTGCGATGGCGCGCGGATAGACTTCCGGCATGCGGCGCGAAAACTTGATCGACAGGCCCTTCCGGCGCGATTCCGCGCCGCTCAGGATGTACTGGTTGTTCTCCGGAATGCCGACGAGGATGACCCGGCCGCCGATGCGGGCGCAGCGCGCGGCGTGCTCGAAGCCGTGCGATGAGTCGGTTGCCTCGATCACCAGATCGACTCCGCGGCCCTCCGTGGCGTTGCCGACCTCGGCATAGCTGCGGCATGCCACGTCCGCCCCGAGGTCACAGGCCAGTGCGGTGCGCTGCTCGACGGGGTCGATCGCGATGATCTTTCCGCTCCCCGCGAGCCGCGCCAGTTGCACCAGCAGCAATCCCACCGGCCCGCAGCCCAGCACCGCGACGCTTTCCAGAAGCCGCGGGCGGGCCAGATCCATCGCATGGATCGCCACCCCAAGCGTTTCCAGGATCGCAGCGCCTGCCGGATCGATGCTGTCAGGCACCAGATGCACGGCGGACCGGGGCACGCAAACGAACTCGGCCATGGCGCCGTTGTGAGGCGCGTAGCCCAGGAACTTCACGTTTGGGCAGAGATTGGTGTGCCCGCGGTGACACCACTCGCAATGGCCGCAGGGAACGGAAGGATCGACCGCCACCAGCGCGTCGGCCGAGAACCCCGCCTTGCGCGCCGAGTCCGGCGTGAGCACGCCTGAGAATTCGTGTCCCAGAACGAACGGCTTGACGCTGGTCGGACCGGTTGTTCCGCCCTCGAGATAGGAATGCAGGTCGCTGCCGCAGACGCCGACAGCCTTGACGCGGACGATGAGGTCGTCCTCCGCGAGCGGCCTTGGTTCGGGGATATCGAGGACGCGGATATCACGAATGTCCTGGAGCACCGCAGCGCGCATGTCGACGCCATCCTTCTGAGCAATCGTCTCCCTCATATTACATATGTAATATCGAAGTGACAAATGCTTTTCGTTCGGCGCACACGGGGGCTCGCGCCCTCGGTGCCGCGGATCCCCTCTCCGTTTGCGCGAATGCGGCTATTTCTGCTTGTCGATCAGTTTGAGCGCGGCGACGGCGGTGTTCTCGTCCGTCACCAGCACCTTGCCGATCCGGCCGCGCAGGACCGCCGCGATGATTGGCGCCTTGTTGAGCCCCCCGGCGATCAGCATCGACGTCGGCACGCGCGCCAGCTTCTCGAGCGGCAGCGCGATGGCGCGGCTGTTGATGTTATGATCGATGGGCCGGCCGGCCTTGTCGAGAAATTGCGCCAGGACATCGCCGACGGCGCCTGCCGCCCGCAGGTGCTCGGTACGGACATCCGGCGGAAGCCCATGCCGCATCAGCAGCGAGCGCGGCGTCAGATCTCCCATGCTCAACAGCGCTAGATCGATTTTCTCGACGCTGCTCAGCACCTCCTGATAGACCTCCTGAGCCAAAAAGGTGTCGCGCGAGCGCCGGCTGCTGACAAAAATCGGCGCGGCCAGATAGCTGCACTGGGCGTGTAGCCGGTGCGCGAGCTCACCGGCAATCTCGAAGGTGTTGAGCTCGAGGCCGCGCGACAGCCCTCCCATCATGGAGACGATGGACAGTTCGGGATAGTCGGCCGGTGTGACGTAACGGATGGTCTCGCGCAAGGTCGCGCCCCAGCCGATGCCGATGATGCGCGGCCGCTTCTGTTCGAGGAATTTCGATAAATACGCTCCCGCCGCCATGCCGATCAGGCTGCCGACCTGCTCCGGATTCTCCGGGCTCGGGATGACGACCGCATCCTCGAGGCCGCATTCCCGGCGCAAGCGATGCTCCAGCTCGGTGCAGCTGGCAAAGGCGGAGTTGAGGCGGATGTTGACGATACCCGTCTGCCGGGCATCCGACAGCATGCGGTTGACGCGGGCGCGGGTCAGCCCCAGACGCTCACCGATCTCGGCCTGGGTCAGGTTCTCCATGTAGTAGAGCCAGGCGACCCGCAGGATGGTTTGGTCAGTCACGGCGCAGCCCCCCGCAGCGGCCTCAAGGCACAGTCAGACGTCGGAGCATATGAGGCGATCTTTCCGTGGTCGTCAAATCTGTGCCGTGCGGATCTCGTCATGCGGCCTTCGCGCCCGGCACGCCATCCTCGACCACGAAGCTCGTCAGCCGGCGCACGGCGCTTGCGGCGTCCTTGACGTCGTCGAGCGCTTCGAATCCCACATTGCAATGCCGGGTGTCCAGCTCGACCGTCACATAGCCACGCTTGTCGCCACGCGCATAGAGCAGATGCGGATTCTCCGCCAGCGCCTTGCGTACGCTGCCCTCGCTTGGCCCGTCCGAGGTGATCGACGTGCCGACGAACTCAGTCGCAATGGTCGGGCCATCCGGGCGGGCGAAATCATGTTTCAGATCGGCGGTAAAGAAGGCGTGAGGGTCGCCGCCGATCACGATCTGATTGCGCCGGCGATGCGCTACGAGCGAATCGAGGAGCCGGCGGCGGGCGTTGGGATAGCCGTCCCAGCCATCCATCCAGAAATGCGCGCCGTCATCCCCTTCCCGCTTGTTTTGCGCCATCAATGTCTGCTGTGCGATGATGGTCCAGCGGCCGCGACAGTCGCGCAGACGCACATTCAACCATTGCTCCTGTTGCTGGCCCAGCATCGTCCGCGCCTCGTCGGTGCGGCCCGCACAGTCGGTCACCCAGGTCGGCCGCCCAGTTCTGACACACGCCGATGCCGAGCGATATTGCCGGTCCTCGAGCAGCAGCACGTCGAGCATCTCGCCGAAGCGATAGTGCTCGTAGATCGTGGCATCCGCGCCGCGCGGCCGCGCCGAGGGTGGTAGCGGCATGTGCTCGTAATAGGCCTGATAGGCCGCGGCGCGGATCTTCAGGAACTGACCGGGATCGCGCACGGTGTAGGAACGATCATTGGCATAGTCGTCCATCACCTCGTGATCGTCCCAGATCGAAAGCCAGGGAAAGACAGCGTGCGCCGCTTGCAGATCGGGATCGCTCTTGTAGAGCGCATAGCGGTTGCGAAATTCCTCGAGCGTCGTTGGAATTCCGACCCCGTGCTGGCGGACATGGCGCGATCCCCAGGATTTCTCGTAGATGTAATCGCCGAGATGCACGACGAGGTCGAGATCGCGCGCGGCCATGTCGCGGTAGGCGGCAAAATAGCCCTGCTCGTATTGCTGGCAGGATGCGAAAGCAAAACGGAAGGGCCGCGCCGACCCGGCCGGCGCGGTTCGCGTGCGTCCAACCGGGCTGAGCGCCGGACCGGCGCGGAAGCGGTACCAATAGACGCGGTCCGGCAGCAACCCCGTCGCCTCGGCATGCACGGAATGCGCAAGCTCGGCGGTCGTCCGCACGACGCCGTGGGAGGCGATGCGCGAAAAGACCTCATTCTCCGCAACCTGCCATTCAACCTCGACGGGGGCATCCTTCATACCACCGCCGTCGAGCGGCTCCGGCGCAAGGCGGGTCCACAGGATGATGCGATCCTCGCGCGGACATCCGGAGCCAACGCCGAGCGTGAAAGGATCTGCGCTGAATGAGAGCGGCGCTCCTCGCACGAACCCGGCGGGCGCGGCGAGCGCAGCGCTCGCAAGAGATCCCACGAGAAAGCGACGGCGGGGAATCATGGGCGCGCCGGCATCGCTTCGAGCTGGCGGCGAATGCTGACGGCGAGATCCGGCCGATCGGTCGTGATCTGCCGCACCGGTTGGGCAAGCCAGTAAGCGATCTCCTCCGGCTCGTTGGTGACCCATGCACCGAGACGCTCGGATCCGAGCAGCCTGAGGGCGAGCGGCAACGCGAGCCCCAGGAGCGATTTTTCGACCGCGACGATGCAGCGGGGAATGCCAGCCAATTGCGTCAGCGCAGGCTCAATTCCGCCCATCATCTCTGCCGAACGACGGTCGAGTGAAACGAGCACCCGCACCTCCGACCACAGCCGGCGCACGGTCTCGATCACGCCGGGCACGAAACAGGTGATAACGGTACGCCGTTCCAGGCCCCGGCGCTTGATCTGATCGATCAGCCGTGCCTCGAGGCCTGAATAGGCATTTCCAAGCGCATCCGTCTTGATCTCGATGTGGAGCTCGAGCGTGGTTTCGCTGAATATATCGAGCACCTCGTCCAGGGTTGGAATGCACTCGTCGCCGGCCTCGCGAAGACGCGTTGCCGTCAGTTGTCGCAGGCTGCGCTCGCCGACCGGCCCGCTCTCGAAGGTGGTGCGGTCGAGCAGCGGATCGTGGATCACGACGACACCGCCATCCGTGCTCTGATGGACGTCGAACTCGACCGCATCGACGCCCTCCTTGCACAGATTGCGAAAGCCCGTCAGGCTGTTCTCCGGCCAAAGATTGCGTCCGCCGCGATGCCCGGCGATGAAAACCATGATCAGTCCCTATTTGCTGCTGTCGACAAGACCCTTGATGAACCAGCGCTGGAACAGCAGGACGACCAACACCGGCGGCAGCATCGTGAGCAGCGCACCACTCATGGCGATGTTCCAGGCCGGCTCGCTGTCGGAGCGGGGGATCAGGCCCTTCAGCGCAATGACCGCCGTCGCCATGTCCTTGTCGGTCGTGAACAGCAACGGCCAAAGATACTGATTCCAGCCGAACAGGAACAGGATGATGGCGAGCGCCACCATGTTCGGAACGGACAGCGGCAGCAGGATGCTCCAGAAGAAGTGCAGCGGCGAGGCGCCGTCCAGCCGGGCCGCCTCGCACAGCTCCTCCGGAATCGTCAGGAAGAACTGCCGGAAAAGGAAGGTGGCGGTGGCCGAGGCGATCAGCGGGAGGATCAACCCGGGATAGGTATTGACCATGTTCCATTCCAGCGCGATCGCAACCTCGTGCCCGCTGATCCAGCGCCAGAGATCGGCCACATGCAGCGTGTCCAGGAGCCATTGCAGGGGCAGCGCCGCATTTGCCACGGCTTCGAAGGTCGGCACGATCCGGACCTCGATCGGCAGCATCAGCGACATGAAAATGAGCCAGAATGCGAGCATCCTGTAACGGAACCGAAAATAGGTGATGGCGAAGGCCGAGAGCAGCGATACCGCGATCTTGCCGGCCGCAATGCCGAGCGCCACGATAATCGAATTGGCGAAGGTGCGGCTGAAATTGCCCTTGCTCCAGGCCAGTTGCAGATTGTCGAAGAACTGGCCTCCCGGCAGCCATGGCAACGGCACCTTCTGCACCTCGGCCACCGTGAGCGAGCCGGCCACGAACGCGAAGTACAGCGGTATGCAGACCGTCAGTGCGCCCGCGATCAGGAGCGCGTGGCAGACCATGTTGAGGATCGGTGAGCGCTCCACCATGCAGCTAGACCCCGTAATTGACCTTGCGGTCGAAGTAGCGGAATTGCAGCAGCGTGCAGATCAGCGCAAAGCTCATCAAAAGAACCGACTGCGCCGCCGAAGAGCCGAGATCGAGATTGACGAAGCCATCGACGAAGACCTTGTAGACCAGAATGTTGGTCGCACCGGCCGGGCCGCCTTTGGTCACGGCATCGATGATGGCGAAGGTTTCGAAGAAGCCATAGATGAAGTTCATCACCGTGAGGAAGAAGATGGTGGGCCCGAGCATCGGCAGCGCGATCGAGACGAAGCGGCGGATCGGTCCCGCGCCATCCACGGCGGCAGCCTCCATCAGCGACACCGGCACCGCAAGCAACCCCACCACCAGAAAGATATAGTCGTAGCAGATGTGCTTCCATGACGCGGCCAGCGTCACCAGGATCAGCGCATCGGTCGGATTGAGGTTGGGGTCCCACGCAATACCGAGCCCGTGCAGCACCTGCGCGAGCGGGCCGACCGCCGGATTGAACAGGAAGGCCCACAGGATGCCGGCGATCGCGGGCGCAATGGCATAGGGCAGCAGGATGATGGTGCGATAGGCCGAACGGCCACGCACGATCCTGTCGGAGGCAAAGGCCAGCACGAGCGCGCTGCCCAATGTGAGCACGTTCTGCGCCACCGTGAACCAGAACGTCACCGCGATCGACTGGCGATAGTCGCTGCTCGCCAGCAGCGTCCTGAAATTGTCGAACCACACGAATTGAACGTTGGTTCCGAAGGGATCGCTGAGCAGAACGGATTGCATCAGCGCCCGCAGCGACGGAATGAAGAAGAAGAACAGCAGGATCAGCAATTGCGGCAGCAACAGCAGCGTCGGCAGGCCGGGACCTTCGCCGAAATTGGCCCGCTTCAGTCCGGCCTCCTCACGCGGCCGCGCTCTGCCCGACCGACGCGAGGTGCCGGTGGCTGCCGCCGGCACGGCCTTGGACCCACCGCCCCCGTGCCTTCGCTGAAGCACGGGTGCGCGTGCCTCGCGCCACGGGACGGACAGGCGCAACGTCATGGACGCTCGGCTTCCGGAGTCTTCCCGGCATTCAGCTTTTCGAACTGCCGCAGGATCTCGTTACCCCGCTTGACTGCGTCGTCCATGGCCTGCTGCGGCGGCTTCTGACCGGCGAACATCGCCTCGACCTCCTGGCGCTGGGCCAGCATCGTCTGCACGAAATTGCCGAAGCGGAAGCCGCGCGAGTTCTCGTTCGGCGTGCCGCGCGAGAGCTGCAGCACCGCGATCTCCCTGGTCGGATGATCCTTGTAATAGCCCCGTTCCCGCGCAAGCGCATAGGCGCGGTTGGTGGCGGGAACGTAGCCGGTCGCGCCGTGCCACCAGACCTGGGTTTCCGGCTGCGCGACGAAATCCAGGAAGGCCGCGACGGCCTCGTATCGCTCCGGCGTGTGGCCCTTCATGACCCAGATGGCCCCACCCCCGATGGTGCTGTTGAGCGGCGGATTAATGTCACTCTCGTGCGGCAGGAAGGTGGCGCTCCAGTTGATGGTCGCATTGCGCTCGATGTTGCCGTGCGACGCGGTCGAATTGACGAAGGTCGAACACCGGCCCGACGTGAACAATTGTTCGGGACTGAAGCCCTGGCCCGCGATCTGCATCACGCCGTCATCGAGCCATTTCTTGAGCCGCGCGACTTGCGACACCACCTTCGTCTTGTTGTAGACGAATTCGGTGCCAAGCCCGTCGAAACCGTTCGCGAGCGTACCGTAAGGCTGGTTGTTGATGGCGCTGTAGTTCTCGAGCAGGCTCCAGTAGAAATCGCCGGGCAGTACCGTGCCGCACTCGCTGATCCCCCTGGACTTGATGGCGTAGAGCTGCTTCTCCAACTCCTGCCAGGTCTCGGCCGGCTTGTCGAAGCCGGCCTTCTGGAAGTGATCCTTGTTGTACCAGAAGATCGGCGTCGACGAGTTGAAGGGCATCGCCGACATCTGGCCCTTGTAGCTCCAGAAGCTTGCCACGGGTTTGATGAAGTCCGAGAAGTCGATCTTGTAACCTTTCTGCTCCACCAGATCCTGCACGGGGACAATGGCCCCTGAAAGCAGCATCGTCATGTAACCGCGCTCGGCGATCTGCACCATTTCCGGCGGCCGCTTGGCGCGATAGGCGGCGATCACTCCGTTCGTCACCTCATCATAGTTCCCCTTGGCGACGGCGACGACCGTGTACTTGTCCTGCGACTTGTTAAATTTCTCGACCAGCTCATTGAGTCGGTCGCCGAGGACGCCACTCATGGCGTGCCACCACTGAACCTCGACCCGCGCCTGCGCCGGACCAACCAATGCCAACGCGCCGAACAAGGCCGCAATGAATGCGACTTTCCTACCCATGGGCAGCCCTCCCTCGCCGGGCAAAAAGGGCCCGGTCTATACATTTGTATTTCTATCATGACATATGTGTCGCGATGATGAAAGAGGGTCGAGCGCGCTCTCTGACAGGCAAAGCCGACTTGCGCCGCCTGCCCTGGGACGCCGGATCTCGTTGGCAAGGCTACGAAGCGCTTCGAATTGCCCGGCCGACCTTCTGCAGGGCCTCGAAGGCTCCAAAGCGCCGATCGGCCTAGCCCGCCAGAGCGGCCTGGGGTTGATGGATGTCTCCCAAAACCGACATCGCCTGCATCGCCTCGCCGGGATCGGCATGGTCGCCCGATGCAACTGATCCAAGCATCGCGGAGCCGAGCAGGACGGCCTCCGGGGAGGCCGACGCAGCGACCGTCAAGCCCGTCATATCGGCGACGACTTGCCGCACGAGGCGGCTCCCTGCGGCACCACCGCTGACCACGATCGTATCAACCGCAATGCCCTTGTCCTGCTGGGCGCGAACGATCTGCCTGGCACCGCAGCCGAGGCCGCACAGTCCGGCGAGATAAAGCGCCAGCAGACTCTCCAGATCCGAGCGCATATCGAGCCCGGCAATCAGCGCACGCGCATCAGGATCCGCGAATGGGTCGCGATTGCCGAGGAATTCGGGGACGACATGAACCTCGCCGACCAATTGCGGAATCATCTCGGCACCGCCGCGAGATTCGGTTTCCGAGGCAAGCCAATCGGCAAGCGTCTGCTGCTTCTGGCGTGCAGCCTGTGTCGCTTGCGCGGAATGCGGATTTATCTGCAACAGATGCTCGATGGCAGCGCCGGCGGCCGACTGCCGCCTTCATTGAGCCAAAGCCCGGGCACCATCGCGGAGAAATAAGGTCCCCAAACGCCGGGAACGAAGGACGGATCCGGCGTGGTCGTCATGGTACAGGCGGACGTTCCGAACACATAGGCCATGCGCGTCAGCACCGTGCCCGCAGTACCGCGCGCGCCCACCGTGTCGACGCCGCCGGCATTTGCATCGATGAGGCCGGCGGCGACCGCCGTACCGCGGTGAGGCCGAGATCGGCCGCGGCCTCCGCCGTCAGGCCCGCCGCCAGTCTTGTTCCGCCGGGCACGATCTCGGTGCCGATCCTGCGAAACTGCTCGTCCGCCAGCACACCGAGGCCGATCTTGCGGAAGAATTGATCGTCCCAGCGGCTTTCGTGACTCAGATAGCTCCACTTGCACGTCACGGTACAAATAAATGGAGCGGGACAAGCTCCCCGTCGCACCAAGTCCATGAACTGCCACGCACGGGAGAACGTGTCTGGCATGTTTTCGGCAAGCCACAACAGTTTCGGCGTCTCCATCTCGGGTGCGTCCCGCCGATATAATCGAGAACAGACTCGCTCGTTTGGTTGATCCGGCGCGCCTGATCGGCGGCGCGGTGATCCATCCATACGATGACGTCGCGGGCAGGATCGCCGGACGGCCCGACGGGCAGCGGCGCGCCTCCCTCGCCCAGCACCACCAGCGAGCAGGTCGCATCGAAGCCGATGCCGGCGATGCTGTCCGGCGCGACACCGGACTGCGCCACCGCGCCACGCACGCTGCGGCACACGGCACGCCAGATGTCCTCGCTTGAGTGCTCGACGACGTCACCGGCCTCCCGCCAAAGTTCGACAGTGGCGCTGTCACTCGCAAGGAGCAGGCCGAAGCGATCGAACACGCCGGCCCGCGCGCTGCCGGTGCCGACATCGATGCCGAGAAAATGGCGGTTATCGGATTCCTTGGTCATCTGGATCGCCGATCGGAGAATGCTACAGATCGTTGCTCTGCGGCAGAATGACCAGATCGCGGATGGTGACGTTTCTCGGACGGGTCAGCATGAAAAGCACCGCCTGCGCGACTTCCACCGGCTGCATCAAGCCGCCGGCCGCCATCTCCTCCTCGATCTTCGCCTTGGGCCAGTCCTTGATCAGCGCGGTCACGACTGGACCGGGCGCAACGGCGCCGACGCGCAAACCATGTTTGGCGACCTGGCGGCGCAGCGTATGCACGAAAGCCTGCACTGCGTGCTTGGACGCCGTGTAGATCGGCTCCCAGACCACGGGCACCAGACCTGCGATCGAACTGGTGACGATGATGTCGCCGCTCTTGCGCTCGACCATGTGCGGCAGCACCGCATGCACCGACCGGAACAGCGCATTGATGTTCAAATTGAGCATGCGGTCCCAGGCGTCAGGATCGCCGCCAAGCACTTCGCCGCCAACATAAGCGCCTGCGTTGGCATGGAAGATGTCCAGCTGGCCCGCCTTCTCCAGCACCTGCGGCATCATGCCTTGCATACTCACGGGATCGGTCAGGTCGATGCGTAATGGAATCGCCTGGTCGCCCAGTACGACGCTGGCTTTGCTCAGCGCCTCCGCCGCCCGATCGATCAGTACCACCCGCGCGCCCGCGCCGATCAATGTTCTGGCGTATTCGAGACCGATGCCCGATGCGGCGCCGGTGATCGCGGCAACTTTTCCTGCGAGTTCCTGGGCCAAGGCTTGTCCTTTTCTTTTGAGTTCTTCAAGCTCGGCCATGGGAGAGGCGTGAGCACCGTGCCAGCGAATCGACGATGACCGCAATGGCAAGGACCGCGCCCGTGATCATGTACCGTAGCGACGAGGAGAGATCGAGCAGCGTGAGGCCACTCGCGATGGACTGGATGACGATGACGCCGAGCAGTGCGGAATAGGCGCTGCCGCGGCCGCCGAACAGGCTCGTGCCACCGATGACCGCAGCGGCGATCGCGTTGAGGTTCACGTCCCCGGTCCCGGCCTGCTGCCAGCCGCGCGGCGGCAAGAATGCCGCCGGCGGCTGCCAGGGTGGAGCACAGCACGAACGCGGTTAGATAGACCCGGCGAACGTTGATGCCGGCCGTGCGGGCCGCCTCACGATTGCCGCCGACCGCGGACATCGAGCGGCCCCATTTGGTCCGCGTCAACGCGTAATTCATGACCACGCACAGACCGACGAACAGGCCAAACATCCACGGAAACGCCGCGCCCGAGATTGAGATAATAGACGACGAATTCGAGCACAATCTCGTCGGGACCCATGGCTCACCTCTTCCGGACTGAACTTTTGGCCATCAGTTTCGAGGTGGCGGACTTGGCGGCATCATGTGGAAGTAGTCGGGTCTTGGGATCCCGGCCCGTTCACGCATGATGAGCTCAAACAGGCCCGCAGCCACGGCGGCCACCGGTAAGCCAAAGAGCCACGCTTCAGTGGAGGGCAAAGGATTGCCGTAGCTATTGAGGTAGCTTTGGCGGTCAAGAGGGATAGTTTTGACCCGCAGCCAACATCGGCTGACCGCTAAACTCTCTCTTACCTCAGCAACCGGGTTAGTGGCCGGTCGGGCCGAAACGCCCTCATATGGCATCGCCCGATTCAACTCCTGAGACGCGCCACCGCGCGAGATCGGGCATATTGATCGAAAAGATCTCCTCAACTTCGAGGCGCATCGTGCCGTGGCATTCGCACGCTGCCGCGGCGAGCCGCGACCGGTCGATCTCGATCCTGCCTCGTTGCTCAGACCTGATCGCTCCGCGCGCTCGCAGGTTGCGCATCAGGAGCGTCACTGTCGTTCGTCGCACACCGAGTATTTGCGACAGCGCCTCTTGGGTCAGCGGGAGGACGTCGTCGTCAATGCGGTCATGAATGTGGAGCAGCCAGCGAGCCATCCGGGCTTGCACCTGATGCAGCGCATTGCAGGCTCCGCTGCGCTGAAGCTGTACCTGCATCGCCCTGACGTGACACTTGATCATGTGCCGGATCGCGGGGCTCCGGTTAAATGCGGCGTGAAATCGCGGCGCCGGGATTCGTGACGCAGTGCCCGCCGCACGGACGATGGCGGTAAGGGCCGAAGCTAACGGTCCAAACACGGAAAGAGTACCTAATGCTCCCTCGCGCCCGACTACCGACGTAGCTACCGTGTGACCGTCTGCCATGTCGATCATCAGCGAGATGGCACCGCTATGAGGGAACAAGACATAGTCGACTTGGTCACCCTCTCGCGAGATCACCGCGTCCTGATGGAGCGCGACCGTCTCCAGCTCGGGCGCGAGCAGATCCAGGTCAACTTGCGGTAGCGCTGCCAGAAGGCGATTACCAATTCCGCCGGGAGACGTCACTGCGACGAACCCGCGGTGAGGTATGCGCGGCTCTCTCCATCTGGAGCGTCGTGAAACGGCGGTGTAATTAATGCCGCCACCCGCCTATGAAAGCTACCAATCTGTCTGAACGCGTCCTGCCGCTCTGATCCCTCAGGGAGCCGTTGCGCGGCTTCCCATAAGCTCGCTAGTAACCTCGTCATCTCTTTCAATTCATCGGCCTTGGGCATTCCAACTGTGCGTCGGCTCAACGTTAGGTCCTCATTGTACGAAAATGTGAGCGCGGGCGCCGCGCGCGAGTAAAGGAAGAGAGTAAGTGCAAATAGCAGCATCGATGCTGTTGCCGCGCGCAAGCACTGATGCGGCAAAAGGTGCTCTCTTCACAACGTCGCGTAGCACCGATATCGGTCTCCTACTTATGTTTAATGTGAGGATCGACCGGCGCTTGCAGCATGCAGTTCCGCGCGTCATTGGGAATAGCTGCCCTTTCTGACGCGCTTAGCCGAAAATCCGAGAGGAAGCGCGAAAGAATCGCAACTCAATCCGCAAGTCGCTGCATCTCACGCCTGCCGATCCAACGCTCACCGCATACAACGAGGATCATGCCGTCACTTACGTTGGCCTGATCTGATGTTGATGCGGAAGGTGCGTAGGTAACGCTGGTGCGACAGCGCGCGCTCAAGATGTTCCCGCTGCACCCGCGCTGGCTCGTCTGACTCTGGATTTTGACCCAAACCCGAAGTGATAACCAGCATTGAGCGTGCAGTGGCCTATGTTCTTGCCTTTCAGTTCTTTGCAGCGTCGGATACTTCCGATAACCCGACATGCCGGGCGACAGCCAGTCTCGATCAAGGCGAGCGGCATTGTCGATAGCCGCCACAATATTTGCCTGTAGGAAAGGCACAAGCGGCATAGCAATCCGGTTGTACTAGGCCGACCTTCTCGTAGACCAGAGGATAGCGTTAGTGAGGATTTTCTGGCAGCGCGGGTCCTGCCAGACCGACGCCTCGTGGCCAAGCGCCGAATAGAATACTCGCCCCTCGCCGTAAAATCGTGTCCAGGCGAGCGGCCAACCATAGAAGCGTTGATGCACACCGGCCTTATTGAGGTCCACCGAACTTTGGTCGAGGCGCAGGAGCACGCGTGACCCGCGATAGTCGAAGTCGCTGATCTGGTAGATTTCATCGTTCAACTGCAACGAATTCCCCAGAAACGCCACCAGTGGGTCTGCAACATCAGCCACCTCGATGGTCACACCCTGATGCCAGGGATGACCATTGAAGTAGCCGCCGATCAGATCGAGATAGTCTGGCCAAGTGTAGAATGTGTCCGTGGCCGAGTGAACGCCGAGAAAGCCACGGCCCGAGCGCACAAAGTTGAGAAGTGCTATCTTTTGGGCGCCGCTCATCGGAATTTCACCGCTTGTATAGAACATCACAGCGGCGTACCGCTCGAGGCTTCCGGTCGAAAATTCAGACAAGTCTTCCGTTGCGATGACTTCAAAGGCACCGGAATTCCTTCCAAGCTGCGTCAGGATTGCTTCGGAAAGTGGTATGACGTCGTGCCGATAGCCGGCCGAGTATGTGAAATAGAGGACACGTTCTGGCGGGCGCTCTGCACGCGCGCCGAGCGGTCGGATTGCCGCCGCGCTGCTGACGAGTGCGATGAACTCGCGTCGCGTCACAATCCTCTCCCGATGCTTAACCGGCCAGAAAAGCTTAACACATATCAGCGCGCCGCGCGCCCTGCGGCGCCGCCCTACCCCCGCGGTTCAATTGATAGCCTCGACTTGGCAATGTCGCTTAATGGCCCTTCTGAGACATGCCGACCGCGATGATGAGTGTCCGCCCTTTTGGGGTAAAGCGGAAAGCATATGCTCGCGCTGAGTTCTTCTGAGATTGACCCGGAGCGGACTGAGAGCATCGTGCGCTTGAGGAGTGGAATATCGTTCGGGTCTGGCCTACCGTTCATGCATGAAACGCCCGGGAAAGAAATCCGAAAGCAAGAAGCGGACGACCTCGTCGAAGCCCTTTCGGCAGGCTGCCATGCAGCAGATGCTCCGGGACGAAATTGCCGAGCTACGTTCCCTCATAAAGAAGCTGCTGCGAAAGCTAAACTAGCCGTTGGCCCTGATGACTCATTGGAGGACGGACCTTTGCCGATGAAGTGATTTGTTCCACACTAGGAACGGAATATACCCGCTCTGCGTTTAGGATTGGTCGTCAACCGCTCAAGGAGCGCGCTATGAGCCAGCAGCGCCACAGAGTGAAACAGACCCGCTCCCTTGAAGAACGAATGGCCGAACAAGCCGCTAACCTGAAAGAGCAGGCCGCTCAACTGCCTGCCGGGAAAGCCCGAGACGACTTGCTCAAGCGAGCCAAGGTCGCGGAGACAGCTTCACGCATCAATGACTGGATAAATTCTCCGGGCCTGCGGCCCCGGAATAGTCCTGGAACAAATGTCCACTTTGATACTTATCGTGTCACCTTTGGCAGGGTGATTCCCGTGAACTTTTTCAGCAGCGACAGATTCTCAGGACGGGAGACCCGGGGAAAAACAACGGTGCAAATGTGGCGCACAGCCAAAGTTGGTCCATACGATGATGGACTCGGTGCGGGGCTTCACCGTGCGCATGTTCGAATGCAGGTGCGGTGAGCGGACTTGGACCGAGGACAAAGAGTAATGCCGCCTCAAGTCGGCGGCCTATTTCACTCCAGCCCACGTTGACTTCCACTTGTGGCCCATCTGCGAAGTTGCGCCGCGTCTGTCGGAGGTCCGCTCATCGCGATAGAGCGGACCAGATTTGCTCAACCTGAGTTCTTCGCATTTTGCCCCGAACCGGACGAATGTGACTCGCCACATTATCCCCGCGCGGGATAGTATGCATCCAATCCTCGGTGTGCGGGCTGCCAGACGCTGGCGTGTTCGGCACCCAACGCCTCCGCCCTGAGTGCGTTTCCGCGTGACGCCTTGCGGCAGAAGGGCCACGCAGAGGGAGGATTGCTTATGTTAATTTGCCAGTGCAACGCTATTCATCGACGCGACGTGGTGTGCGGTGGCGGTGCTGCCCTGCTCGGCGCAATTGTGGCGACGCTGATCGGCAGCGGGAAGCCGTTGCGCGCAGAAGCGATCTCCGGCAAGGTTCCGGAGGTCGATCGCGTGGCCGTGCGCGTGGTGGTCGATAGCTATCAATTCGCAGTCGCGCCGAGCCGGAAGGTTTCCGGTGTCGAGATCGAACACTTCGGCTGGGGCATCGGCGGTGGCAAGCCACCCGGCAAAACGCTTATCAGCGAGTTCGGACTGTCGATGCACGTCGAGTCGCGGCGCGGCACCGAAACACGAAATGTCCTGATGGATTTCGGCTTCACGCCGGACGCGCTGGTCAAGAATGCCAATCTCATAGGCATAGATCCGACCGTGCTTGACACGCTTGTCCTGAGTCACGGTCATTACGATCATTTCGGTGGTCTCGCCGGCTACCTTAAGCAAAACAACGGCAAGCTGAAAGCCAAGCTGCCCATCTACATCGGGGGCGAGGAGGCATTCTGCTCGCGCGAATGGACAGCTCCACCGGTACGCGGCGATTTCGGAGCCTTGGATCGGAAGGCGCTAGAAGACGCGAATGTGGCGGTGACCTATGCAGAAGGACCGGCACTGGTCGCCGATCACGGCTTCTCCACCGGCCCTATCGGTCAGACGAGCTTCGAGAAGCTGCTCTCACCCAGCGCCATGAAGATCGGCGTGGACCACGGCATCGGATGCTATGCTGAGAAGCTTCCCGAGGACGAACGGACGAAGGCTGTCATCCCGGATCAGTTCCGGCATGAGATCGCCACCGCGTTCAATCTAAAAGGCCGCGGGTTGATCGTATTGACCTCTTGCAGCCATCGCGGGGTAATCAACGCAATCAAGCAAGCCCAGGCGGCTTCGGGCATCAATAAAGTTCATGCAGTGATCGGCGGCTTCCACCTCGCGCCCTATAAGGAGGATTATGTGCGCGACACGATCGCAGCGCTGAAGAATATGGATGTCGACTACGTCATTCCACTGCACTGCACTGGTGAGCCGTTCTACGAGATAGCCAAGGCCGAGATGCCGAACCAGCTCCTGCGCTCCTACACGGGCACACGCTTCATCTTCACGGCCTAGCAAGACGGACACACGCCATTTCGCGCGCGGCCGCGAAACGGAGGCAATCGATGGCTGTAGCAGATGTTGAAGGCTCTAAATTGTCTAGCCACGCCGAACGAGTAGAGCGATGCGGACGGTGCCAATCGTGCTAACAATGTCCGGCGAACGCGAAGTCCAAGCGGTGTCCTCGGTTGTTGGCTCATTGGGGTAGACCGGAAGCAACCGACCGACCTTCCGAACAGCGCTCGTGACCAAACCGCACCGTTTATTGGCGCGGATTTGGCGCGACGCGGAAAAGATAAACCTGCCGAGGCAAGCGAGCGCGATTTAATTCTTCGGCTGGACTTTCGAATATCATTCAGATTGGGGAGTTGAGATGAAACCGATCCTTGGATTGCTTTTTGCATTGTTGCTATCTCAGCCGGCCAACGCTCAGGACTCGCCGTTTCGGAAGGAGTTGAAGCGAGCAGATCTGACCGGCACCAACTTGGAAGTCATCACCAGCATTTCAGAAATCAAGCCGGGCGAATCTTCAACACTCCACATCCACCATGGAGAGGAATCTTTTTATGTTCTCGAGGGCGGGACGATTGAGCGCCCGGACGGCAAACAGGTGCCCTTCCCAACGGCAACGACCGGGATCAACGTTCGAGATATGCCGCACGGTGCGTTCAAAGTGGTCGGTGACGCGGCCATAAAAATTCTGACCGTACATATCGTCGACAAGGGCAAACCGCTTTACGACAGGCCCTCCTCGAAGTAGCTGGCAATTCCTACGAACAACATGCGGAGACCGTCAATATAGGCCTCATCTGCTGAAAAAGTGATCAGCCACGTCCGGTGCTGGCCCGAAGGCGCAGGTCCGACCGGCGTCCCTGTTGTCGGCTCATCGAGGTAGACCGGAAGAAACCGGCGGAGCCGCCAACCGGCGCTCATGACCCTGAGCGGAAGTCGTCGGCGTGGGGTGTTGATTACGACGCGGCGGAAGGACACAAACAGTTGGCCAACCATTCTCTGATGAAATCAGGAGGAGGCCATGCTCGCATTCGGACGAATCTTGTTACTGGCGCTGTTGGTCATAGCTCCAGCTCAGGTTTTGGCAGGTCCCGAGGAAGAGGCGAATGCTTTGTTTGCCCGTTGGAAAGCTGCTTACGACGCCAACGATAATGTCGCCGTCGCTAAGCTGTATGCGACTGACGCGATCCTACACGGCACCAGGAGTAGAGACATAACGTTGGGGCGTGAGGCAATTACACAATACTTTACTGTGGTAGTTGGCACCGGCAACAAGGTCGAGTTCGTGGAGAAGCATCTGAGGGTGATCAATCCCACGACCATACTGGCAGTCGGGTTCAACGATTTCATGCGCAACCGTGAGGGCAAACTCGTGCCCGAGCCTGCACGCTTTACAATGATTCTCGTCAAAGATGGCAACGATTGGGTCATAGCCCATCATCACTCGTCATTGCGCCCACCGCCCAAGCAGTGAAGTTCGGCTTGTGGGCCCATCGCTACAATCTCGGTCCGGCGCCTTGATGTCCGCAATGATTGGTAAACCAGACGCCGCTGTGATCAGGCCGAACCGACGCGATTGACCCAGAACCGCCATCGTCAACGGCAGTGTATTGCGACGCACCATTCGTCCCTTATCTGCGATTGCGTGGCATTGCCATCAACCACAAGCGCGTCAAACGACTAACGCCGCGGCGGCACTGGGTCACCCTTGCGACGCCAGGGGCGTGGTGAAGATACCCGCGCCTGGATTGGAGCTGCGGTTTGGACTGAATAGGCGTATTCTTAGTCGGCGTCACGCCTGGGAGCACTCGGCTGCACGCCCCGCCCTGATGGCCTGGTTGGTTCACGACGCCTCGGAGTGCACACGTGCGCGGCTGAGCAAATGCAAACTCCAGCGCATAACAACAATGGGAGGAGGAAACATGGCGCGCATCACGCGACGTAGAGTTCTCAAATTGTCCGGAGCCGGTGTTGTCGCGGCACAAACCTGCGGCCTACCTGCCATCCTGGCCACTGGACGCGCTCCGGCCTACGCGCAGGGAACGAATATTCATTGGCTGCGCTGGACGGATTTCGTGCCGGCCTCGGACGTGCTCCTCAAAGGCCGGATCACGCAGGAATGCCAGAAGGCGACCGGCATCACGCTCAAGCTTGAAATAATCAACGCCAATGATCTGCAGTCGCGCATCACATCGGCGATCCAATCGGGAACCGGAGCCGACATCACCATGTTGCCCGGTATCCGGCCGCAGCTCTACGCCGAAAGTCTCGCCGATGTCGGTGATGTGGCCGAGGAGATCGGCAAGGCCCAAGGCGGCTACTACGACGTCTCCAAGCATGTCGCCGCCGTCGGCAACAAATGGATCGGCGTGCCGTGGGCCGTCGGAGGCACGCTGATCGCTTACCGCAAGTCGTGGTTCGAAGAGATTGGGTACAATGCCTTTCCAGAAACCTGGGACGCGTTGCTCGACGCCGGCAAGAAACTCAAGGCCAAGGGCCGCCCCATCGGCCAAACCGCCGCACACACGTTCGGCGATGCGCCGGGCTGGTGGTACCCGTATTTGTGGTCTTGGGGCGGGAAGAAGGTCGACGCCGACGGCAAGACGGTGGTCTTGAACAGCCGAGAAACCATCGAATCGGTCAAGTTCGCGGTTGGTTTTTGGAAAGACACCTGCGACGAGGGTGGGCTCGCCTGGGACGACACCAACAACAACCGCGCCTTCCTGTCGGGGACCATCAGCGCCACCAACAACGGCGCCTCGATCTACATTGAAGCCAAGCGCAAACCCGAAGTGCATCTGACCGAGAAGGGCACGCCGATGTGGAAGGACATCCTGCACGCGCGCATCCCGAAGGGTCCGGGCGGCCAGTTTAACCTTCCAGGTCCCTTCACCGATGTCCTAATGGGTTACTCTAACAACCAGAAAGCGGCCAAGGATTTCCTGCGCTGGGTGCACTCTAAACCGGTTTTTGCGGAATGGTTTACCTCGCAGCAGGGGTACTCCAACGGCGCTACCAGGGATTGGGAGAAAGACAAGGTATGGGAAGTCGATCCGGTTCTGCTGCCGTTCCGCGATATCCCGCCATTCGGCCGATTGCCAGGATATGCGGCGCCGCCCAATCGCAAGGCCGCCGAAGTGCTGACCAAACACATCATCACGGACATGTATGCGAAGGCGATCCAAGGCATGCCGGCCGAGAACGCGGTGAAATGGGCACAAGATGAGGTCGCCAAGGCTTACGCGTAGCGGTGTATGCTGCGTTGCATGAGTCAGCAGCTGGCCCATCAGCGAAGTTGCGCCTCGTCTGGCGGAGGTCTGCTCATGGCGCCATAGCCGACCAGATTTGCTCAACCTGAGTTTGCGGAAGTCTGGCACGCCGTTCGCTGCGACGTAAAAGGCCGCCGTGCTCACCAACTATGTGGTAGATTGCCCCTTGTCGGCCCGAGGGCCAAGCCGATGAGACGACGCGAATTCATCGCAGTGGTCGGGGCTGCGGCGGTCGGTTGGCCGTCGGCGACGCGCGCGCAGTCAAGGATATTGCGCGTCGGTAGCGTGAGTGGTCAGCCGAGGTCGGAAAGATTTTGGCAGGGCTTTGAGCAGCGCATGGCCGAGCTCGGCTACCAGGATGGTAAGAACTTCGCTTTTGATCACGTGCAGGCTCGGACTGCCGAAGCATTCGCCTCTGGCTATGAGCAGCTGCTTGCGAACAAGCCGGATATCGTCATAGCTTCAGGTACCGAAATTGCTCTCAAGACAGCCCTTGCAACGACGCGATCGCTCCCGATCGTCATGGTCGCAGTTGATTACGACCCCCTCGCCAAAGGCTATGTGACAAGTTTGGCCAGACCCACCGGCAACGTAACCGGCGTCTACCTTCAGCAGATCGAACTCGTAGTGAAGCGCCTGCAGTTCGTGAAGGACGCGTTCCCGAATATGCAGGCAGCGACCGTCTTCTGGGATCAGATTTCAGCCGACCAATGGAAGGCTGCGAGCGACGCCAGTGCCAAGCTGGGAGTGCGACTTGTTGGCATCGAGCTGCGCGACCAGCCGTACAACTACGAACAAGCGCTCGCCCAAGCCCCAGCTGATCATCGCGGCAATCTCATAGTTATGACATCGCCGTTCTTTTTCCGTGATCGTGCTCGCCTGGCCGAGTTTGCCTTGGGGCACCGTATGGCATCTATGTTTTCTTTCCGCGAGTGGGTCGATGTCGGCGGGTTACTGTCCTACGGCCCGAGCATCACGGGGATGTACCGCCGAGCCGCTGAATACGTTGATCGCATTGCAAGGGGTGCCAAACCCGCGGACCTGCCCATAGAACAGCCCACGAATTTTGAGTTCGTGGTCAATCTCAAGACCGCAAAGGTGCTCGGTCTCACTATCTCGCCAACGCTCCTCGCGGGGGCAGACGAGGTGATCGAGTAATGAGTTCTCATTCGGTGTCGTTGCCCTCGCTAAGGGCCGTTGTTGGCCCGAAGGCGCAGGTCCGACCGGCGTCCCTGTTGTCGGCTCATCGAGGTAGACCGGAAGAAACCGGCGGAGCCGCCAACCGGCGCTCATGACCCTGAGCCGACATGCCCCCCTCTGCGGGGCTGCAATAAGTCGGCGCGCGTGGTAGACTTTCTGTCGGTCCGGACCGGATAGCGCAAAATCCGTAGGGGGCCGCGATGCAGCAGGTTGCCGACTGGCTCGAAAAGCTCGGCATGTCCGAGTACGCCCAGCGTTTTGCTGAAAACCGCATTGATTTCTCGGTCCTTCGTGAACTGACCGATCAGGACCTGAAAGATCTCGGGGTCGTCCTCGGTGATCGCCGAAAAATATTGCGCGCGATTGCCGACATCGACGGTATCGAGAAGAACGCACCAGCCGCGCCCGCCAGGGCAACTTCAGCACCGCCTCGCACACCCATCGCGTCAAAGCCAATCCCGACCGCAGTACCACCGCCGGCCTTGGCCGCGGCGGAGGTCGGCGGCGAGCGCCGCTATGTCACAGTTATGTTCTGCGATCTCGTCAACTCGACCAGCATTTCCGCGCAGCTCGATGCCGAAGAGTGGCGCGACCTCGTCAGGGCTTATCTCAATGCCGCCTGCGCCGCCGTGACCGAGATGGGCGGCCATCTCGCCAAGAAGTTGGGCGACGGGGTCATGGTGCTGTTCGGCTACCCGATGGCGCAGGAGAACGACGCCGAACGCGCGGCACGAGCGGCGCTCTCGATCCAACGGGCGCTCGCCGAGGTGAACCGCAGGAATACTGAGGTTGGCAAGCCAACACTTAACGCGCGCGTCGGGATTGAAACCGGGCCGGTCGTGATCGATGCGGCGGGCGAGATTTACGGTGACGCGCCGAACGTTGCGGCGCGGGTGCAGGCGTTAGCGGAGCCAGGAACGGTCGTGGTGACGGCGCGGGTGCAGCATCAGGTTGCCGGTCTGTTCGTCGTTGAGGAACGCGGCAGCCATGAACTTAAGGGCGTGCCAGAGCCAGTGACGCTGTACCGGCTTGTGCGGGCGAGCGGGGGCGGACGCCGTGCGGGACAGCGCCATCTCACGCCGCTGGTGGGTCGCGAAGAAGAGATCGCGATGTTGATGCGGCGCTGGGAGCGGGCGCGGCGGGGCGACGGTCAGTTGGTGATAATTGTGGGCGAGCCGGGATTGGGAAAATCCCGCCTGATCGAGGAATTCCATCCCCGGCTGCGCGAGGTGCCGCACACTTGGGTCGAATGGAGTTGCTCGCAGCTTCTGCAGAACACGCCGCTGCACCCGATCGCCGATTGGGGCCGGCAGCGCTTCGGCGGCGCCGACATACCCGCCGAGCGGCGTCTCGCGGACCTGGAGAATACGCTGGCGCTGGTCAAGCTCGACCCGGCGGCGAATGTCACCTTACTCGCGCCATTATTGGACATCCCCTTGCCGCAGGACCGTGCGCCGACTTTAGAGCCGGAAGAATTGCGGCGCCGACAGCTGACAGCGCTCACCAACTGGGTCATGGCCGGCGCGCGAACTCAGCCCGTGGTGCTGGCACTTGAAGATGTGCACTGGGCTGATCCGACCACGCTCGAGCTATTGCGCGGCATCGCCGAACGCGGTGCGCTGGCGCCCTTGCTCGTTCTCATCACCGCCCGGCCGGAGTTCCGTCCGCCATGGGGCATGCGCTCGCATCACAGCACAATCTCCCTGGCTCCGCTCGATCGCTTGCAGGTGCGCCAGATGGTCGGCGAGCTTGCCTCTCGCTGTGCGCTGTCAAGGGAAGTGGTTGACGGCGTGACCGAGCGCACCGGCGGCGTGCCGCTGTTTGTCGAGGAGATGACACGGCTCTTGCTGGAGAGCGGTGGGCGGGGCATCCAGGCGATTCCGCCGACCCTGCAGCAATCGTTGACGGCGCGGCTCGACCGGCTTGGCCCGGCGCGCGAGGTGGCCCAGATCGGCGCGGTTATCGGCCGTGACTTTTCCTACACACTCCTTCGCGCCGTAACGGCTATGGAGGACAGGCCGCTACAGATTGCGCTGGAACGGCTCGCCGAGGCGGACATTCTGCTGGTGCAGGGCCTACCGCCCGATGCCGATTATCGCTTCAAGCACGTGCTGATCCAGGATGCCGCTTATGAGAATTTGCTTAAGAGCCGACGCCAGGTTTTGCACCGCCGCGTCGGCGAAGTGTTACGCGATGATTTTGCCGCCACCGCTGCGGTCGAGCCGGAACTATTGGCACATCACTTCACAGAGGCCGGGCGCAGTGATGCCGCGGTCGAGTATTGGCAACGGGCGGGGGATTTGGCGATGGTGCGCTCGGGCCACGCCGAGGCTATTCATCACTTTTCCGTTGCGCTGGACCTCTTGAGCAAGCTTGCTGAAAAACCCGATCGTGCAGCGAAAGAGCTGGAGTTATGCGTCAAGCTCGGGCCGGCCCTTGTGATGGTGAAGGGCCCCGGGTCACCGGAGGTCGAAGCGATCTACCGCCGCGCCGTGGCTCTTGAGGCGGGAAAAGATAGCGCGGCGCAGTTCAGGGCGCTATGGGGCCTCTACTACTATTCGATGACCTCGGGACGCTTGAGCGAAGCGGCGGCTCACGCCGACGAGCTTCTCAAGCTCGCGCAGCGCTTGGGCGCCGACGATCTCGTCCTTGAGGGGCATCACGCGAAGTGGGCCACGTCACTTTGGTGCGGCAACTTGGCCGCTGCAGACGAGCATTCTCAAACAGGCATTTCACAATACGACTGCACCCGGCATCATGCTCTCGCGTTCGCGTTCAGTGGACATGATCCTGGCGTGTGCGCTCATGGCATCAGGGCGATCAACATCGCGCTGTTGGGCTTCCCTCAAAAGGCAATGAAGTTCGGTGCCGAGGCCGTCACGTTAGCTCGGAGCTTGTCCCATCCCTACAGCCTTGCCATCGGCATGTGGCAACATGCGATCGTCCTTCAGGTCGGCCGCCAGAGGCAAAGCTGCTGTGATCTCGCGACTGAGCTGATCGAACTGTCGCAGGAGCACGACTTTCCCATGATGCGCGGCGCTGGAGTGTTCTTCTTGGGGTGGGCGACGGCGGATGGCGGCGAACTCGAGCAGGGAATCTCTTTGATGGAACAGGGTCTCGCGCTCTTTTCGGCTGTCCGCCAAGTCACCAGACCTTACATGCTGGCCGTTTTGGCAAGCGCTAAAGCGGACCTCGGCACGCCGGACGAAGGGCTCGAATTGTTGAAGGATGCGCTCGCCTTGACAGCAGTGAGCGGTGAAGCTTGGTGGCAGGCCGAAATGCACAGCCTTAGGGGTCGGCTGCTTGCGGCGCGCGGGCAACACGATGAGAGCGAAGCCTGTTTTCGATGCGCAATCGAGGTCAGCCGCGGACAGAGTGCGAGGACGCTGGAACTGCGTGCTGCCACAAGCCTCGCGCGGCTCTGGAGCGACCAAGGCAGGAACGCCGAAGCCCGGGATCTCCTCGCCCCGATCTACGGCTGGTTCACCGAGGGTTTCGGCACGCCCGACTTGAAGGAGGCCAAAATCTTACTCGACGCGCTGGCGCGATGATGCCGCTCATGTCACGAAGTTTGTAAGGAACGTCCGCAGTTGATGCTGTGGACGGCTCCTCCACTGGCACGAGAGCGCCAAGGAGTGGGCGCCGTTTTGAGGCTCCCACGATTCGGAGGAGCAGCCTATGCAGTCAATTTCGACGATCGGCCAATCCTCCCACTCGCGGAAGAAATCGAGAATACGTTGCCACGTTTTCAATCGCGGCAGCGGTATCGTGGCCACCGCGGCAAGTGCCGGCAGATCGGTTCAATCCTGGCGCTCTGCCGCCCTTCTCACCGTGACTTCGTCGACCGAAGAGGGTCGCGGGTTTCGCACTCCCATACAACCAGCACAGCCCAGCCAAGACAGGCCAGCTCTCGCTGCACCGACTTATCACGGACAACATTGCGCGCCAGCTTCGGTAACCAGTAATCCCGGTTACTTTGAGGCTGCCTGCGCCCTAGCGAGCAGTCATGCTGATGCCAAAAGCAGCCATGAACGAGAATGATTTTCCTCTTGGATGGGAAAACGAGATCAGGGGTGCCAGGAAGGTCGCGGCGGTGTAGGCGAAACCGGTGACCTAGCCTGTGCGCTAACTTGCGGACAAGCAGCTCCGGGCGCGTGTCCGTCTTCCGGATGCGCCTCATCTGTGCGCTGATTTGTTCTTTGCTACGCGTGGTGCATTTAAGTGGCTGGCCAGTCCTAAATGATAGTACACTAGGAGCGATCTGGGCTGTTCTAAATTTCCGAGAGGCTGACAGTCCAATCTTTACTCGATCATCACCAACCCGTTCTCGCCGTACGTCGCGATCCTGCCGAACTTCGTGATCCCGAGCGACGGAATCGCGCAGCGGGCCGTTCTGGCTCTCAGGAATCTTCATCGGCCTCTGCTCGCCGGTCTACGGCATCTTGGGTCTCTCCGTGGCGATCATCGGTCGTGCAGGCACGGTCCGAGCTTCGCGTCATCATCTGGAGGGATCACCGACGGCCTATTGGGCTTCGCCGCCGTCAACAGGGCGCGCGATTACGCCAGACGCGTCATTGTCGTGATCGGCCCCAGAGGAGCGGGCGACCGGTACGGCCTGAGCCGCGCCGAGCTGAGGTGCCAATTTGCGAACAGCGGTTGCTAAGCGAGACGGCCACAAGAGGCTTACCAGAGTGATTGAATGACGACCGCTCGGTCTTCCTACATGGTTTGTACAGAATTTGTACGGGCCGATTTTTGGGGGGTCATTTTCCCTTAGGCGAAATCGGTAAAAACATCAACGATTTCAAAATGGTAGCGGGGGAGGGCTACCTACGTTCCCCCCGACAGCATTTACCCGAGTTTTTGGTCTCCGCTGCTTAGTTCTGCCGGTTCCACCAGTTGATTAACCCCAGGGAGCCGGGACCCCCACCTACGTCCCGCCCCTAATCGTCCTCCGCGGGTTTTTCGGCGTGGCCTGTCAGCGCTTTGCTCCGGGGAACAGCACGCCTCATCACGCAGTGAAATAAAACTTGATGGGATAAGTCAAAATCAAGTCTTGATCTTCCATCTTCCTCTACCGGCGCCCCCTGCGATTTGAATGCGATCTGAATAGGTAAGAAGCAATGACAGATCAGCAATTGGCTATTCACGCCATCAGCGAAGCCCAATGCATACTGGACGAATACCTTCAGCCTCGCCCCAACGACAATGAGCGGATGATCCTCGACAAGCTGGTGGAGGTTCTTGAGCGGCCCGATCTGGTGGTCGCCATAGCTCGGCTGCAGCAACGAAGTAGCCCATAGCGCTCAGATGGCAAAACAACTTCCATCAATTCGTTTTGCCACCTGCGTCGCTGCGCTCCTGTTGATTGGACTGCCAACTGCGCAGGCGAAACAACAATGCAGCGCCGAGGTGCCACCAAATGCGCGGGAGTATTGGTCTTGGCGCATCATCGACGGACGAAGATGCTGGTACGAAGGCAGGCCCATGCTTTCGAAGTCATTGTTGGAGTGGCCCGCTCCAGCTTCCACCCAGTCCGATAGAGAACTTGAAGGCGCCCTTACCGAAAAGTCTAGGGATCCGATGGACGCAAAAGCCTGGGCGCCGGCTGACCGAAACACTTTCGATGCCCTTTGGCGCGAAAGGGTGGAGCAGCGCTAAGACCCGCCCCACTCTGTTAACGTCGACGGGCGGCTTCTCCCCTTGTGGGAGATTGTCACTCTATCTACCGCGTTGAAGTAGCAGGGGAAACGGAATCGGTGTCCGTCCAGTGTCCCTTGCGCGGAGTTCCGGTTCGGTATCCCCCCGTGTCATTCGAGCGGAGAGCCAATGGCGTCTGCCGCCTGTTCGATAAGCTCGGCGCAGCGGTGCACAAACTTGTCGTCAACATCTACAAGGAAGCCGACATCAGAGACGTCACCTTCCCCGTCAAAATGATCGCCGTCGGCACGGACCTTGAATTCGAGCTGGCTCGTTCTCGCCAACAGCTCCTGATGGCTTCTGCCCTCGCCATGCTTAAGCACATTTACGGCCAGCCTGTAGTCAACGAAGGCCGAAGCGAGGTCATGCTTGCCGTGCGCACGTAAATAGTCGTCGAGTTGAATGAAGGGCTGGGACCAAGTTAGCTTCGATTGAAGCAGTGCTTCAAACATCGAGAACATTCCAACGGCTAAGACGGCGCGTTGAAGGCGGAATACGCGCAAGGCATTGACCAACTGGGTCGCGCCACTGGTCTCCAATTCTTTGAAAGTCTGCCGCTCCAATTCGTGTGTGTGGCGCAGCGTGAAGTCCATGCACGCGGTGAAAAGCTGAATGTCGGTGAGCGCCATGTGCGTTATTCCGGCAGGTCTATTACCTGATGCAGATTGGTGACGCGGTAACCGGCGGGCCGACCGGCCGTTGAGCTGGACGTTGACGTCAACGATGAAGCCTTTCTTGTTCGTTGGCTTCGCGGACCTCGTGCTTGGCCTTCGCCAGCCCGACCGTCCTTCTGCTCCTGCCGCATCTGGCCCTGCGGCGGGTCGCGAGGACAGGATCGCTGAAATCGATTCGCGTAGAGTCAACGGGCTGTGAATAGGTCGAATAAGCTGCGGTTGTTGGCTGCAGATTCACGCATCGCGGCGAATCTCTTGTAGGTTGGCGGGGTCGGGCGAACTTGATTCGCCTGATGACGAAAAAACCGGGCTAACCCCTTCCCCAAGGAATGCCCGGCTTTCGTGATCCGTTGTCAACTCCCATGCGGCCTCGTGGCCGTCTCTCTTATGACGTTCAGTAATACTGAACGTATGAGTCCGGTCAAGGGGTCCAACACAAAGGACTCTAAAATTGCGGAAGACGAAGTTTACGTTTGACGAAGCTGTGGATGTTTGGTTGCGTTATTGGAGTGGTCAGCTTCAGCACGAGATCGCTGCCGACTACCGCATCAATGCGGGAAGAGTCAGCGAGATTCTGACTGAGAAGGACCACGTCGGAAGCAAGCAGGTCGCAGCGTCTAAGCGCTCTGCGTAAACTCGACACGACGGGCGGCGTCATGCCGCCCGTTTTCCTTTAATGCGTTAGCGCCACTTGCTGGCGACGTTATAATCGGTGCGAGATTCTGCAGGATGATCTAGATAACCGTCAAACCGTTAGAGAGTCGTGAGATGTTCGGATGGGCTGGCTTCAAGTATCAGACCGACGTGATCGTCAATATCCATTCGATTTTGCATTTCGTCCCTGAGCTTAAGAAGCTGCTCAAAACTTTTCCAAAACTAAAGCAAGCCGCCGGTGATTTCAGAAAGGCGGGAAGGAGCGAGCTTGAAGCTGCTGCGTATCTGAGCGTGGTGGTGCTTGAGTCAGTGTTGGCGCATGTGCCGGAAGATGACCGCAACCAAACACTCGCGGAGTTGTTCCGTTTTGAGGGCGACCGCTTCCATTGGTTTCGCGATCAATTGGCCAACGAAAGCGGAACGGCCTCAATATCTACCGAGGTTCTGCCGCTCACTTTCGCACTAGGATTCGCCTTCTGGTACTTGGGCCACTCTGTACGTGAAAACCGATTGCCAGAAATGGTCTATCGGGAATTTCTCACCGATGTAGTTGGGATATTGCAAGGCAAGACAGCGACGGTGGGTGACCAATTTCCAGCCTAGTGCGGAAAATAAACCTTCGTATCGTTCCATGCCCCCTTTGGATGCTCGACGTTTCCCTACGTTCAATTGAGCCGCCAATCGCGATCATCTAGCGAGGATGTGCGGTAGCGCTCCCGCTATCGCTGCCCTCCTTGGGCGTTTCCTCCCTCGACTTGAGCCGCTTGTGGCAACGCAGGCGGCCCTTCTTTCGACTGCAGAGCGGCACGATGTTGTTTTTCATCTATTGGTCCGTGGTGTTGGACCCTGCAATATATCAAGCAGCCCTGGTGCCGTTGCGGCGCGCACAACCAAAGTCCAAGAGTTGCTAAAGGCGCGTACGTGAGCGCTGTTCGAGCCGCCGAATCTCGCCGGGTGTGAGCCTGCGCCGGAAGCGGTTTCTTAGCTTGTTTAGTGGCATTAGCGACAGACGATTACGCAGGAGCCGGTCTAGCGGCTCGGCCCTCTTCCACCGGCCCGATTTCCGCCTGCAAAACTCGTAAATGACAGCCAGTAACGTCGCGAGACCTGTAAGCAGACAAAGGAAAAAATACAGGTTAGGATTGTGTCAACTCATGTTCAGCGCCCGGTAGGGACTATCAATCAAATATCTCAAAAAATGAGACATCTGACAAACCTGCCGATGCTTTCATCGTTAGCCCGGCCTACGCGACATCCTCCGGCGGGCGATCAGAGGCCGCGAATACATGCGCCCCGGATCGCCAGTACATCTGTGGTCGCAGTTCACGTCGGCCAATAGCCGCCCGCTATCGAGGCCCGAACGCAAACCTCTCAACGTCTTCAAGGCTGGCGTCATACTGCCGGGTGCCACAGCCGCTGATCACGACGTTCCTGTGATCGACCACCATTATAGCCGGGGCTATAGAATGCTCGCAGCCAGGACCGCGCGGGCGTCTTGCAAAGGCGCATATCCCGCTTGGCGAGCTGACGACACGGATTTTGATTGAAGCCATAACAATGGATTCCTTCTCGAAGGAAGTTTCCACTGTTGTGGCGATCCCGCTAGCTCGCTTGTGGGTTGGCGAGGGGCGAGGGCAACCTTGGTTGCGCGCACCATCCAGCTAGATCGCTTTCGATCGCTCGTCAAGGCTCGTCGTCAGAAACCTATGGACCCTCAGGGTTCGGCTGTTCAATCAGGCCAGCATCGGCCAGCGCGCGGCCGACAAGCCATTCGACGAACCCGGCGACCGACAGCCCGCGCATCGCTGCGGCGCGCCTCCAGGGCCGCCCTGCGCGAGTGTGGAACTCGAATTCCGACCGCGAAATTATTTTCAGAGCTGCACATTGAGGGCCTCTTTCGAACGCCGAAGGGCGCGTCCTTGAACGAAGCCTTGGCACGAGGCGAAGGTGCCGCAACGGCCAGTTGTTGGACGATGTGCTCAGGTTCTGATGCCCGCTGCATGGCGCCGGCTTCCTTTCCAGAAGCACAAACAAAAACGCCGCCCCGGAAGGAGCGGCGAGTGCGAAACCTACATGTGAGCGGAACTCACTTCTCCATGGCGTCTGCTGCGTCTCTCGCCGCATCCTTAACGTCACCTGCGGCATTATGCACAGCGCCCTTGGCCTTGTCAGTCTTGCCTTCCATTTGCAGGTCCTTATCGCCGGTCAGCTTACCCGCGCCTTCCTTGATGCTGCCCTTGGCCTTATCGGCGACACCTTTCGCATGCTCGCGATCCATAACGCACTCCTTCAATCTGGATGACACCCCAATGCACCAGAAAGTGCAGCGTTCCGAATAGTGTTGGTGAGCAACGCCAATCGGCTGAGTGGACCTCTTATGCGGCAATAAAGTTGACCAAGAATGTTCGTCCTCAGTGGCCATTTTTCATGGCGCCGTGGCACTGAAGGCGTGCAATCCGAGGCGAGTGGTGCTCTCGGTTAGGCGCAAAGGACGTTACACCGCATCTTTGCTGATGAAGCAGAAGTCGCGGGGCGTTGCACATTTGCAACCCGCACAGCCATTCGAGGTAGTAAGCTAGCCCAGCAGAATGACTGAAACATACTTCGTGTTTACTTCGATATAATCAGCGGGGGCGGAAAGTGTTTGATGTCTATCGCAATGAGAAGCGCGACTTTCTCGTTCTAAGCACGGGCTCTGCGATACCCGCAGTTTGCTCTCAGAATAAGTGGCGCAAGAGCAGAAAACGAGTTCTCAAAGTCAGCGACGAGATCAAGTCAGCCGTTCAAAGACAGGGCTATTACGTTCGCAGCTTGCGGATCACCAAGGAGCGGACAATCTAGGTCGAGCGGGTCGGCGGCCTCTCTCAATCGTCGAACCGATCCCATCCCAAGGCAACGGGGGGTGATCCTGACGCCCGATAAGGAGCGCGATGTTTGGATGCGAGCGGCGTGATGTGGCGGGCGATAAAAGAAGGGAGTTGCTCGACTACTCGCTCTTCCTAGTTCTGTCGTCCACTGGACCGGCATTTCGACGCTGCGAGCTGATTTGAGTGGATGGGTCTCACGTCGGAGTTCAATTCGTCACCGCAAAGGCGAAGGCAAACGCAAGCCCACAGAAACGTCTTGTCGGCTCACAATGAGACGGGTCGGATTTACCAAATGAACCCTCAGCAGCCTGACATATGGCCGCCATACCGACGCCGCGCTCAAGCTTGCGCGGGAGATTGGAACAGCGAAAGTTCAAAACGGCCCCAGCCGCAGGTTGGGAGAAACAGCCGGGGCCGGCATTCCCATTCCAATGTGCCGCAATCGGCGGTAATCGGCACGCTTGTTAGCTAGCCACATGAAAGCTAACGAACTGTTTCGAAGGACCCGAATTCGGAGCGAGGCGCCTGATCTCACAAACGCGCTTCGCAACGCAACGTAGCGCCAACGGCCCGTAATTGTACGTTGGGGAGTGCCCCCGGAGCATGTGGATAAAACCCGGCGGCTCGCGTAGCATCGGAAAGGGTCCAACGTCTCGCCGGGATCAGACAAATGAGCCGTTTCCTGCTGTGCTGTGTAGCCGCGACCTGCTTTGCCGGAGCTTTGGTCTTCCATTCCTCCGAAGCGAATGCTGTCTTTTGGCGCGGCATCACCGCGCCAACAAACATCGATATTCATGGGTGGCCGATCATCAAGGAGCCCCCGCCGAGCCCATGCCAGTGGATACGGGTGAGCGGTGGCTACTGGGTCCGACAGTGCGTCTACTAGGCCAGCATTGGCCCATCGCTCAATTCAGAATTTAAGGCCGAGGCGCACTTTGTTCTTCCGCGAACCTGAGGCGATTTAGGTGCGTGGCGTTACTTCTCCTCTTTGGGAAGCGGCTCTTGAGTCGTGCGGCGTAGGAGGGTGTCGAAAGGCGGCGGTAGAGATTTGCTATCGCATGCTCCAGCTCAGTAGCGATGGCCCGGTAGCGCACGAGCAGTCTCGCATAGGTCGCGCTTAGTCTGATTTTTTGCAACAATCTGAAGTCTCTCGCATTCAGCGATTTGCGCGCGGAGCAGGTCTAGTTGGGCTTGCATTTCCTTCATGGCGCCGGAGTTGATATTCCTGCGACACTGGCGTCAATGCGAAAAGTACCCGAAGCGAAGGTCCGCCGGGGCCGAAGGCCGCTCTCCGGCCACATTAAAGAATTCGATTTTCCGACGAGGACGCATGAGCCGAGCGTTCAGGGAGGGAGGGATGAAATTGCAGTTAATTGCACTGAGCCTGCTGATTGCGACCCCGGGCGCGGCCGAGACCTACAAGGACTACGAGTGCCAGTATCTCGGCAAGCTGTTCGACAATTGCGCGGTGCCTGAGAACAAGTGCGATCCTCTTCCACCGGAGCAGCGCGGGGGCGGCATGAGCCGGGCATGGTCCCAGCTCGCAGACGCACACCCGAAGTTTAACTGGGAAAGGCTGAATGCGCTGTGCAAGCGAGTGTGTGACGGCAAGCTCACACCGGACGCGGCGCTTCATCGCTACTGCGCTGTGCGGCCTAAGCTGTAGCTCAGTCCGCCTCCTCACTGGACGCCTTGGCGTAGAGTGTATCCTAGAGGAGCGTCTGCCCGCAACTCACGTGGCCGTCGCAGCTGTGCGCCGCGCAGATCACGATCACTCGCTCACACCTTCGGAGAGGCGGCTAGAGCTGCGGGATCGACAGGAGGCCTTTGATGGGGCAATGGAGAGATGGCGATGAGCAGCATGTTCCTAGTGGTTTACACGTCCGCGCACCTGATCGGGGCGGTCAGCTATCCCCTGACCCCGACGCTGTGCGAGCAGGCTCTGGAACAGTGGAACGACACCAAGCAGGCCGTGATCGATGGCAAACTGGATGGGGAGATTGCAGGCTACACGTTCGCGTGCGAGCGCCACGACGTGCGCCCCAAGGTGCAGGCCAAGATCGATGCGCGGGAGCAGTTCGAGAGCGATTGCTGGAATATCCACGGCGGCATGAAGAACTGCCACCAGTACCCCAACGGGGATGTCGAGATGCACGGTCCCCGCGACCCGGTGAATGGCAGCGTGAAGTCGTGGACCATCAAGTTCAAAGACAGGCTGAGGGGCCTGCCGTAGCCAGAGAGGATGATCTTCGCTTTGATGCTTCGTGCAAAGCCCCATCGGGCCAGCCTGACCCCTTGGGGCTGGAGGGGACAAGTGCGGGGCCAAGCGGTCCGACGGCTGGCGCGTGAGGAAGCGCCATGCAATTCGAAACTAGTCCCGGTCAGGGACATCGCTGTGTTCACTTGTGACCGGGAACAACTATTTGTAATGTTCCTGCATTGGAACATCGAGGCCGCAGATGAAAGTCATGCAGGCTCGGTTGGAGAAGCTAAAGCGAGACGCTGCTGAGTGCGCCCTCATTCGCGACTTGGCGACTGATCCCAAGAAGCGCGAGTTGTTTGCCAGATTGGCTGATCACCTTGACGTGCTCGCATCGGCAGTGGAGCAGGCTATGGGTGAGAGCGGCGGCAGCGAAATCTCTCCTGATCTGCCGCCGAGGCCGTCGCGCCGGGCCTAACGTTTTGAATTGTGTGCCCCGTTCCAATCTCGCAATCAAGCCGCGAATGCCTATTTTTCCCGCATGCGTTCATTTGAGTTTGCCTACCAACCAAGGGCATTTCGGTCCCGAGCGGGCCGGACTGGCTTCACGAGGTGAAGTACGACGGTTATCGCCTTCGCTTGGAGCGCGATGGCGACCGCGTGCGCCTGATTACGCGCGGCGGCTACAATTGGGCGAGCCGCTATCCATGGATTGTGGAAGCCGCGCGTAAGGTCCGCCAAAAGCAATTCGTGCTCGACGGCGAGGCGGTCGTGCTCGGCGTCGATGGCGTCTCGGACTTCAACGCGCTGCACTCCCGCAAACACGATCATGAAGTGCAGCTCTGCACCTTCGATCTCCTTGCCGACGGCGGTAACGACCTTCGTATGCTTCCGCTGTCGATGCGGAAGACGAATTTGGAGCGCCTGCTCGCGCGGCGTCCTGAAGGTGTCTTCGTCAATCCCTTCACGTGGTGAGCTTGGGCCTGATCTGTTTCGGGCCGCCTGCAACATGGGCCTTGAGGGACTGGTGTCAAAAAGAAGAGATCGGCCGTATCAACCAGGGCGGAGCAAGCATTGGGTAAAGGTGAAAAACCGTAGTCATCCAGCGATGGAGCGGGAGCTATGATCGGCAGAGCGGCAGGTCCGATCTGCCACTAATAGCGGACCTCAACGATCGATCGGTCCACCTCGCCTTGGGGCCATCTACTCAATCGTCTGATCAGCGATGGCGAGGAGCCCAGGCGGGAAGGTCAAGCCGAGTGTCTTCGCGGTCCTAAGGTTGACGACGAACTGGAACTTGGTCGGCTGCTGAACCGGCAGATCGGAAGGCTTGGCGCCCTTCAATATCCTATCGACATAGGTGGCGGCGCGTCGATAAAGATCAGCGGCANTTGTGTCATAGGCCATCAAGCCACCGGCCTCAACGACTTGCGCCGAAAACGGGTATATCGCGGGTAGTCGGTAGCGGGCTGCGAGTTCTGTAACTCGCCCGCTGTAGACAACGAACAGACTCTCCGCTGTCGTGAGGAGCCCTTCAGCACGCTCCTTGGCCCCAGCGTCGAA
>NZ_AXAZ01000056.1 GCF_000473065.1 Bradyrhizobium sp. WSM1743
GTCCGCTCCAACGGCGAGATCAAATGGCGTGGCGAGCTCATCCACCTTTGCAGCGCTCTCGCTGGTGAAACAGTCGCCGTAGAGGAAACCGCCGATGGGCAATGGCAAGTGCGCTTCTTCAACGTGCCGATCGGCATCATCGATCAGAAAACATCGACGCTGCGGCGCTGCGCTAGCGCAGCGCCGCAGCGGACCGAACCATGAACGATTGTTACCTATCCATCCGGGCTGTTTTGTTACCCTTCCATCCGCTGGACATCCGAGCATGCCGCGCTAGGCGCGCTCCCGCTTTTCAAACTCCCCCGCCAGCACCCGCCACTGGAACAGCGGCGACTCCTTTGGCGGCGAGAGCTCCGGGGTCCAGCCGGTGAGCTTTTCAATTACATAAGTGTCCGTCACAACGCCGCGCCAGCGGCGTTCGACTTCTCCGAGTTGCTCGCGTTTCGCCGGGATGTTCTCCCACAGCGACGAACGGTTGTCCGGCTCGCGTCCGACGTAAATCCCCGCATGTCCCCTGATCTTGTCCATGCCGGGATCGCGGAAATCCTGGAAGCGGCCGCGCTCGTTGATCTCGATGACGGGCACGCGGCCCCGGAACAGCCAGCGCATCATGGCGTAGGTGCGATAGTCGGTGGTCGCGATCCAGGTCGCGCCGGTCTCATCGAGGGCGGCCTGCGCGCGCGCCGCAACCTGCTCGTAGCCGGCCTCGGCGCCGATCGGATCGATCTTGCCGAGCAGATTCCAGGGCGCGGCGACGTAGTAGAGAAACACGATGACGACGAAGGCCATGCCTGAGACGATCGCTGCCTTGACCCAGAACAGTGACGATTTGAGCATGCGGGCCGACCATCCCTCTTTCGTCATCGTGCTGAGGTTCACCGCGGCGGCGGCAAAACCGACCGGCCACATGAACATCGGCCAGGTGTCGCCGACGCGAAGCGTCAGCGACTTGAAGAAGAAATACAGAAACGGCACCAGCACGGCGGTGGACAAGAGGATCGCAACCGGCTCGCGCGTGCGATAGCCGCGCCACGCCGTCAACACCAGGCCCGTCAGCACCACCGGCAGCATGACGAAGCCGACCAGGCCGAATTGCAGGCCGATGTAATCGCCGATCGTGCGCAGCGAGATGCCGTAATTGGCGGTGGCGCGCACGCCCTGGAAGCGGAACGAGGCCCAGTCGTGCTGCGCGTTCCAGATCAGCACCGGTGAGAATACTGCTATCGCGACCAGCACGGCGAGATAAGGGTAAGGGCTGCGCAGCCAACGCCAGCGCCAGTCCGGCACCAGCAGGAAGGCAGCCACTGCGGGCGCGAACATGATCGCGGTGAATTTCGACAGCATCGAGAGGCCTGCGAACAGGCCGGCCGCGAGCCACCAGCGGCCATCGCCACTCTGCACCAGCCGCACCAGCGACCACACCATCGCCACCGCGAACGGGATCATGGCGACGTCGGGCGCAACCTTGGCCATCAGCAGGCCATAATACAGCGCGGCTTCCGGCATCAGCATGGCGACCACAATCGCACGTGCATCATGCGTGAGGCGGCGGACGATGTCGGCGAGCAGCAGCTGCGTCACCAGCATCGCGACGATGCCGCCGAAACGAACGCCGAGATTGGTGTCGCCGAAGATCGCGGTACCGAAACGGATCAGCCAGGCGATGCCGGGAGGATGATCGAGGAAGCTGAGCGCGGCCTCCTTCGACCAGGTCCAGTAATAAGCTTCATCCGTGCGCAGCTCGATCGCGGAGGCATAGACGATGCGAAGCGCGGTCATCGCGGCGATGATCACTGCGGCAACAAGGATGAGACGGCGTTCGGAGCCGTCTGGCTTCGCAGATATGTCGGGAGCGATCGTCACGGCCGCGCTTTTCCCCGACTTGGAGGGGCGAGTCAATGTAGGGAGTCCCACATGGGTGTCGTCCCGGGCAAGCGAAGCGCAGACCCGGGACCCATAACCAGGGAGGAGTGCGGCGAAGACTCGGAGTTACCGCCCCGCGCCACAACCCTCCCTGTGGCTATGGGTCCCGGATCGGCGCGCGCCTGAGGGCGCGCTTGTCCGGGACGACGGCGGGGTTATGCGGCGGCCTGCCGCGCATGTGATCGGCCAAGCTGTCCACATCAGGAATTAAACGCTACGCTGGCTGTTCTCTTTCACGAACTGATACAATCGAATCATGGCCATCGCTCCCATACAGATGTCCGTCGTCCGCGCCACCAGCGTGCGGCAGGTGCGGCTCATCTGCGGCATCATCCTGTTCTCTTATGTGGTCAGCCATTTCCTCAACCACGCGCTCGGCAACATCTCGGTCGATGCCATGGAGGCCGGGGTCTACTACCACACCCTGTTGTGGCAGTTCCTGCCTGTCGCGATCGTGTTCTACACGGCGGCGCTGACCCATATGGGGCTCGGCATCTACGCGCTGTATCAGCGCCGGCAGTTCCGCTGGCGGACGATCGAGCCGCTCCAGCTCGTGCTGGGACTGAGCATTCCGGCTCTCGTGATGGCGCATGTGATCGGCGTGCGACTCGGCCAGACGCTGTACGGACACCAGAAGCTCTATCCGCAGGAGCTCTATCTGTTCTTCGTCGCCGCGCCGGGCCGGCTCTGGCAGATGACGATCCTGCTCCTGATCGCCTGGGTGCACGGCTGCATCGGCATCTATTTCTGGCTTCGCCTCAAACCGTTCTTCACGCGCGCGGCGCCCTATCTGCTCGCAGCCGCCGTGCTGATCCCGACCCTGTCGCTGCTCGGAGTCTACCAGGGCGGCCGCAGCGTCGAGCTCGAGGCCGACGACGGGGAATGGCGTACGCACAATCTCACCCGCCGCCAGGTCGGCACGGTCGCGGAAGGCAATACGCTCGACCGCATCGCCGGCGGCCTCACTGCCGGATATTTCGGTTTGCTGGGACTGGCGCTGGCCGCGCGCGGCGTGCGGGCCTGGCGCGAGCGGCGCGGCGGCATGATCGCGCTGTCCTACGGCAACGGCAAGACGGTGCGGGTCCCCAAGGGCCTCTCCGTGCTGGAAGCGAGCCTGCGCCACAACGTGCCGCATGCCAGCGTCTGCGGCGGCCGCGCCCGCTGCTCGACCTGCCGCATCCGCGTCATCGGCGATCATGGCGTCCTGCCCGAACCGTCGCAACGCGAGGCCTTCGTGCTCACGCGCGTCGGCACCGCCGATCCGTCGATCCGGCTGGCGTGCCAGCTACGGCCGACATCCGACCTCTCCTTCTTCCAGCTTTTCACGCCCCACACGCACGCGGCGGACGGACAGGCCTCGACGCCGGCGCGCATCGGCCAGGAACGCTATCTCGTCAGCCTGTTCGTCGACATGCGCGGCTCGACGCAGCTCGCCGAGAAGCGGCTGCCGTTCGACACAGTCTTCATCGTCAACCGCTTCCTCGGCGCGGTCTCCCAGGCCGTCATCGAGAACGGCGGTCAGCCGAACCAGTACGTCGGCGACGGCATGCTGGCGCTGTTCGGGCTGTCGGCCGATCCGCAAACCGCGTGCCGGCAGGCGCTGAAGGCTGCAGCCGGAATCGCAACGCATATTGACGAACTTAACGAGCTTCTGAGCCACGATTTGCGCCAGCCGATCCGCTTCGGCATCGGCATCCACAGCGGCGAGGTCATCATCGGCGACATCGGTTATCGCGATCACATCGTCTTCACCGCGCTCGGCGATGCCGTCAACGTCGCGGCCCGCCTGCAGGACATGACCAAGACGCTGGCCTGCGAGGCCATTGTCTCGGAAGAAGTCCGCCGCACCGCAGGTCTTGCCGAGGACGCCCTGCCGCAGCAGGAGGTCGCAATCCGCGGCCGCGACGAGCCGATGGCCGTGCGCGTGGTGACGGATGCGAGGGAGTTGGCGGGGCTGGTTGATCGCAGCGAGCGGGTGGCGGCATAAAGTGCGAGCGGCAAGTTCCGTGCGCTCCCTCCCCCGCTTGCGGGGGAGGGTTGGGGAGAGGGTGCTTCCCCAACGGGACAATCCCCTAGAGGAGAAAGCCCTCGCCCGGCGTGCCCGGGACGATGCTTCGCATCGCCCGGAGCGCGCCGACCTCTCCCGCAAGCGCTTGCGGGAGAGGTGCACCGTCGCAGACGCTGCAGTTCGGCTCAACCCACTGCACCGCGTAACACCGGCCTGCTGCAATGCAGCGGCATGGGCTTGCTGCGAAAGCACGAATTGACTTCATCCAAATCGTTGCGACAGATGAGCGCGGGTCTCGCGGTGATGACCGCTGGTCCAACAAAAGCTCCGGGAGGAGACCAGAATGTTCGATCGACGCGACCTGCTCAAAGGAGCAGGGCTTGCCGCACTTGCGGCCACACTGAATTCCACCAGGGCGCTTGCGCTCGACACCGTCACGCTGCCCTTCGCCAATGGCGAACGGCCGCTGGTGAAATATCCGCAGAAGCGGCCGATGATCGGCTTGACCAGCCGGCCGCCGCAGCTCGAGACGCCGTTTGCGGTGTTCAACGACGGCCCGATCACGCCGAACAACGCGTTCTTCGTGCGCTATCACCTCTCCGATATGCCCTACAATCTCGATCCCGACAAGTTCACGCTCGAGGTCAAGGGCAAGGTCGACAAGCCGCTGAAATTGTCGCTGAAAGACATCAGGAAGATGAAGGCGACCGAGATCGTCGCCGTCAATCAGTGCTCCGGCAACAGCCGCGGCTTCTTCGAGCCGCGCGTCGCCGGCGGCCAGCTCGCCAACGGCGCAATGGGCTGCGCGCGCTGGCGCGGCGTGCCGCTGAAGGCGGTGCTGGAGATGGCGGGCGTGCAGACCGGCGCCAAGCAGGTGACGTTCAACGGCATGGACGGGCCGGTCAACGACAAGACGCCCGACTTCGTCAAGGCGCTCGACATTGATCACGCCAGCGACGGCGAGGTGATGCTGGCCTATGGCATGAACGGCGAGGACCTGCCGTTCCTCAACGGCTTTCCGCTGCGCCTGGTCGTGCCGGGCTATTACGGCACCTACTGGGTCAAGCACCTCAACGAGATCACCGTCATCGACAATGTCTATGACGGCTTCTGGATGAAGTCGGCCTATCGCATCCCCGATACGCCCAACAACGCGGTCGAGCCGGGCACCGCGCCGAAAGCGACGATCCCGATCAACCGCTTCACCATCCGCTCCTTCATCACCAGCGTCCCCGATGGTGCCAAGCTGAAGGCGGGAGCTGTGACCCTGCGCGGCATCGCCTTCGACGGCGGCAAGGGCATCAAGGAGGTCCAGGTCTCCACCGACGGCGGCAAGACCTGGGTAAGCGCCAAGCTCGGCAAGGACCTTGGCAGATACGCCTTTCGCGAATGGAAGCTGCCGGTGAAGCTCGCGGCCGGCAGCCATGAGCTCAAGGTCCGCGCCACCGGTAACGGCGGCGAGACCCAGCCGGACACGCCGCGCTGGAACCCGGCGGGTTACTTGCGCAACGTCGTCGAAACCGTCCGCGTGACGGTGGCCTGAAGGACAATGATCATGCAGCGCACCGTTCTCCTCACCATTACGCTCGCCCTCGCGGCCGCAGCGGCGTCGGCGTTTGCCGCCCCGGTCAACTACAAGACCCCCGACGAGCTCGCGGCCTTCAAGCCCGGGCCCAATCTCGAGGTCGTGCAGGGCAATTGCAGCGCCTGCCACTCGTCCGACTACGTCGCGACGCAGCCGCCGATGAAGGACAAAAGGGCCTTCTGGCAGGCCGAGGTGACGAAGATGATCAAGGTCTATGGCGCACCGATCGACGATGCCGATGTCGGCAAGATCGTCGATTATCTGGCCGCGACCTATTGACGGCTGCCGGCATGCGCCCCTGCCATTTGACCGCGAAACGGGCAAAACCGGTAAAAACGCCGCGAAGTTGAGCGGAATTCGGCGAAATGGCGATGTGGTTTGAGCTACCAAGCCTGCCACATTCCGCGTATCCTGTTAGGACCGAACCGGCCGGTTGGCGGGGACTGGCGGTTCGAGATCTCGGAGGAAGACCCGCGGAGAAGTCGTGATGGCTAAAGGTACGGTCAAGTGGTTCAACCCGACGAAGGGTTATGGATTTATCCAGCCTGCGTCGGGTGGCAAGGATGTGTTCGTGCATATCTCGGCAGTGCAGAAGGCCGGTCTGTCCACCCTGAACGAGGGACAGACGGTGGAATACGAAGAGATCGCAAACCGGGGCAAGACCTCCGCGGAAAACCTCAAAGTATAAGCCCGCGCCAGCCTTTGCTGCCTCCCGGATCTGTCCGGGAGCGGGCCAAGAAAATTTAAGAAGACGGCCGGTGCATTCGACGACAGGCGTTGCGACTGCACAAGGATAGCTATTTTTCCTGCGAAGACCGCTTATCAAACCACAGCAATGACAATCGCGACAGCACTTCGCTAACCCACCGGCAACGGTGCGTCGCGCTTGATCTCCTCCATCACCGCATAGGTCCGCGTCTCGCGCACGCCCGGCATCGACAGCAGGGTCTCGCCGAGAAAGCGCCGATAGGCGGTCATGTCTGCCAGCCGCGCCTTCACAAGATAGTCGAAGCCGCCGGCAACCATGTGACACTCCAGCACCTCGGGCGCGAGCTTCACCGCGCGCGCAAAGCGCTCGAAATTGTCGGGCGTGGTCTTGTCGAGCAGCACCTCGACGAACACCAAGAGACCGAGACCAAGCCGGTGCGGGTTGAGCCGCGCGCCATAGCCTTCGACAAACCCCTCGCGCTGCAGGCGCTTCAGCCGCTCGCCGATCGAGGTCGGCGACAGCCCGATGCGCTCAGCGAGCTCGACATTGGCGATGCGCCCGTCCTCCTGCAAAATCGAGAGGATTTTCCGGTCGATGCGATCAAGTTCCATATCTTGCGAGGCCGAATGGCGAAAGATCTTCATTTTCTAAGGCAAACCGGCTAAATTGTCTATCGAACTACGGTCATGCCGGCTTTATCCTGAATCTCACCACAGGACACGCCATGCCGAACATCCCGCCGCCCTTCACCGCTCCCTACGCACCTGACGACGCCGACATTGCTGCGCGCCTGTTGCCATCGGCACATCTGGCCCCGCCGCAGGAGGCGCAGATCGACCGCACCGCGACCCGGTTGATCGAGGCGATCCGCAAACGCGACGACCGGCTCGGCGGGGTCGAGGACATGCTGCGGGAGTTCGCACTCTCGACCAAGGAAGGGCTCGCGCTGATGGTGCTGGCGGAAGCGCTGCTGCGCGTGCCTGATGCCCGCACCGCCGACCAGTTCATCGAGGACAAGCTCGGCGAGGGCGATTTCATCCATCACGAGACCAAGTCGACCGCGTTCCTGGTCAACGCTTCGGCCTGGGCACTCGGCCTGTCGGCGCGGGTGATCCAGCCCGGCGAGACGCCCGACGGCACCATCGGCCGGCTGGTGAAGCGGCTCGGCGCGCCGGCGGTGCGCACCGCCACGCGCCAGGCGATGCGGCTGATGGGCAATCACTTCGTGCTGGGCGAGACCATCGAGCAGGCGCTGGAGCGGGGCCGGCCGCGCTCCGGCCAGAAGCCGCTCTATTCCTTCGACATGCTTGGCGAAGGCGCGCGCACGGCGGCCGACGCCAAGCGCTATTTCGACGCCTATGCCAGCGCGATTGAGACGATCGGCAAAGCGGCGGGCAACCATCCCCTGCCCGACCGGCCCGGCATCTCGGTAAAACTTTCGGCGCTGCATCCGCGCTTCGAGGCGATCAGCCGCGCGCGCGTAATGGCCGAGCTGGTGCCGCAACTGCTGGATCTCGCGCAGCGCGCCAAGACCTACGACCTGAACTTCACCGTCGATGCCGAGGAGGCCGACCGGCTGGAGCTCTCGCTCGACGTGATCGCAGCAACCCTCGCCGATGCCTCACTTGCCGGCTGGGACGGATTTGGCCTTGCGATCCAGGCCTACCAGAAGCGCGCCAGCGCCGTGATCGACTATGTCGATGCGCTGGCCCGCGCGCATGACCGCAAGCTGATGGTGCGGCTGGTCAAGGGCGCCTATTGGGACACCGAGATCAAGCGCGCGCAGGAGCGCGGGCTCGACGGCTATCCCGTGTTCACGCGCAAGGCGATGACGGATCTGAACTTCGTCGCCTGCGCAACGAAGCTGCTGGCCTTGCGGCCGCGCATCTTCCCGCAATTCGCCACCCACAACGCGCTGACGGTCGCGACCGTGCTGGAGCTTGCCGCTGATAGCGGCGGTTTTGAATTCCAGCGGCTGCACGGCATGGGCGAAGCGCTGTACGAGCAGCTCGCCAAGGATCACCCTGACATCGCCTACCGCACCTATGCGCCGGTGGGCAGCCATCGCGACCTGCTCGCCTATCTGGTGCGACGGCTCCTGGAGAACGGCGCCAACTCATCGTTCGTGGCGCAGGCTGCCGACTATCGCGTGCCGGTTTCAGCGCTGCTGCAGCGCCCGGTGGATGCCATTGGCCGACCGCAACAGGCGGCTCATCCCAGGATTCCGCTACCGGCAGATCTGTTCGCGCCGGAGCGGCGCAATTCGCGCGGCGTCGAATTCGGTGAGCGTGCCGCACTCGACCGGCTGCTGGCCGACGTCAGGGCCGAGGCGGCCGATCTCAAGCCCATCACCGACGCGACGCCGGATCAGGCCAACGCGGCGGTGACGGCTGCGCGCGCGGGCTTTGCCAGCTGGAGCCGGACGCCGGCGGGGGCGCGCGCGGCGGCGCTGGAGCAGGCCGCGCATCTCTTGGAGAGCCGAGGTGCCCGCTTCATCGCGCTGTTGCAACGCGAGGGCGGCAAGACGCTCGATGATGCGCTGGCGGAGCTGCGCGAAGCCGCCGACTTCTGCCGCTACTATGCCGCGCATGGCCGCAAGCTGTTCGGGAACGATGCCGCCATGCCGGGCCCGACCGGCGAGAGCAATGCGCTCGCCCTGCGCGGCCGCGGCGTCTTCGTCGCGATCTCGCCGTGGAATTTTCCGCTGGCGATCTTCCTCGGCCAGGTCACGGCGGCGCTGATGGCCGGTAACGTCGTGGTCGCAAAACCCGCCGAGCAGACGCCGCGCATCGCGCGCGAGGCCGTCGCCCTGCTGCACGAGGCCGGCATCCCCACGAGCGCGCTGCATCTCGTCACGGGCGATGGTCACATCGGCGCGGTGCTGACCGCGCATGCGGATATCGCCGGCATCGTCTTCACCGGCTCGACCGAGGTCGCCCGCGGCATCAACCGCGCGCTCGCCGCCAAGGACGGGCCGATCGTGCCGCTGATCGCGGAGACCGGCGGCATCAACGCCATGATCGCGGACGCGACCGCGCTGCCCGAGCAGGTCGCCGACGATGTCGTGACCTCCGCCTTCCGTTCCGCCGGCCAGCGCTGCTCGGCGCTGCGGCTACTGTTCGTGCAGGAGGATGTCGCCGACCGCATGATCGAGATGATCGCGGGCGCGGCGCGCGAGTTGAAGATCGGCGATCCCTCTGACGTCGCAACCCATGTCGGGCCGGTGATCGATCGCGAAGCCAAGCAGCGCCTCGATGCGCATATCGCGCGGATGAAGCGCGAGGCGCGCTTGCACTTTGCAGGCCACGCGCCGGAGGGCTGCTTCGTCGCGCCGCACATCTTCGAGCTCAAGGAGGCCGGTCAGCTCACCGAGGAAGTCTTTGGTCCGATCCTGCATGTCGTGCGCTATCGGGCCGAAAACCTCGCGCGCGTCCTGCAGGCGATCGAGTGCACCGGCTACGGCCTCACGCTCGGTGTTCATTCCCGCGTCGATGACACGATCGAGGCCATCATCGACCGCGTCCAGGTCGGCAACATCTATGTCAACCGCAACATGATCGGTGCCGTCGTCGGCGTGCAGCCGTTCGGCGGCAATGGCCTGTCCGGAACCGGCCCCAAAGCCGGCGGCCCGCACTATCTGGCGCGCTTTGCGACCGAGCAGACCGTGACGATCAACACCGCCGCGGCCGGCGGCAACGCTGCGTTGCTGGCGGGAGAGGAGTGAGGCTCGCAGCGTAACTCAGCCGCAACAACGCATGTTGCCAGTTCCGTCATCCTGAGGTGCCGGAGCGTAGCGGAGGCCTCGAAGGATGAACGGCCCGGATGCAGCCGGGCCCTCGCCCTTCGAGGCTCGTCCTGCGGTACACCGCAGGACGAGCACCTCAGGGTGACGGGAGATGGTTTTCGGTCCGTGGCGGATGCGCGCTGGATAGCGCAACGAGCCCTGCGCCGGGCGCCGTTGCATCCCGCGGAAACATCGGTCTAATGCTCCCATCACAGGCCTGCGCCAATTCCAGCGCGCGGGAAACGACAAGAGCGAGGGAGCAACGCCGCGATGGAGAAGGGCATTTTTGCGGGGCTGAAGGTTCTGGACTGCGCGAGCTTCATCGCAGCGCCCGCGGCCGCGACCGTGCTGTCGGATTTCGGCGCCGACGTCATCAAGATCGAGCCGCCCGGCACGGGGGATCCCTACCGCAATCTGCCCAATTTGCCGGGCTATCCGACCGGCGAGCACAATTTTGCCTGGCTGCTGGAAGCGCGCAACAAGAAGAGCATCGCGCTCGACCTCGCAAAGCCGGAAGCGCAGGCCGTGCTCTACAAGTTGGTGGCGGAGGCCGACGTCTTCATCACCAACATGCCGCCACCGGTGCGCGCCAAGCTCGGCATCACCTACGACCATCTCGCCCATCTCAACGACCGGCTGATCTACGCCTCCTTCACCGGCTATGGCGAGAAGGGCGAGGAAGCCAACAAGCCCGGCTTCGACAGCAACGCCTATTGGGCGCGCTCCGGCCTGATGGACCTCGTCCGCGCCGACACCGGCACCACGCCGGCGCGCTCCGTCGCCGGCATGGGCGATCACCCCTGCGCCATGGCGTTCTACGGCGCCATCGTCACTGCGCTCTATCAGCGCGAGAAGACCGGCAAGGGCTCGCATGTCGCGTCCAATTTGATGGCGAACGGGGTGTGGGCCGCAAGCGTGCTGGCACAGGCAAAGCTCTGCGGCTCCAAGTTCAGCGAGCGACGGCCGCGCGAGCGCGCGCTGAATGCGGTCGCCAATCACTATCAATGCAAGGACGGCCGCTGGCTGATCCTGTCGCTGCTGAACGAGGAGAAGCAGTTTCCAACGCTGGCCAAATGCCTGGGGCGCGAGGATCTGATCGGCGATCCCCGCTTCGCCACCAAGGCCGACCGGCACGCCCGCTCAGTCGAGCTGATCAAGATCCTGGACGACACCTTTGCGACCAGGGATCTCGCCGAATGGCGCAAGATCCTCGACGGCAACGGCCTCGTATTCGGCGTCGTCGCCATTTTGGACGACATCCCGAACGATAAGCAGATGCTCGACAACGAGGTGCTGGTGCCGTTCGAGAACGACACCATGCTGACCATCAACAGCCCGATCTGGATCGACGGCGCCAGGAAGGTGCAGCCGCGCAAGCCGCCCGCTGTGGGCGAGCACAGTGACGAGATTTTGCGCGGCGCGGGATATGACGAGGCGGCGATCAAGGCGCTGCGGGGCTCGGGGGCGGTGGGGTAAGCGGCGGTCGCTCCACAAACTCCGTCATTGCGAGCGCAGCGAAGCAATCCAGAGTGTCTCCGCGGACGCATTGCTGGATTGCTTCGCTGCGCTCGCAATGACGAGGAGGGACTATCTCGCTATAACAATCGGCAACACACCGATGCCGCGAGGTCCCATGCCCAGCTACCGCCTGCACTACTTCCCTGAATCCGGCAACAGCTACAAGCTGGCGCTGATGCTGACGCTTTGTGGCGAGACGTTCGAACCGGTGTGGACTGATTTTGCCGGCGGCGTCACGCGCACGGCGGAATGGCGCAAGGCCGTGAACGAGATGGGCGAGATCCCGGTGCTCGAGATCGACGGCGTGAAGATGACGCAGACCGCGCCGCTGCTGCTCAAGCTCGCCGAGCAGTATGGCCGCTTCGGCGCCGAGACGGAGGACGAGAAGTTCGAGCTGCTGCGCTGGCTGTTCTGGGACAACCACAAGCTCACCGGCTACATGGCGACCTATCGCTTCATGCGGGCCTTCACCGAGAAGAACGATCCGCAGGTGCTGAAGCATTTCCGCCGACGGCTTGAGGATTTCCTCGGCATCCTCGACGGGCATCTTCAGCACAATGACTTCGCGATCGGTACGAAGCCGACGGTCGCCGATATCTCGATGATGGCCTATCTGCATTATCCCAGCGACGAGCACGGCTTTGATTTCGCGCAGAGTCATCCCGCCATCCACGCCTGGCTCGGCCGCATGGCCGCGCTGCCCGGTTGGAAGCCGGCCTATGAGCTGCTGCCGGGCAAGCGGATGACCAATTACGCGAAGTGAAGGCTCTCTCCACTCCCTCTCCCCGCTTGCGGGGAGAGGGTCGGGGTGAGGGGGGCTCTCCGCGAGGGTGGTGAGAGTTGGACTCGCGGAGAGTCCCCCTCACCCGTAATCCGCGGTCCGCGCGAATTCCGGCCTCTCCCCGCACGCGGGGAGAGGCGAAGAGAAAGCTACCTCAACGACAGCCAGCCCAGCGTTAACAAAATCCCGCCGATGATGACGGCCACCGTGACCGCCCAGATGCTGACGCGGATGCTGCCGGTGACCTGCTTGACTTCCTCATTGCGCGCAATCTCGCGATTGCGCATCTTGTTGGCGTTGCCAGTGTCCGTCATGGGTCATCCAAATCGCTTGAGGTTCTATCTTGCGCGCGATCTTTTCGGAAAACCGCTGCACACTTTTCCGGATCACGCGCTAACGCGTCTTGATGAAGCACATGCCGATGCGGCGCGAGGCCGCGGCAGCCTGACAGGCGAGACCGTTTGCACAGCTCCATGACGTAAAACTCTCATCCCGCATTCCCGATCCCGCGTCTTGCAGGGAACAATGCGCGCCCCAGCCGTCCTGATATTCGGTGCCGGCGAGCTCGCTTCTGCCGCGGGTCTGCGGCCGGCTGGCAAATCCGCGTGAGAAATCAGGGTGTTTTCCGGCCGCGAACGCGGCCAGGATATCGCGGCGGCGGAGCTGGTCACCGAAGAAATGCGGCGAGGCCGGCACGATGGTGGAATTCGACGACTTGTCCGCAAGCCAATCGACGCCCGGGAAATGGAAGCCGCCGATGCCGCGGGTCTGGTGGCAGCCGGCGCAGGTGATGTCGTTGAGACGGCGCTGGAAGCCTGCGACCGAGCGGACGTTCTGCATGTCGATGCCGCGTGCCGCGGCCTGCTTGAGCGCGCTGACCACGTCGCTATCGGTGAAGACTGCGTCGCCTTTGCCCTCCCCTTTTCCCTCTCCTTGCAGCATGCCGAACTCCGGCTGCAATGCCGAGGCATCGAGGCCGGCGGGGGTCGGCACCACCGCAGCCTTGGCCAGGAATCTCTCCGGGATCAGCACGGTGCCGCGATCGAACTCGCGCAGATGATCGGGCGCGAGCAGCCAGGCCTTGAACTCGCGCCGCAGCGCGGCGTCGGCAAGAATCCGGTCGCGGTCGATCTGGTTCTCCAGCGCCGATTCCTCGAACGTCTTCGTGGCAGCGTCGTACTTGAACACCTTGAGCAGATAATCGGAGCGGAAATCGTGCAGTGCCGATTTCGGCGCGACCGAGACCTGAATGTTGGTCTCGATGCGGTCAAGCATGGCGTCGTATGGCGGGAAGCGGCTGCCGATCAAATCCTGCCAGTCGCCATTGTCGAGCCAGCGCCGGGCGACCTCGGCGCAGCTGATCGGCTCGCTGCTCGCATCCGTCTGGCGCGCGTCGCGCGCCTTCATCACAAGGTTGAGCGTCATCGGCAGGCGCGTTGCGGTCTTGCCGCCATCCGGGCTGCTGTCGGAACGCGCAAGACGGTAGATCAGCCGGATCTCGCCGCAAGACTCTTCCGAGACATAGGCGCGGTCCATGCGATTGACGATGCCGGCCAGCATGAAACGGGTGTCGCGCGATCTCAGATTGGCGCGATCAAACAATTGCGCGTCAAAACCCTCGCCGACGCCGATGGTCTCGCCTGGATAAGTCGCCTTGTACCACGCGATGTAACGGTCAAACTCCGCATCGATCGCGGGTGGAATCTCTTTCAGCTGCGGCAGCGACACAAACATCAGCTCGGTCGTGAGCGGGACGTCTGCATTCCGCTCCGGCGATAGCAGACGCGTGATCGTCAGCGTATTGTTCTGGTCGAGCTTGCGCAGGAGAGCGGGATCGGTGATCGCGGTGCCGCGCGTCAGCGCAGTGTTCTCCGCTGCGAAGAGCGAGACGACGCCGCCCAGCAATGCGGCGGCAGCAACGAGAATTCGCAAGGCGCGGCCCATGCCTCCAGTAACACCGCACCGGGATGCCTATTCAAGCAAAAGGCGCCTCACATCGTGGTGAAGCGCCTCTGCGACAGTCGTATATCGAACGCTCAGCGCCCGACGATCAGGCCCCTGCTGGTGACGACCACCCAGCGACCGTCCTGGCGGCGGATCGCATCGACACGGCCCACGCCGGGGATGGGGTCGCCGGGATAGACCTCGTAGAGGCCGTCACGGTCCTCGATCAGCGCACCGCCGTTCGCGGCGTTGCGCAGCCTCCAACCTTCAATCGTCGGGAGACGGCCGACCTCGGTCTTGGGGGTTGCGGGCGCCGGTGCGGCCGCCGCGGTCGCGACCTGGGTCGGCGCGATCGAGCCGGTGGTCTCCTTGGGCACCGCTGCTGTGGCCTGCGCGGGGGCAGCGGGCGGCGTGGCGCGGAGCTTGTCGACGGTCTCGGACAGCTTTGCGATCCTGGCCAGCGGCTCGGCCTGCGCCTTCTCGAGCTTGTCGAGGCGGTCATTGGTCCGGTTGAACTGGCTGACACCGACCTTGGAGGTTTGCTCGACGTTGGCCTTCAGTGCGACGAGGTCGGCATCGATCCGCGCGACCGACGCATTCAGCGCGCTGGTGTCGGCGACCTGTACGGGCGCCTGGGCTGGGGCGGCGAAATGCATCATGCCTGCGGTCGCGAGCGCGCCGCTGATCGCGCCGACGCAAGCGGCAATCGCCACCATCGCGGCCATGGCCGAGAGGCGACGCTTGCTGCCGGTTTCGCGCGGCTCGTCCGCCTTCACATGCGGAGCGAACTCCTCGCGCTCCCAGGCACGGTCGGCAGGCGCCATGACGATGAGCTTGCCGAGCTTCGGCTCGGGCTTGGCTTCAGCCTTCGGTTCAACTGTGGCTTCGACCTTCGGCACCTCGATCTTTGGCGCCTCAATCTTTGGCGGCTCGACCTTCACCGGATCGGGCTTGGGTGGCGCCTCGTGGTCGGGCGCGATCGAGGGGGCATCGATCCCGGCAGCCTCAACAGCCTGCGGCGCGGTCGTACCGGCTTCGACGACGCTCTTATCCTGGGCAGCCTGCTCAGCCATTGGTTCGCTCACAGTTCAAATACTCCGCTCTGGATTGACCTTTTGGTAACTTTCATTGCTTGCAAAATCCTTACCTTGGGACCCGCTTACCGAAATTTTAGGAAGTTATCCGGGGCCGAATTGGGCCGGGAAAGTGGAACCGGTGTGGCGGTCGTCAAACAGTTTGTAATCGGGGCAAGATGAACGGTGGCGCAACGGCCTATCACATCACCACCGGCGTATCCGGCAGCTCGTTCGCATGCGGCCCCTGCGGCGGGAAATGCCGCGCCAGCTCGCGCGACACCGCCTCGATGCCGCCGATCACGCCGCGCTCGAACCGGCTAGAAGCGAACTCGGCCTCCATCGCGCGGCAGATGGTCTCCCACCCCTCGGCGCCAACCTTCGAATCGATACCGCGATCGGCGACGATCTCGACGTCGCGGTCGGCGAGCAGGAGATAGATCAGCACGCCGTTGTTGTGCGCGGTGTCCCAGATGCGCAAGTGCGAGAACACGTCGAGCGCGCGCTCGCGCGCCGGCTGGTTGCGGAACAACGGGCGGCCGTCGAGCGCGCCTTCGACGACGAAGCGGACCTGGCCGGAATGGGTGGCTTCGCCGCGCTTGATCGCCTGCTCGATGCGGTCGAGCACGGCTCGCGGAAAAATCTGCTTCGCCCGCCAATGATGCTGCACGAGATGTCGGGCAATGCGCTTGATGCTCATGACCTACCAGCTCCCCGAGGCGCCGCCGCCGCCGAAACTACCCCCGCCGCCGCTGAAGCTGCCGCTGTCACTGCTACTCGACGATCCGCTGCTCCAGCCGCCCGAGGAGCCGCTCGACCACGAGCTGCCGCCCGAGCGGCCTGTGCCGGGCGTTATCGCCGAAAACAGATCGGCGACAAATCCGATGATGAAGCCGAGGATTCCGACGGCCGCGGCGAGCGCGGCGGAGCCCAGGATGAACCAGGTCACCGCCGCGATGATGCCCCCGGTCACCAATGATCCGAGCAGCCGCCCCAGGATGGCGCGGAAGAACCCGCCGACACCTATCGAAGCAAACAGCGCCACAGCGAACACCGGTGCAAGGTCGTCCAGATTGTGGGCGAAGTTGACGCTGCGCGAGGGTGACGGCAGCGGTTCGCCATCGATCACCCGCATCATGCGGTCGACGCCCGCGCCGATGCCCGCGGCGAAGTCGCCGCTCCTGAACTTGGGGGTGATATCCTCGTCGATGATGCGCCGCGAGGTCACGTCGGTCAGCACGCCCTCGAGGCCATAGCCGACCTCGATGCGCAGATGCCGGTCGTTCTTGGCGACGACGAGGATCGCGCCGTCGTCGACCTTCTTGCGGCCGATCTTCCAGGCCTCCGCCACGCGGATCGAGAATTGCTCGATCGTCTCCGGCTGCGTGGTCGGCACGATCAGGACGGCGATCTGGCTGCCCTTGCGGTTCTCGAAGTCGCGCAGCTTTTGCGACAGCGTGGCGATGTCACTGCTGGACAGCGTGCCGGTCTGATCGACCACGCGGCCGGTGAGTTGCGGCACGGGGACGTCGGCGAGGGCGGGGAAGGTAAAGGTGAGGACGAGCGCGATGGCGAGGACGATCTGCGATGAGAAGGCCCAGCAAGCCAGCCACAACCTCGCTGTCATCGCCCGGCTTGACCGGGCGATCCAGTATTCCAGAGACGCCAGCGGGCTACGGAGGAGCCGCCGCGTACTGGATTCCCCGCCTTCGCGGGGAATGACGGCGGTGGCTGGGGCCGAGAGCATTCGCAAAACGGCGCGCGGCTACTTCGATGGCGCTGGCGCCGGATTAAAGTCCACCTTCGGTGCGGTCGAAATCTCCTTCTCGTTCTCGACCGTGAAGTTCGGCTTCTCCTTGTAACCGAACGCCATTGCCGTGAGGTTGGTCGGGAAGGAGCGGATGGTGACGTTATACTCCTGCACCGCCTTGATGTAGCGGTTGCGCGCCACCGTGATGCGGTTCTCGGTGCCCTCTAGCTGCGACATCAAATCCTTGAACAAGGCATCGGACTTCAGTTGCGGATAGTTCTCGGTGACGACCAGGAGGCGCGACAGCGCGCTGGAGAGCTCGCCTTGCGCAGCCTGGAATTTCTGGAAGGCTGCGGGATCGTTCAGCACCTCGGGTGTTGCCTGGATGCTGCCGACCTTGGCGCGGGCATTTGTGACACCGAGCAGAACGTCCTTCTCCTGCTGCGCAAAGCCCTTCACCGAGTTGACGAGATTGGGCACCAGATCGGCGCGGCGCTGATACTGATTCACGACCTCGGACCAGTTGGCCTTGATCTGCTCATCCTCGCTCTGGATCGCGTTGTAGCCGCAATTGGTCAGGCTCAGCGAGGCCAGCGCCGCCAGCACGGTCAGGATCTTGCGCATCAAATTTCTCCCGGTGGAATCCGGCGCAAACTACCAGATTGCGCGCGCGAGACGCCAGCTTGACGATGTCATTCCGGGGCGCGAAGCGAACCCGGAATCTCGAGATTCCGGGTCTGGTCCTTCGGACCATCCCGGAATGACTCCGGTGGATGGGCGCACCCCAGCCGGCTGACGCAAGCCTCTTGCCTATCGCAGGCGGGCATAGTCAACTCCGGCAAAACAAAGCGGAAACGCCAGGGAGGAACGCGATGTCCTCGTTCGAGACCATCCTCGTGGAGCGGCCGGAGCCGGCGATCGTCCGTGTCGTCATGAACCGGCCGGAGGCGCGCAACGCGCAGAACCTGCAAATGACCTACGAGCTCAACGCCGCTTTCGATGCAGCGGTGCAGGACGACGCGGTCAAGGTGATCATCCTCGCCGGCAACGGGCCGCACTTCTCCTCCGGCCATGACCTGCGCCCCGGAGACAAGAATACCGCAGGAGTCGATTTTCCGCCGATCGGAAATTGGGGCGGCTTCGCCGAAGCTGGCGCGCATGGCCGCTTCGCGCGCGAGCAGGAAATATATCTCCAGATCACGCGGCGCTGGCGCAACCTCGCCAAGCCAACCATCGCCGAAGTGCACGGCAAGTGCATCGCCGGCGGTCTCATGCTGGCCTGGGCCTGCGACCTCATCGTCGCCAGCGACGACGCGCAGTTCTGCGATCCCGTCGTCACCATGGGCGTTTGCGGCGTCGAGTGGTTCGTCCATCCCTGGGAGCTCGGACCGCGCAAGGCCAAGGAGTTCCTGTTCACCGCCGACAGCTGGAGCGCGCATGAGGCGCACCAGCTCGGCATGGTCAACCAGGTCGTGCCACACGCGGAGCTGTCATCGCGCGTGCTCGAGCTGGCGCGCCGGATCGCGACAAAGCCGTCCTTCGCGCTGAAATTGACCAAGGAGGCCGTCAACCGCTCGGTCGACGTGATGGGCCAGCCCGCCGCGATCGACCAGGCCTTTGCACTGCATCAGCTCTGCCACGCGCATAATCTCCAGGAGTTTGGCATGATCGTCGATCCCTCCGGACTGCATCCCTCCGTGCGCAAGCCGCCGGCGGCCGCGGAGTAGACGCGATGGATCTCAATCTCAGTGACGAGCAGAAGTTGCTGCGCGAGAGCGCGGAACGGTTCGTGGCCGAAAGCTACGATGCCGCTCACCGCCGCAAGATGGCGAATGACCCGCTCGGCTTCAGCCCTGATGTCTGGAAGCAGTTCGCAGAGCTCGGCTGGCTGGCATTGCCGCTGCCCGAAGAGTTTGGCGGACTCGGCGGCGGCCCGGTGGAGATCGGCATCCTGATGGAAGCCTTTGGCCGCGGGCTGGTCTCGGAGCCCTATGTTGCAACCGCGGTGCTGGGAGCCGCGCTGATCGCCAGGTGCGGCACCACGCTGCAGAAGCAGGTAAGCCTGCCCAAGGTGGCGGACGGATCACTGAAGCTCGCCTTTGCGCATTCCGAGCGCGCGGCCCGGTTCGACCTCGCCAAGGTCACGACCGGCGCCAACAAGACGGCGCAAGGCTGGCGCCTGGACGGCAACAAGGTCGCGGTGCTCGACGGTCATGCCGCCGACGAGATCATCGTCTCCGCACATATCCACGATCATCGGGGGCCGTCGGGGCGGATCGGCCTGTTCCTTGTGCAGGCGACGACACCAGGCGTCGGCATCAGCGATTATCCGCGCCTTGGCGGCGGGCGTGCCTGCAACATCGAGCTGTGCGACGCGCATCTGCCGGAAGACGCCCTGCTCGGCGACGGCAGCGATGCTCTGCCGGCGATCGAATGGGCGGTCGATCGCGCCATGGCCGCGCTCGGTGCGGAAGCTGTCGGCATCATGCAGACGCTGCTCGACACCACGCTCGAATACACCAAGATCCGAAAACAATTCGGCCGGCCGCTCTCCGCCAACCAGGTGATCCGCCACCGCCTCGCCGACATGGCGATGCAGGTGGACGAGGCGCGCTCGATGGCGCTGCGCGCTGCGCTGAAGGTGGATGCTGCGCCGATCGAGCGTGCCCGGGCCGCGTCGGGCGCCAAGGCGAAGATCGGCAAATGCGCGCGCTTCGTCGGCGAGCAGTCGATCCAGCTCCATGGCGGCATGGGCGTCACCGAGGAGCTCGAGGTCGGCGCCTATTTCAAGCGGCTCGTCGCCTTCGACACGCTGTTCGGCGGCAGCGCGCATCACTATGCCCGCCACGCCCAGCTTGGTCGCACGGCCTGACACAAGGAGCGGATCATGGACCTGTCGTTCAATGCCGAGGAGCGTGCCTTCCAGGACGAGGTGCGCGGCTTCATTGCGAAGAACCTCACCGAGGAGATGAAGCGCGCCACCGCGCTGACGCCGTCGGTGTTCTCCGATCCTGATATCGGCATGGCCTGGCAACGCGCGCTGCACGCCCAAGGCTGGGGCGCGCCGGGCTGGCCGGTCGAATATGGCGGTCCGGACTGGACGCCGGCACAGCGCTGGATCTTCGAGACCGAATGCGCGCGCGCCGGCGTGCCCAATGTCAACGTGATGGGCGTAAAGATGGTCGGGCCCGTCATCATCGGCTTCGGCTCGCCGGAGCAGAAGAACTTCTACCTGCCGCGCATCCTCTCCGGTGAGGACTATTGGTGTCAGGGCTATTCCGAGCCGGGCTCCGGCTCCGACCTGTCGTCGCTGAAGACCCGCGCGGTGCGCGACGGCGACGACTACATCATCAACGGCACCAAGATCTGGACCACGCATGCCCATCACGCCAACCGCATGTTCGCGCTGGTGCGCACCAGCGACGGGCCGCGGCAGCAGGACGGCATCAGCTTCATCCTGATCGACATGAAGACGCCGGGCATCACCACGCGCCCCATTCTCACCATCGGTGGCGACCACGAGGTCAACCAGGTGTTCTTCGACGACGTGCGCGTGCCCGTCGCCAACCGCGTCGGCGAGGAAGGCAAGGGCTGGACCTACGGCAAATATTTGCTCGAGTTCGAGCGCGGCTCCGGCATCGCCTCCGCCAAGCTGCGCGAGGGCTTGAAGGCGATCGCGGATCTCGCCGAGTCGGATCTGACGGGCCCGGCGATCGACAGCTCCGATATTGCGGCGCGGATCTCGGAGGTGGAGGTCGATATCGACGCGCTGGAGATGACCGAGCTGCGCGTGCTCTCGGCACTCCAGACCGGGCAAAATCCGGGCGCGGTGTCGTCGATCCTGAAGCTGCGCAACAGCGAGATCCGCCAGGCCGTGACGCGGCTCGGGGCCGACGTGATCGGCCACGACGCCCTCGCCGTCGAGCCTATGCGCCCGCTCTACAAGCTCAACAACGAGCCGGCGATGCCTGAGGAGATGCTGACGGTGATGCCGGAATATCTCAACGGCCGCGCCTATACGATCTTCGGCGGCACCTCGGAGATCCAGCGCGATATCATCGCGAAGATGATGCTGGGGATTTGAGGCCGGGCTGGCGCTGCATTCCCCGCTGTCGCCCCGGACAAGCGCAAGCGCTGATCCGGGACCATACCCACAGGCCGAGGTGATTACGGAGACTCGGAGTTACCGGTTTCTCGCCGAACCGCTCCCTGTGGCTGGGTCCCGGATCGGCGCGCGCTTGAGGCGCGCTTGTCCGGGACGACAGCGGAGTTTGGAGCGAACGCCTAACCCACCTTCGCGTCCTGGATCGCCTGCCAGATCTTCTGCGGCGTCAGGGGCGTGTTCAGCTGGGTGATGCCGAGCTCGGCGAGCGCGTCCATCACGCCGTTGGTGACGCAAGGCGGGCCACCGATGGCGCCGGATTCGCCGCAGCCCTTGGCGCCGAGCGGATTGGTGCGGCAGGGCGCGGAGTCGTCCAGCGTCACCACGATCGGCGGAACGTCGTCGGCGCGCGGGATGCAATAGTCCTGATAGCTCGCGGTGAGGAGCTGGCCGTCGGCATCATACGACACGCCCTCATACAGCGCCTGGCCGATGCCTTGCGCGACGCCCCCATGGATTTGGCCGGTGACCAGCATCGGATTCACGGCAACGCCGACGTCGTCGACCGTTGTGTAGCGCACGACCTTGGAGACGCCGGTCTCGGGGTCGATCTCCACCTCGCAGATATGCGTGCCGTTGGGCCAGCTCGGACCATCGACCTCGCCTTCGGAATCGACGCTGAGCTTGGCGCCGCTCTCCTTCTCGGCGAGATCGAACAGGCTGATGCGGCGGTCAGTGCCGACCACGGTGAGCATGCCGCCCCGATACTCGATGTCCTCGACCGAGGTCTCCAGCACGTTGGCTGCCTTCTCGCGCGCCTTCTGGATCAGGTCGTTGGAGGAGACCGCAACCGCGGTGCCGCCGACGAACAGCGAGCGCGAGCCGACGCTGCCGAAACCCATGGCCAGATCGGTGTCGCCCTGGACCACGTCGATCTTCTCCATGGGAATGCCGAGCGTGTCGGAGATCATCTGGGTGTAGGTGGTCTGCAGCCCCTGCCCCATCGCCATGGTGCCGGAATGCAGCACGACGCGCCCTTGCGAGGTCGCGTGCAGGCTGACCTTCTCGGTGTGGGCACGGCCGCCGGTCCATTCGATGTAGGAGGTGAGCCCGCGGCCGTAGAGCATTCCCTTCTTCTTGGCGGCCTTCTTGCGCGCGGTAAAGCCGTCCCAGTCCGCGAGTTTCACGGCGCGATCGAGCATGTGAGCGAAGGCGCCGGAATCGTAAACCTGCCCCGCCGCGTTGGTGTAGGGCAGCTGCGCCGGCTTGATGTAGTTCACTTTCCGGATCGCGCGCGGGTCCATGCCTATCTTTCGCGCGGCGGCGTCGAACAAACGCTCGACGATGAAGACCGCCTCGGGGCGACCCGCGCCGCGATAGGCGCCAACCGGCGCGGTGTGGGTCATCACCGACTTCACCTCGAAATGCACCAGTGGCAGATCGTAGACGCCGGTCTGCACGAACGGCCCGAGCACCAGCGGAATGATGTTGGCGGCGCCCGAGGAATAGGCGCCGGTGCAGCCGATCGACTTGACGCGATAGGCCAGCACCTTGCCCTTTTCATCCAGTGCGAAAGAAGCGGTGGAGGTGAGATCGCGGCCATGGGTGCCGCCGACGAACTCGTCGGTGCGGTCGCCGCGCCAGCGGATCTTCTTGTTCAGCTTGGTCGCGGCATAGGCGACGATGCCGTCCTCGGGGTAGAGGTTGGTCTTCTGGCCAAAGCCGCCACCGATGTCGCCGACCAGCACGCGCACGCTGTCCTTGGGACGCTTGAGCACGGCTTCCGCCAGCACGTCGCGGGTCGACGCCGGCGTCTGCGACTGCACGTGCAGGAGGAGACGGCCGGATTTCTTGTCGATCTCGGCAATGGTCGAGCGCGGCTCCATCGCGGAAGGAACCAGGCGCTGGCTGACGAGATCGAGCTCGACCGTATGCGCCGCCTTGGCAAAGGCTTCGTCCACCTTGGCGGCGTCGCCATAGCTCATGGCGCCGACGATGTTGTCGGGCGCCCCCGGCCACACCACGGGCGCGCCGGGCTTCGCCGCCTCGACGGGATCGACCACCGCGGGCTGCACGTGGTATTCGACCACGATTGCCTCGGCGGCGCTCTGCGCCTCCACGCGCGATGAAGCCACCACCGCGGCCACCGCCTCGCCGGCATAGCGCACGACCTCGCGGGCGAGCAGCCGGCGCGGCGGCACGGTCATCGGCTTGCCGTCGGGACGCTTGAAGATGTTCAGCGTCGGGATGCTGCCGATGTCGTCCTTGACGAGGTCGGCACCGGTGTAGATCGCGGCAACGCCCGGCATCGATGCTGCGGCGCTGGTGTCGATCGAGACGATCTTCGCATGGGCGTGCGGCGAGCGCAGCACATGCAACCACAGCGCGCCATCTGCTGGCTTGTCGTCGATGAACTGTCCCTTCCCGGTGAGTAGCCGTTGGTCTTCCAAACGCTTGACGGGTTGCCCCGCTCCGAAACGCAAATTGCCGGGAAGAATGTTCATTCCGCTATGTCCTTGAATCCGGAAAACGACCGCGGCGGTTTTAACCGATTTTGCGGGCCAGACAACCGAGCCCCGGCACATCTGCAATGCGCGTCAGAGCCCCTTGCTGACGCGGAATGGCCCGCTAAGACCTGTCGATATCGATGATGCCTACATTCACATCACGGCTGTCCGAGCCGCGCTTGACCGTGAGCCGAACGGTCTTTCCGGCCCCCGCCTGCTCAAGCGCATCGGTCAGGTCGGAGAGGCGCCGCACCGGCTTGCCTTCGGCCGCAGTGACGATGTCTCCGATCGCTCCAGTCGAAAAGTTGACACCGCGAATCCCCGCCCGCTCGGCAGGGCTACCGGGGGCCGTCCGCACCACGATCACCCCTTCGACGCCAAGCCGCGTCGACACATCCTCGCTGGCGGCCACAATGCCGATACCAGGTGTCGGCACGCGGCCGTTGCGGATGAGCTCGGGCACAATCCGGTTCACGACATCGACCGGCACCGCGAAGCCGATGCCGGCGTTCGAGCCTGACGGCGATATGATCGCCGTGGTGACGCCGATCAGCCGGCCGGCAGAATCCAGCAGCGGCCCGCCCGAATTGCCCGGATTGATCGCGGCATCCGTCTGGATGACATTGGCAATCTCCCGGCCGCCATGGGTCGGAAGCCTGCGCTTGAGCGCGCTGATGATGCCGCTGGTCATCGATTGATCCAGCCCGAAGGGGTTGCCGATCGCAAAGGCGGATTGCCCGACCTTCAGGTCGCTTGAACTGCCGAGCGCCACCGGCGGAGGGAGTTCGCGCACACTGCGGATTCGCAGGACCGCAAGATCGTAATTGGGAGCCGTGCCGACCAGGTCGACCTGGGCCACTTCTCCCGACGCGAAGCGCACGGCGATCTCGCCGCCATTGGTCACGACATGATTGTTCGTCACGAGATGGCCCTCACGGTCCCAGACGAATCCCGTGCCGGAAGCGCTGCCCTGAGCTTCCTCACCCATGAGAGGATTGGCCGCCGATTTCGCCGCCACCTGGACGACCGAGGGAGACACGCGCTCGAAGATGTCGATGGTGGCCCTTTCGGCCTCGGACAGCGGCCCGCGCTGCTCGATGGCTCGCGCAGCGGGCGTGGTCCACGGCGCATGCTGGATTTTCGCGGCAGTGACGGCGAGCAGCACGACAGCGAAGGCTGCCGCGACGATGACGTAGCGACGATTCATGGGCGATCACCGCGATGTGTGCTGAAAGCAATGTTCGGAATGCACATGCATAAGCTGACGGACCTCGCTCACGCAGCAACGTCCCAAGGGGCTAGAAGTTTCCCGGTCTGGCAGTTTAGGGAAGGGCTTGGCTTTTGGCAGGCGTTCGACGACATATTGCCGCGTGACAATCGGCTATGCCAGCTCCCTCAGTGCGGCTTCGACGATCCTGCGCTGCTCGGCTGTCAGCGCGGCCTGCGGCGGGATTGGGTCGCCGATATCGTAGCCCTGAATCGAAAGGCCGGCCTTGATGCAGGCGGCGAGGTTGAAGCGGGCGAAGGCTTCGTTGATGCGCCACAGCCTGCGCTGCAGCGCCATTGCCTCATCCCAGCGGCCAGCCTTGCAGAGGTCGTAGAGCATAACGCTCTGGCGCGGGATGATGCAGGCCGGGCCCGCCATCCAGCCGCGGCCGCCGATCAGCATGACCGCCGCGGGAATATGGGCGGAGGCCGAGAACACGCGCAAGGCATCCCCGCAGCGGTTCATGATCGATAGCAGCCGGCCGGTATTGGTCGAGGCGTCCTTGATGTAGCCGATGCGCGGATGTTCGGCGAGGCGCGCAATGACGTCGAGCGTGAGATCGGAGCGCTGGAATTGCGGATTGGTGTAGATGACGACGGGAATGTCCACGGCATCGGCGATGGCGCGGAAGTAGGATTCGACCTGGGCATCGGCGAGCGGGAAATAAGCCTCCAGGATCGCCAGGATGCCGTCGGCGCCGAGTGCCTGATAGGCTCTCGCCTGTGCCACCGCATCCGCGGTCGAGGTGGAGGCGACGCCGGCCACGACCGGCACGCGGCCCCTCGCCGCCTCGATCGTGATCCGTACGACGGAGGTGCGTTGCGCTGCATTGAGATAGGCGAATTCGCCGGTCGAGCCCAGCGGCGTCAGTCCATGCACGCCGGCGCCGATCAGGTCGTCGCAGAGCTTTGCGAGCACGTTCGTCCGCACCGTGCCGTCGGCATCGACGGGTGAGACGAGGTAGGGAAAGACGCCGTGGAATTCGGACATGTCGGAGGCTTCCGGAATGCTGCTGGCACCCACGGGTATTAGCAATGCCCGCCCCGGCGATCAAATCTTGAGCAAGCGTACCCGTGTGCCCCAGGGATCAATCGCCTCCACGCCGTCCGCAAGCGCCGTGACCTTCACACCGCTCTTGCGAAGGCGCTCCTCCTGGGCGGCGAGCAGCTCCTGCTTCGCCATCACCAGCGAGAACCAGGCGAGACCGGTCGTGGACTCGTCGCGCTGGCCGGCACCCTGGCTCTGCCAGACATTCATGCCGAGGTGATGGTGATAACGGCCCGATGACAGGAACGCCGCGCCGTTGCGGCGGCGAGTCGGATCGAGGCCGACTGTGCCGTGATAGAAGCTCTCGGCCTGCGCGAGATCGCCGACGCGCAGATGCATGTGGCCGATGCGCATTCCGTCCGGCGCCTTGGCGTAATCAGGGACGCGCGTATTGGTCAGCGACAACAGGTCGGGGATGTTGAGCTCGTCGGTCGCCATCTTCACGCTGCCCTCGCTCCACTGCCATTGCGAGGGATCGCGGTCGGCGTAGACCTCGATGCCGTTACCTTCGGGGTCGTCGAGATAAACGGATTCAGAGACGAGGTGATCGGCAAAGCCCGACAGCGGCACGCGGTGCGAGGCGGCTGCTACCAGCCAGCGCGCAAGATCCTTGCGGGTCGGCATCAGGAAGGCGGTGTGGTAGAGGCCGGCGGCATTGCGCGGTTCGATCGCGGCATCGGGACGGGCTTCCAGGACCATCAGGGTGATGCCTGATGTGCCGAGCTTTGCTGCGGCTGCCGAACGCTCCATCACGGTGAGCCCGATCACATCGCGGTAATAGTCCGCGACCTTGTCGAGATTCTTCACCCGGAGCGTGACCATGCCGACCCGCATCGGCGTACGGCTGGCAAAGGTCGGGCCACCGCCCTGCGGTGTGCCCTCGGCATGTGCCGCGGCTGCGGCTGCCATCGCGAGTGAGGTCGCGCCGGCAAGCTGCAGCAGGGTGCGGCGGGTGAGGTCGATAGTCATCGGTCGAGGCTCGCTGAAGGGCTATGAGACGCAATTGCCGGATTGCTACACGTTCCCGTGAGGCGCTCCCAATCACATATTCGTCGGGGGTGGCCCTGCGCAGGCCTGGCCGTCCCCCATGTCCTGGCCACCCGGCCAGTTTCGCAAACGCCTGCGACGTCCCAGATTGAAGGCAGCTACAGGAGCCTGCCATGACCGATCCAACTCCCCTGTCCTCACTGTCGTCCGCGCTCGCGGACGTGGTGGCGCGTACCGCGCCGTCCGTCGTCTCCGTGCATTCGCATCGCTCCCGCGCGACCGGTTTCGTCTGGAAGAGCGGCCTGATCGTCACCGCCGACGAGGCGCTAGCCGACGAGGGCGAGGTCGGGATAGGCCTCGCCGACGGCGGCCGGGTCGCCGCCACCATTGCTGGCCGCGACCACACGACCGACATCGCACTACTACGCACTGAAGCCGCTGTCGCGCCGGTCAAGCTCGCCACCATGGTCCCGCCGCTCGGTGCATTGTCGATCGTGGTCGCCACCAACCGCGAGACACCGAGCGCGGCGCTCGGGATGGTGTCGGCGTCCGGCAAGAGCTGGCGCTCCCTACGCGGCGGCGACATCGATGCGCGGATCGAGCTCGACGTTCGCCTCGGCGGCAGCCAGCAGGGCGGCCTCGCGCTCGATGCATCGGGCCAAGCCTTCGGCATGGCCGTGCTCGGCCCGCGGCGCGTGCTGGTGATCCCGGCGGCGACGATCGAGCGTGTCGCGCCCCAGCTCGAGGCGCGCGGCCGCATCGCGCGCGGATATCTCGGCCTCGGGCTCCAGCCCGTCCGGCTCGACGACGGCATCGGTGCCATGGTGATGAATGTCGACAAGGCCGGGCCTGCGGCCGCGGCGGGCATCCGCCAGGGCGACGTGATCGTCGCGGTCAACGACCAGAAACTGTCGGGCGTGCGCGCGCTGTCGCGGACGCTGGGCCCTGCCAGCGTCGGCGCGGTGGTCGACGTCGCGGTGCGCCGCGGCGGCGAGCCGATCAGCTTCAAGGTCACGGTCGGCGAGAGGCCGGAAGCGTGAGCGAGGACAAGACGGCTGAGATCGTACTGTCGCTGGAGATCGACGATCCCGCCCTCGCCGATCGCCTGGCCGTCCTGCTCAGCAACGTCGCCGGGCTTCGTCTTGCCGCACCGGGCGAAACCGCCGCAGCGACGATTGTCGCCCGCGATCCGCGTATCATGCCCGAGGATATCGCACTGACGCAGCGCGAGCTCGACGTGCTGGCGCTGATGGCCGAGGGCGCCTCCAACAAGATGATCGCCCGGCAGCTCGGCATCTCCGTGCACACCGTGAAATTCCACGTCGGCTCGCTGCTCGACAAGCTGGATGCCACCGGCCGCACCGATGCAGTCGCGCATGCGGCACGGCGCGGCGTGATCGAGCTTTGACACCACCGGGCCTCACGGCGCTGACATCGCCGAGAAGCTGAGCTCGACCTTCAGGCCCGGCGCATTGTCATTCAGCGCAATCTCGGCGCCATGAAGGCGCGCGACCGCGGCGACGAGGCTGAGGCCGAGACCATTGCCAGGCGTGTAGCGGCTCTGCTCGAGCCGGTAGAAGCGCTTGAAGACATGATCGCGCTGCTCGGCGGGAATGCCCGGACCGTCGTCGGCAATCGAGATCACCGCACCGCGATCGGCTCTGCGGCAGCTCACAGTCACCTGCCCGCCCTTGCGGCCATGCTTGATCGCATTGTCGACGAGATTGGCGATGGCGTCGAACAGCAGGTCGCGGTCGCCGGTGATCGCGACCTCGCGGTCGCCATCGAGGCTGAGGCGCGTGGCAACCTGCTCGGCGGCGGCATCGTAGAGCTCGACGACCTCGCCGGCGATCTCGGCAAGATCAAGCGCCCGGAAGGCGCCGGTGCGGGCGCGGGTCTCGATCTCGGAGATTCGGGTGATGGAGGCGAACATGCCGAGCACGGCGTCGAGATCGGCAATGGTGTCCCCGATCAACGCCGCGTCCGTCTCGCCGTTGCGCGGGGCGTGGTAGGCCTTCTCCAGCCGGCCGCGCATGCGCGTCAGCGGCGTGCGCAGATCGTGCGCGACATTGTCGCTGACCTGCTTGACCTCGCTCATCAGCGTCTCGATGCGGTCGAGCATCTGGTTGAGGTTTTCGGCGACGCGATCCCACTCGTCGTTGCTGCCGCGCAGGGGGATACGCTGGTCGAGGCCGGAGAGCATGATGGCGCGGCTGGTGGTGTTGATCTGCTCGATCCGTCCGACGGTTCGCCGCGTCACCAGCACGGCCGCCAGCCCGGCGAGCACCAGCAGCAGCGCGGCGACGGCGGCCATCGCAAGCTCGATCATGCTGGTAAAACCGTCATGATCGACTGCCGTGCCGAGCCGGCGCTCCACATAGGCGAGCGTGCCGAAATAGACATAGGCCATGATCGCCGCCACGATTAATCCGAATGCCGCGATCGCGATCAGCGCCAGGCGGAAGGTCGAGGAGCGAAGGGTCTTAGCCAGGAGCACGGAGGCAATATCCGATGCCGCGAATGGTGTGGATCAGCGGATAGTCCTGGGCATCGTCGACCTTGCGGCGGACGCGGCCGACATAGACGTCGATGATGTTGGTGGAGGGATCGAAATGCAGGTCCCAGACATGCTGCAGCAGCATCGCGCGGGAGACGACGCGGCCCTCGTTGCGAACGAGATATTCGAGCAGCTGGAATTCCCGCGGCAGCAGCGGGATCTTGCGGCCGCGGCGGCTCGCGCTACGCGCGATCAGGTCGATGGCGAGATCGCCGACGCGCAGCAGCGTTTCCTTGGCGATGGTCTCGCTGCGGCGGCCGAGCGCCTCGAGCCGCGCCAGCAATTCGGTGAAGGAGAACGGCTTGACGAGATAGTCGTCGCCGCCGGCGCGCAGGCCGCGCACGCGGTCGTCGACCTCGCCCAGCGCGGAGATGATCAGAAAGGGGGACGCGATGCCATCGTCCCGCAGCTGGCGCATCACGCTGATGCCGTCGATATCGGGCAGCATGCGGTCGATGGTGATCACGGCATAATCGCGCGCGGCGCCGTGGCTGAGGGCTTCGCGCCCCGTAGCGGCGAGATCGACGTCATAGCCTGAGGTCGTCAATTCCTCGACGAGCTGGCCTGCGGTTTCCGGATCGTCCTCGACGACCAGGATGCGGCGGTGACCTCCGGTCATGACAAACTCCGCGCGACGATCGCCACCAGACTATCCCGTTCCGGGGCAGAGCGGAACTGCCCGGTGGCGACCGCGACAATGGTGCGGTCCGGCGATGCTAGTACCAATCGTACCCGCACACATTGACCCATTGCCATCCATAGGGCGTCCAGCTCCTGCGCCAGCAGCCGTCGTAGTAACTGGCGTAGATGAACGGCGCGCCGACGAAGGCGAACCGGTGGAAATGATGGCGGTGGAAGAAGGCATGGCGGCCGATGAAGGGCCTGCCATGCCACCCGGTGCCGGCAAACCGCGGGCCGAAGGCGGCGCGGGTCGCGAACGGCGCACCGGCAAAGCGCGGCCCGATCGCCGCGTGAGCGGCCATCGGGGAACCGGCGAAGCGGGCGCCACCGAAACGAGCGCCGCCCATGCCGCCCACTCGCATGCCCCCGCCCATGCCGCCGACATGCATGCCGCCGCCCATTCCACCGACGTGCATGCCGCCACCACCGAAATGCCCGCCGCCAAAGCCGCCATGGCCGCCACCGCCAAAACCGCCGCGCGCGAGAGCGGGCGTCGCAGCCGCCAGCGTCGCAGCAACTGTCGCTGCGGCGAGCCCTGTGAGAAGCCTGTTCTTCATCGGAATATCCTCCTTGCAGTGCAGCGCTAGTCCCGCTGCACGAGGAGGATCAGGAGAAGCGAATGGGCTGTCCCCATCAACTTACAAATGCGCCAGATTCTGACGCGGGTGTTAGGGAGGCATCGCTCTCTCGCTCCCTCTCCCCGTTCTTACGGGGCCCCGACGAGCTTCGCTCGCGCTGAGAGGGTGGGGTGAGGGGTGCTTCCGCAGACGGTGATAGCCGACTCCCGACGCTCTCTCCGCGTCATTGCGAGGAGCCCTTGCGACGAAGCAATCCAGAATCTTTCCGCGGAGAGATTCTGGATTGCTTCGCTGCGCTCGCAATGACGAGGTGGAGAAATCTCACCGAAGGGTCGAGACGCTCAGCCCGCGGAGGCTGGCCCCTCACCCGGATCGCGTCGGACGATGCTTCGCATCGCCGGGGCGATCCGACCTCTTCCCGCAAAGGCGGGGAGAGGTGAAGCCGTCACGCCCGCTTGCCGTTGTTTTTCTCGGCCGCGCGGCGCAGCGCTTCGGCGAGAGCGCCGCCGCCCGAAGACTCCTGCTTGCGCGGTGCTGACGAGGTCATGCGGGCTGGATTTCGCGAGCCGTTGTCGCGCTGCATGCCGGGGGCGTCCTTCTTGGTGCCGACCTCGTCGTCGAGCCGCAGCGTCAGCGAGATGCGCTTGCGGGCAACCTCGAAGTCCAGCACCTTCACCTTGACGATGTCGCCGGGCTTCACCACCTCGCGCGGATCCTTGATGTAGGTCTTGGACATCGCCGAGATGTGCACGAGGCCGTCCTGGTGCACGCCGATGTCGACGAAGGCACCGAAGGCGGCGACGTTGGTCACGGTGCCCTCGAGGATCATGCCCTTCTTGAGATCCTTGATCTCCTCGACGCCTTCCTTGAACACCGCAGCCTTGAACGCAGGGCGCGGGTCGCGGCCCGGCTTTTCGAGCTCGCGCAGGATGTCGGTGACGGTCGGCAGACCGAAGGTCTCGTCGACGAAATCCTTCGGCTTCAGCGTGCGCACAACGTCGCTGTTGCCGATCAGCGCCTTGATGTCGCTCTTGGTCGCTTCGAGAATCCGGCGCACCACGGGATAGGCTTCGGGATGCACGCCGGAGGCATCGAGTGGATCCTCGCCGCCGAGAATGCGCAAGAAGCCCGCGCACTGCTCGAACGCCTTCGGCCCGAGCCGCGGCACGTCCTTGAGCGCCTTGCGCGACTTGAACGGGCCGTTGGCGTCGCGATGCGCCACGATGCTCTGCGCAAGGCCCGAGCCGACGCCCGACACGCGCGCCAGCAGCGGCGCGGAAGCCGTGTTGACGTCGACGCCGACGGCGTTCACGCAATCCTCGACCACCGCATCGAGCGATTTGGCGAGCTTGGCCTGGCCGAGGTCGTGCTGATACTGGCCGACGCCGATCGCCTTCGGCTCGATCTTGACGAGCTCGGCGAGCGGATCCTGGAGCCGCCGCGCGATCGAGACCGCGCCGCGCAGCGTGACGTCGAGGCCGGGCAACTCCTCCGACGCAAAGGCCGAGGCCGAATAGACCGACGCACCAGCTTCCGATACCACGATCTTGTTCATCTTCAGCTCGGCGAGACCCTTGACCAGCTCGGTCGCGAGCTTGTCGGTCTCGCGCGAGGCGGTGCCGTTGCCGATCGCGATCAGTGCGACGCGATGCTTCATCGCGAGCCGGCCCAGCGTCGCCAGCGACTCGTTCCACTGCCGCTGCGGCTCGTGCGGGTAGATCGCGGTGGTATCGACCACCTTGCCGGTCGCGTCGACGACGGCAACCTTCACGCCGGTGCGGTAGCCCGGATCGAGCCCCATCGTGACGCGTGTGCCGGCGGGCGCCGCCAGCAAGAGATCGCGCAGGTTCGAGGCAAACACACGCACGGCCTCGGTCTCGGCCGAGTTCCACAGCCGCATGCGCAGGTCGATGTTGAGATGCACCTGGATCTTGGTGCGCCAGGCCCAGCGCACGGTGTCGACCAGCCAGCGGTCGCCGGCGCGCTTGAGGTCGGCGATGCCGAAGCGCTTCATGATCTTGAGTTCATAGGCGCTCGGCACGCCCGGCGGCGGCGCTTCCGCCTCGGGCTGAATTTGCAGGTCGAGGATCTCCTCCTTCTCGCCGCGGAACATCGCGAGGATGCGGTGCGAAGGCAGCTTGGTCAGGGGCTCGGAGAAATCGAAATAGTCCGCGAACTTCTCGCCCTCGGTCTTCTTGCCGTCGCGCACCTTGGAGGCCATGCGCGCGTTGGTCCACATCTCCTCGCGCAGTGCGCCGATGAGGTCGGCGTCCTCGTCGAAACGCTCGACCAGAATGGCGCGGGCGCCGTCGAGCGCGGCGGCGGCATCGGCAACGCCCTTCTCCGCGTTGATGAAGCCTTCGGCCACGACCTTGGGATCGTTGCCGGGCTCCGCCAGCAGCTGATTGGCGAGCGGCTCGAGGCCGGCCTCCTTGGCAATCTCCGCCTTGGTGCGGCGCTTCGGCTTGAACGGCAGATAAATGTCTTCGAGGCGTGCCTTGCTGTCGGCGGCCATGATCGTGGCTTCAAGGGCTGCGTCGAGCTTGCCCTGCTCGCGAACCGATTCGAGAATGGCCCTGCGGCGGTCTTCGAGCTCGCGCAGGTAGACTAGGCGCTCCTCCAGGGTGCGCAATTGCGCATCGTCGAGCGCACCAGTCGCTTCCTTGCGGTACCGGGCGATGAAGGGAACCGTGGCGCCGCCGTCGAGCAGCGTCACCGCCGCCTCGACCTGCTCGCCGCGGACCCCAAGCTCCTGCGCAATTTTCTGGTTGATGTTGGCCACGCGAGATTCCCTCTGTCAAAGCACGCGACGCAGGGGCGAACCACCGGCCGCGGGACGCCGCTTATGGACCAAGCGGGGTTGATTCATCAAGGTGCGGCGGGGAACCGTCGACAGAGGATTTTTTGCTGGATCGATGCGATCTCGCCACATTCGTGGGGATGTCAGCGACTTCTCTCTTGCGTCGCGGCAAACCAAATAGCCGACCCGTCATCCCTGCGTAACGGCGAAGCCGTTATCGCTGGAGGTGCGAACGCCGCAGCGCACAGCGCTGCGGCGGAAGCCCCGAAGGATGAACGGCCGGGATGCAGCCGGGCCGTCGCCCTTCGAGGCTCGCCGAAGAGGCGAGCACCTCAGGGTGACGGTCAAAGATGAACGCTTGTGGCTTGACATCAGCCAGGCGTTCCGCGCCTGCTTGCTCCGCCGGGCCACTGAACTCCACGCGAGGACCAATCATGCGTACGACATCGGTCAGCGTCTTCGCCACCACGGGCCCCGGCGACGTCTCCGGCCTGATGGACTTGATCGGCTCCGGCGCGATCGATCCCAACTCGATCCTTGCCATTCTCGGCAAGACCGAGGGCAATGGCGGCGTCAACGATTTTACCCGGGAGTACGCGGTGGCCGCGCTGTGCACCGCGCTGGCACCACACCTCGACTTGCCGCCGCACGAGGTCGAACAGCGCATCGCCTTCGTGATGTCCGGCGGCACCGAAGGCGTGCTGAGCCCCCATCTCACTGTGTTCACGCGCCGCGAGATCGACGAGCGGCCGGCGGGCCTGTCCGGCAAGCGCCTGAGCATCGGCATGGCGCACACGCGGGACTTCCTGCCCGAAGAGCTCGGCCGCTCAGCGCAGATCACGGAAACGGCGACGGCCGTGAAGGCGGCGATGGCGGACGCCGGCATCACTGATCCGGCGGACGTCCATTTCGTGCAGATCAAGTGCCCGCTGCTGACCAGCGAGCGCGTCGCGACCGCAAACGTGCGTGGCAGCAAGACGGTGACGACAAGCGCCTACAGCTCGATGGCCTATTCGCGCGGCGCCTCCGCGCTCGGCGTTGCGGTCGCGCTCGGCGAGATCGGCTCCGATGTCCGCGACGACGACGTACTGCGGCGCTACGACCTGTTCTCGAAGGTCGCCTCGACCTCGTCGGGAATCGAGCTGATGCATAACGTCGTCATCGTGCTCGGCAATTCGGCGGCGTCAGTGAGCGAATTCGAAATCGGGCATGCCGTCATGCGCGATGCCATCGACTCCGCCGCGGTGATCGCAGCGCTCGAAAGCGTCGGACTGGGCTTTGCACCGCAGGCAACGAAAGGCCGCACGCTCGTCAACATCTTCGCCAAGGCGGAAGCCTCGCCTGACGGCAGCGTGCGCGGCTTTCGCCACACCATGCTCGAAGATACCGACATCAGCTCGACACGCCACGCCCGCGCCGCTGTCGGCGGCCTGATCGCGGGCCTTGCCGGCACCGGTGCGGTCTATGTCTCCGGCGGCGCCGAGCATCAGGGGCCGGCCGGCGGCGGCCCGGTTGCGGTGATCGCGCGACTGTCGGATTGATAGAGCCAGCCTCCCGGATCGTCCGACCTCTCCGTCCGGCGCAACCCTGCCCCTCGCACCGGCTCAGTTGATTCGCGCGGACCGTTGCGAAAAAGGTGACGCCGCTACCCAAAGGAGATTTTGACTTCATGACTTTGCCGATGAGCTGGAGTGAATGGGCGCAGCACGATGGCGTCGCGCTGGCGGGGCGCGTCCGCAAGGGCGAGCTGACGGCGAAGGAACTGGCGCGGCAGGCCGCGGCCGGCGTCGCCAAAGTCAATCCGGCGCTGTCGGGCGTGGTCGAGCTGTTCGAGGACGTGATCGCCGATCCCGCCAAGGATGGCGCCAACCTCGCGGGTCCCTTCGCCGGCCTGCCCTTCCTGATGAAGGACCTCGGGCCGACCATGAAGGGCCGGCTCCAGGAAATGGGCTCGCTCCTGATGCGCGGCAATCGCGCGAGCGCCGACACGTTCCTGACCGGTAAATTCCGCCAGGCCGGGCTGAACCTGATCGGACGCACCACGACGCCGGAATTCGGCGTGTGCTCTTCGGCCGACAATCCCGCCGTCTACGTCACGCGCAATCCCTGGAATACCGACTACACCACCTGCGGCTCGTCAGCCGGCAGTGCCGCGATGGTCGCCGCCGGCGTGGTGCCGATCGCGCATGCGACCGACGGCGGCGGCTCGATCCGCATTCCCGCCGGCGTCAACGGCAATATCGGACTGAAGGTCTCCCGCGGCGTGTTCTCGCTGGCGCCGCACATGTCCGATCTCACCGGTCTCGTCTCGATCCAGGGCTGCCAGTCGCGTTCGGTGCGCGACACCGCCGCCTTCGTCGATCATGCGAGGGGACCGGCGCCGGGCGAGTTCATGCCGTTCTGGACCACGGCGCAGCCTTATTGCGAGATGATCAAGCGCGACCCAGCGAAGCTTCGCATCGCACTGTCGCACACATGGGGCGATTACACCGCGACGCCCGAGATCGCCGCCGAGCTGGAGAAGGCCGGCCGCTTCCTCGAAGGCCTCGGCCATCACGTCGACTACGCGCTGCCCGAGCTCGATTTCCGTGCCGCGTTCGCGGCGCAGACCGCCTGCTACATCTCGAACTTCGCGGTAGTGATCTCCAACATGCTCGCCGCGCGCGGGCTGGAAAAGCCGCCGGAAGATCTGATCGAGCCTATGAACATCCGGATCTGGGAAGCCGGGCGTCACACGAGCTTCGCCGAGCGGGCGAAGATGCAAGCCGTGTTCAACACGACCTCGCGCGGCTTCGGCGCGTTCTTCGAGCAGTGGGACGTGATCCTGACGCCGATCACCGCGCTGCCGACGCCCAAGGTCGGCGCCAGGGAATACCTCACCATCTCCGACAACCCCGATGTGCTCGACTGGTTCGGCAATCTCTGGCGATTCTTCGCCTTCACGCCGCTCGCCAATCTGTGCGGCATGCCCGCGATCTCGATGCCGATGGCAAGCCAGGACCACGGCCTGCCGCTCGGCATCCAGGCGATCGCCAAGCAGGCCAATGACGGCCTGCTCCTCCAGCTCGCCGCCCAGATCGAGCGCGCACTCGACGGCAAGTGGAACGGCGGCAGGAAGCCGAAGGTGCATGTGGGCTAGGAATTGGCGATCGCATTGAGATGCGATCGCAACCGCCTCAATTCTTCACCGCCGGAATCTCCTCATTCGGCTGCTGCTGGCCCTGCTTATACATCGCGAGCGCCTTGTCGAGCGCTTCACGCAGCGCCAGCGCTGCGGCCACGCTGCAGCGCAGGTGCGCGGTCTGGACCACGTCGACCCTGACGGCGGCGCCGACCGGCATCAGCAAGTTTGCGGCGAGCTCGATCTGGATCGCGCCGTTGTGATGGCCGAAGCAGGAGGCGCCGTCGAAATAGATGATCGGCGCCCGCTCGGCACTGGAGCTCGAAATGGTGACGGGGCCCTGGGCGGTCGAGGGCGTTTCGGGATCGGCCATGGGCACTCCTTGCGGCTAGTCGAACGAACGAAGCCCCACCATCGTCGCTTCGGCCCGCCGTGTCGAGGCCAAACCGCCCGGGCCCGACCCGCAATGCCCATTCGGGGTTTTGCGCGGCGCCCGGCGCTGGTCTAGAACGTCGTCATGTCCACTCTACCTGCCACGCTCCCCTTCGAGGAACTCGCCGAGGCCATCAAGGGCCGCCGCTCCGATTACGGCCATATCAGCGGGCTCCAGCTCGACCGCTTCGCGCCGGCCGAGGCCTGGTCCAGCCTGCCCTATCGTCCCGTCTTCGTCGGCGACACCGAGACCGGCGTTCTGCATGGCGGTGTCGTCACCGCGATGCTGGACGAGAGCTGCGGCATGGCGGTGCAACTCGCACTCGACGGCACGCGCGCGATTGCAACCCTCGACCTACGCATCGACTACCAGAAGCCGGCAACGCCCGGTCTAGACATCAAGGCGCATTCGGTGTGCTATCGTACCACGCGCTCGATCGCCTTCGTGCGCTCCACCGCCTATCAGGACTCCGAAGACGATCCGGTCGCGACCGCAACCGCCTGCTTCATGATCGGCGCCAACCGCACCAACATGCTCGCCGACCGCCGGATGGATGCGCGCAGCATCCCGACGCTGGAGGCACCGGAGGATCCGGATGGTCCGTTCGCGCGCAGTCCGTTCGCGCGCTGCCTCGGCATCCGGGTCAATGACGACGGCACGCTGACGATGCCGTTCTCGCCACAGATCATCGGCAATCCGATCCTGCCCGCGATCCACGGCGGCATGACCGGCGCCTTTCTCGAGACCACCGCGATCATCGGCGTGGCACGAGAGCTTGGCGCTGCCGCGCCGCCCAAGCCGATCGGCCTCACCGTCAACTATTTGCGCTCCGGTCGTGCGCTCGACACGTTTGCCGACGTCTCGATCGTGAAGCAGGGCCGGCGCATCGTGGCCTTCGAGGCGCGGGCCTGGCAGGACGATGCGAACAAGCCGATCGCCACCGCGTTCGGTCACTTCATGCTGCGCCCGACCTCGGGAAGTGACGACGAATAAGCGCATTTTGACTTGACGACCGCAGTTCCGGCCACAACGATAGCGCGTCCCCGCGAGAGGTATTGGATTGCGGCATCCGCTCGACATCGTCGCCATGTTCGCCGCGCTCTGGCTGCTGGCATCGATGGTGCTTGACGCGCTGACGCCGAAGGAGCTGACGGCGATGATGATCGCGGTTGCGATCGGTCCCGCTATCGTCATTACCGCCGTGTTCTACTACCTGCGCTGCCCGCGAACGGACTTTGCGGTCATGTTCGCAGCGCTGTGGCTGATCTCGGACATCGCCATCGCCTTCATCTCGCCGAAGGAGCTGCCGCATTTCCTGATCATGCTCGGCTTCGTCCCGGCCCTGCTGATCGGCATCGTGCTGCACTGGCAACGCTTCCAGCGCCGCCATGAGCGGCTGCCGGTGCCGTCAGTGAAGCGTGGCTGAGGCCGTGCGGCCGGTGTTCACCTCTCTCCGTTGGGGAGAGGTGAACCGGACCGCCTCGGCAAAATCATCGCGGCAGCAAATTCGTCTTCGCGAGATCCAGCACCTCGTCGCCGCGGCCGTTCATCACCGCGCGCAACACCCAGAGGCTAAAACCCTTGACCTGCTCGGCCGTGATGGTCGGCGGCATCGACAGCTCCTGCTTGGCGGTGACGACGTCGAGCAGCGCCGGCCCATTGTGCGCCAGCATCTCCTTCATCGCGCCGGGGAGCTCGCCGGGATCTTCGACGCGTTTTGCGAAGATGCCCATCGCGCGTGCCATCGCCGCGAAATCGGGGTTCTCCAGATCGACATTGGTGTCGACGAAGCCCGCCGCCTTCATCTCCAGCGCGACGAAGCCGAGCACGCCGTTGTTGAAGACGACCACTTTCACCGGCAGCTTCATCTGCGTCAGCGTGATGAGGTCGCCCATCAGCATGGTGAAGCCGCCGTCGCCGGAGAGCGAGATCACCTGGCGCCCGGGCTGTGCGGCCTGCGCGCCGATCGCCTGCGGCATCGCATTGGCCATCGAGCCGTGCACGAACGATCCGATCAGCCGGCGGCGGCCGTTCATGTCGAGATAACGCGCGGCCCACACCGTCGGCGTGCCGACATCGGCGGTGAACACGGCATCCTCTGATGCGTGGTCGCTGATAACCTTGGCGAGATATTGCGGATGGATCGGCTTGCTGCCGGGCGTGCCTTTGGCAAGTGAGTCCAGACCTTCGCGCGCCCTCTTGTAGTGGGCGACCGCGTCGTCGAGATGCTTGCGCTGCGTCTTGGTCTTGAGCAGCGGCAGAAGCGCCTCGATGGTGAGCTTGACGTCACCGACGAGGCCGAGATCGATCCTGCAGCGGCGGCCGAGATTTTCCGGGCGGATGTCGATCTGCGCGATCTGGCAGTCGGTCGGGAAGAACTGCTTGTAGGGAAAATCAGTTCCCAGCATCACCAGCGCGTCGCAGGCGTGCATGGCGGCATAGCCCGAGGAGAAGCCGATGAAGCCGGTCATGCCGACGTCGTAAGGGTTGTCGTACTCGACATGCTCCTTGCCGCCGAGCGCATGCACGATCGGGCTCTTGAGTGCTTCGGCGAGCTGCATTAGCGGCGCATGCGCGCCGGCGCAGCCGCGGCCGCAGAACAGGGTGACGCGCTCGGCGCGGTTCAGGAGGTCCGCAAGCGCCTTCAGCTCATCCGCCTGCGGCTCGACCTTCGGCGCAGCCAGTGTAAGCCCGCGCGTCGTCGACAGCGCGCGCTTCGGTGGGCTGCGGAAAGCGACATCGCCGGGCATGGCGACGACGGCGACACCCCGCAGGCCCACCGCCGCGCGGATCGCATTCTCCAGCACATAGGGCAGCTGGCTCGGGTCCGAGACCAGCTCGCAATAATGGCTGCATTCGCGGAACAGGTTCTGCGGATGCGTCTCCTGGAAATAGCCGCCGCCGATCTCGGCGGTGGGGATCTGCGCTGCAATCGCCAGCACCGGAACGCGGCTGCGATGCGCATCGAACAGCCCGTTGATCAGATGCAGATTGCCGGGACCGCAAGAACCTGCGCACACTGCGAGGCTGCCGGTCATCTCGGCCTCGCCGGCGGCGGCGAAGGCCGCGACCTCCTCGTGGCGGACATGGACCCATTCGATCGTGCCGCGGCGACGCAGCGCCTCAGTCAGCGCGTTCAGGCTGTCGCCGACGATGCCGTAGATGCGCTTGACGCCGGCCTGCTCGAGCGTTGCCACGAATAGATCGGCCACGTTATTGATCGCCATGTCGGTCTCCTGCTTCAGCCAGTCGCTGCGTACGATGCGCGAACATCGCGACACCGCGAGGGACAATAAGCTATGACACGATCACGGCTTGTCTGTTCCTGCTCACTTTTTCGCAATCGCCCGATCGTAGGCCGCGACTGTCGCCTTTGCGCGAGCTGCGACATCCGCTGCACTCATGCCGGGCTTGTAGAGGCTGGAGCCGAGGCCGAACGCGGTCACACCACCCGTGATGTACTCCGCAAAGTTCTGGTCGGAGACGCCGCCGACAGCGGCGATCATCACGCCTGATGGCAGCACGGCGCGGATCGCAGCAATGCCGGAGGCGCCGAGCACGCTCGCTGGAAAGAATTTTAAGCTCGACGCGCCACATCGCGCCGCGAGCAGCGCTTCGGTCGGCGAGAACACGCCGGGCATGGTCACCATGCCGTGTTGATGCGCCCGCGCCAGCACCTCGGTATCGACATTGGGCGAGACCATCAGTCTGCCGCCGACGTCGTTGAGACGATCGACGTCTGCCATGGTCAGCACCGTGCCGGCGCCGATCAACACGCCTGCTGGTGCCTGCTTCACCGCCATGGCGATGGAGCGGAATGGATCGGGCGAGTTCAAGGGAATCTCGATCGCGGTCATGCCGGCCTCCATCAGCACGCCGACGATCGCCTCGGTCTCCTCGGGCTTGATGCCGCGCAAGATCGCGACCAGCGGCCGCTTCATCGACGGAAAGGGAACGCTCATCTCATGAATCCTTCTACTTCGTCCAGATCGCGGCAGCCGCCATCGACAGACCGCGGCGGACGGCTTCATCCGCATCGACGAGCCTTGCGGTCACCGACAACGCCTCGAAAGCCAGCCGATACAGCATCGCAAGCCGCCCCGAGGCAATCAGCTCGACACCCGCTTGCGGCACGGCGCCGGAGAGCCCTGCGGCCAGCTCGACGCCGATCAACGTGCCTGACAGCGTCTCGCGCGCCGCGGCCGGCGGGCCACCGAACAGAAGCTGCCGCGACCGCGCGGTGAACAGAAGGTTGGCAGCGAAGGCCGGGGCGCCGAACGCGGCCTTCACGGCCGCGTTGAAGCTCGCGACATCCTCGGCGTCGTCTGCGCCGGCGATCGCGAGCGACAGGATGGTCTCGCGCGAGACAGCGCTGAACAGCTCGCCGGTCATGAAGGTCGAAAATCGTTCGACAGTGTCATCCGTCACGCGAACCCATTTCGAATGCGTGCCGGGCATGCAGACCAGCGCCTCGCCCGCAGCATCGAGCCCGAGCGCGCCGAGCAATTGCGTCTCCTCGCCGCGCATCACGTCCGGTGCTTTTGCATCGCGCTGCGCGATGCCCGGCAGGATGCGAATGTCGCGCGCCTCGCCCGGCACGCGCACGGCCTGCTTCAGAACGGCAGAGAGCGGCGCCGGCGTGTCAACATAGCCGGCCTCGACCCAGCCGGTGCGGGCACCGGCCATGCCGCAGACGAGCACGGGCAGATGATCCGGCGCTTCGACCGCCGCAAGATGCGATTGCAGCACCGCAGGGAAGCCGGTCTTCGCCGCGGCCAGCAGGCCCTCGCCGCTGCGGCGCTCGGTCAGCGCCTGACCGGCGCGATCGATCAGCCAGAGCCGGAAGCTGCTGGTGCCCCAGTCCACCGCGACATAAGCGGGTTCGGTCATGTCAGGTCTCGTCCTCGTCTCAGGGCTAAGACGCCGTCTCGCGACACATGAGACGATGTCTTGCAGGCTCCCGTCGAGATACCGGCTATTGCGCGGGCAAACCAGCCCTTTCTCTTCAATTTGAGGCTTCGCGGCGCTGGCACACAGCTTGCTCAAGCTTCATCACTCAACTCCGTCAACGCGCGACAAGACGCGTCAACATCAGATGAGGAAACCCATGGAGATCGGCTATTTCACGATGCCCTCGCATCCGCCGGAGTGCGGCCTGAAAGAAGGGAACGACTGGGACCTGCAAGTCATGCGCTGGCTCGACGAGCTCGGCTATCAGGAAGCCTGGGTCGGCGAGCACCACACCGCGCCGTGGGAACCCAATCCCACGCCGGACCTCTTGATCGCGCAGGCCTTGATGCAGACCAAACGCTTGCGCGTCGGACCGGGCGGCTTTCTGCTGCCCTATCACCATCCGGCCGAGCTCGCCAATCGCGTTGCCATGCTCGACCATCTCTCCGAGGGCCGGCTCAATTTCGGCGTCGCGGCGTCGGGGCTGCCGAGCGACTGGGCGATGTTCAACGTCGACGGCATGAGCGGGCAGAACCGCGACATGACGCGCGAGGCGCTCGAGATCATTCTGAAGCTCTGGACCGAGCCGGCGCCCTTCACCCACAAGGGCAAGTTCTGGACGGTGACCAAGCCGGACACGATGTTCGACTTCCTCAAGCCCCACATCAAGCCGCTGCAGGCGCCGCATCCGCCGATCGGCGTCGCCGGGCTTTCCAAGAACTCGGACACCCTGAAGCTTGCGGGCGAGCGCGGTTTCATCCCGATGAGCCTCAACCTCAATCCGGCCTATGTCTCCAGCCATTGGGATTCGGTCGAGATCGGCGCTGCGAAAACCGGGCGCAAGCCGAACCGGCAGGACTGGCGGCTGGTGCGCGAGGTGTTCGTTGCCGACACCGATGAGGAAGCCTGGAAGCTCTCGACCGGCGACATGATGGGCCGCATGATGAGCGAGTATTTCCTGCCGCTGCTCGGCCATTTCGGCTTCAAGGACTATCTGAAGCACGCACCCGACGTGCCCGACAGCGACGTCACGGTCGAATATTGCGCCAAGCGGAACTGGATCGTCGGCTCGCCCGCGACGGTCGCCGAGAAGATCGAAAAGATCTACGACGAGGTCGGCGGCTTCGGCGTGCTCCTGGTGTTCGGCTTCGACTACAAGCACAAGGCCGAAGCCTGGCATAACTCGCTGTCGCTGCTGAAGAACGAGGTGATGCCGCGTCTTGCGCATCTCGGCTCCGCGAAGAAGGCGGCTTGACCCGATGCGGGTGCGGCGCGATCGTGCCGCACCCGCATTGATTTCGGAGATTTCTGCGTGTCGGTGGACGCCAAGGACTTCAAGCAGGCGATGCGCCAATGCGCCGGTGCCGTGGCGCTGGTGACCGTGGGCGCCGAGCACGGCAAGCGCACAGGGCTGACGGTAACCTCGGCGTGCTCGCTGTCGGATTCACCGCCCTCGCTGATCGTCTGCGTCAACCGCAACGCCAGCGCGCATGCGCGTATCCGCGAGGAAGGCGCCTTTGCCATCAACTTCCTGCATGAGGATCACGCGATGCTGGCGCTGACCTTCAGCGGCCAGAAGGGCGTCAATGGGGACGACCGCTTTGCGTTCGGGCAATGGACTCGCGGCGTGACCGGCGCACCGGTGCTGACGGATGCGGTCGCCGCGTTCGACTGCGTGCTGGCGCAGGAGTTCGAGACCACGACGCATTCGATCTTCGTGGGCGAGGTGCGCGGCGTATCACATGCGGATGCGGCGAGGCCACTGGTCTATCTGCGCAGCAGTTTTCATATACCCCACGAAATCCGCGAGACAGTAACGGTCGGCGATCTCGACTCGCGGCATCTGAGCTGGACGGATTTTTCGTAAGAAGCGGCATCGGCGGTGCGTTCCCTCGCCCCACTTGCGGGGAGAGTTGGGGTGAGGGGAAGTCTCCACGGGGACGGTGGCAGTTGGACTCGCGGAAAGTCCCCCTCACCCGCCGCGCGTTCCGCGCGTCGGCCTCTCCCCGCACGCGGGGAGAGGCGACACCCGCGGCTCGCTACTGTGCCGTCTCGATCTTCAGTTGCTTGAGCTTCCGATACAGCGTCGCGCGGCTGAGCTTCAGCGCGCGCGCTGCTTCCGTCACGCGGCCGCCATGCTGGCGCAGGGCTTGCACGATTGTGGCGCGCTCGGCTGCCGCGAGATCCGGCTCCGCGCGTCCACCGAACGGCGGCAGATCGAGATCGGCATCGGTGATGACGCCGTTCTCCGCCGTGCAGCCGGCGAGCCGCAGCACGTGGCGGAGCTGGCGCATGTTGCCGGGGAACGGGTAGGCCGCAAGCTGCGACCAAGCCTCGTCCGACAGGCGACAATTCGGCGCCTCCTCGCGCGCGATCTGGCGGATGATGTCGCCGCGATCGGCGCGCTCGCGCAAGGCCGGCAGGTGCACCTCCATGCCGCGCAGGCGGAAATAGAGGTCGGCGCGGAAGGCCCCCTCTTCCGCCATGCGGCCGAGATCGCGATGGGTGGCGCTGATCAGGCGGATGTCGACGGCGACAGGCTTGAGCGCGCCGAGCGGCCAGACCTCGCGGTTCTCCAAAACGCGCAACAAGCGCGTCTGCAGCGCCATCGGCATATCGCCGATCTCGTCGAGAAACAGCGTGCCGCCATCGGCCTGCACGATCAGGCCCTTGGAGCCCTCGCGCCGCGCGCCGGTGAAGGCGCCGGCCTCGTAGCCGAACAGTTCGGCGTCGATCAGACTCTCGGGCATGGCCGCGCAATTCAGCGCGACGTAATTGTTGCGCGCGCGATTGCTCGCCGCATGAATGGCGCGCGTGAACACGTCCTTGCCGACGCCGGTCTCGCCATGCAGCAGCACCGGCAGATTGTGATCCCCAATGCGCGTGAGCCGGTTCACGCTCTTGATCAGGCCAGGGTCGCGGCCGGCGAGCCGATGCAGCGCATCGAAGCGGCCGACGGGCGCCTCGCGGCGCGGCGCATGCGACTTTGCACGCATCGGCGGGGCAACATGCCCCTTGCCCAACGGACTGCCATCCGCGCGACGCAGCTCGACCATCTCGTCCGCACCGCGCGCGGCATGATGATCGAACTTGACGTAGCGCGACAGGTCGATGCCGGATGCGATCAGGCCGTCGGTGAGACCGAGCAGCGCACGCGCGGAGCGGCAGGCGCCGACGATGCGGCGATCATCGTCATAGGCGATGAGGCCGCTGCCGCCGTCGCCGGGGAGGGTCGCGATCCAGGCGTTGCGGAAATGGCCGCGGAAGATCGCATCCTCCATCCGCCGCGTTGCTTCCATCGTCACCGCAAGCGCGAGCTGATGTGCGGCGCGTTCCAGATCCTCCCGGCAGGAGGTGATGTTAATGGCGCCGGCAAGCCGGCCGGCCTGGTCGAACAGCGGCGCCACCGCGCAGGAGAACATGTGCCACTGCGCGCGAAAATGCTCGTCGCGATGCACCAGGATCGGCTTCTCCTCGGCGAGCGCGGTGCCGAGCCCGTTGGTGCCCTCGAAGGTCTCGGCGAAGTTCGAGCCGGTGTAGATCTTCCAGTCCAGAAACATCTTTGCGTCGGCTTCGCCCGGCAAACGGCTGAACAGCATGGTCGCGTTGACATCAGCGAGGTTGACGCAATAGCCGGCATCGCGCAGCACACGGGCGAGATCGTCGAGCGCGGGCGTGGCGAGCCTGATCGTCTCCTCCATGGGTTCGGCGACATGACGGATCTCGGCCTCGGTCAGCGTCTGCGGCGGGCCCTGGCGGGCGGGATCGAGCTTGTGGCTGATCAGACAGCGTCGCCAGGAATTGGCAATCCGCGAGGAGGCATCGACGTCGGCCACGTGATTGGCGACGGACAAGACACGGGCGACATGGTTCGAGGCCGAAAGGCTGGCCATCGCGGACGTCTCCACCCTGTATTATTGTGCAAAGTCTGGCACCACAGGCGGGGATGTCAATCGGGAACCGGACGCGGTTGTGGGCGCGCTGCCTCAGCATCCGTCATGGCCGGGCTTGGTCCCGGCCATCCACGTCTTTGCCGAGCGCGCCAAAGAACGTGGATGCCCGGGACAAGCCCGGGCATGACGATGCGGATGCAGATTGCCTCAAGCTATTCTGATTTGCTGCACCGCCCTCACCACGTGTCGATGCACGGCCGTTTCTTCTTCGTCCTTGCCGGCGGCTTCGGCACGGACCGCAGCCCGGCCATGATCCAGCGCCGCGTCTCGGCGGGGTCGATGACGTTGTCGATCTCGAACACCGAGGCGATCGAGACCGCCTTGCCGTTGGCGTAGAGCTCGGCGACCTTGTTGCGGTAATAGGTCTCGCGCTCCTCGGGATCGGCGATCGCCTCCATCTCCTTGCGGAAGCCGAGGCGGACATAGCCCTCCAGGCCCATGCCGCCGAACTCGCCTGTCGGCCAGGCCGCGGTGAAGAAGGAGGCGTGGAAGCCGCCGCCGATCATCGACTGCGCGCCGAGACCATAACCCTTGCGCAGCACGATGCCGAACAGCGGCACGGTGAGGCTCGCGCCTGTCACGAACATGCGCGAGACGTGGCGCACGATCGCGGTCTTCTCCGCTTCGGGGCCAACCATGAAGCCGGGCGTGTCGCAAAGCGAGACGATCGGCAGGTCGAAGGCGTCGCACAGCTGGAGGAAGCGAGCAGCCTTGTCGCCGGCATCGGCATCGATTGCGCCGCCGAGATGGCGCGGATTGTTGGCGATCAGGCCGAACGGTTTTCCTTCGATCCGGATCAGCGCGGTGATCATGCCGGCGCCGTAATCGCGGCGCAGCTCCAGCACGGAGTTCTTGTCGGCGACGAGGTCGATCACGCTGCGGATGTCGTAGACGCGCAGCCGGTTCTCGGGGATCGCGCGGCGCAAGAGGCGCTGGTCGGCGGCTTCCCACTCCGTCACCGCGCCCTGGAAATAAGACAGGTAGTTCTGCGCGACGCGCGTCGCCTCTTCCTCGTCCTCAACCAGGATGTCGATGACACCGTTTGGCGCCTGGAACGAGACCGGGCCGACCTCGGCCGGGTGATAGACGCCGAGCCCGCCGCCTTCGATCATCGCCGGGCCACCCATGCCGATCGACGCGTTCTTGGTCGCGATGATGACGTCGCAGCAGCCGAGCATCGCGGCATTGCCCGCAAAGCAATAGCCGGAAACGACGCCGACGACAGGCACCAGGCCGGAGAGTCTTGCGAACTGCACGAAGGACGGGCCGTCGAGACCGGTCATGCCGAGGCGGTCGGTGTCACCGGGCCGGCCGCCGCCGCCTTCCGCATAGAACACCAGCGGCACGCGCCAGTCTTCCGCGAGCGTCAGCATGCGGTCGATCTTCTTGTGATTCATGTGACCCTGCGTGCCCGCGAGCACGGTGTAGTCATAGGCCACGACGATGCAGCGGCCGCCCTCGGGGCCGAACTTCCCGGCATTCACCGTGGCAACGCCCATGACCAGGCCGTCGGCCGGCGTGTTCCTGATGAGGTCGTCGAGCTTGCGCCGGCGGCGCTGTGCCGCGATCGCCAGGCTGCCGTACTCCATGAACGAGCCTTCGTCGACGAGCTGCGCGACATTCTCGCGCGCGGTGCGCTGGTTGGTATTGCGGCGGCGCTCGACCGCTGCAGGACGATTCTCGTCGAGCGTGTTGGCCTGACGCGCGATCAGCTCGGCGAGGTCGGGGCGGATGTGGTCGAGATCGATGTCCGCTTCCGCCGCAGTGCTGTCAGCTGCGACGTCGAGCGGCTCGAGATACATGATCGGCTCGCCATGCATCAGCGTGACGCCGTCGCCGGCGACGAGCTTCATGACGCGGCCGCCCTGCTCGGCCATGACCAGATGCTCCATCTTCATGGATTCGATCACGGCGAGCTGCTGGCCGGGGCGCACAATCTCGCCTTGCTTCACCTGGATGGTGACGATGGTGCCCTGCAATGGTGCCGCGACCATCACCGCGCCTTCGGGCACGACTTGCCCGACATGCACTTCCGCGCCGTGACCGCCGCGCTCTGTCGCTGCAAAGTAGAGCGGCTTGGCTGCGCCATCGGCCGCTTCGACGAGCTTTGCGATATTGCGATCGATGAAATCGGTCGCGATGCGGTTCGTCCTGAAATCGGGATGCGCGAGCACCGCCTGGAGGAAGGCGATGTTGGTGACGACGCCGTCGATCCGGAACTCGCGCAAGGCGCGCGAAGCCTTCGCGACCACATCATGCCAGGCCTCGCCCGGCGTGTGCACGATCACCTTGGCCAGCAGCGAATCGAAGGCCGCGCTGGTCTTGTAGCCGGCGTAACCAAAACTATCGACGCGGACGCCTGGGCCCGACGGCGGCTCGAACACGGCGAGCACGCCGCCGGTCGGATGCGTCGCACCCGTCTCGTCCAGCGTCTCCATGTTGACGCGAAGCTGCATGGCATGGCCGCGCGGCTTCGGGATCGAACCCTGCGCAAGACCCAGCGCAACCAGCGTGCCGCCTGCGGCGACCGCGAGCTGGGCGCGGACGAGGTCGATGCCGAGCACCTCTTCCGTGACGGTGTGCTCGACCTGGAGCCGCGGATTGGCCTCGATGAAGGCAAAGCTGTCCTCGGCGGTCCCGTCGACCAGGAACTCGAACGTGCCGAGATTGTCGTAGGACGCCGCGCTCGCCAGTTGCTTTGCCGCCTCGATGATGCGGCCGCGCAAGGGATCGCTCAGCGAGGGGCTCGGCGCCACCTCGATCAGCTTCTGATGGCGGCGCTGGATGGTGCATTCGCGCTCCCAGAGATGGGAGATCGCGCCGTGGCGGTCGCCGATGATCTGCACCTCGATGTGGCGCGCCTGCCGGATCAGCCGTTCGGCATAGACGCCGTCGAAGCCGAACGCCGCCTTGGCCTCGGACTGGCAACGCGCATAGGCCTCCGCGAGGTCTGTCGCATTCTCCACGACCCGCATGCCGCGGCCACCACCGCCGGCCATCGCCTTGATCACGATTGCCGCGTTGCTGCCAAGGGAGGTGAAGAATGTCGAAATCTCCTCGAGCGAGGACGGCCCGCTGGTGCCGGCGATGATGGGGACGCCGCAGCGCTTTGCCAGTTGCCGTGCCGCAACCTTGTCGCCGAACAGTTCCAGCGCCGCGGCCTTCGGCCCGACGAAAACGATGCCGGCATCGCTGCAAGCCTTGGCGAATGCCGCATTCTCGCTGAGGAAGCCGTAGCCGGGATGCACGGCATCGCAGCCGGCCGCCTTCGCCGCCTTCACCACCGCATCGATATCGAGATAGGCCCGGGCGCCGCGGCCGGCGATTTCGATCGCCTCGTCGGCAACGCGCACGTGCAGCGACAGCGCATCGTCGGCGGGATGGATCGCAACGGTCGCGATGCCGGCGTCGGCCGCCGCGCGCGCGACGCGGATGGCGATCTCGCCGCGATTGGCAATCAGGAGCTTCTTGAACGACATGCGGCTGTCTCCATGCCCCGGGGCAAGTCGCGGGGTCGGCAGGTTCGATGATCCTGCTTCTTCACTTTAGCCGCAGCCGTCAAGAGCGTGAAAGCCGGTCGCGATGACCGCTCCCGCAGGCCGGAATTTCGATGCGCAGCACATGCCGTCACGCGGTCAATAACCCGCGCCATGGCGGGCCGGATCGGCAAGGATCAGGCCGCCCGCACGCCTGCAACGAAGGTGCTGACCTCGTCCTGCAGCGATTGCAGTTTCTGCGTCAGCCGGCCGCTCGATTGCAGCACGAGGCCGGCGGCCTCGCCGGTCTCGGCGGTCGCCTCAGTGACGCCGGAGATGTTTTGCGAGACTTGGTCGGTGCCGGAGGCCGCCTCCTGCACGCTGTGGGCGATCGCCTGGGTCGCCGCGCCCTGCTCCTCGACCGCGGCGGCGATCGACGAGGAGATCTCGTTGACCTCCATGATGGTGGCGCGGATGCTCTCGATGTTGCCGACGACCTCGTTGGTCTCGGCCTGGATCGCGGTGATCTGCGCGCCGATCTCGTCGGTCGCCTTCGCGGTCTGGCTCGCCAGCGACTTCACCTCGCTCGCGACCACCGCAAAGCCCTTGCCGGCTTCGCCCGCGCGCGCCGCCTCGATCGTCGCGTTCAGCGCGAGCAGGTTGGTCTGCGAGGCGATCTGGTTGATGAGGTCGATGACCTCGCCGATCTTGTGCGCGGCAGCGGCCAGCCCCTGCACGGTGTCGTTGGTGCGCTGGCCGTCGGCGGCGGCCTTGTCGGCCACGATCGCGGCCTGTGCAACGCGCTGGCTGATTTCGGTGATCGAGGCCGACAGCTCGCCGGCGGCGGAGGCCACCGTCTGCACATTGCTCGAGGCCTGCTGGCAGGCGGTGGCGACGAAGCTCGCGCGATCGCTCGCCTTGTTCGCGGTCTCCGACATGCCCTGCGCGGCCTGCTGCATCGCGCGCGCCTCGTTGAAGACGTCGCGCACCACGGCCTGGACGCTCGCCTCGAACTTGCCGGCGAGATCGGCCATTGCCTTGCGCTTCTCATCGTCGGCCCTCTGTTTCAGCTCCTGCTGCTCGGCATGCATCCGGCCGACTTCCGAGGCATTGTCCTTGAACACGGCGAGCGCCTTGGCTAGTCCGCCGACCTCGTCGCGGCGATCGGTGTAGGGCACGTCGAAGGCGCTGTCGCCGGCGGCAAGGCGCTCGGTCAGCGCGGTGATCTTCGCCAGCGGGCGGGTGACGCTGCGGCCGATCAGGAAGGAGGCTCCGAGCACCACGACCAGCACCGCGAGACCGATGTAGGCGAAGGTCATCGCGTTCTGGCGGAAGACTGCGTCGACGTCGTCGAGATAGATGCCGGTGCCGATGATCCAGCCCCAGGGCGCAAAGCCCTTCACATAGGAGATCTTCCCAACTGGCTGGTCGAAGCCGGGCTTCGGCCAGAGATAGCCATAGAAGCCCGCCTCGTGCTTGTTGACGACGTCAACGAAGCCCATGAACAGCGCGTTGCCGGTGGGATCCTTCATCCCGGAGAGATCCTTGCCGTCGAGCTCGGGCTTGATCGGATGCATGACCATCTTGGGAGTCATGTCGTTGATCCAGAAATACTCGACCTTGTCGTAGCGCAGGCTCTTGATTTCAGCCATTGCGCCGGCCTGGGCCTGCTCGCGCGAGAGTTTTCCTTCGCTCTCGAGCTTCTGGTAATGCGCCAGGATGCCATAGCCGACATCGACCATGTGCTGCGTCTTGGCCTGGCGATCGGCGACCATCTGCGCACGCAGGGTCGAAAGCGCGACCGGCGCCAGCGCGATCATGCCGAGGAGGCTGATGCCGACAATCAGGACCAGCTTGAAACTGATGCGGAAGAAAATCATCGGTGCTCACAAGAATTGGAAGGGCTGTCATGCCAATTTATCCCGGGTCCCTTAGCAAAGCTTTAAGCATTCGGGCTCCCGAAATCCCCGCAATTCCGCCGGGACGATGCCGGCATGTCGCGTACGGCTTCGACGCGAGCGACACTGTCAGCATCCGAGATACGAATTCTTCCAATCTAGAACACCTCGACATCGCCTCTCCGAGCGTTGACTTGGAGAGGTCTCTGGCAGAACCATCGGCGCGGATCATCCGCGCCAGCTCTGGCGTGAGCGCAGCCAAAGGCCAGAGGCTCAATGCATCGATCGACACATACCGGGCACCTCGACCTCCCCGCGCTGAGCGCAGCGGAGCGGCTCTTCATCTGGGGTTTCAGGGCGAAGGCACGCAGCGGAGGCCCCGTCCCGACCGCGGCCGATATCAAGCAGGTGTACGACCATTTTCGCGTCGGCGATGCCGTGCCGTCGCTGGAGTCCATCATCGAGGTCTTCGCCTGCACGGCCCATACCGCCATCGAAGTGCATTGCCCGACTTGTCCACGCGTGTCGGACAGCGAGCACGGAATTCTGCGCGCCATCGCCGCGGCGCAGCAGGACCGCATCGATGTCGCCCGTGAACAGTTCGAGCGCTGGCTGCCACCGGTCGGCGCCGATTGGGCGCTCGCGCCGGTCCAGGGGCTTGCAACGATCTTCCGCATGGCCGGTCTCATCCTGCCCGACCGGCACGTGCGGTCTTTCGACCCTGACCGGACGATGGCGATGCAGAGCTGGCTGGTCGGAAGCCCCACGCTGCATTGACGAGAACATTCACGATGCAGGATGCATGCGGTTCTGTGGCAGTCCCGGACGCCGGCCAATCGCAGCTCTGACACGGGCGGTCAACGCGCTCGCGCTGTGCTGACACCTATCCGCCTTTCCTGCCGAGCACGAGATCGATCGTGTGTGCGGCGATCTTGCGCAATTGGGGCTCGTCGCCGAAGGCACGCTCGAGCACGGCGAGGCCGCGCGTCATGGTGACGATGTGCAGCGCCGCGGCCGCGGGATTGCCGTCGAACTCGCCCCGCGCCGCGCCGGCCGCCAACGCGTCCTGAACCAGTGCGATGATGCGCGAGATCAGGCTCGCAAAAGCCTGGCGGGCGTTTTCATCGAGCCCCTCGCCTTCGGCGGCGCCGAGCTCCATGAGCCCACGCGTGGTCGGACAGCCGCGCGGCGGCGTGCCCGAGCGGAAATTGGTGATGGTCAGATCGAAGAACGCGGTGAGGCGCTTGCGCAAAGAACCCACCCCGAGCGCCTTTTGCAGCGCTGCGAGATAATCCCCCGCGTAGCGTTCATACGCCTGCAGGAACAGCGCCTCTTTGCTGCCGAAGGCGTTGTAGAGACTTCCGCGCTGGACCGCCGCATCGCGCGCGATATCGGACAGCGAGGTGCCGCGCACGCCCTTGCGCCAGAACTGGTCAAACGCGACGCGCAGAACCTCGTCATGATCGAATTCGCGCGGCCTCAAGCTCCGCTCCTCAAAGTATTTGACACGACGTCAAGAACATGATTTCTAGACATCGTGTCAAAAACTGATCGGGATTGATAGCCCGTTTTCTTCAATCGGCCGAGCAGGCGGCGTCTACCTCGCCGTGCCGGTCGAGCCCGCATGCAAAGGGACGCGCGATGCCTCTCGTCCACATCTCGATGCGCGCCGGCAAGCCGCAAGCTTACCGGCACGCGATTCTCGACGGACTTTACCGCGCCATGCGCGAGGCCCTGAACGTGCCCGACGGTGATGTGTTCATGGCCATCACCGAGCATGAGCCAGCGAACTTTCGCTGCGGCAATGCCTACGGCGTCGCGCGCAGCGACGACGCGTTGCTGATCCAGATCACCGTGTTCGCCTCGCGCACCCCCGAGCAGAAAAAGGCGCTCTATCGGCGGATCGCCGATCTGCTCGGCGAAAACCCGGGCATCAGGCCGGAGGACGTGTTCGTCAACGTGCTCGATGCTCCCAAGGAGAACTGGTCCGTCGGAAACGGCATCGCGCAATTCGCGTGAGGCGGCTCCCGTTTCAATCTGCAACGCACGCCTCCATGATGCCGTCGAGCTCCGCCTTCGAGAGAACGCCGAGCTCGGCGATGAAGACGATCCGCGTCCGCGCAACGCCCGGTGCCGGCGCGTCGCCTGGCGCCAGCGTTGCGCGGCCGGCGGCGAACTGAAACACCATCGTGCGGCCGGGCTGCTCGATGCTCTCGAACAGTCCTTTGGCGCGCGCGAGCTTCGGCGCCAACCGGTTGATGGCTTGCTGCAAGCGGGGCAACGAGACCGGCTTATCCGAGGTCCAGCTCAGCGTCTCGAAGCGCTCTTCTGCCGGCCGCCGCGGGCCCACCTCACGCGGCGCGGGGGCACGGTCGAGGTCGGCGGGAAACAGCAGCGCGGCAGGAATCTCGCCATGCTGCGCATCGATCACGACGGCGGGAACACGCAGCGCGCGGATGGCCGCGCGCATCCGCACACCCGCGCCCGCGTCCGCCAGATCCAGCTTGGTGAGCGCCACGATATCGGCGACGCGCAACTGCGACCGCTGAAGCGCGTCGTCAAGGGCGGCGGGCGGCTCCGTCGCATCCATCACGCAGAGCACCGTCTCCAGCGGCGCCTCGCGCAGGATCACCGGATCCATCAGATTGCGCACGATGTCGGCGGGATCGGCGACGCCGCTGGTCTCGATGACGATGTATTCGGGCTTGGGATCACGCCGCAGCAGCGTCGAGAGGGTGCGGAGCAGATCGCCTTCGAGCGAGCAGCAGATGCAGCCATTGGCAAGGCTGACCACGCCGTCGCGCGCGCCCGCGATCAGCTCCGCATCGATGTTGATCGCGCCGAAATCGTTGACCACGGCGGCGATCTGCCGCCCCTCCGCATGCGCCAGCAGATGGTTCACGACCGTGGTCTTGCCCGCCCCCAGAAAGCCCGTCACCAGGAGAATGGGGACCGGCATGGGTCAAGCCTCGACGACGGGGCGGCGCACGGGCCTGCCCGGCCGCGCCGCCACGTCAAGCACGCCGTCGCTGATCAGCACCTGGCCGCTGACGAGGAGATGCCGCACGCCTTCGGAGGGACGGTTCATCGCGGTGAATGTCGCGCGGTCGCTGAGCTTCTCGTAGTCGAACACGACAATGTCGGCATCCGCGTCTTTCGCAAGCCGGCCCTTGACCCGCATCGCGGGCGTGCTCTGCGACAGGATCTCCGCCGGGATCAGCGCGCATTTGCGCACGCCTTCCAGCAGCGACACGGCCTTGCGCTCGCGCACCCATTCGCGGATGAACTTCGTGAAGCAGCCGGCCGAGCGCGGATGCGAGGTGGCATCGTCAGGCAGCGGCCAGGCATCGCCGGTATACGTCGAGCCGTCAGAGAGCGTCCACGGCATCGCGTCGGAGGCAATCGCACCGCCGGGATACAGCACCGACATGTCGAGCAGGTCGCGGTGATGCGCATTGTTCTCGGTGTCGAGGATGTGCCAGAGCACCAGCGAGGACGGCTCTTCGGCCTGCGCCTTCAAGAGCTCCTCGCGGTCGTGGAAGCGGTAGCCGTCGGTGACGCGCTGGACGGAATCGTAGCCGGTGCCGTTGCGCTCGACGAATTTGGGATCGCTGAAGAAGGCGGCGGCCAGCACGGTCGAGCCGGTGCCGTAAGGATAGGCCTCGACCGTGATCGGCAGCCCCTGCGCCTGCGCCTTCTCGACCAGCACGCGGCAGCGCGCGATGTCTGTCTTGCTTGACGAGTTGAAATGGCAGATGTGCATGTGCGCGCCGGTGGCGCCGGCATAGCCGATCAGGCGGATATAGGCCTCCGCCGCGCTTTCGGGGTCGATGCGCGACATGAAGGCGACGTGGGTGAAGGTCGGCACGTCCTTGGCCGCAGCCAGCTGGCACACCGCGGTCAGCTCCTGCACGCCGGCGCCCGGCGCATAGGCGTTGAGGATGCCGATGCCGATGCCGCCTTCGTTGAGGCCGCGCGCGAGACGCTCGAGGATGCCGGCGACCTCGGCTTCGCTGGCAACATTGTCCATCCAGCGGCGGTCACGCATGGCGTTGCCGAACGCCTCCAGCGAGCTCTCCGCATTGGAGCCCGTCATCGCGCCGATGCGGGCAAAGGCCCAGTTGGTGGCAGCACCGTAGTTCAGCACGCGCCCCTTCCTGGCCTGACGCTCGTACCAGGACGCGACCGGCAGCACGCCGGCCTCGAGATCGAGCGTCGTCGTGACGCCGTCGAACGCCTGCATACGGTCGGCCGGAATCGACTGGCCATGGGCGTGCAGATCGATGAAGCCGGGCGCGACCACCAGGCCAGTTGCGTCGATCACCCGCTCGGCGCCGCCGAGCGAGGTGCCGACGGCGGCGATCTTGCCGTCCACCACCGCCACGTCGCCGATGGCATCCATCCCGCTCGCGGGATCCACCACCCGGCCGCCAGAGATCACCAAACCGCTCATATCGTCACCCCACCAAATTGAAATCGCATCAAGGCAGATTCCAGGAGCCACGACCACCTCCAGGGAAGCCGACGCATCATGCTTCAGCGGAAGGCCATTTTGAGGGATCGCAGACACGCGCTCGCATCCTCGCGGCAGGATTTGCCCGAGCTATGCTCCGCTTCACACCCTCTCCAAAGAAAGGGCGCAGGGAAGACCGCATAGGCGTTAAGTTTATTCTTGAGTGTTGGAATCACACGTGATTCCAAGGCGGGATGGCAGACGAATCGCTTCTGAACGAGGACTGGACGAGAGTGGTTGCGCAGCTCGGCGGGGCTGCGCAGCTTGAAATAAGTGCGCGCCAGACGAAGGCTTTCGTGCGGCGGCGCCAAATTCCAGATGCGGTGTCGTTACTTCGGCTGATGCTGGCCTATTGTCTGGGTGAAAGAGGGTTGAGATCGACAGCCGCGTGGGC
>NZ_AXAZ01000057.1 GCF_000473065.1 Bradyrhizobium sp. WSM1743
GCTTGCAGCCGACGCGTCACGCTTCGCCACGAGGTCGCCCGCGCCCGACAACCATAACCGCCGCTGACGGCAAGTGCCAGCCAGGAATGCAGTCCCGTTCCACGCCAGCATGCCGCCGTGCTCGGGCCGGTCAAGGCCAAGCCGTGCGGTGGCCGCAAACGCGGCCAGCCTTGACCGACCCTGCGCGCGGCAGCTGCGAGATCGGTGGCCGGGACGGAAGAATGGCCCGCGGCGCGGCCGAACAAAAGAATGGACGCGATTTCCGCAATCGTCATCGCGGCGCGGTCATTAAAAATCGCTTGTCCATCTCATCCGTCGAGTGCAGCTTGGTCCGGTGCTGCGGTGGGAACGTCATGTAGGCCAGCACATCGGTCTCGGCCTCGTCCAGGAAGCCGGCAAGCTTGGGCAGCTTGGGACGGAGCTGGTCGGCGACCTTGCGCCACTGCGTGCGAGCGGCCTCGGCATCGTCCTGGGCGAACGCGGTGGCGATGAAGGCGGAGACGACGCGCCGGCCGCTCTTGCCTGCATGGGCCAGTGCGTTGCGCATGAAGTGGACGCGGCACCGCTGCCAACTGGCATTGAGCACCTTGGCCACGGTGGCCTTGATGCCCTCATGAGCATCGGAGACGACGAGCTTGACGCCGCGCAGGCCGCGGCGAGCGAGCTTGCGCAGGAACGCGGTCCAGAACGTCTCGGCCTCGGACGGCCCAATGTCCATGCCGAGAACCTCGCGCCTGCCGTCGCTATTAACGCCGACCGCGACAATCACCGCGACAGATACGATGCGGCCGTTCTGGCGCACCTTCACGTAGGTGGCGTCGATCCACAAATACGGCCAGTCACCCTCGATCGGACGGGCGAGGAAGGCCTTCACCTTGTCGTCGATCTCGCCGCAGAGCCGGCTGACTTGGCTCTTCGAGATGCCTGTCATGCCCATCGCTTGCACCAGGTCGTCCACCGAACGGGTCGAGACGCCCTGCACATAGGCTTCCTGCACCACGGCGGTAAGCGCCTTCTCGGCCATCCGGCGCGGCTCCAGGAAGCCCGGGAAGTAGGAGCCCTTGCGCAGCTTGGGGATGCGTAGTTCGACTGCGCCGGCGCGGGTCTCCCAGATCCGGTCGCGATAGCCATTGCGCTGGGCCAGACGCTCGGGGGTCTTCTCGCCATAGGCGGCCCCGGTTTGGTTTTCGACTTCCAGCTCCATCAGGCGCTGGGCCGCAAAGCCGATCATCTCGCGCAACAGATCGGCATCAGGGGTCTTCTCCACGAGCGTGCGCAGGTTCATCATGTCATCGGTCATCGGTGGTTCCTCGGTTGCGTTGGCGTGTCGCAACCCGATCCTACCGGAGAACTGCCGGTGACCACCGCAAAGCCGCCCGCCCGCTACGGCGCTATTTGAGGCGCGCGTCCGGGCGGCTTTGCTCTACCGAGCTACACCATCACTCGGGACACGACCCACAGTCGGGGCATTGCCCCTTCCTGAACACCGTCGCACGTGGTTCAGGAAATCAGTAGTGGCCCGCACTCGCGGCTCTTGAAATCGAGGGAGCTTCTGCGCAAGTGTATACTTTCACACAGTCGCTCTGGCAAAGCTCCATCGGCATAGCTGCGGCCGTGGCAAGATATCGTACCAATTCGAGGCGCCGAAGGAAGCCATGAAGATACTTTGGCTGTCAGCCTGGACTCTCGGCGCGTTGTTCGCCCTCGCCTCCTCCGGAGGAGTGCCTGTTATGGATTCGAAAGCCAAAGCGGCCAAAAGTGCCAGTGAGGCGCGCTCGCCAACGGTTCCACGCGCTCGGGATCCCTCCGCCGCAGTGGCAGAGGAGTACGAGGCCGCCCGCCGCAAGGACACGTTGGAAGCCTATGAGCTTTTTATCGCGCGCCATGGTGACGACCCGCTCGCCGCGAAGGCGCGTAACGATCTTAGGCGTCTGTCGCAATAAGCAGCATCGCTCGTGCAACGATCAACGCGACGTTATCTGCCGCCAGGTTCTCGACGACTCACGCCGTCGGATTTTTCGGCCACGGCGCATGGCTGGCTGCTGCAGTCGGCGCTTGCCGCATGACCTTTCGGCATTATGGTAGGCTCGTAATCTGTCCCGGAGCCTTTCACGATGCCCTTTCCGCCTGCCTCCGAAGCCTTGTCGCGCTTCACCGTGCTCGATCTGACCCGCGTCCGCTCCGGGCCGACATGCGTGCGGCAACTCGCGGACTGGGGCGCCAACGTCGTCAAGATCGACGCGCTGACCGAGGACGCCGGCGGCGAGCAGCCGGGCGGGCCGCGGCGCGGTTCCGACTTCCAGAACTTGCACCGCAACAAGCGGGCGATGACGCTGAACCTGAAGGACGAGCGCGGGCTCGCCGTGTTCAAGCGCCTCGCCGCCAAGGCTGATGTCGTCGTCGAGAATTTCCGGCCCGACGTGAAGAAGAAGCTCCGGATCGATTATGACAGCCTCACCGCGATCAACCCGCGCATCGTCTACGGCAGCATCTCCGGCTTCGGCCAGGACGGCCCCTACTACAAGCGGCCAGGCTTCGATCAGATCGCGCAAGGCATGGGCGGGCTGATGTCGATCACCGGGGCACCGGGCGAAGGACCGATGCGGGTTGGCATTCCCGTCGCCGACCTCACGGCAGGCCTGTTCTGCGCCATGGGCATCCTCACCGCACTGCTCGAACGCGAGGTTTCGGGCAAGGGCCAGTGGGTGCAGACCTCGCTGCTGCAAGCCCAGATCTTCATGCTCGACTTCCAGGCCGCGCGCTGGCTGATGGAGAAGGAGGTCGCCAAGCAGGCCGGCAACAACCATCCGACCAGCATTCCGACCGGCGTGTTCAAGACCTCGGACGGGTACATCAATATCGCCACCACGGGCGGACGGATCTGGGAGCGCTGCGCCCAGGCGATCGGCGCGCCGGAGCTGGTCAGCAATTCCGAGTATGCAACCGCCCCTGCCCGCTCCAAGAACCGCGATGCGCTCAACGCCGAGATCGAGAGACGCACCGTGACGAAGTCGACCGAGACCTGGGTCCGCGAACTCAACGAGGCCGGCGTGCCCTGCGGGCCGATCTATGCGATCGACCAGATGTTCGAGGACGCGCAGGTCAAGCATCTCGGCATTGCGCAGGACGTGCCGAACGACGAAGGCCGCCACATCTGCCTGATCGGTCAGCCCGTGACGCTGTCGCGCACGCCGAGCAGGATGGTGGCGCGGCCGCCAGAATTCGGCGAGCAGACGGAAGAGGTTCTGATGGAGTTCGGCTTGGCCGCTGACGAGATCGCGAGGCTGAGAGAAGCCCGCGTCATCTAAGGGTGCTCATGTGAGCTAGAAAGCGAATCTGAACGCGAATTCTCATGCGCATTTCGAAGGGCAAACGGGAGTCTATCGGCACTGCTCCAAGTGATGGGGTCTCACCCTGAAGCAATCAACCTAGGGACAATTGCACCGATGCCGGAAGTTTGGATGGTTGCCTTGTAGGACCTAGTCAGGTTTACGTGCGGGCGGTCGGCTCGGCGGCGGTTCGTTTAGATCTCGCGCCCAAGGAGCACCAGTCGCAACTCTTGATTTCGAGGATATATCGTTCGAGCTCACACAGGATGAAGTGAGGAAACTGCCCGCGACAACAGCGGCAATCCCCACAACCCTCGTTCTGTAAGCCAGCAGCGAACAGCTCAATCGAAATGCAGCTTCCTGCATCACAGCGCACCGTGCGGAGTCAACGACGCTAAACTAGCAGAAGGTTCCGAGGGCGTCGAGATTGGCGTTTCCGGGAGCTGTTTGGAAAGCGTGTCAATTGATCAGCATGTGTCAGGTGACTAGACCAATTTATCGCGGCGCCTGTGCTGTCGCGCACGAGCAAGCAGGATCTTGGCTCCCCCCCGCCCGAATTCGGCGAGCAGGCCGATCAGGTGCTGGTCGATTTCGGATTCAGCATGGGCGATATCTCCAAGTCTAACGAGGCCGAGGTGGTTCGAGCGCCCCGAACAGCCGGTAAGGCCCGTGCTTTGTGCCCCAGGGGCGGCAGGCTGGTATCAGATTGTGGCCGACGCAAGGGTGAACGTCGGCCTCAAAAAGCGACAGAAATTCTCTTTGGAGGATGTAAGGAACGCCTGCCGCACAAAGGCTTGAGCCATAAAGTTCAACTCGCCCGGATCGGCACCTTATACACCAAAGATACGCGTCACAGCGCCGCATAAGTTGATGTGCTTTTGGTGTGCACCTAGCGGATGTACATTTCTTGGAGTTTCTGGTCGTATCTGGAAAAGATTAGCAGAGACACTGGAACTACGATGAATTTGATGCGCAGGCTGCGTCTGAGGCTCTTCCCGCCCCAAGGAATTATCGAGGGCTACGAAAACGAAGAGCTTGTCGAGACAATCTTTCGCAAGACGGTCGCCTTCCAAGCAGAAGAGAACTGGCCGCTCGTTGCGAACGTAGGATCGGTGCTCGATTTCGGCGGCGGGGCTGGAATCCACTACAAGGTTGCGCGACAAACGTCCCCCGATATTCGCTGGGCAGTTGTTGAGACGCCAGCAATGGTTCGTCGTGCAAGTAAGCTGGCAACGAACCGCTTAATGTTTTTCAGCGATATCGAACATGCCGCCGACTGGCTCGGAAGCATCGATCTAATGCATTCGAATGGCGCGATCCAATATGTCGACGATGCGATTGGTACTGTGGAGCCTTTGTGCGCTGCGCGACCCACCAAAATGGTTTGGTCGTGTACCCATTAGCAATGGATCGGCCAGGGAGGAGACTCAGACATCGTTCCTCAGTCACAATGGGCCAGGCGAGATGGCCGCGGGAAGCGATAAATTGGTGAAGTATACTAAACGCTGGATCCCCGAGAACGCGTTCGTCGCTGCGCATCAAGGTTACGCTCTGATCGAGCGCGGCTCGGACCCGCGTGAGCGAGGCACTCAGCACTTCTGCTTCGCCGGAATCGGGTGAAGAGTGTCTCAGTAGGCGCTGTCGCTCTCCTCATCATAGGGCTTAGCGTGCACGAAGCTTTCAAGTGAAGTTGGCCCGAGTCTAGAAGGCAGCTCCTGCGGCCAATGATTCACCCTCTCAGGTTCTAAAAACTCAAGCGGATCACAAAACCAAGACCAGTAATGATGGCCGATGATTCGCAAAAGGCCAAATGAAAGGAATATAGGGCTTCCTGCGACTTGAATCTGCCTTGAATTCGCAGCACGCGCGCCGATGGAGTCCGAGCGTGTCGGATTACTGAAAGTGGCCGAGGACTGCCAAAGAGCCGGCCCGATTTCGCCGCCCCTAGGTAACCGCGCTGAGATTAAACGGACCGCGGCAGGAACTCGGCGGCGCGCCGATCCGTGCTGTCGATGAGTCGACTTTGGTGCCCAGAGCCAAGAACCTAGCAGCCGGCGTAGAAGAGACTCCAACTCTAGCCCGAAACCGCCACCATCGGCTGCTCTTTATGGAAATGCGGCACCACAAAAAGGCCGCGCTACGAGCAGCATGGTGATCGCCGCTATGACCAGCAAAGTTCATCTCATCGCTTCTTCCCTCGGAAATGATCTTGCCTGCTCACCTGCGCAGCAGATTCAGTGCGGCGATCATCGGCAAGAATTACTCGGACCGCGTCCCGCGTTCGAAGATCAAGTCGATCGGAGGATTCGGCCGCGTGCGCGCGCGATCTCTGGCAGGTCGAGCCGGAAATCGGGATAGGGGGAGTCTCGCGACTCCTCCCTCCCACACCACCGTACGTACGGGTCGCGTATAGGGCGGTTCGCTAGATTGAGCACGCACGGTTTGTTTTGCGCCCGTGCCAGAGGGCTCAGATAGCAGACATCGACGGGCTGGCTTCGGCCCTTCGAGCAGCGCTATCTGGGCTTCACCCTTTTTCCCGCCGCTCCGAAGGCCAGTGACCTGGATTTTCTGCCGCTTGGCCAGCTTGAGATTTCCACCTCCAGCGTCTTTTCCAGCGTTCAGGCCTTCAGCGAAACTCGTTCCGCCTACTACGCCGTCTGCTGACTTCTCCGCCGCGGTCACGAGCCTTGCGGCCCGCTCAGTCCGGTGTCCCGGACACGACGGAGATCTCCCGAGGTAAGACCGACCGCCTTCNCCGCACGCCCGCCGGATTTACCACCCCGACCCTTGATGACCTTGGACTTCGCGATCTGTTGCTCGCTCGTCCGGCCGGGTAGGCCTCGTTATCCGGTCTTTGTCCATCGGGCCGCGGCTTTGCTCCACGCTTCCTTCAGACCCCATCTCGCGATGACGCCCTTGCGCTTCGCTAATCCTTCGCCGTCATCAGGCTGGATCGAGGACTTCCACCTCCAAGCTGCCGATCATGCTCGGCACACAACGACAAAGCCCGGCGCGAGCCGGGCTTTGCTTGTTGTTGACGCCTTTGTTGATCTCGGTACGCGCTCAGTACGTGCTCAGTACTTGGCGACTACCGGGCCACCGAACTGATAGTTGATGCCGGCGCGCAGGATGTGATCGGTGAAGCGCGACGAGACGTTGGCGCTGATCGTGGAGGCTGGTGCCAGCGTGAACGGACCGGACGAGAAACGCCCGAGATCCATATAGAGATATTCGAGCTTGGCGCTCCAGTTCTGGGTGATCTTGCCTTCGACACCCACACCGACAGTCCAGCCGGCGCGCGTCGTCGAGCTCGTGCCGATCGAGGCGATCGGCGCACCGGCGGGGGTGAAGCCGGTCATGGTGCCCGTGGTCTTGAGCTCGCCGAAGGCCAGACCGCCGGTGCCGTAGAACAGGACCTTCGGGGTTGCCAGGACACCGATGCGGCCGCGGACCGTGCCGAACCATTGGAGATGCTGATCGACCGTCAGAGTGGTGCCGGCCAGACCGCCCGGTGGGAGGAACGTCAGGCCGGGAAGGCAGGGCCCGCCGGCAGGCGCGACGCCGCCGCAATTGAAGGTCGCGCGGCCCTTCTCGTCAGACCAATTCAGGTCGCCCTCGATGCCGTAAACCCAATTCGCGCTCTGCCAGTTGTAACCGGCTTGGCCACCAGCGACAGCGCCGTTCATGTCGAACGAGCCGCTGGTGATGGAGCCCGCCGGGGGCGCGATCGCTGCACCCGTGGCCGAGTTGAAGTAGGAAACGTCCGTGCGCGAGCGGCCCCAGCTGTATCCGCCATTGGCGCCGATGTAGAAGCCGGTCCAGCTCCAGACCGGGTCGACGATAGGCGCCTTGACATAGGGCCTTGCCGCGAGATCGGCAGCCAGCGCACCCGTCGCAAACAGCGACATCGCCGCCGCCATTCCAATCACTATCCGCTTCATGGAGAATTCCCCCTTTGCACGATTTCGTGATGAATATACGTCGAGGAACGCCAAAGAGCTGTGCCACGCCTGCAACATCCAGAAACAATCGAGGCGTGTGGCGCCCGGACTACAACGACATTTCCGGGATATGCCTTTGAATATGAAGGCGATTTAGCTCATTGCGACGGCGCCCGGGCCCGCTGCGTCCATCCGACGCGACCGAGCAGATTGTCGATGACCGGCCAGAACAGCAGCAGAAGCGCCAGGGTTGTGATCGAACTCACGAGGCCGTTCGACCAGAACACCTTCAAAGTCCCGCCCGAACCGATCATCGACAGGCGAAAGGCATCCTCGGCGCGGTTGCCGAGCACGAGCGCGAGGGTGAACGGCGCCAGCGGAATGCCGATCTTCTTGAAGACGTAGCCGACGATGCCGAAGCCGAGCATCAGCCAGATATCGAACATCGCGTTCTGGATCGCATAGGCGCCGATCGCGCAGGACACCACGATCATTGGCGCCACCGCGGCAAACGGCACGCGCAGGATCGAAGCGAAGATCGGCACCGTCGTCAGCACCAGCACGAGGCCGACGACGTTGCCGAGATACATCGAGGCGATCAGGCCCCAGACGAAGTCCTTGTGCTCGACGAACAGCATCGGCCCCGGATTGAGCCCCCACACCATCAGGCCACCGAGCAGGATCGCGGCGGTGCCCGAGCCGGGAATGCCGAGCGCCAGCATCGGCAGCAGCGCCGAGGTGCCGGAGGCGTGCGCGGCCGTCTCCGGCGCGAACACGCCCTCGATGCGGCCCTTGCCGAAATTTTCGGGCTCCTTGGCGAATCGTTTTGCCAGATTGTAGCCCATGAAGGATGCCGCGATCGCGCCGCCAGGGGTGATGCCGAGCCAACAGCCGATGAAGGAGGAGCGCAGCAGCGTCACCCAATATTTCGGCAGGTCCTTCCAGACGCCGAGCACGACGCGCAGCGAGATGCCCGCCGCGTGTCCGCGTAGCGCCAGCCGCTCCTCCATCGTCAGCAGGATCTCGCTGATGCCGAACAGGCCGATGACGGCGACCAGGAAGTTGATGCCGCGGAGCAGCTCCGGCGAGCCGAAGGTCATGCGCAGATTGCCCGACACCGTATCCATGCCGATGCCGGCGAGCAGCAGGCCCAGCGACATCGAGATGACGGTCTTGTGCTTGGCTTCGCGCCCGAGGCCGACGAAGGAGCAGAAGGTCAAGAGATAGACGGCGAAGAACTCCGGCGGGCCAAACTTCAGCGCGAAGGACGAGATCATCGGCGCAAGGAACGTGATCAGCAGCACCGCGACCAGCGAGCCGATGAAGGAGGAGGTGAACGCCGCGGTTAACGCCTCCGCCGCCCTGCCCTGCTGCGCCATCGGATAGCCGTCGAAGGTGGTCGCGACCGACCAGGCTTCGCCCGGGATGTTGAACAGGATCGAGGTGATGGCGCCGCCGAACAGCGCGCCCCAATAGATGCAGGACAGCATCACGATCGCCGAGGTCGGGTCCATCGTGAAGGTCAGCGGCAACAGGATCGCGACGCCATTGGGGCCGCCGAGCCCGGGCAGCACGCCGACGAAGATGCCGAGCACCAGCCCGACCATCATCAGGACGAGCGTCTTCCACGTCAGCAGGACGGCAAAGCCGTGGAGCAGGAGACCGAAAGCTTCCATCGCGTAGGGCCCGTCTAACGGCCGAGGGCCGCTTCGAGCGGCCCTTTTGGCATGATGACGTCGAAGGCGATGTCAAAGGTGACGAACATGATCGCCGTGAACACGACAGCGGTGAGCAGCGACTTCCACAGCGCGATCTTGCCGACGAGGCGCATGAAGCCCGCGATCAGGAGGAAGCTCGCGACATAGAGGCCGAGGACCTGCGTCACCAGGCAGAACAGCAGCGTCGGCGCGAACACCGCCATCACCCGGCGGGCCTGCGCGCGCGTGACGAAGGTCTCGCGCGCCGCGCGGTGCGAGACGAGCGCCGCGATCAGGCCGTAGAGGCTGCCGCCGCCAAGGATGACCGACAGATAGAACGGGAAATAGCCAGGTTCGGGGCCGGTCGCATCCCAGGACGCGCCGGTGCGCCAATTGTCGTAGCCGAGCGTGATGGCGAGCGCGAGCAGCAGGAGACAGACGATGATCTCGATCGTGCCGGAGGCGATGACGGAGGGGGAATCGTCTTCAGGGGCGGTCGGATCGTCGACGACGATTTCGATATCGGTTTGGGACATGAGCTCAGATGCGAGGCTGGGGAATTGTTCACCTCTCCCCGTTCTTACGGGAGAGGTCGGCGCAAAGCGCCGGGTGAGGGGCTTTCTCCGCGAACTCAACTCGCGGAGAGAGCCCCTCACTCCGACCCTCTCCCCGTAAGAACGGGGGGAGGGAGAAAAGAGAAGTTACTTCGCGACGAAACCGGCTTCCGTCATCAGCGACTTGTTCAGCGCATCGTCCGCCTCGAGGAACTGCACCATGTCCTTGCCGGTGAGGAAGATCGGCTTCAGCGCTTGCTTTTCCATGTAGTCCTTGTACTCGGCGGTCTGCGTCACCTTGTGGAACAGATCGACGTAGAACGCCTGCTGCTCGGCCGTGACCTTGCCGGGCAGGAACATCGCGCGCAGCATCAGATACTGCACGTCGACGCCCTCCTCCTTGCAGGTCGGGATGTCGGCCCAGGACTGGGTGTCCGTCACCTTGCTGGTGTAGGAGATGCGCTCCTTGTCGAACACGCAGAGCGGGCGCACCTGGCCGGCGCGCCAGACTTCGAGATTTTCGGATGGGTTGTTGACGTTGGCTTCGGTGTGGTTGCCGACCAGCTGGGTCGCGGCCTCGCCGCCGGACTTGTAGGGCAGATAGGAGAATTTCGCGCCGGTCTTCTGCTCGAGGAACACCGTGAGCACGTGGTCCTCGCGCTTGGAGCCGGTGCCACCCATCTTGAACGGGGAGCTTGCGGCCTTCGCGGCCGCGACGAATTCCTTCACCGTCTTGGGACCTGCGCTGTTGTCCCAGAGCACGAACTGGTCGAGCGCGACCACAGAGACCGGCGTCAGCTCACGCCAGTTGAACGGGATCTTCGCCGACAGCGGCAGCATGTAGATCAGCGAATAGGCGATCAGCACCTTGTTCGGGTCGCCCTCACTGGATTTCATGTACATCAGCGCTTCCGCACCCGAGGCGCCGCCCTTGAGCGAGACGACCATCGGCTGCTTCATCAGATTGTTCTTCTGGATCGCGGCCTGCATCATCCGCGCCATCTGATCGGAGGCGCCACCCGCGCCCGCCGCCACCACGATCTCGACGGGTTTCGACGGCTCCCAGCCCGCAAAAGCTGGCGTACCGCAGAGCGCGGTCGCAAGCGCAATTGCGGCCTTCATTCCATGTCCCACGTGCGTCTTCCCTATATTCTTGTTTGGATTGGAAATTCAGAGACGAATTCAGCTCCCATTGTGCTGGCGAATCCAGCCGAGTTCAAGCCATCCCACGTCATCCCCGTTATGACTTTGGAATAAGACAGTCCCGCGCGATTGAGTTACAAGCGAGCCGTAACTCCTTTGCAGCAGGGGCGGAAAAGATCGATGGCCTTCATCGGACGTCCGAGATCCGCGGTGCCTCAGACGCTTCGACTTTGCAGAATTGGCAAGAAATTCAGAGTGGTGAAGTGATGCCGCGCGTCCTCTACATCAACGAGAGATTTGGCCGTGACGCGACGATCATCCTGGACAACGGAGAGGCCTGTTGGATCTCCGTCGGCAACAAGGGCGTCTTAGTACGTTCCCACAAGCACAGCTTCTGGGGTGGATTGCTGGGAAGCCTGTTCGGTCCGAAGCTCTATCAGGAACGGGACGTCTACCGAGCACTTAGCGTTGCTCAAGCTCTCGCCGCGACGTTTCGGCCGGTTCCACAAATTCAGTGCAGAGACGTGATCCTCAAGGCATTCTGCACAGCGGTCTGGCACAGCTCTTCACCCGCACGCGTTAAGGACGTTCTGAATGACCCGGTTTTGCTCGAAGGGTAACATTATTAGCTGCAAGGCACGGCTCCTGACAGGGCATTTCTGCTTCGCCTGTGCTTGCAATTTTGTTTTCCAACTATATTCCTGAAAATATGAGTACCAGTAGAAAACTGAGTTTGAACCACGACCATGAGCGGAAGAGAACGCGGTGGAAAGTGAATTGGGGAGTTCCTGCGCGAGCCGCTGGCGGCACGGCTAGAGCAGCCGCGCTATCGGGTGACGAGCGACGGGAAATTGCGCGGAAGGCCGCCAAGGCCCGTTGGGCGAGACAGTTACCGCGCGCAACGCATGAAGGCGTCATCCGGTTTGGCGACATCGAGATGGAGGTTGCCGTCCTCGACAACGGGCAGCGCTTGGTGACGCAGAGCGGATTCATGGTAGGCTTAGGTCGCATTCGGCCGCCCAAGGGTCGCCAGTATTACCGGGCCGGCGCCAACCTGCCGGGATTTTTGACAGTGCAGAATCTAAAGCCCTATATCGACGACGATCTTGTTGCGGCAGCTAACCAGATCGAATTCCGGACCAAGCAGGGCTTCAAGGCGTTCGGGTACGCGGCGAACTTCCTGCCGGAGGTCTGCGATGTCTTTGCGCGCGCCCAACGAGCCGGAGTTTTAAAGGCCGTCCAGCGCAACATGGCTCACCGTGCCGGAATCATCGCCGAACAGCTCCAACGCTCATGCACTATGCGCCTCATAGATGAAGCTACGGGTTACCGCGAAACTCGCGAGACGTAGACGGGCCGGGATGGTTGTCGGACGCGAGGAGACGTACGCATGTGCTTCCTTCAAGGTGTCCTGGTGTTTCTACTAGCCGGCATTGGTACAACCGTGTTCGCCAAGGGCGTGCCGCAGGATCCAAAACCTAGATCGCAATGCCTTGTGAATGCCTCCGAACTGCCGCCGGGAACACCAGAGGTCATGTGTCCAACTCGCAGCTCACCGGGAGGCTTTTGCGTCTGTCCAAGATTCACTAGGGACGGTGACGCAGACGGATATTTTGTTGGGACGGCAAGATAGCCCGCCCCCCTAAGAGCCTGCGCAACGTGCAAACACGGGCATTGTCGAGATCGCGTTTGCCGGCGGCTGTCGGGGGCGCTTTGGGTGGGACTGGATGGGGAGGCGCTGCAGCGGGTATTGAAGGAGCGCGCTACTTGCCCTTCCAGACGGGCGCCCGCTTGTTGAGGAAGGCGTCCATGCCTTCGCGGAAATCTTCGCTCATATAGGCTTTGAGGATCAGGTCCTCGCCTTCCTCGCGCGACAGCGTGCGGCGGATGCGGCGCACCGCTTCCTTGGTCGCTTCCAGCGTCAGCGGCGCGTGGCTGGCGACGAGCTTTGCGGTCTCGTCGGCGCGGCGCTGCAGCATCTCCACATCAGGCACGACCTCGTTGAGCAGGCCGAGTGCCAGCGCCTCCTGTGCCTCGACGAGGCGCGCCCTAAAGATCAGATCCTTGGTGCGGGCGGGACCGACCAGCGCAACGACGCGGCTGATGTTGGACATCGACAGGCAGTTGCCAAGCGTGCGCGCGATCGGAAAGCCCATCCGCGTCGTCTCGGTGCCGATGCGAAGATCGCAGCAAGCCGCGATGCCGGCACCGCCGCCGGTGCAGGCGCCGGCAATGGCCGCGATCACGGGCACGCGGCACTGCTCGAGCGTGCCGAGCACGCGATCGATCCGCGCCTCGTAGTCGAGCGCATCCTGCGCGGTCTTGAAGGCGCGGAATTGCGAGATGTCGGTGCCGGAGGCGAACGCCTTGTCGCCGGCGCCGGTCAGGATCAGCGCCTTGATCGAGCGGTCGGCGTTGATCTCCTGGCAGATCTCCGCCATGCGGTCATACATGGCAAAGGTCATGGCGTTGCGTGCTTGCGGGCGATTGAAGGTGATCCGCGCGATGCCGTCCTGGACGGAGTAGAGCAGGTCTTCGTTGGTAGTCACAGGTAGGTTCATCGCGCGTCTCTTCTTTTACGCTGGTTCAGGCCACCTGAACCGCTAAGCCTAAGCTACCTGGGCCTTGGCCATCGGCACCACGTCGCGTCCCTTGAGGACGTCCATGGCCGCGAGCACGCCGCCGCTCCGGTGCGGGATCTTTGCAAGATCGAGGCCCATCTCGACGCCGGCGAGCGTGCCCATCAGCATCAGATCGTTGAAGTGGCCGATATGGCCGATGCGGATCACCTTGCCCTTGACCTTGTTCAGGCCGGTGCCCAGCGACATGTCGAAATTTTCCAGCACGACCTTGCGGAAGGCGTCGGCATCAAAGCCCTCGGGCACGCGCACGCCGGTCAGCGCCGGCGAATGCGCGGCGGGATCTGCGCACTGCGTCTCCAGGCCCCAGACCTTGACCGCGGCACGCGTCGCCGCGCTGTGGCGCTTGTGACGGGACCAGACGTTCTCCAGCCCCTCCTCCTCCAGCATCTTGACCGCTTCGCGCAGGCCGTAGAGCAGGTTGGTCGCGGGCGTATAGGGGAACGTGCCGAGCTTGTTGAAGCTGATAACCTCCTGCCAGTCCCAGTAGGAGCGCATGCCCGGATTGGCCTTGGCGACCGCGAGCGCCTTCTCGGAGATGGCATTGAAGCCGAGACCCGGCGGCAGCATCAGGCCCTTCTGCGAGCCGGCGACCGAAACGTCGATGCCCCAGGCGTCGTGCTCATATTCCATCGAGCCGAGGCCGGAGATGGTGTCGACCATCAGCAGCGCCGGATGCTTTGTGCGATCGAGGATCTTGCGCACTTGCGCGGGCGGCGTCACGCAGCCGGTCGAGGTCTCGTTGTGGACGACGCAGACCGCCTTGATCGCGTGCTGCTTGTCGGCGGCAAGGCGCTTCTCGATCTCGGCGAGATCGGCGCCATGGCGCCAGTCGCTCGGGATGAAGTCGACCTCGAGCTTGAACTTGTCGGCGATGCCGCGCCACAGCACGGCGAACTGGCCGGTCTCGCACATCAAGACCTTGTCGCCGGGCGCGAACACGTTGACCATCGCCGCTTCCCACGCGCCGGTGCCGGACGAGGGAAAGATGATCACGGGCTGCTTGGTGCGGAACACGCGCTGCATTGCGGCGAGGACGGCAAAACCGAGCTCGGCGAACTCCGGACCGCGATGGTCCAGAGTCGGCATGTCCATCGCCCGCAGCACCCGGTCGGGCACGTTGGTCGGTCCTGGAATCTGTAAGAAATGCCTTCCAGTATGCACGGTCATCGGCGTCCTTCCCGGTCTAGCCTTGGTTTGGTGGGCGCCGAATAGCACCAATTGACCGGCTTGTCCCGTCCTCCAAGAGGGGCCGTCCGTGCATACGGGCCAGCCTGCCTATCATCCCCTCCGACTGCCCTCCCGCCGCGACCACCTCACGTGCCGACCACCTTCAGATGCGGCGAGGCATTGCCCTGCGGGCGCTGCTCCAGGAGCTTCATCGCGACATCGACACCGCCGGAGCGATGCGGCACGCCGGCGACCGACAGGCCCATCTCGACGCCGGTGAGCGCGCCGAGCAGCGTCAGCGCGTTGCATTCGCCGAGATGGCCGATGCGGAAGACCTTGCCGGCGACCTTCGATAGGCCCGAGCCGAGCGACATGTTGTAATTGTCGAGCACGACTTTCCGGAACTGATCGGCATCATGCCCCGGCGGCATCAGCACCGCGGTGAGCACCGGTGAGTACTCGGCCGGCTCCTGGCAGAGGATCTCGAGGCCCCAATGATTCACGGCGGCGCGCGTTGCGGCCGCCAGCCGCTGGTGGCGAGCGAACACGTTGTCGAGTCCCTCCTCGAGCAGCATCGCGATCGCCTCGCGCAGGCCGTAGAGCAGATTGGTGGCGGGCGTGTAGGGGAAGAAGCCTTTTGCGTTCGGCTTGAGCATCTCCTCCCAGTCGAAATAGGAGCGCGGCATCTTGTTGGTCTTGGACGCTGCCAGCGCCTTCTCCGAGATCGCGTTGAAGCCGAGGCCTGGCGGCAGCATGAAACCCTTCTGCGAGCAGCTGACGCTGACGTCGACTTTCCACTCGCCGTGGCGGTAGTCGACCGACCCTAGCGAGGAGATGGTGTCGACCATCAAGAGCGCCGGGTGCGACGCGCGGTCGATCGCGGCGCGGATCTCGGCGATGCGGCTTGTCGCGCCGGTCGAGGTCTCGTTGTGCACGACCATGACGGCCTTGATCGCGCGCGCGGTATCCTCAGCGAGCTTCGCCTCGATCACCGCCGGATCGGCGCCGCGGCGCCAGTCGCCCGGGACGAAGTCGACATCGATGCCGAAGCGGCCGGCCATCTGCCGCCACATGGTGGCGAAATGGCCGGTCTCGACCATCAGCACTTTATCGCCCGGCGACAGCGTGTTGACGATCGCGGCCTCCCAGGCGCCGGTCCCGGACGAGGGGAAGATCACCACGGGGCCCTTCGTCTGGAAGATCTTCTGGCAGCCTTCGAGCACGGTGCGGCCGAGCTCGGCGAATTCCGCGCTGCGATGGTCGATGACAGGCATGTCCATGGCGCGCAGGACGCGCTCGGGGACTGGGCTCGGGCCCGGAATCTGAAGGAAATGGCGTCCCTGATGCATGAAACCTCCCTGTCGGCGGGTTCTGGCCGCTCAGCTAGCTATTTTGCATTCATTTTTTGTCTCTTCAATCGAAATCTGGTATTCGATTGCGGCCGTCGACGTGATCAAACGGGCAAACTACTGTCTGCAAATGAAATCCGCGATTCCCGATACCGGGGTCCCGATCACCCCGCCCGCCGGCAATGGCGGCGATCGCCAGGAGGCCTCGCTTCATGGCGAGATCCTGCTGCGGCTGCGCGACTACGTGGTTGAGGGCAACATTCCGGAAGGCGGGCGCGTTCCCGAGCGGCAGCTCTGCGAGATGCTCGGCATCTCCCGCACCCCCCTGCGCGAAGCCTTGAAGGTGCTCGCTGCCGAGGGGCTGATCGAACTTTTACCGAACCGCGGCGCGCGGGTGCGCCAGCTCAGCCAGCGCGATCTCGAGGAGCTGTTCGACGTGATGGCGGGACTGGAGAGCCTCGCCGGTCGCCTCGCCTGCGAAGCCATTACCGACGCGGAAATCACCGCGATCGAGCAGCTGCATTACGAGATGTACGGCCGCTATCTGCATCGCGACATGCACGGCTACTTCCAGGCCAACCAGCGCATCCACGAGAGCATCGTCGCGGCTGCGCGCAACGAGACGCTGAAGACGGTCTACGCCAACTTCGCCGGCCGGATCCGGCGCATCCGCTACTCCGCCAATTTCGCCCGCAAGCGGCAGCGCTGGGCGGAGGCTATGCGCGAGCATGAAGCCATTCTCGATGCGCTGCGCCGCCGGGCCGCGAGCGAGCTCAGCGACATCCTGTTCCAGCACCTGCGCAACAAGCGGACGGCCGCGATCGAGCACCTGACCGAGCCCCAAGAGGGCGCGCCAGCCTCGCCTTAAGGGCCCGGCTTGCTCATTTTGAACTCATAATATAATCGGTCTGGAACCATAATGAATAACTCAGCAAGGCTGAGCCTCGCTGGGGCAGTCCGGGATCAGGGATGACAAACGCCTCCTCGCTCGAACGGCGCCTGCGCGCGGAAATAACAGGCGACGTCCTGTTCGACGGCTTCAGCCGCGGCCGCTACGCCACCGACGCCTCGTTCTACCAGATCATGCCGACGGGCGTGGTGGTGCCGCGGACCATGGACGAAGCCTTGCTGTCGCTCGCCATCGCCCGCGACGAGGGGGTGAAGGTCACCCCGCGCGGCGGTGGCACCTCGCAATGCGGCCAGACCGTCAATGACGGCCTCGTGGTCGATCTCTCCAAGCATCTGAACCGGATCCTCTCGCGCGATGTCGAAGGCCGCACCTGCGTGGTCGAGCCGGGCATCGTGCTGGACGACCTCAACCGGCAGCTTAGAAAGCACGGCCTGTGGTTTCCGGTCGACGTCTCCACGGCCTCCCGCGCCACCATCGGTGGCATGGCCGGCAACAATTCCTGCGGCGGCCGCAGCCTGCGCTACGGCACCATGCGCGACAACACGCTGTCGATGGAGGCATCGCTCGCCGACGGCACGCTCAGCCGGTTTGGCGAGGTCTCGCGCGATCTCTCCGACCTCGAGGCACCCGACAGCACCCGCGCCCTGTTCCGCGACATGCTCGATCTCGGCACGCGCGAGGCCGAGGAGATCGCCGCGTGCTTCCCGAAAGTGCAGCGCCGCGTCGGCGGCTACAATCTCGATGCCCTGGTGCCGCGCAACGCGCCGAACAACATGGCGCATCTCCTGGTCGGCTCGGAGGGCACCCTCGCCTTCACCACCAAGCTCGAGCTGAAGCTCTGGCCGGTGATCCGCAACAAGGCACTCGGCGTCTGCCATTTCGGCAGCTTCTACGAGGCGATGGATGCGGCCCAGCATCTGGTCAAGCTTAAGCCGATCGCGGTCGAGCTGGTCGACCGCACCATGATCGCGCTCGGCCGCGATATCGCGATGTTCAGGCCGATCATCTCCGCCGCGATCAAGGGCGATCCGGATGCCGTGCTGGTGGTCGAGTTCGCCGAGGAGGACCAGGCGGACAATCTGGCGCGTCTCAAGCAGCTCTCCGAACTGATGGGCGATCTCGGCTTCGGCTGGAATAACGAGACGCGCAAATGGGGCGGCGTGGTGGAGATCATCGAGCCGGCGCTGCAGAGCGGCATCGCCGATTTCCGCGCCGCCGGCCTCAACGTCATGATGTCGATGAAGCAGGAGGGCAAGCCGGTCTCGTTCGTCGAGGACTGCGCCGTCCCGCTGCCACACCTTGCCGATTACACCGCGCGGCTGAACGAGGTGTTCGCCAGGCACGGCACCAGCGGCACGATGTACGCGCATGCCTCGGAGGGCTGCTTGCATGTGCGGCCTGTGCTGAATTTGAAGCTGGAAAAGGACGCCAAGGCGATGCGAGCCATCGCCGAGGAGGCGTTTGCGCTGGTGCGCGAGTACAAGGGCTCGCATTCCGGCGAGCATGGCGACGGCCTGGTGCGCTCGGAATTTCACCAGACCATGTTCGGCGAGCGTCTCGTCGCCGACTTCAGGGAGGTGAAGCAGCGCTTCGATCCCGAGGGCGTCCTCAATCCCGGCAAGATCGTCGATGCACCCAAGATGGATGACCGCTCGCTGTTCCGCTTCAAGCCGGACTATCGGGTCGGCGAGCTGAAGACCAGGCTCGACTGGTCTGCCTATCCCGGCGCCGGCGGCGGCTTCCAGGGCGCGGTCGAGATGTGCAACAACAACGGAGCCTGCCGCAAGCTCGAAGGCGGCGTGATGTGTCCGTCCTACCGCACGACGCGCAACGAAAAGGACGTCACGCGCGGCCGTGCCAATACCTTGCGGCTGGCGATCTCCGGCCAGCTCGGCCCCGACGCTTTGTCGTCGGATGAGATGATGGAGACGCTGAAACTCTGCGTCTCCTGCAAGGCCTGCCGCCACGAATGCCCTGTTGGCGTCGACATGGCCAAGATGAAGATCGAGGTGCTGGCGGCGCGCGTCGCCTCTCATGGCCTGACACTGCGCGACCGGTTTGTCGGCTATCTGCCGCGCTATGCCGGCTTCGCTTCGCGCTTCGCTCCGCTGGCAAATTTGCGCAACCGCAGCCCGCTGTTACGAAAGCTATTCGAGCGCTTTGCTGGCATCAGCGCGCGCCGGGCCCTCCCCGCCTTCCGCAGCGACGTGTTCGTGCCGCCGGCTGAAAGCGTGGGACCGGAGACCGGCCGCGAACTCGTGCTGTTCACGGACACCTTCAATCGCATCTATGAGCGCGAGAATCTCGAGGCCGCGCTGCGCGTGCTCGCGGCGGGCGGCTATCGCGTGCATCTGCCGAAGCCTGCGGGCGGCAACCGCCCGCTCTGCTGCGGCCGTACCTTCCTGTCCGCCGGTCTCGTTGACGAAGCGCGGTTCGAGCTCGACCGACTCGTCACCGCCTTCGCGCCCTTCGCCGCGCGCGGCGTGCCGATCGTCGGCCTTGAGCCGAGCTGCCTGTTGACGCTTCGCGACGAACTTTCGTCGCTGCGCAAGGACAATGACGCCAAAGCGGTCGGTGCCTACGCGCTGACCTTCGAGGAGTTTCTGGTGCGCGAGGCGGAAGCCGGCCGGCTGCAGTTGCCGCTCGGGACGGTCGCCGACAAAGCCATTGTGCATGGCCATTGCCACCAAAAATCCTTCGGCGCCTTCAAGCCGGTCGAGCAGGTGCTGCGCCTCGTCCCGGGCCTCAAGGTCGAGACCATCGAGTCCAGTTGCTGCGGCATGGCCGGCGCGTTCGGTTATGGTGCGGACACTTATGATGCCTCGTTCGAGATGGCCGAGCTGTCACTGCTGCCGGCCGTGCGGCGCGCGGATCCAAGTACACTTGTCGTCGCCGACGGCACCTCATGCCGGCACCAGATCCACGACGGCGCGCAACGCGAGGCGCTTCACGTCGCGCGCGTGCTGGCGATGAGCCTCGATCGCGCCAAGACCCATTCCACTTCTCAAGCTGCAAAGGAAACCAGCCATGGTTGACCTCACGCTCGACACCGCCCGCAAGATCCTCGATGCCGCCTTCGCCAAGGCCGGCGAGCTCAAGCTGAAGCCGCTGGTCGTCACCATCCTGGATGCCCGCGGCGTGCTCAAGCTCGCCGCCGCGCAGGACGGCACCAGCCTGATGCGCGCCGAGATCGCGCACGGCAAGGCCTATGGTGCGCTCGCCATGGGCATGGGCTCGCGCGCCCTATTCCAGCGCGCGCAGGAGCAGGCCTATTTCATCGATGCCGTGAATACGATCGTCAAGGGCGCGCTGGTGCCGGTCCCCGGCGGCGTGCTGATCATGGACGGCTCGACGCTGCTGGGTGCTATCGGAGTTTCCGGCGACACATCCGACAATGACGAAGCGTGCGCGGTCGCGGGCGTCCAGGCCGCAGGGTTGAAAGCCAACGCTGGGTAGCCATGTCATTCTACTTGAGCGCTGCGCTCCTAAAATGTCACAGATGGGACGCGGGGACAACTCCAACACCCGACCGCTCGGGGGAAGAGACTTTATCACTCCTGCTGCGTGGGCGACCAGGCGGTCGATTGATCTGGGTCGTCGCACCGGCCGCCTATTGAGATGGCGACGCGGCGGCCGATCAAACTATCGTTCGAATTCATCGCCGCGCAACTGCGTGCAAAGACGTCTCGCAGTACAGCATCCACCATTCCTAAGGCTGACTGGTAACGTCGCGCGGCGCGAACGCTGAAGTTGTCGCATTGGCAAGGGCTTGGCTGCACAAATTTCAGGAGGCGCAAATCGCCACGATGGAATTCCGGTGAAAATTAACGATATTTCCACTGTGCGGTAGCGTGCGGCCATAATTTGTTCTATGTTTGTGCTCGCCTGAGCGATGACTGCAAGGGCGGCCGCCGCCGATGGATCAGATCGGACGGCGACCTAACCACAGCAGACTAACGAGGAGTCTACCAATGGCTATCAGCCAGTATATTGCCGATTCGTCGGCGTTTCCCGCTTTTGATCGTCCTGTCCCCTCTCAAGGGGCTGTCCGGTCTCGCCCCGCGCGCCCGCAGCTCATGCGCTCGTCGGGCGCGCTGACGCGGGCGGCCGGCGACGATTCGCTGTCGCCGATCGCGATCCCCTAGACCCCCAGCTCCATTGAGCTTTCCGAACGGCACAGCCTCTCGGCACGCAGATGCGGCGACGGCCTGTCGTTCGGATGTCAACGGACAATCGATCGATCAGGAGATCTTCAACATGTCGTACTTCAAGGACAAGCCGCTCATCAGCACGCGCACCACGAGTCATGTGCACCGACCCTACGGGGGCGTTGCCGACGTTCGCGAGATCATCGACCGCGCCGCCCACGTCAAGGTGCTGGTGTTTCCGATGAGCCTCGCCTCCAGGCTCGTCGCGAGCGAGCTCGCCTGCCCCGCGTTCTACGCCATGACCGGCGACGCCGCGGACGGCAGCGTTCCGATCTATCTCGGCGAGACGAACTGCTTCAGCCGGCGGCTCGGCGAACACCTAGCTGATCCGCAGAAGGCGTGGGCCCGCCTGATGTTCGTGGTGCGCGGAACCTCGAAGGAGGTGCGCTTCACGAAGGAGACCGCGGCCTACCTGCAATTCTGGCTGACGCATGCGGCCGACCGCTGCGGCGTCATGAAGGTGGTCGCCGGCTGCCCGCCGCGGATGCCCGAGATCGATCCGCTGGAGATGCCGCTGCACGAGCGCATGCTCGAAGACGCCCAGCGCTTGCTGTTCGATGCCGGGGTGACCGCCTTTGAACCGGCGCCGGCCGGCATGCCGCAGGTGGACGCGCCGTCGCTGTCGCCGGAGACGGCCGATGACGCCGAGAGCGGCCCGATGGAGATCGACGTGCACCTGCCCCCGGGCGGCGCGGAGTTCGAGTTGCGCTATGATGAGACGATCTGGGCGCGCGGCTATCCCGCCAACGACCGTTTCGTCGTGGCGGCCGGCTCGGATTTCCGCATCGCCACGAACCCGAGCGCGAGCCCGGTGACCCGGGCTCGTCGCGCCGCCCTGTTCGAGGCCGGCGTGCTGACGCCGATCCCGGGCGCCGTCGATCGCATGCGTATCACGGTCGACATCGCCTTCCCCTCGATGGCGACCGCCGCCAAATCGGTGTGCGGAGCGCATGTCGATAGCTCGAAGTGGCGGCCCGTCGATCCGACGCAGCGCCCGGTGATGCAGCTCTAGATCCGACCGCGACTGAGACGCCGCAGGAGGCTTCCTGCGGCGTCCATGTTCGTCGATCGCATTCGGCGGGCCTTGCCATCGTCCGCGACGGCAAAAGCGATCCGAAATTTTCACAATGCCTAGGAGAGGTCGTCGCCGCGCTTTCCGGCGTCGAGGCGAGCCGAGCAACCTCATGATCGATGATCTGGATGACCTACCGCTGAGCAACTTCGATGAGGATCTCATCCAAGGCGCGGCCCAAGATTCCGCGTCCGGCGAGCAAGCCACCGCCGACTTGCCGCGCGTGCTGCGCTTCGCGGTCCTGGCCTCTCGCGCCGACCATTCCGTCTACCAGCGCCTCGCCGCCGAGATCGAGACGGTCTGCCCCGGTATCGCCCTGACGGCGACCTGGATCGACACGCTCGATGCCGCAAGCGGATGCGCGCTTGCCGTCGAGCTCGACCACCGGGCGGTCTGCGAGGACAAGTCGGAGTGCCGGAGCCTTGCCGATTGCGTCCGGCTGATCTCGCTCGCGCTACCTCGCGACAGAGCGCTCGGTGAGGAGCACCGCCGTGTCGCAGGGGCGCTTGTCGCCGCCCTTCGCAAGCTTCCGCAGTCCATCCCCTTCGCGCTCGCCGCCGAGGTCGAGGCCGTGGTTTATGGCTGGGCGGCGCTGCCCGTCTGCGCGCACGAGGTGGTGGGCGCCTTCCAGACGCCGGCAATCCGGGCAGCGGCGATGCTCGGCGCGCGCATGGCCCGGCGCAGGATCGATGAGGCCGAGGAGAGAGCCTTCGCTCGCTCGCGGGAGCGTCTGCGCAAAGCCGACGAGCGGCAGGCCGCGGGCGGCGACGTCGATACGCCGAGGCCGGTTCCGGCCGTTCCCGATGGCCATGTCGTCGTGGTGCGAACGGATCCGGTCACCATGGCCGGCAACAAATTCAAGGAGATCATCTCGCCGCTGAAAAGCCTGATCGATGTGCCCTTGCCTCTGATCAAAACGCCGCCGCTTGCGGAGGTGCGCCGCCAGTTGATGGCGGAATTCGGCTATGCCGCCAATGTCGTCGATTTCGTGCTGTCCGATCTGGTCGGCCGTCCCACCATCGCCTTCCGCCCGCTGCTGATGGTGGGGCCGCCCGGGGGCGGCAAGACGCGGTTCGCTCAACGGCTGCAGCAACTTCTCGGCATCGGCATGTGGCGGACCGATTCCAGCGGTGCCGATGCCGCGGCCTTCTCCGGGACCGACCGCAGATGGGCGACCGCGCAGCCATGCCATCCGCTTCTGGCGATCGCCCGCGCCGGGCATGCCAACGTACTGGTCCTGCTCGATGAGCTCGACAAGGCCGCGATCGGGAGAGATCACGGCCGCCTGTTTGACTGCCTTCTTGGGTTCCTCGAAATCGACTCGGCGCGGCAATATCCTGACCCCGCGCTGCAGACCACCGTGGACTTGCGACACGTTTGTTACGTTGCGACGGCGAATTTCATCGACAATCTGCCCTCTCCTTTGCTCGATCGCTTCCGCCAGATCGTCTTCCCCAAGCCGGCAGAGGAGGACCTTCAAGCCCTGCTCCCCGCGGTAGTCACCGACATCCTGCGCGACCAGGGGATGGACCAGCGCTGGATCGATGGCCTGAGCCCGAGCGAAACGGCCGCCATCGCGCACCATTGGTGCGGCGGATCGGTGCGACGGCTCCGCCGCCTCGTTGAGATCGTGTTGCGCCAGCGCGACGGCCAAGCAAGCCGCCATTGAACGATCTCGCTCGATCGCCCGGCCTGACCAGCGGGCAGAGGCCTCAGGCATCCTCATCGAACGTCCCCATGCGGCATCATAGCCCTGCGCCTTGACGACGACGCTTTCGAAGGCTCTAGACTGGAACGAAGCTCCGCCACTAGGGGCTCCAGCCCGGAGCACGCGCCTGTTCGGCTTCCCCGCGCTGAGTGATCTCAACTTCCGAGCGGTTAGGCGGGATGTCCTCCGCCGCTGAGGTGACAATCTTCTCGGCGGCCTGCATCAGTTCGAGCTCCGATCTGGCCATCCACCCGGCATCCTGCCACAGCAGCGAAATCGCCCTTTCCAGAATGGACTCAGCCCGAGCAAGACGGCGGATGCGGGTGGCGATCTCGTCCCTAGACTTCCGCTCGCGCGAACCTGCGTGGCCCGGTTGGTAGATCAGGGATAGCCGTTCCGTCTTCAAACTGGCCAACTCCCCCTCGACGGCATCGATCCTCTTCTGCAGATCGAGACGGGCGCGCCGCTCGGCATCCGACGGCTTCAGGTGCTCTGGCGAAGCGCGTGATGGAGCAGCATTGGGTGCGATGCTTTCATCGGCGTCGAGCAGCCGGGGGATCCGGCGCTGAGCCTCTTGATGGACGGTCGAGGCGTCCTGCCTGAGAATACGATGCAACGATCCGACGAAAAGCTTTTCATGGTAGAGCGCGATACCGCTCGCCGCATTCCCGCGTCTCAGCGCGACGCCATTCCGAACCAAGAACCAGGCGATTTCCGATTCCGTCGCTGGGCTCTTCCATAGACGTTCGAGCTCCGACTGAAATCCAGTCAGCGGGAAACCGGCCGCCTGAGCCGATCGACGCATGGAATCGGTCATGCGCGGCGCATTGATGACCGGTGCAACCCCGAGTTCATCGATTAGCCAGTCGGCAACATGATCATAGCCATCGGCACGAAGCGCCCGAACAATCGACTTTTGCCAACGGCTAGGGACGGCCTGACCCTCGATCAGGTAGGCAGCGAGCGCCATGACTTTGTGAAGCCTCGGCGCATGGTGGCGCATGTCCAGCGCGCGAAAAGTTATCGGCGAGACGTGACCAATCAGCAGGTGCAGATGATTTGCACCCCCGCCCGCACGCGGCTTGTCGTTGTGCGCGAACACAATCAACGGGTGGTCATGCGCCTTCAATTCCGTGACTACAAGGTCGACCACCTTCGCCGCTTCGTCCGCCGTCAGAGTCTTCCGGGGCGAAACATAGACATGCCAGAAGGCAATCTCGGCACGGGACGCCGCCGTCAGGGCCGCCATGACTTGCATGCCGTCGATGGTCTGACGGACGCAGAGATTGCGCATCTCCACCAGTTCCGGACGCTGATCCTTTTCCTTCCAGAGGTGCGCATCGAGACGACGGGCGTCCGTCAGCGAACCCCGATATGGAAAGGCGCGCGTGATCATCACCGCGGCCCGATCGAGCGGGCAAGCAGCAGCAAGGCGGACACTGCATCCCGCAGCAAGGTGATCATCTGCCCGTGGTGTTCTGCATCCGCGACCCGAGCGCTGCTCTGCTTGACCTCGTTAGCGCAGCCAATGATGGCTGCGTGGATTTCAGCGAGCTTTTGTCTTATTCCGTCGTATTTGGCGCGCCTCCTGCGCGGACGCGTTCCAGACAGATCGGTTTCGATCAGATCTCTGATGTATTGACCCAGATCGATCTCCATCGAGGCCGCTCGCGCGGTGGCGGCGTCCTTGAGGGCTTTCGGCAAGCGCACGGAAATGGAGGCTTTGGTCGCGTTTGGCGTATTACAGGCAATCTCTGGATACTTCTCCAATGGCTCTTTCGGGCCCTGCTTGGAGCTGTCCCCACTCACTTGATTTTCCTCCAGACGGCATCCATCCAGCGGCCGATCCGGCGCAGCATGTGCTCGCACGGGCCGATCCGGGTCCGACGGATATGGGCCCGCAGTCTGAGGACTTGCTCGCGTTCGGCCCGTGTCAACAACTGAAACTCCCATGGAAGGTCGCGGATCAAGGTGAGATGGTTTGTCCATCGGGCGAGGCGCCCGATCAGCATACGAGCCGCCTCGTCCCCGCGCTGCTCGGCTCGTGCGAAGTTCGGGGCGAGCCTAATCGGCCTGGGGAAACCTGAGGCCGCGCGAGGCCTCCTCCATCATCTTTGCGATCCAGCTCGCGATGCGCCGCTGAACCGCCGCCGCCGACAGCCGATCGAGCGGCCGGCCCGCGGCATCAAGCCACAACGCGACGAGTTTCGTCGGATCGGCGGTCACGAAATTGACGAGGTTCAGTCCCGTACGGTCCACAGGCTGCCACAGACGGTCATCCATTCGCGGCAGCACGATCTCCGACACGCCCGCACGCATCTTGGCGAAGTGCTCCGGCTCCAAGTCGAGGAGGCCGGGGTCGAAATCGGCCGGGAACACGATACCGACCCGTTCGTTGAGCACCCACACCGGCCGGGCGAGTGGCAGCGCAGCGCGCACCAAGTCGGTGGTCGTCGCCAACGCGCGCATGGCGTCACGATTCGAGGTCGTCACAAGCGCGACGATCATCTGCCCGCCGCCGTCGGCTACCACCTTGTCGAGGCCCATGTCGCGCAGGAAACGCACGACCGGCACGTCCCACGTGGCCGCCGTGTCCAGCACGATGCTGCCGCCGCTCTCCGCCGCCTGGTCGATGGCGTGAGACAGGGGCGAAAATGCCCGCAACAGGGCAAGGGGATCATCGGGTGCGTCGAGCAGATCGGTGTCGATCGTGGTGACGCTGCCGAGCTTGGCAGCTAACCGCTGCTGAACGTCCGCGGAAAAGATCTGAACGTTGCATCCGAGCGAGCGCAAGATCAGCGCCACGAGCTCGGAAAACAGGGTCTTTCCCTGGCCGCCGATGGCGGACAGAACGACGATGAAGTACCATCCCTGCATCAGGTGCTTCTCCTCCTTCGGTGAGCAGCTGAATAAGGCACGGCTTGACGAACAACGCTCCCACGAACCCTGCGCGGGAATTGTTGTAGATTGTCGTCATCCGTCGGAGAAACGGCATCTATCGTCTGAGGACGTCGGGCTCGGCTTGCGGGCGGAGCCTGGGGGCGCAGGCCTTTGCAAGGCTGCGGAGGAATCGCAGGGTCGTCTCGGCGGTCGCCGCGGCGGCAAGATCGAGGGTCGGCACCGGCAATCCCGTCGCGCGACCTTTGGGCGTGCTGCTGACGCCGCCGGCGGGCGAGGCTGACATTGCATCGAAGGACTTGGGATCGCCGCCAAGCTGCGCGACATGGTGATGGTCGCCCATGCACGCGCGGCGCCAGAGTTCGGCGGCCGAGTCGCACACGGCGCCATGGCAGGCGATCCAGAAGCCGCGTCGATGCCGGCGGCCCGGCGTCTCCGCCTGCCCCGGCGCTCCGTCCAGCATTCCCGACAGACGCCTTGCCACGATGTGGTGCTGGCAGCTCGCGACCCAGATCGTCAACATCGCCGAAATGATGTCGGGACGGATGCCGTCTGCAGCAATCGACCCCGCCAGCAGATCGAAGATCCGAACGATGACGTCCTGAACCGGCGTCTTCGGCCGCTCCGTCGCCGGCTGCAGGACCGCCTCGAGCACGTCCCATACCAGACGGGCTTCGGGCGACGGCTCGGCCCAATCGTAGAGCGTTCGCCGTCCCCGGTTTTGCCGCTCCGGATCCCGTGTCGCAAGACACACACGATCGCGTACATGTTCAAGAAAGCCGGGCGCGACATCCGTCATCCGAACGATGAAATCTTCGAGCCGCCTTCTCAGATCGTCCGCAATCGGCTCGGCCAGACCTTCGAAGAAGTAAGCCATCGCCGCGTCAAATGGGAAGGCTGTTGATCTGACCGCCACCAGATGCGGTTTGCCCGAGAACTGGCGCAGCGCCGCGTTTACGACATGAGGCTCGACGGGCGCATCTATAACGGCCGTCCGGTGAGAACCTGCGTAACCGCGCGTATTCCGCAACGTTTCGGCCGTAACCGGCGCCATGTCGACGTTCGAGAATGGATAGCGCCCGACCAGCGCCTCGAACGTCTCGGGCAATATCTCGGACGGAATGGAGCCCGCTCCGGTGCGAGCCGCCTGATGTGCCGCGTCTACGAGCGCGGACAATTGCGAGATTACCTCCCCGATACGAGCCGAAGCTCTGCGCCGCGCGCTCCGGCTTCGAAATGACGACGCAGCCTGATCGAGAGCTTCGAGCTGAACGGCGACATCAATCGCAGGACGGCGGACCCGGCGCATAAGCCGCTCGAGCTCGACACGATCCTCATCCAGAAGCATGCCCGCTACCGTGACTTTCCACGACGGAACAGAAAGTCGTCCATTGCGGCGTGGGTCCGAGCCTGGTCGATGCGTTGCCTGAACCGATCAAGTTCAGGCGAGATCGGCGAGTTCTGCGCCCCGCTCGGCGGCGATGGCCGGCCGAAATCGGCTGGTCGAACGGACGGCCGCCTCGTTGCCGCTACGGGCGGGCGATCCTTCCTTCCCCTGGCTCGGCTGATAAGGTTGTAGAGCGATTGCTCGGTGAATTCCGCCCCTGTGCGACCCCGTGCCCCTCGGTCGTTCAGACCCGCGGCAATCTGCTTGTAGGTCAAGCCAAGCGCCAACATCGCCTCGAGCGCCTCGATATGTCGGTCAATGACCGCTTGCGTCTTTGGAGCGCCCAGCTCGGTCGTGGCCAGCGCATCAACAATCGGTTGTAGCAACTCGTCTATGATCATCGCCGACCCCCGCGCTTAGATGACGAACGAGAAACATGCCGTCCGGCCCCCTTCGACACCGGACGTCACGACGTTGGATGCCCGATCAGGACGCAGGCAGACTGAGGATCACCGGCGTCACCCGTGCGGCGCGGCTCCTGCGAATCTTCGCGGCCGCACGCTCGGCAAGATCGGCCATGAACTGGCGAGCCGATGGCCGCTCCTCGAGGAAGGCCTGCAAAAGCCGGCAATGGCGGACGTCCAACATCTCCGTGATCATCGCCGCGATCTCGATCGACTGAGCCTGGTCGGTCTCCATTTTGAAGGAGCCCCCCTTGTCGCGGCGGATCGTCTGCTTGACCCACTCGATCGTCACCCGCTCGCCGCGCCGCACACGCGCGAGCACTTCGTGCACCGTATCCTCGCTCACCGACGAAGCCCCCAGATCCTGCGCCGCGGTCAGCGGGAGCCGGCACACGTCCTCGCCGTGGCACTGGAACAGATGCGCGACATTCATATAGAGTTGCGCCTTCCGCGGCTCGAATCCTGCGACCAGACGACACCACCGCAAGAACATGCCGTGCGCGAAATATTGCTTGGCCTCTATCAGTGCTGCGCCGATCACCACCCCGCTGCAAATCAGCCGCTTCTCGCCCTCCAGGATGACACCCGCGAGCTCCTCCAGCCTGTCCCGGACCTCCGGTGAAAACTGACCATAGTTGAACTGCTCGCCGCCCGTCATGGTCGCGCGCTCCAACGCTCTCTCGTTTTCGAATGTATTCTAGACCAAGATACACCAAAGGAGAAAAACGTCAATCTTTTCAGAATGATGGCAACTTGGCACGGTCTTGGAGGCAAACCAAATGCGAAAAGTTTTCGCTTTTGGATGCCCCCAACAACATCGTCCTGTCGAACGGAGCGTGTCCCACCAACGACACTCGGCTACTGCCGCGTCGGAGAAGGAGAGCAATTCATATCTTCGATCTAAGGAAATTTGCCTAAATTATAGGCAATCGCTCGTATCTAGATTATGCTTGAAACACGAACTAACCGACTGCAAAGCCTGAATAGCGCAAGCCGGTGGCGCTTCGAAAGCGCGTCCCAACGCAAGCCGCAGCTGGGCGCGAAGCGGTCCGAGCATCGCTCTCGATCGGTTCACGGTGACGGACTGGGTTGGCCATGCTGCCTTCCATCTGCGCCCGCTGCACAAGCGTCTTCTTACGATGCTTCGGGTAAGGTCTAAGCTGTTCGCCGACGAGACGACGACGGTGCCGGGTCGAAGGCGCCAAGACCAGCCAGCTCTGTCTCTCTATACCGCCACGACAGGCTTGGGCCGGCCTCGATCCGCCCGACATCGCCCATGTTTTATGCACCGATCTCACGCCGAGCGGCTGTTAAGCCATCTTGCCGGATTCAAGGGCATCCCACATGCAACACCCTCTCGCGCTGGCAAGGTAACGGCTTCTTCCATGACCGGCACATCGGTCTCGACACTCGACAAGAGTGCAATCGAACGATCAAGCCGTGGCATTTAACTCAGTCGCAAGAAGGCCCGTTTGCTGAATCGATGGGGTGCCTAACATTGGGCCGCCGTCGCACCCTTGGTCGAGACCTGCAATATAACGACGTCGATCCGCTCGCCTATCTCACGGACGTCCTGACAAGGATCGTCAACGGGCATCCAAACCGCGACATCGACCAGTTACTATCCCAGGCCTACCGAACTGAAGCCTTCAAAGCTGTGGCCTGGAGAATGACTCTCACCCAGAGCGGCCATCCGCCCACTCTTTTCAACATCAAGACATCGCGCCCACGACTGGATGCAGTCAAGCCAGTCGATATGTCGGCCTCCAATCGGTGGGCGAAACTTGCGGCCACCTATGTTCGCGCCCGAGACGCCTACGCTGAGCACGAGATAGCCAAGCCGACCTGAAGCAACTCATCCCCAAACATGCTGAGGCTTCAGCCGGTCACGGACTCAAGGCCAAGCGCTCCAAGCAATCGCGTAGAGTTCGCTGACTCGGCTTCAATGGGCCTGTCAATGCCGCGTTCAAGAGCGTGGTCCTATACCAATATCGCCCGGCATTCGTGACTCTGTTGGTGGCGATCATCCGTATGAGAGGAGAATCTAGAAGCCAGAACACAACTAAAAACGGAACATTGGAAGACAGCGCGAACTTCAGCTTCGCGAAAAGTCCTCTGCTTTGACAGCGAAAACTCGAAACATAGAGATTCCCGTCCAATCGCGCCTGAAAGCGAGGCTCATGCTCTAGGTAGCCAACTCAGTCGAGGGAAGCACGATCGCAGTCAACCTAACAAAGTGCCTACGACACGGGGCGCTCTCACCTTCCCGTCCAGACCGGCTTCCGCTTTTCGCCGAACGCCTTCAGCCCCTCCTTGGCATCCTCGGTCATTGCGAGCAGCGCGATCTGGCTTTCGGTGTAGGCGATGCTCTCGTCGAACGACATCGAGGCGATGGCGCGCATGGCGTATTTGCCGCGCCGGATCGCGGTCGGGGATTTGTCGACGATACGGCCGATCAGCCAGTCGACTTTAGCATCCAGCTCGGCGGCGGGCACGACGTAATTGAGAAGGCCCGCAGCTTGCGCGGCCTTCGCATCGAACGGCTCGCCGGTGAGCGCCCATTCGTTGACGAGACGAGGCGGCGCGATCCTCTGCAGCAGGCTCAGCACCTGCATCGGAAACACGCCGACCTTCACCTCGGGCAGGCCAAAGATGACGTGGTCGGCCGCAATCGCCATGTCGGTCATGCACAAGAGGCCCATGCCGCCGGCCATGCAGACGCCACTGAGGCGCGCAATCGCCGGCTTGATGGCGTTCTGTGACAGACGCAGCAGGTCCGCATAGTCGACGTTCGGCTTGGAATAATCCATCGCGAACGCCGCGCCGGAATTCTGCAGGTCCGCACCCGCGCAGAACGCCTTGTCGCCCGCGCCCGTCAGCACGATGACGCGGACGTCCTTGTCGTCATGCGCGTCGCGATAGCCGCGTGTGATGCCGGCAATGACGTCGCCGTTCAGCGCGTTACGCTTCTCCGTCCGGTTGATAGTGATCCAGAGCGCCTGCCCGCGCTTTTCGGTGATGACGGCTGTAGTGTCGGTCATGGCACGCTCGCTTTCGTGGCTTCGTTTGCCGCCATTTGCGGCAGCTTGAGCCAGAGGTGCAAGCGCAAACTGCGGGGCCGGCGCCGCTTTAGCGCCTCGACACAAATTGCGCGCCGGTCGCCATGCACGCTCAGGCGACCGCTTTCCTGATCCAGACCTTGTTGTCGTGGAACGCGGCCCCGCCGATCGGAGCGATCGTGTCCGCGCCCGTCAGCATGTTGATGCCGCGACCGCCGATATGGCCCTTGTTCGGGTGAACGGATTCGGCGATCAGCACGCCGCGCCGCACGCCCTCGAACAGCGTCGCGACCAGCGTGGTCTCGCCGCGACCGTTGCCGAGCGTCACCGCATCGCCATCGGCGATGCCGAGCGCGGCCGCGTCGAGAGGATGGATCATCACGCTGGCCCGGCCCTCGCGCGCCTGCGAGGACGGCGTCTCGTTGAAGGTGGTGTTGAGGAAGCTGCGCGAGGGGCTGGTCGCGAGCCGGAATGGATGGACCTGATCGGTATGCTCGATCACCGCCCAATGGTCCGGCAGCGAGGGCATCTTGTCGAAATCGCCCATCGTCTGGCCGAACGGCGGATGTGCCCAGTCCGCCCTAAAATGGAATTTCCCGTCGGCATGGGCGAAGCCATCGAGATAGTGCGAGGTGCGGAAATCCGGTTGCAGGTCGCGCCAGATATCGGCCTCGAGGCCGGCGATATCGCCGTGATTGCTGAGCCTCAAGGTCGCGTCGATCAATTCGCGCGGCGTCATCTCGAAGCCCGGATGCTTGGCACCGAGCCGCGGCGCCAGCGCCTGCAGCAGCTCGTGGTTGGAGCGGCATTCGCCGGGCGGATCGATCAGCTTCGGGCCGACCGAGATGTGCTGGTGGCCGCCGCCGTAATAGAGATCGTCGTGCTCCATGAACATGGTCGCCGGCAGCACGATGTCGGCCATCTCGGCCGTCTCGGTCATGAACTGCTCGTGCACCGCGACGAACAGGTCCTCGCGCGCAAAGCCCTGCCGCACCAGCGCCTGCTCCGGCGCGACCGTCATCGGGTTGGTGTTCTGGATCAGCATCGCCTTGACCGGGCCCTTGCCCTGCAGAGCTTCGGCATCGCCAGTGAGGATGCGTCCGATCTGCGACTGGTCGAGCGCGCGCGTCGACTTGTCGATGGCATCGTGGCCCTCGATGATGGATTCATTAAAATGCCACAGCGCGTAATTATTGAAGAAGGCTCCGCCGCCTTCATACTGCCAGGCGCCGGTCACCGCGGGAATGCACAGCGCCGCATGCATCTGTGTCGCGCCGTTGCGCGAGCGGGTGAAGCCGTAACCGAGACGGAGGAAGGTCCGCTTGGTCTCGCCGACGGCCTTGGCGAAGGCCTCGATCTCCGACACCGGGACGCCGCAGATGGCCGACGCCCATTCCGGGGTGCGCGTCTTCAGATGCGCCTCGAGCTCGGCCGGGCAGTCGGTGTATTTGTCCATGTAAGCGCGGTCGGCATAGCCGTCGCGGAACAGGACATGCATGACGCCGCAGGCGAAGGCGCCGTCGGTGCCCGGACGCAGGATGATCTTGATGTCGGCCTGCTTCATGGTCTCGTTGTCGTAGATGTCGATCGCCGCGATCTTCGCGCCGCGCTCCTTGCGGGCGCGGGAGGCGTGCGTCATCACGTTGACCTGGGTGTTGACGGGATTGGTGCCCCAGATCACGACGAGATCGGACAGCGCCATCTCGCGCGGATCGACGCCGGCGATCTTGCCGGTGCCGATCGCAAAGCCGATGCGCGCGACATTGGCGCAGATGGTCTGATAGAACCGCGAATACTTTTTCACATGGGTGAGGCGGTTAAGGCCGTCGCGCATCACGAGGCCCATCGTGCCGGCGTAGTAATAGGGCCAGATCGATTCCGCACCGAACTCCCGCTCCGCCTGATTAAACCGCTCCGCGATCTCGTCGAGCGCCTCGTCCCACGAGATGCGCGCGAACTGGCCAGAGCCTTTCGGCCCAATGCGGCGCATCGGAAATGTCACCCGCTCGGGGTGATGGATGCGCTCGGCATAGCGGGCGACCTTGGCGCAGACGACGCCGGCCGTATAGGTCTGCTTTTTCGAACCGCGGACACGGCCAATGCTGCGGCCCTCCACGACCTCGACGTCGAGGGCGCAGGCCGAGGGGCAATCATGCGGACAGGTCGAATGGCGGATTTCGATGGCGTGCTGGTTCATGGCCCAGTTCGTAACATCAAAATACCAGCCAGCCGAGCGCATTTATCCGGCAATGCCCATGCGATTTGCTCAAAGCACACGCGCCGCAGGTTCCTGCTGCGACCGCGAAATGCGGACCGCCACACCGAGAGCCACCCGGCATTCCCGGCGCAATCGCTGTTGTGAGGCGTCGACAGTCCCCATTCCCTGCCGCTACAGTGCCGGCCAACAAGAACGACATCAGGGAGGTGGGCATGACAGCCCGAAGCTTCATGCTGGCACTCACCGCCGGCCTGCTCGCTGCATTCTCCGCACCCCCCTCTTTCGCACAGGATTATCCCAACCGCGCGGTTCGGATCGTGGTGCCCTTTGGCGCCGGTGGGCCGGCGGACGTCGCGGCCCGGCTGACCGGCAACGTGCTCCAGGAGAGCTTTGGCCAGCCCTTCGTGATCGAGAACCGCACCGGCGCCGGCGGCGTTATCGGCACCGTGGAAGCTGCGAAATCGCCGGCCGACGGCTACACGCTGCTGATGATGTCCAACACCCAGACCGCAAATGAATCGCTGCTGACGCCGGACAAGCGCAAATACGAGCTGATGCGCGACCTCGCGCCGATCGCGCCGGTGAACTCTTCCGACCTCGTCATCGTGGTGAACCCGGCTGTTCCGGCGAAGACGCTGCCGGAGTTCATCGCGCTCGCCAGATCGCAGCCGGACAAGCTGAACTACGCCTCGTCCGGCCAGGGCACGCCCTACCACATGGCCGGCGAGCTGTTCAAAGCCATGGCCGGCGTCAACATCGTCCACGTGCCCTACCGCAACAGCGGCGAAGCCCGCAGCGGCGTGATCGGCGGGCAGGTGCAGATGATGATCGACGCGGTGCCGGCGATGCCCCGAATGTCGCCGAGAACCAGGTCCGCGCACTCGCGACCACGGGCAAGCAGCGCTCGGCTGTGCTGCCGAACGTGCCGACCGCGATCGAAGCCGGCGTCCCCGGCTATGAGGCGACGATCTGGCTCGGCCTGATGGCGCCCGCGGGCACGCCAAAACCTGTCATCGACAAGCTCAATGCCGCCGTGAACGCAATGGTGAAGCGACCCGACATCGTCAAGCTCTGGACCGAGCAAGGTGCCGTGCCCATGTCGATGACACCGGAGGAATTCGACAAATTCCTGCGCGGGGACATCGAGAAATGGGCAGATGTCGTCAAGAAGTTCGACAAGTCCTGAGGCCATACTGCTCATGCCCTCCCTTCAATTCCGCCTCAACGGCGCAGCGATCGCCTTGGACGCTGATCCGGACCAGATGCTGCTCGATGTGCTGCGCGGCCGGCTCGGCATCACCGGTCCGCATTTCGGCTGCGGCGCCGGTGAGTGCGGCGCCTGTCATGTCATGGTCGATGACCGCGCGATGGCCTCCTGCGACATGCCGATGTGGTCGGTCGAGAACAAGGATGTCGTCACGCTGGAGGGCCTCGGCACGGCAGAACGGCCGCATCCGCTGCAACGTGCCTTCATCTCCGAACAGGCGATGCAATGCGGCTATTGCGTCGCCGGAATTCTCATCAGTGCAGCGGCGCTGCTGAAACGCAATCCGTCGCCGACGGAGGCCGAGGTCAGAGCGGCGCTCGATCGCGATCTGTGCCGCTGCGGATCGCATAACCGCATGGTCCGCGCGGTGCTGCGGGCGGCCTCTGAGATGGCTGCGCCATGACCTCCCCCGCCCAGAAACTCCCGGTCAGCCTCGCGGCCAATCCGAGGCTGTCGTCCTGGGTGAGGTTCACGGGCGAAGGCCGCTTGGCGATCTCGCCCGGCAAGGTCGAGATCGGCCAGGGCATCGTCACGGCGCTGGCGCAGATCGCCGCGGACGAGCTCGACGTCGATATCGGGCGCATCGAGATGATCCGTGCCTCGACGGCGACCAGCCCGAACGAAGGCGTCACGTCAGGCAGCCTTTCGACCCAGCAATCCGGCCGCGCGCTCCGACACGTCTGTGCCGAGGTGCGGCAACGTTTCCTCGCTGCTGCGTCGGAGCGTCTCGGTATCGATGCGGCGTCACTGAATGTCGATGACGGCACAATCTCGGGTCCCGGCAATGTCAGGACCAGCTATTGGGAGCTGGCTGGCGAGGTTTCTCTTGATCACGAAGCCACGGCGGCCGCGACACCGAAGAGCGCTATGAAGCGCGCCCTCGCCGGACGTTCGGTCCCGCGGGTCGACATTCCCGACAAGGTGTTCGCGCGGCCGCGCTTCATCCACGACTGTGCGCCGCCCGGCCTGCTGCACGGACGCGTGCTACGGCCCGATGTCTCGCGCGCCAAATTGATTGCCCTCGATGAAACGGCGGCGCGTGCGGTCCCCGGCCTCCTCGCAATCGTCCGCGACGGCGGCTTTGCCGGCGTCGTTGCCGACAGCGAGGCTGCGGCGGACGCCGCGCTCAAGGCTTTGCGCGAGGGCGCGACATGGTCGGCCGGCGAGCCGCTGCCCGATGAAGACGATATCGCAGGCTTCCTGAAAAGCCAGCCGGTCGAAACGACCATCATCGACGCCAGGCCGGCAACGGCGGCACGCGAGCCCGCTCAAACCCTCCGCCGGCAATACACCCGTCCCTACATTGCCCATGCCTCGATCGCACCCTCCTGCGCCATGGCCAAATGGGACGTCGATCATGTCCATGTCTGGACGCACAGCCAGGGCGTCTACCTGCTGCGCGCCGACCTCGCCATCGTGCTGAAGCTGCCGGCAGAAAACATTGTCGTCGAGCACATGGAGGGCGCCGGCTGCTACGGGCACAATGCCGCCGACGACGTCGCGCTCGATGCGGTGCTGCTGGCGAGAGCCGCCGGCGGCCGTCCGGTGCGGGTGCAGTGGTCGCGCCACGACGAGATGAGCCACGCGCCGTTTGGCGCGGCGATGGCCATCGAGATCGAGGCCGACCTCGATGCGGACAACGAGATTGTCGGCTGGCGCCATGCGATCTGGAGCAACGGTCACGCCGCCAGGCCGGGACGCGCGGCACAGCCGGCGCTGCTTGCCGCGACTGAGATCGAGAACCCTCATCCGCGTATGATCTCGACCAATCCACCGGCCGCGAATGGCGGCGGCGGCGATCGCAACTCTGTGCCGCTCTATGATTTTCCAGCCTGGACGATCACGAGCCACCGGCTGCTGACGATGCCGGTGCGCACCTCAGCGCTGCGGACTCTCGGCGCGCAAGGCAATGTGTTCGCCATCGAATCCTTGATCGACGAGATCGCCTCCCTGCGGGGCGAGGACCCGATCGCATTCCGCTTGCGCCATCTGCGCGATGAACGGGCGAAGGATGTGATCCGCGCCGCAGCGCGACGCGCGCAGTGGAAGCCGCAGAAGCAGGCCGGCATCGGTCACGGCGCCGGCTTTGCGCGCTACAAGAACACGGGGGCCTATTGCGCCGCGATTGCCGAAATCGAGGGGGCCGACGACATCCGCGTCAATCGGTTGACGCTCGCGATCGATGTCGGCGAGGCCATCAATCCTGATGGCGTCATCAACCAGATCGAGGGCGGCGCGATCCAGGCAACGAGCTGGGTGCTGAAGGAACGGGTCCGCTTCGACCGCACCCGCATCACCTCGGCCACATGGACGGACTATCCGATCCTGACCTTCGGCGAGGTGCCGGCGGTGGACGTCGAGATCATCCAGCGGCCGGAGATCGAGCCGGTCGGCGCCGGTGAGGCCGCGCACGGCCCGGTGACGGCAGCGATCGCCAACGCCGTATTCGATTGCCTCGGCGTGCGCGTGCGTGACCTGCCGATCACGCGCGACAGGATCATTGCAGCCATGGAGCTCGCATCGTGACGACAGTGACCATTCTGAGCGGCGGCGCGGCGCAAGGCTTGGTGCGCGGTCTCACCGATGCCTTCAAGGCGCAGACCGGCCTCAGTATCGACGGCGAATTCGGCGCGGTCGGCATCATGGCCGACAGGCTGCGTGCGGGAGCACCGGCCGACCTCGTGATCCTGACGCAGGCGCTGCTTGCAAAGCTCGCCGAGGAGAAGCTCGTCGTTGCCTCCTCGATCGCGGATGTCGGCCGGGTCGAGACCGCACTGGCAGTCCGCAGCCGCGATCCCATGGTGGCGGTGAAGACCGAAGCCGATTTGCGCGATGTGCTGCGGTCCGCGGACGCCATCTACGTCCCGGACACGAAGGCGTCGACCGCGGGCCAGCACGTCGCAAAAGTGCTGGATCAGCTGGGCATCGCCTATGAGGTCGCCTCGCGCCTGAAAATATTTCCGAACGGCGCGACGGCGATGCGTGAGCTTGCGGCCTCCACTGCGCAAAGGCCGATCGGATGCACCCAGGCCACCGAGATCATCGCCACCCACGGCATCGCGCTGTCGGGATCATTACCTCCGGGATGCGAGCTCGTGACGATGTACACAGCGGGCGTGACTACGCACGCCGCGTATCCAAAGGAGGCCGCTGCGCTGGTCGCGCTACTGACCGGCGCAGACCGGAAGGAACTGCGCCAGCGCGTGGGCTTTGCCGGCTAAAACGGGATGAGACGAGGCTCGATAGCTGCGACGGCGGAGGTAGGCTACCTCTCCCGCCTGCAGGCGGGAGAGGGTTGGGGAGAGGGTGCTTCCGCAACGGGACAATCCCGTACAGGAGAGAGCCCTCACCCGGCGCTTCGCCATAGCCGAGGCTTTGCCTCGGCGTCTTTTGAGATGACGGCCGCCGGAGGCGGCCTACGCCTCTCCCGCAAGCGGGAGAGGTGAACGAGCCCGCGGCAATTGAGACGCCGCCCTATTTGTGCAACTGGGTAAGGCCGGTCGGCGGGCCATCGACTGCGGTCCAGCCGCCATCGACGAACAACGTGCTGCCGCTGACATAGCTCGCGGCGTCCGAGGCGAGGTAGGCGACGGCGGTCGCGACCTCGTCGGCGCTGCTCCAGCGATTGAACACGGTGTGGCCGGCGTAGAGATTATAGATGTCGGGTCGCTGCTTGAACGGGCCGGTCAGCGCGGTCTCGGCGATGCTCGGCGCGATCGCGTTGACGCGCACGCCGGCATGGCCGACCTCGGAGGCAAAACCCTTCACCAAAAGGCCGATTGCCGCCTTGGTCGAGCCGTAGATGCCGAGGCCCGGCTCGATGGTCACCGCGCGCACCGAGGAGCAGGCGATGATGCTGCCGCCCTTCTGCGCGACCATGATACGGCCAAAGGCCTGGAAGAACCACACCGTGCCCTTGACGTTGAGGGTGAGGACGCGATCGAGATCCTCCTCGGTGTAGTCGAGGATGGTCTTGCGGATGTTGAGCCCGGGCGTCGTTACGGCGATGTCGAGCCGCGGAAACTTCTGCATCACGGTCTTGGCGAGCGCATCGACGTCCGCAGCGCTTGCGGCGTCGCAGCTCGCTGGTTCCGCCCAGCCGCCCTTGTCGCGAATGCCGGCGGCGGTCGCCTCAGCCGCATCAAACGCGCGATCGGCGCAGACGACGCGGGCGCCGAGATCCGCAAGCGCCTCGGCCGAGGACTTGCCGATGCCGGAAGCGGCGCCAAGCACGACTGCAGTCTTGCCGGTGAGATCGAAGAGCTTGCGATAGTCCGTCACTTATACTGTCTCCCTGGTGCAGCTATCCCTTGTAGCCCATCAAGAGGCGCGGCAGCCACAGCGAGAATGCAGGGACGTAGGTCACGAACATCAGCGCTGCGATGAGCGCAGCATAGAACGGCAGGATGGTGCGCATCACGGCACCGACCGAGATGCCGCCGATGGCACAACCCACGAACTGCGTCGTTCCGACCGGCGGCGTGTTGAGCCCGAGGGCGCAGTTGATCAGCATCAGCATGCCGAACTGCACCGGATCCATGCCCGCCTTCATCGCGATCGGAAGGAAGATCGGGGTGCAGATCAAGATGGTCGCGGCCATGTCCATGAACGTGCCGAGCACGAAGAGGATGATGTTGATGAGCAGGAATATCATCCAGGGCTGCGTCGACACCTTGCTCATCAGGTCACCGGCGAAATCGGCGACTTCGTAAAGCCCCATCAGGTACTGGAACATGGTGGAGACGCCGATCAGCAGCAGCACCACGCCCGTCGTCTTCACCGCCTTGGCAGCGGCCCGCAGGAAGTTCTCCCAGGTCATGGTGCGGTAGATGAAGAAGGTCAGCAGGATTGTGTAGGTGACCGCGACGGCGGCGGATTCGGTTGCGGTGAAGACACCAGACAGGATGCCCGCCAGGATGATGCCGACGATCAGAAGACCCGGCAGCGCGGCCGCGAGCGAGCGGAACACCTCGGCCCAGCCCGGGAACTTGCCGGCCGGATAACCGCGCTTCACCGCGACCGCGTAGGCAGCGACCAGCATGCAGACCATCAGTACGAGCGCCGGCAGGAGACCAGCGGCGATCAGCGCACCGATCGAGACCTTGCCGCCGGCGGCCAGCGCATAGATGATCATGTTGTGGCTGGTCGGCATCAAGGCTCCGACCAGCGAGGCATGCGTGGTGACGTTGACGGCGTAGTCGGTGTCGAACCCCTCCTTTTTCATCATCGGGATCATCACCGCGCCCATCGCCGACACGTCGGCCACAGGCGAGCCCGAGACGCCGCCGAAGAGCGTGCAGGCGACCACGTTCGACATGCCGAGCCCGCCGCGGATGTGTCCGACGAGGTTCTTGGCGAGCTGCACGATCTTGTCGGCGACGCCGCCGTGGAGCATCAGCTCACCGCTGAAGACGAAGAACGGGATGGCGAGGAAGGAGAAGATGTTCATCCCCGACATCATCTGCTGGAAGATGACGGCGACCGGCAGCCCTTCGTAGAGGATGGTGCAGATCGCCGACAGGCCGATCGCGAAGGCGACGGGGACGCCGAGGATCAGAAAGCCGAAGAAGGTGGCGCCGAGGATGATCAGTTCCATGAGGGGACGACCTCTTCGCCGCGCAGCAGAGCAATGATGTGCTCGATGGAAAATGAGACGATCAGGATGCCGGAGGCGATCAGCGGCACATAGCGGATGACCTCGGGAAGGCCGAGGTTGGGGATTTTCACGGTGCCGACCGAAGCCCCGAGGATCCAGCCGTTATAGGCCATCGCAATGCCGAACAAGGCGACGAGAACGTGGATCGCGATCTCGATCTTCTCCCGCACGTGATCGGGAAGCATGACCAGCAGACTGTCCATGCCGATGTGCCCGGCATCGCGCACGCCGACGGCGGCGCCGATCAGCGTGACATAGAGGATGAGGACCAGCGCCAGGTTTTCCGTCCAGGTCGGGCTGGAGTTGAGCACGTAACGCCCGAACACCTGGTAGAAAACGATGGCGACGATGACGAGCAGGCCGGTCACGGACAGGTACATGCCAAGGCGAGCGACGGGGGCATTGATCCGCGACAGCAAGCCGGTGGACGGGCGTGCTGCTACGGCGCCTTGCTCGTGGCTTGCGACGTGTGGGTCTGTCATCCCGCGCCTCCTCGCGAGGGCCCGGTGTCACCTCGCGGCGACGCCGGACCCGGTCCCCGCCGTGTCTTACTTCGTGTCCTGGATACGCTTGACGAGGCTCTGCAGCTTCTCATCGCCGGCGAACTTCTGGTACACCGGCTTCATCGCGTCGACGAATTCCGCCTTGTTGGCGATCGTGACGACCTGAACGCCGGCCGCCTCGACGGTCTTGCGGGCAGCCTGCTCGCGCTCGTCCCAGAGCTTGCGCATGACGGGCACCGATTCCTTGGCTGCCTTGCGGATCATGGCCTGATCGTCCTTGCTCAGCGTGTCCCAGACCTTCTTCGACATGACGAGAACTTCGGGAGCGAGGGAGTGTTCGGTGATGTTGTAAAACTTGGCGGCCTCGAAGTGACGCGAGGATTCGTAGGACGGCCAGTTGTTCTCGGCAGCGTCGACGAGGCCGGTCTTGAGCGCGGTGTAGACCTCGCCATACGGCATCGGCGTCGGGTTGGCCCCGAGGCTCTGGATCATGCCGACCCACAGGTCGGACTGCTGGACGCGGATCTTCAGGCCCTTGAGGTCGGCGAGCGACTTGACCGGTGCCTTGACGGTGTAGATCGAGCGCGCGCCGCTGTCGTAATAGGCAAGGCCGACCAGGCCTGCGGGCTCCAAGGCTGCCAGGATTTCATCGCCGATCGGCCCGTCGAGGACGGTGCGCATATGCTGCGTATCCCGGAAGACGAAGGGCAGGCACAACGCGATGGTCTCAGGCACGAAATTGTTCAGTGGCGATGCGTTGATCCGCATCATGTCGAGCGCGCCGATCTTGAGTTGCTCGATCGTGTCCTTTTCCGAGCCCAGGGCGCCGTTCGGAAACACCTTCACGCCGAGCTTGCCGCCGCTCGCCGCCGCGAGCTGCTTGCCCATGAACTTGACGGCCTCGACGGTCGGGTAATCGGCGGGGTGGACGTCGGCGGAGCGGAAATCGCGTGCGGTCGCCAGGGGCGCTGAGACCGCCAGTGCAACGGCTGTGATGATACCGGTGAGCGTCTTCATCTGGGCTTTCCTCCTGGTCGATTGGATTGATTATATCGTTGTCGGGCCGGCTGCAGGCCGCCTTGGGTCGCTCCACTTCAGGTGCGAAGTCAAGCGCCAATGTCGTCCCTAGGGCGGGCGGCATTTTCTGTCCAAGCCAAATCCGGCATTGATCGATGCAAGAGTTGCATCGATCAATTCTTAGCGCAACTCGCATTATGGTGGGTATGGCGGGCCGGCTCGACGTCGCCAGCCCGTGACTTGACGGCTCCAATGGCGGCCCCTCAAGATGTTCGAGACAGCAGGCCATTTCGAGGGAATGCCCATGCCGCGGAAGCTGATCGATATCTCGGTGCCGCTCGCAAACGAGGTGACCGCCGATCCGCCCGGCAATCACCCGACGATCCAGTATATCGATCACCAGCAGGGCCTGCCGCGCATGCTGCAGTTCTTCGACGGCCTCAAGGCGGAAGACCTTCCGGACGGCCAGGGCTGGGCCGTCGAGCAGGTCTCACTATCCACCCACAACGGCACCCATCTCGATGCGCCCTGGCACTTCCACCCGACCATGAATCGCGGCGAGCGATCATGGACCATCGATGAGGTGCCGCTGGATTGGTGCTTTCAGCCCGGCGTGAAGCTCGACTTTCGGCATCTGCCCGATGGCTACGTGGCGAGTGCCGAGGATGTCGAGAAGGAGCTGAAGCGCATCGGACACACGCTGTCGCCGCTGGAGATCGTCGTCATCAACACCAGCGCCGGCGCAAAATTCGGTACGGCCGATTACGTCAATTCCGGCTGCGGCATGGGCTATGAGGCCACCATGTATCTGCTCGAACGCGGCGTGCGGCTGACCGGCACCGACGGCTGGAGCTGGGATGCGCCGTTCGTCTACACCGCGAAGAAATATGCCGAAACAAAAAATGCCGGCCTGATCTGGGAGGGCCATAAGGCGGGACGGCACATCGGCTATTGCCATCTCGAGAAGCTGCACAATCTCGACCAGCTGCCTGCGACCGGATTCACGATCTCGTGCTTTCCGGTGAAGATCGAGCGCGCCTCCGCTGGCTGGACCCGCGCCGTCGCCATCATCGATAGCTAGCGCGTGATGAGATCAGTTCGATCGCTACAACGGAGGTGCACTCCCTCTCCCGCTTGAGGGAGAGGGCTGGGGAGAGGGCCGCGATGGGAGAACCCCCTTGAGGAGAAAGCCCTCACCCGCGCCGGAGCCTGTCATCGGGCGCGCTGCTGGCGCGACCCGGTGGGCGCGACCTCTCCCGCAAGCGGGAGAGGTTGCACCGAGCCCGCGGCAATCGATTCAAGCAGACGCCGTCACGCGCCGTCGAGGCCGCTCTCGGCGAGCTCGCGCAGCGCGTCGGTATCCAGCACGACGATGGCGCCGTGCTCGAGGCGGACCCAGTTACGGCCGGCCCAGGCACGCAATTGCTTGTTGATGCTCTCGCGCGTCATCCCGACCATCTCGCTGATCTCCTGCTGCGTGATGGCGAGCGTGCCGCTGCCGGAATCGAGCTTGCGCTCTTCGGTGAGACCCAGCAGCGCACTCGCAAGCCGGCCCGGCAGATTTTGGAGGATCACCTGCTCGACCTGCTGACTGGTCCAGCGCAGACGCGCGCACAGCAGCTCGATGAATTTCATCGCCAGCGCCGGCTGGCTCTTCACGAAGGGCAGGAAGTCCCGGCGATCGATGACGTAGAGCTCGCAATTGGTGTTGGCGGTCGCATCCGCTGACCTGGGGGCGCCGTCGAGCACCGCGATCTCGCCGAAAATTTCTCCCGGACCAATCAGATTGAGGATGGCGTTCCGTCCATCGGGCGACGAAGAGGAAATCTTTACTGTCCCCGCGATCACCGCGAACAGACTGTTGCCGGGATCGCCCTTGGCGGCGATCGTTGCGCCGCGCTTGACCGAGGTGTGCTTGGCGTAGCGGCAGAGTTGATCGAGCGCCTCCGGCTCCAGATCCGCGAAGATCGGGTGCTTGCGCAGGACCGATAGTTTGTTGCCCGCCGACTGTCGGGGGTCGCCGGTCTTGTCCTGAGGCACGCCGCGGGGCTCCTAAGACTACGAGGCAGTGGGTTCCTGCGTAGTCAACGATAACAGGCTTTTCAACCGGAAAGCACGCGCACGATTTGAGGCAAATGCCACGAAAAGGCCGCGGTAAAGTCGGAAGTTTGCATCCGAAGGATGCGCCGATGCGTCTCGGTCGATGCAAAGTTGCAGGCAGCGCAAGCCGAGATTGCGTTGAGACGCTGCCGAACGCCAGCGCCCGCTTCGGCGAACATCGGCCGTCGGACAGCTCGTTGAGGGCGACCATCCGCTCACGCCAGCCGAGCAGAAAGGTCGCAACCTTCTCGTCGGCCGAGGCGCGCTCCTAGCTGACGCGCTTAGAGCTTTAGCCTGACGTCGCAAATATCAGGCTCGGCCGGGTCCGGCTTGACCTCGAAGCCGAGCTGCCGGCACATGTCGAGCATCACCGTGTTCTCCTGGAGCACGTCGCCCGATATGGTCTTCAACCCTTCCGACCGCGCGTAGTCGATGATCAGCTGCATGAGAGTCCAGCCGAGCCCCCTGCCCTTGAGATCGGACCGCAGCAGGATCGCGTATTCGCCGCTCTCGTAGATCGAGTCCGAATGGAGCCGGACGACGCCGACCATTTCGCCGGTGGCCTCGTCGAATGCGATGAAGGCCATCGCGCGTGCATAGTCGAGCTGGGTCAGGCGTGCGATGAACTCGTGGGTGAACTCCTTCATCGGTGCGAAGAAGCGCAGGCGAAGGTCGTGCGGCGTGACGTGACGCAGGAATTCGTGGATGGTCGGCTCGTCCTCGGGGCGCATGGGCCGCACGAAGATGCGCCAGTCGTCCTTGAGCTTGAGGCGCCGCTCCCATTGCGACGGATAGGCGCGAACGGCGAAATTGGCCGGGCCGGAGCCGGCGAACTTCCGCCGCGGCGGCCCGACCGCGACGCGGGCATCCACCGCGGTCACGCCGGCTTCGTCCGCCAGCAGCGGATTGATGTCGAATTCGTGGATCTCGGGAATGTCGGCCGCCATCTGCGCGAGCTTGACCAGCACCATGGCGACGGCGTCTTGCTTGACCGCCGGCACATCACGGTAGGCCTTTAGCAGCCGCGACACGCGCGTGCGGTCGATCAGGTCGCGGGCCAGTTGCAGATCGAGCGGCGGCAGCGCAAGCGCCTTGTCGTTGATGATCTCCACCGCCGTTCCGCCCCGGCCGAAAACGACCACCGTGCCGAAGGTCGGATCGTCGGCGAGACCCAGGATCAGCTCGCGGGCCTTTGCCTTGACGACCATCGCCTGGACGATGACGCCGCCGATGCGGGCTTCCGGACGCAGCTTCTTCGCCCGCGCAAGAATGCCCGTGGCGGCCTCTCGCACGGCTTCAGGCGTGGTCAGGTTGAGCATGACGCCGCCGACATCGGATTTGTGGATGATGTCGCGCGACATGATCTTCAACACGACGGTGCCGCCCTGTGCGAAGATATCCTTCGCATAGGCCACCGCCTGCTCGACATCGGTTGCCGCATAGGTCGGCACCATCGCGATGTCATAGGCTTCGAGCAGGTGCTTGATCTCGACAGGCTCGAGCCATTCACGACCGTCCGCGATCGCGGCGGCGACGATCTCTCTCGCCCCCTGGGCGTCCGGAACGAACGTATCGGGCATCGCGGGAGGCACCTGGCTCAGCTCCTCCACCACTTCGCGGTGCCGGACCAGATGCATGAAGCCGCGCACGGCATCGTCCTCGGTGGGATAGTTCGGCACACCGGCGCCGGAGAGTGCCTGAATGATGTGCTGATCGGCCCCAACCCAGGCCGCCAATACGGGCTTCGCCCATCGGCGGTGCTGCTCGCGGTATTTGCCGACGAGCTCCGTCACGGTCGTCGCGATCTCGGCGGCAGAGGCGATCGCCGTTTGCACGTTGAGGACGAGGACAGCGTCATTGTCGCGATCGGCCAGCAGTTCCTCCAGTGCCGCCGCGTAGCGCGAGGCGTCGGCGTCGCCGACGATGTCGACGGGATTTGCACCGGACCAGGTCGGCGGCAGCGCCGCATCGAGCTTCTTGCGCGCCTCGGCCGAGATGGTCGCCGAAACTCCGCCGAGCTCGACCAATCGATCGACGGCGAGGACGCCGATGCCGCCACCGTTGGTCAGGATGGCGAGACGCTTTCCAGTCGGCGATTCGACACGGCCCAGTGTCTCGGCACAATCGAACAGCTCACGCAGATCGGACACCCGCAGCACACCCGCGCGGCGGAACGCCGCATCGTACACGGCGTCGGCGCCGGCAAGCGCGCCGGTATGCGTGGCAGCGGCCTTCGCACCCTGCGCCATGCGGCCGGACTTCACCACGACGACAGGCTTCACGCGCGCGGCAGCGCGCGCGGCCGACATGAACTTGCGCGCGTCCTTGATGGCCTCGATGTAGAGCAGGATCGCGCGGGTCTTGTGGTCCATCGCGAAATGGTCGAGCAGGTCGGCAATGTCGACGTCGATCTGGTCACCGATCGAGACGATGCCGGAGAAGCCGACGCCGCGCTGCGCGGCCCAGTCCACCATGCCGGCGGCAATCGCGCCGGATTGCGAGATCAGCGCGAGGTTGCCCGCTCCCGGCATGTGCGCGGCGAAACTGGCGTTCAGACTGACGCCTGGCATCATGATGCCGAGGCAGTTCGGCCCGATCAGCCGCATGCCGTGTTTGCGGGCAGCCGCGCTTGTAGCCTCATGCAGCGATCCCGGTCCCTGACCGAGCCCGGCCGAGACGATCAGCGCGCCCGCAGACCCGCGATGCCCGGCTTGGTCGACAATGTCTGGAACCTCGCTCGCGGGCGCGGTGATGACCACGAGCTCGGGCACGAAGTCCAATCTGTCCAGGCTCCTCACCGCCGCAACGCCGCCGATCTCGGCATGGCGCGGATTAACGAGGCCAAACTGCCCCTTGAATTCGGCCTTGCGAATGTTCTCCAGGACGGCACGTCCCACCGACGCCGGACGGGCGCTCGCCCCGACCAGCGCAACTGAGCGCGGCGACAGCAGGATGTTCAGACGATAGATTGACATGGAAGCAAATGCGCTTGGTCGGCGGCGGTTCCGATGGTTGACGATCAGGCCGGAAGAAGAAGGAGCCCAATGTGAGATCATAACCCAGCAGGGTGGCTGGCCAATGACGGTCTTTGTCACACCGCCCCATACGATCTCGTTCAGGCGCGAATGATGATAGGCGCCCATCACGATCGCATCGATGCCATGGGAATTCGCCCTCGATCGCAACCAGGGTTGGCCCGCGCGGCTGGCCGACAAGGGGCAGAAAGACGTCCTTGATGGGCATCGGAATTCTCCTCAATCACCACAATAGGCCGGCTCACGTCGAGACGCTTGATCCCCGTCAAGGCAGAGGAAACTCCGTCCGGTCGCCCGGGAACAGGCATTGACCGACGTGGACTGGCCGCTGGGTCATTCTATGAATAACTCAATCGGAGCGGTTCGCCCGGAGAGACTCATGCGTGCGATGGTGTTGTCGGCCCCACGAGCACGGCTCCAGATGGAGGAGCGGCCTGACCCGATGCCGGGCGAGGGTCAGATCCGGGTGAAGATCAGCGCCTGCGGCGTATGCCGGACCGATCTTCATCTCGTCGATGCCGAACTGCCCGATATTCGCTATCCGATCGTGCCTGGCCACGAGATCGTCGGCCGGGTCGATCTCGTAGGCCCGAATGTGGCAACACATGCGTCTGGCGACCGGGTCGGCATTCCCTGGCTCGGCTTCACCTGCGGAAAGTGTCGCTTCTGCCGGGAGGGCATGGAAAATCTGTGTGACGCCCCGCTGTTCACCGGCTTCACGCGCGACGGCGGCTACGCAACCCACACAATCGCCGACGCACGCTACGCCTTTCCGCTCGGTGAGGCCGGCAGCGACGTGGAGATTGCGCCTCTGCTGTGCGCAGGGCTGATCGGCTGGCGCTCGCTGGTCCTGGCCGGCCACGCCGACAGGCTCGGCCTCTATGGCTTTGGCGCGGCCGGCCACATCATCGCGCAAGTCGCGGTTTGGCAGGGACGATCCGTCCATGCATTCACGCGACGCGGCGACGCAACTGCACAAGACCTTGCGCGTCGCCTCGGCGCGGTCTGGGCCGGGTCATCGGACCAAATGCCGGACGAGCCGCTCGATGCCGCCATCATTTACGCACCGGCCGGCGAGCTTGTCCCGGCCGCGTTGCGCGCCGTCCGCAAAGGCGGTCGCGTCGTATGCGCCGGCATCCACATGACCGACATTCCAAGTTTTCCGTATGACTTGCTCTGGCAGGAACGGCAGCTGGTCTCGGTCGCCAATCTGACCCGGCAGGATGGCCTCGATTTTCTAAAGATCGCTCGGCAAGCCGGCGTGCGCACCGAGACGACGGCGTTTCCGCTCGATCAGGCCAACGAGGCTCTGAGCATGCTGCGGAACGGCCAGATCCTCGGCGCGGCCGTGCTGACGCCCTGATGGTGCTTCCAATGCCCGCTTCGCTGAAAGATGAAACGACGACCCAGGAGCGCATCTTCCGGATGCTGACCGACCATCCCGGCGTGACGCGGATCGACACGCATGCAGCCTCGGTGTTCCTGGACGCAAAGCGCGCGCTGAAGATCAAGCGCGCCGTCCGGTTTCCGTTCCTCGATTATTCGACACTTGAGAAGCGCAAGGCAGCCTGCGAGGAGGAGATCAGGATCAACCGGCCGCTGGCGCCGCAGATCTATCACCGCGTCGTGGCGATCACGGAAGAGCCGGATGGATCGGTGAAGGTCGACGGCGCCGGCCGACCGATCGAGTATGCGGTCGACATGTCGCGCTTCGACGAAAGCAGGACGCTGGATCATCTGGCCAAGGCCGGCCCGCTGGACACGAAGCTCGCCTCGGCGGCTGCCGACGCGATCGCGGCGTCACACGCGGCGGCGATGCGCGCCAACGGAAATGCATGGGTCTCCTCCATCCCTGCCCTGATCGTCGGCAACAGCAACGGTCTGCGGGCCGGAGGACATTTCAGCGCGGAAGACATCGAAAAGCTCGGCGAGGCCTCGCACGCGGCATTCCTGCGCATTGGTCCCCTGCTCGCAGAGCGCGGCCACCGGGGCTTCGTGCGGCGCTGTCATGGCGATCTGCATCTCGCAAATATCGTTCTGATCGATAATCAGCCCGTGCTGTTCGATGCGATCGAGTTCGATGCGCAGATGGCAACGGTCGACGTGCTCTACGATCTCGCATTCACGCTGATGGACCTGTTGCAACACCACCAGCCAAGCGCGGCGAACATGGTCCTGAACCGCTATCTCGCCACGACGCCGACCGACAATCTCGACGCGCTCTCGGCCCTGCCGCTGTTCATGTCGATCCGGGCGGCGATCCGCGCCCAAGTTGCCTTGGCACGGCTAAAGCGGCCGCGTTCCGATGCTCCCGGTATTGTTGACCAGGCACAGCGCTATTTTGAACTCGCCCAGATGCTGATCCGCCCTCCTGCTCCGCGTCTGATTGCGGTCGGCGGATTGTCCGGCACCGGAAAGACTGTCTTGGCGCACGCACTCGCCCCGCTCATCGCGCCGCAGCCGGGGGCCGTCGTGCTGCGCAGCGATCTCGCCCGCAAGCAAATATTCGGGGTCGAGGACACGCACCGCCTGCCGCCATCCGCCTATACGCCGGAGGTCACGGCCCGCGTTTACGACACGCTGGCTCAGCACGCCCGGCGGGTGCTGGCGCAGGGGCATTCGGCGATCATCGACGGTGTATTCGCTCGCGAGGACGAACGCGACGCGGTCACCGCGCTCGCGCGCGAGCGCAATGTGTCGCTGAACGGTCTGTTCCTGGTCGCAGACCTCGCGACCCGGCAGATGCGGATCGGAAGCCGCCGGGGAGACGCATCGGATGCCACGCAAGAGGTTGCCGCGCTGCAAGAGCACTATAATATCGGCCATGTCGGTTGGGCGACCATCGATGCATCCGGGACACAGGAGCAGACGCTCCAGAACTGCCGGGACGCGATCGCTGTGGGGGAAATAGGGCAATCTGATTGATGCGAGCAAGGATGTCGCGACCCATCACAAGCTCGACGGCGACCACGCATGCCAGGCCGGCGACGCGGCGCAACACCCTGCCCGCCCGCCTCAGCCCCGGCATGGCCTGCGATACGGCTTTCCGGATCATCGCCCGCCGTCACCTCGACGCCGTGCTCGCTCAACACGACGGCACCTGCCGCGGCGATCCCGACGCACTGCACCAGATCCGCATCGCACTGACGCATCTGCGAACTGCCATCCGCTTCTTCTCGCCGATGGTCGATGATGCCCTGCGGCCGAATGTCTGGACCGAACTGAAATGGCTGAACGGCCAGCTCGGCGTGGTGCGGGATCTCGACGTGGCAATCGAGCGGGTCGTCGCCGAGAGTGGTGACGAGCTTGCCGTAGTCGCCGAGCTTCAGCACTGGGACGAGAAACGGGCCGAGAGCCACCGGCTGCTGGCGCGCGCGCTGCGATCCACGCGCTACCGCCGCCTGGTCGAGCAGATCTCAACGTGGATCGATAGCGGCGCCTGGTCGACCCGGCGCGGCAAGGAAGCCATTCGATTGCGCCGCCGCACGCTCGCCGATCACGCGATGGAACGGCTGACGGAGTGGGAGACAACGCTGCTCAAGAAGGCCCGGAAGCTGAAGAGGCTCGATGTCGAGGAACGTCACAAGCTGCGGCTCCTCAACAAGCGGATGACCTATTCGATCGAGTCGCTTGCGGATCTGTTCGCCGATGGAGCGGCGACGAAGCAGAAGTCCATCCTCAAGCAATTGCGCAAGGCGCAGCGGTCGCTCGGACAATTGAACGACGATGCACGAGGACAAGCGCTGGCAGCATCGTTGAATGGCGCCAGCCTCGATGCAGGCCATCGCTTCCTCAACCGCAAGCGGGAAAAGAAGCTGTTGCGAACGGCGTCAGTGGCCTACCGGAAATTGGACAAGGCCAAGCCCTTCCGCTCCTCGGATCTCGCGCCGAGCTCGGAGGGACGATGAGCTCGCCAAGGCGAGCTGATCGAGACGAGCTGATCGCGGCAGAGCTCAGCGAGGAATGACGGCGGTGGCTTCGATCTCGACGCGCGCCGCCTTCTCCACGAGGCGGACCACCTGAACCAGCGCCATTGCAGGATAGTGCGCTCCGAAGACGTCGCGGTAGACCCTGCCCAGCTCCTTCAGATTGGCCAGATACTCGTCCATATCGACGACGTACCAGGTCAGACGCACGAGGTGCTCGGGCCGGGCACCGGCCTCGGCCAGGATCGCGGCGATGTTGCTCAAGGTCTGACGCACCTGTGCGACGAAGCCGTCGGCGAGACGCTCTTCGGCGTCCCAGCCGATCACCCCGCCGGTGACGACGATGCGCCCCTCGGCAGCCATGCCGTTGGCATAGCCCTTCGGCACCGGCCAGCCCGATGGCTGGAGGATCTGCGCCCTGATGCGCGTTCCGTCCTCGGCTGCTGTCGGCAGCACCGCGAGTTGCGGGCCTTTCGGCGTCGTTACGGACAATTCTCTATCCTTCTCTCATTCCGCAGCGACGCCTGAGGACTTCACTGCGGCCTGCGCCAACTGCCGCAGGGCAAAGCGTTTCAACTTGCCGGTCTCGGTCTTCGGCAATTGCGCCACGAATTCGATGGCGCGCGGATATTTGTACGGCGCGATCTCGCGTTTGACATGCTCCTGCAACTCGGCCACGAGCTGAGCGTCAGGCGTCACGCCGGGCGCGGGGACGACATAGGCCTTCACGATCATGCCGCGCGCCTCGTCCGGGGCGCCGACCACACCGCATTCGGCGACCGCCGGATGCGTGAGCAGCGCTGCCTCGACATCGGTCCCTGCGATGTTGTAGCCGGCCGACACGATCATGTCGTCGGAGCGCGACTGGTACCAGAAATAGCCGTCGCTATCCATCAGATAGGTGTCGCCGGTGATGTTCCAGCCGTTCTCGACGTATTTCCGCTGCCGCTCGTCGGCCAGATAGCGGCAGCCGGTCGGCCCGCGCACGGCAAGCTTCCCCATCGTGCCCGGCGGCACGTCACGGCCGTCGTCGTCGACGATCTTGGCTTCATAGCCCGGCACCGGCTTTCCGGTGGCGCCGGGACGGATCTCGGCCTCGGTCGCACTGATGAAGATATGCAGCAGTTCGGTCGAGCCGATGCCGTCCATCAGCTTGATCCCGGTGGCCTTCAGCCAGGCTTCGAATGTCGGCTTGGGCAGCGTCTCGCCGGCGGAGACGCATTTGCGGAGCGAAGCGATGTTGCGGCCTGCGAGCTTGCCGAGCATGGCCCGGTATGCGGTCGGCGCCGTGAAGCAGACCGTGGTCTTGTACTGCTCGATCGCATTCAGAATGTCGTCCGGCGTCGTCTTCTCCAGCACCACGAAGGAGGCGCCGATATGCATCGGAAACAACACGCCGCCGAAGCCGAAGGTGAAGGCGAGCGGGGCCGAGCCGATGAAGCGATCCTTCTGCTCGGCCTGCAAGATGTTGCGTGCATAACCGTCGCAGACCGCGAGCATGTCGCGATGGAAATGCATGGTGCCCTTGGGATCGCCTGTCGTGCCCGACGTGAAAGCGATCAGGCAGATGTCATCGGCGGCGGTATCGAGAGCCCTGAACTCCGGGCTCGCATCCGCGATCAACGCTTCGAGCGAATCGGAGGCGCCGTTGCCCCAATAAACGACGCGCTCGAGACCGGGCGCAGCTAGCTTCGCCTTCTCCATTTCCTCGGAGAGTTTTCCGTCGCACAGTGCCAGCGTGATCGCCGCTTTCTGAATCGGATAGGACAGCTCCTTGGCGCGGAGCAGCGGCATCGTCGCCACGACGATGCCGCCGGCCTTGATCACCGCGAGATAGGTCGCAACCATCATGGGGTTGTTGGCAGAGCGCAAAAGCACGCGGCCGCCGGGCACGAGACCAAGCTTGCCGACCAGAACGTTGGCGATGCGGTTCACGAGCGCCTGCAGCTCGCGATAGGTGTAGCTGACGGCGGGGCTGATGACGCAGGGGGCATCGCCCCGGCCCTGCTCGACCCAGCGATCGAGGAAATAGCTGACGCAGTTCAGTCGCGGGGGATAGCGTAGCTCCGGCCGCGTGAAAATGAATTCGGGCCAGAGCTCGCGCGGCGGCAGATGGTCCCGCGCGAACGTATCGACATGGGCCGTCGCGGCATTGCCGTCATACGAGCCCGACGCTTGAACCTTGGCGGCGTTGGCCATCGCACGCTCCTTTGCGCATGGAAAGCACCCGGCAGCACTATCTGGGAAACATTTTAGGCTTAAAACAATTCGGCGCAATAGCGGATTTTGGGCATCCCGTGCATTTTGCTGCGGCAAAGTGGATTGGCGGACCGGCCGACCGTGGCGCTAGGGCCGGCGCCGCGCGGCCGATTTCTGCGCCGAGGCCTTGGTCTTGGCGAGGAGGCGCATCAATTCGCGCACGTCCTTTGGAGAGAGGTCGGCGAAGAGATCGGCGATCCAGGTCTCATGCTCGGCGGCCATCCTGCGAAACTCGGCCCGGCCGAGCTTCGTGAGGCGGATCACCTGGACGCGGCGGTCGGTCTCCGAGGTCCGCCGGTCGAGATGACCGGATTCCACCAGGCGCTCGACCAGACCCGTGACATTCCCGTTGGAGACCATCATGCGCTTGGAGACGTCGGACAGCGTCATACCATCAGGCGCCTTGTCGAGCTGCGCCATCAGGTCGAAACGCGGCAGCGTGACATCGAACCGCTGCCGCAGCCGGCCGCGCACCTCGCCCTCGATCAGCGTCGTGCAGGTCAAGAGCCGCAGCCACAGCCGAAGCTCTTCGGCGTGGTCCTCCGGCGTTTCGACAGCCTTGGTCTCGGAATCGAGCATGTTGATGCAGTCACTCACGGCCGGCATTGGCGCCGGCACGGATTCCCCAACGTTTTGAGCTTCAAATAAATTGAAGCCGGCTGCAAGTCCAAAGCTGCAACAATCGACCGCACGTCAATTTCTTTAGGCTTCAAATAATTGGCGCGCCGCTTGCATGCATAGCTGCCCGCGGGATGTGGTGCCTTGAGCTCGGCTTGCCGGGGCGGCCATCATCGGCATAAGCTTGAATTGGAGTACGTGGCTTGCAGCGCGAGCCAATCGTCACGAGGGACAGATCATGAAGACGCAAATGACCTTGGCCGCAGCCGCCGTGCTGCTCGGCACCGTGGTGACGCCTGTCCTCGCCCAGGAAAAAATCAAGCTGGGTGTGATCGTGACCCTGTCGGGACCTGCCGCCGCGCTTGGCCAACAGGTTCGCGACGGATTCACGCTCGCTGTAAAGGATCTCGGCAGCAAGATCGGCGGCCGCGACGTCGAGGTCGTCGTCGTCGACGATGAGCTCAAGCCGGATGCAGCAGTGACCAAGGTCAAGGGCCTTCTTGAGCGTGAGAAGGTCGACTTCGTGGTCGGCCCGATCTTCTCCAATATCCTCCAGGCGATCCACCGGCCCATCACGGAATCGAAGACCTTCCTGATCAGCCCCAATGCCGGCCCATCGACGTTCGCCGGCAAGGACTGCAACCCGTTCTTCTTTGTGACGTCGTATCAGAACGATCAGGTGCACGAGATTCTCGGCAAGGTCGCGCAGGATCGCGGCTACAAGCGCATGTACCTGATGGTGCCGAACTATCAGGCCGGCAAGGATTCGGTGGCGGGCTTCAAGCTGGACTACAAGGGCGAGATCGTCGAAGAATCCTACATGCCGCTGAACACGCTGGATTTCCAGCCGGAACTGTCCAAGATCGCGTCGCAGAAGCCCGATGCACTGTTCACGTTCATGCCGGGCGGCCTCGGCGTCAATCTCGTCAAGCAGTACCGGCAGGCCGGGCTCGCCGATACCATTCCGGTGCTCTCGGCTTTCACGGTGGATGAATCGACCCTGCCGGCGCAGCAGGACGCGGCCGTCGGCATGTTCGGTGGTGCCAATTGGGCACCCAATCTCGACAATCCCCAGAGCAAGAAATTTGTCGCAGCTTATGAGGCTGCCTACAACAGCGTTCCGGGGACCTACGCCGCTCAAGCGTATGACGCCGCCATGCTGATCGACAGCGCGGTCAAGGCGGTCAAGGGCGATCTCTCCAACAAGGACGCCGTGAAGGCCGCGCTGAAGAAGGCGGACTTCACATCGGTGCGCGGCACTTTCAAGTTCAACATCAACGGCTACCCCATCCAGGATTTCTATCTGACAAAGGTCGCCAAGCGCCCGGACGGCAAGTTCCAGACCGAGATCGTGCAGAAGGTCTTTGAGAACTACGGCGACCGCTATGCCAAGGATTGCAAGGCGGCGAACTGAGCCGAAGCGTGTTACGGGAGGACTGCAATGAAGAGTGAAATCACCGGCATCACCCGGGCCAATGAGGGCATCCAGGGCATTTCCTGGAACATCCTCGGCCAGACCTATGTGCCGAAGAGCTGCGCCGAGAACAGCTTCTCCTGGCATGCGACGCTGCCGCCGGGCACCTTCGTGCCGCCGCATATCCATCCCGACCAGGACGAATATCTCTACATGCTGGAGGGCAAGCTCGATTTCGTGCTCGGCAATTCGGAGGCGCAGGCAACCGCAGGCGATCTGATCCGGCTCGGTATGGGCGTGCCGCACGGCATCTTCAACAAGTCGGAGCAGACCGCAAAGGTGCTGTTCTGGGTCTCCCCGAGCCGCAAGCTGTTCGACCTGTTCTGGGGCCTTCACAACATGAAGGAGCAGAAGCCCGAGGACGTGGTGGCGATGGCCGCCGAGTTCAACGTCCACTTCCTGCCGCCGCCCGGCTCCGGCTAGAGCATTTCCTCGCTTGATTGAATCGGAGGGATTCCGGTTTTTGGCGGATTGTGATTCAAGATGCTGACTGGATTGGAGGCCAGCATCGCATGACCCG